>NWBN01000022.1 GCA_002633315.1 Bacteroidales bacterium Phil6
TACAGATAGCAAATACCTTTTGCAGTGAAAATTTCATAAACACCAAAACAAAAAATTTTCTTGGCGATAATTCCGGCACAGGGTGATTATAAAGACAAGATGCATGAAATGTTGAAAAAAACAGGAAATGTATCCTGAATGTATCCATAAATCGAAGATATGTATCCTAAATGTATCCATAAATCAGAAACGTGTATCCTGAATGTATCCTGTCATATAAATTAAACAAGTTTAGTGTTGGCTGAAAAAAATGAATAAAATTTAATGGATTTTTTAAATTGGTATTATCCGATAAAAATATGAGAAATAAGAATCAAGGTGCGAAATATCATAAATAAACTCAAGCCATTGGATTATCATTGCATTACTGTCGGATGTGTTATAATAAATCATTGAATATCAATATAAAACATCTTACTGTTTGGTTTATTGGCATGAAAGTAGGATTTATAAAATATAGAAGAGGAACTTATAAGTTATATTGAATACCAATGAAAAAACATCTTATTTTCTTGACATGATGTAAAAATTTTTCTAAAATTGCAAAGACAAACAAATCCCGAATCGCACATGAAAACTAATCTGAAATACATTCTGCAAAGTCTCCATAATAAGTTGCCGCTTGTGGAGACAATGACAAACAATAAGAAGTGAAACAAAACTGGCAACACAATGAAAACCAAAAACCGGTTCACTAAAAAAACAGGGAGAAGGATTGAGAAACGGAATGACAAATATGAAATTATTGAAACTAAACAAATTGAACAAAATAAGCAAAGAACAAAAAAATGCCGTAATGTGCTGGAGGTAGTGTTAACCCTGAATATTGTGTTTGTGGCTGTTGCCATGCAGATTAAGGAGTTTCTGTTTTTCTACCTTCAGTCGAATAAATAACATTCTTAATTATTTACATATATGAGAAACATATTAATATTAGCAATTATACTGTTATGTTCTGTAACGACATTCAGCCAGGAATATGTAGATCCGGAATATAACAAAGTTTTGGATACAAGTCGTTATGTCATTACTTATGAAGCAATTATGACACAAGATTCATTAAACCCAGATGAAAAAGAATATGACAGGATTATTTTAGAAATAGGCAACAATCTTTCAAGGTCGTATAGTTATCGTCTTTTTCAATATGACTCTCTTTGCAAAACTTATTTTGACAAAGGGAGAAATGAATACCCATCTCCGAGACTTCTAATCCTGCCGGTTGATGTTTACAAGTATTTTTTTGAAAATAAAATGGTTGTATTGCACAGAACCCCGTTAATAGGACCTATAATACAATATAGTGAAGAAAAAAATCTGTTCAAGTGGGAAATGACCGATGAAAAGAAAGATATAATAGGTTTTGTATGTACCAAAGCCACCTGTGAATTTCGAGGCAGGAACTGGACAGTCTGGTTTACAACGGAATTGCCTGTTTCGGACGGACCTTGGAAATTCAACGGACTTCCCGGACTTATTCTTAAAGCCGAAGATGATAAAGGGCATTATTCTTTTGTTTGCATTGGAATAAACAACACGAAAAGCCCAATAGTCATTATGGATAAATATACATACGAGAAAGAATCCCGTAAAACAGTTATGGAATTTGAGCAATTATATTATGAAGCTCAATATGATTATTTTAGAAAAATTAATCCGGGATACCCACTCATGAGAAAAAATCCTAAGACAAAATCATTTGAAGAAGTTGTAGATTCAGAAAAAGGTCCTTCGAGTCCTTATAACCCTATAGAATTGGAATAATTATGCGACACCAACAATATCTGAATGCACAACAGATAAAATCTGCACTTGCCAATACTCCGCAATTTATTTTTGAAGTTGCGGATGCCAGCAGTCCCAGATGTGAATATTGTGCCTGCGGCAGAACGTTTTATCGACTATATGGCAACATTATGGGATTCCATAAACGGTCATTGGTAGAAAAAAACTTTTTAAATTTCATTGAAAAATCTATGTAATAAAATCAAAACTGATCTAATTATGAAAAGGCAATTCTTTCTTATATTGACACTGTTTTTAGCATCAAACTGTTTCTCTCAGACACGTGTTTCAGGTATTGTAAAAAACGAAAAGGGAGACCCTGTCTTCAACGCATCCGTAATTCTGATGCGGAGCACCGACAGCCTTACCGTTGCATTTGCCTTTACCGATGATGAAGGGTTTTACGAAATATTTACCAAATCCGAAGCGGAGAAAATGTTGCTCTCTGTTTATGGATTCAATGTCAAAAAACAGACGAAACTAATCGACAATGTCAGTCAAACCGTTGATTTTGTGGTTAAAGAAGAAGCAATACTTTTACAGGAAGTCAGCATTAAGTCAGAAAAGATATGGGAAAACAACGACACCATTTCATATCTCGTTTCGGCATTCCGCGATACCACCGATGTCGTCATCGCAGATGTCCTGAAAAAGATGCCCGGCATTGAAGTGGATGATGACGGCAAGATAGAATACAAGGGAAAGCCCATATCCAAGTTTTATATAGAAAACATGGACATGCTACAGGGACGTTACAACTTGGCGACGAAAAATATCTCGGCTGAGGATGTGGCCACGGTGCAAGTACTTGAAAATCACCAGCCTGTCAAGGCATTGAGCAATATCGATATTGCTGATGATGCGGCAATAAACATCAAGTTGAAGCCTGGCTCAAAAGGTACTTTCGCCCTTACTGCCGACGTGGGAGTGGGATACGACGAGAACCTTCTTTGGGACGGTAAGCTCGCCGGCATGTACTTCGGAAAACGACAACAATATCTGTCAACACTAAATGCCAACAACAGCGGCTACCGTCTCACCGACAACCGGAATATCACGGTGAGGCCTTTTGCCTCCATAATAAAACCGTCCATGCCGACAATAAACGAGAGAAGCCGTACCTTCAACAACTCGTATGGTTTTACTTTCAATACTTTACAGAAAATGAAAAACGATGCCGAGTTGTCGGTGAATGCCCTTTACGGCGGAGATGAGATAAAGAAATCGAGTTTCTCGCAGACCACATATTTCATTCCGCAATCTGATTCCATCAATCTGTCGGAAGACATGAACTCCATGGAAATGACGCATAACTTCGAGGCAGGAATCAACTATGTCCTAAATAAGGAAAAGGATTATTTGGGAATAAATTTCTTGGCGGCAGGCAGCAACGTCAACGACAGCAGCAATATAATGCGTGATTATTTGGTACGACAGAATCAGTCGTATCAGGCTGTCAGCACGAAGTTGGATTTACGTTGGGTGAGAAGAAACAGGAATGACTCCGGAAAAGGCATCGAAATAGAATCCAAGAACTCATACGGAACGTTGCCTTATTCTTCGGGGGCAAGACCCGGCTCATTTCCCGACATCCTAAATGACAGTGTGAAATACGCCCTTACAAATCAGGATATCAATCTTACTTCTCTCAAGAGTTACAATGTATTAAGGTTTCTGTCGCTTTTCGTCTGGAAAAGATTCACCTTATTCCCGACTGCAACTTTCAGTCTTGAACGTCAGACACTTGGAAGCACGCTTGACCTCACCGACAACGACGGAAACACTTTCACTCTTGAAGAACCGCAATACGGCAACGACATCCTTTGGCTGAAATTACAGCCGGCTATAGGACTTACTTTCGATTATAGGAGTCTCAGGATAAAAAGCCAGCTGTATATTCCGGTACAGTTGCGATACATAGATTTCATCGACGATCGAAATGACAACTCATACAACAACATTAAAGTCCTGTCACAACCTTCTTTCTCGTTCAAGTATAAGATGAATCACCGTTTCGATATTTCTGTCAACAGCTTCATATACAATTCGACGCCTTCACTTCAGACGCTTTACTCCGGTTATATCTTACGGGATTACAGGACATTGGCGCGTTATGACAGCCGTCTTGCCGATACATGGGGCAATTCTTCATCGCTGAAACTCACTTATGACAACATCTTCAAATATTTGGTTTGTGACGCCTCTGTCAACTACAACCGATACAAAAATGAAGTGATGTATGCACAGAATTTCGAAGGCGATATGTTAATAATCAATGCGGTGGATAAAGAAAGCACCGGCGACTATCTTTCATTTTCGCTTTATGCGGGAAAAGGCTTCGAATGGCATAATCTCAATATCAACGCGAAATGCTCGTATGGCTATGGAAGGACGCCTCAACTTGTTGAAGATAAGGTGGCTACATATTTTAACAGAGGATGGAATGCCAATGTCACGGCGTCTTTAAGAATCACCGAGCGTATCATCTTTTCCAACAAAGGCAGCTGGAGCAGAATGATATCTACGTTGGAAGGACAGACCTCGAATCAGAAACCCATCATCAGCTTCATCGACTATGCTAATATAGATTTCATTCTGCCGTTTGGCATTTCTGTAGGTTCTTCATTGGAATATTATCATACCTCCGGAATGGGGAGACGTCAGGATTTCGGGCTTCTCGACTGTAACATATCATATACCTATAAGAGAGTCAGATTCATACTCGATTGTCAGAATATTCTCAATACCAAGAATTTTGTTTATTCTTATTATTCAGATATTTACGGTTATTATTCTGAATATTCAATACGTCCGAGGTCAGTCATGCTGACGGCTAAATTTAAGGTTTTGTAAAAATTGTGCCATATTTTTGAAATTATTGTTTTTTAATGCAGATAAAATCAGGTATGATATAGTGATTATTCAATAAAATAACTTGAAACATTCAAAAAAGAACTATTTTATCGTCGATGTCCGATATAATGTCTTGAAAATTAAATTTATATCTCAGTAAATCATGTAGAAGGCATATATTATGTATTATATTGATAATCAATAATTTATAATAATTTTTCGGATTCAAAAGATGTAAAGACGTCATGATTTGACGTCTCTACAGTAGTTTAATAATATGATATTGGTGTTTAGATGACTATTTATATAGATACCATGAAACAATTTTTACCTGACAGCAATGATATAAATTGAGATGAAAGGTATGTAATGTGCTGGTTGTAACAAGAGTTTTTAACATCATTTGGTATAATTTTTGATAGTTTGATTATGGAGAAACATAATAAATAAGCGTGGAATTGAATGAAAAGTAATAGAAAATGTAATAATGATATAATTGGACTGATGATATTAAGTATATTCCGAATAATAAAGGATGCACAAGTGATAATTCATGTTCTATGGATTGGTGTTAATCCATATACATGCCTATGCGAAGTTAATTTCGAGAAGTTATCACTTAAATTTTCATAATTGTAAATGAAAGATTTCATGAAATCACTAAATAATATTTGATATGTACAAAATTCTGATTATTATATGGTTGTTCCTCATGCCTTTCAACTGTCTTTTCGGGCAGGCCGGACAAATGTGGATGATGAACGTTCTTGTTTGCGACTCTTTACAGAATCCCATCCCTGACGTGGGAATCTATGATACAAAAGACAATATCCGCGGTGTTACAAACCGCAACGGTTTGGCTCAGGTTTATACCAAACAGGGCGAGAGACTCTATTTCAGCCACTTGGCATATAACAAACAGCCTTTTCGCGTGGACAAGCGGAAAATGGTTGACATTGAAGACATGAAGAATTTTATTATGGTGACGCTTAAAGCCAAAACGATTTATCTGCCGGATGTGGAGATTGTGGTGAACGCACCACATTTGGCATACGAAAATAAGATGGTTTGGGTAGTTGACTATCAAGTGCGCGAGGACGGAATCTATATGTTGACTTGCAACGGCATGAGATCCGGACTATTGCATCTCGACCTGAATCAAGACACCATCTCATATAAGTCTGTTCCCGTGAAGTTTCAGGAATTGTTCCAAGATGCTTTCGGAAACATTCATCTATTAAGTCAGGACTCTGTATATCAGGTGTATTGCGATGGAAATGAGCTGCAATTGCTTTACGGAAACTCTAAAGAGACGTTTGAACAAAAACTGAAGCCTGTGGTAGCCGCGACGGACAGCATCTTGGTGATGGAAGCCAGAAGATATTATGGACAGGAGATAATTTTTCAAGCTGTAAAGCGCGAGGGTGGA
This sequence comes from Bacteroidales bacterium Phil6, assembly GCA_002633315.1. Lineage (GTDB taxonomy): Bacteria > Bacteroidota > Bacteroidia > Bacteroidales > F082 > Limimorpha > Limimorpha avicola. The sequence continues at coordinate 6,068 of NWBN01000022.1, forward strand.
CAAAAGTTTGTGCTTGCCGATATCAGCGGAAAAACATTGGAGATGGCTAAAAACTGGGATATGGACAATTATCGTGCATCGTTGATGTACGACCCCAATAATCAGCAGGGATATAATATATATAGAGTGGATGCGAGTGGACAAACGGTGAGTAAATTTGATGATATACAAAAACGACTGATGCTCCAAGATGCTTACAGCCCGTTGATCTCTGTCGGAGATGAATTGTATTTGTTTAATTTCTTGAATGACGTGCTTTGTGTGTTTGACCAAAATGGACAATTCCAATGTAAATATGACATTGATTTTCATAAGCAAGGCGGCGGTGATAAAAAGATTACTTTCGGCAACTCATGGGATGAGAATTTGATTGTTGACCCGAAGGAAAAGAAAGTTTATGCGCAGTATATCTCAGGCGGCATCGTCACCTTGAAGGAAATCGACTTGAACAGCGGCAGGGTGAAACGTGAAACCCGTCTCACCGACCATAGTTTTCCTCAAAACATCCAAGTGTTTGATGGTGAAGTGTATTATCTCTATTTGGACGAACGAAAAGTAGTTGACAGGGATAGAAGAAGCCTTTATAAAATGATGTTGAAATGAAACTGTGAAAAAATAATATATTTGTAAAAAAGAAATGTTTGAAGCAATTTTTCAGATACATGAAATATTACTATTAAATCAAATATCATGTTCATGGTTGTGACGCCATATTAATTTTATAAGAATTGTCATATCTTAAGTGCATAAAAAAACAGACTGCCCGCTTTAACCCGAGTCAGTCTGAAAAATAAAATAATGTATGAAAAAATTTATATTTAATTCTAAAAAATAAAATGTTTTCAGATATTTTAGTTCTTAACGATCTTCTTGACGATATTATTGTTGTCGTTACTTATTATTTTGACAAAATATAATCCTTCGGGCAATGCATCAATATTGATGTCTCCCGACTGTTCTTTTCTCAGCACACACTGCCCTACAGCATTGAATATTTCTATATTTCTAATATTATTACCTTTAACAGTTAAAATATTGTGTGCCGGATTGGGATATATCTCACAATTTGCAATGTCATTTTCGTTTATGCTGAAATAATTCTGATTCAGCAATACTTCAACATTTTGTGTTCCTGCTGTCGATGTAATCATAATGTTGGTAGCAGTATAATCTTTGGCAGGTAATATTGCCATCACTTCAAGTTCCAATGAGCGGTATTGTTCCAATGTAAAAGGTAATACTGTCTCAATTGGTTGATTATTGCAAGTAATGGTGAGATATTCGCCCATTGTTTCAGCTATGTCGTTGATTGTAATAGTATTGGAAGTTTCATTGGTTATGGTTAACGGCAGTGTATTGGTGTTATCGAAAATAAGAGAGTTGGGAGACAATGTCAGCAACTCATTGGTATGTTCTTCCATAGTGAAATGATGAGGTTCCAAAGCTCCGAAACTCGGCTGTGTATAACGGTGTCCGGATTCATCTTTCCCGAATACATAATAATCTATCTCAGATAGTCCTTGATAACCTTTGATATATCCGGTATATTCATTAGTACCGGTTTGAGTCATCAAGGCAGTCTGATAAGGATTGCCGTCGATGCTATAATAGACCAAGAGGGAGTCTTCTACGAGAGGTTGTCCGCTGTAGGCAATAAATTTGCTCACTATGGCTATGGAATCCTGCCATTGTTGTTCTCCAAACACCACATCTCTGTGGTCTATGAAGAGCATGTCGAAGTCAGCGACACCGCGTGTACGACAATGCAAGGCATCGGTATTTTCCCATGATATCATGTAATCGTCGTTGGTGAATCCAATAACCTCGTAGCCTGGCATAGCTTCGCGATAAACGGCAAGGGCATTCTCATTATAAGTGGTGTTGGAACCTATGGGAACCAGTACTTTATTATTCAAAATGAGACTGTTTGTATAAGGGGCGACAGTATAATTGCCGGGTACATCGACACGATAGACATTATAAGGATAACCCCATGAGCAGTTCGTAGTTGCGAAATAGTTGGCTACTTCTTCGTAATCATCATAACGTGGGTCGCTTTCCGGCACTCTTGCTATGAGTATCTTGTCAGGCGCAAGGAACTTACCCCAACAGTCTATGTGTTTTATATAGTCTCCCAATGGGTCAATGGTGATATGGTAAGGGTCTATTCCGAGAAAGTCTCTCATTAGTTCTCTCACTGTCGTCTCGTTGGAGTTTTCATCTATGACAAGGTCTGTAGAAGCTCCAACACCTCTTCCATCTTGCATCATGTTGCCTCCCGTATGATATACGTTCATGCCGAACAACTCCACTCCCCAATAATCTGCCATTACTTCAGGAATGAGGTTGTCGTTAGGTCTCGGACGGTCGTATGGGAAATCCACCACGGCAGCTTCAAGGTCGTTGAAGATATACCATGGCCCGAAGTCTCTGATCCAATAAGAATCAGTTGTGGCATTGACAAATACGCAGTTATCCATGTTGACATTGTTCGCCGCATATTCTGCTTCTGCCTGTGATTGATAATAACTCGATACTATTGTTATAACTTTGCAGTCTTCCGACATCTCAGCAACTACTTCATAAGGTATTCCCAATGGATATCTTATCATTACAGCCTGCATTGGCTCGAACTCTGCCGGAAATCTGACTTCCCCGGCAGGTGGATCTGTACTTGCAAAATTGAGATTCCTGTTCAATGGAGTGTTCATCTCTTCTTCTGAAAGATAATGTAATTTACGCCAATCAGGTTTCTTGTCATCTTGTGCCTTGATGAGATTTAAAAATATAAGATTGATAATCAATGCAAAAAATAGTGTTTTCTTCATAAATAAAAAATTTTCATTTTGCAAAAATACCATTTTGTTTGATATTTACGTTAGTTGTGATAAAAAATTGTGAAGTTTATTGTCCCGTTTCAAAAACGTCATTGCATTTTTTTGTAATAGCGTTTATATTGATATGATTGAATAATTTGTAACTTTGCAAGGTTAAAAATAAATACTGAATTTTTGTTTACCTATGGTTTTTAAAAGAATACTGTTGTTTTTTCTTGTGCTGTCGTTTGTATCATGTTCTACGATAACGGAATTTGTGAATAAAAGTAAGAATAATAATGTAGAGGTGAAAAACGAGATGACGGAAGATGTCATTGCAGATGAAGTGTTTGTTGTTGATAATGATGCTTTCATTGACACCCTGGATTATGATGACTATTATGAGTCGCAATTGACAGAATATGACTTTGATACCATTGAAGATGTTAATGAAGACAGCATTATGGTGATGATACAGGAACGTTTCGATGCTGAAAATTCAGGCGAGGCTATTGTAGAAGATGCCGATGTCATGATGGATATGATGGATACTCTCAATATTATTCCTTATTTTGTAAAAAACAGTGTCGTAACTGAGAATGCTTACGGTTATGCTCCGAATTTTGTACCCACTTTTCCGGATAGCGTATATGCCAAACGTATTGATTATCTGAGAAATCAAACGACAATAGATTTGGTTTTCAACAAACATGTCAAATCTTTTATCAATGTATATGCGGTTACAAAGAGGGATAAGACGGAGAGGATACTTGGTCTTGCCGATGTTTATTTTCCATTATTTGAGGAGACGTTGGATAAATACAACATGCCGTTGGAGTTGAAATATCTTGCAGTGGTAGAATCTGCATTGAATCCCACTGCCGGCTCACATGCCGGCGCCAAAGGATTATGGCAGTTCATGTACAGCACCGGCAAAGTATATGGCTTGAATGTCACTTCTTTAGTCGATGACCGTTTCGACCCTCTAAAGGCTACGGATGCTGCTTGTCGTCATCTGTCAGACCTATATAATATCTTCGATGACTGGTTTCTTGCTTTGGCAGCATATAACTCCGGAACCGGTAATGTCAACAAGGCTATACGCCGCGCCGGTGGCATTAAAAACTACTGGGCTATATGGCCTTATCTCCCTCGTGAGACTCGAGGTTATGTTCCTGCTTTCATAGCGGTTAACTATATCATGAATTATTATCTCGAGCATAATATAAGTCCTCTCGACCCCGGCATTATCAAAACAGGAATAGATACTGTTACAGTACATCAGCCTCTTGCTTTTGACCAGCTTAATGAAATGCTTTCCATTCCTATGGGCGATATTAAATTTTTCAACCCTCAGTATAAAGCCGGCATCATACCGGCTACCGACAAGAACCCTTGTATCCTTGTCCTGCCGGAGAAATATGTGGGCGATTATATAGATAATGAGAAACAACTTTATGAGTTCAAAACGAAGAAAGGCATAGATAAAGAGAAACTGCAGGAGGAAATGAAAAAGATAAGCGACAGGAGTGTCCATGTAGTGAAATCTGGAGAAAATCTTGGCTCTATAGCAAGAAGATACCGTGTCAGCGTGAAACAACTGCAGTCTTGGAATAACCTTAAAGGCACTACCATTTATCCAGGACAGAAACTGATAGTTTATAGTTCCGGCGCTCCTATGGCACAGGCCGGTAATTCCTCGCCGGTGTCACGCTCTACTACTCAGAAAATCCATACAGTGAAATCAGGCGAGAACCTTTCCGTGATAGCTCAGAAATATAAATGTACCGTTACCAATTTGAAAGACTGGAACAATCTTCGCTCCAATACCATCAAGGTGGGGCAGAAACTGAAAGTGTATCCGCCAGCCGACGAGAATTCTTCCAGTTCGACAACAAGAAGTGGCGACTATGTGATACATACAGTGAAATCAGGCGAGAATCTCTCCGTGATAGCACAGAAATACAAATGTTCCATATCCGAATTGAAGGATTGGAATGACCTTCGCTCCAATACAATTAAGGTGGGACAGAAGCTCAAGGTTTATACTGTTGCAAAAAGTTCTTCGGAACCTTCAACGACACAAAGCGGGGGCTATGTCATTTATACAGTCAAAGCCGGTGATAATTTGTGGGATATTGCCAAGAAATTCGATGGCGTCACAGTCGAGGGTTTGAAAAAACTTAATGACCTGAACTCTAAGGGCAGTATCAAAGTAGGACAAAAATTGAAAATTAAAAAAGCAAAATAATAGTATTGTTGTTATTTTATAAATGTTGTTATATGAGAAGATTAGGATATATAATACTGATAATGGCGTCAGTGCTGTTGTCATCTTGTTCCGATGGGATGGGTGACAGATTGCCACGCTCCGTAGGCGGTACCTCCGAAGTGCTTTTTATCACACAGAATAAGGAACAATGGGAGGGTGCCATGGGGCAGGCAGTGCGCGATTTCTTTGAAAAAGAACAATATGGTCTGCCGCAACCGGAAAAAAATTTCGATGTGGTAAACCTCGAAGTATCTGCTTTCTCCGAAATGTTTCAGAAACACCGCAACCTCATAGTCGGTGCCATAAATAAAGACCTCGACAAGGTTCTCGTAGAGACACAGGATGATTGGAAGTCGGCACCACAATTTGTGATGAGAATAACAGCTCCCGATGTGGATTCTTGGGTCAAGGTGTTCAATATGCAGGCTGAGACGTTGAAAGAGAAATTCGACGAGAATGAGAGAGAACGTTTTATGACTTTTTTCCGTCCCAATGTATCCCCTGCTAACGCAAAAGCTGTCAACAATGCTTTCGGCATTTCCATGCTCGTTCCGGATGGCTTCTTCGTCGCTGTCAATAAAGACAAGTTTATGTGGCTGAGAAGAGAGACTGACGACATGAGTATGGGTCTTCTTATTTATGAGACTCCATACAGGGATACTACAGACCTTAATCCTCAACATCTCGTGGCAGTCCGTGACTCAGTAGTGAAGAAATATGTTCCCGGTCCTCTCGACGGTACTTATATGACTACAGACAAAAAATATGTTTATCCTGTTTTCGAGGTGCTTCCGGATTTTCCTGCAGGCTATGCAGTGGAAATGCGCGGCTTATGGAATGTCGTTGGCGACTTCATGGGAGGTCCTTTTGTCTCTTATACCATAGTCAATCCTGAACAGGACAGACTCTTGACAATAGAAGGCTTTGTATATTATCCCAATAAGGAGAAACGCGATGAGTTGCGTAAGTTGGAAAGTGTTATCTACAGCGCCAGATATCCGGATTCCGAAGTCCCCGATGATTCTGATAAAACGGTTGATACAGATGATTCTAATCCTGATGTCAAAGATGATGACTTGCAGTGATGTCATGGTATGTAAAGTTGATGCTTTTATGCAGATAATATGATTGTGTTTTGTGATAAAAATGTTTTTTTGGTTTTCAAATAAGGTAATATGGAATTTTCGGAACTGATAAAGATAAGACAGAGCGACCGTAAATATGAGACGCGTCCTGTTGATAAGGTGTTGGTCATGAAGTGTATCGAGGCAGCACGTCTTGCTCCTTCGGCATGTAACTCGCAACCGTGGAAGTTTGTCGTTGTCGATGACCCGGTTTTACTTAAAGAGATGGCTGATGCTGCACAAGGCATGGGTATGAATAAATTCTCTCATGAGGCGCCTGTCATCGTTGCCGTGGTGCTCGAAAAGATGAATCTGTCAGCAAGTATCGGAAGCGTGATAAAAGACAAAGAATACTCTTTGCTCGATGTTGGTATTGCAGTGGAACATTTTTGTCTTCAAGCTGCCGATTTAGGTCTTGGCACTTGTATCATGGGCTGGTTTAATGAGAAAAAAGTACGGAAAATGCTCGGAATAGGCAGGAAAAGAGTTCCCTTGCTTCTTACTCTTGGTTACCCTGCCTCAGAAACACGTAACAAGATAAGAAAACCTGTTGAGGAAATGTGCAGTTGGAATAAATATTGATAGTCAATATTAAATTGTATATTTTGAGTTGTAATAAAATAAAAAGACCTGACTCTATTGATGGGTTCGGGTCTTTTTGTATTGGTTTAATGTATTGTGAAGATTTTGTATCCGATATATACAGCCGCCATGCACAACACAAGACTTAATGCTGAATAAAGTATGGAATATGTCATGTTGCCGCTGTCGGCAAGTAGATAATTTTCATTGGCAAAACTCGAAAATGTGGTGAATCCTCCACAAAAGCCTATGGCAAGGAAAGCCCTCATCTCTTCGTTCATAAAAGAATAACGCATGCCTGCCCCACATATCAACCCTATTAATAAACATCCTATGATATTGACAATCATAGTGCCTGTCGGAAAAATGCTTGGGAAAAACTTATATATCTCCCTGCTTAATAGATATCTTGCTATTCCTCCCAAACAACTTCCGCCTCCTACCAACAAAATAGTCTTTATCATAACCTAAAAATTCATGTTTGCAGTAATCTTATAACTGAAATTGTCTCCTGTCTTGTCGTATCCATACGGTCCAAAACGGTAATATACTCCAAATCCCAATTTTATAAAATTGACATTCAATATTTTATCTATAATAAGTCCGCTTTCGTAATATCCTTTATCCATACTTTTGAAGATATCGTCATTTATGCCTGTATCTTCAGTCATATCTCCCCATCCCATATTGGCAGCTATCGCCAATTCCGGTTGGAATTTCTTTATCTTCATGAAATTTCCGAAGTTATGAGTAAAGAACAGCAATGCAAATCTGTTGCATAAAAATTCGTCGGGTCTCATGGTGGAAAAACTCTCCGGTGCCATGATGTTGAATCCCGCATTCGTTCCGGCAATGTCGTAGTATTCAAACAATGGTGCGATGCCCCATGTCATGCCGCCTTGTATCGTCAACTCCGTCTTTCCCAACACTCTCGATTGCCATTTGCCTCTGAATTGCAACTGTACCTTGTCATAGTTGTATTCACTGCCCATGAAGCCTTCCAGTCCTTTGCTGTACATCAGCCATATCTCCGGCGATGCCTTGCCTTTTGCCTTTAACTGTTTGTTGCTGAATACCAATACTTCTCCAAAGGCTATCCTTAGTTTCATATCGAGTCTCGCAATACGATAGGTTTTATTTATGTCTGTATTGTCATTAATTAATGAATATCCGCACCTTATTCGCCGGTCTCCTACATTCATTTTGACAAATCCTTTCATAAAATGAGTGATATATGTGGAAAACTCCGCATTTATTCCAGTGTTTAATGTGGTGCTTTTTACGAAATAATCTTTAAAAGTAAGATTGTTTAATAATGAGAAGTTGTCATAAAACCCATATTCTCCAAAAGTGTTGAATCTGTGGTCGAATCCCAAGGTGAGTTTTGTGTCGTAAATAGGGATGATGCTGACATGTCCGTTGACACCGTAATTCATCTCTTTGGCACCGAACCAGTATCCGAAGTATGTGTCTAAACCTGCAATCCTGCTCAATTTGTTATTTGTGCCAAAACCTAAACCCAAATAGAAATTGTTTATGATGTTGTATCTTATGACATTGTCCGGATTTATATTGAAGACGCCGATTGGTATGGATTGATTTTCTATTAGATTCATGGAGGTGTTAAGGATAAGGTCGAGATTTATCCTGTTTGACGTTAACAATGAATCGACGAATGTATAAGTGTTGTTGACTCTTTCGTTGATACTGTCGTTACGGTACAAAGCCCAGAACTCCATATCTTTGTCTCCGGCATCGGGAGATAATGTTATATTGTTGAAATCGAATATCTTATCGCTTATCTCATTGTTGACTTTTATATCTTTCAGATAACTTTTTCCTATACCTGTCATGAGGATGGTGTCGGTTATTGTTTCTTTGGTGACAGAATCATAATTCTGGACGGGTTCTTTTAAGAAAATAATATTGGTGTTCAGTTGTTTTGGAAACCAGATACTGTCAGATACACGTTCATAAAGTTGTTGTATCCTGATATCTGCGACTATGTCTGTTTTTATTGGCGAAGCCTTTACGTTGGCAATTGCCCATCCTTTGGAATGTGTCGTTATTATACCTTGTAATCCATTGATGTTGGCATTATTACGTGTCTTGAACGAAATTAGGAACACAGTGTCGTTGTCTGTTTCCGGAATTACAGATTCCAAATTAAAGAAATATTTTTTCTTGCTGTCTTTGCTGATGGGATTGAGATAGTTGGTGCCGAAAATGTTGATGTTGTCTTCATAAAATGTAAGACTTTGAATATTGTCAACAAGATAGAAATACATTGGATTGTTTAATCCTGATATGGTATTAGCCTTGATGATTTTCTTGTTTTTGTTGGGTTTCTTGTGATACTGCTCCGATACCGTTTCCATTACCATTATGTCATTGTTTTTCACCAATTCTTTTATATCAGCGGACATTTTGCTTAAATCAGTGGTGTCGATGGTGAATATGATTCGGTCGTACATGGTATAGGAATATGATTCCAGACTGTTGATGTTGTTGCGTTTTCTGTTTTTCACCATGTTGTCTATGATGCGATGCGCAGGATTGTCTTCGGCATAAACTATCACTTCGTCAAGTTCTATGTCCGAGGGAGTCAGTTTTATGACTTTGGTCCTGTCGAGTTCTTCTTTTGTCAGAGTCAGTTTCTGATAACCTACAAAAGAAAGTGTAATGCTTTGAATGTCTATGCTGTTGCTAATGACAAACTTGCCGTCAATATCGGTAGTCGTGCCCAACTTGCCGTCATCGTTGTATGTAATGTTGACGAATGCTAACGCTTGTTTGTTTTTGCTGTCGATTACCGTTCCCTCATATTGATTTTTTTGTGCATACACTATGTTGATGCATAAAATAAAGATGAGAATGAGTATGCCTTTAAATTTGTTCATTTTATTTTAGTTTGGGATTGTTGTTATGTCTGTTGCTGTCTCTTGAAGTCTTCTTCTCGAGATTTTTTTCAAGAGCTTCAGTTAGGTCTATGCCTGTCTGGTTGGCAAGACATATCAAGACGAAAAGCACATCAGCCATCTCATCGGCAAGGTCATGGCTCTTGTCGGATTCCTTGAAAGACTGTTCTCCGTAAACTCTTGCCATTATCCTTGCCACTTCACCGACTTCCTCCATCAGTAAAGCAGTGTTTGTCAGCTCATTGAAATATCTTACTCCTATTGTCTTGATCCAGTTATCGACAATTTCCTGTGCTTCTTTGATAGTCATAACAATTGCAATAATTATTTATGCAAAGGTACACAATTTTTATTTTTTGCCTAAAATAATGTTTTTTTATAGATTTTTAAAAAATCTTTGCATCATTGCAACATTTTTAAGACTTTTATAGTCTAATGGCTGAAAATGATAAAAATTAAATGTTAAACTTAAAAATTTTATAAAAATGGGAAATGTAGTAGAAATAATTAGTGTTATAGCTGTTTTTGGTCTCCCGGCATTTATTGTGGCTATAATAATGAAAGTTAAGAACAATAAAATCAAAGCTCAGGAGAAGGTGTTGCTGAAATCGATTGAAATGGGTCAGCCTGTGAATATCGATATGTTTCTTGATGAAGAGAATAGAAAATATGAAAAAGGTGGTCTGAAATTGACACTCTTGAGGAAAATACAGTCAGGTATAGCATGTTTTCTGATAGGTCTTTTGTTGCTTGTTTTATGTCTGATCGGTAAAGTTTCATTCAATGAAACAATTATTTTCATGTTGTCCTTTGTGTTCCTTTCTTTAGGCGTGGCTTTTATTGTCTCGTTCTTTATTGGAAGAAAGATGATGGCAAAAGAATTGGCAGAGAATGAGTTGGATACAAAAGAATTGGCAGAGAAACCGGAATGATTTTAAGATAATTGTTAAGTGACAAAGCAACATTTCATAGAGTTGATTACTGCTGAGCAAGGGAGGCTGCGAAGGTTCCTTTGCTCACTGTGTAATGGTGATATGTACAGAGCTGATGACATAGCACAGGAGGCTTTGCTGAAAGCATATATCTCTTTCGAGAAATTCGACGGCAGAGCGGATTTCTCGACATGGCTGTTCCGTATCGCCCTGAATTGCTTTTACGACGATTCCAAAAGAAAAACAATACAGCTGTCGGATTCGCAGAATTTGTGCGACAGTGACTGCGATAATACGTATAACAGTGATTATGCTTTTGAATATCAGGAATTGTATGAGGCTTTGTCTGACCTTTCATTTGATGAACGTACTGTCATACTTTTGTTTTATATGGAAGATAAATCGATAAAAGACATATCTTCTATTATGAATATGCCTTCCGGTACAGTGAGGTCTCATCTGTCACGAGGGAGAAACCACTTGAGAAAATTTCTCGATAAAAAATTGTGATTATGACGAAAGAGAAGAATATTAAGAAGTTCATGGAGAGAAACAAAATGCCTCTTCCGCAGGAAAAGCCTTTTATGGACGATTTGCTGAAACAAATGTCATTGCTGCCGGTGCCGTCTGCCTTCGATACGGAAAAAGAGCATAATGTACGCTGTGTGAATGCTTTTTTGAAGTTGATGAAACGTAACGCTCTCTTCGATACTGTATCGTCGGTGTTGTTACCTGTTATAATAGTGTTGTTGATAGGAATGATGTTTTTGTGGGCACTGCCTTCACTCTGTTCCGCTGTCATCGGCACTTATTTGGAACCTGTATGCTTTTTTGTTGAGAAGTATAAAGTTATGATAATATCGGCTTTTGTTTCAATAACTTTGACTGTCAAGATAATGAGGACTTATATCCCATAGTCGCTTGTGTGGATAATACGACTTTGTTGAACATGTTTTCAATATGGAAACGGTGTTTTTTGATATTGTGGCAGTATAATATTTTTGTCATTTTGCCGAAGTTGTTTCTTTAAGATGTATTTTTGCAAAAAAATAAAAACGTGAAGAATACATTTCCACTTGTGGCAAAGACTATGGCAGGCTTGGAACAAGTCCTTGCTGAAGAATTGGCTCAGCTCGGTGCCGAAAATATCAACGTCCTCCACCGTGCGGTAAGTTTCGAAGGAGACAAGGAACTTATGTATCGTGCCAATTATTGTCTTCGTACTGCTTTACGTATTTTGAAACCCGTCAGCAGTTTTGTCGCACGCGATGAACAGATGTTGTACGACAAAATATTTTCTGTCAAATGGCATGAGATATTCGATATCAGTGACACTTTTGCCGTAGATGCAGTGGTGAGCGGTAAATATTTCACACATTCTCAATATGCGGCGTTGAAAGTGAAAGATGCTGTCGCTGACGAGTTCCGCAGCCGTTTAGGTGCACGTCCTTCTGTGGATGTTGAAAATCCCAATTTCCGTATCAACATACATATAGAAAATGACAAGGTGACGTTGTCATACGACAGTTCTGGCGAGTCCCTGCATAAGAGAGGCTACCGTAAGGCTGTTGACAAAGCTCCTGTCAACGAGGTGCTTGCTGCCGGTCTTGTGAAACTTACCGGCTGGAAATATGACTGTAATTTTATTGATTGTATGTGCGGCTCAGGCACTATCCCAATAGAGGCTGCCATGCAGGCTCTTGCCATCCCGGCAGGTTATTTCCGTAAAAATTTCGGATTTCAGTATTGGTCTGACTTTGATAAGAAATTGTGGGAAAAGGTACAGTGCGAGGAAAATGACAAGATTAGAGACTTCGACTATTGCATTTATGCCTCTGACCATTCTTCAAAGGCTGTCAGTATAGCACGCTCCAACATACAAAATGCTCATCTGTCGCATGATATTATCCTTTCCAAATGCGATATGCAGGACGTGATGCCGCCGGAGTCTCCGGGCATTATGATTATCAACCCTCCTTACGGAGAACGCCTTGAAGAAGATGACATAGTGTCTCTCTACCGTATGATTGGTGATACCCTGAAGAAAAACTTTGCCGGATATCAGGCTTGGATCATCAGCAGCGACAATCGCCTCCTCAAACTTGTTGGACTGAAACCTTCTAAGAAAATAGAGGTATATAATGGTCCTCTCGAATGCCGCTTCGTCAAATTCGAAGTGTTTAAAGGTACTTATAAAGATATGAAATCTTCTCAGTGACGATATTGTTTTTTACTCTTGTCCGTTTTTTATGTTTATTGAAATATCCGCCTTTGTTGTCTTTTGAATTGTTGATGTCGGCTATATTTTGTTTATCACAAAATTACGACTGACTCAATAAGTCGAAGACTTTTGTCATGTCGTTTTCTTTAATTTCTGAAGGAAATATCATGGATAATGCAAGATGTCAATCCACAAAAATATTGTAAATTTGTGACATGAAAATGGTTGTTTATATTATGAGAATATATAAATTTATAATCATTATTTGTCTTGCATTGATTTCTTTGACTTCTTGCGATGTTAATAGAAACAGAAGAGCTTTTAAAGTAATGACAAACTTTGCCGATAATGATACGGTATGTTTGGATATGGACCTTGATGATGTTGTTACTAATGGCATCATATTGCCTTCGGTAAGCCAAAGTAAAGATGGTATTGCTTTTAGTTTCAAGGCGAAAAAAGGAGAATATTATAAAATTTATTATCAGAATGAAAGTTATAAGTTTCCTGAAGATACTTTATTGAGCAGGGAAAATTTTTATGGTAGTTGGGAAGATGCAAGTACAGGATTTAAAAGAGTTGAAACCGACGGCATGGTGTCTGACGTTTTCAGAATTGTCGGAAATCCTCGTGACGAGAAGAAATTCTATGGCGCTGATGTTTCAAAGAATCCTTTCAACAAGGAAGCTGTTGACAATGTTATCATGGCAATCCGAAATACTCCCGATTGGTATGCTTCTATTGTGAATAAGGCTGAAAATAATGGCTATTCAATCGACAAACAATTATATCTCGATGCTATATGGATTATTAATGATAAAAAGAATGCAGGAGATCATAATAACAGATGGAAAAGAAATCCAAGGGTCGGTTGCTATTCTTTCATGCTCGTGGTTTGTAATGAAAATGCGTTGAAAAATATTCCTGAATATATACAGTTTATCGGCAAAACGGATGATGCCGGCGATTTTGTGAATCCTTACAGCTTTTTTGCAAATAACAGTTTGGAAGGCGTTGAAGTGTTGAAAAGTGATAAAGTATTGAAAACACGCGCTGTCATTACTCCGGAGAATGGCATATTTCTTAATGAATTGACGATGACCTCCGATAATTATTTTATTGATACGACAGACAAGAACTGCGGTACATCGGATGAATTGTATGACAACGCTCTGTTCGAACAGTTTTTCAGCTATATCAGCCGGCAATATACTCTGAGAAATATTCCTGTCATACAAGATGTGGTTTCTGATATTGACCCTTATACACGTGCCGATTATGATGCAAACAAAACCAAATTCGACAGTACACAGTTACAGTATAGTTACCCCGTTACAAGTACTTGTCCGTGCAGTACTGTCAGGTTTGATGAAAACGACAACAGCATTGTTTTGATAAATCCCGGTAATGAAGATTTTGATAATCTCAAAAAAGAATCGACGGGTATTAGGACAAGAATAGGATTTACTTATGGTAAATATCGGGGTAAAATCAAATTCCCGGTAATGTTGAACAACGAAAATATCTGGAATGGGTTGACGTACGCATTTTGGTTGATTTATCAGGACAATCATTCATGGAATAACAGAAGGTCGAGTAAAAGCGGATATATTGATAAAGGGGACGAGTCGTCTGATCCTGTAAGAAAACCGGATAATTTTTATTCGGAGATAGATATTGAAATTGTCAAAGCTTCAAAATATTGGCCTGAACAATATTATTATCAAGATGCTGAACAAGATAAAAAGTTCGAAGATGCGACATCGAATGACGATGTCATGTTTTGTTGTACCAATTGGGATTTGGCATGTAAGGACCCGGAACAGTTCATGACCGGTATAAATAAAATAACATACGATGACTGTAATTTTGAGGCAATGCGCTGGTATGAGAATTATAAGGCATTGACGATAAAGTCTCCTATCAGTAATGATGTTTTTAATGAAGATTATTATTACTATGAAATAGAGTGGAAACCCAATGAAATCATTTGGCGTATTGGACCGTCTCCCGATAAAATGAAAATGGTGGGTTATATGAACGATAAAAATACCAACATACCTAATAATCAGATGTTATGTATAGTTACTCAAGAATATCATTATTCCGAATGGTGGCCTCCTGTTGTTTTTGAACAAGGTCTGATACCTTACAATAAAAATGATATAGAAGGTAGGGTTTATGAGATAGTGGTGGAGTAGTTGCTGATAATCGGATTGAAAGATTATCGATAATCGGAGATGTAGTTTCAAGGCATATAACGTGTTTTTTGATTGTTTTTAAGATTCGGTTTGTTTTTAATATGTCAAGATAATTTGAATGAATTGTCAATTATTTCCTGTTTCAGATTTATAAATTTCGCAAATGTCTTTAATGGTATCTTCTATTGAAGTGAATCTAAAATCTGTTTGTTTTATTAGTTTTTCCGAACTGTAATAATTACGGTTTGTTGCAGCCATGGCTGTTTCTTTGGTGATGATTGGTTTCGTGCCGGTCATTTTGCCGTAAATACGGCATAGTCTCCATGCAATCTCGCTCATGAAGCGGGTGGTATGAATATAAGGTGCTTTCACGTTGAGATATTTGGCTATCATTGCAAACAGTTCTTTGTAACATAGTGATGCACCGTTCAGGATATAACGTTGACCGCAAACATGGTCGAAATATTTTTCATGCATCAATAATGTCATGGCGTGTGCTACATCTTTTACATCTACGAAGCCATTGACTCCGTTAGTGTAAAATGGAAGTCCTTTTGCGACGGTATGGAATAATTCCGAACTCCCTGAATGCCATGATCCAGCACCTAAGATAACGGAAGGATTGACAATTACTGTCGGAAGTCCTTTTCTATAAGCATTCCATACTTCCATCTCACCATAATATTTTGAAACTGAATAAATGCTGTTGTTTTCTGATTCTTCCCATATACAGTCTTCATTTATCCGATTATTTTTGTCGGCCCTCCCTAACGATGCAATGGAACTTACATGACAGAACTGTTTTACACCGCAATGCAGAGCTGCATTTACCATATTGGCAGTGCCTTCGACATTAATTTTCATAAGACTGTTCTTATCGTTTGGATTAAAAGATACAACGGCAGCACAATGATATACTTTGTCAACATCATACATCGCCTTTTTAAGTATAGCTATATCCATAACATCGCCTTCAGTCCATTTGATGCGTTTGAATTGTTGCTCCGGGTAGTTTCGTCTGAACAAAACTTTTTTCAACAGAGAAAAATCTGAAAAACTTCTGCATAATGCTTTTATTTCAACATCAGAATCCTGCAATAGTTCTGCGACGAGATGAGAACCGAGTAAACCGGTGGCTCCACTTACTAAAATCATTTTTATAAATTTTAAGAAAACGAAATTATAAAAAAAATACATAGATTGACATCTGATTTATTATTATTTTTGCAATGTAAAAGGAGTATCAAAATGAAAAATCGTAATGTTTTAATATCTTTGCTGGATGGTCTTCGTCAATGGGTTAAGATAAACTTTCTATTGTTTACAATGACTTTCATCTTGCGATTGTTGTTTTTTTTCGTTCTTCTTATTTCAAACAACATAGAATGGTCGTCTTTTCCAATAGTGCTGTCCGGCGTGTATTTCGACCTTTTTTTGGTGATGAGAGTTACGGCTCTGCTTGTATTGCCGTTTCTGCTGTTGCATCTTTTACTTCCAAAGGCAGCTTATATTATTGGTGTTGCATTCATTACTGTTTATTGTATCTTGTATGGCGGTCTTATTGGATACTACAACAATGTGATGCTTCCGTTAGATGAGGTTTTCTTTGTTTTTAAAGCCGGAGAGATGATAGATATAATTGTTTCATCGGTAAAGTTTTCAATATTGCCATTGTTGGGAGTCCTTGTCATAATAGCATTGTATGTATTGCTCCTTGTTTTTTGGAAAAGAAAGGTATTCATCGGTAATAAGACTGCAATACCTTATATGATTGTTTCAATCGTTTTTGCAGTTGCTTTCAATTACAAATCATTGACTAATAACGATACTCCATATAAATCATATTCGGATTATTGTTTGGCATCCAATCAAATGGTATATACGTTGAATGCTTTTGATAATTATTTCAAAAATAACGGATCCAATGCTTTTGACAAATATTTTAAAGGTAAAAAATCTGTTGTGAAAGATGATTTGCAGCAATATGACTTTTACGATAAGGAGATTTTAAAAACTGCTAAGGATTATCATTCATTGTTTCCTGAATTTACATACGTTGACAGTCTTTATCCGTTTATGCGTGTATTCGATGACAAGGATGTTCTTGGAAGTTTCTTCAATAAGACATCAGACGGGTTGCCTCCTAATTTTGTATTTGTAATCGTTGAGAGTTTTGGACAGAATCTTACGGATTTCAATCCAAAGATGTCATATACACCTTTCATCGACAGTCTCTCATCTTGTGGATTGTATTGGCATAATTGTTTGGCATTGGCGGAGAGAACTTTTGGCGCGTTGCCTAATATATTCTCTTCTACGCCATACGATAAGACCGGTTTTGCAAGACCTTGGTTCCCCATACCGGACCATAATTCCCTGTTGAAAGACATGTCGAAAAACGGTTATTCCATATCTTATTATTATGGTGGCAATGCGGCTTTTGACGGTCAGGACGAGTATTTGTTAAATAATGGGGTGTCTTATATCATGCGGCCGTTGGATGATGAACTCGATTATGAGAATAAGGAAACCATGCAGAAAAATAATGCATGGGGCTTGTACGACGGAGATATGTTTAATTTGGCTATGAATCATAAGGATTCTGTTGAGACCACCCGACCTTATACCGATATTTATTTGACATTGACGACACATGAGCCGTTTAATTTTAAAGGTATCGAAGAATATGAAAAACGTGTTTTGCAGATGCTCGACAGTAATACCGAAGTGCCTGATAAGGAAAGGAAAAGAATCATAGACAATAAGAATGTTTATGCATGTTTCCTTTATTTGGACGACTGTGTCAGGATGTTGTTCGATTATTATAAGCAACTCCCTGATTTTGAAAATACTGTTTTTGTCATCTTGGGTGACCATAGAATGGGACGTTTGTATGTCAATACCAGTGAATTGCTGAAATACAATGTGCCTTTAATCATTTATTCTCCTTTGTTGAAATCGCCAAAGACTTTCGGAGGCGTTGTTACTCACCATGATATTACACCTTCCATAAATTCATATTTGAAAAACAATTATGATTACAGGATAGATTCTTTGTGCCATTGGCTCGGTACTTCTTTTGATACTTCGGCTGTTTTTTCATCGAAAGTAAAAGTGCCCTTCATGAGAAATAATCGCGAAGTTATAGAATATATGTATAATGACTTGTTTGTTGTAAGGAACAGGTTGTTTAGAGTGGGTACTGATATGTATCCGACAGAAATCAGCGATTCTACATTATTGAACAAAATGCTGAAATACTTGTCGGATTATAAGAAAATAGACCATTATGTTACACAAAATGACTACCTTGTACCAAGACCGTTTGATAAAATGGATAATGTCGTTTCTTATAATTTTGATATGAATAAGCCGACTCCGACTGAAGACAACCAGTTGTTGTATGGTCTGAAATTGAATACGGAAGATAATACTTTAGAAGTGGAATTGCATGATAACGAATATCGTCATGTCTTTTCGCCTATAATATTCGACAAGGACTATCAGAAAATTTATATCGATATGGTATGCGAATACAAAATGATGGATAAATCTAAAGTTGACGAGTTCGTTATTGTATTCAAAATGAATAAAGGTAATGATCCTCTTATGTACAAGGGATATAATGTTAATGAATTGACTTCCGATATCATTGATGACAAAGATGGTTTCAAGCGTCTTCGTGTAAAAACAACATGCTTCTTCCCGAAACCTGCTACAAAAGATGCTGTGATGAAGATGTACCTGATGTTGAAAGAAAAGAATGTGACAATGAAGATAAAATATTTGGATATCAATATCGATGCCTTGCCTGTTGAATAGTTTTTTATTTATAATGATTTCCAACATGTTGTACAGGTAAAAATATTATTGATTGTTTTGGTGTCTTGTTGTTGAATGATGTTGCAATGTATAGATATATCAAAAGAAAAATTCCTGAAACAAGTTGTTTTTTGATATGAAAATATTTACGTTGAGTGACATAAATAAATTCCATGTGTTGGACTTTTAGTTAAAAAGATGTATCTTTGCATGAAAATTTATATTTAAGTCGATGAATAAAGATTTTGTAGAAGAACTGCGCTGGCGTGGAATGCTGCATAGTATGACTCCCGGCACTGAAGAACAACTGAGAAAAGAACTCACAACTGCATATTTGGGTATAGATCCTACAGCGGATTCTTTGCATATAGGTCATTTATGCGGTATCATGATGTTAAGACATTTTCAACATGCCGGACATAAACCTCTTGCTTTACTTGGAGGTGCTACCGGTATGATAGGAGACCCTTCGGGAAAATCTGCCGAACGTAATCTGTTGAATGATGAGACTTTGAATCATAATCAGGCTTGCATAAAGAAACAGCTTTCTAAATTCTTGGATTTTGAAAGCGATGCTCCTAACAAGGCTGAGTTGGTGAACAATTACGACTGGATGAAAGATTATTCTTTCCTTAATTTCATACGTGACATTGGAAAGCATATCACCGTCAACTATATGATGGCAAAAGACAGTGTCAAGAAACGTTTCAGCGGCGAGGGCGAAGGTATGTCATTTACCGAATTCAGTTATCAACTCGTTCAAGGCTACGATTTCTTGTATTTATATCAGCATAAGGGTTGTAAATTACAAATGGGCGGGTCCGACCAATGGGGCAATATCACCACAGGTACCGAATTGATTCGTCGTAAGTTGGGTGCAGATGAAACAGCCTATGCTCTTACTTGTCCTTTGATTACAAAGTCTGATGGCGGTAAGTTCGGAAAGACAGAGAAAGGAAATATTTGGCTTGACCCGAAAAAGACTTCACCCTATGCATTCTATCAGTTCTGGATGAACTGTACCGACGAAGATGCTGCAAAATATATCAAGATTTTTACCATGTTGAACAAGGAAGAGGTGGATGCTTTGATTGAACGTCATGCTGCTGAACCTCATCTTCGTGAATTGCAACGCACTCTCGCAAGAGAACTTACTTTGGTGGTCCATTCAAAAGAAGATTTGGAAATGGCTGAAGAAGCTACACAGATCCTTTTCGGGAAAGGAACAGCAGATGCACTTCGTAAATTCGATGAGGCAACGTTGCTGAGCATTTTTGAAGGTGTCCCCAACTCTAATTTCAGTAGAGATACTTTGACTGCCGGCGTCGGAATAATCGACTTCCTCGTTCAGACTGAGGTGTTCACTTCCAAGGGGGAGGCTCGCAAAATGTTGCAAGGCAATGGCGTTTCTGTAAATAAAGAAAAAGTTGATGAAAATAAAACCCTCGGTAAGGAAGACTTGTTGAATGATAAATATATTCTTGTCCAGAAAGGCAAGAAAAATTATTATCTTATAATTGTGAAATAATTTGTTGTTCCAAAATGTTTTGGATACTGTTATTCATAACAATCTTGATACTTGTTGTGGCTTTTGCTGCAATCGGTATCAAGATTTTGCTGAAGAAAGACGGTAAATTCGAAAGACATTGCTGCCATTCCGAGGATTCTTGTATTTGCGGTGGTAAAGGGGGAGTACACTGCAAACGAAAACAATAGTAAAGAAATGTAAAAGGGTATATGATAATAAAAAAATTTACTCGCGACGATACCAATGTCATAAAAGGTGTCGCGATTTTGAGTATTATTCTGCATAATTTATTACATTGGATCTCACCTTCACCCGGTGAAAATGAATTTGATTTCTACATAGACAGGGTGAATAATTTTATTGATGGAATAATAAACTGTCCTTTGGAATCCATCAATCTTATAATCAGTTATTTCGGCCATTATGGAGTGCAACTGTTTGTTTTTGTCAGCGGAATGGGGCTGGCATATTCAATGTGTAAGAAGCCTCGTACATGGGGCAATTTCATGATAGACCGCATTAAAAAACTATATCCTTTGCTGTTGATCGGGATTCTGTTTTTTATTTTGGCAAAGGTGTTGATTTATAATGTATTGCTAAGCAGCTACGATAAAAGGGAAATTGGTCTGAAACTGTTGTTCCTGCATACTCTTTTCCCTGATTCCGGATTGAGTGTCAATGGTCCATGGTGGTTTTTTGCTTTGATAATACAACTTTATGTTCTTTTCCCTTTGATGTTCGAGCTTATCCGTAAATATAACCTTAAGGCTCTGATATTGTTGTGCTTGTTTTCATATACATGTATTTACCTTTCACAATATGTTGTAAACATTAATAAAAATGTGTATCTGTTGCAAAATGCTCCGGGACATATACCTGAGTTTGCCTTGGGTATATGGTTCGCTCTGAATAAGGATAGGAAAGTCAATAATATATTTGGATTCTTGGCTGTTATTGTTTTTGTTTTAGGAAACTTCTACAAAATGTTTTTCCCTTTCACATTCCTTTCTTTTACATTCATGATGGTATGGTTGTTTAATTCAGCATTGAAAAATGAAAACAGAAAGGGTGTTGTCAAGCGTTTGTTCATATATTATGGATCTATTTCGATGGTCGTTTTTGCAATACATGGATGTTTCAGAACGCCTTTCGTTGAGCTTGCAAATAATTTGGGTACTTTTGACGGAAAACTTTTGTCAGCATTTTTGTTTGTTGTCCTAATTACGTTATTGTCACTTCCCGCAGAAAAGATTTATTATTATCTTGTATCTCTATTCGATAAAATACATTTATTTATATCGAAAAGATTTGATAAACTTGATGTTGATAAAAAAGAGCGTTTGACACGTTTTTTCTCGCGTGCTGTTCGGTTTATGATAGTTTTGTTTTTTGCTTGTTATTTTTTCGACTTGTTTTATGTGCCAAAACATATAAGAGAGTCGCAGATGATTTATGAGCGTTTTTCTGACATTGACAATTCTGTTGACGAATGTTTTACCAATGTAAAAGTCGATGTTGACGGAAATAAATATTTGGCGGTTGATTCTGACAATACTTATGTTTCTCTTATGCCTAATATTAAGATATACAACTCGGGTAATATAGAATCGAAAATCTCTTTCGATATAAGAATAGATAAGAATATTTCGGAAGAAAATTTACCTCTTGTTGTTTTTCAATGTAGTGATGTGGACTTCTGGAAAGGAGAAACATTGAATTTTGTGGAATCTGATATTCCGGGATGGCAACGTGTTGAAATTTCGACGTCCTTGATATTTAACCGCAGTATTAAGAATAAGATATTGAAAGTATATATCTGGAACAAGGACAATATTCCATTTGATTACGATAATATAGATGTGATTCTGCATTATTAATGCACAACCATTTTCTCAAATCCTTCAGTCTGAAAAGTCTGTAATTGATTTTCATCGTCAAGATATATGAACAAGGCTTCCACGTCTTCATTTTTTAACAATTCGGAAGCTTTCTCCATTCCGGCTATCATACATATTGAAGCGAGGCAGTCCGCCCATGCTGCATTGTCTGCTATTATGGTGGCGCTAAGCAGGTTGTGTTCTACAGGCAGCCCGGTACGAGGGTCTATGCTGTGAGAATATCTTACATTATCTTTCTCAATGTACTTGCGGTAACTCCCGGATGTCACCACTGCCTTGTCTTTTAGTTCTATTTTCATTTGTATCACGCGTTCAGCATTTTTGTCCGGTGCCGGTTTCTCTATGCCTATTTTCCATGTCTCTCCACCTGGTTTTATTCCTTTAGCTGTTATTTCGCCTCCAATATCGACGAGATAGTTGTTGATGCCTTGGCTGTAAAGATATTCTCCTATTATATCTGCGGTATAACCTTGTGCTACAGCGTTGAAGTCTAACGACATGTTCTCATTGTCTTTTATCACTCTTCCTTCTTTTATCCTTATTTTTCTGTAATCCACCAATTCTAAGATGGAATCTATCATCTTGTCTGTCAATGCTATTTCTTTTTTATAATGAAATCCCCATGCCGAGACAAGAGGCGCTATGGTGGCATCAAACAGTCCGTCGGAAAACTCTGCCGCCTTGACAGCCCAGTTGAAGTTGTCGATAAAAATCTTATCCACTATGACATCCTTGTTTTCATTGACTTTACGTATTATGGAGTTCTCTTGCCATAAAGAAACAGAGTTTTCCACATCTTTTAATATGGAATCTATTTCATCGCTGAAATCACGTTCATCGTAATATATAACTGAATAATAGCTGCCTTGTGTCACTCCGGTATATTGTTTGCGCTCCGGAGCATTGCATGATGTTAGTATCATCATCATTATCAAGATAGAAACTGTTTTTTTCATCATTTTGCATTTGTTTTTCAAAATTATATACTTTTTTTGAAGATAATGCAGTTTTTATGTTGTTATACGATGGAAATTTTAAAATTTTTCTTCGTTTAACCTTTTTTTAGTATCTTTGAAAATAAAATATTATGTCTATGAAAAGAGCTATATTATTGTTGATCAATATTTTAGTATTTGGGATGTGTTCTTTTTCCATTGAATTGCCCACTTATTCCGATGTGAATTATAAAGATAATGTAAAGACGGTATTGCTGCATCCTAAAGGAGACGCTTTTGCCAAACCTGTGATATTTATTAATGATATGACTGAAGCGCTGCACCTCGAATTCGATATTCTCGACTCTGAAGCACCTTATTTATATTATACTTTAATTCACTGTTCCAATGATTGGAGACCTACCGATTTGCCAATGAATGACTATATTAACGGATTCCCGTACGATGATGTGGATAATTATTCTTTCTCGTTGAATACCATGGTAGATTATGTGCATTATGAACTTGATTTTCCAAATGCCAATATGATGCCCAAAATATCAGGCAACTATCTGCTCGTTGTTTATGGTGAAGATCAGAATCTTGAAAACATATATTTCACAAGACGTTTTATGGTTTCTGAAGAAATTGCTGTCATTAAAGCCAACATCCCGCGTTATCCTTACGACCTTAATCTCGGAACAAACAAACAGCAGGTTAATCTGCAGGTTTCTTATCCTTCTTTGTTTAATTCACGCGCCAATGAATACTCCAATGTCACCATACAGCAGAATGGCAGATGGGATAATGCCGTTATTGGTCTTAAGCCTTCATACGTTTATCCTGAGTATTTATCCTATGAAAATAATAAACGCACTGTCTTCGAGTCTGGTAATCAGTTTCGTCATCTGAATACAAGTAACCTCAATAACCGTCCGGAGCAGACAGAAAGCGTAAGACAAGGTGAATATTATTATATTGTCACTTTATATCCTGACAAAAAAAGAAATCATCACACTTATTTCGATGAAGAAGACTTGTTCGGTGGTAAATATATCTATCTCGAACGGGAAGATAAAAACCCTTCTGTTGAAGCCGACTATGTCATGGTCGATTTTACCCTTGACTGGTATCCTGTCATGACTGACAGAGATGTATATGTCATGGGCGCCATCACAGATTGGAACTTCAACGAATCGAATAAAATGACTTACGACTACAATAAGAAGTGTTATAAGTTGAGTCTTCTTTTGAAGCAAGGATTTTATGATTTTATTTATGCCGTCCGCGATAAAGGCGCAAAAGTCGCTGATGTCGGTACTGTGGCGGGCGACTTCTGGGAGACACAAAACGAATATACTATTTATGTGTATCTCTTCGACCCTATGCTTAATTATGATAAACTTATAGGTGTGACTGTGATACGTTCCCACTGATATATGCCGGAAAGAAAAACATATTTTGCGGAGGTGTTATTGCCTCTTCCGGTACAGTCGTCATTTACATACAGGCTGCCGTTGGAACTTAACGAAAGTGTTAAGATAGGCATGCGTGTAGTTGTTCCTTTCGGAAAGAAAAAATTGCTTTCCGGAATAGTATTGTCTCTTACTGAAACAGTGCCTTCTTTGCCTGATGTGAAATATGTCATTGGAGTATTGGATGATGTTCCTGTCGTCAACAAATTGCAGTTAGGATTGTGGCGTTGGATATCAGATTATTATATATGTCATCTCGGAGAGGTCATGCAGGCTGCCCTCCCTTCTGCTCTAAAATTGTCAAGCGAATCGAAAATTTCACTTCATGGTGACTTCGTTCCGGATATCGATATGTTGAGCGATTCTGAGTACCTTGTTACTGAGGCTCTTATGGTAAAAGAGACCATTACCGTCAACGATGTTGCCAAGATAGTGGGATATAAAAAGGTGATGCCTCTCATCAACTCTATGATAGATAAACACTTGATAGTGATGGTGGAAGAATTGACTCCCAAATTTAAGGCTCGGTTGGAAAACTTTGTGAGACTTTCTGACACCTATGATAATGAAATTGCCATGCAGGAATTGATGAACAGTCTCTCGAAACGTGCATATAAACAACTCGAGTTGTTACTTGCTTTCTTTGCCCTGCATGGTTCTGTTGATGTTGAAGTGCGTGTTCCGGATTTACTTAAAAAAGCGAGTACTGCACAAAGTGTGTTGAAAGCCATGCTCGACAAGGGCATATTCGTTTCTCTCCGAAAAAGAGTGAGCCGTCTTAAAGATGCCGATGCCTCATGTGAAGTGTCGTCTATTTCATTGACGCCTCTCCAGCAAAAGGCTTTTGACGAGATACATCAGGGCTTCAATGATGATAAACCTGTCTTGCTTCATGGTGTCACCTCATCGGGAAAGACGGAGATATATATCAAAATCATTGATGAATGTTTGAGACAGGGTCGTCAGGTGCTTTATTTGCTTCCTGAAATAGCTCTGACTGAACATATTATCAACAGACTGAAAAAATATTTCGGCAATAAGGTAGGAGTTTATCATTCACGATACAATGAAAACGAAAGGGTGGAAATTTGGCATCAGGTGTTAGACTTTGAAAGTAAACATGACTCTAAATACCAGATTGTCATAGGCTCTCGTTCTGCTGTATTTTTACCGTTTTCCAACATTGGTGTAGTGATAGTCGATGAGGAACACGATGTTTCATTCAAGCAGACAGACCCGGCTCCGCGTTATTCGGC
The DNA here is from genome assembly GCA_002633315.1 of Bacteroidales bacterium Phil6. GTDB lineage: Bacteria > Bacteroidota > Bacteroidia > Bacteroidales > F082 > Limimorpha > Limimorpha avicola. The sequence continues at coordinate 32,048 of NWBN01000022.1, forward strand.
TCGCGACATTGCTATCGTTTTAGCAAAGTTCCATCATGCTAAAGTATTGCTTGGTTCTGCCACTCCTTCTTTTGAGAGTTATTATAATGCCATGATTGATAAATACAGACTTGTATCATTGTTGCAACGTTATGGAGGCATTGAGATGCCTGAAATACTTGTTGACGACATGCGTGAAGAGAAACGTAGGAAGACTGTAATGGCAAGTTTCGGTTCCATGCTTGTCTCTGCCATGCAAGATGCTGTAGCCAAAGACAAACAAGTTATTTTATTTCGTAACAGACGAGGTTTTTCGCCTCGTGTGGAATGTACCGTCTGCGGTTATGTACCGCAGTGTGTTAACTGTGATGTCAGTCTTACCTATCATAAGCAGCAAAATATAATGAAATGTCATTATTGCGGCTATGTGATGGATGTACCAACAGTTTGTCCTTCCTGTCACAGTTCCAATTTTGTCATGAAAGGATTGGGTACTGAAAAGATAGAAGAAGATCTGTCTTCTGTTTTGCCGGACATATCGGTGGCACGCCTCGACCTCGACACTACACGTTCCAAGAATGGTTCCCATAATATACTTGAGAAGTTTCGTGATAACGAAACTAAAGTGCTTGTCGGTACTCAAATGGTAACCAAAGGTCTCGATTTCGACAATGTTAAACTTGTTGGCGTGATAGATGCGGACAGCATGCTGTCTTATCCCGACTTTCGTGCTTTTGAACGTGCTTTTCAACTGATGGAACAAGTCTGTGGAAGGGCTGGACGTAAAGGCGACAGAGGCAAAATGATAATTCAAACATATCAGCCGACTCATCCCGTTATACTCGACTTGCTTAATCATGACTTTAAATCGTTTTTTATGAAACAGATGCCGGTGCGAAAACAATTCAACTATCCACCTTTCAGTCGTCTTGTCTTGCTGAAATTGAAATATCATAAAATGGATGTACTTAATAACGCATCGGATATACTCGCTGAACGAATGAGGCATATTTCAGGTTGTGAGGTGATAGGTCCGGAGTATCCTGTAGTGCCTCGAATAAAAAATATGTTCATAAAACAAATGTTGATAAAAATTGAACGTAATGCCAATCTGTTGCAAATAAAAGAGTCGATAAAACAGGCTGTAAGAGAAATTGCCGAAGATCCTTCCGGTAAATTGAAATCAGTAAATATAGTTGTGGATGTTGACCCGGCATGATGTTTTGGTACGATTTTTGTTATTTTAAAAGTGGTTTACAAAAATTTTTATAATTACACTTAACAGGCATTGCACAGTATTGTGCATTGCCTTTTGATAACGGGCTGAAAATATATATTATGACAAGAATTTTGAAAAACTTCGTACTTACATTATTCTTATTTCTTACCACCATGGCTTTTGCTGAAGGGACTTCTGTTCCGAATATTACCGGAAAAGTTGTTGACAATGATACCGGACAACCTCTTGAATATGCCACTGTTAGGCTGTTTACACAAGATTCAGTCTTTGTGAGTGGAGTAATAACAGATATGAAAGGTTTTTTTTCCATACAGGCTCCTCAAGGTAATTATATTGTCACAATTCAGTTTATGGGTTATGAGACGTTGAATGTCAATGTTAAAGTCTCAGGAGATAAGTCAGAAGTTCAATTAGGCAGATTGTTGCTGCGTCCTGATGTCGAACTTCTTGAAGAAGTAGAGGTGATAGCTGAAAGAAGTACCATGTCAATGACATTGGATAAAAGAGTTTTCAATGTGGGAAAAGATGTCAGCAGTACTGCCGGCAATGCTATTGAGGTACTTGAAAATATTCCTTCTGTGACTGTTGATGTTGAAGGTAATGTCAGCCTTCGTGGCGATGACGGAGTGCAGATTCTTGTAGATGGAAAAGAGTCCGGTCTTGTCGGCGTCAGTACTCAGGATGCCCTTCGCAGTCTTCAGGCTGATATGATAGAACGTATCGAGGTCGTCACCAATCCATCAGTGCGTTACGATGCTGAGGGTACTGCCGGCATTATAAATATAGTGCTTAAAAAAGACAAACGTACCGGCTTTAACGGCAGTGTTGACTTGCGTGGTGGCTTCCCTTTTGAATGGGGAGAGAAAATGCCTGAACCTTTCCCGTTTCAGGCCGGCGTAGGTACCAGTCTCAACTATAGACTAAGACGCTTTAATTTCTTTCTTAATTATAATTACAATTATAGAGACGATATAAGCGATGGCTATACCGAAACGGAATATTTTAATGGAGAGTCTATTTATGACCCTGATATTCAGAACCATGACGATGCTACAGAGATAACGAAACAGACTACTGAACGTATAAGACACAGAGAAGGACATACCGTAAGAGGTGGCCTCGACTATTATATCTCCGACAATGACATACTTTCATTCAGTGCCATGTATCGTATGTCTAAAGGCAGCGATAATCCCATAGTGACTTATAGAGATTTCTTCCCGTTGGAAAACAGTGACATATATACGGTACGTGCTGAAGATAACTATAATACACGACCTATGCAGGAATATACTTTGAGTTATGATAAATATTTCATTACCAAAGAAAATTCACTCAAAGCCTCTATTCGTTATTTCACTACCGAAGAAAATGAATGGTCCGATATAGAAGATTCTCAGTACAATTCTTTATTTGATTACGAGAACAACAATCCTTTTGAACATGTCTTTCAGACTACTGATTCTAAAGAAATACAGAGAAATTTACAAGGTACTGTTGACTTCGTCTATCATTTGGGACCTAATATTATAGAAGCCGGTGCCAAATATACCAACCGCTTTATCAATAACATAATGGAAGTTACCGAGAATGACATGATACTTGATGAATATACCCATGATTTCGATTATAATCAACAGGTTGCTGCCTTATATGCCATTTATGGAAGAGAGTGGGGATTGTTCTCGCTTCAAGCCGGGGCACGTTTGGAATATACTTATCTCGGTACGGAATTTCATAATACGGGAGAGTCTCATGAACAGAAATATCTCAACCTGTTTCCGAGTGCACACATAAATTATAATATAACAGAGAATGACCAGATGCAGGTGAGTTATACTCGTCGTATCCGCCGCCCGGGTTACTTCATGATAGCACCGTTCAGATCCTTTAATGATGACCGTAACATTAGATTGGGCAATCCTGCCATACGTCCTGTCTTTACCGACAGTTACGAATTGTCATATATCAAATATTGGGAGAAAGGCAATTTCAATCTTACGGGATATTACCGTCACAGTGTTGACGTATTCCGTAATTTTACTTTCGTGGAAGGTGATGTATCATACAGTCGCCCGGAAAACTTTGGTCTCAGCGATGATTATGGTCTCGAGGTGGTAGGGTCTTTACAACTGTTTAAATGGTGGAATCTTAACGGCAATCTCAACTTCTTCAAGTCCGTAACTGTTGGAGACTACAATGACCGTCATTATCTTACTGATTCTTATAATCTTGGAGGTCGTATAGTGAGCAAGTTCAGCATTAACAAGATATGTGACATGCAAATCACCGGTCATTACAGAAGTCCTCATGACGAACCTCTCGGTTATCGTGAAGCTAATTATTGGGCTGATTTTGCAGCTTCCCGTGATGTGCTGAAAGGTAAAGGTACCGTCACACTCAACGTACGTGACGTATTCGGCAGCCGCCAACACGGCGGATATTCATGGGGTGATGACTTCTGGCAATATTCGGAAAACTCTTGGAGCAAGACAACAGTGACACTGAATTTCAACTATCGTATCAATCAACAGGCAAATAACAGGAAAAAGAACATGAACACTCCTTCAGATGATTCTTACGACAATATGGAATACAGTATGTAATTTTTTATTGATAATGATAATATTATCTGTGATTTAATGTTTATTGAAAGGAGAGTAGTAGTAATAAGAGATGTGAAAAAAATGCAAATGTTTAATTATTTGATTAAAGAATAAAAAAACAGAGTATTTTTGTAGAAGAAAATAATGAAATGTTTAAAAAAATTGTCTATTTTGATTTCATGATAAGAAAATTGTGTTATCTTTGCAGACAGAATTAATAGTTTAACTTAAATAATCAACAATGAAAAAAGTTTTATTACTTTCAGCAGCCTTATTTTTGGGCTTGAGTTCTTTTGCACAAATGAGAACTACAAACAAGGAAGTGCTTGTTGGCAAAGCTGACATGCGCAAGGTTATGCAAGGTAAGGAAATTTCAGCTTATGCTCCGTATAATTTCCAAGCCACAACTCCTATGACTTCTACACTTAATAGATGGGGGAACATGGAGGAGTTTCAAACAATGACAACATCTTATGATTTGCAGTCAAATAATTATGTTTCTAACCGTATAGTACAATGGGGAGATGGTTCAATTGCAGCAACTGCAATGTTTTCATTGTCATACGATGCCAATGCTGCTGACCGTGGTACCGGCTATAATATCACTGTCGGTGGAGATTTCGGCAATTGGGGTCCGGAACCTTCAGCATCAATAGAAGGTGAAAGAACAGGTTGGCCTTCAATTGCACAATATGGTGCTAACGGTGAAATAGTAGTGTCACATACAGGCAATGGTGTGATTTACCTTATTAGAGAAAATAAAGGTGAAGGTGAATGGGTAAGAGGTGATGTACCGAATCCTGAAGGTGCAGCTTTGTCATGGCCAAGAGTAGTCACTTCAGGTCCTAACCATGATATTATCCACATTGTAGCAGCTGATCAGGATGATGTTACTTATGAGACAACTATTTTTTATGCAAGGTCTGGAGATGGCGGCACTACATGGGATGTCAATGTGATTCCTGAGTTTGATATAGTCGAGTCTTACAGTGCTGATGATTATGCTCTCGCAGCCAATGGTGATGTTGTCGCTTGCTTGTTCCCTGGTTGTTTATTGGGTGATGGTTATATTCTGAAGTCAGAAGATAACGGTCTTACATGGGAAAAGAAGATATTTTGGGAAAATCCTTATCGTGGCTTTGATTGGGAGACAGATCCTCAGTCAATTTATACCGATACTTTGTATGGTCCGGAGAATGGTTCTATAGCAATAGATAATCAGGGTGTTGTTCATGTGACTATTTCAACAGCTGAGTATTTACACGACGAACTTGGAACTTCATACACTTACTTTATTGGACTCGGTGTTGATGGTATTGTGTATTGGAATGATACACAGGATGTAATAGTAGCTCCTGATGGTAATCCTCACCATGCACTCAGACTTTGGTGGCCGAGTGAAGGTGGCTATGTATCGCACGGTGATAATGAAGGTATTTTCTGCGGTTGGTTCCCGCCAGATGAAAGTGGTACTTATAATAGTTGGTCAAATGATTGTGTATTTACTGATTACAAGACTCATTTTATTGGAGGTTCAGTTCATCCTGTAATAGCTGTCGATGACAATGGAAATCTTGCTGTTGCTTATTCCTCATGTAATATGGGTCGTCTTACAGGTGATGGTTATTATTTAAGAAACGTATATGTAAGCTACAAATCATGTGATGAAGATGTGTGGGTAATTGCAGAAGATAATCTTATGGAAGATTTCATGCACTCATTGTCAGAGGGCGTAAATGTTATAGGAGTACCTAATCCTCTTAATATAGGTGAGTTTGTATTCGGTTACATGGAAGACGATTTCCCGGGCTTTGCTTGTGGTACTACTCCTTCGCAAGCTCAATTTACAGACAATAAATTGCAAGTTGTAAGATTGGTTTCTGAATATACAGGTGTTTCTGAAGAAACAATCAATCCTTTGACAAGTGTTTATCCTAACCCTGCAACAGAAGTTATCTACGTCAATTCGGCAATGAATACCGATGCTGTAGTAACGTTCCATAACATCGCAGGTCAGGTTGTTAAGACTATAAACAAATCTTTGACAACAGGTGAAAACGGTATCAGCGTTAACGATTTGTCAACAGGTGTTTATTTCTGCACAATCAATGCTAACGGATATAGCAAAACAACCAAAGTTATTGTTAAATAAGAGATGATTTCTTATTAAGAATAAAGAGGCGGATTTTGGTCCGCCTCTTATTTTTCAACTAATGACAAAATAAAAAAAACGTCTGTACAGACGTTTTTTTTATTCGTTAATATAAATAAGATGTTTCCCCTGTTAACAGTTCATGCCTCCGCAACAGTTTATCACCTGTCCTGTTACATAACGCGACAAATCGCTTGCGAGGAACAAAGCTACATCTGCTACATCGTCTGGTGTGCCGCCTCTCTTTAACGGAATCTTTTTGATCCAATCCTCTCTTGTCGCTTCACTGAGTTGAGCTGTCATGTCCGTCACAATGAATCCTGGAGCTATGCAGTTGGCTCTTATTCCTCTTGCACCCATTTCCTGGGCTATGGATTTTGCCAACCCTATAAGACCGGCTTTGGATGCTGAGTAGTTGCATTGTCCGGCATTGCCTGATACACCAACCACTGACGACATGTTGATGATACTGCCTCCACGCTGACGTGCCATGACAGGTACTACTGCATGTATGAAATTGAACGCAGACTTGAGATTAACATTTATGACGTCATCCCATTGTTTCTCAGTCATTCTCAACATCAGGCCATCTCTTGTGATACCTGCATTGTTGACCAATATGTCAATGCGTCCGAAATCTTTCACTATTTGATCTACTGTCTCGTTTACATTGGCAAAGTTGGAAGCATCGGAAAAATAGCCTTTTACTTTCACGCCTAATGCCTCAATCTCGGCAGCCGTGTTTTTGATATTCTCTTCGTTTAAATCAGTGAATGCAATGTTACAGCCTTCCTGTGCAAAATGTATTGCAATGGTCTTGCCTATTCCTCTTGCAGCTCCGGTGATGAGAGCCGTTTTGTTTTCTAACAATAATTTCATTTTTGTATGTGTTATGTCAGTGTGCCTAAACGGCACACTGACTGTTTTACATCTTGTAATTGTTTATTTTGTCTTCTCCTATGGTCTCTACCAATGTCAATCTCTTGGCAACTTCCGCCTTCGCCATGGTGATCATGTTTTCGCATGATGTCTTGAAACAACGGCAGCGATTGGTGTCTTGCAACAGCAGATAAGACATTATTATGTAACCTGCTGTTTCTACGGCATTACGTGCGTTAAAATCGAACAGCTCTGCCGGATAACTCGGTGCTGTCATGATGGATGTGAGCTTGACATACTGTTCTTTGATTGCTCTTATGTCTTCAAGCATAGGTTTTAGTTCATCGTCTAACGGCATATTGTCATATTCTTCCATACGTTTCAGATAACTGCCGTTGCCGACGAATCTGATGGCTGCCACTACCTGTAACTGCGAAGTGCCTTCGTAAATGGATAAGATACGTGCATCACGGTAAAGACGCTCGCATTTGTATTCTTTCATGAATCCTGATCCGCCGTGAATCTGTATGCAGTCGTAAGCCACCTGGTTTGCATATTCGCTTGAAAACAGTTTCAGCATAGGTGTCAGCATGTCAGCATTGCGTTGTGCGGTCTTCATGTCCGCTCTTTCCTCTGCTGTCAGAGTCCTCTCTTTGGAGATAGCGTTATATATCTTGGAGAGGTCAACGAATCTTGTCGTCTCATAAAGCAAGGAACGAGTACCGTCTATCTTGGCTCTCATGTTGGATAACATCTCATAAACCTGAGGGAAACAGATGATGGCTTTGCCGAACTGCTCTCTTTGTTTTGCGTAATCAAGAGCTTCGCGGTATGCTGCTTCTGCAAGACCTACTGATTGTGCCCCAACACCGAGACGCGCACCGTTCATCAACGACATGACGTATTTTATCAGACCGAGTTTGCGTTCGCCTACCAACTCAGCCGGGGCATTGGTGAACACCAACTCTGCTGTAGGAGAGCCCTTGATGCCGAGTTTGTTTTCTATACGTCTGATGGTGACAGCCTTGGAAGTTCTGTCATATAAAAAATATGACAGTCCGCGGCCGTCGGTGGAGCCTTCTTCTGAACGTGCAAGGACGAGTTTTATGTCTGCATCGCCGTTGGTGATGAATCGTTTCACACCATTGAGATACCAGCGACCGTCTTGTTCGTTGTATGTGGCTTTGAGACGTACCGACTGTAAATCAGAGCCTGCATCAGGTTCGGTAAGGTCCATGGAACATGTGGCACCCTCACTGATTCTCGGGAGATATTTGTCTTTTAATTCATCAGAACCAAATTCATATATTGTCTCAGCACAGTCTTGCAATCCCCAGATGTTGGCAAATCCGGCATCGGCACGCGATACTATCTCGGCAGCCATCACGTATGGTACGTAAGGGAAGTTAAGACCTTTGTATTTGCGAGGCAATGACATGCCATACAATCCGGCTTTTGTCATGGCTTCGTGATTTTTCTGTGTTCCCTCTGCATAGACAATGGCATTGTCAATGATATGAGGACCTTCATGGTCAACGGATTCTGCATTGGCTTCTAATACTTCACCTGCCAATTCTCCGACTATCTCCAATACTTTGTCGTAATTGTCAATAGCGTCTTCAAAGTCAATAGGAGCAAGGGAATCCTGTCCTGCTTCCCTGTATCCTTGTTCTTTAAGCCCGACAATCTTTTCCATCAAGGGGTGTGTCAGGTAAAATCTCAGTTTTTCATTATCTTGATAAAAATTCATGTCTTATTATTTAATGTTGGACTTATAACATTTTATCATTTTAGGAATAACTTCCATCACATCACCTGTTATGGTGTAGTCTGCTATCTCGTTGATAGGAGCTTTAGGGTCGGTATTGATGGATATTATCATTGAAGACTGGTCCATTCCAACACGATGTTGTACTGCACCGGATATGCCGCAAGCAATATACAGTTTAGGACGGACGGTAAGGCCTGTCTGTCCTATCTGGCGTTCACCTTCTGCAAAACCGGCATCGACGGCAGCACGTGTAGCTCCCACTTCAGCACCAATGACATCGGCAAATTCATGTAACAAAGCAAAGTTTTCCTTGTTTTTCATGCCATAACCGCCTGCCACTATTATTGAAGCACCTTTTAGGTTTACTTTCCGTGACTCGATCTGACGGTTGAGCATTTCTATGCAGAAGTCGTTGTCACTGATGTATTTTTCAGCATCGAGGTGACGCACTGTGCCGCGACGGTTGTCGTATGTCTCTTTCTTCATTACACCTTCACGTACTGTTGCCATCTGAGGCTTGCTTTCAGGTGATACTATGGTAGCGATGATGTTTCCTCCGAAGGCAGGTCTTATTTGATATAAAATGTTGTTGTATGTCTTTCCTGTCTTGGCGTCAGTATGATCACCTATCATGAGTTCGGTACAGTCAGCCGTCAGACCGCAACGTAGATATGAAGCAATGCGAGGTGCGAGATCTCTTCCTATGGATGTGGCTCCGAACAACACTATGTCGGGTCGTTCTTCTTCAATGACTTTACTCACTATGTCGAAGTGAGGCAATGTCTGGTAAAACTCTAATTTTTTATGATTTACAATGCTTACAATATCGGCACCATGGGCATATAACACGTCTTCTACGTCTTTTATTCCGTTGCCAATGGCAAGAGCTTCAACCTGGCACGACAAGGTGTCGGCAAGTTTTCTTGCCTTGGAACATAACTCAAGACTGACTTCAGCTATCTGTTTCTCTTCCGATATTTCGCAATATACTAATATATGATTCATAACAATTATTTTTTCACTTTTTATTGTCCGTTGTCATATCATCGTGTCAATAATACTTATCCTATGATATGTGATTTTATCAATTCTTTCATCAGGATGTCAATATCGTTTTCATTATCGGTGAGAGTGATATTTTCTTTCTTGGAAAGAACGACATTTTCTATGTTTTTGACTTTTGTAGGAGAACCGGCAAAGCCAAGTCTTGATGGATCGGCATTGATATCGTCGGCTGTCCATTCTTGTATTTTGGTTCTGATATTATCAGGAAGGCTGTTGATATCCAAATTTCTTTCTTTTGCCTCCGAAAGAGAACAAACCTTTTTGTTGGATATCACTCGTACTGCATTACGAGGACGGCAGTCGGCAGCATTTCCGTGTACTGTCAATAACAGCGGGAAATGACTTTTTACTGTCTCGCATCCGTTGTCGAGGCGACGTTTCACCACTATGCTGTCTTCTGTCACTTCTTCGAGAGTCTCACAATAAGTTATCTGAGGCATGTTCAGTTTCTCAGCTGTCTGAGGACCTACCTGAGCAGTGTCGCCGTCTATTGCCTGACGTCCTGAGAAAACGAGTTTTATATTGTCGAATTTCTTGAGAGCTGTAGCTAAAGCGTATGAGGTGGCAAGGGTGTCAGAACCTGCGAATTTCCTGTCGCTTATGACTATGCCGTCGTCAGCACCACGGTACAATGACTCACGTATGATGTCCGCTGCCCTGGCAGGTCCCATTGTCACAACTGTCACTCTGGCACCTTGAATACGGTCTTTTACTTCTAAAGCCATTTCCAAGGCCTTGAGGTCGTCAGGGTTGAAGATGGTTGGAAGAGCAGCTCTATTGATGGTGCCGTCTTCTTTCATGGCATCTTTCTCCACATTACGGGTATCTGGAACCTGCTTTGCCAATACTAATATCTGAAATTTACTTGTTATCATATCTTGTATCTTTAATTAACGCAAATGACAAGTCGCCTCTGACACAAAGTTTGCCATTGACAGACAACGAGGCACTGCAAAAATAAATGTTGGCTTTGTGAGCGTCTAATCTTGCTTCTATTTCTACTGTATCACCTGGAAGAACGGAGTTCTTGAACTTTACGTTGTCGATACCTCTATATAAAGGGATATTGCCAATCAGGTCGTCTAACATAAGCAATGCACATGACTGCGCCATCATTTCACATAATATCACACCCGGTACTATGGGGTCGTCAGGGAAGTGTCCCATTAGGAAATATTCATCTCCTGTAACATGGTATTTGGCATGAGCTACCTTTTGCTCGTCTATCTCTATCTCATCGACGAGAAGCATAGGTTCTCTGTGAGGAAGATATTTTTTTAATTCTTCTTTTGTCATTATTATTATATTTTTCTGAGTGCTACACAAGAATTATGTCCACCAAAGCCTAAAGATTCAGAGACTGCTATTGTCAAGTCTGCTTTTACGGCTTTGTTTGGGGTATAGTCGAGGTCACATTCCGGATCCGGTTCATGGAGAGATATTGTAGGAGGCACTATGCCGTTTTGGAGGGCGAGTGCTGAAGCGATTATCTCTACTGCACCGGTAGCGCCGAGCAAGTGTCCTGTCATTGATTTTGTAGAACTGATATGAGCCTTACGTGCTGCTTCCTCGCTAAGGGCTATCTTCAAAGCTTTGGTCTCTGATGAGTCGTTGAGAGGTGTACCCGTGCCGTGAGCGTTGACGTAGAGCACGTCGTTGTCGTTGTAACCGGCTTCATCCAAAGCCATTTTGATGGCTCTGGCAGCCTGGGTGCCTTCAGGATGCGGAGCTGTCACATGATGAGCATCGCAGGTATTGCCATATCCGCATACTTCAGCATAGATGGTAGCGTTACGAGCCTTGGCGTGTTCATATTCTTCAAGTAAAATAATACCGGCGCCTTCTGCAATCACGAAGCCTTGACGGCGTTTGTCGAAAGGCAATGAGGCCTCTTTGGGGTCTTCAGCTTTGGACAATGCCTTGCAATTGGCAAAGCCGGCTATACTTAATTGGTTTATGGCACATTCCGAACCTCCTGCTATTATGGCGTCGGCATAACCGTGCTTGATTGCTCTGTAGGCCTCTCCTATGGCATGTGTTCCTGTAGCACAGGCTGTCACAATGGGTAGACATGGACCACAAGCGTTGTAATGTATGGCGATATTGCCGGCTGCCATGTTTGATATCATGGAAGGTATCATAAACGGAGATACCCATTTGGGACCTTCATCGAAACATTTTCTTGTCTCTCTTAAAGTAGTGTCAAAACCTCCTATGCCTGAACCGACATAAACACCAAGCCTTTCTGAATCAATGAAATCTATATTGTTAACCATTGCCTGGTTGGCAGCTGCAAGGGCATATACCGAAAACATGTCATTGCGGCGTGTAAATCCTGGATCTATGCCATATTTTGCAGGGTCGAAGTCTTTCACTTCACCACCTATTTTAATAGGAAGATTGTCGGTATCTATCCTTTTGATATAATCAATACCGCAAACTCCGTTGAGGAGACTGTTCCAGAATGTCTCTATGTCGTTACCTACAGGCGAAATAACGCCCATTCCTGTTATAACAATTCTTCTGTTTTCCATAATACCTGATTTACCATTTCATTATACATGCACCTGATACAAAACCTGCGCCGAAAGCGCTAAAAGCAAGGGTGTCACCTTTTTTGATAACACCGTTTCTGTTCAACTCGTCGAGCAGAATAGGCAAACTCGCTGATGAGGTGTTGCCGTATTTTTGTATGTTCATGGGGAACTTCTCTTCCGGTTGGTTGAGAAATTCTCTAAGGGAGTTGATGATACGAACATTTGCCTGATGAATGAGGTAGGTGTTTATGTCATCGGGTTTTATATTGTTCTTGTTAAAAAGATGAGTCAGGTCGTTGACGGCGGCATGAACAGCGAATTTAAACACTTCTTTGCCTCGCATCACTAAGGGCAATGACTCGTTCGAGTTGAAAGGACTATATTGCAACTCATTCTTCTGATATAGCTTATCCCAGTCGCAAGCTGCTGACAATGTAGTATCGATGATGCTGTCACCTTCTGTCAACACTGCTGCTCCTGCGCCATCTCCGAACAACACACAGGTGGAACGGTCGTTCCAGCCTACCATACGTGTCGGTTCTTCAGCACTTACTATAAGCACATTTTTTACTCTGCCACATTTGTAATAGGCTTCTGCTATGTCTAATCCATATATAAAACCTACACAGGCACCGTTGACATCCATGCATGGACATGTAGCTCCAATGGCTCCTTGTATTATACAACTGAGAGCCGGGGTTACAAATTCATTAACTACGTTGGAGCAAATTATCAAATCCAAAACTTTGGCATCGACACCGGCGTTGTCGAGAGCTTTTCTGGCTGCCTCAATAGCCAAATCTTCCAAATGTTCGTCTGAAATGACATGTCTCTCTTTAATACCTGTTCTTGTGGTGATCCATGCATCGCTGGTATCTACAATTTCAGAGAGCATATCGTTGGTGACGATTTTTGCCGGAATTGCACTACCGGTTCCAATAATTTTCATGCGTAATTTTCTTTATTAAAAAATTTTTGCAAAGATACCATTTTTGAAGCTCGAATTTTGTGTTTTGTGGTGAAATTTACTATTAATGTGGTGAAATTCGAAAAAATTGGCAAAAAACAGGCTTTTTTGTGGTGAAATTATTATTTTTGCAGTGGAAAACGAAAAGAATAATAGATGAAAAATAAACGTAAAAGTACAAAAGTGCCGGCATGTCTTCTTAAGACCAATAATCTTGTCGTGAGTTTGGTGTTTTCTGTGCTGTTTGCCCTCGTGTTCCTCGTGGTGTATTCTCCTTTTTCTGAGACATACTGGCTTAGTAATGTTTTTACTCGTAATTTTGCTTTCACTTTGCTGTTCGTTTCTGTCTCTATAATAATACTTGTTGGAAGTCGTGTTGGCATGTTTTTCCTCAGTAAAAGGCGGCGTGGCATGAGGTGGGCGGATTATGTGCTATGGCTCTTAGGAGAGATATTTCTTATTGCTCTGTATTATTCTCTTTTATCTCTTAAAATGGACGAATACGATTTGTTGTCTTATCTGAGATTGCTCGGTCGTAGCATTATAGTGGCTCTTCTTGCACTCGGTATCCCCTATGTGATGTCGGCCCTCTGGTTTATTTTAGTTGATACGAGAAGAATAGCCGGAGCTACACTTTCAAACGGTAATGTGTCGCGTAACATTATCAATTTCTTCGATAATAACGGTAATCTTAAACTTTCAGTATCTCTCGACAGTCTGTATTATATCAAGGCGGAAGACAATAATGTCATAGTTTATTTTTCCAAAAATGGAAGCATAAGCAACTTTTCCATTCGTTGTAAGTTGCAAAACATTGAATACGAGATGAAAAATACTCCGGTGAAACGCTGTCACAGAGCTTATATTGTCAATACTTTGAAAGTTAAAGTGTTGCGTAGCGAAGCTGATAATTTCTATATAGATTTCGATATTGACGGATTGGAATCTATTCCGGTGTCGCGTACTTATAGCAATAACATAGTGAGAGAATTTTCCGGAGTGTGATTATTGTTTGATAAAAGTCACAGTCATCTCACCAATGTCGGTTTTGACGATACTTGTGATGATGCCGTCGGACAAAGTGCCTAATATATTGTCAGGTAATGAATTGTCGTTACCATATATAGTTATTATACCATATTTATCGATGATATAATGATAGTCGCCATTCATTTTGTTAAGTTTTATATTGACGATGCTGTCGTTCAAGAATGACAGAGTACTTTGCTGCTCCTGTTCACCGAACTGTTTTATCATGGACGGGGTGTTTTTCTTCTCATCGAAATAAAAACTGATGTTATCAACGACCCACAGTCCTTTAATGCTGTTTTTTTCTGTACATGAAAACATGAGACAGTAAAAAACGATAGTCGGTATAATGACAGATAATTTAATGAATTTCGACATGTTGCATTAAAATAGGAATAGTTACGGCGATGTATGTGACTGTCGCCGTAACTATTTTATAATTAGAATATTCCTGGTATTCTGAACCATTCTCTTGCCTCAGCACAAGTCGTTTCCACTTCTTCTATGGTTTTAGGGATAGGACGACCCAAGACGCGATTGCCGTCTTCTGTTATCAGCAAGTCGTCTTCAATACGTATTCCGCCGAAGTCTTTATAGGTTTCTACCTTGTCGTAGTTGATGAAGTCTTTATGTTTGTTCTCAGCTTTCCAGATGTCGATGAGAGTAGGCACGAAATAAATGCCCGGTTCATCGGTGACTACGAATCCTGGTTTAAGAGTCTTGCCGCAGCGTAAGTTGCTGAATCCCTGTTTTGTAGAACGCGGAGTAGTGGCGTCGTAACCTACATTGTTCTCGCCTAAGCCTTCCATGTCGTGTACATCCATGCCGAGCATGTGTCCTAAACCGTGAGGCATAAACAGATAATGTGCTCCTGCCATGAGTGCGTCATCAATATTGCCTTTCATCAGTCCAATGTCCTTGAGTCCTTCTATTATGGTACGTGCAGCAAGGGTATGCATCACCATATATTCCATATAAGGACGGGTGTTGCGTATCACTTCCATATTGGCTTTCAAGACTATCTCGTAAATTTCTCGCTGACGTCTGTCGAATTTGCCACCTACCGGTATGGTACGGGTGAAGTCCGAAGCATAGTAATTGCCGGTTTCGGCACCTGCATCAACGACCAGCATTCTTCCCTCTTTCAGAATATTATGATGTCCATGGTTGTGCAGAGTTTGTCCGTCGATACTCACAATGTTGGGAAATGACACCATGCCGCCTCTTGCTATGGCGATACCTTCAATGGTACCCGATATCTCCTGTTCTATGACACCGGGTTTACACATCTTCATCGCTGTGGTATGCATGTAATATGCTGTCAATGCAGCCTGTTCCATCTCTTCTATCTCAATGCTGCTCTTTACCTGGCGCAATTTGACAACTTCTTCAATAAGATGTTGACTTACATATTGCTGCACTCCATCGGTAGTAGTGTCGAACCAATGACTTAATTTGATGAGCATGTCGCCGCGATAAGGAGGCAATATGTGAATGTTGCGTTTTTTTTCTATTGCACTTTGAAGATACTCAGGAAATCTGTTGATGTCACGGGTGTCGGCAATGCCTGTCATGGCGCCTTGTTCAGGCAGTGTAGGCAATGGTCCACACCAAATGATGTCGTCAATGGTCACTTCTTGGCCGAACAAAATCTCTTCTCCACTTTCAAAGTCTATGACACCTACAAGGTCAGGATGGTCTAACCCGAAGAAATACGAGAAGTTGCTGTCTTGACGGTAATGATATGTGTTGTCGGGATAATTCATCGACGCCTCGTCGTTGGCGACGAAAAATGCCAGACCTTTTGTCATGGCTTTTTTCAAAGCTGCCCTACGACCGGCATATACTTCTTTTTCGAACATAATATGTGTTTTTTAGTTTTTTAGTTTTTTAACAAATATATATATAACGTTGATAACATTCATTTAGTGTAATTAAAAACAAGTTGACAACGAAATGATTTCAAATAGTTTTACGATTTCTGCTGAATATTTTTGTTCATAGCATATTCTATTTCATCCACTTCTATAGGAAGACCTTCGAATAGGTTGACAGGTTGTCCCGATGTCACGAGCATGTCATTTTCTATGCGAATACCGATGTTTTCTTCACGTATGTAGATTCCCGGCTCGCAGGTGAGTATCATGCCTTCTTTAAAAGTGATGCTCTTGTTGACATTGTCATGGACATCTATGCCAATATGATGTGAAATGCCATGCATAAGATATTTGGTATATAAAGGTTTGTCAGGGTCTTGACGTTTTACGTCGTCAGTCGTAAAGAGTCCGAGACCTATCATTTCCTGTTCCATGAGTTTGTATGTCGTAGTGTTTATGTCGTTGATGGTGTTGCCAATAACATAAAGAGGTTCTATTTGTTTCATGACACGCAATACAGCATCGTAACACTGTTTCTGGCGTGGAGTGAAATGTCCGTTTACGGGTATTGTACGACTGAGGTCTGAAGAATAATGGTTGTATTCACAACCTATGTCAAAGAGTACCAAGTCATTGTCATTCAAAATGCTGTTGTTGCTTGAATAATGGAGACAACAGCCGTTTTTACCCCCTGCCACTATTGGAGCGAAAGCATGACCCGAGGCATTGTTGCTTTTGAAGACATATTCAATTTCGGCTTGTATCTGGTATTCGTATTTTCCCGGTCGTACCGTGTCGAGACAACGACGAAACGCTTGTCCGGTGATGTCGCATGCATGACGCGTTATGTCAAGTTCTTCTTTTGACTTCACAAGACGGAGTCTGTTGAGAATAGGGGCAGAACGCTCTATGTTGTGAAGTGGATATCTTCTTTTTATGTCTTCAGCGAAGCGCTGCTGCTTTGTGGTTACATCACATTGATAACGTGGGTATTCGTAGCTGTTGAGATATATCTTGTCACAATTGAAGATTATGTCGTTAAGCACGTCATAGAAACTGTCGCTGTAAAGCACCGTTTTGACTCCGGAAATCCTTGACGCCTCGGCAGTATCGAGCATCTCTCCCTGCCAGATGACTTTGTTTTCGTTGTATGTCTCAATGAATAATATTTCTTTTCTGTCAGGGTTGGGACTGTCGGGATAGAGGATGAGGAAAGCATTCTCATGTTTTATTCCTGTAAGATAAAAGAAATCAGACTGTTGACGGAATGGAAAGAATTGGTCTCCATTGCGTGGCAGATGCTCATTGGCGCAAAAAACAGCTATGGATTTGCTTGCCATGAAATCTGAAAATGATTTTCTGTTCTTAACAAAAAGGCTGTTTGGAATGTTATTAAGGTCCATAATCAAGAGTTTTATAAGCGTTTTTATGAAATAGAGATAAAATTGCTAATTTTGCACCAAAGTTAAGATTAATTTATGAATATATAATTCAAAATGTTGTAACAATGAACAAAAAAAAATCTTTATCGTCTGTGACAAAGAAACTTATCATGGCAATAACGGGAGGTCTATTGGTCTTTTTTCTGTTGTTTCATGGTGCAATGAATGTAGTTTCAATAATATCTCCTGATGGATATGAGATGATATGCGAGTTTCTCGGAGCCAATTGGTATGCACTTGTAGCTACTGTGATATTGGCATTCATGGTGGTTCTACATTTTGTGTATGCTTTTGTGCTTTCTTATCAAAACTGGCGAGCAAGAGGCAAACAACGTTATGCTGTAGTGGGACGTCAGAACGATGTGTCGTGGGCGGCGAAAAACATGTTGGTGATAGGTGTTATCGTGCTATGCGGCATCGTATTGCATCTCATGAATTTCTGGTATGACATGCAATGGGCTGAGATACAAGGTAAAGCGCCTGCATCGGGCATGGAGAAAATACGCAGTATCTTTTCGGAATCTTACTATAGCATAATATATCTGATATGGCTTGCCGCTCTGTGGTTTCATCTGTCGCATGGCATTTCAAGTGTGATGCAGTCTATAGGATGGAACAATAATGTATGGCAACGCAGGATAGATATAATTGGTAAAATATTGGCGGCATTGATAGTGTTGATGTTTGTGTCAGTAGTGGTTTATTATTGGTTAATATATTTATTATGAACGTATTAGATTCAAAAATCCCTTTAGGAGACATAAGAGAGAAGTGGAATTCTTATAAAGCAGGGCAGCAACTTGTAAATCCTGCCAATAAGCGTAAACTTGACATCATTGTGATAGGTACCGGACTTGCCGGAGCATCAGCGGCTGCTTCGTTGGGTGAGATGGGGTTCAACGTAAAAGTGTTTTGCATACAGGACAGCCCTCGGCGTGCCCATAGTATTGCGGCACAGGGCGGTATCAATGCGGCAAAGAACTATCCCAATGACGGCGACAGTATCTGGCGATTGTTTTATGATACTGTAAAAGGTGGCGATTACAGGGCACGCGAAGCTAATGTATATCGTCTTGCCGAGTTGAGCAATAATATCATTGACCAATGTGTGGCGCAGGGCGTTCCTTTTGCGCGTGAATACAGCGGCATGCTTGCCAATCGTTCTTTCGGAGGCGCTCAGGTGTCGCGTACTTTCTATGCTCGCGGGCAGACCGGACAACAGTTGTTGCTCGGTGCTTACGGAGCCTTGAGTAAAGAAGTGGCAAGAGGTACGGTGCAGATGTTTACACGGCGCGAGATGATGGACATTGTAATAGTTGATGGCAGAGCACGAGGTGTGATAGTGCGTAACTTGGTAACAGGTGCTTTGGAACGTTATTCGGCTCATGCCGTGGTGTTAGCGTCAGGGGGCTATGGCAATGTGTTCTTCTTGTCAACAAATGCCATGTCTTCCAATGGTTCTGCTATATGGCACGCTTATAAGAAAGGAGCTTTTATGGCAAACCCGTGTTTTACTCAGATTCATCCTACCTGCATACCTGTGCATGGTGACTATCAGTCTAAACTGACATTGATGAGTGAAAGCCTGCGTAACGATGGCCGTATCTGGACACCTAAGGATAAAGATGTGGCAGAACGGTTGCGTAAAGGCTTGATGAAGGCTTCCGATATTGCTGAAGAGGACAGAGACTATTACCTTGAACGCCGTTATCCGGCTTTCGGCAATTTGGTGCCTCGCGATGTGGCATCGAGGGCAGCCAAAGAGCGTTGTGACGATGGGTTCGGCGTCAACAATACGGGCAGAGCGGTATTCCTCGACTTTAAAGAGGCTATACAAAGACTTGGCAAACATACTGTTGAGGCACGTTACGGCAACTTGTTTGAGATGTATGAGCGTATTGTGGATGAAAACCCGTATGACACTCCTATGATGATTTATCCTGCTGTCCATTATACTATGGGTGGCTTGTGGGTTGACTATGAGTTGCAGACTACGGTGAAAGGTCTGTTCGCCGCCGGTGAAGCCAATTTCTCCGACCATGGGGCTAATCGTCTTGGTGCTTCCGCATTGATGCAGGGCTTGTCGGACGGTTATTTCATCTTGCCTTATACTCTACAGAATTATCTTGCAGACCAGATAAGGGAACCTGTTGTTCCTGTTTCTGACAATGCTTTCGTTGAAACAGAAAAAGAAGTGCAAAAACGTATTGACACCTTGCTGAATGTCAATGGCAAGACAACGGTGGATACTATACATAAACATCTTGGTAATATCATGTGGGAATATGTTGGCATGGCAAGAGAGAAACAAGGACTGATGAAAGCTGTGGATATGATAAGAGACTTAAGAGCTGAGTTTTGGCATGATGTCAGGGTGCCGCGTCGTGACGGGATGAATAATGAGTTGGAAAAAGCGTTGAGAGTGGCAGACTTCCTTGAAATGGGTGAGTTGATAGCTCGCGACGCATTGATGCGGGAGGAGTCGTGCGGAGGACATTTTAGGATAGAATATCAGACTGCTGACGGAGAGGCGCTGCGTAATGACAAGGACTTTTCTTTTGTTGCAGCATACGAATATAAGGGCAATGACAATGCCCCTGTCTTGCATAAGGAGGAACTTGAATTCGAAAATGTGGAGGTGAAACAACGCAATTATAAATAATGTTGTTTTTAATGTAGTCAAGAAATAATGTTAAATGATATAGTATGAATTTCAAATTGAAAATATGGAGACAAGCTGATGCAAAGAGCAAGGGCAAGTTCGTTGATTATGAGCTTAATGACGTTCCTGCTGAGGCTTCTTTTTTGGAGATGTTGGATATCCTCAACGAGACATTGGTTAGAAAAGGGGAAGACCCTGTATCGTTTGATCATGACTGCAGAGAGGGTATATGCGGAGCTTGTGGGTTGTATATCAACGGGCATCCTCATGGTAATTTCAAGAATACTACCACATGTCAGTTGCACATGCGTAAATTCCGCGATGGAGAGACTATAACGGTAGAGCCATGGCGTGCCAAGCCTTTTCCTGTCATAAAAGATCTCATGGTGGACCGTTCTGCCCTGGATGCCATAATACAGGCAGGAGGCTTCGTGTCGTGTCATACAGGCGGTGTCCCTGATGCCAATTCCATTTTGGTCAACAAGAAAGATGCAGATCTCGCCATGGATGCCGCATCATGTATAGGTTGTGGTGCTTGTGTTGCGACATGTAAGAATGCCAGTGCAATGCTTTTCGTGTCGGCTAAGGTGTCGCAGTTCGCCTTGTTGCCTCAAGGACAGGTGGAGGCTCGGGAGAGAGTGCAAAAAATGGTGCGTAAGATGGATGAGCTTGGCTTCGGCAACTGTTCCAACACTTATGCCTGTCAGGCAGAATGTCCTAAGAGTATTTCGGTTACCAACATCGCCAGAATGAACAGACAGTATCTCTCGGCAAGATTGGCTGACCCTCTTCAAGAGGATTGACATCACAGTTTGTAACCAACGGTGAACATGAAACAATAACGGTGTGCTTTGGTGAGATCGCCGGTGTCCATGTCTGATAATGTGCGGTAAAATTCTTCGGTTATTGCATCAAGTTCGGCATCTGTTATGTCAAGGTCCTGAAGTTCGGGAATGCTGCTGCTGTATTGATTGACAATCTTGTTTAGGATATTTGTGATATAAGGTTTGAAATGAGTTGTCATTTCGTCTTGATGAATCTTCAATCCATTACCTTTGAATAATTTGGATAATCCGTAATAACCGCTTATGTCGAAAATCCAATGTTTTACCTCAATGGATAAACCTAATTGTGCTCCGATATGTATTTTATTGAGGTCAAAATCGACAGTTTCACAGCCTAAGATGTTGGCAAAAGAGCCTTTCAATGTGGTTTTGTGACTTGCAAAGATATCCGCTGCAACACCACCTTGTAACCCAAAAACAACTTCATCTTTTGTAAACTGATAACCCAACATTATTGGGATATTGATCGAATTGACTTTCAATTCAGTTTTCAAGGTACCTAATCCCAACTGATTTATCAAGACATTGCTTAAATATGGTGCAAGACCGGCATATTGCTGATATTCAGTCATTGCTTGATAAATGGCATCGTTGATAATGATTTTGGCATCTTTGAGATATACCGAGGTGTCTATTGAAGCATCTCCGCAGACAGTTGTGTAGTTGATACCTGCCTGTATGTATAATTTGTCGGTAAGATACTGTCTGCCAAACATACCTGCAATGAAACTGTTTTTCAATCCGGCTTTGATAGATGCATCTTCGTAATCAAAATGATTGATAACATATCCGGCTTTTATTCCCAAAGTATTTCTTTTCGGCTGTTCCTGAGCCATACTTGGTAAGATTGACGACACCAACAATGTAGTTAGTATGACTTTTTTCAATAGGTGTTTCATCACAGGTTCGGTTATAAAACAAGAATCCATTGTCGCTGTTGACAATGAATTCTGAAATATATTAAGTAAAAATATTAATTTTATAAGAATTTAAAGCCTAATGTCACAGTAAACATGTTTTGTCTTGTTTTGTCTATCGGGACATTTATTGGATTGCCGTTTGTGATGTTGTATAGGTTGAAGTCATCACCAATGACATTGGACAATCCTAAGCTGTAGTTGATATCCAAAGTAAGTCTCCATAAATCTACACCTACATTGAATGCAGCACCCAAAGTGGTGTTTTTTACCTTGACGTTATTTGCATTTATGCTTTCCGGGATATCGTTTTCATTGAACTCCGTATCTTGTTTAAGTGTAAAATAAATAACAGGACCTATATTGCCTCTTACCTTTATCAATTTACCGTCGATTTGATAACCCAAGAAGATGGGTAATGACATATTGGTTTGATTCAATGTGATACTTGGATTAACTGCAATGCCGGATTGGCTAAAAGAAGGGTCCACGTCGAAATTGAAAACTTTGCCTGATTTATAAAATAAAAACTCAGGTTGAATGATGAAGTTGCTGATTGTAACACGGGCAAAAACACCTCCGATGAAATTGTTTTTGAATCCTTTTTGAATATCAGCTTTTTTGTATGACAAGGATTGTGTCTGGTAACCTATTTTAGGACCTAAACAGAAATCGAATTGTGCCATGGCAATGTTTACAGAGAACAATACGGCAAGTAATAAGACAAGTTTTTTCATGATTCTTCAATTTAAAATTTTTACAAAGATACATTTTTTTTCAATTAAACAATATTTTTTACTTATAATTTGTATTTTTGTGAATCATAATATTACGATATGAAAAAGACTATTATTTTAAGTTTGTTTTTTATTTTGTTGACTTTAAGTGTCAAGGCTCAGTATAAGCCGTTTCAGTTCGGTTTGAAATTTTCTCCTGGTTTCAGTTGGATTAAAACAGACATGAAGGGACTGGAAAGAGTCTCTAATGAATTCAATATAAATTGGGGTTTTGTCGGTGATTTTTATTTTGTCGAGAATTATGGTCTCAGTACGGGTTTCGACATTATTTCTGTCAAAGGCAGTTACTTGTTTGACAATAATCCTTTGGAGGTGCCGAGTGCCGGCGAATGGAGAAATGACATAAATCTGAAATATGTTCAAATACCTATAGGTTTGAAGATGCGTACATCCAAGGTGGGCGATTTTAGAATCTTCGGTGAAGTGGCTTATGGTCTTGGCATTTTACTCAGTGATAAAACTACCACATACAATAATGATATTGAATGTGTCAATGATATGAAATACAAGAATATACGTAATGCTTTGATAGTAAAGTTGGGTATGGAACTTATTGTGCTTAAATCGAGTTGTGTCACAGCAGCACTATCTCTTAATGATAACTTTACCAATATTGTTGACGGAGGTTCCTTTGATCATAATATTAAGGGTAGCAGTATAAATTTCGAGATAGGTTTTCTGTTTTAAATGTTTGTATATGAAGGTGACATTAGCACAATTGGATTTTGTTGTCGGAGACATAGAAGGCAATAAGGAAAAGATTATCGCTGCAGCACAGCAGTCGGCAGGTTCATCTCTTGTGGTTTTTGCCGAGATGGCGTTATGTGGATGCCCACCATACGGATTATTGCAATATGACTGGTTTATAGATAAATGTGAGAAGGCACTTGATGAGATAGCATCACGTTGTGACAATATTCCGATTCTTGTCGGAGCTCCCATACGTAATAATAGCGGTAAGGGTAAACCTTTGTTTAATGCTGCAGTGTATATGTTCCAAGGACAACGTAAAGTATTTAAAAAGAAACAGTTGGGTATTTCTGACAGATATGAGGCTGAGTATTTTGAACCTTCTGACGATGATAATATTCTGCAAGTGGGATGTCATAAGTTCGCAATTACCATTGGTGATGATATGTGTAATAATAGCGGTGACGATATCCTTATTAGCAATAGGGTGGATGAGCTTATGCCTCAACAGCCTGATCTTATTGTCAATATTGCTGCTGACAGGTTCATTTGCCAACATGCGGAACATCGTCGTAATGTATTGAGACAAACTGTGTTAAAATATGAACGACCATTGATATATGTCAATCAGGTCGGCGCTTCCATGGATTGTATCTATGATGGAGGTTCTATGGTGTTTGGTTATAATGCATACGTGGTGGATAGCTTGCCATTTTTCGAGACTGTGGTGAAGAATATCCCAATGGAGTTGCTTATCAGTATGAAACGTTGTGACAATCAGGAAATACCATCAAAGTACGAGTCTTTGTACAATGCTTTGATACTTGGCATTCGTGATTTCTTTCAAAAACAGGGATTCAGTAAGGCAGTTTTGGGATTGTCGGGTGGCATAGACTCTGCCTTAGTGATGACATTGGCAGCAGCTGCTTTAGGTAATGAAAATGTTACAGCGATATTGTTGCCTTCCGAATATTCCACAGGTCATTCTGTGAGTGATGCGGAAGCTCTCGCAAAGAACCTTGGTTCACCTTATTATATAATACCAATAAAAGATTCGTTTCATACATTACAGGATACGTTGAGTCCTGTATTCAAAGGTCTTCCTTTTGATGTAACAGAAGAGAATCTTCAGGCAAGGATTAGAGCTGTCATTTTAATGGCATATTCCAACAAATTTGGCAATATATTATTGAATACCAGTAACAAAAGCGAGGCAGCTGTAGGTTATGGGACTTTGTATGGTGATATGTGCGGCAGTCTGTCGGTTATAGGTGACGTTTACAAGACTGATGTTTTTGAATTGTCTCGCTGGATAAATCGCGAAAGTGAGATAATACCGTGGCATACTATAGAAAAGGTTCCTTCTGCTGAGCTTCGTCCCGACCAGAAAGATACAGACAGCCTTCCGGATTATCCTGTGTTAGATGCCATACTTTATCAATATGTGGAATGTTCTCAAAGTCCTGATGCCATTGTAGCACAAGGATTTGATTCAGCTTTGGTGAATAAGGTGATCAGACTTGTCAATGCCAATGAGTTTAAACGCAAACAGGTTGCTCCTATATTGTCAGTATCGTATAAGCCATTTTCAAGACGGCTGATGCCAATAGGAAGATTCGTCGTCTAATTTGCTTTTGATAAAATCAAGGGTTGGACTTTTTAGAGGTTCAACCTTTTTTATGACGTCACATTAACAAAAATGGTATTGTATTTTAGTTTGATACTAAAAAAGCGTGTCAAAATATATTATTGGCACGCTTTTTTCTCAACAAAACTGATTTTTATATCTTGTCAACGCTGATATCAGCAGCATTGGCATCGATAGTGTTGGTATCAGCAGCATTGTCGTTGTCACAGCTCTTACGGATATCCAACTCATTTATGAGGTTCTGAGCATTTGCCAATTTGTCTATAACAAACAGGACATAACGTATATCAACATTTATGGTACGTTGGAGTCTCGGCTCGAAATTGACATCTCCGCTCATTGCCTCCCAATTGCCGTCGAAAGCGAGACCTATCAATTCGCCTTTGCCGTTCATGATTGGGCTGCCGGAGTTTCCGCCGGTAATATCGTTAGTAGAAAGGAAACACACAACGAGTTCGCCATTCTTGTCAGCATAACGACCAAAATCTCTGTTTTCGATAAGTTCAAGCAGTTTGGCCGGAGCGTCGAACTCATAGTCTCCTGGTATATATTTCTCAAGTATGCCGTTGGCAGTACAGATGTAGTCATAAGAGACAGCATCAGCAGGTTGATAATCTTTAACAGAGCCGTAACTCATTCTCAATGTAGAGTTGGCATCCGGGTAAAGGTGTTTGTCAGGTTGTGTCTCGGCATAATATTCACGAAGTCCTTTTACAAAAAGATGGTTTGTCTCGCTTATAGCCAACATGGCTGTCTGGTAAGGAGCAATATTGGTCATGATTTGTTCCTGCAATGCCATGAAAGTTTGGAAAGCAAGGTCTTTTTCCAATTTCTTGACATTGGGTTTCTCGATGAAAACTTTCATTGATTCAGGGGTTGTAAATATTGAAGTTTCTAATAAGGCATTGGCGAAGTCTTCTGCATTGCCATATTTCTTTTTCATTGTCATCATGAAAGCCGGGAGTTCTTCATCGCTGAATTTGGACATATAAAGTTTTATCATCTCAACCAAAGTCTTGTCTTCTAAAGGTTTGTATGTTTCAGCGAATAATTCGTCAACATTTATTTCTTTCAGTGCTTCAGCAGCAGCGGCTTTTTCTTCTTTAGTACTTTCTTTGTCGGAAGCCACTTTATAATAATCATAAAATACTGTCGATAATCCTATGGCACCGACCTGACCTATGAAATTAGGATAATAAACGTTTTTGGAAATGCTGTTGAGTATATCGAACATCTCCTTTTGATTATCAAGTATTTCACCGTATTCTTCCACGCGTTTTGGATCTGCATTAACCCATTCCATGAAATTGTTTTCAAGCTCTGTCTTGGTTTCTGCAACTTTGTTTTTACGTAACATGGTGATTTGTCCGATGAAGTTTTTCCATGTGTTGGCAAGGCCTGCTTTATCATCAGCATACATGATGTTTACAGCAGGATCTTTCTGCATAAACTCATCCATTATGTCGGTTTGCATTTTGAATACGTCAACGACTATTGGATAGAAAGTATCTACGTTATAATCGATGCCATAGGAAGACATATAACGCTCAGTAGTGCCCGGGAAGCCCCATATCATGGTAAAGTCATCAGGTTGGACGCCGTCAATGCTTATAGGTAGATAGTGTTTTGGTTGGAGCGGTTTGTTGTCAGGTGAATATGGGGCAGGATTACCATCAGCATCGGCATAAACGCGGAAGATGGAGAAATCGCCGGTGTGACGTGGCCACATCCAGTTGTCGGTATCACCGCCGAACTTGCCTATTGAAGAAGGAGGTGTACCTACAAGACGTACATCTGTAAATGTTTGATATATAAATAAATAGTATTCATTGCCTTCGAAAAATCCTTTTACTACGGGATTATACTTGCCATCTTCAGAGGCAGCTTCTTCTATTTCAGCTATTTTTTCTCTGATGGCTTTGGAACGATCTGTAAAACTCATGGTATCACTTACAACACTGAGCACTTCATCGGTTACATCTTCCATTCTGATGAGGAATGATGCCGACATGCCTTCAGCAGGAAGTTCTTCACTATAGTCTTTTGCCCAGAAGCCTTCTGTGAGATAGTCATGTTCTACAGTACTGAGTTTTTGAATATAACCGTATCCGCAGTGATGGTTGGTGAATAAAAGACCGTTTTGTGAAACTATTTCGCCTGTGCAGAAGAAACCACGCGGTTTGTCACCTTCGGAAAGACCGGCAATGGCATCTTTTAAACTGCTGCTGTTGATACTGTAAAGTTCTTCAGGAGTCAACTGAAGACCCATTTTTTGCATGTCAACATAATTCAAACGTTCGACGAACATAGGAAGCCACATTCCTTCGTCAGCACGTACTTTGCCCATCATACATAAAACAAAAAGGGCAATTAATAATGATACTTTTCTCATTTTATTAGATTTAAATTTAACGTTAATATTTCTTTGATAAAGAATTTTGAACTCTATCACAAATTGCATACCGAAATGTTAATTTCTTCAATAAAAATTATAAAAAAATCACTTCTCAAGTGTGCATTGAATGCAACTGGCAAAAATACAAAAAATATTATATATGAATTAAAAAAGTGATTTCTTATTTTTTAACGTATAAAGAATGGAAAACAATGATTAAAAAATTCAACGGCTTTGTCGGATGATGTTTATCATGGTGACAAAGCCGTCTCTTGTCAGATTATGTATTTTCAATATATAATGTGTGTCTTATTTTAAATATTGGGGTCCCATCTCATAATAAATATCTTTTGGAATACCCATAGAATTGACTTTGTCAAGATCTTGTTGGAGTGTAGGTTTGATGATGCCGTCGGTGGCGATCCATTCCTTAACGAATTCATAGTTACCGTCGCCTTGTGCCACGAGTATCTCGCCGCCGAGTTTTTCTACTGCGAGTTTCATCTTGTCAAAATCAATGGAATACAATCCTTCGGCATTGCGAGTGAAAGCTCCTTCTCTCTCTAAGAAGTTAAATGTCAACATATTGGCTTTGCCGTGAGCTGATGCTGCGCCGAAACGCACCGAACGGAAGATACCAGCCATGAATGTGGTGTAGTTTTCGAGTAAAGTTGAGTTGTTGTATTCTCCCATTTCATACAGTTTAGTGACGAGGAACAGTCCGAGAATGTCGGCTTTGGCTTCTTCTATGGCAGAATATTGTTCTTTAAGAGCATGACGTACAGTGCCTTTGCCGTCTAAGGTATTCTTGATGCCGAGTCCGTGGGCTACTTCATGGAACATCACATTGGCAAAGAATGCATCGAAATTGACATTGTCGCGCGACTCCGGTGTCATAAGTACATCGGAGATTGGAACCAATATCTTATCGAATTTGGCTTGCATGGCATTTTTCAACTGTAATTTGCGTGTGCCTTTTTGAAGTTGTACCTTCTCGTCATTGGGAAGGTTGATGGCAATGGTCTTGCTTCCCATATTACAGTCTCCTCCGTAGAATACCACGTCATAGACGGCGAGGTCGGCATCGCTGCCGGGTTTTTCTTTCTTGTATTCTTCTTTTACAGGAAGTTTGGTTTGAAGTTCAGGCAAGAGTTCAGCATAATGTGAGAGTTTGCTGCTCCAGTCCTGGTCTTTGATAAGAATGAATGCCTCATGAGCAGCCTTGTATCCAAACAGAGCATCTACATAGTTTTCTATAGGACCTACCACAAAATCGACATTATTGTTGCGAACATCCATCCATGCCATGTCGCTTTCGAAATATTCGTCGGTAAGCAGTGCATCGGCTCTCAGTTTAAGATAATTGGCAAATTCTTTGTCGCCGGCGAGTTCTGAAGCCTTCATCAGCAGATCTGCAGCCATTTTTATTTGTTCTGAGTAAGCATCGTGATACCAAACAGTCTGTAAGTTTCCGTTATTGTCACGTCGTATTAAGGTGTAAAGACTTGTCTTGTCAGGGTTATCCCATTCTTCGAATTCTTCTATCGTCATGTCGGAAGGATAGAAATTGGCACCTGCAGGCATTGCCCCGTATCCGTCGATGAAACTTTTAAGACCGTCGAGTTGATCCCATGGTCCATAATTTATTTCAACAAAGATACGAGCATCTGGGTCTGTGATGCTGTTGAGAAATTCTTCCTTGTCACCACCGAAGTTTTGTGTCCAGAAGATGTCATCCATAATCTTCCCTGCTTCAAAAAGATAATCGAGCATCTTCTTCTCGTTGTCACTCAGATGGCTTATGTCGGATGTCAAGGTGACTTTGGCATACTGATTAGCCAGTTCCGAATAGTTTTTCCCGTCTTTTTGGGTGTCTTGTGTCTGTTTTTTTTGTGGTTCTCCACAACTTGTAATAACTGCTGCCATTGTTATTACCATTGCTATGTTTATTAATTTCATAATGTATATTTAATTAGTTAAAAAATCAGAATAAAGATATCAGCCATAAAATATCATTATAGAATTGTTTGAAATACATGACAAACGCATCGATGACGTTTATGGGAGCCTTTTGAACGCTTCCCATGGAATATAATATTATTGAGATGTTGAAAATCACGAAAGTTATGATAAATACCATGGAACGGAAGATGCCGCATGTTTTCAAGTCTGTCTGGTCGAATCTGGTGTCTTTTTTCCAAACTTTCAGATAAAACATGAGAGTAATACCGATGATAACATCAATTATCGGCAGACATTCGTCTTTTATCATCAGTCTTATTAACAATAGAATATATGTCAAATAAGGTAAGGTGTAAGGTGCGAGATAAAACAGTATGTTGGGATTGTTTGTTCCGATTGTAACAAAACCGAGGTTTGATTCGTCGGGAGCCATGCTGTCTTTTGATTTGGCATGAAATTCATATATCCTTCGTCTCAGGAAAAGACCTCCTACGAGCATGTGCGCGCCTTCATGCGACATGGTTTGTAAAATATCGAGATTTTTTCTGAAAAACAGTCTTTCAACTATGAAATATAATAACAGACCTGCTGCAAGGAAAATATAACCGAAATAATCACCGGTTTTGCAGGAATTAAATACAAATTGTCCGCAACGAAACAATTCGAATATTGCAATCAGAGCAGTTAAAGTAAAAAATATTGATGAGATGATTTTCCAAAATGACTTCATGCCTGTAGTTTTAGTTAAGACACATTAAATTTTTACGGGTGTAAAGATAATAAAAAAATGATTCGCAAAAAAAATATTTCAAATAAACAGTTCTGCCGCTATGCCATCGGCAAATAACATCCCACGGTTTGATAATATAAAGGTACTGTTTTTTTTCTTAACCATGCCTGTATCTAAATGTTTTTTTATGAGTCGTTCAAAATGTGAGGCATATTCGTTGCCGAAAGAGTTTCGTATCTGTTCAGTGTCGCAGCCGAAAGATGTTCGCAGTGATGTCATGACATATTCGTTGTATCTGTCGTTAAGAGAGAGAGATTCTTTCTCGATAATGCTGTTGCTGATACCTGCTGTTTTAATATATTGTTTGATATTGGAAACGTTCCATTGTCGAGATATACCGTTATAGGAATGAGCAGCGGCTCCCAACCCGAGATAGTTGCCTCCGGTCCAGTAGATACTGTTGTGTTTGGAGTAATGTCCCGGCATGGCGAAGTTGGATATCTCGTAATGTATGAATCCTTGTTGTTCAGTGCGTTGTGTCAATATCTCATAGTGATGTATGCTTTCATCTTCATTGACGGCTTTGGCAGTGCCTTTAGCAATACTCTGTCCTAAAACAGTATTGTTTTCTATGGTTAGGGCGTATGCCGACAAATGCTTCATTCCTGTAGAGAAGAAAATGTCGAGGTTTTTATTCCATTTCTCATCTGTAAGAGTAGGAATGCCGTATATAAGGTCGAGGGTGCTTTTGGAAAATCCTATGGCATTGATGTCATCGATTACTTGTAAAGCGTGCTGCGAGTTGTGACGCCGGCATAGATATATTAAATCATCATCGAAGAAACTCTGTATTCCTATGCTGATGCGGTTGATACCTGCCTCTTTGAAGTCTTTCAATGATGTCCTGTCGATGGTGTCGGGATTGGCTTCGAGGGTTATCTCAGGTTCGCTGTCAATGTTGTAATTATCTTTCAATGACTTTAAAATAGAATCTATCTGTTTGGCAGTCAGTAGAGAAGGAGTGCCTCCGCCGAAATATATTGTATGCACTTCTTCATCACCTATATAGGTGCGTCTCGACAAGGCTTCTCTTTTCAATGCATCTATGTATTCACTGCATTGCCGTTGATCTACGGAAGAGAAAAAACTGCAATATGCACATTTGCTTTTGCAAAAAGGAATATGTATGTAGATACCTGCCATGTTGCAAATATATGATATTTTGCTTTATGTCAAGTAAAAGACAGCCGGTTGGGGTTTCCGGCCATCTTTCGGAGTAGTAATGATATGAAAAGGGTATCTAAAAAAATGAAAAAGAATTTTATTTTATTTTCATTGATATAAACCAAAAGTATAAAATAATGTTCAAAAAGAATTGTTATTTTTTTAAGATATAACAACAATATTGTTAAGAATTATTGCGTAACTTCGTCTCGCCAAAGTTTAGTCCGATGGATAATGTCAGCAGTTATAACAATAATCTTGAATTGGTGAGATTTTATGTTGAAAACACCGATAGGAACATCTTTCTTACCGGTAAGGCAGGCACCGGCAAAACTACATTTTTGAGGGATCTTGCCGCTACCACGTTTAAACGTATGGTGATACTTGCACCTACGGGTGTGGCAGCCATCAATGCGGGAGGTATGACCATTCATTCGTTTTTTCAGATGCCTTTTGGTCCACAAATACCTGATGATGTCAGAGTTATCGACAGTACGGATGTTGTGATGCCTTTTGCATCACGCAACATAAAGAAGATAAGAAAACAGAAAATGAAGTTGATACGCAGCCTTGACCTTATAGTCATCGATGAGATAAGCATGGTACGTTCTGATTTGCTCGATGCCGTGGATTCGGTGTTACGCGGTCTTCGTCATTCCGACAAACCTTTTGGAGGAGTACAGATGTTGATGATAGGCGATATTCACCAGTTGGCACCGGTGGCCAAACAGGAGGAATGGGAACTGTTGAAACCTTATTATAAATCGGTTTATTTCTTCGATAGTCATGTGCTGCAAAAGTCTTCATATATCAGCGTTGAACTTGACCACGTTTATCGACAGACTGACAAAGACTTCGTGGATTTACTCAATAAGGTGAGAGACAACAGGTTGGACTCGATGGGGTTGGCAATGCTTAACAAATGCTATCGTCCGGATTTTAAACCTGACGAAGAGGATGGTTATGTCACTTTGATGACACATAACAGTCAGGTCGATGATTTCAATGAAGACAAAATGGCATCTTTGGATACAAAAAAGAAGATATTTCATGCTGATATTAATGGGAATTTTCCGGAAAATTCATATCCTACTAAAGATGAACTCTTATTGAAAGTCAATGCACAGGTCATGTTCGTGAAAAATGACCCGTCTGTGGAAAAAGCATATTATAATGGCAAAATAGGCAAGGTGATGGATTTTGATGAT
The DNA here is from genome assembly GCA_002633315.1 of Bacteroidales bacterium Phil6. GTDB lineage: Bacteria > Bacteroidota > Bacteroidia > Bacteroidales > F082 > Limimorpha > Limimorpha avicola. Next base: position 64,670 of record NWBN01000022.1, read on the forward strand.
GATAATGGTACTGTCATGGTGAGATGTAAAGACGAGATAGTAAAGGTGACTCCGGTAAAATGGGAAAACGTGGAATATGTCGTGAACTGGAAAACAGGCGAGATAGAGGAGAATGTCTTGGGGTCATTTCAACAGATACCTTTGAAATTGGCGTGGGCTATTACTATTCACAAAAGCCAGGGTCTTACTTTTGACAGACTTGTCATAGATGCTTCAAGGGCTTTTGCTCATGGGCAGATATATGTGGCATTGAGCCGTTGTACTTCATTAGAGGGACTTGTACTTCGTTCCAAGTTGACAAGTAGAACGTTGATACCGGACTACAATATCAGTAGTTTTCTTTGCGATATGGAAAAGAAAAACCCGGATGAGAACCAGATGCAGTCCGACAAGGAGAGATATGAATATTCTATGTTGATAGAATTGTTTGATTTTAAAGAACTTGATGAAAGACTTGCCAAACTCTTCAATGTGGTGTTCGAGAATAAGAATATTTTTGACAGAAAAGTAATAGAAAAAGGCTTTGAACTGAAAAGTGTTATTTATAACAATGTAGTAACAGTGGCACAGAGATTCAAAAAACAGATAGATGTCTTGGTGGCGCAGCAGTCGGATGTTGAGAATAACGCTGTGTTGCAAGGACGTATAATAAAAGGATGCGAATATTTTAAAAAATCCATTGCTGTATTGGAAGATATCAGGACACTCGCGTTGGATACTGAGAATGTCGCTGTTAATAATGATATTCAGGAAGCATTGGTGGCTTTGTCGGAGGTGGTGTTTGTAAAAAACAGATGTCTCGATATCGCCGGCAAGGGCTTTGACGTGAAAGACTATCTGCGAGTGCGTAACAAGGCGCATGTCGATTTCGTGTTCAATAAGAAAGACTTGAAACGTCAGGAATTGAAGATGTCAAGGGAGGACAGATTGCTGTATAACACTTTGATGGATTGGAGAAAAGAAAAAGCTGATGATTATAATGTGACTCAGGTACAGATTCTTCCTAAAAAAGTTATTGAAGAAATAGTGAGAAATAAACCGGTAAATAGGAGTGACCTTAAACGTATAGCAAAACTCGGACTGACGAAGATAAAGAAATTCGGTGCCGAGATTATCAATATGGTGTTGTCTTCTCAGGGCTTTGATGTTGTAGAAAATAAGAAAAAAGATATAGACTCTGATATTTTGACAGATACCGAGAATAAGACTAAAGAATTGTTTGACAGAGGTTTAACAATAGAAGATGTAAGCAGAGAAAGAGGTATATCGAAAACTACTGTAGAGAATCATATATGTAAGATTATTCAGAAAGGATGTATGGATGTCCGTTCTTTCGTTACTGATGATAAGATAGAACTGATGAAAGAATATTTTGTCGAATGTCGGGACCCTTCTCTCAGTGCAGCACGTGACGTCCTTGGAGAAGAATACAGTTATTTTGAATTAAAAGCAGTGTTGTCTGCATTGCGTGCCGGAAAGATAATAGATTATTAAACAGCTTATACGTGGAAATAAGGATGTTTTTGATACTGTTACAATAAGTGTGTCTGAAAAACACTTGTTGCCGAGTGGCTTGCGAGGTTTTGGCTCCCTCAAAAAAATCGTGGTACACGGGCAAGTATAAAAGAGAATGGAATTGACAAACTTATAATATCGAGGATAAGTTCTATTATACTATGAATGTTTGACATATATCTGAAAAAAGAGAATTTTAAACATAGAAGATAGACCTCATCGAGGGATTGTAATATTTTTATTAGTAATAATGTTGTTAGTAATAACAATATTTACTATCTTTGCATCAGAATAATAATTGAAGATGATGGAGAATAAGCCTTTTATATTCGGTGTGGCAACTGCGGGGGATAACTTTACTGATCGGGAAAAAGAGACTGAGCGTTTATTGTTGAACTTCCGTTATGGCGTAAACACAGTACTGATTTCACCCCGTCGATGGGGTAAGACCTCATTGGTACAGAAAGTATGTCGTTTGGCACAATCTGACGAATTGAAAGTTGTGTATCTTGATATTTTCTCCTGTCGTAGTGAGCAGGATTTTTATGATGCGTTTGCTGTTGCTGTTCTCAAACAAACATCTTCGAAATTGGATGAGTGGCTTGAAAATGTCAAGTTGTTTCTTTCGCGAATCACCCCTAAAATATCGATGAGTATAGACCCGATGAAGGATTTCTCCATATCGCTTGAAATGAATTCCAAAAGCAACGACATCGATGAAATTCTGCATCTGCCCGAGAAAATAGCTCAAAAGAAAGGGTGTAATATCGTTGTTTGCATTGATGAGTTCCAACAGATTGCAGAGTTCAAGGATTCCAAAACCTTTCAGAAGCGCTTGCGCTCGGTTTGGCAGTTGCAGAAATCCGTGTCCTATTGTCTTTTCGGAAGCAAGAAACATCTTATGAACGAACTGTTCGAGAAAAAGAGTTATCCGTTTTATAAATTCGGAGATACAATTTATCTGTCAAAAATAGGGACACGAGATTGGATAGAGTATATTTGCAGACGGTTTGAAGTTACCGGCAAACAGATCCCGGAAGAGTTGGCCGAGAAGATATGCCAAAGAGTGGATAATCATTCTTCGTATGTGCAGCAGTTGGCATGGTTAGTATGGGTTCATACGGATAATGTTGCAACAGAGCAGGATCTCGAGACAGCCTATCAGGATATCATCGACCAGAACACTCCGTTATTTGAAAAGCAGACCGAGAGTCTGACAACCTATCAGATGAATTTTCTGCGAGCTGTTATAGATGGAGTTCACAGCGAGTTTACTACACAGGAGGTTCTGCATAAATATCAGCTCGGTTCGTCAGCCAATGTCAGTATTTTAAAGCGGGCTTTGGTCAAAAAAGAACTTATAGAGATCGATAAATGTCAGGTGGTGATTCCAGACCCTGTCATGGTAGTGTGGCTGAAACAGGAATTAGAAAGATAACAAAGAGGGAAACGTGAACTATATGACTAATAATACATTTCAAGCTGATATTCGCGAAAACGAAATTCTTGAACGGTCATCCGAGCTGCTCTCGATGCTGCTGATGGATCGAACTTTAAGTACGGAAGACTGTCAAGTCAATATATTTTGGGCGACAAACAATTATGCCGAATTAGGTGTCGGATATCAGTATGGCGATCAAATAACAATAAATGCTATTACGGGTAAAAATGGAGAAATAATCAAGCCTCGTGCCGTCAAAAGTCGTGAAATGCAGCAACAGCGCAGCCGTGAAATGGCCGAAGTTTTCACTCCGTCATGGATCTGCAACAAGCAAAACAATCTTATTGACAATGCTTGGTTTGGACGGGAAAATGTATTTAATATAGAGGTGGATAATCCTGACGGTTCACATTCGTGGATTCCATCAGAGGGAAAAATAGTATTTCCTGAGAATAAAACGTGGCATGATTACGTCAAAGAGAATCGCCTTGAAATCACCTGTGGAGAGGCTCCTTATCTGGTGAGCCGATATGATTCCGTAACCGGCGAATCGCCAACCATCTCGGTCTGGACAGAAAGGTTCTGGAGGTAATCCGGGAGAAGAGCAATCCGTTTATTTTGCATGATCTCGACTATAAGATTGAAAATACCAACGATCTGATCCGCGATGCCGCACTTCGCCCCATGGAGCGGGTCGAGATTGCCATGCGCAGGTTCGGACGTTTGTCGGAATCGGAGATAGTTACTCCTGCTAAGGTCGCCGACGAGATGGTAGCTATCCTGCCTTTCGAAGAGTTGAACGAGAAGGCGGATGCCAAATTCCTCGATATAGCCTCCAAAGAGGGAGAGTTCTCTGTTGCGTTGTATCGAAGATTTGGCGAGAAGGTCAAACCAAGGTTATATGCAATTGCGACATCGACATTAGCCTACGAATTTACGCGCAAGGTTTACACCTTGCTCGGAATGCCGGTTGAGAATATATTTGCCAATTTTACGTCGTATGACTTGATTGGCGAAAATAATAATGAAATAATAAAGCAATTAACAGATATGAATTTTGATGTGATTATTGGCAATCCGCCGTATCAGGAAACATTGGAAGTAGGAAGAAGTTTAGCCAAACAACTTTTCCCAACTTTTATTAAAATTGGAATAAAACTTGCCCCTAAATATTTTTCTCTCATCACTCCAGCTCGATGGTTTACAGCTGATGCTCAAGATAACTCTTTTCCTAAACTTCGTGACTTTGTTAAAAAGAACAATCACTTTGCGACCATAGTTACACATAATGGAAAAAAATTATTCCCTAATACGGAATTAAGCATGGTTAATTATTTTCTTTGGGATAAGGATTTCATGGGAAATACCCAGTTTGTTGAGCATATAGGTGATACTCCATATGCGTTATCTCGTCCTTTATTTGAGAAGAATATAGAAATTGTTATTCCGCAAAATAATATAGTTTCAATAATCCGTAAAATTCAATCAACTGGTTATACTCCATTGAATACTATTACATCTGGGCGTGATGCTTTTGGAATTGTTGGTAAAAATATTAAAAATCGCTCTAAACCTGAGCCATTTGAAAACTCTGTAGCCGTTCTTTGTGCATATGAACAGATACGTTATATTTCTAAATCACTCATATCTAAAGGGCTTGACTTTTTAGAATCATATAAAGTATTTACTTCAAAAGGCAACGGTGGCGCTGGTTTACTGACTGATGGTAAACCGGTTGCTATTATCGGTAAATCTTTTGTTGGCGTACCAAACATGGCTTGCACAGACTCTTTGATTCCGTTTGGAAAATTTAAGTCCAATTTAGAGGCTAAAAACCTCCAAAAGTATATGTCTTCAAAATTTCTACGTTTTTGCGTTGGTATCCTTAAGGTATCTCAAAATTTATACCAGAATGTTTACGGTTTTGTGCCATTACAAGACTTCACTACGAATAGTGACATTGACTGGTCACAGTCTATAGCTGATATAGATCGAAAGCTCTATGCAAAATATGGTTTAACGGCCGAAGAGATTGACTTTATTGAATCCAAGATTAAGCCCATGGAATAATAACAGAGTGAAATATGTATAGTTTTTCATTGATGTCCTGTAATAAATTGTTATTTGGAATTTATATAATAGATAATCATTTTATGTAAATTACTTTGAAATCTGACAAATTATTATAAATTCATTGATTATCAATATAAAACTATAATATAAACAATCTATAGGGTTTGTTGACATATTTCCAGGCTTTTCCTCGGGATATGATAAAGGCGCTCGAAATTTAATTGCAATAAAACTTTTGCTTTATGCAATGGATCATTTCTGTAAGATTCTTTTCTGTTGTGTGCTTTGTAGAAATACCATTATTGCCATTCTTCAAAAGAAGATGGTTGGCAATTGTGTATTAAAGCCATAACCGCTCCGACTTTATTAGGACGAGATAATTGATAGGTTTGACACGTATAATTGGTAGTTTTCGTTTTGTGTCTTATAGTCAAACCGTAGAATGTTCTGGTTTTTTATAAACTCTTTTATTCAAAAACCGGAGCAAGATATTTGGTTAAGAAATAACCGCCAACGACTAACCAAACGAACAGAAAAGCGGCAAGTAAAAACGGTTTTGAACCTGCCTGTTTGAATTTCTGGATATTGGTTTCTGTGCCGAGTGCAGTCATTGCCATGGTGAGCATGAAAGTGTCGATGTATTCTATTACTCCATTCAGAGGAATCTCTTTTACGTTGTCGGCTTTGAAGAGATATTGCAGCAAAGTGTTCAATATGATGATGCCTATGAAGCCGAAAGCAAACCATGGGATGGTGATTTTTCTTTTTTCTTTGGATGTGTTGTTCCCGTTCTGTTTGTCTCTTTTCAACACGAATCCCATGACGACCAAAACAGGAGCGAGCATCATGACACGTATCATTTTCGTAATTGTCGCCGTACCTGCGATGCCGAGAGTATCGGTAGGGTCCATGGCGTTACCTGCACCGGCAACATGCGCCACTTCATGCAACGTGCTTCCCGTATATATTGCTATCTCAGTATTATTGAGTGCATCCAACATGCCGGTACGGTACATGACGGGATACAAAAACATGGACAGTGTCCCGAAAATAACTACCGTTGATACGGCAATGGCAGTCTTGTAACTTTCGCATTTGACGACAGGCTCGGCTCCCAGAACGGCAGCAGCACCGCAAATGGCACTTCCCGTCGCCGTCATCAGTGCAGTGTCTCTGTCCATTTTCAACATCCGTCCAAACCATATACCTAAAAAGATGGTACCTACAACTATGATGGTATCTATTATTATGGCAGGAAGTCCTACTGCAATCACCTGTGTCAGAGTGAGCCTGAACCCATATAACACAATGCCGGCACGTAATATCTGTTTGGAGCAGAATTTGATACCCGGCACCCATGTCTCCGGCAACTTGTTGCGCAGACTGTTGGCATACAACATTCCCAAAATGATACCTATAATTAATGGACTTAATGAAAGGTGCTTTATGAACGGTACATCTGCTAAATAAAATGCTGCAAATGAAAATAATCCTATCAACAATATGCCGTGAACAGTATTGGCTCGATTCCCTTTTTCAAACATAATGGTTCGTTTTAACATTAAATAATAAAAAAATAACTTATTAAGCCTGTAATGTATGTTTATAAACAGACTTGATGTTTTTTGCAAAAGCAATGCTTCTGAAGTTAATAAGTGTTATGATAAAACTGTTTTCTTATTAACTGTGACATCAAGGAACAGTCGCTTTTATTATCAACATCCATACGGTTTCGACCGAAATTTTAATTACGGATTCAACCGGCATGCTCTTGCTTTTTTGCGCGGCAAATATAATGATTCTTGAAATTGGAACAACAAAAAAATGATACGGTGTGCTTTTTATCGACAACCCATTACCGACACAACTACGACTGATGTTGTATAAAATGCTGATAACAAAGATGATGTTAATGTAAGGTGCGGAATTTTTAGTTTAAAAAAATTGTAAGTATTCGATGTTTGTGTATGAGCATTGATCGATTTGTTTTTCATTTTTTAGGAGGGAATAAGTAGGCAGGATGTAAATATTAAAATGTCATCGAACGTGTAATGTAAATTACCGAATGTTTTGTAAATGATAATGTCATTTCATACATTTCAGAAAAGCTATTTGGCGATTTTCAGTATTTTGCAATATTTATTATCAAAACAGAGTCAATAAAAACAAACAAAAAACGCCTCATTATGACATGAAGCGTTTTTCTGTGGTACCACCAGGAATCGAACCGGGGACACAAGGATTTTCAGTCCTTTGCTCTACCAACTGAGCTATGGTACCAACTGTTTTTGCGCTGCAAAGATACTTCTTTTTTTTAATAATACAAACAAAAAAATATTTTTTTTGTATTTTTGTAAAAGTTTCACTCATAATCAATAATTTTGCATCCAAATTTTTTAATTAAGGTTATGGGTGTTGTTTTAACCATAGATATTGGGAATACGAGGGCCAAATATGCTGTGTTCAATGATGAAAAAGTAGATGATGCAGGTGTTTTTGACCCTGATGGTGATGATTTGGCGGTATTGTTATCGCGTTATCCCTCTATTAAGCGAGGTATAATCTCATCGGTTGGCGGTCATGTTGAGGAATGCCTTTCTCGATGTGGTTCACTCGAAATGGTGGTTTTGTCCGACAAGACTTGTCTTCCATTCAAGATATCTCTTCCAAATACTTCCCAGATTGGTGCCGACCGCCTTGCGGCCATGGCATCTGCCGCTTATTTCAAACCTTCCAAAAATGTTCTTGTCATTGACATTGGCACCTGTATAACTTACGATATACTCACCGATGACGGTTTTTATTATCCCGGACCCATCTCTCCCGGGATTAATCTTAGGTTTAAGTCCATGCACGAACATACTCGATTGCTTCCTCTTTGCAGTCCTACCAACAACGAGAAACATCTCATTTGCAAGACGACGCAGGAGTGCCTCGAGGCAGGCGTTATGTTGGGCGTCCAATATGAAATGGAACTTTTTATTGATTCTTATTCCAACATTTTCAATGATTTAGATGTTTTTTTGATAGGTGGAGACAATATTTTCTTTGAAAACAAGTTAAAAAATTGCATCTTTGCAGAATCAAATTTTATCTTCCATGGTTTAAGATATATACTTGATTATAATGAAAATCAATAAGTTACATAAGATACCATTATTATTGGTTGTTATTTTGTCAATTAATTTGTCCGTTTTTGGTCAGGCAGACATCAGTTCACCGTACTCTCGTTTCGGCTTGGGTATGATAAGCGATAATCCTGCAAATACCATGATGAAAGGTATGGGAGGATTGAGTAATGCCATTTTGGGAGGCAATATCTTAAACCCTGCCAATCCGGCTTCTTATGCTTTTATCGACTCATTGACGTTCTTGCTTGATGCCGGTTTTTATATTAAGATGGCTTCATACAGAACAATGGATATGTCTGAAAATGGTTCTAATGCCTCATTTGATTATGCAAGTATGGGTTTCGGAGTGACGAAATGGTGGAAAATGGGTGTAGGAATTGCTCCTTATAGCAGTAGGGATTATAATGTGGTAGTGGATCTTTATAATCCAGGTTCTTATAGTATCAATTTTATGGGTGACGGTGGTCTTAATCAGGCGTTTTTTGCCAATGGTTTCAGGATTACAAAGAATATTTCTGTCGGTGCCAAAGTGTCTTATGTTTTTGGTACTCTGTCAACGGAAACCATGATATATTATCCCGATTCGACTTATATGCTGAACGGTCGTCGTACCATAGATATGAAAGTCAGTGACTTTAAGTTTGATTATGGCATTATTTTTGTATTGCCTATGAAAAATGAATATTCATTGACGTTGGGACTTAACTATACGCAGGAAGCGAAAATAAATGGGAAAAGAGATATCTTCATCCGTTCTATGTTCAATGGTTTTGGCAATAGCGTAGAAAATCCTATTGATACTTTGAAATATATTGAGGATGAAAAAGTAAGTTTTAAACTTCCGCAGGGTATTGGTGCCGGAATTGTGTTGAAAAAAGGTGAACGTTGGATGTTGGGTGTAGATTTCAACTGGGATAATTGGAAAGGTTTTGAGGTAAATGCTGAGAATGATTCTTTGCAGAATTCTTGGAATATTGCAGTAGGAGGTCAATATAAACCTGAAACCACGTCGTTGTCGGGATTTTTAAGAAAAATGACTTATCGTGCCGGCTTTCATTATGACCGTACATATTTTAATATATATGATCAATCTATCGATAAATTCGGTTTCACAATAGGATTTGGCATACCTTTCCCTCGTTCGTTGACATCGTTTAACGTTGCCTTGGAGTTCGGTAAAATGGGAACTATTGAACATGATCTAATCAGAGAGAATTATTTCAATATCTCTATTGGAATGTCGATACACGACAGATGGTTTGTGAAAAGAAAATATAAGTAAAACATCAATCAATTATAAAAATGAAATTCAGACAAATTGTACTATTAGGTTTAGCGTTGTGCTTTTCAGCACCGGTATTTGCTCAAGATGAACAGTGTAATACGGATTTCTCTTTGTATAGAGAAGCATTTAAACAATGGGAAAACTCAACTCCCAAATATGACAGGAATAATATTAGTCCTGTGATGCTTAGTTCATGGAGAAACGTTTTTCTCAATTGTCCAACATTGCGTCAGACAACTTTCGTCGATGGTGTCAAGATTGTGATTAATGCCCTTATTCTTCCTACTAAAGATAAAGAATTAAGAAATAAGTATGTTGACACTCTTATCATGGTCTATGATAAACGTGCTGAATATTTTCCTACGACAGACAATGGCGCCAGTCAGTTGGGTAACATCTCCGGCCGTAAAGGTATAGACCTTATGTCAATAGCTCCGGATCGTTATGAAGATGCGTACAATGCTCTTAAAAAAGCAATAGAATTGGATGGAGAAAAAAGTAATCCGGCCTTTATCAATGCTTATTTCGGCAGTGTCATCAATATGGTGAAAAATGATAAGCTTACTGAAGATGTCATTCTCGATGAATATGGCAGATTAATGGACCTTGTAGATGCCAATATCAAGGTCTATACCGATATGGGAAATGAAAAACAGCTTAATAACTATAAAGCCACCAAGGCAGATCTCGATGCTGCTGTCCAGCCTTTCGCCAACTGCGAAGACCTTATACGAATCTATCAGGCCAAGTTTGATGCAGCTCCTAACGATGTGGATTTGTTGAACAAGATCGCTGCCATACTTGAGAAAAAAGGCTGTGATGATTCACAATTGTATCTCGATGTGGCTATCAATCTTCACAAAATGGACCCCTCACCGGCTTCTGCTTATTTTATAGGTAAGAGATATCTTACTGACAAAGAATATGCCAAGGCAAAACCTTATCTTCTCGAAGCAACAAAATCGGAAAATGTGGATTGGGCTGCCAATTCATACAAATATCTTGCCCAAATAATGCTTATAGACAAGAATTATTCTCAGGGCCGTGAATATGCCAAAAAAGCTATTGCATTGAACAAGGCAGACGGAGAACCTTATATAATAATAGGTAACCTCTATGCAGCAAGTGCCAAAGAATGCGGTTCAGGCGACTTCTATTCAAAAGTGGCTTTCTGGGCCGCTGTTGACCAGTTTAACAAGGCAAAGAGTATAGACCCGTCTATCAAAAGCAAGGCTGATGAACTTATAACATTGTATTCCCATTATTTCCCGAATGTTGAGACGATATTCTTCAATGGTTTTGAAGAAGGTCAACAATATACTGTGGAATGTTGGATTAATGAGACAACAACCGTAAGAGCTGTTAAATAATTGAAGGGATTATTTAAAATATTATTGGGAATCAACATCATAGCTAATATTGTTATGATGTTGTTTTCTTGTGAAAATTCGTTGGAAAAAGTTAAACAGTTCATCGATATTGACACAATATCAGGTGTTATGGCATACGATGTTACTGTTTTGAGAAGCGACTCCGGTATGGTTGTGGCATCGTTGAAGGCTCCTGTCTTGCACTCTATTGAAAATGACAGTTCTGTTTTGGAATTTCCTAAGGGTTTTTTTGCTGAAATATTGGATGATACTGTAGTGACGGCAACGATAAGTGCTGACTATGGCGTGAATCGTGAAAAAGAAGAAATGCTCATCGCCAAAGGTAATGTGGTGGTGAAAAATATGGAAACACAGGAAATCCTGAATACTGAGACTTTGTTTTGGAATCAAAAGACAAAGAAGATAAGTACTAAAAATATGGTTAAAATAACCTCGCCTGACAGAGTGGTGTTTGGAGATAGTCTTACTGCAGATGAGGATTTTTCTAAAAGAGTTATTCACGGTATTAGGGCAACCATAGAATTTGAAGATGAATAATAATACAATATGGTATGGATGACAGACTTATAGTATTGATATCGTTGATGGCTTCGGCGTTGTTCTCAGGCATGGAGATAGCTTTTTTGAGTACTAACAGATTGCAATTGGAACTTGATGTTAAAAAGAACAGTTTTTCAGCTGTCTTGATAAATAAATTCGTTAAACATCAGTCACAGTTTATTGGCTGTCTGCTTTTGGGCAATAATATTGCCAATGTTATTTATGGCATAGCGATGGCAAGAATCTTGAGTCCTCAGATAATAAATATATTGCCGGATGTTATTACTAACGAGTTCACTGTTTTGCTTTGCCAGACCATACTTTCTACGCTTCTTATCCTGATAGTGGGAGAGTTTATGCCCAAAATAGTGTTCCGTATCAATCCAAATAAATTGATGGATGTCTTTGCTTTGCCGGCAATGATATTGTACGTCATTTTATATCCTTTGATAGTTATTTACATTGGGATTTCGGAATTTATAATAAAATATGTTTTCCGCATAAAAATAAGACATGAGGATTATAAACTCAATACTGTTGACCTTAATGATTATATTAAGGAATATGCCAATACTGAAGAGAAAAACGAAGACATACAGCAGGGTATAGAATTGTTCCAGAGAGCTATGGATTTTCCCAATGTCAAGTTGAGAGAATGTATGGTGCCCCGTACTGATATTGAAGCAATACGTTCTGACGATTCCATAGAAACAATAATAGCGAAGTTTGAGGAGACTAAACATTCCAAACTTCTTGTCTTTGAAAATAATATTGACAATATCATAGGTTATGTGCATATCAATGATATTTTTGTGTCTCGCAATGACTTGATGAAAAAATTACGTCATATTGAATTTTATCCGGAGACATATTCCGCACAGGAATTGCTGAAACATTTGTCACAAACGCGTCAAAGTATTGCTATTGTAGTCGATGAGTTCGGAGGCACCTCCGGAGTTATTACCATAGAAGACCTTGTGGAAGAAATATTCGGCGAGATAGAAGATGAATATGACGATGATGATATGACAGAAAAAACAATAAATGACAAAGACCATGTTTTTTCTGCAAGAATGGAAATAGATTACCTTAATAAAACATATAAATTCAACTTTCCCGAATCTGACGATTATGAAACATTGGCAGGTTATATTCTTCATTATCATGGGAGCATACCGGAAATAGGTGAGGAAATACGTATCGGCAACTATGTTTTTAAAATTACAATGGCAACGGAAACGAAACTTGAGGAAATTGAAGTTAAGAATAATCAATAAGTTACAACAATATCCCTTGTTTTTATTTTTAAATTAGATATTTTTTTAATAAAAATGTGGGATTATATCGAATGGTTTTGTAAATTTGCAGGCTTGAAAACTGTACTAAAAGAATAGAATAAAATTTTATAGATAGAATTATGGCAGCAATTGGAACAATTAGAAAACATTATGGTATCTTGATTGTCATCATAGGTATTGCTCTTGTCGCTTTTATTTTAGGTGACCTTTTCAAGAGTACCAACTCCAGACGTACAACTGATGTGGCAGTAGTTAATAATGAAAAAATCAGCCAGCAGGATTTTGCAAATTTAGTTGATGTGAATCTTGAAAACTACAAAAGAGCCAATGGTTCGATAAGTAACGAGGAGTCGGTGAACATCCGTAATCAGGTGTTGGAACAGATGATTAGTGAGATTATTATGAATGAGGAATTTGAAAAGTTGGGAATTACCGTCTCTGCTGAAGAGCTTTATGACCAATTCCTTGGAAAGAATCCCAACCAGTATGTTGTTCAAAGTTTTTCTGATGCCAACGGTAACTTCAATAGAGATGCCTTGTCGCAATATCTTAACGATTTCCAGAATCTTAATGATGAGGCGAAAGTGGCTTGGCTCAATTTTGAAAGAGCTATAAAAGATGATAGAATAAACACCAAATATAATACTATACTTGAAAAAAGTTTCTATCTTCCGGAAAAATTGGCAGAACGTTATTATGAAAATAAAAACGATAAGAGAAGTGCTGAGGTCTATGCTGTACGTTATACTACAATACAGGACTCTTTGGTGTCTTTGACAGATGCCGACAAGAAAAAATTCTATGAAGAAAATAAAAAGAAATATGAAACAGATGCTATGCGTAGCATAGATTATGTGGTGTTTGAGGTGAATCCTTCGGAGACTGACAAACAGAATGCTAAAGAGTATGTTGAAGGTCTTATGACTGAACTTAAAAATACAACCAATATTGCAAGTTTAGTCAATGCCAACTCCGACCGTCAATATGATAGCACATGGCTTTCGCATAAAACTGTTCCTGTCGCTGTAGAAGCAGTGGTTTTTGACGACAACAATGAAGCCGGTTTCGTATATGGTCCTTACGAAGATAATGGCTATTATAACATACTTCGTATAGTTGACAAGAGTAACCGCTCCGATTCATTGATGGCATCTCATTTGTTGGTAAGTTATCAAGGTGCTTTCAGAAGTACTGAAACACGTACAAAAGAAGAGGCTAAGGCTCTTGCTGACAGTTTGTTTAAGGTCATAAATAAAAATCCTTCCAAATTGGAAGAACTTGCCAAAGACTTTTCTGATGACCCTACAGCTGTTACAAATAAAGGTGACCTCGGTTGGTTTTCCGATGGCATGATGGTGACACCTTTCAATGAATTCGTGCAGAATAATAAGATTAATGCTGTCGGACTTGTGGAAACCGATTTCGGCTACCATATAGTGAAAGTGACAGACCGTACAGAAAGAACTCCCAAGGTTCGTCTCGCTATCATATCACATGAGATTTCTCCAAGTACGGCAACATATCAAAATGTTTTCGCCGAGGCTAATAGGTTGGTTACCGAAAACCAGACAATGGAACAGTTTAATACTGCCATTGAAGAACTCGGACTTAACAAACGTACATTCCCTACATTGAGAGAGAATACAACACGTATCACGGGTATCAACAACCCTCGTGAGATAATACGTTGGGCTTTTAACAAAGATACCAAGGTCGGCGATATTTCTTCTATTTTCGACCTTGAAGATATGTATGTAATAGCAATGTTGACAAAGTCTGTCGAGAAAGGTCTTCCGGAGTACAACGATCTTACCGACCGTTATGAATTCATGATTAAGAGAACCAAAAAAGGCGAGATGCTTGCAGAAAAGGCTAAGGCTTATGGTACTGACTATCAGAAAATGATTGACGAACTCGGTGGTGAGAAGACTACCGTTGACAATATTACGTTCGATGGTCGTGCTTTCGGCAACTTCGGTGTAGAGGATAAAATCATTGGTACAGTAACTGCTTTGACGGAAAAAGACGGCTTTGTGGGTCCGCTCCAAGGTGCTTCGGCTTTGTATGTGGTTAAAGTTGATTCTTATACTCCCGCAGAGAAAACTGATAATTATGATAATATCCTTAAGGAAAGAACTTCTTTGTATAAGAACTCCATCCTTAACGGCAGCCCTTACAGAGCACTTAGAGAAAATGCGAAGATAAAAGATAACAGCATATTGTTCTATTGATATTTTGAAAATAAATTATAAAAAACCACCCCTGAATTCAAATTCAGAGGTGGTTTTTTATTGTCATCTTTGTTGTTAAATCTGAATTATTGCCTCACTGAAGAGAACTTGTTAAATTTGCTGTTGTTGATTCGTTATCTGTCATTTTTAGTATATTTGTCAAATAAATATAAAATCACTGATTCTGTATGCTTATATCAGTAATTATTCCTGTTTATAAACCGAAAGATTGTTTTTGGGAGTGCTTGGATTCATTGTGTAATCAGAAATTTCCGAAAAATGATTTTGAGGTGATTTTGGTGTTGAATGGATGCAAAGAACCTTATTTTTCGTCTATTATTGATTATTTGAACATCCATGTTGAATTGCAGGTTAAACTTTTTCATACAAATGAAGCAAATGTATCCAATGCACGCAATATAGGTTTGGATAATGCGAATGGAGAATATATAACCTTTGTTGACAGTGATGATTATGTGTCTCCAATGTATCTAAAAGAATTATATGAGAATGTGACACCGGATACTGTATCTATAAGTAACCTGTATATGTTTAATGACGGGGGGGGGTGGGGAATTCCTTATAAAGAGGAGACATGCGGAAGCAAAAGAGCATATAATAGGGGTGTCAATAATAATGTGACAGAATTGTCTTATAAAGTCGGATGTTGTTTTTGTTCAAGTTGGGGAAAGTTGATAAATAGGAGTATTATTGGAGACAGGCGTTATAATATCAATTTGAGTTATGGGGAAGATAGCGTCTTTATGTTTCTTGTTTCTAATAAAATTAAAAAAGTGTCTTTTACATCGTATGAAGCAATTTATTATTATAGACGTCATGATGACAGTTTAAGCGGACGGGTGTCTTTAAAAGAAAGAATAAGTTCTCATGTAAAAATGGCATTATGTTATTTTAAGATTTATTTCAGGCAACCATTAAAATATAATTTTGTCTTTTTTGTGACACGACTTTTGGGTGGTATTTGAATCTTTTGATTGTGTTTTATGGATTAATTGTAATAAAAGTTGATGACAGTAACTTATCTTTAATAAAGTTAAAATTCTTTATTAATTGATAAGATATTTATTATCAAGGTTATATGTTGAACTGGAAAAATGATGGTATTTTCAGTTTGTCAAATATTGGGATGAACCAATCTTATGCCTGTTTGGTAATCTCGATAATGCACGCCTTGTTTATATCGACATGACACTCTTGCCTGCCGGTTGTCGTTGTTCCAGCTGCCTCCGCGAAACACTTTATATCCTTCTCCGTATTCTTCGCATATTGGGTCTGTCACGCTTTCTTCAGTGTAATCCATATACCAGTCCAGACACATTTCCCATACGTTACCGCTCATGTCATACAATCCTAAGGCGTTAGGGCTTTTTGTTTTTACCTCTTTGGAAGAATCGGAATTACTTGTCGTCCATGCCACGCTATTAATGTCATTGCTGCCCGAATAGATGGTATTTTGAGACTCTATTCCGCCTCTTGCGGCATATTCCCATTGTGCTTCAGTAGGGAGCGTAAAACTTAGACCTGTATATTCATTTAATTTGTTGATAAAATTTATGGCATCATTATATGAGATGCGGTATGCAGGATAGTTGTCACCTTTGCCGTAATCATTTTCCCATTGCATGTCATTCTCATCGTTAGGTGTTTTCTCCATGACTGCTTCCCACAATCCCTGTGTCACTTCAATGTTGCTGATATAAAATCCTCCCACACTGACTTCATGGACAGGCGCTTCGTATTCTCCAGCATTGTCATCGTAATTTGGCCCTTCAATACTGTCAGACTGTGCTCCCATCAAAAAAGTGCCACCTTGCACAAATACCATGCTGTTGATGGCATCGCGAATCTCGTTCATCTGATTCTTGCTGAAACGTCCGTTCCATTGTATTTCAAAACCATTGATGTACTCTGTTTCGTTGACATTCTTTTTGCAATTGCAAAGCATAATGACGCAAATACATAATATGGTGCTCGCAATGACGGTATTTCTTATTTTTTTCATCATAAATGATCCATTTTTCTTATTAGGCTGTAAAGATACGATAATATTTCATTTAAATGAAGTTTTTTTGATATTTTTTAAGATATTATAATTTTTTATGTCTTTTGACAGTGAAACAGGTCAATATTCAGTATTGTTAGTGATATAGGGAAAAGATAATATAAAAATAACGTTGTCATAATAATAAGTTGAAGATATAGTTTGTTGATTTTCATTATGTTATTTAAAGTTGAATAAAAAGTTATTTTATGATTTTTAAAATGTTAAAACAGTTTGTTACAGCAACAAAATGGTTTTAAAGTTGTCTTTAATGTAAAATTTGAATCATGAAAAAAATAACTGTCATAGGTGCCGGGAATGTGGGAGCTGCCACTGCAAATAACATAGCAGCCAAAGACATAGCTGAAGAGATAGTACTTTTAGATGTCAAAGAAGGGCTTGCGGAAGGTAAAGCGTTGGATATCAAGGAGTCGTCTTCTATTGAGGATTTTGATTCCGATGTCATTGGATATACTGATGATTATAGTAAGACCGCCAATTCTGACATAACTGTCATTACCTCCGGAATAACGAGGAAACCCGGAATGTCGCGTGATGATCTGATATACACCAATGCGGCGATAATTAAGGAGGTGACAAGGAAAGTGATGCAATACTCATCTAATACAATGATAATAGTGGTATCCAATCCTCTCGATGTGATGACATATATAGCATTTCGTACTTCCGGATTGCCCTCGAATAAAGTGTTTGGCATGGCAGGAGTGCTTGATGCAGCGCGGTTGAAGACCTTCGTCGCTGATGAATTGGACGTATCTCCTAATGACGTACAGACATTGTTGCTCGGCGGTCACGGTGATGCCATGGTGCCATTGCCGAGATATACCACCGTTTCCGGCATCCCAATTACAGAACTTATTTCTGTCGACAGGCTCAATGCTATTGTGGAAAGGACTCGCAATGGTGGAGGAGAGATTCTTAACCTTATGGGTACTTCGGCTTTCGTCGCTCCCGCTGCTGCCATTACTCAAATGGTGGATTCTATTGCTCATGACAGAAAAACTATCATGCCGGTATGTACTCTGTTGAGAGGCCAATATGGCATGAAGAATATCTTTATCGGTGTACCTGTGGTCATTGGAAAAAATGGAGTGGAGAAAGTGATAGAGATTCCTCTCAATGAAACAGAAAAACAAATGCTCGAAAAATCTGCCGATAATGTCAGAGCTATTATGGATATGGTAAATAAAATGCGGGAAACTACAGTGAAATGAGCTTTTTCAGTATCTTTGTCGTATGATTTGCGATAAAGATACTGTTTTAAAAAAAATGTTGCACTACTGTTCTTATCAGGACAGAAGTTTGCATGAAACCTCGGTTAAATTGAAGTCATTTAATCTTCCTTCTGATGAATACAACGAGATTTTGGAACTTTTGATTGACGAGGGATTCATCGATGATGAACGTTATGCTGAGAATTTTGTAAGAGCTAAATTAAGCTACAGAAAATGGGGTGCTAATAAAATTCGTGCGGAACTGAGAAATAAAGGCATAAACGCTGCCATAATAAACAAAGTTTTGCTCAAAGTGGATGACGATGTTTATTATGACACCCTGCTGTCGTTGCTTCGATCAAAAAAAACAGAAAATCCTGACGTACTTAAAGAGAAAGATAAATTGATGCGTTTTGCTTTGCAAAAAGGTTATCATTTCGATATGATAAGACGTGCTGTTGAGGAGATTTTTAACAGATAATGACAAAATATTTTTAAAGAATAATGACCGGATGAGTTATTTTGGCATTTTGATTTTCGTACCGGAAAATTTACTATTTTTGCAAAAAAATAAACATGGTTACTTCAGATAGTTTAAAAGAATTGTGTAAGAGGATAGAATCCTTGAGGAGGTATCTTTGACATCGACAATAAGTTGGTCGAGATAGCAGCTTTGGAAGACAAGACACATGCAGATGGTTTTTGGGATGACCCTAAGGCAGGTAAGATAGTGATGCGTCAGATGCGTGACGTTAAAAGTTGGGTTACAGCCTATGACAATATTGTAAAGGCAAATGATGACTTGTCGGTGTTGTTCGATTTTGCCAAAGAAGGCGAAGCTACGGAAGAAGAAGTAGATAAACAATATGCCGATACCTTGAAACTTGTCGAGGATCTTGAGTTTAGAAATATGCTTCATGAGGAAGCCGATATGATGAGTTGTGTGTTGAAAATCAACTCCGGGGCAGGCGGCACTGAGTCGCAGGATTGGGCAGAGATGTTGATGCGCATGTATATGCGTTATGCTGAAGCTCATGGATATAAGGTCCGCATAAGTAATTTGCTCGAAGGTGAGGATGCCGGTATCAAAAGCGTCACGATGGAGATAGATGGTGATTATGCATACGGTTATCTTAAAGGCGAAAACGGAGTTCATCGCCTCGTCCGTGTCTCCCCGTATAATGCTCAAGGTAAACGTATGACATCTTTCAGTTCGGTGTTTGTGACACCTCTTATTGATGATACCATAGAAATAGTCATAGACCCATCAAAATTGAGTTGGGATACTTTCAGAAGCGGTGGCGCAGGTGGCCAGAATGTCAATAAGGTAGAATCAGGCGTGCGTTTGCGTTATCAGTATAAAGATCCTTATACAGGTGAAGAAGAGGAAATTTTGATAGAAAACACTGAGACACGCGATCAACCGAAAAATAAGGAAAATGCTTTGCGTCTTCTTAAATCTCAACTGTATGATAAAGAGTTACAACATCGTATGGAAGAGAGGAATAAAATAGAGGCAAGTAAGAAAAAAATAGAATGGGGCTCCCAGATAAGGAGTTATGTTTTTGACGACAGACGTGTGAAAGACCATAGAACTAACTATCAGACAAGTAATGTACAAGGCGTCATGGATGGTAAAATAGATGACTTTATCAAGGCTTATCTTATGGAATTTGGACAAAAATAATGTTTTAATGATATTTTTTGATTGCTTTTTGTAAGTATTGTATTGATTGTTAATTTGGATATAGGATAATATTTTCTTGGAAGGAGCCGGGTTAATGCCAGGCTCTTTTTTATTAAATTTATTCTGTTGATTTATAATGTCTTATCTCTTGGTTATATAACATTTTATTAAGAATTGAAATGTCGTCTTGTTTGTTTTGTTTTAAAAACGACAAAATGAGATACAGATTTGAATATGATACCATGGGAGCCGTTGAGGTGCCATACGACAAATATTGGGGTGCACAGACACAACGTTCGTTGAACAATTTTGAGATAGGTGAGCCGGCTTCTATGCCTAAATCTTTGATTTATGCCATGGTATTGGTGAAGAAAGCATCTGCGATGGCAAACATGCATTTCAATGTTTTGGATGCAAAAAAAGCTCATCTCATCATCAAGGCTTGTGATGCCATACTCGATGGAAAATATGATGATAACTTTCCTCTTGTTATTTGGCAGACAGGCTCTGGCACTCAGACTAATATGAATGTCAATGAGGTAATTGTCAATGTGGCTCAAGTAATTAATGGAGGTTCTCTCGAAGACAAACATAAAATATTGCATCCTAACGATGATGTCAATATGTCGCAGTCATCTAATGATACTTTCCCGACAGCAATGAGTATTGCGGTCTATAAATTGCTTACGGATAATACTATTCCTAATGTCGCTTTGCTTCGCGATGCTTTAAACAGTAAAGCGCAGGAATATAGTGAAGTCAAGAAGGTTGGCAGGACACATCTCATGGATGCAGCACCTCTGACCCTGGGACAGGAGTTTTCTGGTTATGTATCTCAACTCGACCATGCTTTGGCAGTATTGCGTTTTGCCATGCAACATTTGTCAGAACTTGCAATAGGAGGTACTGCAGTGGGGACCGGACAAAATGCACCTGATGGTTTTGCCGATAAGGTGGCGAAGATTATAGCAGGCTTTACGGATATGCCATTTGTCAGTTCTGCCAACAAATTTGAGGCGATATCTGCCAATGATGCTATGGTGGAGATTTCTTCTGCATTGAAAATTACTGCGGTAAGTCTTTTACATATAACTAACAACATACGTTTTCTTGCCTCCGGACCGAGATGTGGTATAGGTGAAATAATATTACCTGCCAATGAACCGGGGTCTTCTATCATGCCGGGTAAGGTGAATCCTACTCAGAATGAGGCGCTCGCCATGGTGTGTTCTCAGGTTATAGGCAATGATATTGCAGTGACGACAGGCGGTTTGCAAGGCCATTTTCAACTTAATACATTTAAACCTTTGATGGTTCATAATGTTCTTGAATCTGCACGTCTTTTGGGAGATGCTTGCAAGAGTTTTGCAATAAAAGCCGTCAATGGAATAACCCCTAATTATAAGAAAATAAAACATAATCTCGAGAATAATCTTATGATGGTGACCGCTTTAAGTCCATATATAGGTTATGATAATGCTGCTAAGATTGCAAAAATGGCGTTGTCGGAAGAAATTACTTTGCGACAGGCTGCTTCTGAACTTGGATTTCTTTCACCGGAAAAATATGACGAGTTGATGTCGTCTTGTTTATGATGGTCGTAATATCTTTTCATACCCTTTGGTTTATTTTGTCAAAGAACGCCTTTAGTGTCAGAGGCGTTCTTTTGTATATTCAGATGTTGTTATTTGTTAAAAAAAAACAGTTTTGTTTTTGTGATAAAATATTTATAAATTTGCATGATTAAAAATTAGTAGTGATGATTACTTTTATTATTGCTTTAGGGATTCTCATTTTGGGATATTTTATTTATGGAGGTTTTATAAACCGTATGTTTGGTGCTGATCCTAAACGTGTTACACCAGCGATAAGTAACAACGACGGGATAGATTATGTACCTATGCCAACATGGAAAATTTTTATGATACAGTTTTTGAACATTGCCGGGTTGGGACCTATTTTCGGTGCTATCATGGGCGCTAAGTTTGGAATGTCATCTTATCTTTGGATTGTCTTTGGTACTGTTTTTGCCGGTGCTGTACATGATTATTTGTCAGGAATGATATCTTTGCGTGATGGTGGAATAAGTCTGCCGATGATAATAGGTAAATATCTCGGAACAAAAGTCGAAAAGGTGATGACAGTGTTCACCATGCTTCTTATGTTGCTCGTGGGCGCAGTATTTATTTCACAGCCTGCAGACTTGCTTGAGAAACTTACACCGGACTTTTTTAATGTGTATTTCTGGATTATTATGATATTTGTATATTATTTTATTGCAAGTATATTTCCTATTGACAAGATAATTGGGAAGATATATCCTGTTTTTGCTGCCGCCTTGTTGTTTATGGCATTCGGCATTTTGATAATGCTTTTTGTAAAATGGCCGTCTTTGCCAGAAGTGTGGGATGGATTAGGTAACACTTATGAGAGTAATCCTATCTTTCCTATGATGTTTATCTCGATAGCATGTGGTGCTATCAGCGGTTTTCATGCTACTCAGTCACCTCTTATGGCTCGTTGTATCAAAAATGAAAAATATGGACGCCCTGTATTTTATGGAGCCATGGTTGCTGAAGGTATAGTGGCGTTGATATGGGCAGCTGCGGCAACCTATTATTTCGGTGAGAATGGTGTGGGAAATTCTGCCTCTGTGGTGGTGATGGATATTTCTAAAAACTGGCTCGGTTATTTTGGTGGTATCCTTGCTGTCCTGGGTGTCATAGCAGCTCCAATTACAAGTGGCGATACGGCTTTGCGTTCGGCTCGTCTTATTTTGGCTGATTTCTTCCACATGGAGCAGAAAAGTGTCAAAAACCGTTTGTTGCTTTGTGTGCCTATTATGCTTGTCGTTACCGGTATCTTGATTTTTAGTATTGTAAGCCAAGACGGATTTAATATTATTTGGCGTTATTTCTCATGGCTTAATCAGGTGCTTTCTGTATTTACGCTTTGGGCTGTTACAGTATATCTTGTAAGAAATAAAAAGAATTATTTCGTTACTATGATACCGGCATTGTTTATGACATGTGTTACAATGACTTATATATGTATAGCCCCTGAAGGTTTCCATCTTAACCCGGTGTTGTCATATATAATTGCCGGAATCATCACCATTGGTATGATGGTGCTTTTTGCTGTGAAAATTAAAAGAATAAAATCCGATGTCTTAAGTTGATGAACGATGTTACTTTTAACTTTATAAAAGAACATCTCAATGATGATGTAAAGTGTCTGGCATTATCTGCTTTTCCTGAGGATGTAGATAAGAACTTTGTTATAAATCAGATATATGCACGTCAACTTTTGAGGCATAAGGTCTTTTCTTGGGCTGCTGATGACAATCTTCTGTTTCCGGCTCATCTTTCTGTGGAACAATGTTCCTCTGAGTTGACAGCGTTGTATAAGGCTTCTCTTGTGAGAGGTGATACTTTTGCAGACCTTACCGGAGGACTTGGAGTGGATGCTTGCTTCATGTCCAAATCATTCGAAATAAGTCATTACGTTGAACGTCAACAACAATTGTGTGTCTTGGCAGAACACAACTTTGCGACCTTGGGGGCGAATATAAAGGTGTTTAACGATACTGCAGAATCTTTTCTTCAGCATTGCGGCAATTATGATTGTATATTCCTTGATCCGGCACGGCGCGATAACTATGGTCGTAAAATGATTTCTTTACATGATTGTAGTCCCGATGTGTCATCTCTGTTGCCACTGTTGTTTCAAAAAACAGGAATAATAATGTTGAAATTATCTCCTATGATAGATATATCTATGATTCTTAGTGAGTTGTCTGATGTTGCCGAGATACATGTGGTTGCTGTCAAAAATGAATGTAAAGAGATACTTGTGTTGATGCGACAAGGGTTCACAGCTAAAACAAAGTATTGTTGCACAGACTTGAAAGATGATAATCGTTTTGTTTATCAAGAAGGAGAAGAAGAAGAAGCATTATGCCAAATGGCTGACAATATGGGACGTTATCTTTATGAACCCAATGCTGCCTTGATGAAAGGCGGGGCTTTCAAACTTATTGGTCAACGTTATGGATTGTCTATGTTGCACAAAAACAGTCATCTATATACTTCTGATGTGTTGTCGGCATCTTTCCCCGGCAGAGTTTTTTCAGTTCAGGCTTATTCTGACTTTAATAAAAAAGTAAAAAAAGAATTGCTAAAGGAATTAGCGGCGGCTTCTGTGATGGTTAGAAATTTCCCTATTAGGGCTGATGAACTGCGTAAAATGTATAATCTTAAGGAGAATAGTCAACATTTTGTCATTGCTACTACAATGAAAGGAGAAAGAAAGATAATTATCAATGCTTTAAGGTTATATTGATTTTTTTCAATTATTTGTTTGTCATTTAAAAATTTTTGACAAAAGCGTATAAATTGAGATTAAAATCTTATCTTTGCGCCAAATATCACAATGATATGACAAAGGTGTCACAAATGTATGTCATTATGATGCTTTTTTCTTTGATAACTATACCTTGTTTTTTGATGATAGTTTTATTTTTGATATGAAATAAAAGAAAAAATTTTAACGTTAAAATAATAAGTTATGAATTTTAAAAAATTTTTAGCTACAACAGCTTTGGCAGCATGTCTGCCTTGTATGTTTGTTTCTCCTGTTGTTGCACAGGAAGAACAAAAGGAAGAAAAAGAAGAAGGTTATATCTTCACAGACATTAAAGTGTTACCTGTAACATCTGTAAAAGACCAAAATGCTGCCGGCACATGCTGGTGCTATTCCGGATTGGCATTCTTCGAGGCTGAGTTGTTACGTATGGGTAAACCTGAATATGATTTTTCGGAGATGTACATCGTTTACAACACATACATGGACCGTGCCGAGGCGACAGTACGTACTCATGGTGATGTGTCTTTCGCACAAGGTGGCTCATTTTATGACGTCATTTATGGTATGAAGCATTATGGTCTTGTGCCTGAAGAGTTTATGAGACCAGGAGCAATGCATGGCGATTCATTGTCGGACTTTACGGAATTTTCCAATGTCACTGATCCTTTTGTAGAGGGTATCACAAAAAATAGAAAACTTCAACTTGCTCCCGATGGTACTCCGCTTTGGAAAAATGCTCTCGAGGGCATCCTTGACGCTTATATAGGCGAACGGCCGGAGAATTTTATTTATAATGGTAAAGAATATACACCTCAGACATTTTTCGAATCAACAGGTCTCAATCCTGATGATTATGTTAACCTTGCTTCATTCACACATCATCCTTTCTATGATAAATTTGTCATTGAAGTACAAGACAATTGGCGCTGGGGTACTGCATACAATCTTCCTATTGACGAATTTATGGAGGTGATGGATTATGCTATTGACAACGGTTATCCTATCGCATGGGGCTCGGATGTCAGTGAGAAAGGTTGGCTGAGAGGTTCAAATATGGGTGTTGTTGTACTTCCTGACATAGAAGCAAAAAATGTGGACAAGAGCAATACCGATATGGCTCACTGGACAGGCCTCACTACTGTTGACAGAGAAAAAGAAGCACAAAATAAACCTACTCCTCAACGTTGGGTGACTCAGGAAGAACGCCAAAGAGCTTATGATAACTATGAGTCAACCGACGACCATGGCATGATGATATACGGTAAGGCTAAAGACCAAATAGGGAATGAATATTATATAGTGAAAAATTCATGGGGAAAAGCCGGTAACTACGATGGTAAATGGTATGCTTCAAAGGCTTTCGTCCGTTATAAAACATTGAACATTATAGTTCATAAAGACGCTCTTCCTAAACATATTAAGAAATCATTGGGCATAAAATAGTATTCATGTTTTATTGCAATGAAAGAGAGAATGTGCTTCGGCATGTTCTCTTTTTCTATTATATTTATAATGATTTTTACATTATAATATAAATGGTGTGCCGCTTTTTCGACACACCACTTGAAATACATTACAATAACAAATCAATATTATTTTGTAATAAAATATACAATAATACTAATCATGCATAATGATTGACATTCTCATTTGGCTTGGCGTTTTTCTTTTAATTTGGCATATATTTCTTTCCAATTGTAATTTCTCCTTAAACCTTGTATGGTAGAATACAACATTATCAAACAGGATATTATGCAAATTATGGCAAAAGCTATGATGTATAGAATGATTTTTCTTGCAGCCACCATCTGATTACCGGCAATATCATATTCTCTGACTACTTTGCCGTTAGAATATTTGGTAATGATATCCGGAGCATCCTTAATGGACCTGGAATAAACCATCAGCATGCTGGATATTGAATAAGCCAACATGGTTAATCCACCTAATTTTTCAGCTTCTGCTCTGTGACGAGAGATGGAATATCCGTATGGTCTTTCTGCAAAGATATATAAAGGTATTAATAGGATGAAAAAGATGTTCCATTTTAAAACCGAACGTTTTTCTCCTTTGTATATTAAAAGCGGTGTTTCGGCATCTTCCAAAGCTGCTTTTTGTATCTTTTTGAAATTCATACTGTTAATATCTTCATACTCTTTTTTTAACTCTTCAGCATTTTTATAATTTTCTTTGGACTTTTTTTGGAAATCTTTTTTCCATTCTTTATTGGAGGTTGTATCTGCTTTATTGGCATTTTCTTCGGCATTTTTAATTTCCTTATCATAATCATAGCGACATTTCATCAACATATATGTTTTATATGATTTGGCATTGTTAAAAGCATTATAATAATGATATTCTACGATTTGTTTTTTTGATTCAACAGATATATCATCCCATACTATTGTGGTATCACTTTTTGTCCAATCCTTTATCGAAGTAACTTTCTCTTGTTCTTTTTCTATTAAGTCGTTATTTCTCGATGCTTTCCATGAGAGGAAAATAATGGTTAATATAACACCTAAAATTATAGCCCACCTAAAATTCCAATGCCTTTCTGACGACCAATCTAAAATGCTTCTCATTTCATTCATGCAATATCTAAAATGAGGATTCTGCTTGTCGCCGGCTACATCTTCAGCCTTATCCAGTAACTTTCGCATTTCTTCAACTTCCCATGCGGAAATAGGATATTCGTCGTCGATTTTTTTCCCTCTTCTCCTTATATTAGGGTCGGAAGTATTTTTTAATGCCTCATAGATATATCCGTATGCTTCGGCATTAACGTCAGTACCTTCATCGGCAATCTGCTTGAGTTCATCGATATCGAAAGATACATATCCTTCTCTGTACTGGTTTTTGGAAATGTTTTCATTCTGCTCTCCCATAATTTTGTGATTTATAAATTATTAAACAGGACAAATATAAAAATTTTTCAAATACTTTTTCAATTTGACTGTATATTTTTCAAAATATTTTTTAATAGTGTTCATTATCACATTATTAAAAAGTTTAAAAATTGTAAGATTATGTCGGAAAAGATGGATTTTATTGTTAAAAGAAAATATAATGTTAGAATTGTTTCTGAAAAAACCGATTAAATTCTTATTTTTATTATGCTTAATTTATTGTTTCTTTTTCGAATCAAAAATTAACATTTGTTTATTTTAAGATTAAAAAAGTGGTGTGCCAATTCTCAGTTTGGCACACCACAATAGTTATTTAGATAATATATGTTATAACAGGATATTTAATGTTTTTATATTATAAATCAGAATCCTATCCAGAAAAACTCCCAGAGTCTTTGTTCCATTTCCTTCCATGTTTGCGCTGTTGCCGCTTCAAAATCGGCAGTATATCTGTTCAGCATCTTTTGTGCTTCTTCTTTTTTGCCGTCATCGAGTAATGCCTTGACTCTTTTTTCCAATTCCGGCTGTTCTTCACGAGCTTTCTGTTCGTAACGCAATACATTGTTTATTAACATGTCTTTGGTGTTGCCCCACATTACCTGTGCCAATTTGTTGGCTTTTCGGTATCTCCACAGTGCAGTATTTTCGTTATACCCGTGATGACCGCAATGAGAGAATACTTTCGGCATTTCTGTCGAACCGCAATAAACCGGTATTCTCGGACTCTGCCCCGGATTTTCTACACTGATATAACATACACCGCCAATCTCGTCAGGCATCCAGTCGCGCAATTGTGCTACAAAAGAATAAGAACACCACGATACCGACACTGTACGTTGAAATTCTACTGTACCCGGTTTTAAGAAGTTATAAGTGGAAATCTCGGTATTACCCAACCACGGGTTGGCTGTAGGACTCACAATAGTGTCACCTTTTCTATTGACAATTTTCAAGTTGCGTGTCATGTCCAAATCAGTGCCTTCGTATGTGCTTCTTAATAACTCCATGACTTTGTTTACATCGACATTTTCTTCTGGTTTTACTGAGAATGGTAAGTCTTCATCGTCCATGCTGAGCCCCAATGATGGAGCCAATGTACTGAGGATGAAAAATTCACGTTCGCGGAAATTCTTGCCTTCGGAATAACTGCTGCCGAAAGTTTTATACCATATAAACTCTCCTTTGCCATCCCAAAGACCATATTTCTTTGCTACTTTCTCAATATTGTCTGAACAGAGGAAGTTGTCCGGGTCGTTTCTGTTGAGATATTTTATTCTCGGGATATTGGCTGACACTCCTACTTCTCCGTCCGGCACACGTTGTGCTGCCCAAATGCCGCCTGTTTTTTTAGGTCCTTCTCCCATGATTTCCATGAGCCATACCTCTTTGGTATCTGCAATGGTGATGGCTTCGCCGCTGTCACCGTAGCCGTACTTTTTAATCAATTCGCCAATAAGGCGTATTGCATCTCTTGCATTGTCACAGCGTTGCAAGGCAATACGCTCCAATTCTTCTATTTGAAACATGCCTTTTGGATTGATGAGGGTGTCGGGTCCGGAAAACGTAGTCTCTCCTATGGCAAGTTGTTTCTCGTTAAGACATGGATATGCCGTGTTGAGATAAGAATATGTATGTGCCACTTGAGGTATCTCTCCGGCAAGTTTCATGCCACAACTGTCGTAAGGATTCTCGGTATGCATAGTGCCTTTGTAAATCTTTACTTTAGCGTCTTTTTCAAAATCTTGTGCCTTTTCCCAGCGCATCCATGTACGGTACTGTCCGTCACAGGTGTGTGATGTCATTACTGAGCCGTCTGTTGAGGCATTTTTGCCAACCATGATACTGGTACAGTTGGCTCCGTCAAATTCTTGTGCTTCTGTTTTCCATGATACTGATAGTATCAAAAATGTTGCGATGGTTAAAATTCCGATTTTCATATCAATTTTTTATTTAAAGAATGTAAAGTTGACTTTTCCGTATTTACGATGGTCAACAAAACGCGGATGTTCTGTAAAATCTATATATTTGTTGTGTTCGACGACAAACAAGCCATCTTCTTTTAGCAAATTATTGTCTAATACCAATTTTACGAGTAAGTCATAATGTTGACATTCGTATGGAGGGTCGGCGAAGATGAGGTCGTATTGCATTTTGTGCATCTGAAGAAATCTGAATACATCGGATTTTACAGCCACAATGGCGTTCATGCCGAGTTTGGTGGCTGTCTCTCTAATAAATCTGACACAACTGTTTTCTATATCCACCGATGTTATTCTTTGACAGCCCCTGGATGCCAATTCGTATGATATGTTGCCTGTACCGGCAAAAAGGTCTAATGCCGTGACATCCTCAAAATACAAGTGGTTTTCAAGAATGTTGAATAAACTTTCTTTTGCCATGTCAGTCGTGGGACGGACAGGAAGATTTGATGGTGCCACGATTTGACGTCTTTGATGTGTACCTCTTATAATTCGCATTTTATGGCGTTATAAATGATGTAATGTTGATGATATGGTTCTTCTTCCAAATCTTTAGTGAGTTGTATTTCAACGGGTTTTCTCATAAATCTTATGTCACGAAAATATCGGGAACATAATTCCAATATTTTTGATGTGTTTTCTATCTGTCCCAAGAAATATAATGGGACAGTCTCATTGTCAATATTGAACTGTGATGTCGCAAAAATGAGAAAATAAACAAAATCTTCTGTGGTTTTGTATCGGAAATAATTGTGAAACATCAGGATACAGCCATTCATGATTACAAGTTCAAAATTCTCGTTCTTGACATTGACAAAAACTCTTAAATCGTGGTTTCTGTTTAGATTCTCATTGATAAGACTGTTTATCATAACGCTTGATGCATGTGCGGTTGTGACATTTTCCGGGAGATTATTAAGGTAAATTCCGTCACTTTTGTTTATGGCAAAAATGTTGTTGATGTCAACTCTTGCAATGTAATCGGTTAAAATAAAAGAATCATCATCACTGAGATTGAGAAATCTCATGAAGTCATCTTTGTGTTTGTTTAGGAAGAAATTAGCAGGCACAAAAGTGTTTAATGTGTTGTCAATAAGAATAATAGCTCTTTTGTATTCTTGTAATTTAATGTTTTTTCTTTCTTGAAACTCATCGATGACTTGTTCTATGCATGCATCTTGTTTTATGATATTGTAGTGTTCAAGGACAATAAATGTGGCGATGGTCTCATCAAAAACAGAATAAGAAAAACCATCCAACGAACATTGGATGGTTATAATATAGTCTTTTATTCTTTTTTTGTCGAAACTATTATCAACCCTTGTAGTATATGGTCTTAAAAATGAAGTCATGTTGATGAAACCTCATTATTCCCAATTGCCGTCAACAGAAGGTTCAGTCATGGAACCTACTTTCAATCCCGGATATTTTTCTATTTGCTCTTGTTCAGCAATTAAGTTTTTGACTCTTTGTTCGTCAAGATCCCAAAGATAAGTCTCGTATGGAGCTTTAACTTCGAAAACGCCTACTTTAAGACCGCCACGCATGATATAACCTGCTTGCACTTCAAAAGGTTTGTTCTGTGAATAAGGAATTATGCGCAACTGGTTGATGTCGAAGTTGACTCTGTTTTTAAACAAGGAATCGATGACTTTGATATATCCGACAGTGTCATTGATGGTTTTTGTAAATGTTGTATCGTTTGGATCAGGAATGATGTTTACAATAGGAAGTGTACCATTCTTGATATAATCTGCAAGCGAGTCGAAATTCGCTGTGTATCTGTTGTAAGTCTGTTTGAACAAAGCTTGTGTATTTCTTATGTCTTTCAGACTTTGAATAATTTTTGCTTCTCTTTCTGTACGGGTATTCTCAAAAACAACAGGTTGTCTTACGCTGTCGAATACTTTATACGCCAAAAATATAGCTAAAAGTGCTAATACGATGTTGATAATTGTGAGTCTTTTATTCATGATTGTAAACTATTATTTTCGATTGGCAAATTTATTCATTTTTTTAGAAATATTACAAAGTTTTTTTATTTTTTTTAAAAATTCATCTTGTGATAGTCGAAAGTCTGGTTGTCAAGGTATTTGCGAATCTTTTGAGCTATGATTAGGAATATATCCAAATTATTGGTTGTCAATATATTTATCGCACTTTGATTTCCATGAACGGCCTCTACTAACAATACCATGATTTTGTAATCGTAACGTTGAAGCCATTGAAAGGCAGCCGTTTTGTTGTCAATGGCGGCATCGAGAGCTGCAAGATGATAAAATTTGTTGTCCATCAGCCATTTAGTGGCTCTTTCACTGCCTCTTATTGCCTCACTTAATGCTGATAATTCGGGATAACCGTTTTCCAACAGCCATTTGTTGAATTCAGAACCGTTATCTTCGAAAGTTTGTGCAAAGGCCATTAAAATTTTGACATTATATTCTATCATATTTCATCCAAAACATTCAACTTCAAAACCCAAAGCTCTCACCTTGTCGGCAATATTTTCCAATTCAGCAACTGTTAATTTTTCCAAATCTTTTTCAGGAGTACTGCGGTCAATGGCGTAAATCATTGTTTTTCTTGGCTTTATCGTTTTGATATAATCTATCCACAAAGATATTTCTTCTTCTGTGGTGTTGTCGATTCTGTTGCCATTGTGATTACCTCTCAAGAAAAGTGTCTGTATAATAACTTTTCCGTTAAAACGTTGCAGATTTTGAATATATCTGTTTAAGTCGATTTCTACATTCGGCATATTGATTTTTTGTATCATGTCGATAGTGCCTGCATCAATTTTCATGATGTTGTTGTCGATTTTTGACAATGCCTTAAATACCTCTTCTTTATGCAGCATGGTGCCGTTCGACAGTACGCTGATGACAGCCTTTGGAACATATTTATTCCTTAATCTTATAGTTATGTCAATGATGTCGGCAAATTCCGGATGCAATGTGGGTTCTCCGTTACCTGAAAATGTAATGCTGTCAGGCTCTTCAGTTGTACCTGCTATTTCTTTTAGTCTCTTCTCCAAAGCCTTTTCAAAATCTTCTTTTTTCGGTAACTTCGTTTTTTCTGCTGTGTTTTCCGGATTCCAGCCACATTCACAATACACACAATTGAAAGTACATATTTTGTGTGTTTGTGGTAATAAATTGATACCTAATGATTTACCTAATCGTCTGCTGTATATTGGCCCAAAAACCAATTCTTCAAATAATATTGACATATCTTATTATTTTTTGCAAAGATAAGCTTTTTTCTATCTTTATGTAAACATAATCTTGTAAAAGTTTTTATGAAATATATGAACAGTCTTATCATTTGATTTTTTATGAAAAATTCAAATAATATCGGTGATTTATATGTTTGATGATATGTGTTAGGATGAATGAATTTATTTATCGATAATTTATAAGTTAGTTAATTTATTTAAAATAGATTTACTTCTATGATTGTTGTGTTTTGTGTTTCTGAAAAATATTGAATATCTTTTTTGTTTTTCTGAATTCAAATTTTACTTCTTTGTATTGATTGAATATTGGATTTTTGTAAAATATAAAAGTTTATTAACGATAAAAATAAATATTTTTTATTTGATGAAGTAGATGTTTTTATGATAAAGACAATATATTATATTTTCAAGTAATTATAATTTGGGAATTTGTTTGAAAAGATTATAATTAACAAACTGTTATCAAATTTTTGGAAATGCTGATATTTTTCAAAACTTCTTATTATCTTTGCAGAAAATAACGCTATGAAAACAAGGAAAGAGATTATAGAAAACTGGCTTCCTCGATATACAGGTCTGGATTTGGAAGATTTTGGACATTATATTTTATTGACTAATTTTAAGAAATATCTTGATTTTTTTTCAGAAAGATATAATGCTCCTATTGTCAATGAGAATGTTACCATGCCATGTGCTACACATGGAGGTATCACTATGATAAATTTCGGCATGGGTAGTGCCAATGCCGCCACTATAATGGATTTGTTGAGTGCCGTACATCCTCGTGCTGTCTTGTTTCTTGGCAAATGCGGAGGTATCAAGAAAATAAATCAGGTAGGCGATTTGATTCTTCCCATTGCAGCTATCAGAGGAGATGGAACCTCCAATGATTACATGCCACCCGAGGTTCCTGCATTACCTGCGTTCAATCTTCAAAAGGCTATTTCGAATATTATTAAAGAGCATGGTAAGGATTATTGGACAGGTACCGTATATACTACAAATCGCCGTGTTTGGGAACATGACGATGAATTTAAGGAATATCTTCTCAAAATACGTTGTATGGCAGTAGATATGGAGACTGCTACTATTTTCACTACCGGTTTTGTCAATGAGATTCCTACGGGAGCACTGTTGCTCGTGTCTGATCAACCTATGATACCCGATGGTGTGAAAACAATGGAAAGCGATAAGGTAGTAGATAAACTTTATGTGGATGATCATATTATAATAGGAGTGGATTCTTTGCAACAACTTATTGATGAAAATATACCTGTCAAACATCTAAAGTTTTGATTATGACATACGAACAGATAATGTCCGACATTGAGAACAGAAGATACAAACCAATATATCTGCTTACAGGAGAAGAGCCTTATTTTATTGATACTATAAGTGATGCTCTTGAGAATACTGTGCTCGATGAAGTACAGAAGACTTTTAATCTTGTGGTGCTTTATGGTTTGGATGTCAATGTCCATGATATTGTCAATCAGGCTCGTGCTTTTCCGATGATGGGGGATATTTTGCTTGTCATCGTCAAGGAGGCTCAAAATGTAAAAGATATTGATGCTCTTGTGGATTATTTGCCGGTGTTTCCTCCGACTACGATACTTGTTCTCGATTATAAATATAAGAAATTAGACAAACGTAAATCGTTTGCAAAACAGGTAGATAAAATTGGAATCTTGTTTGAATCCAAGAAACTGTATGATAATAAGATACCTGAATGGGTGGTGGATTATCTGAAAGAAAGAAAATATTCCATAACACCTAAAGCATGTCAGATGATAGTCGATTTTATTGGAAACGATTTGCATAAGATACGTAATGAACTTGAAAAACTGATTTTGGCCTTGCCTAAGAAAAAAAATATTGATGATGCTGATGTTGAATATAATATTGGCATATCCAAAGATTTCAATATTTTTGAATTGCAAAATGCCATTGGCACCGGCAACCTCGTCAAAGCAGTACAGATTGTCAATTATTTCGGTGATAATATAAACGATAATCCTATCATTGTAACTGTTTCGGTATTGTTTGGTTATTTTACCAAACTGATGAAACTGCATTGTTCTAATGATAAAAGTAGAAGTACGCTTGCTTCTCTGTTGGGAGTCAGTCCGTTTTTCGTCAATGATTATCTTAATGCAGCAAATCGTTATTCTCTCTCGGATTGTTGCAGATGCATAGAAGTATTGCGCGAGTTTGACCTTAAATCCAAAGGTTATAATAACGTCTCTTCCTCACAAAAAGAACTTTACAGAGAGATGATTTTCAAATTAATGCATAATTATCATTCTGCATAAATTTTTTCTATTATGTCACCGAAATCTTTGATGATACGTGTACGGCGCAGTTTTAAACTTGCTGTCATATAACCGTCATCTATAGTCCATTCTTTAGACAAGAGTTCCAATTTTTTGATTTGTTCAAAATCACCCAAAGTCTTGTTGTATTTGTCAACTTCTTTGCGGAAACGGTCGATGATGACTTTTTCTTTTACCATTTTTTCGTCAGTGGTATATTCGACACCTTTGATATTACACCAAGAACGAACATGTTCGAAATTAGGTACTATGAGAGCGGCAGCAAATTTCTGACCTTCGCCGACGACCATTACTTGATTGATGAATTGCGACTCTGTCAATTTGTTCTCTATCAATGCAGGACTGACATATTTCCCCATAGAAGTTTTGAAAATTTCTTTGATGCGTCCGGTAATATGCAACATATTGTCTTCGTCTATTGTACCCACATCGCCTGTATGAAAGAAACCATCTTCGTCTATAGCTTCACGAGTCATGTCCTCATCCTTGTAATAGCCGATCATTATATTAGGACCTTTAACTAATATTTCATTGTTATCGCCTATTTTAATTTCCTGGTTCTTAAGTACTTCACCAACAGTCCCGGCTTTTAATTTGCCGGTTACCATACTGTTGGTGCATATCACCGGTGATGTCTCTGTCAATCCATAACCTTCACTCAATGGTACTCCTATTGCAGAGAATGTCTTTACAAGTTTTGGATTAATGGCGGCACCTCCGGTTATAATAAGTTTCAGATTGTTTCCCAGAGCTTTACGCCACTCTTTGAAAACGAGTTTATCGGCAATTTTTAATTTCATAAGGTAAAACAATCCATTGTTGCGTCCGGTTTCATCATAACGTCCGGCAAGATTTACTGACCAGAAGAATATCATTCTCTTCAAACCTTTGAGTTTACTTCCTTTTCTTAAAATAGTAGAATAAATTTTTTCTATAAGACGAGGTACTGATGAAAAATGTTTAGGTTTAATTTCTTTGAGATTGTCAACAATGGCACCTATACTTTCTGCATAATATATTGATACTCCGAGATATATACGGCAATATTGCACAACTCTTTCGTAAATGTGCGACAAAGGAAGATAACTCAATGCATCGTGGGTTTCATCTATAGTGTACATCGGGCAAAGATATTCTACTACCGACAAGATGTTGCGGTGGGACAACATAACACCTTTGGGTGTTCCCATAGTACCGGAGGTATATATTATCGTAGCTACATCGTTGGTATCTATCCCATCCGAAATATTCTTCAACAATTCATAATCCACATTGGCTTTTCCTAATTCTACAAGTTCATTGAAATGTTGAACTCCTTCTATCTTTTGTATTGAGAATACAGATTCTATTTTTATGTTGGTGATGATATCTTCTATCTTATTATACAACAACTTATTTCCAACAAAAATTGCTTTTGCCTCAGAATGTTTGAAGATATATTCATTGTCATCATGGCTGATGGTGGGATAGACAGGGATACATATAGCACCGACTTTTTGAATGGCGAAATCTAAAATGTTCCATTCAGGACAATTGTTGGCTGCAATAATGACACGGTCACCTTTTTGTATTCCTATTTTCAAGAGACCATAACAAACATCATCGGTTAATTCACTGAATTTTTTTCCATCGTATTTTATCCATTTGCCGTTTTCTTTTCCTGCAAACATACAATCCTTGTAACTGTATTTTTGGGCAAAATACGACACTAAGTCGAATAGTCTTTTTGGAACATCGGTGAGTACTTTTGGTGTTGTGCCTTTATAGTTTTTTCCCATAATCAATATATTTTGTGTTTTTTAATCCAATTTTTAGCGTTAACGAAAACCTCAATCCAAGGGCTTACTTCATCATTTTTCCTGTTTTGTGGATAGAATGCCCATTGCCAAGGTAGAAAAGCTCTTTCAAGGTGAGGCATCATGGCAAGATGACGTCCGTCATTGGAGCATACAGCAGCTACATCCCAATTGCTTCCGTTAGGGTTACCTGGGTATTCGTCGAAACTGTAAGTCATGGCAATGTTGTATTTGTCTTTGTAATATGGGAAGTTGAATTTTCCTTCCCCATGCGACACCCATACTCCGAGACGACGTCCGGCTAATGTCGATAACATGATACTGTTGCTGTATAATATTTCAACATTGATAAATGCAGATTCAAATTTATGAGAGTCGTTATGCAACATTTTTATATGTTCCTCATGTTTAGGATAAATGAGATGCAGTTCTGTCATAAGTTGGCAGCCGTTGCATACTCCGAGACTCATGGTGTCGGGGCGAGCATAGAAATTTTCTATTGCTTTGCGGGCTTTTTCGTTGAATAATAAAGCTCCTGCCCAGCCTTTAGCGGAACCTAATACGTCTGAGTTGGAAAATCCTCCGACGAAAACTATCATGTTGACATCGTTAAGGTCTTCTTTACCGCTTATTAGGTCAGTGGTGTGTATGTCCTTGACGTCGAAACCGGCTAAATATAATGCGTATGCCATCTCTCTGTCTCCGTTGACGCCTTTTTCTCTGATAATGGCGGCTTTGATGCCGGATGGTGTGCGTCTATGTATATCTATGCCAAGATCAGAGGCTTTGCCCGTGAAATCGCCGAAGTTGAATCTTAAATCCTGTTTCTTATAGTTCATGAAACGTTCTTTCGCCTTCTGCTTTCCACTCTGTTTTGTGTCCATAAGATAGGAACTCTTATACCAAATATCTCGTAACTCATTGATATCTAATTGATATAAGGCGTCGTCTTTTTTGAGCCTTATCATCCGTTTCTCAATGGGTTTTCCTATTATATGATATTTTATGCCGTTATTTTCGAGTATTTGTTTTGCTTTGGCATCTTTAACCTGAATGATGACAGCAGGTTGCTCGCTGAAAGCTATGGATACGAGGTCGTTGTCAAAAGCACTGAGGTCTATGTCCATTCCGTATTCGCAATTGGCAAAGTTCATCTCTAACAATGTAGTTATCAGTCCTCCGGCGGATATATCATGTCCTGAAAGTATCAATTCCTGTTCTATAAGTTCTTGTATGCTGTTGAAACATTTCTTGAAATATTCCGGATCTTTGACATCAGATGCTTTATCACCTATTGTGTTTATAGTTTGGGCAAAGCTGCTTCCTCCGAGCTGATAATTGTCTTTTGAGAAGTCAATGTATATTAACTCACTGTCTTTATCTTGTAACATGACAGGTTTTACGGCTTTGCGTATATCGCTCACTTCTCCAACGGCAGATACTATCACAGTACCCGGAGACAATACTTTTTGTCCGTCAGGATATTTTTGAGTCATGGAGAGAGAGTCTTTACCTGTAGGTATGTTGATATTCAGGGCAATACAAAAGTCGCTTATGGCTTTCACTGCATGATACAACCGAGCATTCTCACCGGTATTCTTGGCCGGCCACATCCAGTTGGCACTTAAAGACACTCCTTGAAGCCGCTGTTCTATAGGTGCCCATAGCAAATTTGTCAATGCTTCGGCCACAGACAGATGGGATCCGCATTCGGGATCTACAAGACCGGCGACAGGTGCATGACCTAAAGCTGTGCCTATACCTTTAATGCCTTGATAATCCAATGCCATGATACCTAAATTGTTGAGTGGCAACTGTATGGCACCTGCACATTGTTGCAATGCCACTCTTCCGGTTACTGAACGGTCAACTTTGTTGGTAAGCCAGTCTTTGCAAGCTACAGCTTCTATCTGAAGTAGTTGTTTCAGATATTTTTCAAAATCATCGTTGTTATATTGTACAGGCGTGAATTTATATGGTTTTTCTGTGTCTGTCATAATTGTCTTTGGAGCACTGCCGAAAAAGTCCGATAAACTAAGGTCTATGGGATTTTCTCCGTTTTTACGGACAAAACGTAATCTTTGGTCGCCGGTGGCTTCACCTACCAAATAATATGGTGCTCTTTCGCGTATTGCTGTCTTTTTTATGATGTCTATGTCGCTGTTGTTTACGAGAAGTCCCATTCTCTCCTGTGATTCATTTCCAATTATCTCTTTGTCTGAAAGGGTAGGGTCTCCAATAGGCAGAGAGTCAACATTGATTATGCCGCCGCTTTTATCCACAAGTTCAGATAGACAGTTGAGATGTCCGCCGGCGCCATGGTCATGTATGGAACGTATTGGGTTGCTGTCGTTTTCTACCATGGCACGGATTACATTGGATACACGTTTTTGCATCTCAGGGTTGGCACGTTGTACTGCGTTGAGTTCTATGGCATTGCTGTATTGTCCGGTGTCAACGCTCGATACGGCGCCGCCGCCCATGCCTATACGGTAGTTGTCACCACCCAATACCACGATAATGTCACCCGGTTCCGGTTCCTCTTTTATGCTGTCGTCTTGTTTTGCAAAACCTATGCCGCCGGCAAGCATGATGACTTTGTCATATCCGAAATCTTGACCTTCACTGTGTTCAAAAGTCAACAGACTGCCATTGATAAGAGGCTGTCCGAATTTGTTGCCGAAATCTGAAGCACCGTTTGATGCCTTTATCATAATGTCTGACGGACTTTGATACAACCATTTACGTTCTTTAAAAGAGTTTTCCCATTTTTTATCTTCATTGTTACGAGGATATGAAGTCATGTAAACAGCAGTGCCCGCTAACGGTATGCTGCCACGTCCTCCGGCAAGACGATCTCTTATTTCTCCTCCACTGCCTGTCGATGCTCCATTGAAAGGCTCTACTGTGGTGGGGAAATTATGTGTCTCTGCTTTTAAAGAAATGACGGTGTCTATCTCTTTGATTCTGAAATAATCTGCTTGATGTTGCGTGGCAGGGGCAAACTGCTCTATCTTCGGACCCATAATAAATGCGACATTGTCTTTATATGCCGAGATGAGTCTGTTGTGATTTTCTTTGGACGTTTTCTTTATTAAGGCAAACAATGTCTCAGGCATTTCTTTGCCGTCAATGATGAACTTACCATTGAAAATCTTGTGCCGACAATGTTCTGAGTTGACTTGTGCAAACCCATATACTTCACTGTCTGTCAATGCTCTGCCAATTTTGTCGCTGACTTCTTGTAAATAAGAGATTTCTTCTTCACTTAAAGCAAGACCTTCCTTGCGGTTATAGTCTTCTATGTCAATGATATATTTTATAGGTTCAGGTTTTCTGTCGATGAAAAACACATTTTGGTCCAATATGTCGTATTTTGACTGCAACATTGGGTCATAACTGTTGTCATTATCTGCAACGCGAATAAACTCCTCAATTCTCGCGATACCTTTGATTCCCATGTTTTGAGTTATCTCTACAGCATTGGTACTCCAAGGCGTTATCATCTCACGCCTTGGTCCGAAGAAATGCCCCTCAACAAAATCTTCGTCCGTTTTCTTGGCTTCGTCAAAGAGCCAAATAAGTTTTTTCAAATCCTGATCAGATTGACGCTCAATGCTATCTACCGCAATGATTGTATTTTGCTTAGTTTCAAAAAAGATAATCATTTGTTCATTCAATATACTATGCCGCAAAGATAGCAATATTATCGACAATAATGAAATTATGGAAAATTAAAATAATCGCTAATCCTAATGACTTATGATTAAGTTTTTGATTGTCATATTATTATCTTTTGACAAAATTTTTACTGAATATATTCCGGTCGGAAGATGTGATGTGCCAATACTTGATTTGTTTTCGCCTTTTATAGTTTGATGATGTACTTTTTCGCCCAAAATATTGTAAATTTCAATAAGGCGTATGTCATTGCTGCTGATATTGGAGAACTCTATATTAAAATTAATGTCGCACGGATTGGGATATATTGAAGTTTTTGTAACATTATCTTCATCTGTTTCATTGTTATATCTCATTGTTATGACATCATTATTTATCTCGAACACAAGTTCTTCAATTTTCGGATTTTGTTCTGTCAAAGTTATTTTATAAGGTGTGCTTGTCGTATATCTTGGCAAGTCGGATATAACATAATAGGACCCGAATGGTAAACTGTCGAATTTGAAGTATCCTTTATAATCTGTCAATTTATAGTCCAAGAGATACTTCTCTGTAGAATTATACAACATTATTGTTGCATTTGACAATCCTCCGTCACAATATATTTGTGTGCTGTCTCTGTCATACCAATCGTTGCAGTAGAATAAGGTATCACGGAATAGTGTGGAAGGATATTCGAATTGACCGGATATGGAGCCTATTCCTTTCAACATTTGCGATATTGGAGATGATAATTCTATATCCACATCGTAAATATTGCCGTCGAGTTTTATTTTGTTGGCATATTTCCAACTGTTTTTAGCAGCATAATATACAGGTGCTCCTTGTTCGTTTATGGTATCAGGTATGGCATATAAAAGATAATTGCCTTCATGTAATTTGTTGAATATAAACTTACCTTCTCCGTCAGTGCTTGTCTTGTACATTCTTTCTATCGCTCCGTTTGTGATGTTGGCGGCAATAACCAATGCATTCTCCGATTTTGTGTTTTTATATGATACTGTACCTTCAAGATTATATGCATTGATGAGAGTATAATTAGTCGTATCAGAGTGTCTTCCGCATTGCGAATACACATGGATTACCATGGTTATTTTCTTGTTTATAGAATCAAGTTCTCCGTAATAATATACGGGATGCAGTTTATGTATGTCGTCGAAGTAGCCGTCACCGAAAGTTTCCCACTCTATGGAATCTTGATACAAACTGTAAACGTTGCTTATCATGACAGGTTCACCGTAAAGACTGAAATTGTTTTCAGATACATATACCATAGGTGTCTTTTTCAGATATAGTGTTATTTCGTCGCTTTCGTCACTTCCGCTGTTTTCTGCTTTGTCCACAAATAGCGTCAGGGTTACTTCACCATTCAGAAAGTCTTCTTCAGAAGGGAAATAATCGGGTTGTAAAGCCAAACTGTCGCTGAATGTGCCGCTTCCGGATGTTTCCCAGTGTATTTTTGAAAATAATGATGGAACATTGGCTTGTGTTAGCGATATATAACCAATTGATTCGCAGATGGTGTCATCAAATCCGGCGAATGGCTTTGCTGTGGCTATGCTATATGCACTTTCATGCGGCGATACCTTGTAATATTTCGTGTTATATTGATTATCACATCCTGTTACTGCAATGTCACAATCCAATGTCAATCCATGGATATAAATGATAGTATCTGTTATGTTTTTTATTACATTGTCATATCTGTAATTGTTGAAATTGTCATGATAAATGTTATAACTGTTGAAATCACTTTCTTTATTGCTTTCCCATTTGACGAGTACACCTTCACCGGTGAATTGTTTCGTGACTTTTTTAGGTGCTGAAATAGGAGCATTTATATTGTGGCTGTCTAAAAGTGGAATATATATTATTTTTCCTAAATTTATGTCATCGTTGTAATCGATAATAGCTTCTTCTATTGTTAAGGTGTTTGTGGTGCCCCAATAATTATTGGAAAGGTTTATGTTATTTTCTAAATTGTTAATAAATGTAGGTTTTGCTGATTCATATAGTAGGAAGTTGTTGTTTGTAAACTGAACATTATTATAAGTTGAAAAATTAGTTATTGTGACATTAAGATGAAAAGTGTTGTCTTTTATGATAGCGGATTTTTGCGTATTGATATCGTAGAAACATAGATTATTTTCGTAAAACGTGTTGTTTGTTATTTCGCAATAAATATTGTCTTTAAATTCAATGGCATTTCCTAAATTCCAAAAGATGTTGTTATCGACATATACTGAGTCTGCCTGGAGGTAAATGCCAATATTGTCCGTTGTGGTGCTATGTGTTGGAGAATATATCACATTGTTTCTTATGAGGTTGTTCCCGGTTGAAGGCTTGTTGGCATTGCTGAGCAGTATAGCGATTTCCGAATTTTCAAAAATGTTATCTTCTATAATATTCCTTGTGGTTATGCCAAGTTTGTCAGTTATTACCATGATAGCATTCTGTCCTTCTTTGAAGATATTGTTTCTTATGATGTTGTCACTGCAAATGTTTTCATTGCTATTGATAACAACGGCTTTATAGTTGTTGGAAAACCATGAATTCTCCACAGTACAGTTGTAAGAATCGAGAATATTGATGCCTTCAATGTATGAGTTCTCAAAGAAACAGTTTTTTATATTTATTTTGGAAGAATTTTTTATGCTGATAGCTGTTTCCACATCTTGGAATTTCACATATTTTAATGACACCTGATTTTCTTCATTGACATCTTTTATTTGAATACCTGTCCAATTCAACGTAGTGGCGGAACTGAAAACAACAGTGTCTTGTTCTGTCCCTTCTATCAGCAGTTTCCCTTTATTTACATACATTCCCGTGGATGATTCAAAGACTATTTGTGTTCCGGCATCTATTAATAATGTACTGATATTTTCAATGTAAATGTTTGAATATACGTAATAAATATATTCTTTGGTCCAATGATGATCTCCTAAAAATGTCCCGCCTACAAATTTATATGTTTGCGCATTGAGAAG
This sequence comes from Bacteroidales bacterium Phil6, assembly GCA_002633315.1. Taxonomy (GTDB): domain Bacteria; phylum Bacteroidota; class Bacteroidia; order Bacteroidales; family F082; genus Limimorpha; species Limimorpha avicola. Next base: position 107,847 of record NWBN01000022.1, read on the forward strand.
TCTTCCCGATAGACAACACAATGTTATCGTAATCGCAGCTAATAGTGTTGATATTTGTTTGGAAGACTTCATGATTGGCTAAAAATAATAATACAATCCTATTCTTAAACCTATGCAGTCGAGGTAGGCAGTGGGCAGCGGTTCTTTTGTTAATGTTCCCAAATAACGATTGTAGTATATTTCAGGTACAATGTCAAAATCTTCGCTGATAGCATATTTCATTCCTAAACTTCCTGATAATGTCAATTTTACTCTGTTAAACTCGTCAATATTCAAGTCTTTTATTTTATCGTTGCTGTTTTCAGTTATGAAAGAACCTCTTGCATTTATAAGATAATTCAAATCTCCTCTGCATTTGAAGAATATGTTGAATCTTTCTGTCCTGAAAAAGGTATATGACATTCCAATATGTAATCCTAAGTATAATAAATTGTTATTGCTAAATGTGTTGTATCTGTGTTCCGAGCCTGGAATCATTACTGTATCGGTGATATGGAAATAAGTGGTGTCGTGTGTAATACTGTTGATATTATAATATGTGTCTATGGTATCTATTGTGAAAGTTGGGGGGTCTTTTATTATGTCGGAAAATGAGAAATGATGACGTAGTGAATTTAAAGAAACACCTATGTTAAAATCAAAATTTTTATAAGTATAGCCACCATCTAAGTCAACTGTATAGTTGCGCAGTGAATGTCGGTCAAGAGCACCAAGGCTTTCTTCAAAATAATCATGGTCAATGTCATTATTCCCGATATTGATTATTGTTAGATATTGAGAATATGATAAACGCAATGAAAATTTTTCGTTGTGAGTATAATCTATTCCCATAAAAGCTCTTCTGACATCTTCCATTCTTTTTTTGATATTGGGTCTTTTATAGACTATTACAGTGTCAACTACTCGTATTGTTTCTGTTTTTATCAACGTATCTGTTCTTACAATTGTGTCAGTGCGGACAAATGTAATGGTATCATGTACAAATACAGTGTCAGATACTTTCAATGGCACTTGCAGCAAGTCATTCTCTTTGTGTTTTTCTTTTTTAGGCTTTCTACTGTCATGTTTATTATCATCATTTGATTCTTTGTCAGGAACATTCCGGTCTTTGAAAATAACGACTTGATTGCCAATATATTTGAATGAACAACCTGTGTTAGCCAAAATATCTGACAACACATCTTTTACAGCTTTGTTTTCAGCAGAATAGTGTTTGATCTGATAACCTTGTAAATCAGATGCACTATAAGCGAGTTTTATGGAGTATTCTTTATATAGTCTGTTTAATGCTGCGTCAACATTGATGTTTTCAAAAGATATGGAAATTTGTTTGTCTGTGATATCCTGTGCGCTTAATGTTGTTGTGGAAACAATGACTATTAATATAGGAAGTATGAAATAATTTAACACAAGTGGTTTATAACCAACAACTCTTCTATAAAATAAGTCTATTTTCTCATTTCTTGACATTACGGTGTAATATTATTTCATGCCGCTAATTTATTAAAAAAAACATTAAATGATAAAAAATGTGTAAAAAATAATTGAGTAACACTAAAAAAAGTTTGCAGGTTTTTATTTTAAATGAAAATAAACCTGCAAACGCGAGCATTAAAAAGTGAATTTGGATAGAGTTTCATTATATTTTTGAAAACTTGTTTTATCTTATAGTTACCGTATTGCCTATTCTTACAATTTGCAAATTGAAGATGGCTGCCATGGTATCAAAGATACTTTCCAAGGTCTCATTTTCGAATCGTGCAGTGAGTATTAAATTGTTATATTTTTCATCGAGATAAATTTCAATTCCGTATGCCTGCGATAATGATTCTGTTACTGTTAACAAAGTAACATTGTTGAAATCAAGTATTCCTGTAGTTCTGGCAAATATGTTGTTGTTACTTGACTGATATTGTCTTTCTATACGGTTGTTATTAGTATTGAATGTGCCTCTTTCTCCTGGTATAAGTGTTATCAACTCTTGTTGTTGACCTTTTTCGTCCACGCAGTACATTTTTACTTTGCCGGAATGCAAATCCACATAATATTCTGTAGATTCTTTTTCTGCCTTTATGTCAAATTCAGTTCCGAGTACTTCTACTATCATACTTCCGCTTTTAATACAGAAAGGCTTTTCTGGATTTTTTGCCACATCGAAATGTGCAGAACCTTCAAAGAAGATATTCCTGTTGCTTGTGTTGAAATTTTTGTTGTAAGTTAATTTAGCATTTGGCTCTAATGTCACTTCTGTGTTGTCGGGTAATATGAAATGTTGAGATTCAGCCTCTGCCATTAATATAGTTGTATTATCATGACGCAGAAAAATGCTTAATATCAATCCCAATACCAATACTGCGGCAATCGATGCTATTGCAGCATAATACTTTGGGAACTTCTTTGTTTTGTTTGTTTCAAATATGTTGTTCTCTTCGATTTCTTTGATGCGGCGATTGACTTTTTGCAAGGCAGACTCGGTATCGAATTCTTTCTCGGCTTTTGGTTCCGAAAATTCCCAAATCTTCTTGATAGATTCAAAGTATGATTGATTATATGGTGATTTAGTCAACCATATTTCAAACTCTTTCCTCTTCTCACTGCTGAGTTTCCCCTGCAAGAAGTCTATTATGAGTTCATTATATTTTTTGTTGACCTTTACCATCTCTTTTTTTCTCTTAATTTCAATTTTATGACAACTTTAAATATCGTTTTCCCTATCATTTTTTAAAATTTTAACAAAAATTTAACATTCTATGACTGTTTTTAGAGGAAAAACATTCCGATAAAATCTTTTAAGGCATTTCTAAGGTGTGCGAGTGCTTTGGAAAAGTCTTTTTCAACGGTTTTGGAAGATATATTCAGTTTTTCAGCTATCTCGTGATATTTCAATCCTTCATATCTTTTCATTTCGAAAGTCTTCCTCGAGCGTTCAGGCAATTCTATCAATGCTTCTTCCATTCTTAACTTCAAGTCTTCTTCTTTTAACTTTTCTAAAGGATTGTTATTGTCCGGTTCGGAATTAAATCCTATAAAATTAAGGTGCTTTTCTCTTATCTTTTGCAATTTAATATAATTTAAGGTATGGTTCAATACACCTTTATAAAGATAAGCTTCTAACGATGTGGTTATTAGCAGAGTGCTGTGTTTAAGCCATATTTTTACGAAAAAGTCTTGCACTATTTCTTCCGCCACATCATTGTCATCGACAAACCTATTGCAGTAATTGACAAGCGGTGAATAAAACTTACGGAAAATTATATCGAAAGAAAAGCGGTCGCCTTTTTTCATATTTTCAATAAGAACACCATATTCATTGCTGTTAATTATCATATATTAATAGGTATAACAAACACAAAAACTCTTCAGATAATTTTATGCAAATATAGCGTTTTTTTAAAGAGAAAAAACATTTTTGCTTTTTTTGTTGAAATGGCGTAGTGTTTATAATAAATTAATTATGTTGGACAATATTCGAAGCAAGGAATGCTGTATCATGTTGATAGATATAGTTGTTTTTAAGATATGAAACACCATTTTTTATTTTTTGATAGACAATGATATAGTCGATTTATAGCTTTAATATCAAATGGTTATTTATTTTTTGATAAAAATTTTTCAGATTAATGCAAGAAGTATAAAAAATAGTCTTAACTTTGCAGTCCGAAAAATTGTAAAGATTAATTGTATTAAAGAATGTACGCAATTGTAGAAATCGCAGGGCAACAGTTCAAGGTAAGCAAAGGTGATGAGATATTTTGCAATCGCTTGAAAGGTGAAGTCGAAAGCGCTATCACTTTCGATAAGGTGTTGTTGATTGATGATAATGGCAACACAAGGGTTGGCACCCCCGTCCTCCAAGGTGCTAAGGTTGATGCTACGATAGTCCAGCATCTCAGAGCTGATAAAGTTCTTGTTTTCAAGAAGAAAAGAAGAAAAGGTTATCAGAAATTAACCGGCCACCGTCAGGATATGAGTAAGGTGCGCATTGAAAACATTACTGAATAAAAAAATTAAAAAATTAGTAGTTATGGCACACAAAAAAGGCGTTGGTAGTTCCGAAAACGGTCGTGAATCACATAGCAAACGACTCGGAGTTAAGGTGTTTGGCGGACAAGCTGTTTTGGCAGGTAATATCATCGTTCGTCAACGTGGTACAAAACACAATCCCGGTGACAATGTGGGTATAGGTAAAGACCATACTTTGTTCGCTTTGAAAGACGGTGTTGTGAAATTTTATAAGGATAAGAAAAGAAACAACAGATCATATATCACCGTTATCCCCGTGAGCGGTGAGATAGTGGACTGATTGTTTTGAATAACGAGACAGAGAAAAGCCCGGTTCATTGTAATCGGGCTTTTTTGTTCTTCATGACACTTCTTTTGTATTTTTGAAGAAAAATTTAAAAAACACTCCGATTTTTTGGTTCTAAATATTATTTTTGCAAAACAAATATAACGCTTATGTTAGTAATATCTTATATCAGAGAACATAAAGAAGAGGTTATCAATCGTCTGAGTATCAAAAACTTTACTCGTTTTGAGCTGATTGATGAGATTTTAGAACTCGATGATGAACGTCGTAGAGTACAACAGGAAAACGACGAGGCTCTCGCCGAAGCCAATAATTTAGCCCGTATTATTGGTGATTTGTTTAAACAGGGCAAGGCATCAGAAGCTAATGAACTGAAAGCGAGAAATGCTGTGCTTAAAGAGAAGGCCAAGTCGTGCTCCGACAGACTCGCAGTGATAAAACAGAGCATTCAGGAAAAACTTGTTGAGATTCCCAATACCCCTCATCTTGATGTGCCTCGTGGCAAGACTGCTGCCGACAATCTTAATGTGCATCAGGAAGGAGAGATGCCTAAACTGCCGGATAATGCAATGCCACACTGGGAGTTGCTTAACAAATATCAACTCGCCGATTTCGAACTCGGCAACAAGGTCACCGGAGCCGGATTCCCTTTCTATAAAGGTAAAGGTGCCCGTCTGCAGCGTGCCTTGATAAATTTCTTCCTCGATGAGGCTGTCAGTGATGGTTATTTCGAGGTGCAGCCTCCTGTCCTTGTCAATGAGGCTTCTGCCTATGCTACCGGTCAACTTCCTGATAAAGAGGCTCAGATGTATGCTGTGCCTCTCGATAAGATGTATCTTATTCCTACTGCAGAGGTGCCGGTAACCAATATATTCCGTGATCAGATTGTACAAGAAGCACAATTGCCGATAAAAACAGTCGCTTATTCCAATTGTTTCCGTCGTGAGGCAGGTTCATGGGGTAAAAATGTAAGAGGCTTGAATCGTCTTCATCAGTTCGACAAGGTGGAGATTGTGGAAATAGCTAATCCTGCTAATTCATACGAACGTCTTGAGGCTATGAAAGCCCATGTTGCAGGCTTGCTTCGTAAACTCGAATTGCCATTCCGCGTCCTTCGTCTCTGCGGTGGCGACATGAGTTTTACTTCAGCAATGACATACGACTTCGAGGTTTATTCTGCTGCACAGCAACTGTGGCTTGAGGTAAGTTCCGTCTCCAATTTCGAAACTTTCCAAGCTAACAGAATGAAACTCAGATTTAAAGATAAAGAAGGCAATATCAATTTCGTGCATACTCTTAACGGTAGTGCTCTCGCTCTCCCGCGTATTGTGGCCGCTTTGCTTGAGAATAACCAATGTGCTGAGGGCATTAGAATTCCTAAAGCACTCCAAAAATATACCGGCTTTGAGATTATTGACTAATATATTATGTTTGTTGTCGTTGTTGTCGTTGTTGTCATGCTCCGACACTCCGTCAAAACAGGTGAGTTCGATGCAAAAACGCCTCGCTGTCGTGCAGTCCGGCGTTTCGACTCTGTATGAGAGGGATTTTGACTTCCTCGTAAAGGAATATTATCGCATAGATACTACTTTGGCAAGAAAATCCAACATATCAAAGGAAATGGATTTGTTGGCGTCATATCTTCAACAGTTTGAAACGGTTAGAGTGGATATGCTCGATGAGATAAAATATTCCGAACAACAGTTGTCGGATCTTAAATACGATATAGATAACAACAAGCTTTCCGAAAATGATATCTCCAAGTATCTTAAGGATGAAGATGCTGCCGTGAAACGACTTGAGGCTCAATTGGATTATTTTCGTGACAGATTTTCTCAACAGAAAAAAGTCGTCAAGAACTTAAAGTAATGATATGCCATGAAAGTGCCCTGTCTTGTTTTCTTTTTGCTGTTCGCTTTTTTGTCGATTGATGTTCAAGCACAGATTAATATCAACAATCCTCAAAAGATGGAACAAAAGGTGACTGAAGAACGTCTTGCAAAAGAATTGTTCAATAAAAAGGAATATGATAAGGCGAAAGATATATATCTTAAATTGTACAATGATTATAAACAAATTGTATATTTTAACCAGTATATCGACTGTCTCGTTCTTGACGGGGATTTAAGTCTGGCAGAACGCAGCCTGAGAACTTATTTGAGAGGCAATAACTCCAATTGGAGAGCCAAAGTGCTGCTTGGCAATATCTATATTCTTGGTAACGAATATGACAAGGCAGACAAATATTTCGTAAGATTTATAAAAGAAGTACCCAAGACAAGGAGAACTGTATCCGAAGTCGCCTCAATAATGCGTTCTTATGGATTGGAGAAATACGCATTGCAGCTCTATGAGGATGCTGCTGAAATTCCGGAGATAGATTATCAGTTTTATCTTGAAAGAGCATATTGCTATCAGTCGATGCTCGACTTTGAGAATGCTACTGAGATGTATCTTCGACACCTTGAAAAGACTCCTAAACAATATGATATGGTGAAAAACCGTATCCGTGTCATGATGATGTATGATATGGACGGTTCCATAAATGATATTATTAGGACTGTTTTGCTTGCCAATACTCAGAAATATCCTGATAATATAAAGTTTTCGGAATTGTTGATGTGGTTTTCTTTGCAGATGATGGATTATGATATAGCCCTGATGCAGGCTGAGGCTCTTGACCGCAGGACAGGAGATAGGGAGAACGACGTATTTTATATAGCAAGTATTGCAGAGGATAACAAGGAATTTGAGGTGGCTTCCGATGCTTATAACTATATAGTCAACAAACATCAGGATGGAGTGTTCTATTTGAAGGCGGCGGTGGCATTGTTGAACCTGGAATATTTGAAAGCCGTAGAAGAAAATATCAACGATGTCAAGTATTATGAGTCTTTGTCGAAACGTATAGATCAGGCTTTTGATAATATAGGATTCTTTCAGCAGACCCGTCCTCTCATGCTTGCACAAGCTGAAATATTGGCATATCATCTTGATAGAACCGACGATGCTGTTTCTCTTTTAGAGAAAGGTATAGCTCTTGGCGGCACTAATTATGAACAGTCGATTCTGAAAATGCGTCTTGCCGACATATATCTTTATAATGATGAGATATGGGAAGCTACTTTGTTGTACAGTCAGGTGGATAAGGCAATGAAAGATGACCCTTTGGGACATGAGGCAAGACTGAAAAATGCACGACTTCGTTATTATATAGGTGAATTTCAATGGGCTGTCACTGTGCTTGATATACTGAAATCTGCCACGTCAAAATTGGTTGCCAACGATGCCATGACATTGTCGCTTTTGATAAAAGATAACTTGGAATATGATACTGTGGCATTAAGACGTATAGCAAAAGCAGATTATTATATCTATCAGAAAAAATATGACATTGCCGAGGAAGTACTTGATTCTGTTTGTATTTATAACCCTAATGAAGTAAGTCTTCCGGCAGTGTATTATCGTAAGGCGCAGATTGCAATGACACGTCAGGATTATGTTATGGCGGACAGCTTGTTTCGTAAGGTATATGAGGGTTATGCCGGTAGTTATATTGCTGACGAGGCTTTGATGGATGATGCTGAGGTGTTGGAAAAATATCTTGACAGAAAAGATGATGCGATGCGTTGTTATGAGATGTTGATGGATACATATACTGCCAGCGTTTATGTGGCTCAGGCACGCAAAAATTATCGCCGGATTCGTGATGGTATAAAATGATGGTTGTATGAAAGATAATATCGGTAAAGTAAAACCCAAAAAGGCACTTGGACAACATTTCCTCATGGATTTGAATATTGCTCACGATATTGTTGATGCCTTGTCTGACGAGGTGGGAGAAGTCGTTGAAGTAGGTGCGGGCATGGGTGTACTTACTCGTTATCTTATCCCAAGATTTGGTGATAGGCTTCATGTTGTTGAGATTGATAATGAATCTGTTGTATATCTTGAAAAGGCATTTCCTGAACTTGGTACAGCAATAGAACATGCCGATTTCCTTAAAACGGATTTGCAGCATTTTGGTGATGGTATTGCCATAATAGGCAATTTCCCTTATAATATTAGCAGTCAGATTTTTTTTCATGTGCTGAAATATCGTGACAATGTGATTGAGATTGTCGGTATGCTTCAAAAAGAAGTGGCAGAACGTATCAGTGCTGCACCGGGAAGTAAGACATACGGCATTTTAAGTGTCTTGCTGCAGGCTTGGTATGATATCGAGTATCTTTTTACTGTCAACGAGAATGTCTTTAACCCGCCTCCAAAAGTTAAATCAGCAGTGATACGTCTTAGACGTAATGAGGTAAAATCTTTGAATTGTGATGAAAGATATTTTACAATGGTTGTAAAACAGTCTTTTAATCAACGTCGCAAGACTTTGCGCAATTCATTGCGTTCTCTTGTACCTGCTGATATGATGGATAATCCTCTTTTGGATAAACGTCCTGAGCAACTGTCTGTTGACGATTTCGTTACTTTGACAAATATGTTGTCAATAAAATAGTTTTTTTAGTAAGCTTTTAAAATTACATTTAGCAATATACTTCGAGATAGTGTTAAAAGCAGTATCTATTGTTTTTCAATAAGTATATAAGGAATTATCATCGCTTTTCGGGACAGTATCTTTGGAAAGGATGGTATCATTATCTGTTTTCCGTTCTTTTTTACTTCTGCATATTCTGTCTCCGGCAAGATGTCTGATTCTTGTCGGTTGTATTGTTGAAGAGCAGGAAAGAATTGAAAAATGCAAACAATGTGACACCTGCCTGAGACTCTATGGTATCTTCTGTAAACATCGACAGTAACATGATAAGAAAGAAAGTAACATAAAGGAAGTTACGTGAGTTTTTGTCGAAAATTATCGGGTATAATAATGTAAATAAGAACCATAACAAGCCTATTATTCCCAGTCCTACAGTGATAGACAGATACTGATTATGAGAGCGGTGCCTATATTGTGGAAGGAGTTTTGAGTCAGATTCTTCATAATAATTTTCAAAAGCGTCAGGCAAATCTCCGGTACCGACACCGAAAATCAAATTGTCTTTTATGATGTTTAATGAAGCTTTGATATATTCTATTCTTTGGAATTCCGAACTGCCGTTTGCGTCTTTTGTCTTTTTATACCTTTGATAAGCAACCAACATTTTCGACAGCCTTGTCATGATTCCGGGATTGTATATATAGTTATAATTGTCGATGTTATTTTCAATATGTTGAATATCTTCTTTTGTGAGTTGAGATAAGCCTTCTGCATCTTTTCTTAAGTTTTTGGAATTCAAATATCTTATAACAGATTGATAATCAATATCTTTAAAATCAACATCGCTAATTTTTTTCCATTCTTCTTCTAATTCGGGTTCACAAATGTAAAGTCCGGAATATCTGCCTTCTTCTATCGGAAAATTTACAGTGTCATGGATATATGGGTTCCCCAATTTTGTTGTTTTGTCTAATGTAGAGAAATCGATTTTTCCCGGGAAAAGGTTTTCTTTTATTATTTTGAAAGTTTTCAATGAGCCAATTGCGAATACTACAAGTATTAATGAGAAAACTATTATTTTAACAGTCGTATTACCTTTTTTTATTGTGAAATAGATGATCATTAAAGAAGGTATGACAGTCAACAATACAAAACCTATGAGAGATTCAAAAACAAATGTAAGCCACAAGAACCATAATATTAAGGTCGTCATAATGATTTTCAATGAAATATGATATTTTCTAGTCACTATGAAATAGGCAAGAATGAAAATGCTGAAAACTATACTTAGACAGAATCGTATGTGACTGATAAAAACTGATATTTCCCGTACATCGAGGAAGTCTTTGCTTAGATACTTCTCTGTACTGAAAATTGCGCCGAAAACAATGGAGGCAATGTAAAACCATAACACAATATCGGTTTGTTTGCGTGTAAGCGGTTTCATGGAAGATAGCAATACAGGAAAGAGAAGCAGAGGCAGTTTAGTGCGCAAATCTTTTGCTGCATAATCGAAATCGGCAGTGTGTATCAAACCTAACACATGAATAAGAAATAATGATGAAAGCACGAGAGCTGTTTTGTTGTGCAGAAAAGTGTTGAATCTCTCTTTGATGTTGCATCCGATATAACGGAACGACACTGCAATTTGAGACGACAGGCGAGGCAGAAGACTCTTTTCTGAAAACATCTTGTTGATGTCAGCCATGGGAACGCCGACAAGAATCCATACTGCGAGAAGGTAAAACTGTGTTACACTCATCCCATAATTTGATAACGGAATGAATACCGCCATACTGATGAGTCCAAGAAGATAAAATCCTGTGCCAATTTTGCCGTAACTCATTTATTTTGATTGCCCTTTAATATTGTTTCGTATTCGTTTTTGCCGTTACTGTCAAGAAGAATCTCAAAAGCTCTTTGTATCTCTTCATCATCGGCAATGGTTGATGTTATTCTTCCTTTCTGGTGGTAATATCTGCCAACGATTTCATATTTGAGAAGTTCTTTTATCTCTTCGCTGTTGTTAATCAAGTCGTTGTCCTTGTGTTTTTTCAGTTCTGATTCTAATTGTGACAATTGCGATTCTATAACTTCCAAATAACCCTCTTCTTCAGCGGTGTTGCGCAAGTCTTCAATTTGCTTTTCACTTTCAGATACGAAAGAAAAATTCTGATTTTCAATAAATTCCATAAAATCGTTATAGATATTGTCAGTTACTGTAAATGTTTCCGGATCATCTATGGATTTGTTCTCATTGTAAAACTTGTTTCCGTATTTGAAGAATAGATTTTTGGCATACAAGTTTGAGGTTATGGTAGAGAAACTGTCGATATCTATTTTTACGTCAGGTTGTATGCCATGTCCTTCATACACTATTCTTCCGTTAGCTGTTTTAAACTGAGGACCAAGGGTATCTGTACTGCCGTTTTCTGTAGTGTTTTTCTTTTTTGAGTAATCTATTTCTTGAATACAACGTTTGCTTGGGATATAATACTTTGAAACTGTAACTTTGATCTGAGTGTTATAGTTCATGTGCAATATATTTTGTACCAATCCTTTGCCGAAGGTACGTTGACCTATTATCACACCTCTGTCGAAATCCTGAATTGATCCGGCGACTATTTCGCTTGCCGAAGCACTTAGACCGTTTACTAAAATAGCAAGAGGAATGTTGGTGTCATTAGGTTCATTTTTAGTGAAATAGTTTTTATTCTGTTGTGAAGTTTTACCTTTTGTATAAACCACAAGTTGGTTTTTGGGGACGAAGATATTGACGATGTCTATCGCCTCGTTGAGCAAGCCGCCGCCATTTCCGCGCAAATCGAGGATTATGCCTTTGAGGTCGTGTTCTTCTTTCATTTTCAGAAAACATTCTCTTACTTCTTTGGCTGCGTCTTTAGTAAAACTTCCAAGTGCTATATAACCGATTCCATTGTCGAAGACTCTTTGATATGTAATGTTGTCAACCTTGATATTCTCGCGAGTCAATGTTTTAGTGGCTATACTTTCATCATAACGTTTTATTTTCAGAGTCACAGTGGTCCCCGGCTGTCCTTTCAACAGTTCACTGACTTCGGAGGTATTCTTTTTGCTGACATCTACTCCGTTTATTTCCAACAGAATATCTCCCGGCAGCAATCCGCTTTTATGGGCAGGTGAGTTTTCGTAAGGTTCTGCTATATGTACGGCATTGTCGTAATAGCTTATTATGGCGCCTATGCCGCCGTATTCGCCTGTCGTCATAAGTCGAACGTCTTCTATCTCGGATTCCGGAATATAAACAGTATAAGGGTCTAAACTCTCAAGCATGGCGTTGATTGCAGCTTCGTTGAGTTCGGAAGGGTTTATGTCATCGACATAATTCAGGTTAAGTATTTTTAATACGTTGTTATAAATGTCGAGACTTTTTGATATTTCAAAATTGTTGAGTTTTTCTTGTGCCATCATCGACAATGGCAACAACATCATCAATAAGAGAATGTTTTTAATTCTTTTCATTGTTGAAATTATTAAGGGACGGGGTCATAGCCGCTGCCGCCCCAAGGATTACACGATAATATTCTTTTTATTGTCAGCCAGCCGCCTTTTATGGCACCGTATTTTCTTATTGCTTCTATGCCGTAATTGGAACATGTCGGCGTGTAACGGCACGATTTGCCTAAAAATGGCGATAATGTCACTTGATATATGCGTATCAGCAATATCATGATGTCGGCCGGTATCTTTATAAGTCTTTTCATTTCAGAGACATTCGTTCTGTAAACGTTCAATAAGCTGTTTTATTTTCTTTTCAATATCTTTATATTCCATTATTATCGTTGCGGTATAGACAAGAGCTATGTCGATTGTAATATTTTCGTCCATACATTTACATAACAAGTCATGTTTGTTTTTTCTCCAAGTTTCACGAATCAGACGTTTTATGCGGTTGCGTTTTATTGCATGATGAAAACGTTTTTTTGATACTGATACGAGAATCCTCGGTAAGGCATCACATTGGTTGTCGGGTTTAGTTACGTTTATTATGACCCTAAAAGGATAAAAACTGAAGCCTTTGCCTTTTTCAAACAAGGCTATAATGGCTTTTTTTTTGAAAAGCCTTTGTGATTTCGGTAATCCTTCGGTCTTTAACAATGTTATTTCTTTTTGTTTTTCTTGTTTTCTGCAGTAAGAAATTGTTCTATTGCCATTGTCATTGAGGGTGCTGTCTGTGTGGGAGCAGAGAAATTCAAAGTGAATCCTGCATCGGTGATGGCCTGACATGTTGTTTCGCCGAAACCTCCAATTACTACGTTTTCAGTCTGTTTGAAATCCGGGAAATTGGACTTCAAGGAGTCTATTCCTGCAGGACTGAAAAATACCAGCATATCATAATTGTCAATTTTGACATGAGAAAGATCGGATGCAACAGTCCTGAAAATTACGGCTTTCTTGAAATTTATTTTAGCATTGTTAAGCATCTCAGGATGATCTTCGTTGGTGCTGATGTTGGAACATGGAAGAAAATAACTTTCATTACTATGTTTCTTCATGATAGTAATAAGTTCTGCAAACGAATGCTTGCTGAAAAATATTTTTCTTTTTCTGTATTGAATGTAGTGTTGCAGGTATAAAGCTGTAGATTCTGTAACACAAAAATATTTAAGTTCGTCGGGAATAGTATAACGCATTTCTTTTGCGATACGGAAGAAATGATCAACAGTGTTGCGACTTGTTAATATTATGGCAGTGTAGTCAGAAAGTTTTATTTTATCTTGTCTTAATTCTGATGCGCTTACATCTTCCAACCTGATGAATTTTTCAAATTCTATGTTGACATTGAATTTTTTTATGATGTTATCATAAGGGGTTTTTGTAATGTCAACAGGTTTGGGCTGCGAAATTAGAATTGACTTGACTTTCATTTTAGTAAATTATTATTTTTCGTAATGTTAGTTTTTATTTTGCAAATGTCAGTAACTCTATATAATACAATTACTTGTAACTATCCGATAAGCCATTGTCAGTGCTACTGCCAAGGGTGCTATTTCAAGCGTGCAAAGATACAAAAAAATATTAATATAACTTAGCTTAGTTAAAATTTGAAGTTCGAAAAATATTTTAACTATCCTGATGATGTATGGAATAAATAAAATAATGCCGGTAATGATGCATAGTGCCTTGCTCGGATAAAATATTATGGTAAGCATCATCGGTATAAGAATGAGATTGTTAAGACTCGCAGCCGATAAACGCATTATTGTATGGTGCTGTATGGCCTTTTTCGCATTTATAATCCATCCGTAAAGATTAGACATGAGGTATTGGAACAATAGGAATACAGCAATGCTGCAACATATTGTCAGATAAAATTTAAAACTTCTGAATAAATAGTCATTATTGATTATCAGTAAAATATGTTGTATATATAATGACATCATCGCGATATGGCATATAAAAACCGAAGTACCGGAAATACTGCGCAAAGGGTTCCATTCTCTCAACATCTTTTCTGATGATTTGTTTTGTGCGAACGTCGCGATAATAGTACTGAATTTATTGTAGGCAAGACTTCGGTTGAGTGCTATTGTCAAAAGTGTAATTAAAATTATTGCCATGTTCCACCAAGGTGAGAATGTTGACGTGTTTCTTATATTTGTTTCTACGGTATAATCAGGTTTCTCTGTTACAAAATGAAATGATGAATATATGGTGTCATTGGTTGTTATTGATGCGTTATCAGCCTGATACTCAATGTTTGAGCATAGTGTGTCAATTGGAAAGCAAGACATGATAATGCTATCGTTCATTAGTTCAACTTTATTTTGCAAAGATACATTTTGTTTAAATGTCGTGCAAGAAAGGTGATTTTTTTTGATTTTAGAAAATAGATTTATATCTTTGCATTTTGTTTATAATTATGTAGTAATAATCATTGTAAATCGATATGGAACTTATTGAAAAAATCAAAAAAAATGCGCAAGCCAATCCGCAACGCATAGTGCTTCCTGAAGGAACAGAAGAACGTACTTTGAAAGCCGCAGATATTGCTCTTGAACAGAAACTTGTGAAAGAATTGGTGCTTCTCGGCAATGAATCGAAAATAAATGAAATGGCTGAACAATTCGGGTTAAAAAATATCTGTAACGCCATTATTGTTGATCCCGTCAACAATCCTAAGAAGGAGTATTATGCCAATATGCTGTATGAATTACGCAAAAGTAAAGGTGTTGACATGGACAAGGCTATGAAACTTGTGGAAGATCCTTTGTATCTTGGTGTTCTTATGATCAAAGCCGGTGTCGTTGACGGAGAACTTGCCGGTGCCGACAATGCGACTGCCGATGTGCTTCGCCCTGCTTTGCAGATTGTCAAGACACGTCCTGGTATCAGTACTGTATCAGGTGCTTTTATGATGGTGTTGCCTGAGAACAAGAAAAATTATGGTGATGATGGCATAATGGTGTTTGCAGACTGTGCCGTATCACCGGAGCTGACAGCACAACAACTTGCGGAAATTGCTGTTATCTCTGCCGAGACGGCCAAAAATATTGCCTGTATTCAAGAACCACGTGTCGCCATATTGAGTTTCTCTACTAAAGGTAGTGCAAAACATGAGAAAGTCGATAAAATTATTGAAGCGACAAGTATAGCTAAAGAAATGGCTCCTGGTCTCAAACTCGATGGCGAATTGCAATCTGATGCTGCCATAGTACCTTCGGTGGCAATGAAAAAAGCACCTCATTCTGAAGTCGCCGGTAAGGCCAACGTGTTGATATTCCCTTCTTTAGAGACAGGCAACATAGCTTATAAACTTGTACAGCGTCTTGGTGATGTTGAGGCGGTTGGTCCGGTTCTTCAAGGTATGGCAGCACCTATCAACGATTTGTCAAGAGGCTGTTCCGTCGATGATATTGTCAATATGATTGCTGTTACTGTTAATCAGGCAGCTGCCAATAAATAATTAAAAATTACTGTTATGAAAATATTAGTTCTTAACTGCGGAAGCTCTTCGATAAAATATCAACTTATCGATATGGATAACGATCATGCAGTTTTGGCAAAAGGGCTTCTTGAACGTATAGGCCTCGAGATGGGAGAATTTACCCACAAATATAGAGGTGAGAAACATTATGAACAACTGCCGATACCTAATCATACCTTTGGCATAGACCTTGTACTTAAAGCTTTAGTGAATCCGGATTATGGCGTAATAGACTCGCTTGATGAAATAGGTGCCGTAGGTCATCGTTTGGTGCATGGTGGTGAGAAATATACCAAGAGCGTTCTTATAGATGAAGATGTGGTGAAAGGTATGGAAAGTCTTATTGACCTTGCACCGCTTCACAATCCAGGCTGTTTAGAGGGCGTTTATGCTGTCACCAAACTGTTGCCCAACGTAAAACAGGCAGGCGTTTTCGATACCGCATTCCATTCTACCATGCCACCGGAGTCTTATCTTTATGCAGTGCCTTATGAGTATTATGAGAAATATCGTCTCCGCAGATATGGCTTCCATGGTACAAGTCATAAATATGTAGCTGAAAATGGGGCTAAATTTATAGGTAAGGATTGGAAAGAACTGAAAATCATCACTTGTCATCTTGGAAGTGGTGCTTCTGTCGCCGCTGTCAAAAATGGCAAATCTGTCGATACTTCCATGGGATTTACTCCTGTTGAGGGTCTTATGATGGGTAGCCGTACCGGTGATTTAGACCTTGGCGCATTTATGTATATCGCCGATAAAGAGGGCTTTGATATGAAGGCCATGAATACTCTCGTCAATAAGAAATCAGGTCTCGTAGGCATCACCGGCGGCAAACAAGATATGCGCGATGTGAATGCCGGACGTAATGCCGGTGATGAACGTTGTACATACGCTTTTAACATGTTTGCTCACAGAGTGAAAAAATATATAGGGGCATACGCTGCTGTGATGAATGGTGTCGATATTGTCGTAATGACAGGCGGTATTGGTGAGAATGCATGGTTTATGAGAGAAGCAATATTGCTGAATATGGAATATCTCGGTGTGAAACTTGATAAAAAGGTTAACGAGAATACCTTGGGTGAGGCAAGAGTGATTTCTTCCGATGATTCCAAGGTTACTGTGGTGGTTTATCCTACAGATGAAGAATATATGATTGCAAAAGATACTTATGATTTGGTAACTGCTTGAAATAAAACAAATTGATGAAATGGAGTGAGTCTGTATTGTCAAATCGGATTCGCTCCGTTTTTTGTATTTGGGAATGTAAAAATACAAAGAGTTGGTTATGGTTAGAAAATGTATTGAGGTGCAACGACATAGTCAATTGCCATAGCCGTGAAATCTTTTCTCACTGTTATCTGATATAATGTGGAATCTCAGGCGGCAGTATTATCGAAAATTCTATAAGACCTTTGAGTTCCCCATTGTCATACCAGGGGGTTTGATATATCATCTTTTTAACATCTCCTTTCTGAATAGTATATACATTGGTCTCTTTGTTTTCGATTAATCTGTGTATTATATCTTGTGACCTCGTTTTGTGGCAACCCAACATATTCTTCCCTGTCATGTCTCCAAAAACACTTTTTGATTTATCATTCATATACACTATGTTGCCTTCAGTGTCGGAAATAGTTATGCTTACATTAATCTCATTGAAAAAGTCTTTTTCCATATCGAAATTTTTTTATGCAAAAAAAAGAAATATTTTTTTTAAATGAAACATTTTATCGAAATATTATTACCATGTCATTTGATAAATGTCTATATTTGCAAAAAATATTATTAAATTGAAAAAATTATATCGTTATATCATCAGGTCATATATCGGCACGTTTTTTTTTACTTTTTTCGTTGCCGTATTCATTCTTTTGATGCAATTTTTATGGTGTTATATCGATGATTTTGTCGGAAAAGGTTTGGAAGTCAGTGTTATATTAAAACTATTGTTTTATACATCCATAACTTTTGTTCCCATGGCATTGCCTTTGGCAATATTGCTTTCTTCGTTGATGTGTTTCGGTAAACTTGGCGAGTATTACGAACTTGTTGCCATGAAAGCTTCCGGCATTTCTATTTGGAAGATAATGCGCCCTTTGTTGGTGTTTTCCGTAATAATGAGTTTTGTGGCATTTTTCTTTTCCAATAATGTTCTTCCTTATGCCAACCTTAAATCACAGTCTCTGCTTTATGATGTACGACATCAGAAAATGGCACTCGATATACCTGAAGGTGTTTTTTACAGGGGAATTGACGATTATGTGATAAGAGTTGGTAAAAAAGGAGATGATGGTAACTCGTTGTACGATGTCATGATCTATGATCATTCTGATGGAAAAGGCAATGTGAAGGTTACTACTGCAGATTCCGGTTATATTGCTTTGTCGAAGACTCAGAAAGAGATGATATTTACTCTTTATGATGGTTGTAATTATACCGAGATGACTGATGATAAAGATTATAGGGTTAGAAGACCGTTTCAGACCATGTTTTTTAAAAAGCAGTATATCACTTTCGATTTGTCGGAATTCGACTTGACACGTACTGACGAGGATTTGTTCAAATCCCATCATACCATGCTTAATATTGCTCAGTTGAATGTTGCAATTGATTCTCTTAATAAGACATACGACAAACGTGTCGAGAAATATGATGAATCTTTCAAGAGAAGATTTCATAATCTTGTTGCAGATGATGAAGAATTTGTAAAATATGACAAAAGGGCGAGCAAAAAAAGCAAGGAAAAAGTTGAGAATGACAATGAAGAGAAAATCATCTGGCCTTTGTTGGATAATTTCACTATAAAAGAACAGACTTCAATAGTGGACATGGCTTTGTCTTCAACAAAAAACATAAAAGAAAATATTGATGTCAATGTCAAGGAATTTAATCGGCAAAAGACCAATATTCTCAAACATGAACAGGTGTTGAACCAAAAGTTTTCGCTTAGTGTGGCATGTCTGATATTTTTTTTCATTGGGGCACCTTTGGGAGCCATAATACGAAAAGGCGGACTTGGATTGCCTGTGGTGGTAAGTGTGGTGTTTTTTGTGATATATTATATCATGACTATAACCTGCGAAAATATAGCACTTGCCGGTGATATGCCTATGTTTCTCGGAGTATGGCTTTCGTCTATAGTGCTGTTCCCTATAGGTGTGTTTCTTACTTTCAAGGCTACTACTGATGGCGAGTTGCTTGACGGAGAGAGTTGGAAAAAGACTTTTGATAAAATTTTTACACATAAGAATAGATAGTTATGAATATATTGCTGCTGTGTAACAAATCGCCTTATCCTCCGAGTGAAGGAGGTCCTATGGCAATGAATAGTATCATCACCGGCCTCATTGGTAAAGGTCATAAGGTGAAAGTAATGGCATTCAACAGTGACAAATATAGTGTCAACCCGGATAGTATTCCTTCTAAATATAAAGAGGATACCAGAATAGAATTTGTTGATATAGTTCTGAAAGTAAATCCAACCGACGCATTTAAGAATCTTTTTACCGGTGAATCTTACCATGTCCAGCGCTTTGTATCTGAGGAGTTTTCCAGTCGTCTTGTGGAAGTGCTAAAAAAGGAGGAATTTGATATTGTGCAGTTGGAAATGGTGTATATGGCTCCTTATATTGATATTATTAGAAAGCATTCTCGTGCTGAGATAGTGTTGAGAGCTCACAATCTTGAACATCAAATTTGGGAAAGAATAGCAAAAAAGACGAGATTTTTTGCCAAGAGATGGTATATAAATCATTTGGCACGTACTTTGAAGTCCTATGAACTCAGTGTCATTAATAAAGTCGATGGTATAGCTGCAATTACTAATAGAGATGCTTCTTTTTTCAGAAGAGTGACATCGAAACCGGTGATAGATGTGCCTTTTGGTGTTGATATTGACATGTTTGAATATAATAATAAGGTAAAGAAAATACCGGATTTCTATCATATAGGTTCAATGAACTGGATGCCTAATGAGGAGGCCGTGAAATGGTTGTTGGACAATGTGTGGGATAAGGTGGTGGAAAGAGAGCCGGAAGCCAAGTTGTATCTGGCGGGACGCAATATGCCTCAATGGCTTGTTAAAACTGATAAACACAACGTTTTTGTAGTTGGTGAAGTAGAAGATTCTCACAAATTCGTCAGTGAACATGACGTGGCAGTGGTACCTTTGTTATCAGGTGGAGGTATGAGAATCAAGATAATAGAATCGATGGCTTTGGGTAAGACAGTTATATCCACCATGGTTGGTGCTGAAGGTATTCAATACAAAGAGTTTGAGAATATTATTATTGCCGACAATGCAGACCAGATGATAGAAGCAATGTGCAGAATAATGCAAGACCGTGACAACGCGGAAAGAATTGGTGCCAATGCCCGCCGTCTGATAGAGGATGTATATGATAATGATAAGATAATTAATAGATTGGTTATATTTTATCACGAACTTTTGTCTAATAAGGAAATAACAACATTAAATTAAGTGCGATGAAGATTTTTGTACTTTTGCCGAGAATACCATGGCCTCTCGAAAAAGGGGATAAACTCAGAGCCTATAACCAGATAAAACAGCTTGCAAGAAATAATGAGATAGTGCTTTGTGCCTTGAATGTTGACGGCAATGCAGATAAGCAAAAGGCTTTTTCCATGCTTCAACCTTATTGTGTGTCGGTTAATTTCATAGATATTACAAAAGTCAGTGTGTTATTTAACATCATAATAGCGTTTTTTACCGGTAAACCGCTGCAGTGTGGTTTCTATTTCAGCCGCAATGCAAAAAGAAAAATACATTCCTTGATAAAAAAACATCAGCCTGATATGCTGTATTGTCAGTTTATCCGCGTGGCTCCTTATATTATAAAGGAAAATTTGCCTAAAACTATTGATTATCAAGATGTCCTTTCTATTGGCATGAAAAGACGCGCAGATATAGCCCCTTTCTATCTTAAACCTTTCTTTCTTACTGAATATAAAAGACTTCGCCGTTATGAAAATTATGTTTTCGATTTGTTTGATGTTAAAACAATAATAAGTGAACAGGACCGTGATTTTATCGATCATCCTGAAAAAGATAAAATAGTGATAGTTCCTAATGGTGTTGACCATGATTTTTTTAAACCTCAAAATAGAGAGAAAATTTATGATGTCGTTTTTACCGGTAATATGGCATATCCGCCCAATGTAAATGCTGTGGAATATCTTGCTGAAGAGATTTTGCCTTTGGTTTGGAAGTCATTACCTGATGTGAAAATGTTTATTGCAGGTGCTACGCCTGACGGTAAGGTTAGAAGAGTGGCATCGGACAAGATAATAGTGAGTGGTTGGATTGATGACATAAGAGATGCATATTCTCAAAGTCGGGTCTTCATTGCTCCAATGCGTATTGGAACAGGCTTGCAGAATAAGATTCTTGAAGCCATGTCAATGAAAATACCAAGCATTACGACTTCTTTGGCAAGTAATCCTATTGGTGCAACGGAAGATGTGGATATCATGGTGGGTAATAATGCTGCCGAATTGGCTTCTTATATTGTTCTATTATTGAAAGATAAAGAAAAAGCCGCTTCTTTGGCACAAAATGGCTATGACTTTGTCCATAGAGTGTATGAATGGAGTTCCGTGACATCTATCTTGGAAGAGGCAATGAAAAAAGTTATAAAAAAATAAAAAATATGGCAGATGATAAAAAAATAATATTCTCGATGGTTGGGGTGAGTAAGATAATACCTCCGTCGAGACAGATTCTGAAGGATATATATTTGTCTTTCTATTATGGAGCAAAGATAGGTATTATCGGACTTAATGGTTCCGGAAAATCTACTCTGTTGAGGATTATTGCCGGTAAGGAAAAGTCGTATAATGGTGAGGTGGTGTTTTCTCCCGGTTATTCCATAGGAATGCTTGATCAGGAACCTGTACTTGACAACGATAAGACTGTCAGAGAGATAGTGGAAGAAGGAGTGCAGGATGTAGTTGATGCTTTGAAAGCATACGAGAAAGTTAATGAACGTTTCATGGAGCCAATGAGCGATGATGAGATGACAGCCTTGATAGAGGAACAGGGGCGTCTTACCGATTTTATTGAACAGCATGACGCATGGGAGCTTGACAGTAAATTGCAGCGTGCCATGGACGCCTTGAACTGTCCTGATGGAGATGCCATGGTACGTAATTTGTCTGGGGGAGAAAGAAGAAGAGTGGCATTGGTAAGACTCCTTTTACAGCAACCGGATATCTTGTTACTTGATGAACCTACCAATCACCTTGATGCTGAGGCTATTGAATGGCTCGAGAAACATTTGCAACAATATAAAGGTACTGTTATTGCCGTTACTCACGACCGTTATTTTCTTGACCATGTGGCTGGTTGGATATTGGAACTCGACAGAGGTGAAGGAATACCGTGGAAAGGCAACTATTCTTCGTGGTTGGACCAGAAGACTGCACGTCTTGCAATGGAGGAAAAAACAGAAAGTAAACGACGCAAGACTTTGGAACGCGAATTGGAATGGGTTAGAATGGCACCTAAAGCACGTCATGCCAAGGGTAAGGCTCGTTTGGCTTCTTATGAGAAATTGCTTAACGAGGATGTGAAGGAAAAAGAAGAAAAATTGGAAATATATATCCCAAATGGTGACCGTCTTGGCAATAAAGTTATTGAAGCTAACAATGTTACTAAGGCTTATGGTGATAAATTGCTATTCGAGAATCTCAGTTTTACCCTTCCGCCTGCCGGTATAGTAGGCGTTATTGGTCCTAATGGTGCCGGAAAGACAACTCTGTTTCGTCTTATCATGGGAATCGAAAAACCTGATGCCGGTACTTTTGAAATAGGAGAAACGGTAAAAGTAGGCTATGTTGACCAGCAACATGCCGATATTGACCCGGAGAAAACAGTTTGGGAAGTTATATCCGATGGTAATGAATTGATTCAACTTGGGAATAGAACCATGAATTCGCGTGCATACGTTTCTCGTTTTAACTTCAATGGTAATGACCAGCAAAAAAAGGCCGGAGTGTTGTCCGGTGGTGAGAGAAATCGTATGCATCTGGCTCTCACCTTGAAACAGGAAGCCAATGTGTTGCTGCTTGACGAACCTACTAATGATATAGATGTTAACACTTTGCGGGCTTTGGAAGAAGGTCTTGAAAATTTTGCCGGCTGTGCTGTAATAATTTCGCATGACCGTTGGTTCCTTGATCGTATAGCTACTCATATTCTTGCTTTCGAAGGTGATTCTCAAGTGTATTTCTTTGAGGGTAGTTATTCGGAATATGAAGAGAATAAGGCAAAACGACTTGGTAATCAGGTGCCTAAGAAGTTTAGGTATAAGAAACTCATGTAATGTTTTGCTTCAAAATAATGGTATGATATAAATCCATATCAAAAAACGTATAGCCCTTCCTATGAGCATGAATATCGCACTGAGGATGGGCTTTGTTTTATAAAAACCCAATGCGATGGCAAAAACATCGCCAATAATAGGCAACCATGCAAGCAGTGCTAATAGTGGACCGTATTTGTCAATTTTTTCTTTCTGTTTCTCCAATGTCTCACGTTTCACCTTGAACCACTTTTCTATCCATTCCCACTTGCCTATCCATCCTATCAGATATGATGTCATACCACCGAGCCAGTTTCCGGCAAGGGCTGTAGTGAAACATATCCATGGCTTGCCCCCGGCAATCAACATGCCTATTATTAATGCATCAGCTGAAAATGGCACTATGGTAGAAGCTAAAAACGAACCAATGAATAATCCTATATATCCTAATTCCAGAAGACCTTCCATGTGTAAATGCTTATGTTTGCAAAATTATTATTTATTACCTTATGTTTAAACTGCAATGAAAACAGGTGAGCCGTTTATTTTGAATTGACTCACCTGTATTGTAAATAAAGTGCAAAATATGAATGATTAAATTGAGATTAAATACAGCAGAATCTTGTCAAATAGTAATATTGATAATGATTGACATTCTGTAGATATAATTTCTCATTTCTTCTTTAAAATTTACACTATTTTATTTATATATTACGACATTCTTTACTTCATCTATGGAAGGTCCTTTTATTCTTATGAAATATATTCCTGAATTCATATCGGTTGCATCTACAGATACTTTGCCTGATACTGAACTTTTTGTTTTAACAATCTGTCCTAAATTGTTGTAAATTAGTATATCACATACATTGTCGCCTAATTCTATATTTATGTTGGAGTTGGCCGGATTAGGATAAATTTCGATATTATTCTCCTCTAATGCATCTATGTCGTATATTATGGCCTTTGGAGGAAATACTATATCATCAATCCATGCACAATCACTACCGCCTGATAATGAGGCGTCCTTTTCGTAAGTCCAGGTCAACTGATGAGAACCTGGAGTTAGAGTATAAGATACCTGAGTCCATCCGACCTCTCCGGACCATTCTCCCATTCTTGTGTTATCAATATAGAAATTAAGTTTGTCGAAATTGGATTCGGACGATACTTTGACGAAGAAACTGATTTCTGTTTCGATGAATGTCTCAATTTCGATACTCAAAGTAGAAGTTTGGTAGTCACTGATAGCTCCTGATTGGGCACAATAGATGCCGGAATTGGGTTCTTCTGACACTATTGTCCATTGTTGGTTACCGCTATGATTCCATTCAAAAGCACTGAAGTCTCCTGTTTCAAAGGTCTCTGTAATATTGCCGACAGAGAAAGTGTAAGAATCGTAAATCAAATAATTGCCATGATAGATAGCGAGGATAAACTCGTAAGCAATGCCTGTTTCGATATCTTCACTCATAGTGAAGGTAAAGTCGGCTGTAAATTCTTCTCCTTCTTCTATATTTTCTATTATAAATTCATTTTGGTTGTATGACACTTCCGGTGCGGAGCAGAAAACAGCAAAAACAGCATAAGGTACAGCACTGTTGCCGGTATTTTTACCTGTGAGATGTAGAGTTATTGTTTCTCCGGGATCTACATTGCCGTTATTGTTACCTTGTGAGTCATCCAAAATGATGTTGATGACTTCAAAATCAGGAGCATTCAATGTGGCGTTAAAGGAACTCTCCCAAGAGTCTGTACCATCGGTACAAGTAAGAGTGAATTTTACACTGGTATTGTTGGGTACATTATCGGAGATGCTGAATTCAAAGACATCATTAAGTTCAATGTCATCTTCTCCGGCTATAGTGCCAACTTCTGTTTGATTGTCTATGATGTTGACATATTCGCTATTACAAGACAAAGTGGCGATTACATTGTTGGCATCTATCATACCGGCATTTTTAAGTGTCATGTTGAAAGATGTTGTCTCTCCAAAATCCATCTTTCCGTTGTCGTCATTAAGAGAATAGTCGTAATAGACCACATAAGCTGAATTGTTGGGGATAGATGTCATTTGGAGTATTTGAGGATATGCATTTAATCCTGTCACAATAAGTTTAAGTGGTCCGACAGTACTGAGTGGGTGATTCATGATTATTTCAGCTTCACCGTTTTCATCAGTTAATGCGATACCAAGTAGTTCATCTCCATTATATAAACTACATCTGAAGCCTTTTTGAGGATTGTTGTCATTATAAACTTTTACAACTGTTGAAGACAAACCAACTAAGATTTCTTGGTCGTATTCTACAGTAGGGGTAAAAGGTTCGTCCAACCATGGGGATACAGCAACATCGCCTAATATGTTCAAGTCATAAAAATTCCAACGCATGGCACCTTCTTCCCACTGTCCGGGAGCATTGACCCAAGGCGCAGTTTGGCATTTACCGTCAGTCATTGCATTGCCTATATATGGAATTCTGTCATTAAAGTAAGCATCTGTCATTTCGCGATGCAGGTGTGCTGAGGGACCTTCTGTTTGTCCTTCGTTGAACCAACCATAGCGAGAATTGCCGATAACACTTACACAGAAGTTGGGTATAGTCACCATGGCTTCCAAAATAGAAGTAACATCGAAAGATGCACACATACATCCGTGTGAATGGAAGAAGGTATAGTTATGGTCAACGCCGTTAACGTTGGAAAATATAGAACTGGAAATCTGATTATAATCCCAACCTGCCACGTATGTTTCATTTGCATGACCTACATGGTGAACGTATTGGGAACCTTGATTTATTGCTTGAATAAGGTTATTGCCGCTCCAGTTGCCTTCTTCTTCATAGAGACGAGTGAAATTGAGATCTTCAGGCATACCTATGGTGGTATATCCATTATCATTACGTTCTCCGATAAGGAGTTCAAGATAACCGCTACCGTATGTTTGTGGATTGTCATACAACCATTCGGCTCCCATTATAACATTGCGCAATTCTCCTAAAACAGGAGATCTCTGATATTTAATGGTTTTGTTTATCATGTTGTGAAGCTCATCAATAGTGGAAAAAGGCATCCTGGCAATACCGATTTCGGGAAGAAGGTCTTCTTCACCTATTTCACCCCACTTGTCATTATTATTGTCATTCCATGTACCGTCAAGTGCAGCAAAATAAAGGTCGGCAGGTATTCCGGAGTCTTCATAAACACTGCTCGATTGGACTACACAATAAAATCCTCTATATGGAAAATGTTGAACATCGCCTCCGAGAAGGACCATCATAATACCGTTGTCTTGATATTCACGTATGATATAGTTACGAATTTTTTCCTGTTGATCGACACCTGTCATCTCATTGTAAATGCTTTCCAGTGATACTATACGGCTACGGAGACCTATACTGTCATAAAAGTTAAGATATTCATCAAACTCAGGAATGAATTGTTCTTTGGTTATGACAAGTAAATCGTATGCTGAAGAAGATTTGGCTGTCGCTTTGTAATTATCGATCATCTCGGGATTTTGTGCCAATGAAAGTACTTTATTATTTATATTGGGAGTATTCCATAACATGGCGGAACGGTCTGTTTTATCGGCAATAGTGTTAACAACAACAGTAGCAGTCTTGGCATAGCGAATCTTTCCGGTTGATGGTGTATATTGTACAGGAGTGAAAGATGAGAAGGCAAAAGCATAACCATTCATGTGGTTCGTGGTAAGAATACCATGATTTTCAAATGGATAAGCAGATTTGGAATGATATATCTCTTCATTTTTCATAAATACTGTACGTTCCGGTTTTGAATATGGTCGTGCAGGTTGATATGGAAATAGATCGTAACTTCCTTCCATTTCAACAAAATCTGATAAAATGACCTCAATAGATTCCGCTTCTGTCCCCTGAGGAAGTAATAGACTTACAGAATAGTAAGGCAATGTTGGATTGCCTGCTATTGCAGTCTGCATGCATCCTTCGAAATGAATTTGTTTATACCCTTGAATATCACTTACAACGGGATCGTCGAAATGATATGTCATTTTTACCGTTTGGGCTGATACTATAACCCACAGAAACGATAATACAAGTAACAATACATGTTTTTTCATTTGTATAGATTTTAATGAAATATTTATTTGTTAATTATTATCTTGCGGATACTGCATCTTTCAGAATCCTTTATCTGAATGATATACAGTCCATTATTCAAAGATGACATGTCGAATTGACATATTCCGCCAATGTTTTCATCATTCATCATTAAACGTCCAGTTATATCGAATACTTTTAATGAAAAGTTTCCTTCAGGAAGTTCAATGTTGAATTTTCCATTGTTGGGATTAGGATAAATGTTAAATATCAATTCATTATCTGTCAATTCAACATTGTCTGTCATTATCAATGAGTTGATAGGTAGCCGTATGGCATCTACCATGACACGGTCGTCTCCATAAGAGCCTGTCGGTGATTTGTCATATCTCCATTCCACCTTATATGTGCCGACGGGAATCGACATGTTGAATGGCTGCCAGTCGTTTTCTCCTGACCATCTGTTTATCAACTCGTCGTTGACATAGAGCACAAGGAAATCTTTCCCTTCTTCAGTTGATGTCTTGAAATAAAATGACAACTCACCATCCTGTTTTGCATCGAAAAAGATAATCATAGATGACATTTCGTTATCATCTATGTTGCCTGACCTCGCACAATAAGAGCCATCGTAAGCATCTTCATCGGTAATGGTCCAATCATTATCATACGCAAATTCCCAGTTAAGATAAGAGAAATCTCCCGTTTCGAAACTTTCAAGGATATAACTTATTGTTCCTTGATAGTTATAATGGCAGTCATAATTGCCTGCTATCAAGTTGAAATCTATGTTATAAAAAGAACCGTCGGTTATTAGTTCGTCGAAATAAATTTCTATATCGGTGGAAAATGAACCTCCTGCTTCTATAGCGTTCAATTCAATTTCATTGTTAATGACATGTATCAATTCATTCTCTGTCGAAGTTTTTAACACGGCACTACCGGAATCGGAACCGCCATTGTTGATGCCGTCGATAGTGAAAATGACAGTCTCTCCGGCTTCTATTATGCCATCGCCATTTTCGTCATTATATGATACTGAAGTGATTTCCAAATCCGGTGCATTGACTTCCAAGCCGAAAGATTTGTGCCAGTATCCGGTACCGTCGTTGATAGTGATACCCAGGTTCAACACTGTGCCGTCGGGAATGTCATCTACTACGGTAAACTCAAAAGCGTCGTCGATAGTGACAACACCGAGAGCATCGATATGGTCTATATGTGCTTCATTGTCTGACACTATAATATAACCGGCATTGCAACAGGAGAGATAGGTGTCTATGTTTGAAGTGGCTTCGCGTCCGAAATTTTTATAATCTATTTTCAGCGTCACGGTTTCGCCATAATCAATTTCTCCATTGCCGTTGCCATTGTTGTCAACTACAGTGATGACATCAGGATATACAAATGGAGAGTCGTCAGATATGCACTCTATTGTGGTTTCAACAGGAAATGAGTTCATGCCATTGACATTAAGTCTTACCTGATCTACGAAGTTGATTGGTTCAGCAAATTCTATTGTTGCATTGCCATTCTCGTCGGTGATTGCATAACCTAACAAGGTATCGTAATGATATAGTAGGCAGCGGTAATTCTTTAATGGAATGCCTTTATTGGAGACGTTGATATTCATCGACTCATCTCCTTGCAGTAGAGCGGGTGTACATGACACAGTAGCATTGAAAGGCTCATCATGCCATGGACTTACAGCGACATCTCCCATAATGTTAAGGTCATAAAAATTCCATCTCAAAGCACCTTCTTCCCATTGTCCGGGTGCATTGACCCATGGTGCCGTTTGGCATTTTGCATCTGTCATGGCCATGCCGAGATAAGGGATCCTGTCATTCCAGAAAGCATCAGTCATTTCTCTCTGAAGATGGCATGCCGGACCTTCTGTCTGACCTTCGTTGAACCATCCATACCGTGAGTTTCCTATGGTAGCGACAGCAAAGTTGGATATTGTCACCATTCTCTCAAGTATGCAGTTAGATGCGAAATCTCCACAATCGCAGCCGTGAGTATGGAAAAAGGTATAGTTGTGGTCAATGCCGTTGGAGCCTGAGAAATAAGAGTCTGTTATTGACATGCCGTTCCATCCTGCCACATAATCGGCATTGGCATGACCTGCATGATGTACATATCCC
Source organism: Bacteroidales bacterium Phil6 (assembly GCA_002633315.1). Lineage (GTDB taxonomy): Bacteria > Bacteroidota > Bacteroidia > Bacteroidales > F082 > Limimorpha > Limimorpha avicola. Next base: position 137,169 of record NWBN01000022.1, read on the forward strand.
GTACCGCTGTTGATTGCATCGGCAAGAAGTGCAGGACTCCAATTGCCATCTTCGTGATATAATCTCGTAAAATTGTAATCTTCCGGTATTCCGACTGTGGAATAACCGTTGTCATCATGATTGCCGACAAGTAGTTCGAGATAATCGCTGCCAAGAGTGCGTGGATAGTCATAAAGACTCTCGCCTGCGAGTATCACATTGCGGAACTCTCCGCGTACGGGTACTTGTTGATACATAATGGTCTTGTTCATCATGTTGTTGAGTTGTTCCTTGTTGTTGAACGGAAAACGCGCTATGCCTATCTCCGGTAACAGGTCGTCTTCTCCAATCTCTCCCCAGATGCCATTGCCATTGTCGTCCCATGTACCGTCCAAGGCAGCATAATAAAGGTCAGCAGGAATATTGTAGTCCGTCTGATGACTGCCGCCTGACAATACGTCACAATAAAAACCCCTGTATGGAATCAAGGCGACATCACCGCCAAGAAGAACCATCATGATATCGTTATTTTGATATTCGTTGATGATGAAATTACGTATTTTATCCTGATTGTCAATACCTTCAGTGGTGTCATAAATGCTTTCTACAGAAACAACACGTGTACGCAATCCTTTATATGTATATAAATCTATATAACTGTCAAAGTCTTCAACATATTCTTCCGGCGTGATGACGAGTAATTCATAACCGTTTAATGATTTGTCATTTATGGAATATGAATCTATCATCTCAGGATTTTGAGCCATTGCAATGACTCTTTCTCGTACCAAATAATTGTTGCTTAACATGGCAGATTTGTCAGTTTTGGCAGCTGTCATGTCAATGCTTACTGTTGCAGTCGTAGCATAAAATACTTTGCCGCTTGCCGGTATATATTGAACAGGAGTGAATGCTGAAAAAGCAAAGGCATATCCATTCATATAGTTAGTAGTGATAATACCTTTACATTCAGACGGATATACTTGTTTGGAACTGTACAACTCCTCATTCTTTAAAAAACCTTCGTATGTCTTTTTGGAATATGGTTTTGCGGATTGATAAGGATACAGATTATAACTGCCTTCCATTTCGATAAAATCAGATAATTCTACTCTGATATTTTGTGCTTCAAAACCTTGTGGAAGAAGAATAGACACGGATTGATAAGGAAGCGATGGATTGCCGGCTTCTGCCGATACCATGCAGCCATCGAGTTCTATTTGATCGTATCCTCTGATTTTATTTATCTTGGGTTCGTCAAAATGATATGTCTTCTTGATTGTTTGTGCAGACATCGCAAAACAACATGCCAAAATCAAAAAAAAGAATAAACGTTTTTTCATCAAAGTAATGTTTTGAAAAATAATTAAAATATTGGTTATCAATATAATAATAATATAAAAATATCTACTGTCTGCTACTTTGTCTTTATTATTCCGGCGATTAAAAAAGTTTTTTTAATGGCTGTTACAAAAACAAAGTATAAAAATCATCAAACTGCAAATATAAGCATTTAAATTATATGTTTTGCTGATTAAAAAAATAAGATTGAAAATTAATCAATTTTTGATTGTAAATGTTAATGAATATTTGTCAAAATCATGTTTTTTTTTCAAAAAATGTTTTTACAATTATTGAAGATGTTGAAGCAAAATGGATTGAAAACATAAAATTTTACACTTTTTAACTTTTAAGTATAGAAAAAGAGTAGTATCTTTGTAAATCTAAGAAAAACAAAATCCTGCTGAAATGACATTTCGGAATATGATAATGGTACTTTGGGGTATGTCTGTCTTATTGTCGTGTAAATCAACAGATAACGATGATAAGGTTGAGATTTTGTTAAAACAGATGACACTTGACGAGAAGATAGGACAATTGTGTTGTCCTATCGGGTTTAATGTATATGACAAGTTGTGTGAAGACAGCATAATGTTATCAGATTCATTTGTTAAGACTATTGATACCATGAAATGTGGAGGTTTTTGGGCTGTTTTCAGAGCTGATCCTTGGTCTCGCAGGACATTGGAAACAGGGCTGGATGCCAGGGAGTCCGCTATGTTGTTTAATAAGATGCAGCGTTATGTGATAGAAAATACGCGTTTGGGAATACCATTGTTTGTTGCAGAAGAATGCGGTCATGGGCACATGGCTGTCGGTGCCACTGTGTTTCCTGTCGGACTTGGACAGGCTGCCACATGGGATGACACATTATTATATAAGGTGGGGGAGGCTGTCGCTCTTGAGGCTGAAGTTACTGGATCTGTCATTGGTTACGGTCCTGTCATGGATGTGGCAAGAGACCCTCGATGGTCGCGTGTCGAAGAGTCTTTGGGAGAAGACCCATATCTTTCTGGCCGACTTGGCACTGCCGTTATGAAAGGTATGCAGCGGCATTTGGCAAGTACTCTTAAACATTTTACGGGATATGGTATGCCTGTCGGCGGGCATAATGGTGCGGCGACGGTGATTGGCAATCATAATTTGCTGAATGACTGTTGCTCTAATTTTGAGACTGCCGTGAAAAATGGTGCTGCTTCGATAATGACTTCATATAATGCTGTCGATGGAATACCATGTACTTCGAATAAATGGCTCTTGAATGATGTCTTGCGTGAAAAATGGGACTTTGATGGTGTCGTCTTTTCAGATTTGGGAAGTATTGGGGCTTTGCATAGCTACCATAGAGTGGCTGAAAATCAGTTGCAGGCTACGGCAATGGCAATGAATGCCGGTGTCGATGTTGACTTGGGCGCAAGCAATTATGGCGCATATCTTAAAAATGCTGTGGAGACGGGTCTCGTTTCTGTAGAAACAGTGGATAATGCTGTTTCAAGAGTGTTGAAATTGAAATTTGAGTCGGGACTTTTTGACAATCCTTACATAAACGTGGATAAGGTGACCGAGGTTGTCAATAATGATAATCATAAAAGGTTGGCATTGAAAACAGCAAGGGAGAGTGTGGTGCTCTTGAAAAATAACGGGGTGTTGCCTCTGAAAAAAGATTTGAAACGAATTGCTGTGATAGGACCTAATGCTGATAATATGTACAATCAATTGGGTGATTATACGGCACCTCAAAAGCCTGATAAAATAATTACCGTGTTGGAAGGAATACGTGACAAGGTATCTGATATGACGGAAGTCCTTTACACAAGGGGCTGTTATGTGAGAGATACTTCTTGGGAAGATTTTGAGAATGCTGTTTTGATGGCAAAAAAATCCGATGTCGTTGTCCTTGTGGTCGGTGGGTCGAGTGCGAGGGACTTCAGTACAGATTATGAAAATACCGGCGCGGCTTTGGTGAATGATATAATGTCCGATATGGATTGTGGAGAAGGGTACGACAGGGCGTCATTGGAATTGGCAGGACGACAGAATGAATTGATGAAACTATTGATAGATACAGGTAAACCGTTGATAGTGATATATATAGAGGGAAGACCTTATCTGAAAAATTATGCTTGTCAATATGCCGACGCTCTTCTTACTGCATGGTATCCGGGTGAACAGGGCGGCAATGCTGTGGCTGAGATATTGTTCGGTGAATACAACCCTGCAGGAAGACTTCCTGTTTCGGTACCTCGTTCGGTCGGACAGATACCCATATATTATTCCTTGTCTCCGGCTCATAATTATGTGGATGAGATGTCTCCTCCTTTGTTTCCATTCGGATATGGATTGAGTTATACGGAGTTTGAGTATGACAATATTAAAGTTACAGTGTTCGGAAATGTTGATTCTGCTAATGATGATGACCCTGTTTTAGAGGTGTCTTTTCTTGTTGCAAATACAGGCGATTATGATGGAGATGAGGTGGTACAACTTTATGTTCGTGATGAGTATTCCTCTTTTTTTACTCCTGCAGAGAAGTCTTTGAAAGACTTTAAAAGAGAATATTTTAAAAAAGGAGAGAAAAAAGAAATGCGTTTTGTCTTGTATAAAAAAGATTTGTCGGTTTTTGATTCTGATTTTAACCGTGTTTTTGAACATGGGAAATTTACCATTATGGTTGGCGCATCTTCTGACGACATAAGATTAAAGGAAATTATTTATATTTAAATTAAATGATATGGATTTACTCATTTTAGTGCCAAAGGTGACAAATAGAATTAATTATATCTTTGAACTGATATTCGGTAATTTGCTTGGGCTGGATTTCAAAGTCACTGCGAATAAGGATTCTTTTGATTCATTTGATGGTGCTAAATTGCATTATGGAGATAAACCTTTTGGTGATGAATTGTTTCAGAAATCGACGAGTATCCTTTTTGAACATTTTGTGATATTTCAGAAACTTGTTGTTGTGGATTATAATGACATAAAGACGATTTTTCCTGTTCATCATAAAAACAGCATATTCCCATTTGACCTTTTTGCTGCCTCGTTTTATTTTGTTACAAGATACGAAGAGTATATGCCTTATGTGCCGGACAAATATAACAGATTTCAAGCTAAGGATTCTATCTTGTATAAGATAGGATTATTGAAAAAACCTATTGTCAATATTTGGGCAATGGAGTTGGGAGAGATATTACAAAGTCGTTATCCGAATCTTCGATTTAAGAAAAGATCTTTCAGTTTTGTACCAACTTATGATGTTGACGCAGCCTGGGCATATCGCAATAAAGGTTTTGTTAGGATAACATCAGCTTTCATAAGAGATTTGCTGAGATTGGATTTTGCTGAGATGGATTTGAGATTCAAGGTGCTTTCCGGAAAGAAAATGGACCCTTTTGATACGTTTGATTATCAGATAGAACTTCAAAAAGAGTTGAATTTACATCCTTTATATTTTATCTTATGTGGGAATTATGATGTGAACGACAAAAATATTTCCATAAAAAACAGCGAGTTTCAGGATTTGATTAAACGACTTGGCGATTATGCCAATATTGGAATACATCCTTCTTTTTCTTCCTATCTTGACAACAAGAAATTGAGAGAAGAAATACGTCGCCTGTCGAATATCTTGAATAGAGAAGTAACTATGAGTAGACAACATTTCCTGCGACTTAATATGCCTGTAAGTTATCAAAAACTTATTGAGTTGGACATTACAGATGACTATACCATGGGATATGCTTCTCTTCCTGGTTTTAGAGCGGGTATTTGTGATACTTTTCGTTTTTATGACCTTGAACATGATGTGCCTACGCATCTTAATATTCATCCTTTTGCTTTGATGGACGGTACAATGCGTGACTATCTCGACCTTAGTACGACAGAGTCCTATGCTTTGGCTGTTGAATTGATACAGGCGGTGAAAGATGTAAATGGAACGTTTGTTTTATTGTGGCATAATGAAACATTAAGCGATGAGAAACGTTGGAAAGGCTGGATAACGTTATATAGAAAGATTTTGGATTACGCTTTGAACTGAGATGATAAAGTATTTGACACATAATCAGATTGACAAGGAAAAGTGGGACGAATGTATTTCGCTGTCGTTCAACGGTAATGTTTATGCATGGTCCTGGTATCTCGATGTTGTTCATCCTCATTGGGAAGCTCTGGTGGAGGATAATTACAAACGTGTTATGCCGTTGACTGGAGGCAGAAAGTTCGGAATTAATTATTTGTACCAACCGTTTTTTGTTCAGCAACTTGGTGTGTTCTCTCAAAAACAATTGTCTTCAGATGTTGTGAGTAATTTTATTGCATCTATCCCTTCCAAATATCGTTTTGCAGAAATACGACTTAACATACATAATAAGTTTGATTCTGATACTTTAACCGTTGATTGTCATCGTAATGTGGAACTGGATCTTATTTCTGATTATGATAGTCTTTATAAAAATTATAACAATAACACAAAAAGAAATCTTGCCAAGGCTCATGCTAACGATATTGTCGTGGTGAAACAGATTAATCCTGAAATGATAATAAATCTGTTTAGGAATAATAAGGGGAAGGATGTAAAACATTGGGGTAAAAAAGAGTACGACAGATTGTTACAGTTGATATATACTGCTATATATCATGATAGTTGTCTTTTATATGGTGCTGTTAGGGAAAACTCAGATAGTCTTGTGGCAGGCGCTGTTTTTATGTTCAGTCACGACAGAATAGTGTTCCTGTTTTCAGGTGCTGATGAAAGTAATACTGAAAATCATGCTTTGACGCTTGTATTGGATTATGTGATACATGATTTTAGCGGGACACAGAATACTCTCGATTTCGAAGGATCCGACAGTGATAGTCTTGCCCGTTTTTATAAAGGTTTTGGAGGAAAAGAACTTTATTATAATAGCGTCAGCTTTAATAAATTGAATAGCATGGCTAAATGGGCGTTGAGAAAATGGAAAGGTAAATAACTAAAACTTGAATAATTATGATAAATATTGTAAATTTTGAAAAAACAAATTGTATAATCAATGAGTATATCTCTGAACTGAGAGATGTCAATGTTCAGACTGACAGAATGCGTTTTAGGAGAAATTTGGAACGCTTGGGAGAAGCAATGGCTTATGAGATAAGTAAGGTCCTTGAATATAAGTCGGTTACAGTATCGACACCTTTGGGAAGCAAAGATGTGAATCTGTTGAAAGAACAACCTGTCATTGCTACGGTGCTTCGTGCCGGCATACCTCTTCACCAGGGATTCCTCAATGTTTTTGACAAAGCCGACAGCGCTTTTATCGGTGCTCGACGTAAAAGCGATAAGAATGAAAATGTCGATATTTGTGTGGAGTATTATTCTGTGACAAATACTTCTAACAGAGTGCTGATTTTTGTTGACCCGATGCTCGCTTCAGGTTCATCGTTGATACAGTGTATCAATATTATGAAAGATGATGATGTCAGACCTAAAAAATTGCATATAGTTGCAGCAATAGCAAGTGTCGATGGTATAGAATACCTGAAAAGAAATCTTCATGAAAAAGATGTTACATTATGGGTTGGTGCCATAGATGACGAGACAACGGCAAAATCTTATATAGTGCCGGGTCTTGGCGATGCCGGTGACCTCGCTTATGGTTCGAAAAAATAATTTCTTATCTGTCTTTTTGATGTTATTTGCTTTGTAGTACTGATGTCAGTTTGAATTCTGAACCTTTTTGAAACCAATTTTATGAACTATGACGGATAAGTTCAAGAAACTTTTTTTGTTCTCGAAAGGAGAACGTATAGCATTGTCTGTGTTATGTGTCTTTATCATTATATTATTTATTATCAATATATTGATAAAACAAAGACCTGTAAAACATTCTTTTGTAGACTCAAATCTCGATTCGTTGTTGACATTCTATCATTCCGCTATTGACTCTTTAAGGAAAGCAGATTCTATTAACAAAAGCAAAATACTGTCGTATAAGGTTAATATTGTGAATGAAAAAAGTGATGACTATAAAAATCATTACAAGGTAAAAGAAAGGAAAAAGACTGATAAATTTGAAAAAACTGAAAGAAAAGTATCCGGAAATATAGAAGTTCCCACTGTAGAATTGAATGATGCTGATACGGTACAACTGAAAATGCTTCCCGGTATAGGCTCTTCTTTCTCAAAAAGAATTGTGGAATACCGTAAGTCTCTTGGTGGATATGTCAACAGTTCCCAACTGTTGGAAATATATGGTATGGATACATTTAGATACAATGGTTTCTCGAAATATATTACCATAGATGTTTCAAAGATAAAAAAACTGAATGTCAATAACGATGATTTTAAAACATTGCTTGCACATCCATATCTCGAATATGACGATGTAAAAGATATTTGTAATTACAGAGAGAAAAGAGGATTGATAACTTCGTGGGATATGTTAATACAGGTTATGAATAATGAACCGGATTCATTGTTGAGATACTACATTGAATATCAATAAAATATACTATACTCCTCAATCTTGTGCATTAAATTTCATATTTTGTGTACTTTGTTGTGGAAACTTTGGATGAAGTGTAAAGTTTCTATTGATAAAAGTGTGATTTTTTATGCAGAAAAAAGTTGTTTAAAATCATTAGATATTTTTTGTGGATGTTTAACAAATTTGTATATTTGCATAATTCAAAGAGTTGTATTATTCGTCCAAAGCGTTAAATATGAATAGGATAAAAGTATTAGACAAAGAGTTTGACATTTTTATAAAGCAGGAGGATATAGAAAATGCCATACATGCGTTGGCAAAGCGTATCGATGAAGATATGAAAGGCCGTAATCCGCTGTTTCTTGTTATGTTGAATGGTGCATTTATGTTTGCTGCCGAATTGTTTAAAAGTCTGGAGATGGATTCTGATATCTCTTTTGTAAAATACAGTACTTATAGCGGTATGAGCAGTACCGGACGGGTGAATCAACTTATAGGATTATCGTCTAAAGTGGAAGGTCGTGATATTGTGATAGTTGAAGATATTATTGATTCCGGTTATACCATGAAATGTCTTATCGAAGACCTGAAAAACAGAAATGCCGGAAACATTAAGATTGCTACAATGTTATTTAAACCGAAGGCTTTTAAATATGATTACAATATTGACTATGTCGCTCTTGAGATAGGCAATGAGTTTATTTTGGGTTATGGTCTTGACTATAATGAATACGGACGTTCATATAAGGATATTTATATAATTGTAGAATAATCGTAAAATTACTCGTCATGTTAAACATAGTAATTATCGGACCTCCTGGTGCGGGGAAAGGTACACAGTCTCAATATATTAAAGATAAATATAACCTTACTTATCTGTCAACAGGCGATATTCTCAGGGAAGAAATTGCCGCCGGCACAGATGTGGGCAAAATGGTTGACGATATTATAAAACATGGCAAACTCGTCCCCGATGAAATTGTCGTGTCTATAATAAGACATAAAGTGTTGTCTCATCTTTCATCTCCCGGTTTTCTGTTTGATGGCTTCCCTCGTACTGTACATCAAGCTGTTATGTTGGATGACCTTATGAAGGAAAATAATTTGAAAATATCTGCCGTGTTGAGTCTCGATGTCTCTGTCGATGTGCTGACAGCCCGAATGCTAGAAAGAGCCAAGACAAGTGGTCGTTCTGACGATAATGAAGAGACTATTGTCCACCGTCTTCGTGAGTATAATGATAAAACCAAACCAGTGTTGGATTATTACGAAAAACAGGGTAATCTCCATACTTTCTGCGGAGACCGTAAAATAGAAGAGGTGTTCAAAAGTCTTTGTGAAGTTATTGATGAAGTGAAATAATATTGTAAACATTTTAAAATTATGATTGTCTATATCATAAAATATGGACAATCATTTTTTATCTAATATGAAACAACATCCTCTCTATACCAAGCCTTTCTGTAAGGTTTTCTTTAAACCTGCATTTAATACTGCTCCTGAAAATAATCTCGGTGCCGGCAATGTGGTTCATTTTAGAATATCTGCTCCACGTGTGGGAAAAGATTATGCTCTTGCCCTCATCGGCAATGCTGATGTATTGGGAAAATGGGAGAAACCTTTGATAATGAGTAATAAAGATTATCCGATGTGGACGTTGGACTTGGAAAGGGACTCCTTGCCTGACAGAATAGAATATAAATATGTTATTGTAAATGTAAAGACAATGACAATTGCTACATGGGAGGACCGTTATAATAGAGTTGCTTATCTGCCTGATAATATTTCCTTTACCATAGAAGATTACGATTTTTGTTATCCTTTGGGCAATTGGAAAGGTGCCGGTGTCGCTGTGCCGGTGTTTTCGCTTCGTAACAAATTCAGTTTTGGCATCGGTGAGTTTTCCGACCTTAAATTGTTAGGCAAATGGTGCGCTTCTACAGGTTTGAAGATGATACAGATTCTTCCTGTCAACGATACAACGACAAATCGCGGCTGGAATGACTCGTATCCTTATAAATCTATATCAACCAATGCTTTACATCCTATCTACCTAAACCTGTCGCAGATGGGCACTCTCCATGATGAAAAAGATAAACTTTATTTCGAGACTGCAAGAAAAACGCTTAATGCTCTCGATTTTGTGGATTATCCTTCCGTGATGCGTTATAAGGAGGAATATTTTAAAAAGATATTTGAACAGACATGGAGTGAGGTTAAGAATAATGCAGATTATATTGATTTTTATGATGATAATAAACAATGGCTGAAACCATACGCTGTTTTCTGCTATTTGAGAGATACTTTCGGAACGGCAGATTTTTCTAAATGGAAAGACTTTGCAACATACGATGAGAAGGTCGTGGATATGCTTTGTTCGGAAACCAATAAGTTTTACAACGAGATTGCCATACATTTCTTCTTGCAATATCATCTCGACAGACAACTCCATGATGCCGTTGAATATCTTCATTCTTTGAATGTTGTGTTAAAAGGCGATATGCCCATAGGTATCAGTCGCTACAGTGTGGAGGCATGGACTGAGCCTTCTCTCTTCAAACTCAACATGCAGGCTGGTGCCCCTCCGGATGCTTTCGCTTTTGAGGGACAGAACTGGGGCTTCCCTACCTATAACTGGAATGCCATGGAAAATGATGGCTTTCAATGGTGGTCGAACAGAATTAAACAACTTGACAAATATTTCGACGCTTTTAGAATAGACCATATTCTCGGATTCTTCCGTATATGGGAGATTCCTTTTGAATTTACACAAGGGGTGATGGGCCATTTTTGTCCCGCTTTGCCATATACTGTAGATGAATTGAATTATAATGGATTGAATTTCGATGTTGACAGAATGACTAAACCGTATATACGCGGTTATTTCTTATACGACTTTTTCGGAGATTTTACCGAAGAGGTTAAGAATACTTGTCTGTTAAATGTTTATGATGATGTTTTTGTCTTAAAACCGGAGTTTGACACACAACGCAAGATATCGGACTTTTTTAATGGCTCTGATGATAAGTCGTTGAGAATAAGAAATGGTTTGATTTCATTGGCAGGACAAGTGCTTTTCGTTGAAGATCCTTATTCTGAACAACCGTCGTATCACCCCAGAATATCTTTACAATATACTTATTCTTATCGTGATTTGCCTGATTATCAGAAGAATATTATTAACAGACTTTATGATGATTTTTTTTATCGTCGGCATGAGATATTTTGGAAAGAAGAAGCTTTAAGAAAGTTGCCGGTGATGATTCAGAATGGTGGTATGCTGGTATGCGGCGAAGACCTCGGCATGTTGCCGGATACTGTTAAAGATGTGATGCAGCAACTTAACATTCTTAGTCTCGAGGTGCAACGTATGCCTAAAAATGTCAATGACGCTTTTGTCAATCCTTTGCATAACCCTTATCTAAGTGTCGATACTACCTCGACACATGATATGTCAACATTGAGAGGCTGGTGGGAGGAGAATGGTTCTTTGTCGAATAAATTTTATCATGAGATGCTGCATCATAGTGAAGGCGCGCCTTTTTTTGCAGAACCGGAGGTGTGCCGTGAAATAATATCTCAACATTTACGTTCATCTTCAATGTGGGTGATAATCCCGATACAGGATTATTTGTCCATGGATGGAGAATTGAGATGGTCGCAAACACGAAAAGAACAAATAAACGACCCGGCAAATCCTGATAATCACTGGTGTTATAGGATGTTTCAGGATATTAATGATTTGTTGGATGATGATGATTTCAACGGTTTATTATTTGAAATGGTTGATTCGTCGGGACGAAATTCGGATTATTGAAATGAGATGAGAAAATTTGCTGTATTGTTTGATTTGGATGGTACTTTGCTCGATACTGAGTGTCAATATTCAACATTTTGGGAGTCGCAATGTTTGAAATATCATAATGATAAGGATATTGCATTGCAGATAAAAGGCACTACGTTGAAAAGTATTGTCACACGTTATTTTTCTTTTGACGAGAAAGTTACAAAACAAGTGCTTGAAGACCTGTATGACTTTGAATCTAAGATGACTTTTCCTTTTGTGAAAGGGGCAGATAGATTTATTAAAGAATTGAATGATAATGATATACCTGTTGCTGTCGTAACAAGTTCCGATATGAATAAAATGAAAAATGTCTTTACAGCACATCCTGATTTTAAAGATTTGTTTGACGTTTTTCTGATGGCTGAGGATTATACTGAAAGCAAACCTTCTCCAGAATGTTTTCTTGTTGCAGCTGAACGACTTGGAGTTATGCCACAAGACTGTTTTGTTTTTGAGGATTCCGAACTCGGCATTGAGGCAGGTAACCGTGCCGGCATGACAGTGATCGGTTTGTCAACAACTTTGCCTGTAGAATTTGTGTCAAGTCGGGTGAAACTGTGTATCCCTGACTTCGAAAATATCAGTATTGAAAAACTAATGTCTCTAAAATAAATATCGATATGAATTTTCACGATTATGATTATTCCGAAAGTGTTCTTGTCGAAAGAATAAACACTATATTGAAAAGACAAAAAGAAAACGATGACAGAAAGAGATCTCTTGAAACGGTTTTCCAATGTATTGACTATACAACTTTAGAGGGCTCTGACAATCAAGATAAAATCAATGCTTTTTGTGCTAAAGCAATGTCGTTCGGCAATAATCCACTTCATCTGTCGCTGCCTGCTGTTTGCATTTACAGTCCTTTCGTAAGACAGGCAAAGGTATTATTGAAGGATAGTGGCATAAAGGTTGCTACTGTTGCATGTGCTTTCCCTTCAGGACAAATGCCTCTTGACTTGAAAATCAAAGAGGTGGAATATTGTGTCGAGGAAGGTGCTGATGAAGTCGATATGGTAATATCGAGAGGACCTTTTCTTGCCGGCAATTATGATGATGTTTATAATGAGATATGTGCTGTTCGTGAGGTGTGCAAATGTCCTGTCCATCTTAAAGTCATTCTTGAAACGGGTGAGCTGAAGACTGTCGCCAATATCAGAAAGGCAAGCGAGCTCGCTATTATGGCAGGCGCCGATTTTATCAAGACTTCTACAGGCAAGATAGCCGATGCTGCAACGCCTCTTGCTGCCGTTGTTATGATTGACACAGTAAAAGAATATTATGACAATACAGGAATAATGATAGGCTTTAAACCCGCAGGCGGTATGAAAACTGTAGATGAAGCTTTGACTTATTATTATTTGGTGAGAGATATTCTCGGAGACAAATGGCTAAACAGCAAGTACTTCCGTATAGGCACAAGTCGTCTTGCCGACAAGGTGCAGGAAGAAATAATGGCTTTATGACAAGAATGTCATATTGTCCGGATGGCTTAACAGTGAAATATACCTGACTTTTCGGATTTGACATGAAAATGTTTATTCCGGATTTTAGAAATTATAATGTAAATGGTATATCAATAGGATTTTATTTAAGGCTGAAGATTTAGGCGTTTAGATGAAAATGGGAGAAGAATATTTGTAACATTTGAATTTAATGAGAATGGACGTTTAAAATCAGATTTAAAAATTGGTGTCCAGAATAGCCATGATGTCAAAAAATGTTTAAATCCTGATAAGGAGACACAAAACAAGAATGACGACCCTTTTCAAAATAAATATCGCATTCCGACAGCGCTTGCCGTATGACATGATTATAACCATGGGATATATTTTGGACGATATGTACAGCAAACCGGATGCATTATTTAGGAGAAATTGCAGATAGTGAAATGCTGTTGTCTGAAATTGGCAGGATAGCAACGGAAAATTTACAGAACGTTGCAGCACATCATCCGTATGTAGAAGTTCCGTTATTCGTGGTAATGCCGAATCACATCCATCCAATTGTAATTATTGATGAATCAATAACCAAATGCGTAGAGACGCGGCGCGCCACGTCTCTATGTGGAATGAATCATATATCAGATATTAAAAATGGACGTGGATTATTATCTGTTGTTGTAGGAGGATTGAAATCTGCCATCACAAAAATATCGAACCAACAAATGATTCCTTTTGCTTGGCAATCTCGTTTTTACGACCATATTATACGTAATCATAATGAATTGAACAGTATTTTTGAATACATAAAAAACTATATTGACAATCGGCAAACTGATAAATTGAATAAATCGGAATAATTATTTCACACTTCAACGAACATACTCTCTAAACGTTTAATATTGAATTGTTATTGAATGAAGGTTATATTTTATATCAATTGAAAATAAATCTGTTGGTTCACTGTATTGTGTTCTGTCATTTTCGAGCTTACAAAAGGTAAAACGCCGGATGGTTCACAAATCAACTGCCGTGTCACCGATTTCATGTATTTAGGATACAATCAGGATACATGATGGATACAAATTGGATACATCAAGGATACAAAAAGGATACATCTACACTCTGAATGTTGATATTTCTTTTTCTTGTACAGATATTGTTTATAATGTTTTTTCTGCTTCAAGCACAAGTTGAAGCGAGAGACGGTTGCGCTGCTCCAGAAGTATCTTTCTGTTTCCTACAAAGTCTTTTTCCAAGCCTTCTTTATAATGTCGTATGGTAAACAACTGTAAGTCGTTGTTGTATCTCACCTTGAAGATGGAAGACAGTGCAGCGGTGAGTTTGGAAAGTTTTCTGTCGTCTTTGTCATAGCATATTGTCAATGCCAAAGCTGATGTCTGAATCAGGTTGGCATGTATGTCGAATTCATCGAGAGTTCTGAACAGAAAAGACAGGTTGTTCTCATTCATGAAAGAGAAGTCGTTGGGAGAAATGCTGATGAGTGTCTGTTTGTCTTTTACTATATATGATGCCACATAATTGATATAATCCTTGCTTCCGTCAATAGTTGTAGGTTCGAGGCTGCTATTCAGGAAACAGCGGACATATAGAGGTATGTTTTTGTTTTGTAGCGGTTTGATGGTTTTGGGGTGTATCACTGATGCTCCATAGAATGACAGTTCAATGGCTTCGGAATATGACAAGTGCGGTATTTTCTGTGTTATCGGAAAGCGTTTGGGGTCTGCATTGCGTATTCCATCGACATCTTTCCATATTGTCAATGACTCAGCATCGAGCAGATTGGCAAATATGGCAGCGCTGAAGTCGGAGCCTTCTCTGCCTAAGGTTACCGTGGTATATGGTTTTTCCGATGCACCAATAAAACCTTGTGTTATATACAGTGTGCCGTCGTGTTCTTCATTAAGTTTTTCTATTCTGATGCGACATTCGTCCCAGTCAGGGTTGGCAGCTCTGAAACGGTGGTCGGTGATTATATAACTTCTTGCATCGAGAAGTTTGTTTGTCATACCTTGGTCATTAAGATATGCCGATATTATGGCAGTGGAAATCAACTCTCCGTAACAAACAGTCTGATCATATTGGTAGTCATAGTCATATCCCGTGTCTTGCAGTTTAAGATAAAGTTCTAACATCAGATTGGTGACGGTATCGAATACAGGATGTTCGGTATTGCCTTCGAAAAGTTCGGTCATGATAGTCTCGTGATAAGATGTTATCTCGCTAATGGCATCTACACCGAGATGACCGTCGGCACTACGGAATCTTTCCAATGCCTTTTCTATTGCGTTGGTGGTCTTTCCCATGGCGGAGATAACGAGTATGGTATCTTTGATATCTTCTTCACGGAGGATCTTAGTCATGTTACGTACAGCTTCTGCATCTTTTACAGAGGCGCCGCCGAATTTGAAAACTTTTTTTATCATCTCCAACTGTTATTGTCATGTTAACAACGGCAAAACTGTAATAAAATTACTGTTCTGCATTTTTCAGTTTATCCATCATACGTCTGTCTTTCTTGGTAGGACGACCGCTGCCTTTGTCGCGGTATTCGCTTTTGTAGGCACGCATGAATTCTATGCGTTCGTATTCCTCTGCCGGTGTCAAGTCGGTGTAAACTTCCGGCACCAACTTGGGAGAGACACGGTTTTTCGGTATGCTTTTGACTTGTACAGTCTTGTGAAGTTGTCCGAGATGTACTTCTATCACCTCATCTGTTTTGATGGTATGAGAAGGTTTCATGGAAATGTCGTTTATTTTCACCTTACCGCTTTTACAGGCATCGGAGGCAAGGGTACGTGTCTTGAAAAGTCGTGCGCACCACAACCATTTGTCAAGTCTCAGTTCTTCGTCATTCATAGTTATTTCTCTCTGAAAAACAATTGAATGGGGACACCGTGGAAATTCCAGTTTTCTCGTATCTTGTTCTCGAGGAAACGGCTGTAAGGCTCTTTGATGTCTTTGGGCAGGTTGCAGAAAAAAATGAACTGCGGAGTGGGACTTTTCAGCTGTGTGATATATTTTATCTTGATATATCTCCCGCGTGAGGCAGTCTGTTGAGGAGCATTGTTGATGATTTCCAACATGGTATCATTCAGTTCGCGTACCGGTATTTTACGTTCTCTGTTTTCATAAACCTTGTGAAGAGTCTCAAGAACCTTAAAAGTCCTTTGTCGGTTGATGGCAGAGGTGAAGATGATGGGGTAGTCGGTGAATGGTGCAGTGTGTTCCCTTATGTTTTTTTCAAAAGAAAGATGGGTGTTGGAATCTTTATCTATGAGATCCCATTTGTTGACGACAATGACAAGACCTTTTTTGTTTTTTTCTATGAGACGTAAGATGTTCATGTCTTGTGCCTCAAAACCCTGCGTGGCATCTATTATGAGAGCGGCTACATCACATTCTTCTATGGCGCGTATGGAACGCATGACGGAATAAAACTCTATATTTTCAGTCACCTTGCTTTTTTTACGCAATCCGGCGGTGTCAACAAGAATGAAGTCCATGCCGAAAGCATTGAAACGTGTGTTGTTGCTGTCGCGTGTGGTGCCGGCTATGTCGGTCACAATGTAACGTTCTGTACCGAGGAAAGCATTTATCATTGAAGACTTGCCCACATTGGGACGTCCTACTACGGCAAAACGCGGCAATCCGGAATAATCTTCGGTGTTGTCGTTGGGAAGATATTTTATCACTTCGTCGAGCAACTCGCCCGTACCTGTGCCTGTCATTGCGGAAAATGGGAATATCTCGCCGAGACCGAGGGCGTAAAATTCTGATGCATCGTTGTATTTGCTCGGTATATCAGTCTTGTTGACAGCGAGAATGACATTTTTCTTTGTCTTGCGAAGTACGGTGGCGACATCTTCGTCCAAGACATGTATGCCCTCTTGTCCGTCAACGACAAAGATAATGACATCGGCTTCATCAATGGCGAGGTCCACTTGTTTTCTTATTTCCTCTTCGAAGATGTCATCAGAGCCGACGACATAACCGCCCGTGTCAATGATGGTGAATGTCTTTCCGCACCAGTCGCTGTGTCCGTAATGTCTGTCACGAGTTACGCCGCTGGTCTCTTCCACAATAGCCTGTCGTGTCTTTACCAATCTGTTGAATAATGTCGATTTGCCGACATTGGGCCTTCCTACTATAGCAACAATATTACTCATAATATATATTTTCCTTTAATATAATGTATGTTATGTCTCATAACCGAAGTGTCGCAGTTCATCTTCATTGTCTCTCCAGTCTTTATCGACTTTCACTTTTAGGTCGAGGTATATCTTTTTGCCTGTAAATTCTTCAATGTCGGCACGTGCCATGATGCCGGTCTTTTTTATGGCAGAGCCGCCTTTGCCGATAAGTATGGCTTTTTGTGATTCCCTGGCAGCATAAATGGTGGCTATAATGTTGATCATCTTGTTGGTTTCTTCGTATGCATCTACAGCAACTTCCACGGAATAAGGTATCTCCTGTTTATAGTTCAACAAAATCTTTTCCCTTATAATCTCCGTGATGAAGAATCGCATGGAACGGTCTGTCAACTCGTCTTTGGGGAAGTAAGGCGGACTGAACGGCAGTTTCTCCAAGATACAGTCGAATATATGTTTTACGTTGGCATGATGCAAGGCTGAAACGGGGAATACAGTGCATCCGGGCAATGTCTCATTCCAGAAATTTACTGCGGTCGCGACATCTTCCTGGTTTGATAAATCGATCTTGTTAAGTAAAACAAAAACAGGTACTTCCATTTTTTTGAGACGTTCAACCGTAGGCTCATCGATTTTTTTGTCTGTGATATCTACCACATACAATATTAAATCAGCATCTATGAAAGCGACATTCACAAACTGATTCATAATCTCATGCATTTTGTATGCAGGATTTTTTATTATGCCGGGAGTATCGGAAAAGACAATTTGAAAGTCGTCGCCATTCACTATTCCGAGTATTCTGTGCCTTGTTGTCTGTGCCTTTGAGGTGATGATAGATATCTTTTCTCCAACAAGGTCATTCATTAAAGTCGATTTACCGACATTAGGTTTTCCTATAATATTGACATAACCAGCTTTATGATTCATAAAAATTTTTTCAAAAAAACTTGACATGCAAAGATAGTTTATTTATCTTTGCAGTCTGAAATAAAAAGGTAAATTTTTTTAAATTCATATTGCGGGGTGGAGCAGTCCGGTAGCTCGTTGGGCTCATAACCCAAAGGTCGGTGGTTCAAATCCGCCCCCCGCTACAAGGGAAGTCGCAACGGGCGGCTTCTTTTTTTTGTTTGAAAAATTAGATTTGGAGCTGTCATAATTTGTGATTCAGGCATTCCTAATTTATATATTGTTAGTAATTCTCATCGTTTATAGCGATTTTATGTAATATGGATACATAAAAACAGCTTTCTATCTGAATATCAGGTAGAAAGTCTATTATTTAGGATAATAAAATCGATTAATTTGATAAGTTGTCCTAAATCAAAAAAATATCTGATTATATTGGAATTTGTTATGCAATATGATTTAAAAATCTTGATATTTATTGATTATCATATTGTTGTACTTCATCATAAAAATATTCGAGTTTTACTCCGGCTTCTTTGAACATGTTCTCGGAATCGGAGCAGTCGTGATATTTTCTTTGACAGACGACTCTAGTAATGCCGCAGTTAATGATAAGCATGGCGCATGTACGGCAAGGAGTCATGCGGCAGTACAGCGTACTTCCTTCGAGAGCGATACCTCGTCGTGCAGCCTGAGTTATGGCATTTTGTTCTGCATGTACGGTCCTGACGCAATGTTGAGTGATATGACCGTCTTCATGTATCATCTTTTTGAAAAGATGTCCGACATCATCGCAATGCGGCAATCCTCTTGGAGAACCTACATATCCGGTGACTAAAATCTGTCTGTCTTTTACTATGACACAGCCGCTTCTGCCTCTGTCACAAGTGGCTCTTTCAGCTACTGTATCTGCAAGATTCATGAAATATTCGTCCCATGACGGTCTGTGATGTTTTTTGTCTTCAATATCTTTCAGCACTTTTTCAACCTGAACATAGAGATTTTCAATGCTTCCGTTGTTTTGAAATATAAAGTCAGCCTGTCTGACACATTCTGCAATATTTTGTTTGTTCGGGTCTTGTGATGACAGTTCTCTTTCTTCGTTGGCGACGAAAGTCTCGAAGCTGACATTGTCGGTCTCTGACTGACGTTCTTTAATACGTTGATAACGAACTTCTCTGTCAGCATCTACAGCGAACAGAGTAAAATGACCTTTGGAACGTAATGAAGCCACCTCTCCCGGAGTACGGACACTTTCAATGACAGCATTTTTACCGGAGATACAAGCCTGTTCATATAAACAGTCGATTATATAACTTGGACTATGAGTAGCTCTCAAATCATTGGCAACCATTGTCAAAGTGTCACGATTGACATCCAATCCCCTGTTTTGTATTTCTCTTGCGATAAAGGCTCGGACAGAATAATGCATGTATCCTTTTTTCTTAGTAAGGTATTCTACTATAGTACCTTTGCCTGCACCGAGTGTTCCGGTAATTCCTATTATGTTCATGATGATGTTATTTACTTTCTTCTTTAATATCTTTAATCCAACCTCCTATTTCTATAGGTTTAAAGTTATTGAGACTGTCAACTATAGTTTTGGGATTGTCGGAAATTATAATGTTGTTTTTATGTTCTTGACGGATAAAACCCTCATGTATGGCATGGTCGATAAATTCTATTAAATGATTATAATAACCATTAACATTATACAAAGCCACAGGTTTATCAATGATGCGCAGTTGGTTGAGGACCACCACTTCGAACAATTCGTCCAAAGTTCCGAATCCTCCCGGCATCGCAATGAAAGCATCAGATTCTTCAATGAGCAGATTTTTGCGTTCCGACATACTGTTCACTTCAATCATTTTTGTTATGCCGGAATGACCTATTTCCATATTCAATATCAGTTTTGGCATAACACCAATAACAGTGTTGTTGGATTTTAACATGTAATCGGCAATGATTTTCATCAATCCGACATCACCACCTCCATAATACAGGATATGACCATTATCAGCAAGAACTTTGCCAAGGGCAGCCGCTGCTTCCTGATAACAATAGTCGTTGCCCATACTACTTCCGCAAAAAACGCATATTTTTTTCATAATGATAAAAATATTATGCAAAATTATCAAAAAAAATTTGTTTTATTAAAAATATTTAATAATTTTGACACGACACTTTATAAATAGGTGGAAATACGGTTTTGTTGATATTTTGTTGACAAAACTGTTAATCAATATGATATGATGTTTTATGTTTTGTAGTAATCTCTTTCAGTTTAGAAATGTTCTAAATTATAAAAAATTGTTAAAAAATTCTTTATTTTGAGAGGGATTTTTTTGTTTGAATTGTCATAATAATGATTGTCTGATTGGTTTAGTGTGTAGGGAATCGTTCTGTTTTTGGTGTGATAAAAATGTGCTACTGAGAATTAGTCGCAATGTCGAAATAAGAGTATAGAAAAGTGGATTTTATGGCATTAATGACTAAAGTGATTAAAGTTTGATGTTTTGACATCGCAAGATGTTTAATCATAATTAACATATTTATTAACAAAAACTAACACACAATGAGAAGATTTTTAGTTAGTTTACTGTTATTGGTGCTAATAGCGCCTATGACAGTAAAGGCCGATGAGGTAATCATTGGCACTGGAACGACGACAGGTTATAATGCGCCGTTCAACAATTTCTACAAGAACTCATGGAATGAGACAATCTATCCTGCGAGTTCTTTCTCTTCGGCATGTGTAATTAATTCAGTTGCTTATGAAGTGGCGACAGCAGCGCCTGTTACCATGTCAACACTGAAAATTTACATGGGCGAAACTACGAGATCAACGTTTTCTTCCACTTCGGATTGGACTCCGGAGAATGATCTTACGTTGGTTTATTCGGGTACCAATGTGGTAATTGGTTCCACAACAGGTTGGCAAGAGATTCAACTTGATTCTCCATTCACCTATGAAGGTGAAGATAATCTTGTGATAGTAGTTGCAAAAACTACTGCTAATTATTCGTCAACTCTGAAGTTTTACTATACTTCAGAAACGAATACATGCATGTATCGTCAAAATGACTCTGATTTGTCTTATGCCGAATATCCAACAGGAGTAGGTACAAGAACTGCCTACAAGGCTAATGTCAAACTTAATGTAACTCCATTTGTGTTGACATGTCACAAACCTACTGCAGTGGAACTCATCGGTGCTACACCAACAACCATTACAATGGGTTGGACTCCTTATCCTGGAACAGGTGCATTCGATGTTTATATCAGTGATGAAGAAGCACCTTCAGCTACTACAACACCTACTGCTTCGAATATAACAGATACCTCTTATACATTTACTGGTCTTACCGGTGGAACAGTATATAACTGTTATGTAAGAACAAACTGTGGTGATGGAGATGTGAGCGGTTGGCGTTCGATTATAGCGTGTACAGAACCGGATTTTAGCGGTAATGGTACAGAAAGCAGTCCGTATCTTCTTTATTCAAAGGCAGATTTGGAGGCTTTGACATCTGTAATGTCGAATGGTTGGACAACATCAGGCAAATATTTCAAGGTGATGCGTGATATTGACGGTATTACAACATCTATTGGCGGTAATACTGCTTTTGAAGGTTATTTCGATGGTAATGGCTATTCCATTGAGGTTGATATCGACGGTGCCGGCAGTGTAGGTCTGTTCTCTGCTCTTGATCCAGGTGCTGTTGTATCTAATGTTACAGTAAAAGGTTCAATTATCAGTACTGGTACTAAGGTGGGTGGTATTGTCGGAGATGTTAATCTAAGTTCTTCTGAAACTGGTGATGAAGATATTTATATCATCAATTGTGTCAATAATGCTATTATCAATGCGTCTGTAAGTTATGTTGGTGGTATTGTCGGTTATTATAATGGCAAAAATGATGAAACAACTTCTCATCTTTATGTTGTTGATTGTATTAATAGAGGTGACATATTTGGCTCCGGTTCATATCATGGCGGCATAGTTGGATATTTAACATATTATGGTGTGGTGGACAACTGTACCAACAGAGGCGATGTGAATGGTCAAAGCTATAGTGCCGGTATTGTAGGCCGTTCCTATGGAAGATGTATTGTACAAAACTGTGCTAATATCGGAGATATAATAGCTACTACATACAGTGGTGGTATAGTAGGTTATAACTACGGCTCGATTTTACGTAACAGTTATAATATAGGTGATGTTACAGGTTCTTCATACTGCGGCGGTATTGCAGGATACAACTATGCATACAACTATACGGGTTATGGTCGTGTTGACAACTGTTATAACGGTGGTATTCTTACTGCAACATCAACTACAACCTCAGGTGCTGCAATAGGTTATCAGGGCTATTCTTCAACCGGTTATTATGGATATGCTACCGGTTTGTATTATCTCGATGGCAGTTACAGTATAGCTATTGGTTCTAATTCCAATACAACACAAGTTCAATATCTTGTAAGATTTACTCAAGATGAGAACGATCCTACAGTATGTACGCTTCTTGCTCCGGGTTATGGTGGCTCAACAGATTTGCGTACAGCTCTAAACGACTGGATAAATGGTGATGAAGAATATAATGAATGGTTGACAGATATTCATGGAAACAACCACTACTTCCCGACATTTGTCGTTGGCAATCCTCCGGGATTGGAAGTGACACCTAATCCTCTCGCAATGGGTCCTCGTCCTGTTGGCTCCTGGATGCATAACGAGACACTTACGTTGACTAATACGGGACAGATTCCTGTTGATGTTTCAACAATGGATTTTGCTAATACAGACTTCTTCGTTCTCGATGCTAATGCAAATAATCCGGAACTTCCTGTCACTGTTGCTCCTGAAGAATCAATAGATATTTATGTTACAACCAATCCTGATGCTACAACTTCTGCTGGTATGGTTACTGCTGAATTTGTTGCTGTTTGGAATAACAATGTACGTAGTGTATCTACAGCCACAATAACTGCTGAGGCATATATTCCTGTTGTGCCTGATGTAGTTGAGACACCACAAACAGTGTCAACATATCCTTATTCTACAACACAAAGCACAAGCAGTATTTATGATAACTATGAACTTCCCGGCGAGAATTCGGATGGTCCTGACGGTGTATATAAACTTGTTATCACTGAAGATGCAATTCTTAATATTGAGATGACGGAAGGCAACAATCCTAAGTTGGCTCTTTATAGTGAAGATTTCAATGGACAAGGTGGTCCCGGCATTGACAATTACTATACCGGACCAGAGATCGGTGCCGGTGGTGGTGCAACAGAAGAGTTCTTATTTGACCAAGCTGATATGGTAACACATCCAGGACAAGGTACTGGTGGCAGTGACGTTTCAGCAATATGCGGTTCTGGAGTCAATTATGGTCCCAATGCCAACTGGGCTACAGGTGCCGGTACGTATTATTTGCTCGCTGATGATTTTGTATGTGAGACAGAAACAACCATTAACGAGATGGAGTTTTATGGATACCAGACAAGTTCAGGTTTGACTTCTACATTTACAGGTTTGTATTTACAGATTTTCGATGGTAATCCTATGGAAGGTGGTCAGCCTGTATGGGGAGACAACGCAACAAATTTGATGTCATCTACGGAGTGGACAGGTATATACAGAACAACGGCAACAGCTTTTACATCGACAGATCGTCCAGTCATGAAAGTCGTGGCTTCCGGTTTGGATATCAACCTTCAACCCGGAACATACTGGGTGACAGTAGGCTTTACTGGTTCATTGTCAAGTGGTCCTTGGGGTGTTCCGAGAGCTATTTGGGGACAGAGCGTTTCAGGTAATGGTCTGCAAAAAACTTCAACAGGTTGGACTATTTGGGATGACAGCGGACAACAGGGTCTTCCTATGATATTGAGAGGTTTTAGTGAAAGAGGTTCTTTCATACTCAGCCCGTTGGCACAAGAGCCTAATATCGGTTCAGGTTCAATGGAAATTGCCGATATGATGACAGAGGAAGAAATGGCACAGGTGGCTAATAATCGTGATGAGTATCCTGTCAGTTTCGGAGGTGATAATCCTATCACTAATTTGACAGTAACACCAGGGACATATTATCTCGTGGCTTCTTCGACAAGTGCGCAATATATTCTTAATGTTGATAAGGCAACTATTCCTGCTCCATTACCGGCGGTTGCAGTTTCTCCGGCTAATGGTGAATCTAATGTCACTTCCCCTGTGACATTGAGATGGACATTGGGACAGTTTACAACAGAATATCAGCTTTTGATGGGAACTACATATCCTCCATCAGAGGTTGTCGTGGATTGGACAGATGACTTGGCACAAAGTTATACAACAGGTGTGTTACTTAATAACAAGAACTATTTCTGGAGAATTAATGAACGTAATGTTTCAGGTACCACGGCAGGCGAAGTATGGGGCTTTACTACGACATTCAACATTCCCCAGGATCTTGTTGCAGCCGATTACGAACTTTATGAAGGCGAGACAGCAGAGTTGAGCTGGACAACAGTGCAGGACCGTAACGCAAAATCGATACGCGGATATAACGTTTATCAGGACGGTGTAAAGGTAAATGATGCTGTTATTCCGACGACATCATACGATGTGGAGGGTCTTACATACAATATGGAAGGCTATGAGTTTAATGTGACGGCAGTATATGACGAGGGAGAATCCGCAATGTCAGAAGGTATTTTGGTACGTGTAAGCGGCAATGGAATGGCAAGCGGAACAGTGTTTGAACAGGATGGCTCAACGACAATAGAAGGAGCCATTGTAACATTCACGGGATTGGATGAATACGGAGTCGAACAGACATTCAGTTTCACCACCGGTTCAGACGGAACATATTCCGGAGAGATACTCGCCGGAGAGTATTCTGCAACAGCATCAAAAGCCGGTTATCAAGATGCTTCGTATATTAATGAAGAAGGTGAACCTGTCGTCTTATTTGTACATTGAGATGGACATTGGGACAGTTTACAACAGAATATCAGCTTTTGATGGGAACTACAT
>NWBN01000023.1 GCA_002633315.1 Bacteroidales bacterium Phil6
AAGGAGGCAGAAAGCGGTAAATGGGTAAAGCAATAGTAGTTTCAAAAAAACAGTAAAAAAGGAAACATTATAGATTAACTGTATGAGAGACTGTCTGACAAGTTCAGGCGGTCTCTGTTTTTTTATGTTGAAAACCAAGATTGTAAAGACGTCATATCATGGCGTCTTAATTACACACTTTTTGAAACACTACCGATATATTAAAAAACGGATGAAAATCTATGTTTTTTCATGGCTGTTCTGTAAAAGTTTGAAAAATCGTTTTGTTCGATAAAAACGTTATATGCAATCTTATAAAAGATAATCGCATGAAACACAAAATATCATATTGTCAACATATTGTAGAGACGTCAAATAGTACTGTCTCTGCATGAATAAATACCATTGGATTTGTAAAAATTATAATAAATTGGTTATCAAGATATAATACAAACTCTCATCTTGATTTATAAGCATATAAGTTTGATTATCAAGATATTATAAAAAATATAAATATTTTACTGTCAGTAATGATTTTTTAACAAATAGTGTCCTTTTATGCTGATAAAAATATTATGTATCGCTTGAAAGTTAAATAAAGTTAAAAAACAAATTATTAAAGTGATTTACAGTATTTTTACATGCTTGAATACAAAATTTGTATCATTTGTAATTGATAACTAAAATCGAAATATTTATGAAAACTTACTTTATTTGCTTGTTGTCGTTATGTATTGTATTTAAGACGGTACAAACATACGGACAGACTGTCGATGATTTCAGCGATGGCGACTTTACCGATAATCCTTCATGGCATGGCACTGATTCTGTTTTTATTGTCAATGACAAATATCAATTACAGACCAATGGTAACGTAGCCGGTGTGGCATGGTTGTCGGTGTCGTACATGCCGGGCGATACTTTGGAATGGCGTTTTATGATTAGCGAGAAATTCGCACCTTCTTCCAAAAATTTTTGTGATGTCTTTTTGGATTCCGACAATTCGGAACTCGTTATGGCAAAACAGGCATATTTTTTGCGCTTGGGCGAGGCGGGAAGCGATGATGTAGTGGATTTGATGAAGTTGGAGAATGGCGAAACAAGCAGCATTTGTCGTGGAACAGATACTTTCATTTCCTCTTCCTTTACAGCGTACTTTAAGATACGTCGTTATCCCGACGGGCGTTGGGAGGTGATGGTGGACAAAACGGGTAGTGGAACTTATCATCTTGAGGCACAAGGTGTTGACAACTCTTTTCTTCCTGTCGGATATTTTGGATTGGTAGCGACTTATACGGCAAGCAATGCAAAAAAATTTTTTTTCGATGACCTGTATATCGGCAAACCTGTCATGGATACCGAACCTCCCACCCTCGTCTCAGCCAACGTCATTGACAATCATAATGTTTCCCTCGCGTTCAACGAATGTCTCGACGCTTCTTCCTCTTTGGATGTTACCAATTATCTCGTCTCTGATTTTGGATATCCGGATAGTGTAATATTATGTGAAAACTGTTCCATTATATGTCTTTCTTTTGGCAATGCCTTGCATAATGATGTATTATATGAATTGACAATAAAAAAGGTGTCGGATGTTGAAGGTAATACCGCCTTTGACTTGCATTGTAGTTTTGTGATACATCGTAACACCGAGAATGACGTGGTGATTAACGAGATAATGGCTGACCCTGAGCCTTCTGTGGAGTTGCATTGGGAATATTTGGAGTTGTATAATACAACCATATTGCCGCTGAACATATCAGGCTGGACTTTAGTTGTTGGGACTACAGAACACAAGATTTTGAATAGCATAGTGATAGAACCGTATAATTATGTGCTTTTGTGTCATGAAAATGCTGTGGAAGAGATGTCGCAATACGGACAATGTTGTGGATTATCTGGTTTTCAAATTGCGAATGGTGGTACCAATTTGGTGCTGTTGGATGATAATTACAATGTTATTTCTTCTGTGACTTTCGACATTAGTTGGTATAGAGATTCCGGCAATGCGGAAGGTGGCCGGGCTTTGGAACAGATAGACCCTTTGCATCCATGCGCCGGACGTGAGAATTGGCAGGAAAGTCATGATAAACGAGGAGGAACACCCTGTATGCTGAACTCTGTTGATGAATCTAATATATTGGAGCCTCGTGTGGATTATGTCAATGTGTTGTATGACAATATTGTAGAAGTCTATTTCACACATAAAATGGATGGGGTCACACTTTCTGATACGGAGAATTATTATATAGATGAATTGAAGACGAATCCTGTCTCCTGTCTGTTGTTGCCTGCCAAAAACAATTATGTCGAGTTGATTCTTGAACAGCCTCTCGAAACAGGTATGATATATCATCTCGTTTTAAAAAATATAGTGAATTGCAGCGGGGT
The DNA here is from genome assembly GCA_002633315.1 of Bacteroidales bacterium Phil6. GTDB lineage: Bacteria > Bacteroidota > Bacteroidia > Bacteroidales > F082 > Limimorpha > Limimorpha avicola. Next base: position 2,371 of record NWBN01000023.1, read on the forward strand.
GTCTCTATCTGAAGATTGCGTGATTTCTTTTGGAATGACACAAGATGTTGAACCGGGAGATGTTTTGATTAATGAAGTTTTGTTTAATCCCGTGGAACCTGGAGTTGATTACGTGGAATTATATAATAATTCTGATAAGATATTGGATATTAACAGGTTAAGACTTGGTTCCGTTAAGATGTCCTTTCCTAATCCTCCTGATACTACATTAGTGGAATTATGCTCTGAACGACGTCCGTTGTTGCCTTGTGAATATCTTTTGTTGTCGCAAAATGGACGTATTGTTGGAGAACAATATAATACCGGAACAGAGAACTTTCTGGATATGAAACGTTTTCCTTCTTATAACAACGACAGTGGTACTGTCTTGTTGATGGTATCTGACGGGAGTATGATAGATGTCATGCGTTATAACGACAAGATGCACTATCCGTTACTTGCTGTCACCAAAGGGGTGTCTTTGGAACGTATATCTTTTGATAAAGGTTCTTTGGATATCGATAATTGGCATTCTGCTGCTTTCAATGTAAATTATGGTACACCTGGTTATCGTAATTCTGTCATGACACAGGATATTACAGAAACGAATGTTGTTACTGTTGAACCGGAAATTTTTTCTCCCGATGGTGATGGTTATGATGAAACAGCCGGTATCTTCTTGACAGTGAAAGATACCGGCTGTACATTAAAGATAAATATCCTGGATTCATACGGACGACATGTAAGAAAACTTTCCGACAATGTAATGATATCGTCTGAAGCTTCATTTTTCTGGGACGGACTCGATGATGATAGAAATCGTGTCTCTCCGGGCATTTATATCATTCTCACAGAGTTGTTCAAGATGAATGGCGAGGTGAGAAGATATAAAAATGCAGTCGTCATCGCAACAAAATGATTACAATTTATATGTAACGCCTAACGAGAAAAATGTCAGACCATATCCTGCTTCAGCAACAACACCGAAATTTGGTGTGAAGTAATACCGTGCTCCTATGAATAATGAATAAGCAAATGCAGCAGATGTGTATTTGTTTGTTTTGACAGTATTTGTATTGTCTGTGTAAGTCTTCTTTTCAGAATTTGAATACACTCCAAGCATTAAACCGGCGTATGTATCTAAATTGTCAACGAAGTTGTAATGAAACAGACCTCTTGCACCGAAAACCCAACGAGTATAAAGATCTTTGATTTTGACATCATAATCATTCCAATGTACGTGTTTATATCTGCCAACTCCAACATAAGCGCCTACTCCTATTGCACTGTTGGCGTCAAACAGGTTGTCAACAATACAATATTCACCGGAAATTGCAATCGGTGGAAGACCTATGGAATAATTGGTCAAGCTACCAAAACCAATGGTTCCGTTAAGTACGATATCTCCTTTAGAAAATACTTGTGCATTGGTTGTAAACCCTATTAAACAACACAACACTGTTAAAATAATACTGATACGTCTCATTTGTTTGTTTTTTAGATTTATAATTTAGGACAAAGATACATAAAAAATCGACTTGCTGATTGAATAAACAATAAATTGGGAAAATAAGTTGTCCACATTTTGTTTTTTGGCGTTTTAAATTTTGTTAAGTTTTGATTTTGCAATCATATTTCTCATAAATTCATATATAAAAAGTATTATAGACGTATTGTTTTTCTTTGTATTCATTCTGATATAATCTTTCAATGAATGGACTTGATAGTTATTATTTGTTTTAAAAAAGTAATGATTATCAAATGTTTATATATAATAGGAATTTATTGTAATTAATCATGGGACAAAAGTGATACAGAAAAGGAATGACATTAAAAAAAGTTTTAATTTTGCTTTTCAAATATTTGTGCGTATGGCTAATATTTTCGGTTCCATAGTAAAGACGGTTTATACGGTTGGAAGTATTCCTATTGAGTTCAAACAGAAACGTTTGGATCCTGTAAATGCTCAGGAGAAAGAATTAAAAAGATTGCTGAGAAAATCTTCTCTCACTGCTTTTGGTACTTATTATAATTTCGATGCCATTTTGAATTCTGACAGTCTTTTTGATGCTTTCAGAACAAATGTTCCTGTTCATGATTACAATAGCATGTACAGGGAGTGGTGGTTCAGGGCGCTTAATGGTGAAGCTAATGTTGCTTGGCCGGGAGTCGTAAAATATTTTGCCCTTAGTTCCGGCACTTCGGAGGCATCGAGCAAGTTTATCCCTGTCACCAATAATATGCTTAGATCTATTAAAAGAGCGAGTATCAGACAATTGATTTGTGCCACACGTTATGATTTTCCTCCTGATTTTTGGGATAAAGGTATATTGATGATAGGAGGCAGTACACATCTTCAGTATAACGGAACCTACTATTCAGGAGATTTGTCCGGTATTTCTGCTGCCAATCTTCCGTTTTGGTTTCAATATTTTTATAAACCCGGACGTAAAATATCGAAGACTGTAGATTGGAATGACAAACTTAATGAGATGGTGAAAAACGCTCCCAAATGGGATATTGGCGTTATTGTCGGCGTTCCTGCCTGGGTTCAAATTCTCCTCGAACGTATTGTTAAAGAATATAATTTGAATACGATACATGATTTATGGCCCTCTCTTGCTGCCTATGTTCATAGCGGAGTGGCTTTCGGTCCTTATGAAAACAGTTTTAAAAAACTCTTTGGCAAACCTGTTGTATATAGTGAGAGTTATCTTGCCTCAGAAGGTTATATAGCTTATCAAATAGATCTTAACAAACGTATCATGCAACTGATAATGGATAATGGCATCTATTATGAGTTCGTTCCATTTGATGATAATAATTTCGATAGCGAAGGTAATATAAAACGAGATTGTAAAACATTGACTATAAATGAGGTAGAAGAAAATGTCGGATATGCCATTCTTGTCTCTACCAATGCCGGCTCATGGCGTTATATGATTGGCGATGTGATAGAGTTTGTCAATAAACAACGATGCGAGATAATGATAAAAGGTCGCACAAAGCATTTCCTTAGTCTTGTTGGTGAACATCTCTCACAAGATAATATGAATCAGGCAATAGATCATGTTTCTAATGTTATGAAATTGGATATCAATGAGTTTACTGTTGCAGGAATACATTATGAGAATAGATTTGCCCATCATTGGTATATCGGTTGCGATAAACCTGTAGATAAAGATAAAATATTGAATATGATAGATGAGCATCTGAAACGTATTAACGATGACTATAGAGTGGAACGTATGGAGTCTATAAATGAGTTGTTTATAGATGTCTTGCCTACGCATGTGTTTTATGATTTCATGGAAAAAATGGGCAAAATTGGAGGAGCCACCAAGTTTCCACGTGTGTTGAAAGGTGCTCGTTATGATGAGTGGGTTGCTTTTATCTCTAATTTTACGAAGCAATGATTGTATTGAAAGGTGTTTTGATGGGTCTTACCCTCGCTTTGGTATTCGGTTTCGGTCCCGGTTTCTTTTCTTTGATACAGACAAGTATCAACAGAGGATTCAAATCCGCTCTTCTTCTTGATTTGGGCATAGTGCTTAATGATGTCATGATTGTCGCTCTTATGTTGATGAGTTCTATACAAGTACATTTGAATGATGATAAGCGTATGGTTTATGCCGGTATTAGTGCCGGTATCATACTTATAATTTTTGGCATTTTCACTTATAACTTGTCACCAAGTAATATTGTAAAGAGATCTGAATCTACCAACCAAAGTATCAATGAATTGGAGAAGAAATACAAGTCTCCCAAATGGTATATTTATGTAGGCAAGGGCTTTGTCATGAATATCTTCAATCCTTTCGTCTGGATATTTTGGATGACATGTGTGGCAACTGCTTCGGGACAATATAATGGTAATATTTATTGTTTGGTGAAGTTTTTCATAGGTGTTTTCGGTACTGTTATAATATTTGATATATTGAAAGCTGCCGGCGCATATTCATTGAAGAAATTTTTTACAGAAAAGATGATGACTGTATTCAACAGAATAATAGGATTGATTATCGGAATATGTGGAGTAGTGCTGATAATAAAAGTCTTATTTTTCTGATGAGAAGTCTGTAAAACCGTTGAATTTAATATCTTTCACATTGAGTTGCAATGACGTCTTGCCCTGCCAAAAGTTTTCTTCTATGTAATAACAGATGGCAAAAGGTTCTAATGAATGAATTCTGTTGAAAAATTCTCCTTTTTGAAAAGCAATGCCTGAAAAACATTGCTCTTCGTTGCCATATTGTTTTACAGACAGTTTAAGATGTTTATGATTTCCTACGGCCCGTGAATAGCCTGTATCTATGACGTTTGTGGTAAGAAATACCGGTGACGGATTGCCTGGACCGAAAGGCGCGAACTGTTTTAGGATGCGTACAAATTTCGGGTTTATGTCACGGAAGTCTATCTTAATGTCAACATTGAGTTCCGGCACGAGTTCTTCATCATTGATATGTTCCGAGACATATTTCTCAAAACGTTCCGAGAAAGCTTGAAGGTTTTCCGGTTTGAGCGACAATCCGGCAGCATATTTGTGACCGCCGAAATGTTCAAGCAGATCGGAACAGTCGTCTATTGCATCATAGATATCGAAATTCTTGATAGAACGGGCTGACCCGGTGATGAGGTTGTTGGAACGCGTCAACACTATGGTAGGTCTGTAATAAGTATCGGTAAGACGTGAAGCGACAATGCCAATGACGCCTTTATGCCAGTTCTCATTGAAGATAACAGTGCTTTTGGCATTTTTTAGTGTAATGTCGGATTCAATCATCTTGAGTGCTTCTTCAGTGATCTTGTTGTCAAACTCACGTCGTTTGGCATTGAGGTCGTTGATGGAGTCGGCTAATTTGTTGGCATGTTCTTTGTTGTTAGCGAGTAGTAACCGCACCGAGTCGCTGGCTTTTTCAATACGACCAGCTGCATTGATGCGAGGTCCGATGAGAAATACCAAGTCACTTATAGTCAGTTCTCTTTCAAGTACACAATTTTCTTCCATGTCTTCTGAAGACAATTCGTTGCGTCGGTGTATGTTGGCATGTTGCAGTACAGCCTCAATGCCCGGACGTGGATTGCGGTTCAACAAACGAAGACCATAGTAGGCGAGGACTCGATTTTCTCCGGTTATCGGTACAATGTCGGCAGCAATGCTTATGGCTACCAAATCCAATAACTCGTATGTCTCTTCTATAGGTCTTCCCATACTCTTTGCTAAGGCAGTAACTAATTTGAATCCTACGCCACAACCGGATAATTCTTTATATGGGTACTGACAATCAACACGTTTTGAATCTAATACGGCAATGGCATCAGGTATTTTGTCTCCGGGACGATGATGATCACAAATTATGAAATCAACGTTGCGACTGTTGGCATATTCAATTCTTTCGACAGCCTTAATGCCACAATCCAACACTATCACTAATTGAAACCCGTTGTCAGCAGCATAGTCAATACCTTTATAAGATATGCCATACCCTTCTTCATATCGATCCGGTATGTAAAATGCTATTTTTTTCTTATTACAGAAATTTTTTAAATATGTGTATATCAATGCTACTGCCGTTGTACCGTCAACGTCGTAATCACCATAAATGAGTATTTTCTCATTATTGTCTATTGCTTTTTTGATACGACTTACAGCTTTGTCCATATCTTTCATCAGGAAAGGGTCATGAAGATGTGATAATGACGGTCTGAAAAAATTTTTCGCTTTTTCAAATGAGGTAATACCGCGTTGTACAAGCAAAGTCGCAAGATTATTGTCTATGCCTAATACATCAGACAAATCTTTAACAACTTGTTTATCAACATCTTTTGCTATAAGCCAGCGCGTTTCCACTCTTTCAATTTTTAACTTGTAAAAATACAAAATTTTGAATAAAAATCCATATTTTTTTGCACATTGAGGAAAATAATACTAAATTATTCTTTTACAGTATTTTAAAAGTGTTTTTGTAATTTCTACTATCGTTTTGATAGTTTTATGAGAAGATTTTTTCTTTTTTTCATGTTTAAAAAATATAAAAAAACACGCGTCAAACCTTGACAGGTTAACGGAATTTTGTTAAAATTGCAGAATTAAATTCTTAAATTAATAGTCCATTGAAAAAAATTGTAAATTGTTTAATTTCAGTATATTATAAAACTGACCTTGATAAGATTGTAGCATTGCTCAAACAAAATGAAGTGCAAATCTATGCTACAGGAGGAACTTTTGACTTTGTCAAAAAAATCGATGACAGTGTAAAATCAATAGAATCGTTAACGGGATATCCTTCAATATTGGGTGGTCGTGTCAAGACATTACACCCAAAGGTGTTTGGCGGCATACTCGGTCGTATGGATAACCCGAATGATATTAATGAGATGCAACATTATGAAATTCCTCCTTTCGATCTTGTCATAGTTGACCTCTATCCTTTTGAAGAAACAGTGAAAAATACTGTCGTTGAATCCGAGATAATAGAAAAAATAGATATTGGCGGTATTTCTTTGATAAGAGCCGGAGCAAAAAATTTTAAAGACGTTCTTATTGTCCCGTCTTCGAAGTATTATGGTGAATTTATCGATATTTACCAACAACAAAATGGTTGTACTTCCTTGGAAGACAGACAGAGATTCGCCAAATATGCCTTTGCAACGAGTTCTTATTACGATGGTATGATTTATGATTGGTTTTCAAGAAATTGCGATGATAAGGCTCTTAATGTTCATATTGAGAAACACCAACAGTTGCGTTATGGAGAAAATCCTCATCAAAAAGCTGCCTTCTATGGCGATTTGAATGAGGTGTTCGACAAGTTACATGGTAAAGATTTGTCATACAACAACTTACTCGACCTCGATGCCGGTATAAATCTTATCAATGAATTTGATGAGCCTACTTTCGCCATTTTAAAACATAATAATCCTTGTGGCATAGCTTCTCGTCCTACTGTTTATGAAGCATATCAGGATGCTTTAAGCGGCGACCCGGTGTCGGCTTTCGGCGGAGTCTTTGTATGTAACAGCCCGATAGATGTCAAGACCGCGGAGGCTATCAATAAAATGTTTTTCGAAGTGATAGTGGCTCCCGATTATGAAGAAAAAGCTCTCGGATTTTTGTTTTCTAAGGTCAACAGAATAGTCCTGAAACTTAAATCATCAAAGTTTCCATCTAAATTGATGAAATCCTCACTTAATGGAATACTATTGCAGGACCGTGATTTGCATGTGGAGTCACAGGAAGACTTTAAGGCTGTGACAGTAAAAACCATAGATGATAAAAATGATATTGAAGATATTATTTTTGCAAATAAGATTGTAAAACACAGCCGTTCTAATGCTATAGTACTGGCTAAAAACAAGCAGTTGTTGGCTTCTGGCATTGGTCAGACATCTCGTGTCGATTCCTTAAAACAGGCTATCGACAAGGCTAAAAGTTTTAATTTCGATTTAAAGAATGCAGTGATGGCTTCAGATGCCTTTTTCCCATTTTCTGATTGTATAAGTTTAGCTTATAAGGAAGGCATCAATGTTGTCATTCAGCCCGGTGGCTCTATACGTGATAAAGAGTCCATAGATTTTTGCAACGAACATGATATCGCAATGGTGTTTACCGGATATCGTCATTTTAAACATTAATTAAAAATAATCATTATGGGTCTGTTCTCAATTTTTAATAAAGAGTTGGCTATCGACTTGGGTACTGCTAATACTATTATCATTTATAATGATAAAGTAGTAGTCGATGAACCTTCGATAGTTGCTATACATCGCGATACGCAGCAAATCATGGCTGTAGGAAAAAGAGCTATGATGATGCATGGAAAGACACACGAAAATATCAAGACTATCAGGCCTTTGCGTGATGGTGTCATTGCCGATTTTCAAGCGGCTGAATATATGCTCAGAGAGATGATAAAGATGATTAATTTTCATAATTCCATCTTCCCTCCGGCACTTAAAATGGTAATCTGTATTCCTTCCGGCATTACTGAGGTCGAAGAACGTGCTGTTAAGGATTCCGCCGAACAGGCCGGTGCCAAAGAGGTGCGTCTTATACATGAACCTATGGCTGCCGCTATCGGTATTGGTATTGACGTTCTTGAACCTATGGGCAATATGATTGTCGATATAGGTGGTGGTACAAGTGAGATAGCTGTAATAGCACTCGGCGGTATAGTGACTAACAAATCTATACGTATTGCCGGCGATGACTTTACCGACGAGATAGTGGAGTATATGCGTAAACAACATAATATCAATGTCGGTGAACGTACTGCTGAACTCATAAAAATAGAAGTGGGCGCCGCATTGATGGAACTCGATAATCCACCTGATGAATATGCAGTCCATGGTCGCGATATGCTTACAGGTATTCCTAAAGAAATTAAAGTGAACTATTCGGAGATAGCTCATTGTCTTGATAAAAGTATATCCAAGATAGAAGCAGCAGTGCTTAGTACCCTCGAACAAACACCACCGGAGCTTTCTGCCGATATTTATCGTACAGGTATTTATCTTACAGGTGGAGGCGCTTTGTTGAGAGGTCTCGACAAACGTCTTCATTCAAAAACACAACTGCCAATACATGTGGCGGAAGATCCTCTTCGCGCAGTGGCACGCGGTACAGGTATCGCCCTTAAGAATTTCGATAAGTTCCCATTCCTGATCAAGTAGTCTCGATGGCATAATGTTCAATATTCTTAAGTTTTTAAAAAGATATAACCCTATCTTATTGTTCGTGATATTGGAGGTGTTGTCTATCGTTATGATAGTCAATAGTCAACCGTATCATAAACGTAAAATGGTCAATGTGTCGAATGAAATGTCCGGTAAATTGTTTGAACTTACGTCTCAGTGTAATGCTTATTTTCATCTTAAAGAGGAAAATGACAGACTTTCTGCCACTAATGCCATGCTTATGAATATGTTGGGTGCTGCCGATGTGGTTAATGATTCTGTAACTACAGTATGGGGAAATGGCATACAACTGTCGGACTCGTTGTCCCGAAATTCTTTTTATTGTTTTATTCCGGCTCACGTTATTGACAATGACATCTATAACATCCATAATTATATTCTCCTTGATAAAGGTAGCAAGGATGGTATAGAAATAGATATGGGTGTCATATCTGATAACGGTATAGTTGGTACCGTGTCTAATGTGAGTAGAAATTATTCTTCTGTGATAAGTGTTCTGAATCCATATACTGTGGTAAGTGCTATGTTTAAAGATAATAAGCACCTTGCTAATGTCAAATGGGACAATATGGATTATCGTTTCGGCGTTGTTGAAGATATACCTTCGCATCTTGTTATCAATAAGGGTGATACCTTGTTGACAAGCGGTTTTTCCGGGTCCTATCCTCCTGATATAATGATAGGAGAGGTGGAAGATATCTTGCCTTCTGATAATGAGGATTTTACAAGGGCGAGAATTCGGTTTTCAACTAATTTCAGCACTTTGCGCAATGTTTATATCGTGAAAAATAATTTTAAACAGGAATTGGATTCGTTAAAAATATACTGATAGCCATGTATAATAAGTTTTTTGCCGATATAATGCGTTTTATGGCACTGATATTGTTTCAGTTGTTTATTGTGGATAATATACGTCTTGGCTATTATATTCATCCTGTTGTTTATATATTGTTCATCCTGTTGATGCCGTATAATGCTCAACGGTGGCAGGTTATGTTAGCTGCTTTTGGTATGGGCATGATAATCGACCTTTTTTCCGGCACTCCGGGACTTAATGCTGCGGCAGCTGTCGCTACTTCTTATGTGCGCCATTTTGTTATCGTTATCATGACAAGAAAATCAGATTTGGAAGAAAAATATAACCCTTCACTTGTTGAAATGGGCTTTACATGGTTTTTTACATATTCTTCTATTCTGTTGTGCGTTTATAACCTTGTGTATTTTATGCTTGAGGCATTCTCATTTAAACTGTTGAATATTATATTGTTACAGACATTGTTCAGTACATTGTCTTCAGTAGCACTGATTTTGTTGATAATGCTTCTTTTTATTCCGAAAAGTAACTTAACATTAAATAAATAAATATGAAAAAGAGATTTTTAATAGTTTTATTGGCTGTTGCAGGCCTTGTGTCTTGTTCAAATAACACAAACAGTGTTAAGGTGAACTTGAAAAATGCTGATGATAAAATGGTCTATCTTTATAAATATGAGGGAGAAAGCCCCATTGCAATAGACTCTGCAATTGTGGAAAACGGTATGGTCGTTTTTAATGTTGTTAAAGGTGAACAAAATGCCTCTTATTTCTTGTCAGTGAAAGATAATAGAAATAATGTGATGTTGTTTCCTGATAATAATGACATTACTGTCGATGCTGATTTGAAAAACCTTTATGATGCAGAGATTACCGGCTCATTGTTAAATGATTTATACACTGAATTTAATAGTGTCATGAATGAATTTGACAGTGAAATGGATAATGTTTATAATCTTTATAGAAATGCTTCGGAACAGCTTGATGAGACTTTGATGAAAAAATATGAGGAGGAATATGATGCTGTCAGTGAGAAACAACAGGAATATTTTATGAGTTTTATAAAAAATAACCCTGATAATGTGGTTGCCCATTATGTATTGTATAGAAACAATTATATGTTTGAGTTGGATGAATTAAAAGATTTTGTTAAGAATGTTGACAAGAAAACGAAGTCTTATTTCTTGGATAAGATTAATGATAAAATAGAGGTGCTTCAACGTGTTGCAATAGGTAATAAATATGTCGATTTTACTATGGCAGATGTTGATGGCAATATGGTTTCTCTTTCAGAACTTGTCGGAAAATCCAAATTGTTGCTTGTGGATTTTTGGGCTTCATGGTGTGGTCCCTGTCGTGCAGAGAATCCTCATGTTGTAGAGACATATAATAAATATCATGAACAAGGTTTCGATGTACTCGGTGTTTCTCTTGACCAAAACAAAGAAAGTTGGATTAAGGCTATTGAAGATGACAACCTTACGTGGAAACATCTTTCCGACCTTCAGGGATGGAACAATGAGGCTTCTAAATTATATGGGGTAAACTCGATACCGAGTAATGTGCTGCTTGACAGTAATGGCATCATTGTGGCTAAGAATCTTAGAGGCGAAGACCTCGTTGATAAAGTAAATGAACTGTTGAATAAATGATGGACAGTAATTTTTTATTGATAATAGTTGAAGTGTAATTTTTTATATCTTTGTAAGATAATTGAATGTTGTAAGATGAAAGAAAAAATTGCCGAGATATTGAAAGAAGTCACTGCTTTTCATGCTGAGACAAAAGAGGCTTTGGAAGACTATCGTATCAAGTTTTTAAGTAAGAAAGGCATTATTCCCGGGCTGTTTGCCGACTTTAAGCAAGTGGCTCCGGAGATGCGCAAGGAGATAGGCATGTTGCTTAATGAATTGAAAAACAAAGCACAGAATATCTTTGATGAACAACAGAAAAACCTTGATAATCAAATTGATAGCAGTTGTGAGCAAGACCTTACCTTGCCTGTGGATTTTATGAATGGCTCACGTCATCCTCTTTCTTTAGTGAGAGAAGAGATTAATGGTATCTTCGAGAGACTTGGTTTTGTTATCTGTGAGGGTCCTGAGATAGAAGATGATTTTCATGTCTTCTCAGCATTGAATTTTCCTCCGGATCACCCGGCTCGCGATATGCAGGATACTTTTTTCGTGACAAAGAATCCGGATGTGCTGCTTAGGACTCATACTTCAAGTATTCAGGTAAGAGCAATGGAGAAGGAGAAACCGCCAATCCGTATTATAGCTCCCGGTAGAGTGTTCCGTAATGAGGCAATTTCTGCACGTGCACACTGTATCTTTCATCAGATAGAAGGTCTTTATATTGATAAACAGGTTTCTTTTGCCGACCTTAAACAAGTGCTGTATCATTTTGTACAAGAATTTTTTGGTAAAGAAACCAAGGTGCGTTTTCGCCCTTCTTATTTCCCGTTTACCGAGACGTCTGCTGAAATGGATATATCATGCAACATTTGTGGTGGAAAAGGTTGCAATATATGTAAACATACCGGTTGGCTCGAGATACTCGGCTGCGGGATGTGCGATCCCAATATCTTAAAAGCATGTGACATTGACCCTGATGAATATATGGGTTATGCTTTCGGTATGGGCGTCGAACGTGCCGCTATGCTGAAATATCAAGTAAACGACCTGCGCTTGTATTTTGAAAACGATGTTCGTTTCCTTAAGCAATTTCAACAGTTTTAATATTAATTTGTTATTATCGTAAAGTGGATAGGCAGATTGAAAGATTTGTCTTTCCACTTTTATGTTAAAGATTGGGATATTATAATGTAGGAAAATGAAATGATACTAATATATAGTGATACTGTAATAAATTCGTTTCCTCAAAAATAACCATTACTGTTTTTTTACAACAATAAATTTAAACAAATCGTCATAATCTTCATCATAATCTTCATCATCATAATCTATCTCAATTTTATCATCTCCATCTTTTTTGCCTGACATTATAAAACACTCTTTTAACTCTATATTGTTTAATAATTCTAATGTCAAGGTATCTTTGTTATCGAGTTTATATACGAATGTTACTTGAGGGATCTCTCGTAATAAGTTCAAAATGTAATCGATATTAAGATAATCAATGTTTTTAATGACGAATAAAAAGTCAAATGGCAACTTGAGAGGTATTTTGGTTTTGCCATCATAACTTGTCATGGACATGAGGGAAAATATGGTGTTATTTTTATCTGTGAAATAAAGGTAATAAGGATAATAATCTTTGTCGAATAAAATGTTGTCTTTTCTGCATAGTCTGACATTCAGCAATTTGTTGATATAATATGCAATTTGATAGTCATATAATGATGTGTTTATGACTATAACCGTAATATCGGAATACGATTCTTTAGAATATAATGTATATATGTTTGATTTTTTTTTCATGACACCTCATTTTGAGGATTCATAATATGCCATGTTTTTTCGGCAGCAAGTTGCTCAGCGCCTTTAATAGAATAATCTGATGCGGTGCCAAATTCTTTTTCATCGATAAATACTTGAATGACATACAATTTGTCATATCCGTCGCCTTTACAACCAAGTTGTCGGAAGTCAACATGGTGTTTTTCTTTTTGTGCCCATTCAAGAAGACGGCTTTTGAAATTGTTATCGTTTTTTTCAAGGTTTTCAATATCCACGTGAAGACGTATCACCCTGTCAACAAGTACTTTATATGTAAAATCATAACCTCTGTCGAGAAACAGAGCACCTGTGAAGGCTTCAAAAGCATTACCTCCTATTGAGCGCATTTTGGAATGGCAGTCGTTTGGTTTTACGTAGTTTATCATTTTCTCAAAACCGAACTTTTGAGAAAGTTTATTTAATGATGAACGGCTGACTATACGAGAACGCATTTCGGTAAGAAAACCTTCTTGTTTTGTGGGGAACTTCTTGAAAAGGAATTCAGCTACTATGGCACTAAGTATGGCATCACCTAAATATTCAAGACGTTCATTACTTATGGTCAAGCCACTTAATGTTTTGTTGGCTATAGACTTATGTGTAAATGCTAATTGAAATAGTGAAATGTTTTTAGGGTAAAAACCGAAAATGTTGTGTATGAATTTCGCTAAAGCTTTATCGGATCCGTTGTGATAACGAAGCAAAGTAATCATCAGACGAATTTTTTAAATAAAATACTTGCATCGTGTCCACCGAAACCGAAAGCATTGCTTAAAGCATAATTGACGGTTCTTTTTTTTGCTTTCCAAAAGGTGAAATCCAGTTTTGGATCTATGTTGTCATCATCTTTAAAGTGATTTATTGTCGGAGGAACTACGTCGTTTTTTACTGCCAACACAGTAGATATTGCTTCTATGGCGCCGGCTCCTCCGAGAAGATGTCCCGTCATGGATTTACCTGCATTTATTGATATTTTATAGGAATGATCTCCGAAAGTTTTCATTATGGCAAGGACTTCCGAAATGTCTCCGGAAGGTGTAGATGTACCATGCGTGTTGATATGGTCTATCATATTGGGTTTTATGCCACCATCTTGTAAGGCTCTCATCATACAGAGGTATGCGCCGTATCCTTCGTTATGAGGTGCTGTGATATGATATGCATCGGCAGAACTGCCACAACCTATTATCTCACCATAAATTTTAGCACCTCTTGCCATGGCATGGTCCAACTCTTCAAGAACTAAACATCCGGCACCTTCTCCCATCACAAAACCGTCTCGTTCAGCATCAAAAGGTCTGGATGCTGTATTGTCTTTTCTTGGTGATATTGCTCGCATGGCTTCAAAACTGCCTATGCTGATAGGACAGATAGCTGCTTCTGCACCACCGACTATCATGACAGGGAATTTGCCGTATTGTATGTAATGGAATCCTTCTATTATGGAGTTTGCAGATGATGCACACGCTGAAACAATGGCAAAATTGGGACCTCTGAATCCGTATTTTATTGAGATATGTCCTGCAGTGATGTCAGGCAGTAATTTGGGTATTATAAAAGGACTGAAACGTGGCACCCCGTCACCTTCGCAGTGAGACTTTACTTCTTCGAAGAAACTCGAGATGCCGCCTATCCCGGAACTGAAAATGACACCTACCTCATCGAAGTTGGTATCTTCTCTACTTATACCGGCATCACTTATGGCCTCATCTGCTGCAACAATACCATACTGCGCATATAAATCTAATTTTTTGACTTCTTTTTTGTCAAAATAATTGAATGGATCGAAATTTTTGACCTCACAAGCTGTGTTGGTCTTGAATTTACTGATATCAAAACGCGTAATGGTAGCCGCTCCGTTAACTCCTGAACACAACGACTCCCAATATTGGGGTACACTGTTTCCTATAGGTGTTACGGCTCCTATTCCGGTTACCACTACACGTTTTACGTCCATGGTTAGGCTTTGTAGTTTTCTTCAATATACTTGATTGCATCACCTACTGTGCTAATCTTCTCTGTTTGATCATCTGGAATAGAAACATTGAATTCTTTCTCAAATTCCATGATTAATTCAACAGTGTCGAGTGAATCGGCTCCTAAATCGTTTGTAAAACTTTTTTCCGGAGTAACATCAGCTGCATCTACTCCCAATTTGTCAACGATGATTGACACAACTTTTTCTTTAATTTCTGACATGTTTCCAAATTTTTGTTAATAATACTTCTATCCACTAAAGTAAAAACTTCGACAAAGGTATAACTTTTATTTTAAAGTCGCTATTATTTTTTCCAAAATTTAACCATAATTATAGTAAACTTTTGATAATCAATGATAATAAAAAACAGGCTTTTGCGTTATAATTTCTCTTAAATCATTTTAAAACACATTTTTTAAACTTTTTTTGTCGTTTTACCGTTTTTTCTTTACTTTTACGACCATACAATTTTATTATTTTTATTATGAATAACAATAAGAAACTTTTCTTGTTAGATGCGTATGCTTTGATTTATAGAGCTTTTTTTGCTTTAAATAAAAATCCGCGTATCAACTCAAAAGGCATGAATACTTCTGCTATTATGGGTTTTCTTAATACTTTGTATGAAGTCATTAAGACTCAACGTCCTACTCATATTGCTGTTGCCTTCGATACAGGTCCTTCCATGCGTTCCGAGAGTTTTGTCGATTATAAGGCTAATAGGGAAGAAATGCCGGATGATATCAGAGCATCTATACCTTATATAAAAAATATTATTTCTGCTTTTAATATTCCTATTTATGCCGTAGAGGGTTACGAAGCTGACGATGTAATAGGTACTCTTGCCAAATTAGCTGAGAAACAAGGTTTTACTACTTATATGATGACTCCGGACAAAGATTTTGGTCAACTTGTATCCGACAATATCTTTATTTATAAACCAGCCAAATTCGGAGAACCAGCCAAAGTACTCGGCGTTAGTGATGTATGCGAGAAATATGGCATCAAATATCCTGCTCAACTTATTGATATTCTTGGACTTTGGGGTGATGCCTCTGATAATATTCCCGGTATCCCGGGAATAGGTGAGAAAACTGCTTCCAAACTTGTGGCTGAATATGACTCAATGGAAAATATCATAACTCATGCCTCGGAACTTAAAGGTAAATTGCGCGAAAATGTGACTGATTTTGCCGAACAAGGACTTATGTCCAAAGCTCTCGCCACTATTGACGTGAATGTCCCCATTGATTTTAAACCTGAGGAGATGTTGCTTCAACAGCCTGATTGGAAAAAACTCTCTCCTATACTCGAGGAACTTGAGTTTAAAACATTTATGAAAAGAATAAAAGAAGACTTGAATTTAACATCTAATGAAACACTGAAACAACAAGACCTTTTTTCTATTCAGGATAATGCAATGACCTTCAGTAATGATTTGTTTTCTTCAGTACAATCAGTTGAATCTCAACCAAATATCACTGATTATCAAATTGTTGATAACAAGTCTTCTTTGTCATCTTTATTGTCTTTATTGTCTTCTTCTTCTGTTGTCGCCTTAGATGTGCTTCTTTCTTCCAATGATTTGTATTCGTCTAAAATACTTGCATTGTCATTTTCCATTGAATCCGGCAAGACATTTGTTCTGCTTTTTGATGATACTTTTGTTTTTAAAGATGTGGTTCAGCAGTTTATTCCTGTGTTTTCCGACGAATCAAAATTGTTGGTTTCATATAACATAAAGTCGGCAGTATCAGTCATGAATAGATATAATATCATGATAAAGAATAAGTTATTCGATACTATGATAGCACATTATCTTATTGAGCCGGAACAGAGACATGATTTCGATTATCTTTCAGAAGTATATATTGGTCATACTCCTATTAATATAGATAATGTCATTAGAAAAAACAAACCTTACGAATTGCAGTTTAATTCAACTGATGATATCTTTCGTTATAGTGGCGAACGTGCCGATATTACATTACAATTGTATAAAAAATTACTTCCGATATTGACGGACAATGAGTTATTGCGATTATTCGAAGAGATAGAGATGCCTTTGGTGTCGGTTCTTGCATCTATGGAAGCTAATGGTGTTCGTATAGATATTGAAAATCTGAAACATATAGGAGAGGAGCAGGCTTTGGAGATTGGAAAGATTGAGAATCATATCTTTGAACTTGCAGGTATTAATTTTAACATCTCTTCCCCCAAGCAGCTCGGCGATGTATTGTTTGGAAAGTTGTCGATAAAGGCACCGGCTAAAAAGACCAAAAGCGGACAATATCCTACAGGAGAAGAGGTGTTGCTGAAAATCATTCACGAACATGAAATAGTGCCTCTGATTTTGGAATACCGTTCTTTGACGAAGTTGAAATCTACTTATGTCGATGCATTGCCTTCCATGGTGAATAAGGAAGATGGATTGTTACATACATCTTACAATCAAGCTGTTACAGCGACAGGACGTCTTAGTTCCACCAATCCTAATCTGCAGAATATACCTGTCAGGACAGATAAAGGAAAAGAGATACGACGAGCTTTTGTGCCTCGTGACAACGAGCATATCTTGTTGGCAGCGGATTATTCGCAGATAGAGTTGCGCATTATTACACATCTCAGTGGTGACCCGGCTATGACGGAAGCATTTGTTAATAAACTTGATATTCATGCCGATACTGCATCACGTGTGTATCATGTTCCTTTGAATGAGGTGACAAAGGAAATGCGTCGTAATGCCAAGATGGTCAATTTTGGCATAATTTACGGCATCTCGGCTTTTGGTCTTGCTGAACGTCTCGGCATCCCGCGATCCGAGGCATCCGTTATCATCAAAAAATATTTTGAAGAATATGCCGGGATACGTGAATATATCGACAAGTCTATAGCCTTTGCAAAACAACATGGTTATGTGGAGACCATGCTCGGACGCCGTCGTTATTTGCGCGATATCAATGCCTCCAACAGTGCTGTGCGGGCTTTTGCCGAACGTAACGCCATCAATGCACCTATACAAGGCAGCTCGGCCGATATGATAAAAATAGCTATGATAGATATCTATAATGAACTGAAAGCCAACGAGATGAAGTCTAAAATGATACTTCAGGTTCACGACGAACTCGTCTTTGACGCTTGTGTCGGAGAGTTGGATATGTTAAAGAACATAGTAGTGGATAAAATGACGAATGCTTTGAAACTCAGCATACCTGTCGTCGTTGACATCAATGTGGGAAAAAACTGGCTTGAAGCTCATTAGAATCTTTAATGCCCTGTCGAAAATTTTTTCGACAGGGCTAATTTATTATTAACCAATAATTAATTTTTGATATTTGCAATGAAACGGGCTGCCGTCTCACCTTCTGCAATTAAGATATCACTCTGCGGTTTGTATTCAAAAGGTTCGTATTTTAAAACTTGTGCAGCAAAATACTGATTGTCCTTGCTATATACAACTGACAACTGCACATTGCCTTCATGTTGTTTTTTGAATTTTTCGAAACTTTTGACATCTTGGTTTTCTAATGAATTTTTCAAACCGTAAAGATCTTCAGAAGCATAAAAAATACGTACTTTTTTTATCACAGAACCACTCGGCTTGTATATCTCGTGTTTAGCTTGCCAGATGAGCAAATATAATCCAACACATATCATGATAACTCCTCCAAATATGGATAATGATGACGCCATATTGCCGGATGCTAACGATGACAGATAAAATAAAGCGCAACTTGCTATGATTAAAATAATACCTGTTATTAATGATTTTATGTTGCTTTTACTTTCTACCTCAGGAAAACTGTAGGTGTTTATATTTTTTTCTGATAATGTAATATTCATTGTTATTCAATAAGTTATAAGTTAATGTTTTTATTTTGATAATATGATGACTTACATCTTTTTTCAAAAGAGATGTAATGAAATATAAAATAATAAAAACTTATCTTATTAAATGATCAAATGCCTCAACATAAAAATGAAAAAATCGTTGACAGAGGCAAAACTTAAAGATTTTAAAGAATAATCAAAACTGAAAGAATCGACATCGGTTAAAGACTGTTTTGGAATAACAGTGTGATTAATGTTGTTTTGAAATTTATTGACAGTACTGATAACACGGCATGTAGGTGTAGGGATATTGGTGATTTTCACCGGCATGCTCATTGCTGTTCCGGCATCTTCGAGAATATGCAGTTCAGCAGTGATGTCGTTATGTAACTCATTAAGCGATATTTCATTGGAAATACCATGACAGCCTATCATTTTGATACATAAATAGGCAGCAATTAGAATTACAATATGTGCAAACGACTTTTTAATAATCTCAAATTTTGTGCAAAGTTAATGTTTTTTTCATTTGTACACTAACAAATTATTTTTTTAATGAAGATTTATCATAATGATGGATAGTGCTACTTTTTTCCATTTTATTGTTGTTGTCTGATAAATAATTTTAAATTGTTGATTATCAATATAAAAAATGTATAAATTTTTTGCTTGATTTGTTTTTGTTTGTGTATAGATTTGATCTTCAAGATGTTAAAAAAGAGTTTTAAAATTTCCTCGGACAGTAATAATTCAAAGTGAATTTTCAGTCGTTGTATTGTCATTATATTCTCCAAACAATAAGTATTGATTATGACGTTGTCTATGATTGAAGTGTTTGTTTGGTTATCTATGACAGATATCATTTGATTCCAATGATAAATTTTATGTTCATGTGATTTCATCTGGTTGAAAAAACAGTAACTTTGCATTTGTAAAGAACAAATGTTATTATGTTTGATACTTGTAGAAAAATACTTTTGGAAATTTTAATGTTTTTGGAGGAAAACTACAGTTTATACAAATGTAAGATTTGTTATTCTTGTTTAAGTTATTCGCAAGATGAATTAATTGAATATACGTATAAGGATTTTTCCGGTTGTCTCAATTTATAGTTAATATTCTTAAGTTTATGATAGCGCCTGAATATTTGTCGGAAGGTTCAAAAATAGCCATAGTAGCTACTGCACGCAAGATTTCTGAAAATGATATAAGCGATGCTGTACATTATTTGAGAAATATGGGATTCATCCCTGTTTATGATGAACGTCTTTTTGAGACATGTCATCAGTTTGCCGGCAATGATGTTCATAGATCCGCTGTATTGCAGGAATATTTGGATGATGATGAAATAGATGCTGTTTTGTGTGCAAGAGGCGGGTATGGCACTGTACGTATCATAGACAATTTGAATTTTAGTGCTTTTACCAATAAACCTAAATGGATAATAGGTTACAGTGATGTTACAGTGCTTCATGCAAAGATTCAAAATATTGGTTATCAAAGTATTCATGCTGCCATGCCTGTCAATTTCAAAGAAAATACGCCTTTATCGTGGCAAAGCATGATGCAAATTCTTACGGGTGACAATTTGTGTTATGAGGTTGGCAATAATGAACTTAATAAAAAAGGTTATGTTGAAGGTGAGTTGATTGGAGGTAATTTGTCGGTGTTGTATTCTCTTCTTGGCTCTGACATTTTCCCGGATACAGAAGGCAAGATATTGTTTATTGAAGATTTGGACGAATATCTTTATCATATAGACAGAATGATGATGGCATTGCATCGTGCCGGCAAATTCAAAGGTCTTGCCGGTCTTGTAATCGGTGGTTTGACACGTATGCACGATAACGACATACCTTTTGGCATGACGGCAGAAGAGATAGTGGCTGAGAAAATGAAAGATATTGACATTCCCGTGTGTTTCGGAATGCCGTTTGGACATTTGGATGACAACAGAGCTTTGGTGTTGGGTGCTAAATATTCTCTTTCTGTCGATGATGAACATTCATTGTTATGTCGTATCTGTTGATTTGATAATGATACGGTTTATTTTACATGTAACAAAAATGTAACATGAACGAAATACTATCTTAATTTGTTCTGTATTTATTTGCAGACAAATTAAAATAGAAAATAACAATGAAAAAATCTTTGATTATCATTTTGCTGGCATGTATCATCTTGACATCTTGCAACAGTAAAAAAGTAGAATTGTCAGGTGCGGGTGCTACTTTCCCGTTACCTTATTACAATATGGTGTTTAACAACTACAGTGAAACTACCGGCATCAATGTGTCGTACGGTGGCATTGGCAGTGGCGGAGGTGTCAGAAGTCTTAAAGACAAAATCATAGATTTTGCCGGTACGGATGTGTATCTCACCGATGAAGAAATGAGTAGCATGTCTCCTGTCATTCATGTACCTACATGTCTCGGCGCCGTGGTGTTGTCTTACAACATTCCGGGAGTAAAAGAACTGAAACTCACTTCAGATATAATTGCAGACATTTACCTTGGCAATATCACTAAATGGAATGATCCGAGAATCGTAGCCATCAATCCGGAAGAGAACCTGCCTGACATGCTCGTTACTCCGGTTTACCGTTCCGATGGCAGTGGCACCACCTTCGTTTTCAGCGATTATATGAATAAAGTCAACGATAATTGGAGCAAAGCTCTTGGATCAGGCAAATCATTGAAATTCAATACCGGTATAGCTGCCAAAGGTAATCCCGGAGTGGTCGGTACCATTGCCAATATGAAAGGTTCAATAGGTTATATCGGTTCTGAGTATGCTTTTGCAATGAATATTCCGGTGGCTAAGATACAGAATGCAAAAGGACAATTTGTGTCACCTTCAAGTAAGAGTATAACAGCTTCGTTGTCAGGTGATATTCCGGATGATTTGCGTTGTACCATTACCAATGCCGATACTGACGGCGCTTATCCCATTAGTTGTCTTACATGGATACTTGTCTATAAAGAGCAAAACTATGCAAACAGAAGTCTTGAAAAGGCACAGGCAACAGCGGATTTACTGCGTTTTGTATTAAATACTGATTCGCAGCAGCTTACGGAGAAAATTCATTATGCTCCTCTGCCGAGCTATATAGTTGAAAAAGCTTTGGCAGCCATATCTTCAATGACATATAACAATCAACCTATAAACTGATAAAAGGTTAACAAGTAACATCATTTGACATGTCCGACAAGATATTCAAGAAGTTGTTATTCGTCTCTGCATTAGTGATAATGATAGTATGCGGGG
The DNA here is from genome assembly GCA_002633315.1 of Bacteroidales bacterium Phil6. Classification (GTDB taxonomy): domain Bacteria; phylum Bacteroidota; class Bacteroidia; order Bacteroidales; family F082; genus Limimorpha; species Limimorpha avicola. The sequence continues at coordinate 24,397 of NWBN01000023.1, forward strand.
CATTGTTCTACTCTTTGATGAGTGGTTCTTTGCCTGCATTTCGGGAGTTGGGATTTTTCCGTTTTATTGTCTCTTCTGAATGGGGCATGAATAGTGATGGCAGCGAGCATTATGGAGCTTTGCCGTTTATAGTTGGTACTCTTATGACTTCCTTCACCGCTTTGCTGTTATGTTTTCCTTTTTCTTTGCCGGTGGCTTTCTTTGTTGGCGAGTATTACAATAATACTGTTGTTGCCAAAGTGCTGAGTACTATTGTGGACCTGCTCGCCGGCATACCCTCCATAGTTTATGGGTTGTGGGGTTTTTATGTCATTCGTCCTTTCATGGTGTCATTGGGGTTGTCGGAACAAGGTTTTGGCATTTTGACAGCCTCGATAGTGTTGGCAATAATGATAATACCTTATTCAGCTTCTCTCAGTGCTGAATTTATCCGCATGGTGCCGCGTGAGTTGAAAGAAGGAGCATACAGCCTTGGTGCCACACGTGCCGAGATGATACGCCGTGTTATAATGCCTAATGTATCTTCCGGTATGATATCTTCATATATCCTTGCATTGGGAAGAGCTTTGGGAGAGACTATGGCTGTCACCATGTTGATTGGCAATACCAACAATGTACCTATTTCTTTATCCGATACTGCCAATACTATGGCTTCTGTGATAGCGAATCAATTTGGTGAAGCCGACGGTCTGAAATTGTCTTCTCTTATTGCCATAGGTCTTATTCTTTTTATCATTACTGCCATAATAAACTATATCGGACGTCTTATCATTAAAAGACAATCTTTATGAAGTCATATTCTATTCGCATATTGAAAGACAGGTTGCTCAAAACGATGGTGATAATACTTTCCGTATTGACATGCGTGCCGCTTGTACTCATCATCGGCAAAGTGTTGTTGAAAGGTTATAGACAAATCAATCTGTCTTTTTTCACAGAAACGACACCGAGTACCTTGGATGCCATGTTGGCGGTGAACAACAATCAACTGATCCCCGGCGGTATTGCCAACGGCATAACAGGTACCATGATGATGGTTCTCATTGCTACAGTTATTGCGGTACCGATAGGTCTTTTGTGCGGCGTATATCTCTCGGAGAATAGAAAGACTCGCTTTGCCGGTATTATACGTTTCTTGACTGAGATATTACAGGGCACACCTTCTATTATCACCGGTATCATCGCCTATATATGGGTCGTGGTCCCCATGCGTTCCTATTCTGCAATAGCAGGTTCCGTATCATTGGCAATCATGTTGTTGCCTCTTATCATACGTTCTACCGAGGAGACTCTCAATCTATTGCCTGAAAGTCTTAAGGAGGCTTCTCTCTCTCTTGGTTCATCATATACCATGATGGTGTTGAAGGTTCTCATTCCTTCAGCTTTTGGCGGCATCTTGACAGGCATCTTGTTGGCTATATCACGTGTGATAGGAGAGACAGCTCCTCTTATGCTTACTGCCTTGGGCGCTTCTGCCATACAGTGGGACCCTGCAAAACCTACTTCGGCAGTGTCTTTACTCATTTGGGAGTTCTATAATGACCCTAACCTCAGCAATATGATATGGAGTGCTTCGCTTTTTCTCCTGATATTGGTCCTTGTCTTAAATCTCACAGCAAAAAAAATAGCTAAAAAATGGAAGATATAATATTAAAGTTTCATAATGTATGTGTATCATATACAGAAGGTAAGAATGCTGTCAACGATGTTAGTGCCGATGTACGCAGAGGATTGATAACTTCTATTATGGGACCTTCGGGTTGTGGCAAGAGTACCTTGTTGCGTGCTGTCAACAGAATGCATGAATTGTATCCCGACATCAAAATTACAGGCAGTATAGAACTTGATGGTAAAGATATATTGAAAATGAATCCTATCATGGTGCGCCGTATGGCCGGCATGGTATTTCAACGTCCTAATCCTTTCCCTACCATGAGTATTTATGAGAATATTCTTGCCGGTTATACTCTTAACGGAATAAGACTCTCACGTGCTGAGAAAGATGAGATTGTAGAAAGTTGTCTTTTCAATGTAGGTCTTTGGGATGAGGTGAAAGACAGTCTTACCAAGAGGGGTTCTTTTCTTTCAGGTGGGCAGCAACAGCGTCTTTGTATTGCCAGAGCGCTTGCTTTGAAACCCGATGTGTTGCTGATGGATGAGCCGACCTCAGCTCTCGACCCTATAGCTACTGCTAAAATAGAGGACCTTCTCGTCCAACTTAAAAAAGATGTCACTATTGTGATAGTCACTCATAACATGGGCCAGGCAGCACGTATATCGGACTATTCCATGTTTATGTATCTTGGCGAACTTGTTGAATACGACAAGACCCAAAAAATGTTTACCAATCCTAAGGATAAACGTACTGAGGCTTATTTGACAGGAAGATTTGGTTAATTTAATATATTGATTATGAATGCTATTATAGATAATTATTTGAAAAATGTTGAGGATAGGCTTAAGGAAATGACAGACGTCATGCTAAAGCAATCCGATTTGGTGAAAAGTCTTTTTGAAGGACTGTCTGCAGATGATACCATCGATATGATACGTCAAAATGAAAACAAAATAGACAAAATGCAGGTAGAATTACGGGATGATATTATTAATTGTATGGTTCTCAAGGCTCCACGTGCCGGTGATTTGCGTCATATAGTGGCTTATTATGATGCTATTGTCGATGTGGAACGTACCGGTGACATATTGTACAGTATCAGTAAAAGAATGCATTATCTTCAAAAACAACATTCTGTGTTTCCTATTTTTAAAACAGATATATTGATGCTTTATGAGATGGCTTATTCCATGATACATAATGCTGTCTTCGCCTTGTTTCATGAAGATGCCGAAATAGCTCGCAATATCATAAACAATGATGAGAAATTAGATGAACAACATCATATATGTAATAAAAAATTGTTTGAATATCAATATAATAAAGGAGAACATCCTTATCTTATAGCCGATATTCTCGATTTGGGCAGGATTATTTACGGTATAGAAAGAATAGGAGATAATGCTACCAATATTGCAGAATCGGCAATTTTTTTGACACAAGGTATAGATATCAAACATCGCGATTCGAAATAATATGTATTTTTACAGACCAACAATATAGTTATGAAAAGAATATTAGTGGTTGATGATGAATATGATTTGTGTGAGATTCTACAATTTAACCTTGAAAATGAAGGATATCAGGTTGATACTGCTCTCTCGGCGGAAGATGCTCTTAAAAAATTGCGTCCGGATCATTCTTTAATGCTTCTCGATGTCATGATGGACGGAATGTCCGGTTATCAATTGGCAAAGAAACTGCGTAATGAAATGCACAATAATATTCCTATTATTTTCCTTACGGCAAAAAATTCTGAAAACGACATGTTGACGGGATTCAGTATAGGCGGAGATGATTATATAGCCAAGCCTTTCTCTGTCAAAGAGGTGCTGGCACGTGTCAAGGCTGTAATTCGTCGCGTGGAATCTTTGAATACTGACGTGGAGTCTGATGTGATTAATTTTGATGACCTTGTGCTGAATAAGAAACATAAGTCGGTGACAGTAAAAGGGGAGACTGTAAATCTGACAAAGAAAGAATATCTGATATTACTTATATTACTTGAAAATAAAGGCAATTATCTCGAACGCGATACAATATTGAAAAATGTTTGGGATGATGAGGCTTATGTGTTGGAACGTACTGTTGACGTACATGTGGCGCGGCTGCGTAAGAAACTCGGCACCTTAGGTGAACATATCAGCAGCCGCGCCGGTTTTGGTTATTCTTGGATAGACAAATAATGATGTTATGAAATATCAACGTAAACTTTTCCTTTATTTTACTGCAGTATTTGCTGTCTTCGTAGTGATAACTGTTTTTATACAGCTGTCTCGCGAGAAACGTTACAAGACAGAAGAGATGCGTGCTGAATTGTATGCATATTCCAAAATGATTGATAGCTTTTTGTCACGTGTTTATGATTTTGATTCTGTCGCACTTATGTTACCTGAGGATCTCAGATTCTCTATTATTGATAAGGACGGTAATGTGTTGTTCGACAATGTGTTGGACCCTGACTTTAAAAAGGAAAACCATATAAACAGACCTGAAATAATAGGTGCTTCTGTACATGGAGACGGTTATGCAATACGCAAATCGGAATCTACGGCATCGGGTTATATATATTATGCTTATTTGTGTAATTCGGGTAATTATATCCGTCTTGCCTTGCCTTATACCTTGTCGATACAAGATGTCATAGGTCCGGAGAATCTTCTCATGTATTCTCTTACTTTGCTTATGATAATAATACTGCTGCTGCTGTTGTATCGTACCGATAAATACGGCAGGACAATGCAGTCTCTGAAAAAATTCGTCTCCAAGGCACAAAACGGTGAACTCGATTACAATAATATCGAATTTCCTGATACCGACTCAGGTATTATAGGTCATGATGTCATAGAGTTATATAAACAACTCGAAAACAGTAAAAAAGAAATTGAAAACGAGAAAGAACGTAATATCAAAATGAAACAGGACATGACTAATAACATAGCTCATGAATTGAAAACTCCTGTCAGCAGTATCAGAGGTTATCTCGAAAGTCTTAACAACAACCCGGAATTAGATGCCGAAAAAAGACAGCATTTTATAGAACGTGCTTATTATCAGTCACTTCGTCTTACGGAACTCATCAATGATATAGCTTTGATTACAAAACTCGAGGAAACATCCAAACTCTTCGAAAGAGAAAAGATAAATATTGGAGATATTGCAAATGAGGTGTTTAACGAGATGGAGATGCAGATAAAAGATGCTAATATCGCAGTGCATAATAATTTGCCTTCCGATCTCGATGTCGCCGGCAATCATAATCTTATGTATTCTGTATTTAGAAATCTTACTGAAAATGTCTTGAAATATGCCGGTAACGGGATACAGATTGTCACAACTCTGGAAAATGTCGAAGATACAGAGTATTATCATATTGTTTTTTATGATACCGGCTGTGGCATTGACGATAAATATCTTGAAAAGATTTTTGAACGCTTTGTGCGTATCAACGAAGGAAGAGGTCGCCGTTCGGGCGGTACAGGATTGGGATTATCAATAGTAAAACATGCTGTAAAATATCATGGAGGTACAATTATTGCAGAAAACCGTAAAGAAGGAGGTTTGTTATTCCGTTTTACAGTAAAAAGATAATATGGTTTACATTGCTGTCATTGAGATGCTATGGTAGAACGTATTTACTATAACAAAAACCTTACATTCCTATTTGTGTACACCATGATATGACGTCTCTACTACAACAACAAGACATCATGATATGACGTCTCTACTACAACAACAAGACATCATGATATGACGTCTTTATCATAACCTCATATTTTTATCTTTAGAGACGCCATGATATGACGTCTCTACTATTGTTTTATCCATTTACCGCTTTCTGCCTCTTTTCCTTCACTATAAACTTTCCACAGATACATCCCTTTCGCCC
>NWBN01000024.1 GCA_002633315.1 Bacteroidales bacterium Phil6
TGTACCGCCGGTACCTGGAGGAGAAGAGTTCATGTTCGACTTTGAAGACGGAGGATTGACTGGATGGACGACGATAGATGCGGACGGAGACGGATTTGTGTGGTACAACACGTCAACATCTCTTGGAGCCGGATACGGACATCAGAGTCAGTACTGTGCATATTCGCAGTCGTATGACAACTTGTATGGAGCATTGAATCCTGACAACTATCTTGTGACGACAGAGAAGTATGAAATAGGAAGCGGTTCAGTGTTGACGTTCTATGCATGTGCTCAGGATAATCTTTATGCGGCTGAACATTACGGAGTGGCGATATCGACAGAAGGGAACACGAGTGCATCAGACTTCACGACGATCTGGGAAGAGACGCTGACAGCGAAGAGTATGGGAGAGAAAGGAATGAGGGGAGAGAATGCCCAGGGGACGTGGTATCAGAAGAGTGTTGATTTGAGCGAATATGCGGGACAAGAAGTATATATAGCGATAAGACACTTCAATGTAACGGATCAGTATTGGTTGGAGATAGACGACATATCGTTGAGTGCGGGAGCGAGAGCCGGAGGCAGAGAGATATTGTTTGATCAGAGCGAGATGATAACGGAAACCGGAGTTGGAGTAGGAGGAGCAGATGTGAGTGCATTGCAAGGAAGCCAGACGACGTACGGGCCGAATGTATCGAAAGGATTGAACTATGCGGTAGCCGACGACTTTACGTTGACGGGAGCTTCAACGATAGAGGAGATAGAGGTATATTCATATCAGACGGGGTCGAGCACGACATCGACATACACGGGAATGTATGTTGAGATCTATGACGGCAATCCGATGGCGGGAGGCCAGGTAATCTGGGGAGACTTCACGACGAATGTGATGACGAGTACGGCATTCACGGGAATCTACCGAACAACATCGACAGATTTGACGAACAGTCAGAGACCGATAATGAGTGTGACGGCGAGTGGACTGAACATAGAGTTGGAGGCAGGAGAATACTGGTTGTCATACACGTTGGAAGGTACGTTGACGAGCGGACCGTGGGGAATGCCGAGAGTGATACCCGGAGAGGTGACGACAGGAAACGGAATACAATATCAAGGAGCAGACGGCTGGGCGACGTTGATAGACGACGGCTCGGGAACGGCATACGGAATGGCGATGAAGATAAGCGGCAGTGGAAACGGGGGACCTGTGCCACCGGTAGGAGGCGGAGTATATGTATTCAGAGACGGAGAGTTGCTGACGCCTACGGCAGTGACGACGGGAACGTATGTTGATGAGGAAGTTCCTGACGGAGTATATGAGTATTGTGTAAGGACGGTATATGAAGACTATGCGATGTCATGTCCTGTATGTGTGGAGGTAGAAGTACCCGGAGGAATAGAGTGTGGAGCACCTGAAGATCTGTACGGAGAATATTACTGGGAGAGCGGAACATACGGAGCGCATGTGATATGGCCATACGACAACACGGTACCTGTAGGAGAGTGGTTGTATTATGATGACGGAGTGAATGTGGATGCGATAGGAGCCGGAGGGACGTTGTACTGGGGAGTGATGTTCCCGACAGAAGCGATAGGCGGATATGAAGGGACGAGTCTGACGAAGGTACAGATGTACGATTACGGAGCAGGAGCATACACGTTGAACATATACTACGGAGGGACGAGTGCACCTGGAACGTTGGTACACAGTCAGAGTTTCACGACTACGGGAAGCAACACGTGGCAAGAGATAGAATTGAGCAGTGCATTGCCGTTGGATGTGACGCAGAACTTGTGGGTAACGTTGTACAACAGTGGAGTGGACTTCCCCGGAGCGGTGAGCAACGATACAGGAGATCCGAACGGTAGATGGGTATCGACCGACGGAGTGCAATGGATAGATGTTGCCACAGCAGGTTTGGTATATACGTTCATGGTGAGAGCGTATGTAACGAATGAGGTAGAAGGAGGAGAAGTAGTAGAGTTGTCAGGCTTCGAAGGAGAGGTAGCGAGTGGAGAGATAGAGGCGAAGGGCCAGGAAGAGGCAGTGGAGACGAGTCCGATAACCGGAAGGAGCCGCAGTCTGGATCATTACAATGTGTACAGAGGGGAAACAGAAGGAGAGTATGAGTTGATAGCGGAAGTACCTGCGGAAGGAAACGGAGGAGAGTACTACGATGATCTGACTGGACATCCCGGTACATACTACTATCAGGTGACGGCAGTGTATGAAGAAGGAGGAGAGACCTGTGAGTCAGAGCCAGCGAACTCATTCACACATCCTGATGAAGATTATGTAATGGTGGAAGTGAGTAGTGTGGAAGACAACGAGATGAGAGGGGTGACGGTATATCCGAATCCTACGAAGGGCGAGTTGAGGATAGAGGCAGAAGGCATGAGCCGCATCACGGTAACGAGTGTATTGGGCCAGGTGATGATGGACAAGGGAGTGACGAGCGACGAGGAGGTGATAGACATGTCACAGATGGAAGCAGGAGTTTACATGGTACAGATAGTAAGCGAGAGCGGAGTGACAGTGAAGAGGATCACCGTTATCAAATAATCATCGAAAAGATAGATGATTAAGAAGAGAAAGGGGACGCAACAGCGTCCCCTTTTTTGATATCCGTAAAATAAATCTTTTTTCTTTGATACAAAAAATGCTATCTTTGCATTATGATTTCAATACAAAATCTTAGCATACATTATACAGGGAAAGACCTTTTTAACGATATCAGTTTTATGATACGTGAGAAAGACCGAATAGGTCTTGTCGGTAAAAATGGGGCGGGAAAAACAACACTCATTCGTATTATTTGTGGTCTTGAGCAACCTACTAAAGGTGATGTCGTGATGTCGGATGATGTAAGTATAGGATATTTGCCTCAAGAGAAAAATATATATAGTTCCATGACCGTCATGGAAGAAGTGATGACAGCTTTCGATGAGTATCATGTAATAGAGAAGAAATTATCTGATATTCAACATGATATAATGAATCGTACTGATTATGAATCCCAGTCTTATCAAAAACAGATTGAGATGATGAGCAGCTTGAACGAGCGTCTTGCTTTGTTGGGAGGACATTCCATTGAAGGGGAAGCGGAACGTATCCTTGTGGGTCTTGGTTTTGAACATGATGATATGACGAGATCAATGACGGAATTCAGCAATGGTTGGCAGATGCGTGTAGAACTTGCCAAGATATTGTTGCGGAAACCTGAATTGTTGTTGTTGGATGAACCGACAAATCATCTTGATATAGAATCAATACAATGGCTCGAGTCGTTTTTGAAGTCTTATTATGGTGCAGTGCTTATGGTATCGCACGACCGTGCTTTCCTTGACCATATTACTATAAGGACAATAGAAATATCAGGGGCCAGGATATATGATTACAAATGTTCTTATTCGGAATTTGTAGAGCGTCGGGAGGAGCGTATAGATCTTCAAAAAGCAGCTCTTGACAATCAGATGAAAGAGATAAAAAATATTGAAGCTTTCATTGAACGGTTTCGTTATAAGGCAACAAAAGCAAAACAGGTGCAATCTCGTGTGAAATATTTGGAACGCTTGGATATGGTTCAAGTTGACGATAGAGATAAATCTGCAATACATTTTCGTTTTCCGCCTGCACCTCATTCCGGTAAGATAACATTGGAATTACAGCATGTCTCAAAGTGTTATGGAGAGAAACATGTCCTTGATGATATTAATCTCATTGTTACAAGGGGTGAAAAGATTGCTTTTGTGGGACGTAATGGTGAAGGAAAATCAACTTTGTCGAAGATTATTGCCGGTGTTTTGGATCATGATGGCGAGGTTAAATTGGGACATTTGGTTTCTATAGGTTATTATTCTCAAAATCAGCATGAAATGCTTGACCCGGAGAAAACTGTTTTTGAGACACTCGACGATGTGGCAAAAGGTGATATGCGTGTCAAGGTGAAGTCCTTGCTCGGAGCTTTTCTCTTTAGTGGTGAGGATATTGACAAGAAAGTCAAAGTGCTTTCCGGAGGCGAGAAAGCTCGTTTGTCACTTGCCAAAATGTTGTTATTTCCAACAAATCTGTTGATTCTCGATGAGCCTACCAATCATCTTGATATGCTGTCGAAAGATATTCTGAAATCTGCACTTATTCAATATGACGGAACATTGATAGTTGTGTCGCACGACCGTGATTTTCTTCAAGGACTTACCAATAAGGTATATGAGTTTAAGAAACCTCATATAAAACAATATATTGGTGATGTTTATGACTTTATGGAGGCAAAGAAAATTTCAGAGTTGGAAGAGTTGAATAAAAGAAATAACATATCCAAGCAGTCTCCTCAGTCAATATCGCAGAATAGAATTGATTACGAAGTTAATAAACAAATTAACAGAGAGAAGAAACGACTTGAGAGAGATATAAAAAAGATAGAAGAGGAGATAGAGTCTATTGAAAAAGAGTTGGCGGAAATGGAGATGGTTTTGTTAAATCCACAGTCTCATCCGGATATAATAACTGATGATGAATGGTATTTGAAATATTCTCAAAAGAAAGAATTTCTGCAGGAACTTATTGATAAATGGAGCGAGAAGCAGGAAGAGTTGGAAAAATTCTGAGTTTATAGTGTCTCAGATAATATTTCTAAAAATTGTATCCAGTTAAAGTGACTGAGAGAGTCGCCGGTACGGACAATTACGATATTTTTTGATGGGACGATGAAAATGTATTGTCCTAAAAGACCGGTAGCTGCATAATTACCTTTATCTGTAATTCTCCAACTGTAAGAATAATGATAGCCGTTGTTGTCTTTGGAATCGTTATGAATGGTCATGCATTCGGTTAACCAATTGTACGGAATCAGTTGTTGTCCGTTATACACGCCATTTTTCAAAATAAGATTGCCAAAACGTATCAGATCCATAGGAGAAGCGTTTAATCCTGTAAACCCTTTGATTTGTCCGGTGTCATCGACATTCCAAGTAGCCGGATTTGCCATTCCGAGAGGTTTCCATATTTTAGTTTCCAAATAATCTGCAGTATTTGTCGAAGTGGCGTTTTCCAATGCAATGGTTAATAATAATGTATTTATATTCAAGTAATTAAACTCAGAACCGGGTTTGTTTCTGAGATAATAATTATTTATATCTTTATTAAGGTCTTTGCTGAAATATATTCTTGGCACACCATTGATAAATCCGTGACAATCAAGCCCTGAACGCATGTCGAGTAGCATTTGTAAGGTGATATTCCTGTAATTGCTGTCTAATTCCGGAACGTAATATGTAATAGGTTCATTCAAACTATTAAAAAAACCTTCATCTAAAGCTATACCGATTAATGTGGAAACAAAACTTTTTGATATTGAGAAAGTTGGAATGACTGAATATTGAACGGTATCATAGTAATAACGTTCGAAAATTAAAGTGTCATTACGTAAAATCAAGAAGGAGAGGGTTCTTTTTTTTACCAAAAAAGATTCTAATGTATTGTTACTTGATGCTTTGTGGTATATTTTGGGTAATAATGGCAAAGAATTTGTATCTTGTGGAAAATATGAAGGGTTTTCACTGCAATCAATGTTGATTTTATCGAAATAAAATTGATCTTCTATGCTCGGTATTTTATATGAAAGAATGTTTTCTAAGTAACAAGATGATAATAATAAGGGAATGAATATTAGGAATAATAAAGATCTCATAATGTATTATTCATTTTTCTGACAATTGTGGGTTTAACAACTTAAAATCACAAATTGAAAGAGAAATAAATCGTTTTAACATTAAAATTGCATGAAAAAAGACGCGTTAATGCGTCTTAAATGTTTGATTATATGTAATGTAAATATATTAATGTTTTTTAAATCTTTCACAATTATCGACAGGTGTTGCGTAAATCTTTAGAAATATTTGTTCCAATTCATCATAATCTCCGTTAAGTTGGCTTAATCCATTGTTTTTATATTGTATGAAAGACTCCTTATCTTCTTTTGAATAATGATTTTCATAGCGATAGGATTTGTTTAGCAGGTCATGTGCTATATAATTGTTCTTGAATAATTTATAATCTCTGTATATTCGATCGTCTATTATCTTTGCAAGTTGTATAAATTTTTCGTTTTTATCGAATCTGTCACAGTATTCAAGTTCTTCTATTATGATGGGAGGGCATATTGAAAGATGTATTTCTCCTTTTTTCTGACTGATGCCATTTAGGATACTTTTCATATCTTCTCCGGGTTCTTTTTCATATTTTTGGTATTTTGAGATAAAAAGTTCTTGCGTTTTCATGAAATCGCATGGCTCATATTCGTATGATATTGAGATTGGCAAGATATTAATTTCATTGAAATTTTCAACGAAGTTGCTTTTACTACCAAGAGATAGCATTTTCAGTACGCCAAGTTCTGTTTTGTCGTCGCCGTCTTTGGTACGACCATTGCGTTGTGCAATCCAGATAGATTGTTTTTTCTCCAAGATGGAATAACGAATATATTGTGACACCTCAATTGACTGTTTGTAGAAGTCATGAGCATTGCCGCCTCGCATAATACGGAACATTTTGTTTATTTTACCAAAATCTATGATGAAGTCACCTTGCATCAAATTGTTTCCGAATGTTATTTCGCAAGTATCGATATTGTTCTCATAAAGGACACAATCAAACAATGCGGCATCGAGTGCTATGTCTCTGTGATTGCTTATATAAACATGACAGTCGTCTTTATCGATATTGTTTGTTCCTGAATAATGAAATCCGGTTGATGTGTTTTTAATAATAGACTTCATTGCAGAATATACGAATTTTACTTGAAACTCTTTAACAGTTTTTATATTGATAAATTCATTGCGATATTCTTCAAAGTTCCTATCAGGGAAAAGATAATGGATTATTGCAGGAAACAGTTCATTATCAGCTAATCTTTTGATTGCGGCAGGGACATCTTTGTCGGAATATGGTTTTATGTTGTCAAATTCATTCATATATAATGATATTATTTGCGGTTATCAATTAGTTTCACAGGTTTACGACTTGTTGCCGGAAAGTTGGTTTTTTGTATTATTTCAACAGGAGATATTTCTATTTCAGGAGCCACTCTTATACGGGCACGGAAACGGTCCTTGAGTTCTTTCACCACATCGAATTCAGGTGTATGACGTAATCCTATTTTTACTAATACTTCGTCGGTACCGGTAGAATTATAGTCTATATAAACTACATAATTTTCAACATATTCGGTATTGTCGAGTACATCGAATATTGCAGGAGGATACAATGTGGTACCTTTCAGTTTTATCATATTGTTCTTACGTCCTACCAAAGGGCTGATACGGAAAGATTTGCGGCCACAGCGACAAGGTTCGGTATGAATGCTTGCCATGTCTCCGGTCCTGAAACGCAACAGTGGCATGGTTTCAACACCGAGAGTCGTTATTACCACTTCACCTACTTCGCCATCTTTGACGGGAGCATCGTCTTCGCCAATTATTTCTACTATTATTAGTTCTGGATGATGATGACCACCGCAGCCATATTCACATTCCGGGAAGGTGGCTGACATCTCTGTAGATGAATATGTGGCAAAGAGTTGGACATCCCATTTCTCTTTTATCTTTTTGCCGAGAAGATTGAGGTTGAAGTTCTGGTCTCGTAATCCTTCACCAATTCCTATGATACGGCGGATAGTAGAGTTTTTATAATCTATGCCGTGTTCTTCAGCGTATTGTATCAGTCGTAATATAAATGACGGCACACATAATATGGTGTCCGGTTTGATACGACGTATGGTGTCCCATTGCAGTTCAGGTATTCCGTTACCGACGCGTATGATACTTGCTCCCAAATCTCTGATACCCAGGAAATAAGCCAATCCTGCCATAAATCTTTTGTCTATGGTGGTCATGAGTTGCATGATGTTGCCGGGTCTCAATCCTGCGCAAATAAATGATATTTTTTCATTATATGCCAATCGTTGTAGGTCTTTTTCGCTACATGCAAAGGTAACAGGATCTCCCAAAGTACCGGAGGTGGTTATATAATCGATTATTTTTTCCTTTTGAACGCAAATAAAATCTTCGTTATATAGTTGCAGGTCTTTTTTTTCAGTGAAAGGTATGTCTTGTAACGATTCTATGGTTTTTATTCTTTCAATATCTATATGATTATCATTAAACATCTTGGAATAAAACGGTGATTTTGCGTTAAGATATTCCATTGTCTCACATAATCTTACTTCCTGATATTTCTTTATTACATCAAGAGGTTGATATTCAATAAGGGGATATTTGTTTGTCATAATAATTTTATTTCAAAACATTAATGGAAATCAACCATTCATAAAGTTTTTCTCTCCATTGTGAAGAAACGGTAAAATCGGTGTCTTTCATCCCATAACCATGTCCTCCGGTATCTAAGAGTAGAAAAGAATGACATATATTTTTGTTCGTTAAAGCTTTATCTAATGCCATGCTGTTGCGGTAATCTACCACGTCATCATCTTTGGAAGCCAATATAAAAGTTGGGGGCATATTATCAGGTATTTGTAATTCCATGGAGAAAAGGTCTTTATTCTCTTTTGTAATATTTTCTTTTCCTAATAATGATTTTCGAGACCATTGATGAGCAATGCTGTCTTGCATGGAAACAACAGGATAGATGGCAGCTATCCAATTGGGGCGAAGATTTGTTTCTGTTTGTATTCCAATGTCAGACAAATAGTTGTGATTGGAAAATGCTCCTGACATAGTGACAAGGTGACCGCCGGCGGAGAATCCTATGGCGCCAATTTTATCGTTGTCAATACCATGTTTGTCGGCGTTGTCCCTAATCAATTGTATGGCACGCTGAATGTCTTCCATCATAGCAGGATAATGGTAACCTTTTCCTGCAGTACGGTAACACAGCACAAAGGCAGATACCCCTTTTTTATTGAACCATTCGGCAACCATTTTACCTTCTCGTGTTATTCCGAGATGATGATAACTGCCACCGGGACATATCACAACTGCAGCACCAGTATTGTTGTTTGCTGTTGCCGGATATACCAACATCATTGTTTTATTGCCTTTCATGTTTTCAATATCTTTCCAAATGTCTATTTTGGATTGAGCTTTAAGGCTGAAACATACGGTAAAAAATATCGATAATATTATAAATCTTTTCATTTTCATTCTTTTGGGAATAAGAATAATACTTCTTCCGGTGTTAGTTGATGGTAAGTTGGAATATCTCTGTCAAATGACACAACAAAATATTCTTCATCATAGAAAGAAAGTTTTGAATTAGTGTCAGGGTTGCATTCAACATAAACTATTTCGTTTATGTTTAAGTTTTTAGCTTTACATATCTGTTCTGCCAAGGATTTCCCTGCGTATGTCACCGAAGTTCCGGGATTATCTTGATATAATTCTGTTACAATGACATAAGTTTTTCCATTGATATTACGAATTTTCAATCCGCATGATGACGGCATGTCCCATTGTCCGTTAAAAGGAAAAATCTCATCATAATATGTAGGTGAAACTTTCATATTATTAATTTTTTTTAATATTTCTTACCACTTCTTTACCAAAAGATTTGTTGGCGAGTTGTCTGTTACGAGGATGATAAGTGCCGTCTTCCATTTCACGCAACATCACTTTGGTAAAAAGTTTAAACATTTTTTGTTCTTGAGACTCATTTTTATAAAATGTATCCCATGCATAGTCATACAATTCCTGCAATTTTTCTGCAGTCATGTTTTTAGGATGATAAACAACCTGACCGGCATTATAGTGATCCCAATCGAAATCAAAGATACGGCCCTGCCTTAACAGGTCGTCGTATGCCTTGGTATGAGGGAATGGAGATAGTATGGTAAATTCTGCCAGGTCGAGGTCAATTTCCAATAGGAAGTCTATCAAGTGTTTTATGTCATCTTCTGTCTGATTATCAAGCCCCAATAAAATAGTACCTTCCACACCTATGCCATAATCATGATAGCGTTTGACACGTTCTTTTATATAATCCGAGGTATCATATATTGCTTGATATACGTACCATGCACCGGCTTGAGCGGCAAGGTCGAGCACTTGAGAATCGTCTTCTATGGTGTGGCTGATCCATTTTTTCTTGAATGGAATCATCTCTCTAAAAAGTTCCATTTCCCATTCTTTGTTTTGAGCCAATGAGTTATCGACGACAAAAAGTCTGTTATTGTCAATTGTTGCTAATTCTTCTATTATTTTATCCATAGGACGGGGACGAAAACATCTGCCTCCGAGATAAGAAACGGCACAAGGATAGCAACTGAAACGGCAACCTCGAGAAGCATGGAAAAGGTCAACCATTTGAACACCTTTGTGATTGTACAGGTCTTTTTTATACAGGTCTCTGCGAGCAGGACCGACGAGTTCAATGGGAGGTTGTTTGCCCATGAAATTGTAAACTTTTTTCAATTTGCCATTGCGTAAGTCGTCCATCACTTCATCCATACGACCTTCGCTTTCTCCTAAGAAAATAGAATCGGCATATTGAAGTGTTTCTTCTGCATGCAACATTGTGGATATGCCCCCAAACAGTACCTTCTTACCTCTTTTATGGTATTCTGTTGCTATTGCCCAGCCTCGTTTTACTTGCGTTGACAACATCATGGAGATGCAAACAAAATCGCATTCTTCTTCAAAATTAATAACTTCCACGTTTTCGTCGGTAAAAGATACTTCAACATAATCCGGTAATGTTGCTGCAAAAACAACAGGTCCATGAGGCGGGAGGTTAAATGTCGTTTGTCCGGGAAGTTTATTCCATTTCGGATAAATAAGTTTACATTTCATTTTTTGATATTTTATGCAAATATATAAAAAAACATATTTTTTTAACAAGTCAGTTTATATTGGCAAAGTAAAAAATATGATAAAAGAATCAGTGCATATTTTTTAATTCATTGATAAGAGTATTACGTCCGACAAGTTCTCCGGCTGTTATTATGGAGCTTATGATGACGCCGAGAATGCCATGTGAGTTGGTGTTTTGTCCGGTGAGAAACAAGTTGGGAATTTTAGTACGTTGTGAAATAAATGTTTGCATAGGAGCTGTGACATCACGCAAGACACCGTATGTAGAACCTTCTTTTGTGGCAGTATAGTCTTGATACGTCAAAGGAGTTGATGTCCAATAGTTTTCAATGTCGTTTCTGATGCCCGGGAAGTCTTCTTCCAATGCAGCCAACAACTTCTCGGCTTTAATTGTTTTGAATGTTTCGTATTCGGTACCGCGTCTTCCTACGGTAGTGCCTTGCCATCGTATTACATCGGAGTATTTCATAAATGCAAATAATATGGCTCCTTTTGCCCATTTTTGATTTTTTTCATAACACTGGTGCATGTATAGATAATTTTTGGGCCAGATGTTGTCACAGTATGTTTCGCAATCCCAAACATTTCTGCTCCTATATTTGAAAAAATTACTGTTAAGATAAGGTACTGTGTTGTCTTTGAATTTTATATATACTGTAAAAGTGGATACAGTTTGTTGCATATTGCAAATTCTTTGACGGTATGCTTTTCTGATGAGATGGGAATCAATCATGTTAAGTAAAGTTTCCGGATGTATATCAGAAATAATGTATTTAGAATAAATTAGTTCGCCATTATTTAATCGTATCGCCACTGCTTTTTCGTCGTCGCATATTATTTTATTTACAGTAGCATTGTTGTATAGGTCTGCACCCATCTTTTTCAACGATTTTATCAATGATTTTGCAATAGTATCGCTGCTGTTGACTATTCTGTAGGCACTGTTGATATAAAAATCGCTGATAAGGGCATGAATATATAAAGGTGTCTTGTTTTTTACTCCGGCATAAAGAGGTGAGTTGCCGGCCAAAATGTTGTTAAGTGTTTCATTGTTGGATATCCCGTCTAAATAATTATTTACGCTTATCTTTACGTGTTCAGGGTCTATCAGGTTTATGTTGTCGAAATCTTTGAATGAGTAATATGGAGAATTATTGGTAATTTGATGTAGAGTATTCACATAATTTTCTATGTCTTTTCTGTTTTGGGGGAATTTTTTTGAAAGAGTGTCTATGAAATTGCAATGACCATTGGCAAAATGATACAAGTCATCACGAAAAGATATGATGTCATATCCTGTCGGGTCTAATGGAGACAATTCTATGTCCTCGAGCAAAGAAAGATATTTAAAGTAGCGGTGCAATATCTGACCTTCTTTCATGCTGCCGATATAATGCATTCCCGTCTCAAATTTAACTCCCTGACGGACAAAAGATTGCAAACATCCTCCAAATTGAGCGTTTTTTTCGAAAACTGCAACTTTGTATCCATGTTTTGCTAAGATATATGCAGTGGATAATCCTCCAAGTCCACTGCCGATGATGACAACTTCGTATTTATTCTCCATGACAGTCAATGATATAATCGTATGTAACGTTTTCTTCTTTCCTTATATAATGTAAGTTGTTAGGTACTGAGGCACAGTTTAAAGCTGTAAAGTAATCTTCTTCCTCTTCTATCAAAGCATTGATGTTGGTGTCTTTACAAACTAATGCAGCCAACAGTGACGCAGCTCCTATACCGCAGTTTGTCAACAGAACATTGCATTTTGGGGGTATCATGGCAATCTCCGTTTTATAATTGTTGTGTTTCTTTAATGCTGTGATTATACGTTTTTCTATCTCCTTACCCTTATATAAATAATTGTTTATCACTTCGTCGGCAAAGTAATCTGCTGTTTCTATCTCCTTGCATAAGAGAGAATACTTTTGGACATATAATTTACGAGTTTCTTTGCAAACATTTTGATATTCTTTACCTTTTATTGATATTTTTTTCAATATCACAGTATTAAGGGGACCTTTTTTTAAAAGTAAATTTGTTTTTGGCAAATTATATCCAAACCCGTGCAACATGACTGGCTGAATGTCAAGGCCAAGTTGTTCTGCCAAATAGAAAGCACCTTTATGAAAGCGTAAAACAGACCTGTCTTCCGAACGTGTTCCTTCCGGAAAGATGAAAATGGAATATCCTTTGTTTACCATTTCTTTAAGATAATCAAGGTTCTCATAATCAAAGTCTTCTGTGGGTATGAATCCTGCATGGCGAATTACCCATCCGTAAAAAGGACAGTTCCATACCCAATGGTTTGTGAATACTATCACTTTAGGAGTCAGAGATAATATTGCCATCAAATCGATATGAGACTGATGGTTGCTTATTATTATGGACGGTTTGTCAAAAGGTTTTTCTTCTCCTGATTCATTTCTCAGAGAGAAGGAACTCATGGGTATTCTGTTAAGGACGAAATGACAAATATGTTGAAGATGAATACGATATGTTAAAAGATGCTTGTCGGTTCTTCTTCCAATAGTGAGAAGAATGAATCCCAATATGTCGAGGTATAATGTGCCGATAATAAATACTGTGAAAGAATAAATGGTAAGGGACAGGTTCTTTAAGGTGATGGGATTTTTGCGAGCAACGCCTTTTTTTGTTGTCAACCATTTGAAGAAAAAAGGAGGTATCACAAAGGCTGTCATCACCACGGCAAACATGCCTATTATCACGACTTCTCCCAGTTGTCTCATGGCAGGGTGTTTTGCCAAGATCAACACTCCGATGCCAATAAACATTATCAATGCCGATAATGCCACTGTGCTTTTATATGTGCTGAGCATTTTTTTGCCATAACGAAATTCGTACATGCAGCCTTCAGTCATGAATATCGTATAGTCGTCTCCCATGCCGAAAATAAAGGTTGCCAAGATGATGTTGACGATATTAAACTGCATGTTGAAGACAGGCATTAACGCGAGTATCCATATCCAACTGATTGCCAATGGTAAGAATGATAATAAGGTGAGCTCGATACGTCCGAACGACAGCCACAGGAAGAAAAATACTATACAACTGCAAATAAATAATACCAAATCGAAATCTTCTGATAATGATTCTATTATTTGCGTCATGATGGATTGCTGATTAAATAAAAATACCTTGTCGGAAGAAAACCGGGTGTCATTTTTCAGACTGTCCATAATTGCGGCACACTGAGCCGGTTTTACATGTAATACACTGAAAACCATGGCTCTATCGGCTTCATTTAAAATGTAATTTTCGGCAAGGTCATCGTATAATGGTGCAAAATAGTCCATATCCTTTACTTCGTAATCCTTGTCGATAAGTTGTTTGAAGCCTGTAAATGCATCTTTTTTAAAGCCTTGTTGTACAGCAGCTTCTTCAATAAGAGGGTATATGTTTTTATCTTTCCAATATTCTTTCCATAATGCAAGTCGTTCTTTCTGTTTTTCTTTTGAAGGTATGTAAGACCCTATTGAAGTGAGTCTGATGTCTTTGTGTATTGTTGTAAGTTCCTGTAAATCATTATATATAGATTCATATTCGCATAATGCCGAGTTTATGTCGTTACCTTCTGCAACAATGAACAAGGACATGTCGGAATCTTCAGTATCTTTTGTAAGTTTTTGCATCATGACACGCTGTTCATCAGTCATATAGTTTATTTTACTCATGTCAGCGTCAAATTTTGCTTTATCAAAGAATAGAAAAATAATTGTTAAAACAAAAATTATGAATATCAATGGTTTATAGTTTTCAAAAGATATATTTGTGAATCTTTTGAACAAGCGTTTTGGATTTTTTGAATAGCATTTATGGTTTTCCGGCACTATGTGTGGAATGACGATGAGTACGAATAATATTGCCCCGGCAAGTAATAATGCAGAAAACAAGCCGAGATTCTTCATTGCCGGAGAACTGATGAACAGAAGACTGAGAAAAGCTCCTACCGTTGTGATGTTGCCTATAGTAAGAGGTTCTACAATATCGTTGATAGTCTGACGTGTAGAATAAAGATGATATTTATGGTCGAGGAAATGCAGCGGATAGTTGGCAGCAATGCCTATGATTACTGAGGAAATTCCGATAGCAATGAGAGATACTTCGTGATATACCAAAGAGGTTATCCCTAAAGCGAAAAGCATGGCAAAGCATAATGTCAAAGGCAAAGAGATGATGATTCTCAAGGAACGGAATGAATAAAACAAGATGATGACAATAAAAATTATGGCAATACTGACGGTTACTATACTGTCATGTTTGATTTGATCGGCATTGCCGACTGATATATATGCCGCTCCAAATGGCTTGACAGTGACATCATTGTAAATATCTTCAGTGTCTTTTGCACTTTTGTCGATAATATTGATGAGAACCTTGTTATTGGCAGTCTCGCTCAATGGGAATCCGGATTCGATTCTTACAATAGCTTCTTTTCCATCGGCAGTATAAATATATCCATCCGATACTGTGAACTGTTCATTCATGCGGAAACTGTTTAATCCTGCAAGTAACTCCGACGATATGAACAACGGGTCATTGCTTATGACGCCTTTCATTATGCTTCCTTGAATGCTGCCAAGTATATTTTTATCGTATCCTAATTGTTTGATAATGTTTTCTTTGATGATAATACTGTCAATACGTTCATAATCTGTTCTGTCGAGAAAATATGGAATGTTTCTTGAAAGAAAATTCATCTTTTCTATTATTGCAGATTCATCGACAGTGTATTGAATCTTTTTGATATATTTATTTATGTCATTGTTGTTCAATGTGTTGATGAAATATTCTATTGCTTCTGGTATAACATCGATTCCGTCTGCAAGACTGTCACCCATGGAAAAATAAACTATTATTGTATTTGATGCACCAATATGTGTGTAAGCATAGTTGATTTGCTCGTTTTGTTTGTCTTTTGGAAGAAAACCTGATATGTCTTCATTGAAATTCGTATTGAGTGCGCTTACAGACGACAGAACAATGAGTGTTGTTACCAAACTAAAAAGCAGGACTTTTCTTGTCTTGAAGAAGTCAAAAAGACGAAGGAAGAATTTATTCATGGCGACCTCCGTTGAAAATATATCTGATTAATCTTGACGGATAACCGTAAACAATAGACAGCAGGCATAACACGGTATTCATCATAGAGATTCTTATGAAATCAGCACCTTTGCGAAAATGTGTCACTCTCTCGCCGGCAGGAGCATAATAAACTTGTATTGGAATATTTACGAATTTTACATTTTTCCATGCCAAACGTACCAAATATTCCAATTCTGCCTCATAACGGCTTGTAAACAAATGCATGGAACCAATCATATTAAGAGGATAGGCTCTGAAACCTGATTGAGTATCAGGAAGATATATGCCTGTCTGTAAAGCAAACCAAAAATTCGAGAATTTGTTGGCGAAAGTGTTTCCTTCCGGCATGTTTTCCTGTTTTAGGAAACGGGTTCCGATAATCATGGCACCATTGTTGTCTTTTATTGATTTTATGAATAGAGGTATGTCTGACGCAAAATGTTGTCCGTCAGCGTCAATGGTAATCATATAGTCGAAATTGTGTCGTATGGCGTATAGCACTCCGGTTTTTATGGCATGACCTTTACCTTTGTTCGGGGTGTATGAGATGCAAGTTACCTTGTCTTGAATCTTTAACACTTCAGCATCGCTGCCATCGGTACAACCATCGCAGACAACAACAACATCATCAAGGTATTGCTTAACAGCCAAGGCTACTTCGGCTATTGTCCCGACATTATTGTAACAGGGTATGACAATACATATTTTAGGCTCCCGCAACATCTTTCAACGTTAATGATATTTTCGCAAATAATTGTTTGTTTTCCGTATCTGTTATTTGCACTTTACTTTCTATTTTTTCATCTTCACAGTTTGAAATATCAAAGTGAAACAGTATGTCGGGATTGTTGTCAGGCGTCACCATATTGGCAAATTTAAGATTTTTTATTTTGATGATAGATAATGGCCTGCTTGTTATCGCTTCCATTATTTTGCGTGTAATTTCGACCATACAAACTCCCGGCAACACCGGATTGCCTTCAAAATGGACTTTGAAGATGATATTGTCTCGATTCAGATGGACTTTGAATACCGTTTCGCTCTCTTTTGTATATGTATATAAGGAATTCAACATGACATTTAAAATTTAAAATACCGCTCGTTTTCAGGAACGTTGAATACAACATCCGACAAGATGATTTTCGCCATGTCTCCGTAAACGTCGGTGATATCGATACTTTGGATTGTCATTGTATCATTGTCGATAATTATCATGATGCTGTTAAACAATGATTTAAGGCGTTTCTTTTTAGGTGTCATTTGTACTGTGACGGCATCGGCATCTTTATAGAAGACTGTTTCGAATGTGTTTTTGTCAAAAACAAAACCGTTTTCTTCACCTGATGCTACTATTTTTGCTATTTCTTTAAATAACGGATGATTTTCTGTTGTTGTAACGTTACAGTTATCTTTATTTACAATCTTAATACTGTCATTTATCAAAAGAAAAGATGAGTTGTTGTTCTCAGAATTCCAGTAAAGTTTACCTTTTTTCTTATATGCTACAGTGCCGGAACTTTGTATTGTCTCTTCAAGCATGGAAACGGATTTTTCATATTTATAATGACAAAGCATATTATCTATGTTATTGATATTTTCTGAGAATAGTGTTATGATATTTTCTATTTCAGAAACATCGGTAACAGTTTGATTTTGGGCAGACAATGTCAAGGATAATAGCATAATCATCATTGAAAGTGATAATATTTTCTTCATAATTTATTGTTTTACAAGGAAAAATACACCAAAAACTATTAAAACAACACCAATCCAGCGTGTGGCGGGAATGGATTCGTGAAACACTAAGGCTGCAGCTATCATGCCAAAGACATAACTTATGCTTGTGATGGGATAAGCAAGTGAGAAATCGAAATGACGCAACATGTAAAGCCATAATACGGTGGCGCCACCAAATCCTAAACCACATGCTGCAAGTGGCCAGTTGAGAAGTAAATTCTTGAAAAACACCCATGACCATTCAAAAACGTCGATTCTTTTCATCGCAAGCTTTAGAAAGACTTGTCCCGATGACAAAAATATGCTTTGCAATATCGCTATGACAATAAATCTTAACATCTTGATAATAGAATTAAAGAATGGTCAATGTTTTTATAATGATTGTAAATCAATATATTATTTACATCTTTGCCTTGTGGAGACCTGCCTTTTCTAAGACATTCAAAGGCATAGTAAAAACCGTAGGCAGAAGATGTAAAAGACTCTCCGAATATGTTTTTGTATGTCTCAGATTTGTTTTCCAAACCGATTGACTTTTCAAAAGCTTCGTAAACGACATTGTTTTCTTTGTTGTTGTTCTTGCCTGTTACTAACAAATCAATATCTTCTGTTGATATTCCTATTTTGTTGCATAACAAGTTTGTTCTATCGATTAGTAGTTGTTTTTCAGGTTTATATAAAATATCCAAATCTACAAGTTCGATGTCTCCATTCTTTTTCAACACAGTGGCGACCGCTGTTTCAGATGCGAAAGTTCCATCCCACATATTTATCTTATCGAGTAGATGATAATAATCTTGAGTCATTTCGTCATAAGCTCCGACGAGAGCGTTTTCAATTTTGCCAAGTTCGAATTGAAGCATGGCATCGAGCAGGGCACTCTCGAAAGAAATGCCTTTGTGCACGTGAGTATTGTTGTATCCATGGCATTTTTTATGCAAGGCGATGGAAGAGCCTATGGTGTTGTGGGTTGAGTTGATGAAATAT
Source organism: Bacteroidales bacterium Phil6 (assembly GCA_002633315.1). Classification (GTDB taxonomy): domain Bacteria; phylum Bacteroidota; class Bacteroidia; order Bacteroidales; family F082; genus Limimorpha; species Limimorpha avicola. The sequence goes on from NWBN01000024.1 coordinate 18,637, forward strand.
GTAGGTTGAAGGCAGGATTCTCCTTCATAACACAAGGTCTTAAGAAATTTTTCCGTATTTTCTATGCAGCCGAGTCCTGTAGCTGTGACTATGGCATCAGGCTGTACCAAAGAAGCATCGGCGAGTGCCGTCATAGATGTCGCAATGGCACGTTTCATTATCAATCCCATACGACGACCGGCTATGGGATTGATAAAAGGTTTATAATCGGGGTCTATGGCTCTGACAAAAGGTTCGTCATAATGTACAGGAATGTAGAACCACTCGTCATTGAGAGGTTTTTGTATCGATATTTGAGCACATGATGCTATGAATACACTCATTATTGTTCCTCCTTTAATTTGGAAAAAATACAAGAAGTGTCGTTGCCTCCGAAACCGAAAGAGTTGGACATCACATGGCGCAAAGGTCTGTGAGTCATGGTGTCGTCGTGCCAAGGCGTAAACGACAACTCATCTATCTTCTCTTTAAAGTTAAGATTAACAGGCAGATAGTTTTCAATGAGAGATAATATCGATATCACTCCTTCTATGCTGCCAGCGGCACTTGTTGTATGACCGATAAAAGCTTTTATAGATGCAGTAGGCGGAATCTTTTCACCGAATACCCTCATTATGGCAATGCCTTCACTTAAATCATTATGTATGGTACCGGTCCCATGTGCATTTATATAGTCTATGTCGCCGGGTGACAACATGGCATCTTTAAGAGCATCAGTCATGGCGAGATAAGGACCTTCCCCGTCGGGTGATGATGCTGTCTGATGGAAAGCGTCGCAATGGTTGGCTACACCGGAGAGCAGACATAATGGCTTGACATTGCGTCTTTTGACAGATTCTTCCGATTCGAGTACCAAATATGCAGCACCCTCTCCGAGATTCAGTCCGGTACGACTTTTGTCGAAAGGACGACAGTTGTTTTTATCCAATATCATCAGGGTGTTGAAGCCGTTGAGGTGAAACTTGGTGATACATTCGCTGCCTCCTGCTATTGCAACATCTACACGTCCGGTCTCTATCAATTCTTTACCTATCAAGATGGCATTGGCAGCAGAACTGCATGCTGTTGACAATGTTGTCATCATATAAAAACCATTATATTGTCCGGCAATCATCTCGGTACATGTTCCGCAGTCATGAGTGCTGATATACATATTCTTAATGTCATTGGAGAGGAAGTCGTGATAATATTTCTCGCTTTTGTCCATGCCTCCAACTGTGGTGCCGGACACCAGGGCTGTTTTTTGTTTTTGGGGGTCGAGACCTGCCTCTTCCATGGCTTCTTTTAATGCCAACCTGCCCATCAATGCTGTTCGAGTCATTGGTATATTGTCGTTTATACCAAGAATATGCATCATCTCATCATTGCTGAAAGGCACCTCACTGACGGGCAATTCATGATGTATGGTATCGAGATATTTAATCTCGCAGACAGCACTTTGATGTTTGCGCAATGCCTCCATGGTGACACGTTTTCCGTATCCTAATCCGGTGACTATACCGGTCCCTGTGACATAGACTGCTGCCATTTTTATTTAGTCCTGTTTTTACTAATATAATCGGCCATTACGGCAATAGATTTGAAAATCTCTTTACCTTGATTCGGGTCTTGTAACTTGATACCGTAGTTTTTCTCCATTAATACTATGAGTTCCAATGCATCTATGGAGTCAAGACCTAATCCTTCTCCGAAAAGTGCAGCATTTTCATCAATATCTTCAGGTTTTACTTCTTCAAGATTCAGGACTTCGATGATTTCATTTTTTAATTTAAGAATTAATTCTTCCATATAATATTTATTTTTAAAAATTTAACGATAAACCACGACATCTATTTTTCGTCATTATTACGTTCAATGTCATTGATGTTGACTTGATGCAATGGTAATTATTATATTCGTAACTGTATTTTGCTTGTATTTTTTCTAAACAGTAGAAAAATATTGACGTTAATATCGAGATAGTAACATAATAAAACAGACATATCGAACTTATTAAAAATATTATGTTGTAATCGATGTCAATAAGATTGTTATTTAAAATGAAAGTGAATAATAATGAGGATGAAACAATATATGAACCAAAAGTTGCCAAAGTGTTAGCTGCTTTGATTCTTTTAATTCCGTATTTAAATGAATCGTACGATTTTAAACAGTTGCCGGTTTGGAATAAACCATACAATTCATATATACTTGACTGTTTATCTCCTTGATATGCATCGATTCCTTTCGTTTTTAATGGTAGTGTAAAGATTTCGACATCCTGAGTTTTTACCGTCAAACAGAATAATGTTGCAAATAATATTAGTATTGATTTCTTAATTTTCATAATATATTATTTGTATTAAACAATATTCCTTTTTCTGAATCTTTTGTTACAATCATGAGTCTTACGTCATAATGTCCTTTAAAATATTCACACCAGCCGCATAAAATATATTTTGTTGACGGTACTGACATTATGTTGCATACTTGTTGATATAACATCTGCGGATTATAGTTTTTTGAGATAAAAAACGAAGTTTCTCCAAGAATTTTGTTGCGTATTGCTATTTCTCCGGCCACAATATTGGGGAGAGTATAGACGAAAATTGACGGACTCGGATAATATGTATCTTTATCTTTGATACTTTCAAGATACGCTATGTCGTCATCAGACGAGGCACTGCTATTGAATAGAGCTATAGCCATTTCTTTTTTCTTTGTTTCGATATCGAATCCGGCATCTCTCAACATTAGTTCCGATACAATGAATCCTACTTTACTCAGCATGTCCATCTTGAAATATTTTGGGTAAGAAATCTTCATGCTGCGGTAAATGCTGTCAGGAATATTGGATGCCAAATTATCTATATGTATTTCTTTATCATTGATAATCAATTTATTGTCAGATAATATTCCTGTTGATATTATTCTTAGATTCTGACAACGGCAGTTTTTGATTACCGGTTGATTGTCGTTATCTCTTACGTTTTCGAATAACAGAGCGGCGTTACTGCCGCCGAAGCCGGAGATCATTTTGATAAAATATCGTTTGCTGCATTGAATTGTCGTCAAGACCGGGTGTATTTCATGTTTTGCACCTGTATTTATGCAGCCTTCGCTTTTCAATATTGTGCCATTGTCTAAAGCCATTGCCGACAGTATGGATTCAACAATGCCGGCAGCACCGAGAGTATGACCGAAGTAGGCTTTCAACGAATTGACGGGTATATGCTGCATTCCTGTCCTGTTGAGTGCCAACGCTTCCATCTCGTCATTGTATATTGTGGCTGTTCCGTGTGCGTTTATAAAGGCAATGTCGTTTATATCGATGTCTTCTGTTATGTCTGACAAGGCGTTATATAAACCTTCAGCTTCTATTGACGGTGCCGAGATATGGCGAGCATCGTTTCGTACAGAGGCTTTTTTCAAAGCTGTCGTTGCCGTTGGTGTCTTTTTTGCAGAAAATATCATTGTAGCTGAAGCCTCTCCGAGATTAAGTCCTTTTCTGTCGCGGTCGAAAGGTTGACAGCGTTCGGAAGATAAGGCTTTAAATGACTGAAACCCGGAAACAATGAATTTTGACAATACATCAGCACCTGTGACGACGACATTGTCATAAATGTTATTCTCTATCAGACGTAGTGCTTCCATCTGTGCTGCTGCTCCGGAAATACAGGCATTGGATATCACAAACGGTTCGTTGCAGTTTTCGAAAAATCTGCATACCATTTCGGCAGTATGCCATAAAAATATCTTGTCATCGTTATTATTTTCAGAGAGATATGATACATTGCCTTTTGTTGTGGATATAACGAAAGCTGTACGTTTATCACACAAGTCTATGTTCGCATTGTCATTGGCTTTTATTACCGACAATATCATCATCTTTTCTATTTTGGTAAGAGGAAAGATTTTATTTTTCAGATAAGGAGCAATGGCATTTTCAAGACTGTCATCATCAATGACAGAACCGAAAAACGGTTCGGGCAAATCAAAAGTACCTTCATGAAGTCTCAGTGCACTGTGCCCGTTTACGACAGCTTCATAGTTGGCTTCACTCGTGAATCCTAATGGCGAAATGATGTTATGTCCAATGCAATATATCATTGTTCTATCAGTTTATTCTTGATTTTCCACTCCATGAAAAATTTTGGAGGATATAACACTAAATTATAATCTTTGTCTAAAAATACTTGTGTGGTACTGCCTTTCGCCACGAGTTTGCCGTTTTTGGCATTGAAAATTTCATATTCGAACTGTAACTTGGCAGCTTCACAATCTTTGTATGTTATCTCAATAATACCTTCATCACCATAAATGAGAGGACTTTTATATTCAATATGAATGTCAACCAATGGTGCATAATATCCGTTGCCAAAGATGGTAAGATAGTCTATGCCGTATTCTTTGCCGAAAGCTTCCCGTGCATCTTCAAAAAAACTGACATACGAGCCATGCCATGTGATGTTCATGGAATCAACCTCGCTGAATCGTACTGTAAAATGTGTCGTTGTTTTCAACTCCTTCATAAAACCTCCTTGTCTGTTAACGATATCTTCATCTCACAATGTGCAATGACACCATCTTTGTCAGTTACTTCAGCTTCGATAAGTGTGATAGCGAATACCTCGCTCATTACTCTTATCTTGGTGAAAATGGTGCTGTTTGCAGCAGGCATTCTGTTGACGACAAGGTCTTTGACAGAGCCTATCAAGCCTATTTTGATTTTTTCATTTTTCTCATATATGTTGATATATCCTATTCGTGCGGCGCATGTTTGTGCAATGTTTTCCAGGATGCCTCCTTCTCTGAGAAATTCGTTTTCGCAAAAAATATTATCTTTCTTGATAAAAAAACTTGATAAGGTCTCAGTGTCGTCGTGATACTGCAACCGGTCTATCATCACGAAAGGATGACGTTGTGGAATAAGAGTTAATATGTCTATATCTTTGATATTCATTATATTATACATTTGATAAGAGAATGGCCTTTACCAAGACCGTCGGATACGTGTTCAATTTTCAGTCCGGCTTTTTCTATGCATGCAAAAAGGTCATCTGAATGGAACATCTTACTGTTGCCGTTTGCCAAAGCGGTGAAGTATAATGATATTTGAGTAAGACAATAGGCGGCTGTTTCAAAACGCTGTCTGTCCCACAGTGTTTCCATAATATAAAGTGAAGATCTTTTTGACATTGACTTAGCCGCACGGCTCAATATGCTTATTACTTGTTCTTCTGAGAAACAGTCAAGGAATTGACTCATCCAGATGGCGTCGAAGCCGGTAGGGAAGGGATCTTTATCATCGAGCAAGTCGGCTTCATGTCCTTTGATGCGTTCCGCACCTTCATGACCTTTTACATTGTTTTTCATCATCTCAAGTTGTTGAGGCAAATCCATTATGGTGACATTGACTTTTTTGTTGAATGCCACACATCGCAAGGCAAAACGTCCGGTATTTCCTCCCACGTCAAGCAGTGTTTTAATATTGTCGTCAAACACAATCTTTAAAGCCTCGTCAAAAGAATTGTCTGAATAATAATGGTCGAATCCGAACCAGCTTTTACGGACCTGTTCCGGCAGTTGTGACAAGCCTTCGTATATAGTCGGCCATGGGCCAAATACTTTAAGTCCCTCAGGTTTACCATTGAGTAATGATTCTTCGAGTTTAAACCATCCAAGATAATTTACATCGTGGTTAAAATCCATGTCAACACGTACCAATGGGTCGTTCTGCAGAAACCAACCGGCCTTCGATATTATGAAACGTCCGTCCTTATATAAAACAGTACCAATAGTCAGTGATGATTCCACTAAAACTTTGACGGCATATTCCGATAATCCGCTTTTGTCAATGATTTCATTCATTGTCAACCCTTTCTCACTATCGATAAGCATTTGCAATATTCCAAATTTAACCATTAATCGTGACACTTGAAATATTATGGGACCGAAAGAAATCTCATGTGCAAGACGTTGAGCCTTCAAAGCACTCTGTTGGTCTTTGCCATATTTTTTTTCTAATGCAGGGAATAAATTCATCATTCTACTCATAATCATTACCAATGTTTGGGTGATTAATACAGTACAAAAATAACAAATAATTCATAAGATTAGAAGAAATATCGGATTTTTATTACTGAGTATGATTTTTTATTTTATTGGACTTTATTGAATTGAATACATTAAATTATAAATGTAATAATTAGTATCTGCGAAAATATAATTATGTTTATTATTCATGATGACAAAACAATTATATTCAGATATATGATATCATTGTAGTATTTTCCATATATCGAAGAAATTAAACCACTGGTCTGGATATTTATATAATATCTTTTCTAATTTAGAGGCATACGATAATGCTAATGAAGTGGCTTTTTCACGAATATTGTTACATTCATTATTTGGATTAATATTATATATATAAAGTTTGTAATTACGATACCCCTCGCGCATGGTGAATAATGCCAACATATCGACCTCTGCCTGTGCGTCTATGATAAAAGGACCTAATGGCAATGTTATTTTGTCATTGAAAAATTGGACTTTGGTGCTTTTATTGCTTCCGAAGATCCTATCGCAGTGGATACTTATTATCTCGCCATTGTCCAAAGCGTTTTTTATTTGGAAGATATGAGCCATATCGTTGTGAGCCGATATAATTTTTATATTACCTTGTTTTAGTATTTCTGTTCTTTTTTCTATTATTTTAGGATTTTCGTTACCGAAAATGACACTATTGATAATTTTTTTATTTTGATGAAGTAAGAAGCCTGTCAATTCCGAGTTCCCTACATGAGAATGGCATAACATGAATCCTTTTTCATTGTTGATATGTTGTTCAAATATTTCGTTGTTGATGATTTCGATATTGAAGTTGTCGTCACCATTCATGACAGCGAGTCTGTCGAACATCATTTGAGAAAAGATGAAATTGTTTTTAAAAACTTTGAAGAATGAACATATAGCAGAATTACCGCGTTTGCGGTAGTATTTCATTATGGCCCTTGTCTCTTTATTGTTAACAATAACAAAAAAAGGTATGGATAGAGCACTGAAGAAATACATTGTGCGCAACCCTAAAACACGGATAAGGAACAACAGATGGCGTTGTCCGTTGTATCCGCCTATTGTTGTTCCTTTCCACTCTTGTTTATGCTCGTTTCTGTTGTAATCTTTCATCAGTTGACTTTGCTGCCTATATAATCGTAAAACTGGTCAAGAGTTTTTACTTCTTTCATCTCTTCCGGTTTGATTTTGAAGCCGAAAGTACGTTCTACTATTACCACTATGTCAACGAAGTCGAGACTGTCGATACCAAGGTCTTTGGTGAGTAAGGCATCGCCTTTGAGGTCGTTTTCGTCGATTTCAATTTCTTCAATAAGAAAAGTGTTGACTTTTTCTATTATTTCTTCTCTTGTCATAATGATTATTTTAATGATTTGATAACTAAAGCACTGTTTGTGCCTCCAAAGCCGAAAGAATTGGATAAATATGTATTAATTTCTTTTTTCACAGTAACAGGTGTGATATTCAACAGTCTGGAATATTCATCTCCTTCTTCGAAGTTTATGTTGGGTGCAACAAAAGAATGTTGCATCATGAGTGTGGAATAAACTATTTCACTGGCACCTGCCATCCAACATTCATGTCCTGTCATGGATTTTGTGGAAGTAATTAATGTCTTTGGTTCTGCGAACAATTTTGCCAATGCCATTGCCTCGAAGAAGTCTCCCTGTGGAGTAGATGTAGCGTGGGCATTCACATAATCTATATCTTTTGGTGTCACTTCAGCTTCTGTCATGGCTTTTAATATGGCACGGTAACAACCTTCGTCGCTCGGCTGAGAGATATTGCCCCCGTTTGAAGAAAATCCGTAACCGGCAATTTCGGCATATATCCCGGCTCCTCGTGCCACGGCATGGTCATAATCTTCTATTATGAGTGTTGCAGCACCTCCGGAGGGTACAAGTCCGTCTCTGTTTTTGTCAAAAGGACGTGATGCCCTTGCAGGGTCATCGGTTCTTGTGGAAAAAGCACTGATGCCATCGAAACTGCCCATGGAGAGATAATTGGTTTCTTGTGCACCTCCACATATTATCATGTCTTGTAAACCATTGCGTATCAATAAAGTTCCTATCCCAATGGCATGAGAGCCGCTCGCACAGGCAGCACTGATAGTCATGTTGACACCACGAAGTTTGAATATTGTGGATAGATTCATTGTAACGGTAGAGTTCATGGACTGAAATATGGCAGATGAACCTATCAGAGTAGTATCTTTTTTCTCTTTTGCTACTTCGTGAGAATGTATAACAGCCTCAGCCGATGAGTCATTGCCGAACAATATTCCGACTTCGTTATTTTCAAAATATTGTTCATCGATGCCTGCATCTGCTATGGCTTCTTTAGTTGACATGTAGGCATATTCTCCCTCTTCGGCAAGATACATGCGCAGTTTTCTGTCCAAAAGACCTTTCAATTGAGGCTTTTCTACTATTCCCGTAAGTGGAGACCTGTATCCGTATTCTATTCTTTTAGGGTCAATACCTATTCCAGACCTGCCTTCTTTCAAAGATTGCAAAACCTCTTCCTTGTTCTTTCCCAAACAAGAGTAAATACCCATTCCTGTTATTACTACTCTTCTCATAATCAAGTATATAATCCTCCGTTAACTGATATTACCTCACCATTTATGTACGATGCTTTTTCTGAAGCAAGGAATGACACAACGGCAGCTACTTCTTCAGGTTTGCCAAAACGTCCTGTCGGTATCATGGATTTCAAACTGTCTTCGTCGAGGTCTTTTGTCATATCTGTGGCAATGAATCCGGGAGCCACGGCGTTGACTGTCACTTTACGTATTGCTACTTCCTGGGCAAGTGCTTTGGTGGCACCGATGAGAGCCGCTTTTGCTGCGGAATAATTGGTTTGTCCGGGCAATCCTTTTAGTCCTGACAACGAAGCAATGTTGATGATTCTACCATAACGTTTTGTCATCATGTATTTTACTATATGGCGCGTCACATTATAGAATCCTCCTATGTTTGTTTCCATTACTTTGTCCCATTGGTTTTTGTCCATAAATACAAGGACAGAGTCCATACGTATGCCGGCGTTGTTGACAAGGACAGAGATATAATCGTCTTTATGACTGTCTTGCCATTGTGTGATGGCATTTTCTGTTGCTTGGTCATCAGCAACATCGAAAGGGAGGAGCTCGGCTTGCCCGCCATTTGCTTCTATTTCCTTCTTTACTGTCTCAGCAGCTTCTCGGCTGTTGTTGTAATTTATAATTACGAAAAAGCCATCGTCTGCAAGGGCTTTGCATATAGCACTGCCTATGCCTCTCGAACCGCCTGTCACTAATGCATATCTCATTGTTTGTTGGTTTTAAGGTATTCAATGACTTTTTCAATTTCTTCGTACTTGGGAGTATCCTCAACAAACAGAGGAACTATATTTCTCAGATCTTCATAAAGTTTCCTTGTGGCAGACGACATGGCGTTTTGTATCTTTAAACAGTCCACAGCCTGTATTATGGTAATGAAATGTATGGCGAGTACCTGAAAACTGTTTTCTATGACTTTGCCTGCAAGTAAGGCCGAATTTGTGCCCATGCTTACAATGTCCTGATTATCATTGTTATTTGGTATGGAATGTATGGAATTGGGCATAGACAATGTCTGACATTCTGCTGTTGTTGAAGTAGCAGTGAATTGACAAGCCTGAACTCCATAGTTAAGACCTAATGTTCCCATATTGACAAAAGGAGGCAATATTTCGTTGATGCGGTCATGGCATAAATAATTCAACTGTCGTTCTGCCAACATTGTCAATTTAGTGATGCCGGTTTTCAATTTATCCATTTCGTATGAGATATAATCGCCGTGGAAGTTGCCGCCATGATATACGTTGTTGGTTCTGTAATCCACAATAGGGTTGTCACAGGCAGAAGAAAACTCTTTTTCAGTGACATCTATGGCATGTTGAATCTCTTCGTATATAGGACCTAACACCTGAGGTACACAACGCAATGAGTAATAAGGCTGCACTTTGTGGTGGAAAGTCTTTTCTTCGGAATGTCCTCCGTCGTATAATGCTGTCTCTCTGTTTAAAACACAATGGCTGTCTTTCAATATCTCTTTCATCTTTTCGGCAACGATCTGTTGTCCTTCATGATGTCTTGCTCCATTGAGTTCTTTTGACATGAAGTCATCGTACGAGGATGCTATTTCGTTTATCATAGATGATGCCATTATGCTGAAGTGCATGAGGTTACGGCAATAAATCAGGTTTACAGCAGCTATTCCCGACATTACCGAGGTGCCGTTGGTGATGCACAATCCTTCCCTTACATACATTTGTATTGGCTGTAAGTTGTTTTCTTTCAACACTTCGGCTGTAGGTCTCCATAATCCGTTATAATGTACTTCGCCTTCTCCTATGAGAGCGAGGGCAATATGTGCGAGTTGCACGAGGTCGCCGCTTGCACCTACACTGCCATGGCATGGTATTTTGGGATATATACCTCTGTTGATAAATTCCACTATGAGTTCTGCAACGCTGAGGTGAATGCCGGAATAACCTTGTATCAGGGTGCCAAGACGTGCTATCATGGCAGATTTTACATATTCATCGCAAAGTGGTTCTCCGGCTCCGGTGGAATGACTCCTTATAATATTGTATTGCAGTTCTTTAAGGAAACGTTCATCGACACGGTATTGTGCCATGGGACCGAATCCGGTGTTGATACCATAAATCACTTTCTCTGTAGAGAATGTCTTTAAAAACTCATAACTCTTTGTTATTCTTTCTTTTGCTTCTTTTGACAATACCAAAGTGGCATCATCATAAAGTAAGGCTTTTATATCATCAAGAGTTATTGTCTGATTTATTGTTATATTCATAATCGTATTGTTGTCTATTCTATATGGAAGTTAAATGGCATGAGTGCATAAATGCCGCTTAATCTGCTGAATTTTCCGATGCTTTCCAAATATGGATATGTCTCACCCAAAGTGGTTTTCATTAATTCTTTGGTATATTTTTCCTGGTATGGAGAATTTAACATCAGTTCTTCATACAGAGACTTTGTCTTTGGATATTCTTTTATTGAATATGAGTCTGTTATATTTGCTTTATCGGCAGCGTAGGCTATAGCCTCTTCTATGCCGCCTATTTCATCGACAAGACCTAATTCTTTGGCATCAATACCGCTCCACACTCTTCCTTGTCCTATGCTGTCAACGAAACTTTTTCTCAGTTTGCGTGAATCTGCCACCAAGGTGGTAAACTTGTCGTATGTCTTGCCGACACTTTGCTGTAGCATTTCTTTTTGATAAGGTGTCAAAGGCTGTGTCACAGTGCCGAAGTCGGAGTTCTCGTTTGTCTTGACGACATCAAAAGTGATGCCTATTTTGTCGTTGAACAGACCTTCCAAATTAGGTATCATGGCGAATACTCCAATAGAACCTGTCAGTGTCGTGGCGTCAGCGAAAATATAGTCCGAATCTGCCGAGATCCAGTAACCGCCTGATGCTGCATAATTGCCCATTGACACTATGAACGGTTTGGCGTTGGAGGCGAGTTCTACTTCTCGACGTATCACTTCAGAAGCAAGAGCACTGCCTCCTGGAGAGTTGACACGCATTACTATGGCCTTGACATTTTTGTCTTCTCTGGCTTCACGTATGGCCTTTGATAGGGTGATGGAGCCTATAGTGCTTTCATCTCCTTCTCCGTCTATTATAGAACCGGAAGCATAAACAATGGCTATCTTGTCGGATGACGTTTTCGTCTTTGGCCTGGAACTTGCGTATTGTTGATTGAATATCAGATTGATATCGTCATCAGCCGCAGAACCTGTCAGTTTGTGCAGTTCGTCTATGATTTGGTCTCTGTATAATAATCCGTCAACAAAATTATTGTTATACGCTGTCTCATCATCAAATACGAGTGTCAGATTATCAGCAAATTCGTTTATCTTGGTAATATCGATATTTCTTGCAACACTTATGTCTTCGGTTATTTGTCCCCACACGGAGCCGAGCAGTTTTTCGTATTGTTCACGGTTGGCTTCACTCATCTTGTCGAGAAAATAAGGTTCTACGGCACTTTTAAATTTGTTGTTTGGACCTCTGATGATTTGTGGCTCTATATCGAGTTTGTCGAACAGATGTTTATAAAACATTATTTGTGATGCCATGCCGTGAATGTCGAGCATTCCGGAAGGGGTGAGGTAGATTTTGTCACCTGCTGTGGCAAGATAGTATGCACTTTGTGAGTAAGAGTCTGAATAGCTGATGACAAACTTACCTGATTTTCTGAATTCTATGAGTTGTTCTCTGATCTCTTGTATGTTGGCTGTCGATGTCATCATTGTCGATGTTTCAATGAAAATGCCGCTGATATTGGGATCAGTTGCAGCAGCCTTTATGTTATTTAAAATGTCGTTCATACCGGCTCTGTCACTGTTGCTGATATTGACATTGCTTAAACTTAATTCTAAATTAAATCCCAAGTCATTTTTGTTGGTGCGTTCAGGTATATCGTAACTTAAATCCATGTACAATACCGATTTTGGTTTTATTTTCATGGTATTGCTTGCAGCATTGGATACTGCTGACCCGATTAACGATATTATTACTATCGTTACGACTATCAACATTAGGGCAGATCCCAAACATGATGCGAATAAAAACTTAAAAAACTGTTTCATTTCTATAATTTTATGGTTACAATTCAAATTTACAACTGCAAAGATATGTCTTATTACATTATTTTCCAACTGAAAGAGGAAAAATGATGTAGTAAATGAGAAAAATTTATAAAGCCTTAGCAATAATAAGAAATGTAACAAATCTTAAACATTAGATTGTAATATCTGACATTTTTTGATGTCATAAATATGTTTATTGATGTTTACAATGATATTATCATCATGCTATTGTCCTATAGTGGAATTTATGTATATTTATATAAGATATCATGATTCAGAGATATGATGATGCTCTTAAACCTCTAATATTTGAGACGTTCTTTTTAAATGGGGGAGATATGTTTTTAATATTTATTTAATCTGTTTTTTAAATAAGGTTTGATGATTTTAGATTATTTTTTTACGTATTAATCATCAGAATATGTGTCGTTGCCATTTATTGACGGTTCTGTTGTGATGTTGTCGAAAATACTGTCCATTCTGGCTTTCACTATCTTGAATTCATCCATATATTCTTTTTTGACTGGTTCAGCGGCCGGGGACTTGAATTTCAGAGGGTTGATATATTTGCCGTTTTTTATCATCCTATAGTCCAAATGCGGACCTGTTGACAGACCTGTACTGCCGACATAACCTATCACCTGACCTTGTTTTACCCGTGTTCCTTTGTTGATTCCTTTGGCAAAACTGTTGAGGTGCATATATACTGTTGTATATGTGCTGTTGTGTCTTATTTTAAGGTAATTGCCTCCTCCGTTTTTCTGATATCCTTTTTCTATCACTGTGCCGTCGGCTACAGATTGCACCGGTGTTCCTGTGGGAGCTGCATAATCGACTCCATGATGAGGACGAACTATCTTGGTGACGGGATGACGTCTTGCTTCGGAGAAAGTGGAACTTATCCTTCTGTAATTCAGTGGTGCTTTCAGAAATGTCTTACGAAGGTTTTCTCCGTCAGTGTCATAATAGTCTTCATCATCATCATGACAGAAAAGATATGCGTAATATTCAACATTATTGTTGCTTAGATATGCAGCGAGTATTTTCCCCGTTTCTGTTATTCCTCCTTCTATATGTCTTTTTTCGTAAATGACTTTGTATTCATCGCCGGGTTGGATACCGAAAAAATCTATTGTCCACGCATAAATGTCGGATAACATCATTGTAAGATTGGGGTCTGCACCTTCTTCGGCAATTGCATTCCACAATGATGATGTTATCACATTTCCGGATGTCTCTATCGTAGTGGTTATTTGTTTCTGATCCCGCCATGCCTGCAGGCTGTCAGTGAGGCAGAATACTACAAAATCGGTCTTGTTGATTTCATAAATCCAATATTTTGCTTGCGGAATGCTGTCTCGTGTCATCATAAAGGCATATTTGTTGCCTCTTTTTATCTTTCTTACATCGAAAATATTTTTTCTGTGACGTGCGATATAATCTATAACATTGTATGATATGTCTTTATCCAACAAAATGTTGGATAAGAACTCATTTTTTCTAACAACGCCAAATTCTACATCCAATGAATCTATACATATACCATACATATATTGTGGTTCTATGACTTCTGTCTTCTCTTCGGCATTATTTTTGACTTTATCGTCATTAGAGCATGATATAAATAATAATGTGACAAAAAATAAACAGAAAAAATGTTTCATTGGTGTAATTAGACTTTGTTATGTAAAATAAAAAATAATCCTGTTGACGGGATTCATAAAAGATATGTATCAATAGCGGAATTTCGAGTTGCCATAAATTCTCGGGTTGGATGGTACAGACATGTTTGTTTGTGAATTTCAATGTTATGTTTTTTTGCATATTTTACATATCTTAAAGAGGTGTCAATTTTTATGATTGACACCTCTTTGAAAGATAAAACTATCTTTGCATGGCTTTTTCATAGCCGGCTTTAACGGCTTTGAGGTTCAGGTCTATGACATCCTGACCCTTGTTGCCGAATTGTGCACGGATACTGTTTTCTACGGTTTCCATGTCGAGACCGAGGAAAGGCACAGCAGCGCCGAATATCACCATGTTGGCGGCTCTCACATTACCACATTCTTTTGCAATATTTTCAGCATCGACGACAATTGCGTTGTGTTTTTTCAACTCTGCATATATCTCGTCAATGGCAGGATAGTTGGGAATGTTGATGAAAGGTTCCGATGCCGTTATTATGACTCCGTCTTTGGCGAGCATTGGAAGATAACGCAATGCTTCCATCGGTTCTATAGAGATGATGAGGTCGGCTTTGCCTTCCGGTATAAGGTCTGATGCTATCTCTTTTGATGACAGACGGAGGTGAGACTGTACGTCTCCTCCACGTTGACTCATGCCGTGTACCTCTGCCTGTTTGAGAAACAAGTTCTTTTCAACGGCAGCAATACCTATACATGAGGCTATACTGAGAATCCCCTGTCCTCCGACACCTGCCAAAATAATATCTTTTTTCATGACTTTTCTGTATTATGTTATATTATTTCTTTTCTGCTGCTTTTTTGGCACGCATTCTTCTGTTAAGTGTTTGGATACATTCACGACGCGGAACAATGACGGACACGCCTTTATATGCAAGTTCTTCTTTTATCACATTCACGTTCTCTTCATGCTGATTCATCAGAGGCTTGATGACTCTGATATGGTCCGGGTCAACTCCTAATCCCTTGCAGATGCTTTCTATACGTCCTTCTGCAGATGATTTCTGTCCTCCTGTCATGCCTGTTGTAGAGTTGTCGAGTATCATCACGGTGATATTGTTGTTGTTGTTAACGGCATCCAAAAGACCTGTCATACCCGAATGTGTGAAAGTAGAATCGCCTATCACAGCCACCACAGGGTCCAATCCGGCTTCTGAAGCACCTATGGCCATGGTTATACTCGCTCCCATGTCAACGGTACTGTTGATGGACTCCAATGGAGGTGTCGCGCTAAGAGTATAACAGCCGATGTCACCGAATACTCTGCCTTTGCTGTAACCATCCAATGCTTCGTTCAATGCTTTGAAAGAATCCCAGTGAGGACATCCGTCACAAAGTTTCGGAGGACGCGCTTTGACCAACTCCGGGATTGGCTCTCCTATTTCTACAGGTATGCCTAATGCCTTGGCAACAAGGTTGGGGTTTAACTCTCCGTCTCTCGGTAAAGTGCCGTCAAGACGTCCTTTGACTCTCTTGCCTTCTGCCAACAATCCCTTGAGGAGTTCTTCTACAACAGGATAACCCTCTTCCATGACTAAGATTTCTTCACATTCGTCATAAATCTTTCTAATCATGTCAACAGGTAACGGATATTGACTTATCTTCAATACAGGATAAGGTATCACAGTATCGTTATAGTTTTCTTTAAGGTAATTGTATGCCAATCCACAAGCTATAATGCCCAACTTCTTGTCGGTTCCTTCAAAATAACGGTTATATCCACTCTCATGACTTTCCTTGATGAAAGCAGGTTGCTTTGCCAACAATTCTTTGTATTGTTTCTTGGCAATGGCCGGAAGCAACACAAACTGACGCAGATTGGAGGGCAGATGCAATTCGTTTTGAGATAATATTTCACCGCGACAAACTCCCGAACGGGAGTGTGCTAAACGTGTCGTTACTCTCAACAACACCGGAGTACCCATCTTCTCCGACAATTCGAAAGCATAACGTGTCATGTCGTATGCTTCCTGTTGATTTGAAGGCTCAAGGATTGGGATAAGAGCAAACTTTCCATAAACACGTGAATCTTGTTCATTCTGCGAAGAGTGCATAGATGGATCGTCGGCTGATAATACCACCATGCCTCCGTTGGTACCGGTAATGGCTGAGTTGAGGAACGGGTCTGCTGCTACATTCAAACCTACATGTTTCATGCACACCATCGCTCTCTTGCCGGAATATGACATGCCTATGGCACATTCCATCGCTGTCTTCTCGTTGGCTGACCATAATGCTCTAATACCTGATTCTCTTGCTTGCTTAGAGCCTTGAATAAATTCCATGATCTCGGTGGATGGAGTACCCGGATATGCATAAACACCTGACAAGCCGGCATCTATAGCACCCTGAGCAATAGCTTCATCTCCAAGTAATAAGACTTTTTTCATTTCAATATTTATTATTATGTTTATAATTCTTTGAAGTCTCGTATTTTCTGAAAATGCAAATTTACATTTTTTTTAAATCTGTCAGTAATTAATATGAAAATTATTTGCTTTTGTTATATCGTTATTGTCTTTTTAAACAGACCTTTTTTTCGTTTAGTTAAAAAATATTTTTTTATCTTGAAAAATACTGTAATTTTGCCCGGATTTTGAGAAATATGAAAAAACTTATCACTAAGTCTCAGATTTGTGATTTTTTAAAAGTCAAGAATCCTTTGATGAAACCTGTTGTAGGTCTTGTAATGGGATTACTTGGAGTTAATAAAATCAACAGGTTATATTCTCCTTCAGCAGATTTTCATGGTGGAGAGTTTATAACACACATGCTTGGAGTTTATAATGTTACTTATGATGATGTGCATGCCGAGTTGGCATCGTTGCCTGAGACAGGAGGTTTTATTGTAGTCAGTAATCATCCTTTTGGAGCGATAGAGGGTATTATTCTTTATGACGCTATTTCCAAGGTGCGCCCTGATGTCCGAATAATGGCTAATTTTCTGCTTTCTTATATCCCTAATCTTAAAGATATTTTTATTCCAGTAAATCCATTTACTGAGAATCCGGAGTGGCGCAGTAGTGTAGGTGGTGTTAAGGCTGTCATGCGTCATCTTTCTGAGGGAAAACCACTCGGAGTGTTTCCTGCCGGTGAAGTGTCCCGTTATCACGGGCATGATTATCCGGAGGATATAGAATGGTCGGAATCTGTTTGTAAGATAATACGGAAGTTTAATGTTCCGGTCATACCTGTTTATTTCGATGGTACCAACTCCCGTAAATTTTATTTGTGTTCGAAGATAAGTTCTATGCTTGCCACAGCACTTCTTCCGAGAGAATTGCTAAATAAACGTAATAAACATTTTACCTTTAAGATTGGCAAACCTGTTACGGCGGCAGAGCTGGAGGGCTTCGATAATACTAAAGACCTCGCTGCTTTTCTTCGTAGTCGCAGTTATGCTCTTGAAGCTAATATTCCTGTAGCCAATGCAAAATACAGAAATAACACACCTCAGTTGATAGACCCTCCACGCCGATCTTCATTGATGGTAAACGAACTTCGTAGGATACGTAGATCGTCGTTGTTGTTTTCCTATGGTGATTATGAGTGTTATCTTGCTGATTATGACAAAATACCTAATCTTATTCATGAGATAGGACGTCGCAGAGAAGAGTCTTTCCGGGCCATAGGTGAGGGCAGTGGAAAAAAACTTGACTTAGATGATTTTGATACCTGTTATAAGCATTTGATACTTTGGAATATTAAAGATAATAGTCTGGCAGGTGGATATCGTCTCGGTTTTGGAGATGTGATAATGAGAGATAAGGGGATGTCCGGCTTTTATGTTAATACTCTTTTCGATATGGACGACAGAATGTCGGAATGCCTTGAAAATACCATAGAATTAGGGCGATCTTTTATTTCTGTTGATTATCAGAAAGATGTCTTCCCTCTCATGTTGCTTTTCAAAGGTTTGATGATGATAGTGACACGATATGATAAGATGAAGTATTTTTTGGGACCGGTCAGCATTAGCAGTTGGTATCCTAAATTTTACCAGAGCCTCATGGTTCATTATACTGAGAAATACCATTCTTTTTCGGATATGGAAAATCTTGTAAATCCTCATAATCCTTTTGTCAAAGATTTTCTGAAAGTAGATATCGATGCTCTTATGCCAAAAACTGTTGTTGACACTGTCGATAAGTTTGACCGTTATATGATGCGCATTAGCAATGGTGATTATCGTATGCCAACATTGTTTAAAAAATATCTTAAATATAATGCCAAATTGATGTGTTTCAATATAGATCCCGATTTTAATGATACACTCGACGGCCTGTTCCTTCTTCGTTTTGACGACTTCCCTGCCGATGAGTTACTTATGCTTATGCGGGATTGTAATGATGAAGAAAAAGAAATATTTTTAAAACGTTTTGGAAAATCTTTAGATGATATTAAATAATCATTATATTGATTTTTAGATATTTATATTGTAATTCCTATAGAATATGGATTTTTTTGAACAAAATGCTAAATAGTATGTACTATTATAGTACGTTGTTTTACTATTTTTTGTATATTTGCAAACTGTTAATATAAAAAATGAATTAAAATGTTTGAACCCACAGAATATGAGATAAAGTCTGTTGCTACAGGTAAAGTATGCAAAGATTTAGGTTGGATGCTTGATTTTCCGGAAGAGAAAAATCCGGGCATGATACGTACGTTATATGCCAAGAAACAGTTGAATGTTAAGAGTGATGTGGAATTGGGAATTTATCGTTATTCCGATTGGCTGCCGGTAAATAATATTTTGAAGAAGGCTTCCGCACCTGTGACGTATAAAAGCAAGGCATTGGCAGAGAAATTGGGTTTAAGCAACCTGTATATTACTTTCAACGGATATTATCCGGAGATAGGAGCGATGATGTGTACTTGTTCTTTTAAGGAGATGGAAGCATTCTCTGTATGTGCCAGACTTCCTGAAAACAAGAAGAATGAGGTTTTGGTGGTGTCATCTGCAGGCAATACGGCAAGGGCTTTTGCTCAGGTGTGTTCAGACAACAATATTAAGTTATTGCTTACGGTACCTCAGGACAATATTTCATCGTTGTGGTTTGAGAAGCCGTTGAATCCTTGTGTCAAACTGCTTACTACTGAACATGGAAGTGACTATTTCGATGCTATAAGTCTTGGTAATGTGGTGTGTGAGATGGATGGTTTCTTTGCAGAGGGCGGAGCTAAAAATATTGCTCGTCGTGATGGTATGGGAACAACCATGTTGTCTGCCACTACGTTTATTGGACGTCTTCCCGATTATTATTTCCAGGCTGTGGGCAGCGGAACCGGAGCCATAGCTGCCTGGGAGGCAAATCTTCGTTTTATAGAAGACGGTCGTTTCGGTAGTAATAAGACACGTTTGTTCGTGTCTCAAAACAGACCTTTTGTTCCTATGTATGAGGCATGGAAACAAAAATCGCGTGCCATGCTGCCTTATGACCCGGATGAGGCTCGTCATGATGCCAATAGTATTTTTGCCTGTGTGTTGTCAAATCGTAAACCTCCTTATTCTATTGTAGGAGGTCTGTATGATGCTCTCGTTGATACTGATGGTGATATTCTTGCTGTCGATAATGAAGATGCTGTCAAGGCTGCAGCATTATTCGAAAATCTTGAAGGCATTGATATTCATCCGGCTGCCGCTGTGGCTACAGCTTCTTTGATTCAGGCTTTGGATGATAACCGTATTGAGAAAGATGCTGTCATAATGCTTAATATCACCGGAGGTGGAGAACGCCGCTTTAAGGCAAATCATGATATCTGGTATCTGAAACCGTCTTTTACTTTCGATGTTAATGCTGATAAAGAAGAAGTGTTCAGAGCAGTCAGAAGTCTTCGCTTTTGAATGATTTGATTGTTCTAATGATATCGACGTGTATGCTTCTTGTTCGTACACGTCTTTTTTGTTTTATCAATTAATGTCCTATTTGATTTGACATATTAAGAAGGCTTTCCGGTATGATTTTACTCGTAGATGTTATTTCTATCTGATAAATTTTAAACTACCAATGTTATTTTATGATATTTCAGAGACGTTATATCATGGCATCTTTACATTATAATATCGAATTATGACAATATATTTTAATTGATTGATTGTCAAAATATAAGTTTTTAGGCTGATTTGTGACAATATAAATTTGATTTTCATAATATTATGAATAAACTCAAAAATTTTACTGATGCCAATGAAAAAATTCAATTACACACTTTTTGAAACCTTCTATTAATTAATAAAAAACATCCGGAAAGTAAATTGTTTAGTTGTTAAACTTTCCGGATGCACCTTGAATTATATGACTAATTGTTCATTTTACAACTTTTGTATGAAGTTGGCAATGACGGAATATTAATGTGTAATGACTAATTTCTTACTTGAACTGTATCCGTTTGCATTCACTATGTTCATGAAATAAACACCCGTGTCGTATTTTGAAGTGTTCAGTTCAATATTGTTTCCTCTTACTTGAATACGGTCAACCAAAACTCCTACACAATTGAATATGCTGATAAAACGTATTTCGGTATTGTTGACGATATTTACATGGTTGTTAGCGGGATTGGGATAGATGCTGCAATGGTTTTCAATGATATTGTCTTCAATACTCAATGTGTTGAGTAGTCCTGTAACAGATCTTACTGAAGTAACATTTTCTCCGTAAATTGCAGAGATTTCGGCTATATAGAAAATGCCGCTTTCCGAAGGGAATGTGTATTCGAGTTCAGTGATGCCTTCTGCAACTAATTCCGAGTTGAGATAAACATTGTATCCTACAGGATTTCCCGATTCAGGGGAATCCCAACTGATGGTCATTGTATTGTTATCGTTTTCTGTCATTTGTAGATTCTGTACAGGATAAGGATGTTCGGTGTATTCATACAGAAAATGACTGTTGTATATTTCTTTTATTGCATAATCTTGTAGCCATACTGAAACCTCGAGATCATCCATCTCTTCCACATTTGTTGTTGACATGTCATAAGTAAATTCCAATCTGGTATAATCTCCTCCGTTGATGCTGACAGTACTGCCTTGTGCATCAGGTAACATTTTCATCATGATATGGTGGAATTCGGTTTCACCGTTGCTACCGACATTGTCATGAGTAGTCTTTTCATTAACGGAAACGAAAGCGGTTACATTGTTCATGTCAATGTACGACATGATATCGACAATAATTGTAATAACGGAGCCGTCAACTGTAAAAGCGCCTCTGATGTCTGCATAAGCCGGTGTGTTGTATTGCACGTCAAATACATCTTGTGAAACGGCAGTAGTACCTTGATCTATTCCGTCAATAAAGGTTTGGGGTACTGCCATTACTCCATAATAATATCTTCTTATTGCGCCTTCGTTTGTATAGTAAGGGTCACCGCTGCCGGGCCAGTTCATCGGATATTTAGTATAAGAGAATTTGCCGGGATTGTTATTGGTGAGAGTAAGCATCGAAATGTTTGTAGAAACGCATGGTCCGCAGGTGGAACTGGAGAAATGTTCTATCATCGGGATTTTTTGCGTGGTGCCGTATGAAATGGCTATTGTCTTGGTTAGGGTGTTGTTGGATATGTTATCATCTTCTAAACCATTTACTAAAATGATGTTTATTGTAAGAGGGTATGTCCCCGGGTCAAGTTTTTGAGGGATCTCGAAACTGAGAGACTGCGATTCAAGACTTGCAATGTTTACTTCAAAATTCTCTGTAATCATGTCAAATCCTTCAAATTGATAATTTGCTTCAATTGATGTTATGGGAGTTACACCGTAATTGTAAACCTTGAAATCTACATTGATATCACCGACTCCGATAATGGCGTCTGTATCGATAGATGAGAGTGCGATATCGAGGTTTTCCTGTGAGAAGATTTTGATGTCGTCAAAATACCAGTTATTGATAAAATAACTGGATCCACTGTAAAAAATACAGAACATTACATTGGATTGACCGATATCTTCAGTGCTGATGTTCTGTGCTACTGAGTATAGACCGTTGTCAGAATAAACCTCTGACCATGCTTCATTCCATGTTGTGCCATTATCTGAGGATGTTGCTATACCTAAAATATGTGTGTCTGAATAATTGTCTAAGTAATGATTGAATGTGAAAACAACATTGGAAACACCGCTAAGGTCAACGGCAGGTGTAACCAAACGCGAAATGCCGGTAAATGCAGGTCTGTATTCCAATTTCATTTCATTGGCAGAACCTCCGGCATTGTTGGAAGTTGATACCGACCAGTTGGATATTCCTTCTCCCATAATAGACCATCCTTCGGGCAGTGTGGCATCATTGAAAGACTCTGAAATGAAATCTGTTCTGTTTTGAGCCATCATTGTTATTGAAAGCAAAATGGCAGATATTAATAGTAATGATTTCTTCATATATTTTTTATTTTAAGATAATTATCCACAAATATAATATAAACTAATGAATTGTCAATAGATTAATTAAAAAAAACTGTCGGAAATTTATTTTTCGACAGTTTTTCACGAAGTATGATAATATTTATTTTTCTATAAAAGCAATGGTATCGCCTTTCTCTACGAGTTTGCCTTGTTCGGCAACGGCTTCTACTATTTTACCCTGCCATGGCGTAATCACAGGTTCCATGCCGTATGGTGCTTGTATATGGCAGATTGTGTCCCCTTCTTTATAGCTTTTACCGGAGTATGGTGCAATGGATTTGTCGTTGAAATCCACTTCCCATAACACTCTGCCGCTTACCGGAGCGACAATGGCTTCAGCATTTGGATGACGTAATGCTCTCAAATCAGGAATCTTGACCTCACCGCCGGCTTTCTCGAACTTTTCTTTCATTTTGGCTTCCAATTCCTGGTTGAAACGACGTTTTGCCTCTCCTGACTTGTATTCGCGATATTGTTTTTCATGCATTGCAAATTCGAACAGTTCCTCTTCGTCTTGTCCTAAGTCCCAACCGTTTTCCTGCATTTCTTTGCGGAAACGTGGCAACTCGTCCGGATAGTTGTCTTGAGGGTTGCCGGTAAAGAAGGTATAACCTTTTTTCTTTGCCAGTTCCACTATCTCCGGGTCTAAAGTGCCCGGCAACTTGCCGGCCTTGCCTAAGATCATGTTCCATGCAGCAGGATCTATTGAGTTTTCATAACGTGGTTCTCCTTTACTTAATGAGTAAAGATTCATCAAGGCGATATTTTTTGTGTATTGGCTGAATGGAGTCACTAATGGCGGGTTGCCGAGTTTGGGCCATATATTTTGTACTTCTTCAAACAACTCGACTAAAAGTTCATCTTCGCTTAGCTCTGCTTTGCCCTGGTTTTTAAGATTCATGTTGATAGCGGCATGTACACTCTTGAGGTCTGCCATCAAAGAACCCATCATGCCTCCCGGGAGTCCACAACCTATCAGCAATGAGTTGAGGAAACGGTTACGCGGGTCTATCCAGTAGCCGAGGAAGTCGTCTATGAAACTTTGCGTCATGGAACGTGCTTCCATATAAGCTTTCATGTTGATGTCTTTTACAAGGAATCCTGCATCTTTCAACATTGCTTGTACCGCAATGACATCGGGATGTACCATTCCCCATGATAATGGTTCCATGGCTACATCGAGATAATCTGCTCCTGCTTCAGCGACTTCTATCATGGATGCCATGGACAATCCGGGACCGGAATGCCCGTGATACTGTACCATGATGTCAGGATGATTCGTCTTGATGCTCTTTACTATTTTATATAAGGATACCGGACGTCCTACTCCTGCCATGTCTTTCAATGCTATCTCTTTGGCACCTGCTTCTATTAACTTCTCCGCCATTTCAATGTAATAGTCGGAGGTGTGTATTGGAGAATAGGTGATGCTCATGGCTGCCTGCGATATCATGCCGGCTTCATTTGCCCATTGTATTGAAGGTATTATGTTGCGAACATCGTTGAGTCCGCAGAATATTCTTGTGATATCGACACCCTGTGCTTTCTTGACTTTATACATCAGTTTGCGAATGTCAGCAGGTACAGGATTCATCCTCAATGCATTAAGAGCTCTATCCAACATGTGGCATTCTATGCCTCCTTTGTGGAGTGCAGCAGTAAAGGCTCTTACTGATGTGTTTGGGTTTTCACCGTATAACAGATTGACCTGCTCGGCAGCTCCTCCGTTGGTCTCTACTCTGTCGAAACAACCCATCTCAATGATGATAGGCGCTATCTTTTCTAACTGATCTTTGCGAGGCACGTATTTCCCGGAACTTTGCCACATGTCCCTGTAAACTAAACTGAATTTTATCTCTTTTTTCATGGTAGAATTAGAATTGGTTGTTAAATGAAACTTCTTCCACTAATACAAATTTATTTTGCAAAAATCGTAAATTTTTCTGAATGTTTTTTGTTTTTTGTAAAAAAATATTTTTTTGTAATTATACTTGTATGTCTTTGTGTATCTTTACATTGAATGATTTATGCACTTTTTTTCTCTTCATCTCATCATATTGGCTGTAAAAAATATGTACAAATTGTTTACTTTTGCACAAATTGATTGAGATGATACGACAAAGACTGTTTCGCCTTGCCGATTCCTTCATCGATACGGTGAGGGAAATACGTCGTGACATTCACCGATTCCCCGAGTTGAGTTTTTGTGAATATCGGACTTCTGAAATTGTGAGGCGATTTTTGACTTCTCATAAAATAGATCATGTTACTGTTGATGGGTGTACTGCTGTCATTGCAGTCATCAAAGGTAAGCAGCCCGGCAGCCGTTGTGTGGCTTTGCGTGCAGATATGGATGCCCTCCCTGTCAAGGAGACTGCCTCGCATCCGTATGTCTCTGTTAATGACGGTGTGATGCATGCTTGTGGACATGATGCACATACAGCTATGTTGCTCGGAGTTGCCGCCATACTAAATGAGATGAGGGATTGTTTTTGCGGTACAGTGAAACTGATATTTCAGCATGCTGAAGAGAAATTGCCTGGAGGCGCAGTAGCAGTGTTGTCATCTCATCTTGTGGATGATGTGGATGTCTTTTTGGCTCAACATGTGTATCCCGACCTTCCTTGCGGCAAAGTGGGCTTTTGTGAGGGACCTTATATGGCTTCGGGCGATGAGATAAATATCGATATTACCGGCAGAGGAGGTCATGCAGCTAAGCCGTGGGAACGCGATAATACCGTAATCGCTTCTGCTTCATTGTTGAAAGACCTGTATTCTCGCTTCCCGGAGCCTTCTCGTGTCGATGAGACCTCATGTCTCTTGGCTTTTGGTGCTGTCAACGCCGATGGCAGTTATAACGTCATACCGGATAAGGTGTCTATGCTCGGCACTTTGAGGACATTCTCTCCTTCTTGCCGCAGCGATGCTAAGAATATCATAAAGTCGTTGTCTGATTCTGTTGCATCGAACTATGGATGTAAAGCACAGCTGCATATCAGTCAGGGATATCCTCCTCTTATTAATAATGTGGCACTTACACGTATGTGTGCTTCTGTTGCTCGTTCTTTACTCGGTGACGATAATGTTGTGTCTTTGTCACCTTTGTTGACTGCAGAAGACTTTGCCGTGTATTCTCAGAGAAAACCTTCATGTTTCTATCGGTTGGGGACCTCCAATCTTGAGAAAGGTGTAATTGGTAAACAGCATACGGGAAGTTTCGATATAGATGAAGATGCCCTTGCTATAGGCGTGCGTCTTATGTCTTTCATTACTTTCAGTATCATGAATGACTGATGAAGTCGTGAAAATGTTTTTGTGATTGTTGACAGAGAAGACAACGGAAAATGAGGAGAAAGGAATAAGTGCGATATGCTTGTTAAGTAAATGATATTGTGTGGTTATGTTTTATGGTGATATGTTGAACTGCTGTTCTGACATGCAGAATCTTAAAATTGAATGAAATGAATCTTTTGGAATGGCTTCCGATAACGAAGAAAGAGACGGATTTGCGCGGTTGGAGTGAACTTGACATAGTCATTGTTACCGGCGATGCTTATGTGGATCATCCGGCTTTTGGTGCTGCAGTGATAGGTCGTGTTCTTGAAAGAGAAGGCTTCAAAGTCGCTTTGATACCTCAACCTAATTGGCGTGATGATTTGCGTGACTTCAAGAAGTTCGGCAAACCACGTCTTTTCTTTGGTGTTTCTGCCGGTGCCATGGATTCCATGGTTAACCATTACACTGCCAACAAACGTCTTAGGTCTAATGATGCCTATACTCCCGGTGGAGCCGCAGGCTTCCGTCCAGATTATGCCACAGTGGTGTATTCCAAAATATTGAAAACTCTTTACCCGGATGTGCCCGTTGTAATAGGCGGTATTGAGGCTTCTTTGCGTCGCGTCACACATTATGACTATTGGTCTGATACCTTGAAACCTGCCATATTGCTTGATGCAGGTGCAGATATTGGCATTTATGGCATGGGTGAACTCGCTGTTGTTGAAATAGCAAAAGCTCTCGACAATGGCATGCCTGTTTCTGAAATTACCGCTGTCCCGCAGACGTTCTTCTTGCGTCATAAAAACAATAAATTACATGATAGTCAAAATGATATATTACTCGCTTCTCATGAATGCTGTCTGAATGACAAAAAAGTTTACGCCTCCAACTTCCGTCATGTGGAGGAGGAGTCCAACAGAAAACATTCTGCCCGTCTTCTTCAAGAGGTGGAAGATTATATTTTGTATGTCAATCCGCCATATCCTACATTAACTTCACAGCAGATCGATGCATCTTTTGACTTGCCATATACACGTCTTCCGCATCCCAAGTATTCCAAACGCGGTGCTATCCCTGCATACGAGATGATACGTCACTCTGTAAATATTCATAGAGGCTGTTTTGGCGGTTGTGCATTCTGCACCATTTCTGCACATCAAGGCAAGTTCGTTGCTTCCCGCAGTAAAGAGTCCATAATGCGTGAGGTTAAGAAAGTAACAGAAATGCCTGACTTTAAAGGTTATATCAGCGACCTCGGCGGACCTTCTGCCAATATGTACATGATGAAAGGATATGATGAATCGTTATGTGACAAATGTTCGAGACCGAGTTGTATCCGGCCTTCTCTGTGCAGAAATCTAGACACAGACCACCATCCTCTTATAGATTTGTATAAAACTGTCGATGCCTTGCCGGAAGTGAAAAAGGTGACAATAGGGTCGGGTGTACGTTATGATTTGTTTCTTTCTAAAGAAGATAAAGATGGAAAACTTGGATATGATGCTTATTTTGAACAACTTGTGCGTCGTCATGTCAGTGGTCGTCTTAAGGTGGCTCCGGAACACTGTAGCGATACAGTGTTGAAACTTATGCGTAAGCCTCCTTTCTCGATGTTCCTGAAATTGAAAGATAAATTCGATGCTATTAATAACAAATATCATCTTAATCAACAGTTGATACCGTATTTCATTTCGAGTCATCCCGCCTGTTCTTTGCTCGATATGGCAGAACTCGCCGTGAAAACCAGAAAACTCGGCTATCATCTTGAACAGGTACAGGATTTTACGCCGACCCCTATGACACTTGCAACTGAGATATATTACTCCGGATATGACCCTTATACCTTAAAACAGATATTCGTGGCGACAGGTAAAGATGAAAAACTGAATCAACAGAGGTTCTTTTTCTGGTATAAACCGGAAAACAGGGCATGGGTGAAATCGATGTTGGGTAAATTGGGTAAAAAAGACTGGATAAATATATTGTATGGTAAAGATTATTACAGAAAATAACTTGGTTTTATGCTTTAGAACATTATTTGTCCATGTGTTGTTTTAATATTTTGTGTTGCAGATTCTGTTTTTTGATAGCGAAAAAATAAATGAATTATTGATGATATTCAATGTAAAATATTGATTGTCAATATAAGACAAATAATGCAGACTAAAATACTTGACACGAATTGTTATTTTGACTATTTTTGCACCGGATTTTATGATGAAAAATCGCATAATTTTGAAAACGAGATGCCGAATTTGTTTATCATAGCAGGTTGCAACGGAGCAGGGAAGACTACGGCTTCATATACTGTGTTACCGGAAGTTTTGCATTGCGCTGAGTTCGTCAATGCTGATGAAATAGCAAAAGGCTTATCTCCTTTCAATCCCGAATCTATGGCTATTCCGGCAGGTAAAATAATGCTTTCTCGCATCAAAGACTTGCTGTCCGAGAAACTCGATTTTGCCATAGAGACAACCTTGACAACAAAATCATACAGAAATTTTATTAAAAAGGCTCATTCTAAAGATTATAGGGTCAGTATAGTGTTTTTCTGGCTCAATAGTCCTGAACTCGCCATCGACCGTATTGCTGAACGTGTCCGTAACGGCGGTCATTTCGTGCCTGAAGATGTCGTCAGACGTCGTTATGTTGAGGGTATCCATAACCTTTTTGATATTTTCTGTAAAATAGTAGATGAATATATTATCATTGACAATTCGGCTGTACCAAGTGAGGTCATTGCTGAGTTTAAGGATAATACATTAAAAATTTTTAATCAGGGAAAATATGAGAAGATTCAGAAAATATAAAAATAATAAACAGTCAACAACAATGAATGCCAACATTTCGGAAATGTCAGACTTCGGTCAAAAAGTGATGTTCGGAGTACAACTCTCTTGTGAGAGACTCGTTCGTAAAAGAAGTATAGAAGGGGCTTTGATGTGCTTCGGAGATGATAAGGGAAGAGTTTATAAAATGCCTGCAAAAGAAGTGGAAAAGATGTTGATAAGATAAATTCTTTTAATTTAAAATAAAAAACACCTCGTTGATATTCAATATGAAGAGATTATCGACGGGGTGTTTGTCTTTTTATACTATCTCGCTTATACTTTATGTGGTTTTATTTTTTCATTACATCAAAACCTTTGCCGTAAACCCCCATCACTGTGTTAACTGATACAAAGGCTCTCTCGTCTTCTTGTTTTACTATTCTTATAAGTTGTTGTGACTCCGTCTTTCTAACTACTACCATCAAAATGTCGGATTCTGTCTTGTTGTACCAGCCTACTCCTTTGATGAATGTAGCACCTCGATGCATCTCATTGCCTATGCGGTCTGCAATGACATGAGCCTTGCTTGAAAAAATAAACATCTGCACCGATTGCTTGTTGCCAGTCATCGTGAGATCCATGGTATAGCTGCTTATCATTAAAACCACATAACTGTATATCAGAGTCTCAATGTCTTTGAATACAAGATATGAACATGATACCACTACTACATTTATAAGTAATGTAAGACGTCCTAATGTGATGTTCCTGTATTTGTTGATGAGCATGATAATGATATCGGTGCCTCCTGTGCTGCTGCCCTGTAAAAAGATGATTCCTATGGAAACACCCGATAATCCCGCTCCTAATGTGGCAGATAGAAATTTGTCTGCTATTAGCGGCGTGTCACCGAAATAATTTTGTAAAACAGAGAAAAATATTGACATGACTACAATGGAATATATTGTCCTTATACTGAATTTCCACCCTAAAGACTTTATGGACAATAAGATAAGTATTCCATTTATAGCAAATATCATGACACCTGTAGAAATACCGGTAAGCCAGTATATTATTGTCGCTATTCCATTGACACCTCCTCCTAACATGTGATTGGGAATAAGAAATCCTGTCCAGCCTAATGAAAAGAAAAACAGAGATATCGTGACAATGACATAACTCCTGAAATCTCTCCAAAATGATTTGGTCTGTTTCATAGTACTTGATTTTTAATAAGTTGATCTAAAAGAATCTTTGTTCTTAAGTGTTGCAAAATTATAAAAAATAATTTAGTTTTGAAATATAAAATATATGTAACAGAGTTGTTGTTATGTGGATTTGATTTACAGCGAGATTTTATTATTGCTTACAGTAAATTATTTGATGCTATAAATATATGAATTGTAAAATATTGATAATCACCTACTTTAATATTTTTTAAAAAATTTTAAAAAAAATTGACATTGTTCTGAAAAAGGTTTAATTTTGAAGCAACTAAATGCGACTGTGACAATGATGTGAATCATGAAAAAAACTATAAAAGATATATAAAATCTGATTAAAGAAATCTAAAAATCAATGTTATGAAAAAATTTTATACAACTAAGAAAGTGATAATGCTATTGATAATGGCAATGACAGCAACTTCGGTTTTGCAGGCACAGACATTTAAAGTAAAAAAGATTGTCAGTGAAGAAAAAGATGAAAAGAAAGAAGTTTATGAAGATGTAAATCTGCAGAGAGACAGGAATCCTGTCACGGATTTGGAGTTGGAGAAGAAGGAAAACAATTCTGTATTGTTGATATGGAACTATCCTGAGGGATTTATTCCCAAGGAGAGG
>NWBN01000025.1 GCA_002633315.1 Bacteroidales bacterium Phil6
TAAAAAACGGCTATAAGTCACTAAAAGGCAAGAGAATTTTAAATATAAATGATGATAAAATATATTACATTCATGAAAGATGTTTCATCGATAGTATGATAAATGATTTTAAAGACTATGACAAACAACCATATCAATTCAGAGTATATGGTGGAGAAAATGAAAAATCAGAAAATGTTTATTGGATATATTCAAATTATTATGTTGTTCCTGATAATTTTATATTATGAAAAAACTATTATTATTCGCATTATTACTTGTCGGGATGACGGGGTTTGCGCAAAAAAATGAAGTTATTGCAAAAGATACTATTGCAATAAACAGAAATCAGATTGAATTGGTTTTACAAAACAAAAACGGAAAATCTTATGATATTCCCAAGTTCAGATATTACGGAAGTATCCGCAACACTGATAAAGAAAGTGTTGAATCTTTTAAAAATGGATCTGACAAATGTTATGTCATATTCAACACTTACAGTAGCGGAGAAAGAAAGATAAGTAAGATTTATGTTTCAAAATAATGTAATTATATACAGATGGAAACCTTCAAAGTCTCAAAGGAGACAATTTGCAGAAAAGATGCAAGACCCTGAATTTGCAGAAGCATATTACAGAAGAAAAGAAGAGCGCGCCGAGAAGCAGCGCGCTGCTTCTAATTATGATTATTCCTCCGCCGGAGGATATTATGTTCCAACTTCGGAACAAAACAAAGTCGCGTTTATCGTATTAAGTCGAGAACACGACACTATTCTCGTTGAAGTTCAAAATCCATGACTTCAACAATTCTCAACAAGTGATATTTCTTGAAAATTCAAATCTTGACGTTATTCAAGCTGCGAGAATAATGAGAGAAATGGCAGATTATATGTTTGCCAATCATTACGACCTGATTTTTTAAACATTTGACATAACCCAAGATAACCCACCCTTATGTAAGATAACCCAAGATAACCCCCGCATAACCCAAGATAACCATAAATGATAATGATAATGATAATGATATTAATATTTATCTTCTATTCCTAACGTCATAGAAGATATGTCCGACTTTACAAAAAGTCGAACGCAAAATCATTTTAAAAAATATTTCAAAAAATCAATTAGAGCCGATTTGCGGGGTTTTCTTTACTGATTTATGGTATTTATGGCCAAAGGCTCAAAAAGTCGCTTATATCGTTTTATTTTGCCCTTATTTTCGATTTTTGACGGCGTGTATATCCGAGTTTTGACGATTTTTTTAAAAAAATCATCGATAAAAACTGTGTGAATCGTTAGTGTAGTAAACTTGAATTTTCATTCACTTTTATGTTAACTGTTTAATTATAAACAAGTTACCACATTCCTGAATTTAATTGCCTATTCTGTTAACATATATTGATTGTAGAATGAATTGCTTGTGTGTTCTATGGGAAATACTAATATCCTTTCCGTACCGACTCGCTTGCCGCATTCCTTGACATCTACAATCTTCTTTATCTGTTTGTTTGAATAATTGCTTATCCTGAACACATAAAACCTGTTATCTGTCACGTTCCGCCTTTCGGAACTCCCGATATAATAACTCATGTAATTGCTGAATTTTAAAGGTGTGTTGTTTTCATTAAATTCCAATGAATTGTTTTTGCTTTTTTGATTCGGATACTTCGTTAATTCACAATCAACATATATATCATCGTAAATCTTGTATTCCGATATGCCTCGATATGAATGTGGAGCTATCGCCATTATTCTTTGCTCATTAACAGTCAATGAATTGGAATATAATACATCTGTAAATGTTCCGACAGAATAATTTGTTATGTTATAGTTCGAGCCGGCATAGACAAATGCAAAAGACTGTCTGTTTTGCCTGTTGGTCGTCTCGCTCCATTGACGATTACGGAAATATTGATATGACTTGCCGTTTTTGATAAAGAAACTGTTGGCAAGGTCGATATACATTATTGAATCCGTTTTATTGTAAATCAATAATTTTACTTCCCCTCCCATGCTCCAGAAATCGTACGATATGGTGCAGTCTTCGTTCTCGTAAACGACATAGTTGTCAAGTTGCTTCATGTCATCATCAAACTTTGTCTCGTAAAGCTGTTGATATATCTTTGAACATGAAGTAAACAGCATCGTTGTCAATGCAAACATAATGTAAAGTCTGATTTTCATGATTTTTAAATTTATGTTAAACAAATCTTATCTGCAAAGATAAAAGAATGCCAAACCGTAAAATGCCGGAGTCGCTATAATTCCCGTGATGCCCAGAATGATATCCGGAATAAATATCGTCAGTGTGCTGATAAGTTGTGACGCCAGGAAGCACAACACCCACATTACTAATGCCATCCACCAATGTGGCAATATGCATATTGCTGTTATTGTAAATACCAATGATGCAAGCACTCCGACATAAGACACCGTTTTCAAAACAAATCTCGCTGTCTCTGAAGAACCGTTGAAGTTCTTCGACGACCTTTGACACATCCATGTAAAAAACCATGCAACCGCATAAAACCAAAAGTAATTTGATAAAAGTAAATCTTTCATGACGTTGATTTTTTTAGTTAATATTTAATTGTTTTAAAGTATCCTGTTACCCTGCATCTGCACATGAGACATTGTCGTCCTGTCGGACACCCCCTTTTTTAACATCTCCAATAAGCATGTTTATCGTCTCCTGTTGACTGTTTATCGTCTCCTGCTGTGCATTCAAAGTTTCCGAAAGTCTTACAATAAGAGTTTCAACTATTTCTTTTGATAGTGTTATCGACTCCGATAACAACGTGTTCACTTCTTTTTTGTCGGTTTCTTTGTTCGGAATGTAATCCGAAAAAACTTTGTATATTTTTTTTTTGAATATGTCGGAAAACGGCACTCTTCCGTTAATAACATCTGATAAATAAGTAGAATTATTACCAAGTTTTTCAGCAATTTGAGCTTGTGTTAAACCTGTTCTAAATTTTATCTCTCTTATAATTTCCTTAAGTTCTTTATTATCATTCATTTTTGAATTTTTTTTAAAAAAACATGAAAATTTTTCGTATTTTTTCTTGACAATCCGAAAATACTTCTTATCTTTGCCGTGCACTTCATAAGTGAAATGACGGTGTAAATATACAAAATTTTTAAAAACAAATAAAATGAAAGAAAAAGAAATTAAAGAAATTCTTGTCAAGACGGGGGTTAAAAGACAAATCCAGCGTCTTACAGGATATTCGCAGCCTACTATTAGAGCTGCTTTGCGGTTCCAACGTAACACTGCGGTTGCGAGAAGAATAAGAAAGATGGCTCTCGAATTGGGTGGAGCAGAATTAATTAACGTGAATCATGAAAATAACATTAAATTATAAGGATGGCAACGTCAATGGTGTGGCTGTTGACGTTGCAGACGAAAGTTTTGTCCTGTCACTGCATGATGCAGAGAACGGAGAGGAGAAAGACTTTGACGAATGGCAGCAATATTACAAACAGAATAATTGCAGGACATTCAACAGGAAGCAGGCCTGCATCATTGCTGCATATCTTGACGAGATAAACGACAAACTCGTCGAAGCAGGCGGCGACAGGCTTGACAAATGGTATTGGACAAGTACCGAATATTCTTTCTGCTCCGCCTGGATAATATACTCAGGTTATGGAGGGATAGACTGTTGCAGCAGATATGACGCTGCTTCATCTCGACTGATTGAATAAAAACAAGACAGGGGGAAGCCCACTCCGTGACGGCAAGGGGCACATCTTCGGAAATCCATGACACTCATATTATACTATCTATAGACAAAATTTACAAACGCCCCCTGTCTTTTGAAATATTTTTTTCATTTTCTTGATTGACTCTTCGGTTTGGCAACACAATAAGCAGGGAGTTCGATTCTCTCTCGAAGAGCGACTTAAAAAAAATAAATATGGAACAAGTTATTCAGATAAAAATGTCTGTCGATGAGTTGAAAAGTCTTGTCACAGACGCTGTTAGAGAAACATTCTCTCAAAAGGAAGAGAATGATGAGTTATTAACTGTAGCTCAGATGAAAGACATTCTCCATATAGGAGACACTACTATATGGAGATATGAGAACTTGGGTATTCTAAAGCCCATAAGAGTATCGAGAAAGAAGAAGCTTTACAAAAGGCAAGACATTGACCATGCTTTGAAATTAATCACCAAAAATATATGATTATGTGTATATTCAAAAAAAAGAATTCAAGCGACGACAAGAAGTTTGAAGAGATTCAGAACACTAATACGCGCTTGGAAAAGTCGCTGGCATCTCTCAAAGAAGAGAGCCAGACAATAATCAACTCTATGAAAGAAGAGAGATTGGAACTTTGTCAGAATCTGCAAGATGCGGAAATTTCCAACAAAGAACTTAAAAGGAAAATTGAATTTCTTACAGAAGAACTTGAGAAACAAGCACAGAAACGTGTATTCAGAATCAAGTCTATCTGTATTAAATTAAGAAATGACAATCCTGTTGGTGTTCGCATCAGAACACTTGATGAAGATTTTGTCCTGTCATTGCATGATGCAGAGAACGGAGAGGAGAAAGACTTTGACGAATGGCAGCAATATTACAAACAGAATAATTGCAGGACATTCAACAGGAAGCAGGCCTGCATCATTGCTGCATATCTTGACGAGATAAACGACAAACTCGTCGAAGCAGGCGGCGACAGGCTTGACAAATGGTATTGGACAGATACATCTTGCAATGATTATGCTTGGACATTGGAATCTACTCACAGCAGCATTGTAATACAAGATATTTGTGGCAAAACTTCATCAAGACCAATAATATTATGAAAGACATTGTTTTGAAAAAAATAACCATGACAAATTTTCGTGGCGCAAATCGTGTCACGGAATTTGACCAAAACCTGACCACCATTTCAGGGCGAAATGGCAGTGGTAAATCACGCCACTTCGACGCTTTCCTGTGGTGTCTGTTTGGAAAAGACAGTGAAGAAAGAAATGATTTCAACATTCGTACAGAGAAGAACGGAGAACCACTTCATAAGATTGAATGCAGCGTTGAGATAGTCCTTCAAGTCGATGCAGAAGAAATAATACTCAAAAGAGTATTTAATGAAAAATGGCAGAAAGCAAAAGGATGTTCCCAAGAAGTCCTAAAGGGTAATGAAACGTTGTGTTATTATAATAATGTTCCTGTTTCGGTTACTGAATACAGGAAGAGGATTAACGGTATAATAGACGAAAGATATTTCAAACTGTTGTCTTATCCCGGCGAGTTCATGAATCTGCATTGGGAAAAGAGGCGTGAGATTCTGTTTGAACTCGCCGGCACTTTGTCCGACGAAAATATTATAGAACAGAATCCGGAATACTCTGACATTCTTGAACTAATACATAATAAGTCTCTATCAGATGTTATGAAAGAGACAAAGGCGACAATGAAGAAGTTGAAAGAAGCCATTGCGGAAATAGGACCAAGAATTAAACAGGAATCTTTGCGCATGCCGGAAGCAGAGGACTTTGACAAACTTCGTGATAAGAAAAAAGAAATAGAGGAACAGATGGAGCGTAACAATAAAATTATTGCCGACAGGTCGGCACAATCAAAACTGTTCTATCAAGATGAAGAGAATAAAAGAAAGAGAATAAACGAGATACGCAACAAACAGAATCAATTGCTGCTTGATGCGCAAGACGCGGAGATTGAGAGAGTAAAAGAATGTAATAAGGAGTATTCTGAACTGATGAGCAGAATTTCAGAGAAAACAACCCGTATAAACTTGTTGCTTAATGAGATGGAGGCTACAGAAAGACTCATAGAACGTTTAAAGAATGAATTGGTTGGTGTGCAAAACGAGTTATCTTTAAAACGGCAGGAATATGTCAAGATAGACTCTGAACAATTTGTGTCATTGTCTAACGGCATCTGTCCTTTGACTAAATTGCCATACTGCCAAACAATGCTGATAGCTGAAGAAAATGATTTACAAAAGAAACAAATGCAATTCAATGAAAACAAACTTATCAATAAAGCCAAAATAACCGAAGATGGCAAACGGCTTAACGATGCTATACTTAAACTCAGAGAAACAATTGTTGAGAATACGGAAAAGGCAAAAAACCTGTCGGATGAATTGCATGATACAGAGAATGAGAAGAATAATCTTATTAAAGAATCAAAGAATGTAAGGCATGAAACACCTGTGGACATAATCCCTCAAGACCTGCCTCAATGGATAGAATACGAAAATGAGATTAATTCTTTATTTGCAACCATAGAGTTAGAGCCTGAGAATAAAGATACAGATGAGATTCAAGAACAGAACAAGTCTCTGACATATCAAAGAGATTTAATAATTCTGTCGCTTAATAAGGAAGTGGATATTAACAAGTCGTTGGCTGAGATAGAACGTCTCAAAGAAGAGGGTAAGAAGTTGTCTCAACAGCTTGCAGATTGTGAAAAGACAGAATATCATATCTCACAATACAACAGAATAAAAGTCAAAGAACTTGACAACAGAATCAATTCGATGTTTTCTTTGGTTAAGTTCAAGTTATTCGATTACACTCTTGACGGCAACGAGATTCAGATATGTAACGCCTATGTCGGCGATGTCAATTATGGCACTGTCAATAAGGCTTTGAAGCTTAATGCTGATTTAGACATAATCAATACATTATGCAAGATGTTCGGATATGCCACTCCCGTGTGGATAGATAATGCCGAGTCATATAATGCATTCATTGATACTAAAGGACAGTTGATAAAATTAGTAGTAACAAAAGATGATTTAACAATTAATTAAATTAAATATGGATATGGAAATAAATTCAAGGAATCTGCCCGACAAGGGCAGGACGACCTATGAGGTCGCAGGACAAAGTATTACTTTAAGTTATGATATTGT
This sequence comes from Bacteroidales bacterium Phil6, assembly GCA_002633315.1. Lineage (GTDB taxonomy): Bacteria > Bacteroidota > Bacteroidia > Bacteroidales > F082 > Limimorpha > Limimorpha avicola. The sequence goes on from NWBN01000025.1 coordinate 6,873, forward strand.
AAGAAATACTTTGGTAAAAGGTAATGGCAAGGTTTCAGATGCTGAGATTGTAGCATTCATAACTTTGTGCAAATATAACAAACTGAATCCCTTCCTCAACGAGGCTTATCTGATAAAATTCGGGGATTCTCCGGCACAATTGGTTGTAGGACAAGAGACCTACTTCAAACGTGCTGACGCTTGTCAGAATTATGATGGGATACAGTCGGGAATCATAATATCCCGTAATGGGCAGGTTATTGATGTTGAGGGATGCTTTTTTGATTCCAAAAATGAAATTCTGCTCGGTGGATGGGCAAAAGTTTACAGATCTGACAGAAAGTATCCCCATGTACAAAGATTGTCATTATCTGAATATGACAAGAAACAGTCAATATGGAATGACAAGAAAGCCACGATGATATGTAAGATAGCTAAAGTTCACGCACTCAGAGAGGCTTTCCCGGCACAACTTGGCGCAATGTACACTGAATATGAGATGCCACAACAACAGCCGGAATTGCGTGTGGAAGAAGAAATAAAGGAAGAGGCTAACAAACAGATAATTGACCTTGACAAAGAAAGTGGCGAGGTTGTATTTGCAAAAACAGAAGAAGTTCAACAATCTCAGATACCATTTTGACAATGAAATTAAAGATAATCGGCAGCGGTTCAAAAGCAAACTCATACATTCTCATTTCCAACACCAATGAGATGCTTGTCCTGGAAGCTGGAGTAAGTCTTAATGAACTTTTGAAAAACATCAACCATGATGTTTCCAATATATCATGTGTGCTTGTGTCACATGAGCATTCAGACCATGCCGGTTATCTTAAACAATATGATGACAGATGTTTGACTATAGCTGCGTCAAAAGGTACACTTGAATATTACAATTGTCATAAGACAATAATCATGAATCCTTTACAGTCCTATAAGTTCGGCAACTTCATTGTTGTGCCTTTTCCTGTACAGCATGATGCCGCCGAACCTTATGGTTTTCTCATTTATCATAAGGAATGCGGGAAACTGCTGTTTGCCACAGATACATATTACATAAAGTATAAGTTCAATGAATTGAATAATATTATGATTGAATGTAACTATGACGAGAATATTCTTAACGAAAATATCCTCTCAGGAAAGATACATTCGGCTCATAAAGACAGACTTCTGCAATCACACATGAGTTATCAGAACTGTTTGAAAACAATTTTAAGCAACGACTTGACTTTAGTGAATAACATCATACTTATACATCTTTCAGACAGTAATTCTGACACTTACGCATTTAAACGAGGAATTGAGTTAGGTACCGGTAAAAATGTATATGTAGCAAATAGAATGGATGAGATTGAAATAAATTGTTTGCCATTTTAAATTGATTATTTATGATTAAAATTAAGTTTAACACAAGTGATTTAAGTTTAACACAATCTGAATGTTGTTACAACAGCCAACCATTATTAACAGTTGAAATTGACAGTCATGCAATGCGTTCTATAATACATCAGATTATTGATTATGATATAGACTTAGTTAACAATGAAATCGATGATTATTATAATACTTGAATACCCCAAACATCATGTATGCAGACGAACAGATAGAATACGGTGAATATTGCGAACAACGTGGAAAGATATATCAGGTTGTTCCATTTACATCTTGCAGTAGATGTGATTGTTATAATCGTTTAGAAAATCGTTGTACAGGATTATGCTGTAGATATGACGAGAGTATAAAGGAAATAGCATTTATATACGTTGGTGAAAGCCATAAATTACCGGATATTCCGGTAAAATATACGAAGATGCAGCTTGAGAACATGGAAATTGGTGAATCTAAGTATCTTTTTAAATCTTGCGGAAAGTGTAATAAATATTGAAATTTGAAATAAAGATGGGTAAAGAGACATTTATAATATATTGCTCGTTTTACAAACCTATATCTATTTTGTCAGATAAACAATTAGGCAGATTATTCAGAGCTATATTCGAGTACAATCTTGGCGAGGTTGTCAATGTGGAAGATGACATTAGAATGGCATTTGAGTTCTTTAAGAATCAATTCATTCTTGACGAAAGCAAGTATCAAGCTAAAGTCATGAGGGACGTTGAGAACGGACGTAAAGGAGGTAATCCGAATTTTGCAAAGGGTAAAAAGAATCCTTATTATTCTGACATAACCCAAGATAACCCACCCTTATGTAAGATAACCCAAGATAACCCACCCTTATGTAAGATAACCATAAATGATAATGATAATGATAATGATAATGTTATTAGTATTTCTTCTTCTCCTAACGTCGAAGAAGAAACGTCCGACTTTACAAAAAGTCGAACGCAATCTAATGAAAAATTTAATTTAAAGAAAATTATTGATTATTGGAACAGCTGCAATTTAAAATCAATAAACACCATTTCACCCGGAACAAGCAGACATACATGGGCATGCGCGAGAATAAGACAATATGGCGAGAAAAATTTTATCGAAGCGATAAAGAAAGCATCGCTGTCTGAATATCTTAAAAATGCTAATTGGTTCACCTTTGACTGGTTTGTCCGTCCCACAAACTTTCAGAAAGTGTTAGACGGCAACTATGATGATAAAATCGTTAAATTAAAATCTGACTCCAACAATGTTAATGATATATGGAAGTAGAAGATATTAGATCCATTTTGTCCAATATACGCAGCAGAAGCATATTTGGTAAAATAAAGAGATATGAATACATGCCATATTCTATTGATAATGCATTGAATATAGTAGAGAGAATTGGCAAGATGCGTAATTCACGATTTGTAATTGATGAAGATAACAGGTTTACATACTTGAACTTTGTCAAGTGGATACATGGAGATTCATCGATGCTTTGTTTAGATCCTCGAACAAGAGAAGTAGTTTCTGGAAGATTGAATGCCGGTATATATATAGCAGGTAATACAGGGACAGGCAAATCATGGTGTTTAGAGATAATGACTGATTATTGTGTCATTGACAATGTTAGAATATCTATATCTGACAAAGAACAGTTTCTGCGTTGGAAAAACGTCCGTGTTGATGAGATATGTGACACGTATGTTACTACAGGAGATATATCTGAATTTAAGAAAAAAGATATTCTTGGGATACAAGACCTTGGAGCCGAACAACCCGAAAGTATGTATATGGGGAATCGAATGAATGTTCTTCAACAGATACTTGAAAGCAGAGGAGACAGAAGTGATAAATTAACATTAATAACCTCAAATCTGCCAATTAATCATGAGATTCTACTAAACAGATACCATGACAGAGTGACAAGCAGGCTGTGTGAGATGTGTAATTATTTTGAAATCAAAGGAAAAGACAGAAGAAAAAATATCTAAAATGATAAGATATGGAGGAAATAAAAACGACTGAAAGAGGTTGGGCGGGACATTTTATATGTGCCAACCATTGTGCATTTAGAAGAAACACTTTAATAGAATATAAAGATATAAAAATTGCAGTCAGCACGATAGGAAGCATGTGGTTAAATGGGGAATATGTGACTATTGGAGATTGCAGATATTATGAAACGAAGGCATTTTATTCTGATACAGGAGATAAAAAATATCATGATATTGATGTTAAAAAGGAAATAGATTTAGATTGTAAATGCCATATTGAACGAATTGATGAAGATTCGGACAATGAAGCCAATGGGATGCACGATAATGCTGTAAAATGGATATGTGAACAACTAATTAAAGGAAATAAATTATGACAGGAGAAACAACAATGAATAGAAAAGAATATGAAGAAAGACTTGCAGAAAAGAAAGAAGAAATCAACAAAATTGAGGATGAAATATCTGCATTGACAGAAAAGTATTGTAATGACTGTTCCCCATTTAAAGTTGGAGATAAGATAAGATTTAACGGGAAAGAGGGAGTGATTATAAAAACATCTCCGGCCTGGCGTGATTTTGAATATTATTGGAAACCTTTTAAAAAAGACGGAAGTCTTGGCTGTAAGAAAATTATCTTCTGGTATGATTTTGAAAAAATTGAAAAGGTATGACTGCCAAAGAAAAAAGAGAAATTATTGCAAAGGTTAACTTTTGCCGGTCGTTTTTATATTTAAATGACTTTCTTTCAGATGCAGAAAAAGAGAATGTTCATCATCGCATAAGAAAATGGCAAGATAAATATAATGTAGTGATAACTGATGCCCAACTAATTTCCGTTGATATGACTTATAAAGATGACACAAAGGAGGTATTGTTATGAATAAAGAAGATTACGTTAGCCTTAAAGTGGCGAAACTTTTAAAGCAAAAAGGATTCGATGAACCGTGCGAATACTATATATCTAAAAACACTTCACAAGTATTCTATAAAGATAGATTAAAGCCTTTTAAAGAAACGGGACATATTATATTCCCGTGCCCGACTTTATATGAAGCTCAGAAATGGATTATGAAACAAAATTTATATGTGTATGGAGACTTATACGGAACAGGATGGTATTGGGTGGTAAAAAATGTTGTAAATGGCAATATGATATGTTCTCTATTCGACAAAAGTGATAAAACATTTTCAAATAATCAAGAATGCCTTAATGCAGGTTTTCTCGAAGCATTAAAATTGATTAAATAAATGTATATGCTACGTGATACAAAGTCTTATTTGAATTATCGAGATTGGGTGAAATTATTAAAAATAATATAAATATGACAGCAGAAGAATATATTGCTTCAGAAAGGCACGAAGATTATCCTGGAGGACGTCTTTGTTATATGGTATCTGAAGAAGATGCTTTAAAAGCAATAGAAATGGCAAGAAACGAGAAAGTGAATAACACTGTCGGTATGCAGGGTTGGATATGCCCTAAATGCGGCAGGGTTTATTCGCCCACTACTTCAATGTGCAGCTATTGTTCTAATGACAAGGAAATATTTAAACCTTGTTGTGGAATATAAATTTAATATGTATGAAAAAACAAGTGTTATCAATAGAACAGATGCAGCATCTGCAAAAATTGGGAATTGATATAATCAAGGCAAGTATGTTCTGGCAATTAGATTGTCATTATGCCCAACATCTTGTTGTTCATAACGTATTAGCCTATGATATTACCCTTAAAAAAGTTATCCCAACATTCACCGTACAAGACATTCTGGATTTGCTGCCGGGAGAAATAGAAAAAGATGACAAAAACTATTGCTTAAACGTATTCAGAAATTATAAAACGTATTTTGTTTCATACCATTGGTGTGACAATCCTTTAATTTCATTCGAAAACGAATTATTTATTAATGCTGCATACGATATGTTATGCTGGTGCGTAGAAAACGGATATACAACTACTAATGAATTTAATCATGAAAGCAAAAACAATTTATCAGACAAATGACGGTTGCAGATTCGACAACAAAGAGGAGGCAACGAAATATGAAGAATTATGCGACAGATGCAATGAGATTGAAAGTCGTCTCGTCAATATAGGCCGTGAGCTACAATATAACGAATATATACAGCATGATGTAGATGCTGTAAAACAGGCATTCTGTGACTTCATGGATTTAGTGGCAAAAGAACTGCCGTGCTATTCCAAAATGGCGAAAGAATGTGCCGACGGTACAAGACATATAAGTCATATTTGCGGAATTATATGTTCCAATTTCGGGAAATGCTTAGTATATTTGATTATTAGATTTTGCAATATTGACTTCTCCAATGGCCGAGAATTTAAGGATTCATACGTTAAGGAGAATCAAGAAGAAGCAACTATAAAAGTAAATTAGATATGTGGAATATTATTGTTTTAATATGTATTTTTCTTGTTATTATAGAATTAATACAAATATACCTCTCAAAAAGAATTGACGAGTTATATTATTTCCTCATGGAGTTAATTTCAATGGCACATGATTATAATGCAAGAAGAATTAACGAAGGGGATTTAAATTATAAATGTGCGTATAATTGGTTTTACAAAAAACACTGTTTTAAAGAATTATTATACAGTGTTTAAACCATTAAAATTACGATACTGGTTTACCAAAGAGGAATTGCAGGAAATAAACAGATAACTTAATATATTATGAAAAAGACGTATAAAAATAAATTGCCGAAGGGCATGGAAGTAGAAAGCACAAATATTCGTGTTGAAAACGGTGAACTTATTGTAGAAATTGAGTTTGAAGACAAGTATGTCCCAAAGTTTGGGGATATAGTGAGGGTTGATTTACTCGAGGACGATGCTTATTTTAAAGAATGTCAGTATATGGTTAGTATATATCCAGACAAAAAATTCAGTGAGTGCAATGACTTTTTTGACATAGTAACACTTACACGTGGAAAGGATATAGAATACATAGCCGGTAGCTTTGTCAAGTCAATATCCAAAGCAACTGAATCTGAAGAACAAGAGCTATTCGACAAATTGGCAAAAGCTGGTAAGCGTTGGAATGCAAAGAAAAAATGTTTGGAAGACATGGAAACAATAGTAAATAGTGAGTATCAAAAAATTATAGATAAATTAATAGAAGCTAAAAAAACTAAAAACACATCTTATATAGATGAGGCCGTTTATATTCTAACTCGTTTAGAAAGTGAGCCTGAATTGAATGAGTCTGTTAGGCAATTTAGTTCTATTACTAAGAATATGACTAAAATTTATGCTGCTAAGAATCACGACTATGGTAACTCCTTTGAGGAGTCTCTTGATGAGTTTGGTCTTGCAGCTTCCGTAGTTAGGTTAGGAGACAAGATGAATAGAATCAAATCTCTTATTAAGAAAGAAGCTCGGGTTAAAGAAGAGTCTATTAAAGATACTCTTCTTGACATGGCTTCATATAGTGTAATGACACTTATGTGGCTTAATAAACAACAAAAATAATAATTTATGGGAATGAAAGTCAGTATGGATAAAATATGAAAGCAAAGTTATTATATCCTTATGCAATAGACATGGAACATGTTCTATGCACAGGTACAGAAGTGGAGATAATGGAAATGAATGCTACCTATAATGGATTTTTATGTAGATGTGCTTTATCTGACGGCACAGTACATGAAATCTCGTCTGACCAATTACAGATTGTGGATTATACTCCTCATATAGATTGGGAGCAGATAAGAATACAGGCAGCTATTGCTACTATGCAAAATTTATGTGGATGTGAACGGTTTTTGTCTTACTCAGAAGAAGATATTGCCAAATTTTCTGTTAAACAAGCCGATGCACTTATTAATGAACTTAAAAAGAAAAAAGATGAAACAGAATCTAACACTAACGTTTAAAGACGTTTATCAGTTGCCATTACATGTAGATGAATTTTGTCCTATATATGTCTTTTCAGCAAATAGAGTAATGACATTTGATATTCTTTTGGATGATATTGATAAAGTTCAGGAGATTCTAAATGTTATTAATGGGGAGTCTGACATACACTATGTTAATGCTAAGTATGATGATGGGTACATACTTGTGGATGGTAAGCCTATATTCCTTATTCGAGGATGGGGATATCTTACGGGCGTTGGTGCACTAAATTTACCCTATGAAATAGCATCTAAGATACAAGATAATTTCTGTAATTTCATAGTAAATAGATTGAGCTAAGAAAAGATTCAAAATAAAGATTACATGTGCAAAAAAATTAGAAAAAATGAATAACAAGGAATTTAAGTGGTGCGGGTACAATTGGTCAGTCTCTATGGAGGGAGGCAGACTCATACATCCTCAATACACCCACCAATGGTATGACAAGGAGTGTGTCAATATATTGAGTGACGGCACACTCGAATTGAGTGTGAAACAACATCCTACTGTCATAGAACATTGGGATGGATTTACATACTATCCTCAGATAGGGGTAGGGACTATAATGTCAAAAGAATCTTTCGGAGTAGGAAGATTTTCTGCATTGATACAACTACCGAAAGGATGTAATTTATGGCCCTCGTTTTGGCTTACTGGTGTAGAGACATGGCCTCCTGAGATAGATATATGTGAGGCATGGAGCAATAAAAAGGGGTCTTATTTTCGTATGTTTATCCCTCAGTTTCCATATCTGTCCCCCTCCTGGAAGACGACGACAAACTTCCATTATGGTGATAGTGAAGAGACACATGAATGGGCAGGGACACGTAACATAAGCATATTCAAGCAATGTCATAACCCGTCTGATACTTTCATAAGATATGAGGTAGAGCGGCACTACAATAAGCTTATATATAAAGTTAATGACAGAACTGTTAGAATAATAAATAATGTAGAGCATACGTCAGGAATCAAACCTATGACAGTGATATTCAACATCTGGACTGAGGATATGGATTATACATATCAGACACCTATGTTGATTAAAGAATTTAGATTTGAATCTTATTTGTAATGAAAACTATAACAGAAAGAAAGAGAAAGGTCGGATAATTTGTTTGGATTTACAAGATTATATGAATGAAGCATTAAAACTTATTGATTATGAAGAAGATAATGTTTAATGATAAATACGGCTTAACCAAAGCAGTATTGGAAGGAAGGAAAACTCAGACAAGGAGGATTATTAAAGTGGATGAAGATAAATTAAATGATTTCAGGGAAAATTATTACAATTTTACTTTAGATAATTTGGAAGGTAAAGATTTGCTTGATGCATATTTTGTTAATAATCCACAAAAATTACCATATAGAATAGGAGATATTATTGCTGTTGCACAAGCATACCATGATTTTTATAATGATGAGTACAATCCTGTTATGTTTCCTTCAGGAGCAGGATGGCTGAATAAGATGTTTGTCAAGGCAGATCTTATGCCTCATCAGATTATTATTACAAATGTAAGAATAGAACGCCTACAAGACATAAGTTATAAAGATTGCCTGGCAGAAGGGTTGCATGCAGATATAGACCCCATGAATCCAATTTGTAATATTTTCACATTCCATGGAGCTACTCAATGGTATTTTCACCCTCGTGAAGCCTATGCAGTTTTAATTGACAAAGTAAGTGGTAAAGGCACTTGGAACAAGAATCCTTATGTATGGGTATATGATTTTGAACTTGTAAAATGATTGAAATATGATAAAAACAAAAGAACTAATGTTAGGGAATTGGGTATTGGCGGGGAAAACACTCAATTCCCAATGTATGTGGTCGGCTTATTCGCCGATATGGTATATCTTGACTTTGAAGATAATGTCAGCGACATGTGGGAGGAAAGAGAGGAAGATGTCTTTCCAATGCCATTGAATGAAGAACTGTTTATAAGAAACGGTTTTATAAAAAGTCAACAAGATGCATTCGATATTTATGAGACAGAGGACGAAAATGTATTTATCAGAACAATACAGGGCATAAATGAGTACTTTGTTTCAGTAAATCTTGAAGATTTACGTATCGTGGAACATAACTCGATACAATATGTACACGAGCTACAGAATATATTTACTTTGACAGGATTGGATTTTGATTTCAAGGTTTAATATGAAAAGTTACATCATTGAATTTACGGAAGAACAGTTGTCCTTAATGGCAAGATGTATAGAGGACATACATCGTTTTGCCGCAGGTGATATGGAACTTCATAACACCATATCTGTATTATTGCAGGATGACAAGGACAGGGCAATAAAGAAACAATTGCTTAATAATCTCTTTATCGCTCAGAAACAAGTCGTTTATCCGAATATGTCGGTACACGAAACTACAGACTATGCGGGTAATGGCGTTGAAAATGATGTTCAGAGAGACTTCATTGCCAACACATATCAGATTTACAGAGAAATGTATCATATAACGGCAGAAGCAAACGACTTGTCAAGCTGTTACAGAGATAATACATTACAGGGAGGTAATATGGGACGTCCCAAACTTGTTTGTATTAACGAAAAATAAAAAAACATGTTTACAGAATCTTGTTTTATAAGAAAGAATACACCTGAACTTCGGGAAAGTCTGGAAAAATTGGGATACAAATCTCATGTACCCGTTGCAGGTGATGCTATTTGTACTTTTATGAGAGACAATAAAGCTGAATATATGAATTTTACAATAGACGAAGATTTTGAAGTTAATATAAAAGACAGCTTCCCGTTTATTGATTGTGGAGAAAATGAGGACTTGTTTCTCGCTATTGCAGCTTTAAGAGATGATACGGATATTCATCAATGGTACACCGATAAATCGGGACAATGGCATAAATGTAATCTTAATGAAGGATGGAAATTTATTTATTTTCATCCTGTATTGTCTCCTGTAAACGCGCATAAAGCAACAGTAAAAGAACTGATTAAACATTTTCAAAAATAAAAATAAAAATAAAAATAAATATGGCTTGGTTATGCGTAGATAAAGACGGAACAGAAAAAATATCGATAAATAAACCATATCGATTTGTTCCGAAAGGTATATGGTATCGTAATTATATGATAGTATATGACTTTTCAAAATTAAGTGGCTTAGTTGAGTTTGATGAAAAAGTACAAAAACACAAACAGACTTTGGTGTCGGTATTACCCAAAGGAAGCATTTTTAAACTTATCAATCGTGTTTTAACTTGGGATGATGAGCCGGTGGAAATTTAAGTAGTCATGAAAAATATTTTTACCATTGTATATGCCGAAGAAAAAGCAAACGAGGCGAGTCGGTTTATTATGAGTAAGAGACACGAAGGAGTACAAAACGACAGCTATAGATATTGTCGCGAAATGATACGACGGTGTATAACTGAAAATAAAAGACATGATATAAATTATATATATGTCGGAACAAGCGGCCGTCAAATGATAGTATCTGTTACAAAACGAAGACTTAAAAGGAAAGGACCGACTTATATAGAAAAGAAAATAAAATTTCACGAATTATTAAATAGATACAGATAAACATTAAATTTGTTTTAATATGGCAGATAAAGAAAAGATAAAACAGCTTTGCGATATTCCTCCCGAAGTCACAGATAACGAGTGCCGTCGGATTGATAATATATATAAAGAGTTTTATGATACCTTAAAGTTAAGTAAAAAAGATTATGAAGAGCGGCGTAATTGACATTATTTTAATATATTAAACAAGTTAATCATGAATAAACCATTTAAAAATATTATTCCGGATAAGTTCTGTATCGGAGGAGTGGAAGTTACCATAAAATTTGCGGATAATGAAACAAACAGAAATAATTACGGGGTATCCAATCCATTCCAAACTGAGATAGTGATACAGAATCTTGCCAATAACAGGACAATATCTCAGGCTCAGAAATGTCAGACATTCTGGCATGAAGTGGTACATTATATTCTTGATGCCATGGGTGAAAAACAAGGAGAAGATAACGAAAGATTTGTTACTTGTTTCTCCAATTTCCTTAATGAAGTTATTCAAAGTTGTGAGACAAAAGAACCAAAAAAGGAGGATTGATTATGAGCAAACAGGTATTATCAATCGAGCAAATGAAACATCTAAAAGAGTTAGGTATTGATACAAGTGGAGCAAGTATGCACTATTGGGTAATAACAAACGGTGAATATTCGGAAAATGTGGGAGGGTATGTTTTTAGCAAAGAGCCTTCGTGTATTACTTTAAAACTATACCCTTATAAATTTATGAGTGATGCGCTAGTAAGGCGAGTAAAAGATATACCGACATTCACCTTGCAGGACATTTTAGATTTTTTGCCTTACAAAATTGTTACGAGTTATCTCAATATAGGTAAAAAATCTTTTTCAGGAGATATTTTATTTTACATAGAGTATTCTAATTTTGGCGGTTATGCAATTTCTTGTTTTAGAAATGATAACTTAATAGATGCAGCCTACGAAATGTTGTGTTGGTGCATAGAAAACGGATATGTGGGTACATGTTGTTCTTGACATGTACCCAAAAATAACAAAACGGGTACATATTAAATTATAACCATGAAAGATACAGTATTGACAGAAAATGACAAAAGGTTAATATCTCAGATTGTTACAGATGAGGGAACAGGCAATTATCTGTTAAGAAGAAAACAGCCTGACGGATATGTGAAAATGCGTGAAGAGATAGAGGAAATATGTAAAACTGATAAAGTTTTAACTAAAAGACAAGAGGATATTATGGAGTATTTCAGACAATGTTCTGACTATTTTTATTATCTTTCATTGTCGGCAGAAAAAAGAATGTTTTAATTAAAAATAAGTAATTATGGAAACAAAGTATGTAAGAGTGCCTTTCGATTTAGAACTGGCCAAAAAAATAACGAACGGTGTGGCAGAAGGAGAAATTATTGACAATTACAATAATCATTATAGGCTTATATGTTTCAATTTGCTTGATGATAAAGGACGAATTATTGGTTTGAGACAAGATAATAACTATAAAGAAACATGTCTGACTTTTAACGATAATGGAGACTGTGTACAACAGTATAACCTTAATTTATTCCTCAAAATTCCTGAATATATAACATTTAAAGACGGTGATATAATAGCCTATGACAAATATAACACTATATCAATAATACAAGGTGACGTAAAATTTGAGGGTTCACGTTTATTTGCTCATTATTATGTTGACTTTTATAATAAAAACGAATTATCATTTTACAATGTTGAGATCAGAAAGATATTAAATGAAGCGAGAAGAGCTACTGAAGAAGAAAAACAATACCTAATTCAAGCATTAAAAACGAGCAAAGAACCAGAAGCTAAAAAGTATCTCAAACAATTCTTTGGTATTGAAGAAAAGCAAGAGTTTAAGCCGTTTGACAGAGTGCTGGTAAGGGATGATTCACATGACACATGGAGTGCAGATTTTTACCTATTCATGGTACATAAAAGATATAAATGCGTAGGGTATATATGGAAGCAGTGCATTCCTTACAACGAAGACACGGCACATCTTTTAGGTACAAATGAAGATTTTAACTTATAAGTAATATGATAAGTACAAGTGATAATTAGTATAAAACTGAGGAACATTCATAAATTTTGAGGATTATTTAACTTACTTATCATAATTTAATCACTAACTTAATAAATTTTAAATAAATGAGTAAACTACTTAAAGATTTGGAAAAACAAATTCAGTATGAGGAATATAGAAAAGACGGAGAAGATTGTATAGAAATATATAACAAACTGTTAGAATTAACAGGAAATGTATGGCAAAGTGTATGGTCAGTGATGACTCAGGTTGATTTTACAGGTAAATATCCTAATTCTTACAGAATATATAAACCCAGTATTATCGGGAAATACTTTCTAACAGGATGCCGTGCAGTTTAAATAAATTACCTTATAAATCTTGTTTCATGAAAATAATATAATAGTATGAATGACAATCAACAGGATAAACTGAGAAAAGAATTTATAAGTCTTGGAAAGGATTTAGAAAAACTGTTAAAAGCATCAGAAGACTTTGAGAAAAAACTAAACAGGAAATTTGAAATATACAAAAAAGCTGCAGAATATGCCAAAGAACACAGTACAGACACCCATTCCTATTGGCTTGTAATGAGAACTTATATAGATGGATTCAATGATTGTAAGAAGATGATAAAAAAACTTAATGATGAAAAAATGATATTGCAGAAAAATAAAAAAACTTGTTGATGTTATTACATATATTCTTATTATTACTATTTTTGAGAAGTTTTTCAACACATTTTTTTTAATTATGATAAAGCAAGAATTGAACAAATAGAAATAAAATAACTTAAAAATAAATAAAATGGAAGAAGATATATATAAAACTTACAAAAAGAACAGTGAGATTCCTATTCAAGAAAATCCCGTACAAAACCCTTCGTATCTTGATTTTAATAAAAAAATGAATGGTGGTATATATGGATGGGTATGTCCTGAATGCGGAAGAGTTTATTCGCCTTATACTTTCTCATGTCCTTATTGTATAGAAAAACCATACCAACCGACGCATAATTATAAAGATAAATAATTCAGCATATACTAAGAAATTATATCATATAATATTTCAATAACTTAATAAAATGTTTAATTTAAAAAATAAGTAAAAATGATAGAACTAAAGGCAATAGGAATAGTCGGCAATGACCCAATACTGCACGACATAAAAGGTTTGGCTTATGTAGGATTTTCATTAGCCTGTAAAAAAAAACATGATGAATCTCCTGTTTGGATCCAGGTGGAGACAAAACTACAGGTAATGTTATCATATCTAAAAAAAGGCACTAAGGTATATGTTTCAGGCATGCCGGTATTTAATGCGTACACCAAGAAATCTACCGGAGAACCTACATTTAATGTTACTTTATACACAAACGAAATAGAGATAGTTTCTGTTTTAAGTAAAACAGATTATGATAAATGTGATTTGAATGAATAATTATTGAGACTTTGAATAATAAATAATGAAAGATTATAGATTTATAATAGGCATAGACCCCGATGTTAGTAAATCGGGGATATGTCTAATTGACAAACAGAAAAAAACAGTATCTGCATGGTCGGCTACTTTTCCTGAGTTTATTAATTATCTAAATGAACTTAATAAAGAATCTATGAAAGATGATATTTTATTTGTTGTTGAAGCGGGATGGTTAAATGCAATATCTTCTTTTCATAATGCTTATGGCAAACGTGCACAAAGAATTGCAAAGAATGTAGGTTCAAATCACGAGACCGGGAAAAAGATAATTGAAATGATAAATAGTTATGAATTTAACTATTTAGAACAAAGACCATTAAAAAAGATATGGAAAAAAGGTAAGATATCACAAGAAGAACTTTATCTGCAAATAAAGAATGTTGATTATAATTATATCGGAAACAGACGTATGAATCAAGATGTCAGAGATGCTTGTCTTATTGCTCTTATGAATGTTTGACAGATTCTATAAGCAATTTATTTAGGACAATATTGTCCTAAATAAATTTTAACCAATTGATTTTTATATTTTTCCCAACAGCGTCAGATATCCATCTGCAAAAAGCCATTCCGTTATATCCATCTATGTCAACTGCTATTTTATATGCAGCTTTAAGACATTCCACCTCACTTTTTAAAATGTCGGGATAAAAATCAGAATAATACATGTTCGCAAGATATGTAACGTCTCCTAAAGTTACAGAGTCATAAGGTATATTTAATCCTAATCCCTCCATTGCTTTTTTTTACTTCAAGAGCTTTCCATGTATGTTGTTGTCCATTGTTATTTATCATCTTATTGCTAATATGTTCTGCCAACATATCTGTAAAATGATAACCGTGCTTTTTTATATATTCTTTAAATCCGGCATCCGACATTAAAGTATTTGCTGTTTGTTCAATACTACGATTCTCCTGTGATTTATCTGCATAAGATAATGTTTCTTCGTTCAATGCCGAGTTTTCTTTTTTAGAATGTCGTACAATAATCATTTTAGGTTTCATTGTTTTTATCTTTAAATCCTTTAATAAATTCATCAAGTTTTTTATTCATTTCATAAAATGAATTTTCTATTTTACTGAAACGTTCCTCTGTTTCTATTTCTTTTTTATATATTGGATTCAGTTCTGCTAATAGTAAAGTGGATTTTTCAATAATGTTTTTTTGATAGTCAACGTTTGAAATAATTTGTTCAGCTGCATTTTTCATAGCCTCTATTTCTCTTATAAGTCCATCTCTATCCGTTGACAATATAAGATTTCCTGATGACGTGATTGATAGATTTTCAGGAATTACATAAGTTGCAGTATTCCCGTTAACATCTATTGTTATATCAACAACCATTTGATTAGCTGCGGTATTCATGGCAGTTTTCATATTCATGTCAATATGAGGGAATGATGTAGATATCACTTTGCCTTGAATAAATTTCAATTCCTGCTTGTCTAATATGAATACAGGATAATTTTGTTTGATGTCTTTAAAAATCATAATGTTTATTTTTTTGTTTTTTTAAAAATAGTGTCTGAAAGATATCTTTCAGACACATTAACATGATTAAGCAGCAACAAGAGCTATAGTTATAGAATCATTTATCAAGAGACATTTACCTGCTGCATGAACAATACGTCCTACTGAATTTATATTGACAGATGCAGGTAATGCGGTCTGCCCCTGAAATGAGACATCAAAATTCTCTATGAATCGCTGAACGTTGTTACAATTGTTTGGAAAAACAATTGTAGCAGTGACCGGAACAAAAACAGTGCTCCCAACTAAAGATGGTTGACCATAGGTATATGATACTGTTACAGGTATATTACTCCCGGAACATATACATATATTTCTGTTCAATTTTTCTCTAAAAGACGCTGTTATTGATAACTGATTTGCTGTTAAAGCTGTTGTAGCCAATCCAGCCGGTGAAACTAACACAGACATACCCTATAATATTTTAATAGCCTAAGCCTGTTCCACATCCGCAGTTATTATAACAACTTCCTCCGTTTTGAATCAATCCGGCAAGATATTGCGTCTGTTTAAGTTGAGAATTTTCATTTTTCAAATCCTGAATTTCTCGTGCTTGTTCATCTTTCCAATGAGTATTTAGCAAATCCTTGATTCCTTGATTGCCTATCTCAATGGCACGAAGAATATCACATTTGTCTTGTCCTTGTTGGTAACCCACTTGTGAAAATCCCTGAGACATTGCCTGTCCTAAATCGCGTTGTCCGTTGCGAAGTTCTCCAGTCATTTGACAATTCTGTAGTTTTATATCTCCTGACATCTGGATAAGCTCCTTCTGAGTCTGACAGCAACAATTCTGAACTGCTGAAAGGAGACCGCTGTTGCCTCTTTCAATAGCTGCAATGACTTTCTCAGCAGAAAATCCAACTTGACCAGCAACTTGCTGAATGGCTGCCTGAACTTCGCAACAACATTTTTGAAGTGTGTTGAAGTCAATGTTAAGGGTTTGAGATAACTGACTAATTGCATAGCCATTACCTTCTATTGCCGATTTAAGACAGTCTGCATTTTGATTGTCTTGCAGTTGAGTGCGTATGGCATTCAACTGTGCTTGCATTTCTACTCCTTGTGTAGTAGCTGCGGCACCATTACCGTCAAAGCCGAAGCCTCCATTACGGAACAAGGCTAAGAACATAAGATATGCAAACGGATTGTTCATCCATTCGTTCATACCAAAATTGCGGTTATTGCCATTTGCAATAATAGCTGCTGTTAAAGCATCATTGTCGCCTTTGTCGCAGCAATAAATTTTTTCAACCATTTCTCCCATGATTTCTATTATTTATTCTATTAGTTAATATGCACCTCTTACGGCTTAAGTGCTCTTGCCATTATATACTAATCGTCGACTATAGTATCAGCTAATTGGTTAATCTCATTATAATGTTGGAGGTTTCCTGAAAAACATTCTGCCGCCAATTTCTTTTAATGCGGTCATCTTGCTTTCTTCATAATAACTTTTTTTATCAGGCATTATAGTAGATACCCATCTTGCCATTATATGAGAAACAATAAAATTTTTCATATTATCCTGAATATCCAATGACGGATCGGAATCAAATACAATGACGGCTTTTGTGTCATCAGTAGAACTCTCTTTTACAAACCAATTTAAAGTTTCACATAATATTTGTACCGATTCGTCAAACAAACCCTTTAACATTGTATAATCTTGTTCATTGATGAAAATATGTTCATATCTTTTTATGCCATTATCATCAATATAAGTTCTGGACAATAAAGAACTCTCTCTTTCCAAACATTTGTATATTTCTTCTCTTGTTATGTACATGTCAATTTATATTATATCCTATTCTTGTATTAAAAAACGGCTCATATTTGCCGTTATAAGCTATTCCCGTAGAGACCGATATATTTATCTTCTTAAAAGATAAAATCGCTCTTGTGTCAAGATATGGGCTTATATGACTATTCTGTACAGATGTGCCTCCTCCAATGTCCCATAAAAATTTCTTATTCTCTTTTTCTATTATTTTTTCTACTGTATGATATTCTTTAAATCTCAATTTTATGCTGTCAAGATTAGCTTTATATCCACTTATCCATACCTCTGAACTGTCATATAATAAATAGTATTTGCTTGAAATAGGGATATAGCATATTATAGTATCTTTTACAGTGTCATGTATTATCATTAAATTTTCAACTTCTAACGTATCTATTATAGTATCATAAACAAATATTGGCTCGTATATATTCACTATACTGTCTTTTACTATCTTCTCTGTCACAGAAACAGGTTCTGAATGTTTTCTTGGTACAAAAACAAGAATCAGAATAGTTAAACATAATGTAATAACAGATATGGGTATTAAGTTTTTCATCCGTTAAATGTTGTTATTTTATTACCTGACAGATTATCATATACGTCTATGTGTATCCATGATACATTATTTTCAATACGTACATTATACGGCAACATATAGGCTTTCTCCTTTATTATATTACGTGCCTCTTCTGCATCCATATCCTCAACGTTAAAGTCAATAGCCTTACCAAGTACATGCGCCGACATATATACTTTATTCTTCCCTTTTACAGTATCACATCTGTTGCATCTAATGCCTCTCTCATGAAGTAATGAAGTGTTTACTGTTATAGGTTTGCACAAAATATTAAATCGTAATGCATATAAAGTTTCAAGAAGTTTATCATCAAGAAACATCCATGCTGTTTTTTCGTCATAACCTTCAGCAATATGCTTGCATACAAGTTCTTCGATTGAGAATTTTGTCTTTATTTTTTCAATCAGTTCTTTTCTATTCATTATTATTCTTTGTATTCGGGTAAAATATACTGTATGTTTATTGCAACTTCATGCATAAGGTCGCTAATTAACTTTTCATCAATGACTTGATTTTCATCAGCAAATTCACAGAATATACTTCCAATCCAATCATGAGTATTGTCAATAAGTTTTTTTATTCCTACTTTCTTGGCTCCAAATCTCAAAAGAAGACTTTTTGCATATTTGTCATTAACCTGTTTGTTAATGTCGGATATATACAAATAATTATTAGTTGCAAGACTACGTGCAAATACTGCCATATCAGACATTTTTATATTTACAATATCATTTACAACACTCGCTTTGTCGGTTCTTTTGACTTCATAATATACAGACAAGAAACATGCATTACCCAAAGGATGGGGCTGTAAAATATATACTCTATCTGCTTTGGTAAGAAATAATATTTTCCATAACTGACTATATACAATAGAAGAATTGTCGTTACGTTTCTTGTGTTTTATTTCCATTTCTTCTTTGTAACGATCTATCTTTAAGTCTATCTTCTTGTTTTTTGTATATTGATTATAAGCAAACCAGGCAGCTATGATACTACCTAAAGATGTTATGATTTCAGGTATTCCTATGGACTTTATTATTTCTGCTATGGATTCCATATTTTATTTTGTAATATATTATTCTGCATTAGATATTTTAACAACAAAACTTGCAGTGACAGACGGGTCAACAACGCTTTTTAAAACTCCTACCGCAGTGACAAGTATTCCTTCTTCTGATATTGACGCCTGATTCTTAACACTGACAGTTATTGTTTCTGTT
The DNA here is from genome assembly GCA_002633315.1 of Bacteroidales bacterium Phil6. Taxonomy (GTDB): domain Bacteria; phylum Bacteroidota; class Bacteroidia; order Bacteroidales; family F082; genus Limimorpha; species Limimorpha avicola. Next base: position 26,327 of record NWBN01000025.1, read on the forward strand.
CCATCACCCGTATAATCTACCTGTAAATGTTCTGTCTCTACTCTTGTCATAACCTATATTTTCTAAACCGTAATTTCTTCAATTGTAAGTGTCCAAGTTCCATTTGCCGTCACATTAATTGTTTTGGTATCTCCAACAGTGTTTTTAAGTGTTATCTCTGTCGGTGATAATTGTATTGAAGATTGATTCCCTGATTGTATTATCCTTACTGTTACAGGAGAACCTGCATTATTGCCATCGTATGGTGTTATTGTTACTACATACGCCATTTGCTGATTTGAAGAATTTAGTCCTAATGAAATAGGGATATTTACTTTATATTGTTCTTCTTTGCCCGGGTCTCCACTAATAGCAACATTGTTTTGTATCACTGTAGAAATTCCAGTACCATTTTGTGGTATTATGGTGATTGGTTCTTCACCCGCCTTTAAACTTCCATAGTTTATATTCAGTTTGGAGGCATTGGATTTTCCTTGTATCGTTACTGAACCTGCATCTGGCAATATTTCATAGTATCCAAAATCATCTGTAAAAAAAACATCTCTTGCAGGTATTATAGACGTCGCATTTGCTGATGCGTCATCATTTGTGGCTGTAATCAATGCTTTTTTTGTATTGCGTCCTGTATTTTCTTTTAATACAGAAACATCAAATGAGTCATTACCTGTTCCTACAATTTTTGATATTTCAAAATATTCTGTATTCGACGCCATATTATTTCAAATTAGTTTATTATTTTTTCTCCAGTAATAGGATTTTTTCTTAAATAATCCATAGTAACGTCAAGATACTTCATGGCTTCTTGTGAAAACAAGGCGGCTTTTTCAGATTCATTGATAATATAAAGTACTCTTGATGTTATTTCATACAAACACGAAGATTCCAATTTATCACAAACTTCTACATTATTATTTTGAATAGAAGGCTCTTTTAGATATATTGCATATTGCAAACTGTCATCACCTTTCTTACTTGTAAACAATACAATTATGACTTTCTGCTTGTATAAAGAATATCCACGTTGTGGAGGATTTATTTGATTCGTTTGATTCGATTGTTCATTTTTAGTAATTCCACGAAGCAATACACCTACAGGATTACGATATGTACCCCTTAGATATTTGTTGTATTGCATTTTAAATATTTCGCTATCTTCATTGAAGAGTGTTTGTATAGGCATGTTCCACGACCTCATTTTAAGACTGACAAGTCTCATGAAATCATTAGGGATATTATCGCTGTAAAATATTACATTATTTGAAGAACTGATACGTGACAATCTGGTTATATATTCTTGACTCGGCGTTTCTTCTCCTATATTTAGAAAATTAAAATCCAAATTGTCATCATCTCCGGCATAAGGCATGAAATTTACCGATAATTTATATCCGTCAAGAAGTATGTTTGGAGCTTTTAGATGTATATATCTCACTGACGGGATAACAGTACTTTTAATGATATCATGAATGTTGCTGTAGGTCAAATCTGCACTCATGAATGAGGCTTCATTTATTCCAAGTTCATCAAGACATGCCATTACAAAGTTGTTTATCTGTGTCAATGAAATGGTTTTCATTTTATTCCTCCCAATCTTTTATATTTTCAATAGGGAAATCTATACTTAAAGCTTTTTCTTTCAATATCTTAGCGGACTTAAATTCTTTCATTTTCATGCCATGCTTGCGAACAAGATAATTAGCAAGTTCTTTCATTGTTGTTATTGAATTGATGTCTTTTTTCGGGAAAGGCAAGTCTTCATCTTTTGTTTCTATTGCTTTAGATTCAGAATCTATAAGTCTTTCCAACAATACAGATGTTCCAAACAATGGAGATTCTTCGATAGCCAATTGTTCAAGTTTGTTTCTGGTTATGTATGTCGCCCATACATTATTTGCAATATCTCCATCTGTAAATTTTGCTTTGAAAGTAAACCCTCCAAGACTGAATGGTATTACAGAGTTATTTGCACGTGTTTTATATATTTTATTTATCATATTTTTTTATTTTTCAAGTTATTCAAGTTTACTGAAAGGGCGATACCCTTTCAGTAACTGAAATATTTGTTAATGTCATGCTGTGATTTTACCTGTGTATTTTTTCCATTCCTTGCCTGTTTCTGCGCCTGCATCAAAATAGATTAAATCTCCCATATTATAATGGCTATATGGATCAGCTTTCTTTAAATATACAATCAAACCGTCAACAAGTTTGTCTGAATATGAAGTTGTTGAAGCAAACATACTGCCTTCTTCCGTTGATACGGGATTCAAATTTGTATAATCACCCTCATCATTGTCAGGGTCAAACACAATAATATCTTCATTATTGTTATTACGACTATAAGCATTATAAATACTTTCTGCCGGACCGATAAGCATGCTGTTATATCCTCTCAGACATAAACAGTCGGCTTCAATCCATATATCACGACTTGCAGCGCGTGTCTCACCTCCGGCGCCTCCGCCCTTGTTCATGTCAACAGAACTTGTGTCATTAGCAAACTTTACATAACGTGTTGCATTTTTCATGTCTATTACAGCAGCGCAATCACTGTATCCCAAATCATTCAGCACAGGACATTTCTTGAATTCAAGTATGCCAAAAGGACATTTATAAGTAGATATCAGTATTCCAAATTCATCGACTTTAGTTGATAATGACATGTCAATTACCTTTGTAAAATCAAGATTTAACAATGATTTCATAAAGTCATCACCGCAATATACTTGTGCCACATCATTGGCGCTATCTTTACCAAATTGAATGAGACATATAGTATTAAGGTCATTAAATGTAATTGCATTTTTATCAACGACATATTTATTAAGGAGTTGTCGCAATATGCCTTCGCTGAAATATACATCTTCCTCTCCCATAGTATCATTGACAAGAATACGTTTTTTATGTTTTACGCCTTCCCATAAAGTACGTTCTGCTGCTCTACGATGATTATACAAAGCGTTATCACGAATATCTTCTTCAAAGAAAGGCAACTCCTTAATCTGTTTCTTGAAGTCATCTGTTAAAACAATGTTTGTAATTTTCTTTTGCAAATAGACTTCTACAGTAGTAGGAATATAATTTTCCGGAGCGACTTCTTTTTGTGATTCCGCACAAGCATTTGCCATTATTGATAATTTTGTGTTTGCCGGAATTTCCGGGAATTGATTTGTATGACTTGAACTTGAATAATATCCATTTATAGGAACGAGGGTTATTTTGGATGCTGTTCTTGCCGTGACTTGTGCAATCAAATTTCCATCTACTATATTTTCAGTTCCATTATAACCATTAACTCCGTTGAATTTAACGGTTTTCCATGGTGCAAACATTCTTGAATATTTAGTTTCTATATCTGTACCTATTGTTAATTCGAGTGTATCAGCTTTTGACGACAAGCCTGTCAAGAAAATACAATCCATTGGAGACACGCCGCTAACAGGATGTTCGATATTATATTTTGTCACATTAACTACACGAGCCAAATTGAACATGTCCGTCTGTGAAGTAAATTTCCATGGACGAAATTTAGCTATGTATTTATCAATTTCACGTGCCGCTATATCGCTGTCATTGACGTTGGTTGCACTCGCAACAGTACCCGCCATGTCTGTCTTTTCGCCATGTTCGTTTTCTGTAGGAGTTTGTGACTGATGTGCACCGGGATTTGTTATGGTATCTGCCATGCACATTGAAATATTGGCGTTAGCACCACTGATAACAGCCAATAAGAATAACAACAAGGTTAAGAACTTGCCGCTTTTCATGAACTTTACAATTGCTTTCATTTGTTTTTATGATTTTTATGTTAAACTTATATTAGTATTCGTACTCTTTGCCTGTAAAAGGATTATACCCTGTTCTTTTTTTACGTTTCCCTTGTTCAGGCTCCTGGATATTTGCACTTGAACTGCCGTTCAATGTAGGAGGCATATTATTATATGGAGATGGTTCTGCAAGCTTTTCTTCAATTTGTGCATTGCGTCCTCTTATTTCAGCTTCCTCTGCGGCGTTTTTTACATCATTGTCATGATTTTTACTCTTATACAATATATCTATAAACTCAACTGGGATGTTTCCATTTATTCCGTTTACCACAATATCAATGGCTTTATTCCACAATTCCGTTATCTCCTCATCGCTAATTCCGTTTTCTTGTTGATATGTTGAAATTGCATCAAGTGAAGATTGTACGTTTTTAGGAGTTTCTTCGTCACGTTTTTTATCCATTGCAGCTCGTTCTATGAATTTGCTGTTAGCCTCCCCGATTTCTTTTGCTTTTTCAGGGTCTTTCAGTGCTGCGCTTATTGCTTCTTCTCCAAATCTTTCAATAAATGATGTAAGAAACGGACGCCCTTCTCGTGCGTCTGCAAACATCTCTGCATATTGAGGATTATCTATAAACAATTGTTTTATTTGCTCATTTTCCTTTTTAAGGTCATTGTAACCATTCATGTCATCATTGATTCTTCCGAATATTACTTCTTCATCTTCAATGTCATCATCAGGATAACGTGTCATATATCCATCCATGAATATTTCACGATTGCTTTTATGTGGAGTTTCCGCAGATACTGTATCGGGATTCTCAATTTTATTTTTGTCTTTTTCTTCCATAAGAAATCTATTTTAAGCAAAAATAGACGTAATAATATCATTTTTAGTTTTTTTTTAGTACAATTTAAATATTTTTTATATTTTTGCAAAACTAACTAACTATAAAACTAAAATGACTAAACTGACTCTTCTAAAAGAAAGGGATGAAGACCTTATGCGTGCTTATCGTATGGTCTTGAAAAAGAGGCGGTTTGATACACAGGTAGAAGCCATGCGTGCAGCCGCCTTATCTCCTTCCAAAAGATTCTGGATTACTCCAGAACGTCTGTATCAATACTTTTCATTATTGAAAAATGAACAAAGTAAATACATCAATCATGGAATCACTACCAGACTTATGTATAAAGAGCTTGTTGATATAGTCAAAAAATTACAAGACAGATATCCGGACATGTCGTTATATGATATTTGTTGCAAGGCAGTTATGCAACCTGCTTCACAATTTTTCATATCCGGCAATCATGCAAATCATTTATATTATTTAATCAAAAAAAATAAAAGAAATTCAATGAAATGAAACGGCAAAATAATAATATAATATTAACAGTTATTTTAACAACATTTATTTATTTTAATTTTAATAGATATTTCATGTTTTGTCATGATTGTAGATGGTACACTTTATTAACATGTCATTTTACACATGTCAACATATTTCATGCAGCTTGCAACATATATTGTCTGTTTGTGATTTTGTCAATATCCCGTACAAATGTTATAAAATGGATTTCTGCTTATATTTTTGCGATATTGTCATTACTCATATCTCAACCCGAAATGCTTGTGTCGGGATTTTCAGCTGTTATTTATGCGTATATAGGTATGGTGATAAAATTAAAATATGAAACAATATCTAAAACAATTGCCATGACAATAGCTTATTATGTGGTTTCACTTTTGACAGGTGCGAATCTGTCAATAGTTATTCATTTATTATCTTTTGTCATGGGACTTGGAGTAAATTTTTTTATGGAATTTTCAAATAAAATAATCAATAGGTATGTCGATAAACGAGATTGAAATAAGAGACAATTTGATAAATGATATTTTGGCTGAGGACGAGAAAAGATACAAAATTTTATCAGCGGATTACGACCCTGTTACAGGAGATGGAGCAGACATTTTTGATTCAAAAACAGGTCTTAGCATATACAGAAGAAAAAAAATTATTATCAAAGACCATTCCATACCCGTACAATATATACCTTATGAGATGCAGAAAAATGAACTTGTCACTCAGGTTGTAAATGCAGGTTCGATAAAGAAATTTCTTAAAAGCACAGGAAAAGAAGTAACTCCAAAATTGATGCTATATATAAAACGTACTCTGTTAAGAATACGTTATGAAACGGATCCAATGTGTTGGTTCTATTGTGAATGGAGAATAAAAAATAAGGAGGGTGCAAAAGAATTAGATATTAAACTAAAAAACAACAAGTATAATCTTGTGCCTTTCAAGTTAAATCATGCACAAATGCTTTTACTTGCAGAGTTTGAAAAATTAAGACTTGACAACATGCCTATTCTTATAGTGTTGCTTAAATGTCGGCAATGGGGAGGTTCTACACTTACACAAAGTTATATGGCATGGATTCAACTTATGTTAAAACAAAGCTGGTATTCGGTAATAGTAGCTCAACAATCTCCAACGGCAAAAAAGATATATATGATGTATGAAAAAGCAATCGGCATGTATTCCCCATGGCTTCTTGATATTGGAGATAATGAACAACTTAAATTTTCACCATACGGTAAATCAGGAGTAGATAACAGAATAACTTACGGTGGTTCAAAATCTCCAAAGATAGCAAGAGATGTAGTGGTTTCAATAGCAACATATAAAAATCCTGATAGCATGCCGGGATCTGATATATCGCTTGTTCATTATTCTGAAGTGGCGCTATGGAAGAAAACTGACGGCAACGAACCTCAACAGATTATAAAAGGTATAACAGGAGGTTTGTTGAAACAACCGCTTGTGATGGAAGTTATGGAATCTACGGCACGCGGATATAATTTTTTCTGCGAAGAGTACAATGCAGCAAAGAGAGGAGAGAGTAGTAGGAACGCCGTGTTCATACCATGGTTTAAAAATATATATGATACAAAAGAAATAAAAGACAAAAGAGCATTTGCTGAATGGATTTACAACAATAGAAATAAAGATGAATGTTGTGATTATATTCCTGAACATGAAGGAAAAAAATGCTTGAACAGCGGCAAATATATCTGGAGATTATGGTTGCTTGGTGCTACATTGGAAGGTATAATGTGGTATGTTCTTAAGCGTCTCGATTTTGACCGTCAGATGGATATGGCTTCCGAAGCTCCTTCTGATGATGTAGAAGCATTTGCCAATACCGAGAGTCTTGCGTTTGATTTATATGATATAGACAAACTACAAGAATATGGGGCGAAAAAGCCTATATATATAGGTGATATATATTCAAAATACAGTAAATGTGAAGAAGCTCTTGAGAACTTTTCGTTTAAAGAAAATATAGACGGCAATATGTATATATGGGAAAAACCACAACCTGATATTATGTATAACAGATATATCGTTATTGTTGATATTGGAGGAAGATGGAAAAAGGCCGACTGGTCTGTCATACGTGTATTTGACAGAAAGGGTCTAATGAACGGAGGGCACGAAAAAACTGTTCTTATGTGGCATGGTCATATAGACCATGATTATCTTGGATATAAAGCTGTTCAAGTTGCCAAATGGTATAATAACGCTCTTCTTGTATTTGAAAGCAATACTCTTGAAAAAGAAAGAAAAGACCATGATGTTGAAGAGGGAGACCCTATTATTTATATATTGGAGAAACTTGATTATAATTATGACAATCTTTATTGTCGCAACGAGAAATATTCTGAGGACATGAAACAAGGAAGGGTCAATAAATTTGGATTTCATGTAAACACGAAAACAAAAGCTCTTATTGTTAATACACTGAAACAAATTGTAAGAGATTGCGACTATGAAGAATGTGATGCGATGACTATTGGAGAAATGAGAACTTATGAAAGACGAGCAAACAATTCTTATGGCTCCATGCCGGGAACAAAGGACGACCGTCTAATGACTGCCGGTATAGGCTTGTATGTTTCACGAGAAAAGATGGATATTCCAAAATATAAAACAGATAAAAAAAATAACAACAAAAAAAACAATTCCTCCGGCATCGTTGCTACAGAGGCCGGAGGTTTTTAAAACCTATATTATGAAAGTAATAAAAGAAATCAGAGCCTTGTTTACATATTTTTATGCAAAACATTGTTACAAAAAGATGAGAAAAGAAGCAGGCAGACTTCATCAATGCAATAAATGTCACTACTATATTTGCATTGACCCGAGAAACGAGAATAGATGTGTCATATTGAACAGAAAAGCATTCAGGAATTACAAACGTCAGTTTAATGATATTGGCATGAGACTCTCAGTATTTGGGAGAGGATTCGAAAATAACAGTACTATGACAGACGTTCAGGATGGATGTTTCTACGGTACGATTCATAATGATATAAGCAATGATTATCGTAAGGAACAATATATAAAATGGGTTATGGGATTAAGTCTTAACAGAAAATGATGTCTTGACAAAGTTACAATCTGAGAAAACACTATGCTTAATGATTTAATTAACTTTGGTTACCAAAGTTACAAAAAATCTTATTTTTGCGAGTAGGTAATAACAAGATTAAAATGGATAATTCAATTTGTTTTAGTGGTCAAATTATACCATTTTAAAATTGGCGTTATAAGTACATGATAATATTTCTTGCACAAATATTGCACTTTGTTCATAATTTTAAATATTTCATATTGAATTACATATAATTATAAATTTGTTTAATTTATGCCGATAAAA
>NWBN01000026.1:0-3746 GCA_002633315.1 Bacteroidales bacterium Phil6
ATGTCCTTGTATTTTTCAAGTATGGCTTTACTGTACTTGTTCAGTTCAATACTCAGACTATCTGCCGTTTTAACGGTGGTGACTTCTATATGGTCGGACTTGACATCACTTCTCTTTAGGTTGCGAACATCTGAATAACGCAGACTGGTAAAGCAACAGAACAGGAAAACATCCCGGACACGTTCCAGATACTGTTTGTCTTTGGGTATCTGATAGTCTTTAAGTCTGTTCAGTTCTTCCCATGTCAGGAAGATTACCTTCTTGGGGGTGGTTTTCAATTTCGGTTTGAACGTATCGTATGCTATATTCTGGTGATAGTCTTTCTTGAAGCTCCACCGCAGGAACCATTTGAGGAATCCCATTTGTTTACCGATGGTACTGTTCCTCATATCCTTTTTGTCGCGCAGGAAATTGACATATTCGTTCAGTCCGAATTCATTGAAATATTCAAAGGTTAAATCTTCCTTGAACTCCTTGAGGTGATTTTTAACGGCTGCAAACTTTTCGTATGTGGATTCAGTCCAGTTATTCTGGTTGCCGCATTCTTTTACAAATTCATCGAATACCTCCCAAAAACTTATCTTTACGTCTTCCTGGTCTTCACTTGTATCTTTCATCCGCAGGTTGAATGCGTCCTTTAGCTGTTGGGTAGTGGGCATGGCTTCCTGTACCTCAAATTCCTTGAACACGTTTTGAATTTCGGTATAGTATTTCAGCAGATCGGCATTGATTTCAGATGCACTTTGCTTTAGTTTGTTGGTACACCCGTTCTTCACTCGCTGCTTGTCAGCATCCCACTTGGCTACATCAATGCGGTAACCCGTTGTAAACTCAATGCGCTGACTTGCGTATATGACACGCATACGGATAGGCACGTTCTCCACGATTGGCACACCGTTCTTCTTCCGGCTTTCCAATGCAAAAATGATGTTTCGTTTGATATTCATAATTGGGTGTGTTTGAAATTCTACACCCAAATATACACCCAATATTTGGAATAGCAAAAGATATTCAGAAAGATTTAGATTTACTATGTACTCCAAATAGTGTTTGATTATTAATGATTTGCAATTTTATGATATTTCTTGAATATGTAGGTTCGAGAGCCTGTCTCTCCGCTGAACGTTACGGACAAAACCGGACAACGAACAGACAAGTCCCACAAATTCAATGATTTGTGGGACTTTTTTTATCCCCTTGTGTCTGCCTTAAAGTACATTTTTTCGTCCCTAAAAGACAAGGTTTCTAACCTAACTCGTACCCCCGACAAACAAAATCAAAAAGGGGGTACAGATAGTCGGAAATTGGCGAATTTCTGTCGATGTTTGGCGAGCCTGCATAAAACTCATTTTTAAGCATTTACATTATTTTTGTAACTAAAAAGTGAGTATATGAAATCGACATTCAACATTTGCTTTTACGCAAAGAAAGACAAGCAGAAAGCGGGCGGTGCGTACCCCCTTTTCGCCCGTATCACAGTGGACGGCGTGGCAAGCCGTTTTAATACTAAATTGAACGTGCTGCCTGAAATGTGGGACGGTAAGGCTGGCAAGGCTATTGGACGCACGGCGGAAGTCGGACGTATCAACCGTATGTTAAGCGATATAAACGCATCGCTGAACACCATCTACCACGAAATGCAGCGGCGTGATAATTTCGTTACTGCCGAGAAAGTGAAAAACGAATTTTTGGGACACAGCGAGAACCACGAAACCATCCTTACCTTGTTCCAAAAGCACAATGAGGACGTGAAACAGCTTGTTGGCATATCCAAGACGATAGCGACCTACCGCAAGTATGAGGTTACACGCCGTCACCTTGCGGAGTTCATACAGAGTAAATATAACCTTTCTGATATTTCCATCCGGGAAATAACCCCGATGTTCATTAACGATTTCGAGTTGTATTTGCGTACAGCCTGCAAGTGCGGTTACAACACCACCGCCAAGTTTATGCAGTTTTTCAAGCGCATCATCATCATAGCCCGAAATAATGGCATACTGGACAAAGACCCGTTCGCCAGCTATAAAATCCGGCTGGAAAAAGTGGACAGGGGCTATTTGACGGAAGACGAGATAAAAATCATCCTCAAAAAGAAAATGGCTTCCGAGCGTTTGGAACACGTCAGGGACTTGTTCATCTTTTCCTGTTTCTGCGGTCTGGCTTATAGTGATGTCGCCAACCTGCGGCAAGAGAATATCCGAAAGTCATTTGACGGCAATCTGTGGATAATGACGAAGCGGCAAAAGACCAATACGGACGTGAATGTTCCCCTGTTGGATATTCCCAAAATGATATTGAAAAAGTACAAAGGCAAGCTACCGGACGGAAAGATATTGCCTGTAATCAGCAACCAAAAACTGAATGCCTACCTGAAAGAGATTGCCGATGTGTGCGGGATTAAAAAGAATCTCACATTCCATCTTGCCCGGCACACGTTCGCCACGACCACCACACTGGCAAAGGGTGTGCCTATTGAAACCGTCAGCAAGATGCTGGGACATACTAACATTGAAACAACACAAATTTACGCCCGCATCACTAACAGCAAGATTAGCAGCGATATGCAGGGGCTTGACAAGAAATTTGTCGGTATCGAAAAGATTTATAAGGAAGTCGCCATGTGATTTTGATTATAGGTAACAGGTCGTAAATTGCGACCTGTCCTTGCTGCATTATTCCAACATTACTTAATCTCTAAAAATATACAATTATGGACTTGCAGATTATCCAAAACAAGATTTTTGAAGTTAGAGGCTGCCGTGTGATGCTTGATTTGCATTTAGCGGAACTCTACCAAGTTGAAACACGAGCTTTGAAACAGGCGGTCAAACGTAACATAGACCGCTTTCCCAGTGATTTCATGTTTGAGTTGAGCAAAGACGAGTGGTCGGGACTTATCACAAATTGTGATAAGTTCCCCGACAACATTCGTCATACACCTACTCCGCCAATGGCTTTCACCGAACAGGGCGTAGCCATGCTTTCTTCAGTTCTCCGTTCCAAGGTAGCCATAGAGGTAAACATTTCTATCATGCGGGCTTTCGTCCTTATGCGCCAGATGGTAATTGGTTATGAAGAACTGGTAAAACGCATTGAGGAACTGGAAGTAAGTACCGATGCCCAGTTCAACGAATTGTATCAAGCCCTTACACAACTTTTGAGCCAGTCGCAGCAGCAGAGAGAACGCCGTCCGATTGGTTTTGCTACCTATGATCGTTCTGGAAACAAATAGGTAACGATTTTGAAAATAAGAAGTACTATAACTATCTATATTCCAATAATATATTTTTTCATCTTGTAAGGGTGTGTCAAAACTAAAAGTAACTGACATCTTGTTATTTTTAGGCACGGATCACACGGAAAAACACCGAGAAAGAAGAATAATCATCCGCGAAATTCCGTGTAATCCGTGCCTAAAGGAAAGCAGTTTCCTAATTTGACACACCCTCGTATTTTTTATATCCTTTCCCAAAGGCACATTCCCCGAAACGCCAGCGGTGCATGGCATCGCAGACTGTTTTTCGTGAAAAGAGCCTTTGGAAACCCGCACAAGAGTATTGGAAGGTGAACTTCCGACACACTTGTTTTTCCCGCCCGCATAGGCAATTCCCTAATGGACTGAATGGGGAACAAGAACTTTTCCCCTGTTTCCCAACCTGTAAATCTTCCTCATTAAGCAGTCCTCCAGCCGGGAGGTCGTTTTTATCATTTCAATAGGCAAAGGTAGTTACGTGTTCTTCACG
>NWBN01000026.1:3785-59543 GCA_002633315.1 Bacteroidales bacterium Phil6
GCCTATGTGAAACGAAAACGACCGACCCGACCGGAAGACGCATAAAAAAAAAGTCGGATTTACGGGAAACAGGAAAAAAGTTCAGTGAAACTTCAACTCCCTCACCTCTCAAATCCGCATAAAATTAAAAACTTAAAAATTACAGGATATGGAAGCAGTAACATTATCGGAAGCAAGAGTTTATGTAGGCACTTATGGCAAGTACAACAACGGTTCATTGTTCGGGGCATGGCTTGACCTGTCGGACTATTCGGACAAGGAAGATTTTTACGAAGCCTGCCGGGAGCTTCACAAGGACGAGGAAGATGCGGAGTATATGTTTCAGGACTGGGAGAACGTACCGGAAAACCTAATCGGCGAAAGCTGGATTTCCGAGAACTTCTTCACCTTGCGGGATGCGGTGGAAAAGTTGGGCGACACCGAACAGGAAGCCTTTTTCGTGTGGTGCAACTACAAAAGCCATGATTTGAGCGAGGAAGATGCGGACGACCTTGTACGGGACTTTCAGGACGAATATCAGGGACAATATGACGATGAAGAAGATTTCGCCTACCAAATCGTGGAAGAATGTTACGACCTGCCGGAGTTCGCAAAAACCTATTTCGACTACAAACAGTTTGCCCGTGATTTGTTCATGTGCGACTACTGGTTTGATGACGGGTTTGTATTCCGGGCGGCTTAAACGACCATTCGGGCGGGGTTAAAAGCCCTGCCCGCATAAACAGAGAAACGATGAAACGGAAAAGCATTTATAAAATCATCCTGCGGGTGTTATTGTTCTGCTTTGTGTGGCGGCTCGCCTGCACAGCCGGAGCAATCACGGCGGTAACGGCATATCTTGTATTTCGTACCGCCTGTTTCCTGTTCCGGGTCTGCCTGTCGGTGTTTTATGCGTTGTGCGTGGCTCTGCTTTTCCTGCTGTTACTTTCCCTATTAAGTATATGACGAATAAAAAACAGAATATCATGCAATCATTGAACAGAAACGGGGTGAGCATCACCCAAGCACCAGGAGAGGAAAAGTTTGTAAAATACCGTCCGGTCGCATTCAAAGGACGGATATTTTACCAGTACGACTACCTACCGCCACACGGACTGGGAACTATTTTCCACAGTGGCTAAAACGCTGGCAGAGTGCCGCCACAGGCGGGATAAATGGATAGAAAAGAAAGAACAGGGTAATAACAGATAAATTTTAAGGGTATGAAAACGACAGAAGTAAACAAGAACCTAATCGGCAGACGTTGCGAGTGTATTTTTACGGGCATGATGGTAACGGGCGTTATCGAGGACATTGAGGAAAACAAGTATTCTGTAAACGTGAAAGTGTATTTCGATAAGCCGCAGCAGTGGGGCGATGATTTGTACACGGAAGATTGGGCATGGGGACGCAAGACGGACGAGTTCGGCACGCTGCACCATTTGCGACTGTTGACAGACGAACCGGACTTTCAGACGATGACAGTAGTTTTCGGTGAGCCTATCAGCCAGATAGACCGCAGCGTTTTTGAAGATGTTTCCACTTGGGGCGTTTCTTCTTTGCAAGGTTGGATAAATAGCTATGAAAGTGTCAGGTTTGTAGCCATAAACGACCATACGGCGGTCATAACGGGAGAATACAACTTTGAACAGGTAAAAGAGTGGTTAGAGAAGTATGTACCAGTAAAGAACCTTAAAATCTGCTAATAGGTAACGGGGGCAAGCACTCCCCGTTACTTTCTTCCATGAGCCTATCTGCGGTGAAGAAAGTAACAAAGAAGCCTATAACATTTGAACTATTTAATTATTTTTATTAATGTATAAAATCAATCGTTATAACAGATTGGTTGTCAAAAATATTTTTTACAATATTCCTTATTACTGGATGGTTTAACTTATAAACACAAGATTTCTCATCGTTGGGATTTTTTAGATGGTCTGCATCATTATGGATAGCAGATAAATAATAATACGCATCAGGAATCAAAACAGAATGTTCTTCTGCGTATTTAAGTTTTTTATCTGTTTGATGTGTATTGATAAACTCAATTCTTTTATCATTATCCAATTGGTTATAAATTAATTTCTCTAATCGAAATCTAATACCAAGACTTATTGCATAAGGATCATAGGTAACATCTGTACCAAGATACTTATTTAGTTCTTCAAGTACATATTGTTTTAAATTTATTCCTTTAGCCCATGTCTTTTTTAGGTTAGGTTGAGTGGGAATATCTGAACTTCTATCAATGGTATTAGGATTATAATGAAAGAAATATTTAGATAGGTCATCATATAATAGTTTTTGCTCTGGAACTGATTTATCTAATTGTTCTCTATAAGCAATAAATGATTTCATTGCATTTGAGCCAATAGCTTTAACAGTTTTAAGGTATTGGATATTAAGCAAAGATGGCTTAAAGATATAATTCCTAAAATATTTCGGGTCTAAATGAGTAAACAAAATAGGATATATTACACAACCATCTTTTTTTAATAAATTTGAAAGATAATACTGGGCAGCAATTATATTAGCATCATCTAAATAATCAAAGACTTCGTCTATAATTAATAAGTATTTCTTTCCATTTCTTAATATACTCTGAAATTTAAGAAGTTGAATTATAAACGTCAAAACATCTCTCTGACCATTTGAAATTTCATCAGCATGTGGAAATTCTACAACAAGCGTATCTTTTTTTTCTTTTGAAGAAATTTCTTTCCATGTTGTATTGAGATACGAGATATTTCTATCGAATTTATTTTTGAAAATATCATAAGATGCTCTTCGAGAAGCCTTTAATAAAGATTCTTTTTTATATTTAAATAGATAACGGAGTTGGTAGAATAAATTAAATTTATTAAATAAAGATGTACCTGTTATATCTTTAAAAATTTCTCCAAACTTATTATAGAATTCATCTTGTTCTATTTTCTCAAAAAAATCATCTTGTATATTTGCTATTATCTCCTCTTTATTCCCTTTAAGTTGTTGAATATTTATTTTTATCTCATCAATTAAATCACTTCTTTTTTTTGTTTCAAATTTCTCAAAACATTCAAATGAAAATTGAATACGTTCTAAAAAATCATTTTGAGAAAAATAATCTGATAAATTAGGTAGTATCTTACCATTGACCCCAAAATTCATCTTTGCATCCGAATATTTATACAAATCTGAGACTTTTGGGGGAATTGAATCTACAACTGTAATAGAATCAATAGATAAAAAGCCCTTAGTTGTTGAGAATCCGCCGAATGTTTTTGAAACGGTTTGAACTTTTAATCTATTATTGATTATAAAACAAGTTATTTCTTTATTAATTGTATTGGTTGTTGGATTTGCAATTAAAGTTACACCGTCAAGAACAATAGAAAGAGAAGGAATAAGGGTTGTATCTTTTTGGTGCATATCAGTCTCTTCAACCTTGATTTTCCCTTTAGCTAAGGAATTAAAAGCTGCTGTAATTGACGATTTTCCAAACCCATTAGGTGCTACTAATATATTTACTTTTTGAGACTTTATCTCTAAATCAAAACTATTATTAGTAGTTCCAAATCCTTTAATATTTTCTATTTTTATATTAGTTATCATATCAATTTTTTTAGGGCAAATTTACATATAAATAAATCACCCGGCAATAAAATACCGGGTATTTATAACATATTCATTTCAAAAGGGTTATTCCTTTTCGCTGCTGTCATTGTTGAACGAGAACGAAACCTGCTGCATCTGCCCGAAGCTGTCGATGATATAGATGTCAATCGTCTGCTGGTCGGTCGATGCCGATGTGTAGTAGAGCCGGAATGTTTCTTTCTCCAGCGGGTACAGGTCATTGGGCAGGAACACCGTACCGTTATCCATTTCCAGCTTTCCTTTGCCGTCAGGCTGGAAATAGCGTATCTGGTAGGTCGTAGGCTGGTAGTCGCCGCCACGCACCAGTTGGCAGCGTATTTCGGCTGTTTCGCCCACTTTCAGTTTCTTGGGTACGGGCAGCGTTTCCACCGTGAACGGGTAAGCCTGCTGAATATCCAAGCTGTCATTACAGGCGGTTACAAGCACGAGGGCGGCCACGATGTAGCAGCCCACGATGATTTTATACATTACATTCTTCATATACATTATTATATAGCGGTCAGTTGATAATGAATTTCAGTCCCATGCCTACCTGCGTGTGGAACTTGCCGATGTCCGAGCCGAACAGCATACGTTCCCTCGCATTGACGAGCAGCACCACCCGGTCGGTCAGGTAGGTTTCCAGTTCCAGCGTGAGCGCACCGCCGTAGATGAAACAGTCCTTGTCCAGCAGCGTAGCCCCGTCCGGCAGCAGCTTGTCGCCCCGGTTGCTGGTTTCATACCCGGCGAGAGCCGACAGCCCCAGCGAGAGGAAAAAGGTCTTTCGCCTATCCGAAAGGAATTTCAGGTAATAGCCGCCCTCCGCCGTGAACTGTTCTACCGGAATGCGCATATCCTTGTAGTCATACTTCTTATGCAGGTATTCCCCGCCAATCACCCAGCGGTTGGCGTTCTTGGTATAGACGCTGTATGCCGCCCCGAAATGACAGGCAAAATCCGTGTCGGAGTTCCAATGTACCCCGTCCGCCATGCCCGCCGTTACCTGCAAGGCTTTCATGCCCGGAAGGTATCTTTGCGCGTGTGCCTGGTTCAAATGCAGGCACAGCGCAAAGAGTGTCATTATAAAGATGTGTTTCTTCATTCCCTACTTTATTTTCAGTTCGTTTATCACTTCGGCGTTCACGATGTCGGCATTCTCCACCCGTATGGTCTGATGCCGACCGCCGTTCTTCTCGTAAAGCTCCACCAGCAGCAGCTTGTCGTCCGGGATGGTGAACTTCGGCAGGGCGTACACCGTACGGACGGTACTTTTCCCGGCAATCTCTATCACCTCGTTGTAGCTGCGTACCGCATCCAGTACCGTTTCCTGAATAGCCGTGCGTTTGGGCACTTTCTTATCGACAATCTTAAACTTGATGAAGTCCGTATCGAAAGGCACGTTGGAACTGTTCTTCGTCTGCGTATGCACGTAAAGCATCCCGTTATAGGTGTAAATCCCCTTGATTAAGAACTGTATGCCGAAACGCTTGCTGCCCAAGTGTCGCACTTTACGGTCATTGTTCTTGTAGATGCTCTGCATTATCAGTTTTACCAGCAGTGGGCTTTCATTTCCCAGTTCCCGGAAATAGATGTTCATGCGGGTATGCGAAAAGTCGGACGTATCTTCATTTTCCAAGAAGTCCTTCATTTCGATGTTGAGCATTTCCGGCTCACGGGCATACTTGGCGTTGAATGAATAGAAGCTGCCGTCCTCGCAGATGACGGAGAAGTTCGTTTCTCCCGGAAAGCCCTCTGTCGTGGCTTTCACCCTGATTACGTTTTCCGCACCGTCAGCCTTGCCCGCTATGATGTGGTTGCTCCCCAAATCTACATAGCGGACGGCGGAGGGGAAAATGATATGCACCGTTTTGGCGAAAGTTACTTCCACGCCGTAGGGCGTTACCATTTGTCGGTAAGGCAGCTTTCGGGTGATACCCCGGTACAAGTCGTTGCCTGCCGCATACTTCACCGTGTCGGTTTCCTGTGCGTTTGCCGCACACACGCCCAGCAGGAGGGCGCACATTACAAAAATCTGTTTCATCGTTAATTGGAAATTTTAGTGGTTTGTCAAATGATTATTGCTGTTTGGCGTAAAGCATCACCCTGTACCCGGCTTTCAGCTTCACTTTCACGGTTCGGAACTTCTTGGCAAGGTAACCGGACGCACCCTGCATCAGCCCCCTTGTAACGTCCATCGCCACCTGTTGCCCGGCGTTCTGCGTAAAGGAAATGCTTGTACCCAGCCCGCTGCCGATATTCGCCATCGCCTCGTTGAACGCTTCCTGCTCCATCGAGGACGGGACGGAAAGCCCCTTTTGCCCGTCCGTGTCGAACACGGCGAGTTCCACCGGAATGATGTTTCCCGCATACTCTATCGAGGACACCAGTATGTCGAGACGTTCGCCCTGTACTTTTGCCGTACCCGCCACAAGGGTATTCTTCGGGATGACGATGTTGCCCGCCTGCATGGGTTCAAGCAGACGGAGTTTTACCGTCTGCCCGTCCGTCAGCGTCTGGTCTTGATGGATGCAGGCGGCTATCGTGTTCCTGTCCATTGCGTAGCCCGTTCCTACCGCCGTGTTGAAGCCGTAGTTGCGTGGCTGGCTGTAAGCACGGATAAAATCGGCATCGCTCATGGGCTGTTGCAGCCCTGAAACGGCGTTGTCCCGTACTGCCTGCACGGACACCGCTTCCGGCTTCTTTTCGATGTCGCCCACAACTGGCACTTGTGCCGCCTGCCTGTCGCCGCCTGCATATTTGGCAGCAAGCTCGTATGACTTTTCCAAGAGAGCCATCTGTTCGTCAGCGGTGGGCGTGGCTTCCCGCTGACGTTCCAGCTTTTCGGTCAGTTCTGCCACCTGCCGTTTCAAGTCCTCTTTTTCCCTGTCCTCCGGTGGCGTTTCATAGAACGTGCTCAACTGGCGGTTGATGTCCCGGTAGGCGGTCGCCGAGGAAGAAACGCCGCCACCCCGGACGGGCTTCGGATCTTCTTCCGGCATCAGTCCGGCTTCCGCCTGCGGTTCTTTGGTTTCTTCGTCCCCTATGAAACCAAAGTCCTGAAGGGATTGTATCCTGTCCTGCCGTTTCCGGCTCATCATCGCCTGCTCGTAGGCGGTCTGCTTGTCCGCTATAATCCCGTCCTCTGCGGGCAGCGGGATGTCGGCATTGAAACCGCCCACGCTTTCCGTTTCCGCTTTCTCCTTGCCGGAGGGGGCGAATATCAGGTACATGCACCCTGCAAAGGCGAGGAACATCAGCGGAAAGACTATCATTTTCCTGCGCCGCTGCACCTCTTTCGGGGAAAGTTCCCGTTTGGGCTTCTTCTCCTTTTCGGACTGTCTGCCCGGTTCATTTTTCTGTACTTCTTCCATATTCAGGTCTGTTTGTTAAATTGATACTGTCGTTACCGTGCAGTGGGAACTGCCGGATGTGTTCGATTTGCAGCCTTTGCCCGTCCCGTTTCCCGATGTTGTAAATGGACGAAACGGTGATATAGAGGGACAAGCCGCCGAACAGGGCGGACATCACGAGGATGACCGCCAGCCGCTTGCCCGGCGTGATACGCCCGCACAGGCGGCGCAGGCGTTCATCCGCCCAGTCCCGCACCGTTTCAATGTAATTTCGTTTCCTCTCCATAAGGCTATCGTTTAATGGTTTGCAAATCCCTGTTCTCGTCAATCGTGAACGCTTCCATGATGAAGCCGTGCGGGTTGTTGTCGCTCCGTGTGGCGTTCAGGAGCCTGCACGTGGTGATAAGGCTTCTGACCGTCAGGCTGCTTTCCCGGACAATAAGCTGCCGGGCAAAGGTTCTCACCTTGTAGGGGTACTGGTTGAAGTCGCATTTCATGCTG
Source organism: Bacteroidales bacterium Phil6 (assembly GCA_002633315.1). Taxonomy (GTDB): domain Bacteria; phylum Bacteroidota; class Bacteroidia; order Bacteroidales; family F082; genus Limimorpha; species Limimorpha avicola. The sequence goes on from NWBN01000026.1 coordinate 11,231, forward strand.
TCAATCTCCACCGTCTGGTTGATGTTGCCCGAAATGATACGGTTGTAGTAGCCCTTTTCCGATAAGTCCTTGTAGTAGTTGAACGCACTCCTGTCGGCGAGGAACAGGGAGCGTTTGATGTTTCCCTCGATGGCGTCCTTGTCGGGCGAGAGCGTGAAAAAGAGTTCGTGGAAACGCTTCACGTGCGATTTCGCTTCAATCGGTCTGTTCTGCGCCATGTCCTGCGAGAGAGCCAGCATCAGGCTCTTGCCGTTGTCGAGGACGTATATCTTCTGCCGCTGCTTTTCGGCGAAGCTGTACGAGTTCCACACGGCAAAGCCCGTGACCAGTGCGCACAGGCAGATGAATACCAGCGCAAAGAGCCGGATTTGCCGGAAGCTCGTTTCGATGTTCGTCAATGACTTGAATTCCATATTCTAAAAATTGAAGTTGGTTATTTGAGAAGTTTTCCTGCAATCTTTCCGGTTGCCGCACCTGCCGCCGCACCCGTGAGTGCGCCCGCACGTGTCAGGTTGCGGTTGTATGCGGTTGTACCCCCGGCTGACACAATCCAGCCTGCCACTGTCGGAACGGTAAAGTAGCCCACGATGCCGATAATCATAAAGATTACATACACGGTACTGCTCCCGTCCGGTATGAAGTTCGGGTCGGAAAGCTGCTCGATGTCCTTCTGGAGCATCAGTGTCTGTATGCGTGCCAGCACGCTGCTGAACAAGTCCGACACGGGAAGCCACAGGTAAATCGAGATATAGCGTGAAATCCACTGGGTCAGCGTGCTTTGGAAACCGTCATAGACGGAAAGGGCGAACGCCAGCGGACCCAGTATCGAGAGCACTATCAGGAAGAACGTGCGCAGCGTGTCGATAATCAGCCCTGCCGCCTGAAAGAGTATTTCCAGCAGTTCCCTGAACCAGTCCCGGACGGATTTCTTGATGTTGTATGCCGCCCTGTCCATGTACATGCCCGTCATGGTAACCATGTCGGAGGGCGACCAGCCCAGTTCCTCCAGTTGCCTGTCAAATTCCTCGTCCGAAGCGAGGTATGCCGTTTCCGGGCTTCGCATCAGGGCTTCGTACTCCAGCCTGTCTTTCTGTGCCCGGTACTCGTTCATGTCGAAGGTCTGCGTTTCCATAAGCTGGCTGCATCCTTTCACAATCGGCGACAGCACCGTGTTGATAGTCCCCAGCACGAACGTGGGGAAGAACATGATGCACAGCCCCAGCGCAAAGGGGCGTAGAAGCGGGTACACGTCTATGGCTTCCGCCCGTGCGAGCGACTGCCATACCTTGGCGGCTACATAGAACAGCGCACCCAGTCCGGCTATCCCTTTGGCTACCCCCGTCATGTTGCCGCACAGGGGCATCATTTCGTCATACAGCACCCGCAGCACTTGGTGCAGGTTGTCAAAATCCACTGCTAACAACATAGGCATGTCCGTTAGATGTTACCAGTAGCGTTCATCCGCCGAGCCGTAGAGAGCCAGCACTCTGTCGGTGTCGTTCTTTTTCTTTGCCCGCAGGTAGGACACGGAAATGTTCTTGCGGGTGTAGTAGTTCACGAGATTGCGGTAGTTCATCAGGCTTCGGTAGGCATTGTCGATGATTGCCAGCCGTTCGGCATCCGTCAGCGACATGCCCGTGATGTTCACGACATTTTTCAAGTCCTGAAGCACGTCCGAACTCTCGTCCAGCAGCATGGCATAGCCGGAGGATATGGTCGCCAGCTCGTCCGCCGTGAAATACGGGTCGGCGAGCATGATTTGGTAGTTCCTGACGTAGATTTCGGATATTTCCGCCACCAGTTCGATGCTTTTCTTCACCTTGATACCGCCCTTGACGACATCATGCACGGATTTGAGCGCATCGTAATAGGCTTTCCCCTGCTGGAAAATCTTCTGCGTTTCCAGAAAGCCGTTCAGGGTGTTGGCTTTCGTTCCCGCCGTTTCCACAATCTGTTTGGCGGTGTTGATGATGCCCTGAGCCAAGTTGCCGGGGTCTGACACCACCCACTGGGCGGATGCCCTGCCCATGAAGCACAGGCATACCGCCATAAGAAGAATCGTTCTTTTCATCATTTTTTGTTTTTAGGATTTGTAACACGCCTGTATTCGCCGCCGGGCAGGAGCGTTATCCGGTCGTTCTTTTTGTCGTAGGTGAACTGTATGCCGAAGCCTGTTTCAATGAACAGGCAGCCGTTCCGCTCTGTCACCGGATAAGTCGTTTCCAATACCCTGCCCCTGACATTCGCTTTACGGGTGACGGTGTATCTGCCGTCCGTTTCCGTGAGTGTGAAAGCCGGGTGTCCCCTGACGTGTACCCAGTCGCCCCGCATCCTTTCCAGTTCCTTGCTTTCACTGTCCTTGCAGCCAGCCAGCAGGCAGGCGGACAGCAGCGTGTAAATCAGGTTGTCCATTAATTTCATATCGTTTATTTTTAAGTGGTTGATAATAAGTGATTTCTTTTGCTCTCCGCAAGCCGTTTGACAGCCAGTTCAAGGTTGCCGCCCAGCTTGTCGGCAAGGGCGAACAGTTCCGTTTTCTCGCTTTCTTCGGTCGTGTACGTGTAATATTCCTCCAGCGAAACTTCCGTTGCGTACACCGCCGACTGCGTGCCGCCCAGCGAGAAGAACACTTCCTTGTACTTCCGTCCGGGATGGTTCGCCATGTTGATGGACAATATTTGCGAACGTTCCTTGTCGGTCAGTCCCAAGAGGTTCTGTATGCTGTCGAACTTGTTGAGATATTTCCTTTGGTCTAACAGAATCTTGCAGTCCGAATTGTTGATGATGCTCTCTTTCACGATAGGCGAGGAAATAATATCCTCCACTTCCTGCGTTACCACAATCGCTTCCCCGAAATACTTTCGGACGGTTTTGTACAAGTATTTTATGTAGTCCGCCATGTTCGCCGACGCTATCGCTTTCCACGCTTCTTCAATCAGGATTAATTTTCTTATACCCTTCAATTTGCGCATCTTGTTTATAAAGGCTTCCATGATGATGATGGTCGTTATCGGGAACAGTATCTTGTGGTCTTTGATATTGTCCAGCTCGAAGACAATAAAGCGTTTGTGCAGCAAGTCCAGTTCCTTGTCGGAGTTGAGCAGGTAGTCATACTCGCCGCCCTTGTAATAGGGTTCAAGCACGTTCAGGAAACCGTCAATGTCAAAGTCCTTTTCCCTGACATTCTTCCGTTCAAGCTGTCTGCGGTATTCGTCCCGGACAAACTCGTAGAACGTGTTGAAGCAGGGTGTTACCGACCTGTCGCCCGTGATACGTTCGATATAGGCACTTACCGCATTGGACAACGCCACTTCTTCCGACCGCTTCGGGGCTTCATCGTCCCGCTTCCACAGGGTGAGTATAAGGGTCTTGATACTCTCTTTCTTCTCTATGTCGAATACCCCGTCCTCGACATAGAACGGGTTGAACGCTATCGGGTTCTCGTTGGTGTAGGTGAAATAAATCCCGTCCTCGCCGTGCGTGCGGTTGTGGATAAGCTGGCACAGCCCCAAATAGCTGTTGCCCGTATCTACCAGCAGCACATGCGCCCCCTGCTCGTAATACTGGCGTACCATGTGGTTGGTGAAGAAAGACTTCCCGCTGCCACTCGGCCCAAGTATGAACTTGTTGCGGTTGGTCGTGATGCCTTTCTTCATGGGCAGGTCTGATATGTCGATGTGCAGCGGTCGCCCGCTTACCCTGTCCACCATTTTGATGCCAAAGGGCGAAAGCGAACTCTTGTAGTTCGTTTCTTCCACGAACAGGCAGAGAGCCTGCCCCAAGAACGTGTAGAAACTTTCTTCCGCCGGGAAGTCCCCCTCGTTGCCCGGTATGCCCGCCCAAAAGAGCGTGGGCGTATCGACCGTGTTGTGGCGTGGCTTGCATTCCATCAGGGCAAGCTGGCTTCCCACATCGTTGCGTATGCGTTTGAGTTCCTCCCGGTCATCGCTCCAAGCCATGACGTTGCAGTGGCAGCGCACGGAAACAAGCCCCTTGCTGTGCGCTTCGTTCAGGTACTCGTCTATCCATTCCTTGTTTATCTGGTTGGCACGGGAGTAGCGGGAAAGCGACTGCATGTTCCGGGCGGTCTGCTCGAACGTTTTCAGGTTTTCGGCATGGTCGTCTATGAAGATGTATTGGTTATAGACGTGGTTGCACGACAGCAGCACGCCCACCGGGGCGGCGAATGACAGGCGGCAGTCGCTCCGGTCGGTGGACAGCTTTTCAAACCGTGTGTCCGTACCGACCTTTTCCGGCAAATCTTCCACGTCCGAAAGCGTGTGCAGGCACAGTATGTCGTCCCCGACCCGCATTTCTTCCGGGTAAAGCCCGATGTCTTTCAGGCAGGTGGTATCTGTCTGCGAGAGCGAGAAATATTTCTCGATGATGCCAGCCTTTCCGTCCTGCCCGGTGATTTCCGGTGCCGCCAGCCGGGTAAGCGTGACAAACCCGCTGTCGTTCATGATCCTCTCAAACTGTCCGACCGCTTCGATGAATTTCATAGCCGTTTCTCTGTCCGCTATCTCCTGCGGAACAATCCTGCCCCGACAGAGGGTGGAGAAGTCGCTCTGTCGGCGGCTTCTCTCCCTTGTCGTCTTTGTCAGGAACAGGTAACAGTAATGGTTCAGAAACGGGCGTTCATTGAAGTGCCGCTCAAAACTCCGGGACAGGAAACTGAGTTCGTCCCTTCCGGTGTCGGGCTGGTAGTTCTCCGTGATGAAGAAGTCCTGCTTGTGTACTATGGAATAGTCGGGCAGTACCTTGATTGCCTTGTACCATGCCGAATGTATGGCTTCATATTCGGCACTGGTGACGGTGAACAGTTCGGGCAGTTCCACCCGGAAAGCCACCGTTATGTCGGCATCCTTTGAAATGATGCAGCCGTTCTCCACCGCCAAAAGGGGAAATTTCCTTTCCAGCGTTGTAGCCTTTAACATATTCCTCATGGTCTTTCTTCCTTTCTTTTTTTATAGGTGAATAATCTGGGTATCGCCTTTCGGCTGATGATGAAGCGGGGATGTCTTTTGCGGGCGGCAGCTTTCATCAGTCCGTGCGTGCCGTACTTGGCGTTGAGCCGGAACGTCTGCCATACGAGCAGCAGCGAAGCCGACACGATGAAACCGATACATAGCCACTGGTTCACGCCTGCCATGAACAGGACGATGAACACCACGAACACGGCGAGCAAGCCGCCCGCAAAGATGAAAAGGTACTGGCTTTTCAGCCCCTTGAACTCCACCGGCTTCCCGATACCCCTGTTTACCGGATATTCAGACATAGCCGCCGTTTTAGAGGAAGAACGAACGCAGGATAGTGGCGGCGACAATCAGGAAGATGCACGCCCCGAACCAGCTTGCGGCGGTCTTGCTGGTATCGGGGTCACCGCTTGAGAACTTGTTATACACTTTTACACCGCCAATCAAGCCGCATACCGCCCCGATTGCGTACACCAGCTTTGTTCCGGGGTCGAAGTAGCTGGTTATCATGTTGGTGGCTTCGGTAATGCCCGCCTGTCCGTTACCTTGTGCGTAGGCACTTACCACAGCGGCAAGGAGAGCCGCCGACAAAAAGATTTTCTTTTTCATTGCGAATTGGATTTTAATGCCGGGACAGCGGGTGGATAGTCCGCTGCCGCACGGCGGATGAATAATTTGAAATTTTAGTGGTTGCGGCACGGATGCCGTCTGTTGGTATCAGTATTGCCAATCAACCGTAATCACGTTGCTTCATATCGTTACTTGTTATGTTACAGATACTCGTTCATGTCGAACGCTTCGTATTCCCCGCTGGTATTGCCAGTTCCGGCGGGAGTAGCCGCAGCCAGTTCCGCTTCGTTGCGTCCCAGCAGTTCCGCCACCTTTGCCAGCCCGCCGTTGATGTTCTCCACTACCGCATCGTAGAGGTTCGTCCCCTCAATCCGAGCCAGCGTCACGGCGGCTTGCCGCTGTTCCGCTTCGGTGGAGTTGTCGGCGTTCGCCGTGCGTACCGTTTCGCCCAGTTCCTCAAAGCTCACGCCCGCAGCCCTGCCCGTATCATCGTACCCGTCCATGTACCCGGATATTTCCTCGTCCTCGTAATCGGGCTCGTCATCCCCGTAGTCGGGCGTTTCGTCCGGTTGTCCGGCAGCTTGCGCCCCAAAAATAGTATCATTTTCAGCCGCTTGCGGGAGGTGTCCCGATTTGTCCTGCACTGTCCCGATTAGTCCACCCTTGTAGCGGCTCTCGCCTATCAGCGTGTAGCCGTCCGCCTGACTTTCGGGAACGGTTTTATCATTTGTTCCCTTTTCGGAACGCCTGTTGTCCGCATGGCGATACCACAGCCACAGGGCGATATAGTACACCAGAAGCCCGGTAAGTATGCAATAGGTTACCATAGTCAGACAGGCTTTTGGAAGTGGCTTTCGTACAAGGCGTTTATCTCGTCTTGGTACTGTTCGAAGTGCCGCAGCAGAATATTTTCCACGTAGCTGCTTACCGTCACCTTGCGCCCGCCTATCACCGTCACGATACGCATCAGTTTCTCGTGGGTGGCTCGGCTCACGTACAAGGGTTGTCGGTCTGTCAGTTCCACTTTCTGGAAGTAGGTTTCCCGGTAATCGCCCGTACAACCCTTGCGCCTGCGGGGTGTCGGTTTCTCCATCCGTACCGTTTCCGTTTGTTGTCCCTCTTGGGGGATGCCCGTTTCGCCGCCGGGGTTCGGTATGTCCTCCGGCTGCTTGTCCTGCTTGGCGGGGACACCCTGCGAGATAAGTTCCCGCATGAAATCCTCGTCTATTTTCGGCAGAGTGCCGTTTTGCTTTGCCATATCATTGTAATTTAATGTAATACATCATTTCTGTTATCAGTTCTTCCAAGTTGCTGCCCCTTACCAGCGGGCGGCTGGCGGGAAAGAGCGTGGAGCGGAACACCGCCTTCCTGTCCGTCACCAGTTCTTTTTTGTAGCGTTTGGTGTCGGGGATAAAGGTTTTCATCAGCGGCAGTTCCAGTTCCTTTATCGTCTTGTCATAGGCGGCATAGAGGTCGGTTTTCTCCCGACCGTCCACCATGTTCCAGAAGAGGTACAGCCCGGCAAGTCGGCAGGCTTCATTCCTCACCAGCAGCTTTTGGATAGCCACCGCAAACGACAGGCTGCTTTCAAGAACCACCTTATCGGCGGAAATCGGGGTGAAGATATAGTCCATGCCCGCAAGGGAGTTTATCACGCCCTCGCTGTTCACCGTGCCCGGCAGGTCAAAAAACACGATGTCCGGTACGTGTCCGGCTTCTGCCGTATATCCGTCAGCCGTGGCTATCGCCTTTTCGGGCGAACTGCACAGCACCGGGTAGGCTTTCTTCCCCAGACGGGTGAACTGTTCATACGCCATGCGCTTGTAATCCTCGTCCGCCCCGACCTGTTCGGCATCCCGCTTGCGCATCCCGGCAATGGAATGTTGCGGGTAGTCGCAATCGACTACCGCCACATCGTAGCCTTTGAGGTAATAGAGGTAACTCGCCGCAAGCACGGTAAAGGTGGTTTTGCCGACCCCGCCCTTCTGGGTGGAAAAGGCGACATAAAGGGGTGTTTTCTCGTTTTCCATATTGCTTCCGTTCATTATTGGTTGATATATTTGTTTATTGCTTCCAATCATTCGGGCTTTCCATATTGCAGGCTTGAAATATGGAAAGACTGCTTTATTTCAATCTTGCTTTCCTGCTTTCATTCTTTCTTGAAATCCAGCAATCACGTTTTCTTGAAATCCTGCTTTCAACCGTTCTTGCCTGATTGAAATGTGTCTTTCAATCTTGCTTTCAATCTTGAAATTTTATGCAAATAAAAGGAGAAAAAACGTCCGTTTTTAGATGTGTCCCGATTTGTCCTTTCGTGTCCCGGTTTGTCCGCCAACTGCCTATTTTACAGCATTATAAATTACCGTTACTTTGCAGTGGAGTAACGAGCCGCAAGGGGTAAAGACGTGTAACGGTGCTGGTGAACGGCAGGGCTTGCCGCCTGATGCAGACCCCAATCCGTCCCGGACGGATTTTCGATTTTCGCCAGAAAATAGCAAGGTGTGTTTCGTGGCACACGAAACCGTTTTCCGTGCCTGAAAACGCCTTGCCCCTTGCGGGGGTAAAAACCACTCCGAAGTCGTGATTTTTTAATTCAAGGAAGTATGGAAACAAGGAAAAACAGCAAGGGCGGTCGCCCCGCCCTCCAAGACCCGGCGAAACATCGCCATGTCCTTTACCTGAACGACCGGGAGAACGCCCGCTTCCTCTCGCAGTGGGAACAGTCGGGCGTTTCGAGCAAGTCCCGTTTCATCGCCGCACGTATCTTCGGCGAGCCGTTCCGGGTGGTGAAAGTGGACAAGTCGGCGGTCGAGTATTGCGCCCGACTGACCGAGTTTTATGCACAATTCAGAGCGGTAGCGGTCAATTACAACCAAGTGGTAAAGGCTCTAAATAGTAACTTTTCGGAGAAAAAGGCACTGGCTTTTCTCTATAAGCTGGAGAAAGCGACTACCGAACTGGCTATGTTGAACCGTCAGGTTATAGACCTGACAAACGAGTGCAGGGAACTATGGTTGCCAAAATAAGTACGGGAAGTTCCATGTTCGGCGCACTGGCATACAATCAGGAAAAGGTGGACAACGGGGAAGCCAAGGTGCTTTTCTCCAATAAAATGCTGTTGGACGAGGACGGGCATTCCAGCATCGGCGGGTGTATGCGCAGCTTTGAAATGCAGATGCCCGTCCATTTGTCCACCAAGAAGCCGATATTGCACATTTCCATAAACCCGCACCCGGAAGACGTGCTTTCAGACCAGCAGTTGTCTGACATCGCACGGGAGTATATGCGGAAGTTGGGCTATGGCGACCAGCCTTATTTGGTCTATAAACACGAGGACATCGACCGCCACCATATCCACATCGTGGGCTTACGGGTGGACGAAAACGGCAAGCCGCTGAATGACAGGTTCGAGCACCGGAGAAGCAAGCAGATTACCCGTGAACTGGAACGGAAATACAACCTGCATCCGGCGGAGAGAAAGGAACGTGCCGAACGCCCCGAACTTAAAAAGGTCGATTACGCAGCCGGGGACGTGAAGCACCAGATTGGCAATACCGTGAAAGCGGCTTGTTACGGCTACCGCTTCCAGTCGTTCGGGGAGTACAGGGCGTTGCTTGCTACCTGGAACGTGTGTGCCGAGGAAGTCAAGGGGGAAATAAACGGCAGACCCTATCAGGGCATTGTCTATTTCGCCACGGACGATAAGGGCGAAAAGGTGGGCAACCCGGTAAAGGCATCCCGCATCGGCAAGTCGGTGGGCTACGAAGCGGTGCTGTGCAGGATGGAAAAATCGGGCAAGGCGATTAAGGACGGGAAGCTGAAAGAGCGTACCCGGAAGATTGTCGCCGCAGCCATGCAGACCGCCCGTAACCGACAAAAGTTTGAACAGGAACTAAAACGGCAGGGCATTGACGTGGTGTTCCGGCAGAACGACAGCGGGCGCATCTATGGCGTTACGTTCATCGACCACGACAGCCGGGTGGTATTGAACGGTTCACGTTTGGGCAAGGAGTTTTCGGCAAACGTGTTCAATGACCTGTATTCGGATGTCCAAACGGGACAGACCGAAAGCGTTGCTCCGCAGCGGGGACAAGGGCAGGACTTCACGCAACAGCCGCATACGGCGGCACGGCTTCCGGTCAGCGGACTGGGCGGGTTGTTCGGCGGATCTTCCATAGGAGAAGAACCGCCGCAGGACACCGCCGGGCAAAAGAGAAAGAAGAAAAAGAAGCGCACAAGACACATCGAATAACTTAAAAACATACGACTATGCAACAGGAAGATGATTTGAGGGGGCTTGCAAGGGTCATGGACTTTATGCGGGCAATCAGTATTTTATTCGTGGGAATAAACGTGTACTGGTTCTGTTACTCCAGCCTGAAAGGATGGGAAGTAACCTTTGAGGTGATAGACAAGATTTTGTGGAACTTCCAGCGTACCAGCGGGCTGTTCTCGTCCATGCTGTGGACGAAACTTTTTGCGGTGGTGTTTCTCGCCCTGTCGTGCATCGGGACAAAGGGGGTGAAGAACGAGAAGATAACTTGGACGAAGATACATTGCTGCCTTGCGGTGGGTTTCGTCCTGTTTTTCCTGAACTGGTGGCTGCTGGAACTGCCCTTGCCGCATACGGCGGACACGGCATTTTACATCACCACGCTGTCCGCAGGCTATATATGCCTGCTCATGGCGGGTACATGGATGTCCCGCCTGTTGAAGAACAACCTTATGGATGATGTCTTTAACACCGAGAACGAGAGTTTCCAGCAGGAAACCCGGCTTATCGAGAACGAGTATTCGATAAACCTGCCCACACGTTTCTATTATAAGAAGAAATGGAACAACGGGTGGATAAATGTAGTGAACCCGTTCCGTGCCAGCCTTGTGCTGGGCACGCCGGGAAGCGGAAAGTCATACGCAGTGGTAAACAATTACATAAAACAGCAAATCGAGAAGGGTTTTGCACTCTACTGTTATGATTATAAGTTTCCCGACCTGTCGGAAATAGCATATAATCATTTGCTCACGCATTTGGACGGCTACAAGGTCAAGCCCAAGTTTTACATTATTAATTTTGACGACCCACGCAGGAGCCACCGGTGCAACCCGATAAACGCCAGCTTCATGTCGGACATAGCGGACGCTTACGAAGCCAGCTACACGATAATGCTCAACCTCAATCGCAGTTGGATAACCAAGCAGGGCGACTTCTTCGTGGAAAGCCCGATTATCCTTTTGGCGGCAATCATTTGGTACTTGCGCATCTATCAGGGCGGCAGGTATTGCACGTTTCCCCATGCCATTGAACTGTTGAACAAGAAATACGCCGATGTGTTCACGATTTTGCGCAGCTATCCCGAACTGGAAAATTATCTTTCCCCGTTCGTGGACGCTTGGGAATCAGATGCCCAAGAGCAGTTGCAGGGGCAGATAGCGAGTGCCAAAATACCGCTTTCACGTATGATAAGCCCGGCACTTTACTGGGTAATGACGGGCGATGATTTCTCGCTGGATATAAACAACCCGAAAGAGCCTAAAATACTGGTTGTCGGCAACAATCCCGACCGCCAGAACATCTATTCGGCGGCACTGGGATTGTATAACAGTAGAATAGTGAAGCTGATAAACAAGAAAGGTCAGCTTAAAAGTTCGGTGATTATAGACGAGTTGCCCACTATCTACTTCCGTGGTCTTGACAACCTGATTGCGACCGCCCGAAGCAACAAGGTGGCGGTTCTGCTGGGCTTTCAGGATTACAGCCAGCTTACCCGTGATTACGGGGACAAGGAAAGCCGTGTGATACAAAATACGGTAGGCAACGTGTTCAGCGGTCAGGTGGTCGGTGAAACGGCAAAAATCCTGTCGGAGCGTTTCGGGAAGGTGTTGCAGAAACGGCAGAGCATGACAATCAACCAGCGGGAGAAGTCCACCTCGATAAGCACCCAGATGGACAGCCTGATACCTGCCAGCAAAATATCCAACCTCACGCAAGGCATGTTCGTGGGGGCGGTGGCGGACAACTTCGATGAACGGATAGAACAGAAGATTTTCCACTGTGAAATCGTAGTGGACAACGAGAAGGTGAAACGTGAAACTGCCCGTTACGTGAAGCTACCGCAGATTATCGACTTCACCGACAAGGACGGCAACGACCGTATGCAGGAAGAGATACAAGCCAACTACGAGCGCATCCGTCAGGAAGTCCGGCAGATTGTCGAAGACGAGATAACCCGTATCAAGAATGACCCGGAGCTGTGCCATTTCCTAAAAGATAATGAGGAATAAGAGATTGCATTTCTTAGGGAATAGTATTTTTTGTATTTTTGAAGAAATATAAATAGTACGCTTATGAATGAAAGAGATTATGTTTTATGCGAAGATATAAAAGATAAAATATCTAGGAAGTTTATAGAAAACGGATGGATAACAGTTAGTGATTATGGAATACATTCTGCATTGGTAATTGATGAAAATGTATTAGAAGTATTAGAGAGTTATTGTTGGGATTTGCATCGGGGAGATGGAATGCCTGGGGTTTTTGTAAGGTATGTAAATAAGAAGCCCATAGTGAATTATGATAGATTGGGACACAATAAATGTGAAGCTTTTGTCTTTTATAGAGATGGTTATGGTACACATCCATCTTATATTGAATTATCCGAAGAATTTAGATTATATCATAATTTACATGAAAAATACATCTCAGAAGAAGAAAAGGTATATGTTGTTATGAATAATGGTTCAGAAGAAGTCGTAGCTAAACTGTCTAAACTATCATTGTACATTAAAGCTAAATATATAAAAGACTATCTTGCAATAAGGAAAATCAATTTATTGATATTTTTTGATATAGAAAATTATAGTTCTTCAACATATTCAGAGCTTAATATTATTCCTGTTAATAATCAAATAATAAAGGGAGATGATTATATCTATAATTACACGAATATGGTTGATTTTTTGAATGAAGAAAAGAAATCTTGTGGTTGGATAATGGGTAAATGCATTTTACGTTATGAACAAAAAAATGCCTATGACCTTTTTGAGCGGGATAATAATCAATATTTAGATTATATAATTGGATATGATAATAATGGAGATGAATTACTGCATACTTGCAATAAGAATTTTTTATCAAATTACTTCGTTCAAAAAGAGAATGAGCCATTAGAATTAACACCTGTTTTTTTTTCTAAAGAAGTATTGGATAAGTATTATGCCAACCCCAATAAATACACTGTTAGCGATGGTCTTATCACTTGTGATGGCTCTTGGAGTTTGAGAGTTGATAATAATTGTAAAGAGTATGTAGTTGTAATGTTGGTTGATTTAGGAACATTAAATTATAAAGAACAGTCATATTGGAAAGGATTTAATATAGCTCCACCCCATAATGGAAGTTTAAGCTATACAGCTTATCAACGTTGGATTAAAGGAGTGTGGTGTAATCCTATAAGCCCTGATTTTGTATTTAAACAGAAATACCAATCTTTTAATAAAGGATGGTATGAAAAATACGGCTGGTATTTATTCATTCCTTTAATAAATGAAGATGAACATAGATTTAAAACTTTACATTGTTTAACAACTCTAGATAACGAGCAGGATTTTGATGAACAAATTTTATCATTAGTAAAATTGTTTATAGATTCTCTAAACCAAGAAGAACTAATAAAAAACATCCATGTAGAGAAAAAAGAAGTAATTGATTTTTTGAAGAAAAAAGACGTTGAGAACTTGAAAGACATAAAAACAGGAATAGATAAGTTTGAACTATTTATTTTATCACAGCGATATTCAATCCCAAACATGTTTGATTTTTTAAGAAAATTGCAAGCATTACGTTCTTTTGATGTTGCTCACAGAAAAAGTTCTGATAAAACTAAACGAAAAAGTATAATCAATTTCTTTGGTTTAGATACAAAACATAAACAGGAAATACTAGATAATATTTTCAGAGATGCAGTAAAAACTCTTTTAACATTAGAAGATTTATTCATAAATGATAATTTAGTTAGTAAGGAATAAGATTTTTAAGTCTGATTCAAATGAAGCAATCCTTTGGGGATTGCTTTTTTTAAACCTATATGGACAATCTCAGACATCATAGGACAAATCGGGACACTCATTGCCGCCTGTCAAAATATAGTATATTTAGTCGTTACCTTTGGACGGGAATAATCCCGTAACCACTAAAATTCCAATTATTTATGGCAAACAGAATGAACCCGCCCGCAGAGGGGCAGGAAAAAGACGTGCTGCTGGTCTTGAATAAACAGCAGGGGAAAGTGAGTGCCGTTAAAGGTATCGACAACGAGGGTAATTTGCAGACCGTAGAACCGACCCAATCACATATCGGTGAGTTTATGCAGGTGGACAGGAACAGCGATGTGTTCAGCAACTTCATTTCCAATTTCTTCCGCAGGTATCAGGACACGGAGGGACTGGCTTTGTTCCGCAGCAAGGCTACGGAAGCGGAACAGGACGCAAAAGCTATCGAGGACAACCACCGCAACCCCACGCCGGAGGGCGACAGACGGGCGGAAATGTTGCGAGTTCCGAATCCCGACAATAACGGGGGCAGGCAGGACTACCGTTTCGACCCGGTTAAAATCAACTGGGAGGACTTGAAGAAAGTCGGCATTACCGCCGACACTTTGAAAAACACAAAGGATTTCGACAGGGTGATGCGTGGCTACAAATCCCGCAACACCTATACTGTTTCGGGAACGGTAGGCGGTTTCTACCTTAAACCTACCGATGTCAAGCTCTCTTTCTATCAGGCAAAGGACGGGACGGTAGTGCCTAAGCTGCACGGCGTGCAAATGGATGAAAAGCTGCTTCAACGCCCGTATAACGGGCACGAATTTTCCAAGCAGGAACAAGGCAACTTGCTGGGAACTGGCAATCTGGGCGGTATTATCCAAATCAAAGACCCGAAAAACGGGGAGCAAATCCCCGTGTTCGTCAGCCGGGACAGGTACACCCATGAACTGGAGTACATGCGGGCTGACAAGTGGAAATGTCCCGATACTGTTTGTGGTGTGAAAGTAAGCCCGGAACAGAAAGCCGCTTTTGAAGCCGGGAAACCCGTCAAGATGGAAAACCTGCAATTCAAGGACGGGACGAAACGCAGTGCCTATCTTCAAGTCAGCGCAGTGGAGCGTGGCTTGGAGTTCCTGCCGAGGTCTGCCGTCCAGTTCTTGCAGCAGGGGCAGCAGCCCGCACAACAGCAGGTCACAGGATTAAAGGACGGCAAGGGTGTGGAGTTCAACGGTCATGTGCAGCCCGGAGTACAGGGCAAATCCTCCGGCAAGGTGCAGCCGAAAGATGTTATCCCCGTTTCCGAGAGCCGGACGCAGGTAGCGGTCAATTCTGGAGGAAAGACCGATGAAGCAACCAAACAGACCAAAGAGCCGCTGAAACAGGGACAACAGAAACCCATCGCCAAGCAGAAAGAGAAACAGGAAAAAGCACAGGACAAGAGCCTGAAAGCGGATAAGCCCAAGAAGTCCAGAGGGATGAAAATGTAGTACCTACCATTAAAAAGTGAAGAATTATGATTGCATTGATAGCGGAAAAGCCCAGCGTGGCAAAAGACATTGCCCGGATTATCGGGGCGACACAAAGGAATGACGGGTATCTGTCCGGCAACGGGTACATGGTGACATGGGCGTTCGGGCACTTGATACAGCTTGCCATGCCCGAAGCCTATGGCGTGGCAAATTTTCGTAGGGAGAGCCTGCCCATACTTCCGTCCGATTTCCGGCTAATCCCCCGTCAGGTGAAAGCCGAGAAAGGCTACAAGGCAGACCCCGGCGTGTTGAAACAGTTGAAAGTGATTAAGGAGGTGTTCGACCAGTGCGACAGGATTATTGTCGCCACCGATGCCGGGCGTGAGGGGGAATTGATTTTCAGGTATATATTCCATTACCTGAACTGCCGCAAGCCTTTTGTCCGGCTGTGGATAAGCAGCCTTACCGACAAGGCTATCCGTGAGGGAATGGACAATTTGCAGCCGGGCGGATGTTACGATAACCTCTATCTCTCCGCCAAGTCCCGCAGTGAAGCCGACTGGCTGATAGGGATAAACGCCACGCAAGCGTTGAGCGTAGCCGCCGGACAGGGCGTGTTCTCGTTGGGCAGGGTGCAGACACCCACGCTCGTGATGATATGCAGCCGTTTTTTGGAGAACAGTAATTTTGTCCCGACCAAGTTCTGGCAGCTCAAAACGGCGACCGCCAGCGGGGGAATAGGTTTCACTGCCCAATCGACCGACAAGTGGGAACAGCAGTCCGATGCCATAGCCGCCCTGCAACGGGTAAAGGATGCCGGGCAGCTTGTGGTGAAGTCTGTTGAGAGGAAAGAAACCAGCCAAGAACCGCCCCTTTTGTACGACCTTACCACGCTGCAAAAGGAAGCGAACACGAAGCTGAATTTTTCAGCGGACAAGACGCTTTCGATAGCGCAAAGCCTGTATGAAAAGAAAGTGATGTCCTATCCGAGAACCGGAAGCCGTTATATTTCGGAGGATGTTTTCGAGGAAATGCCGGAACGCATCGCACTGTTGGGACAATACCCCCGCTTTGCTGGATATGCTGCCAGCTTGAACAGCAACACACTGAACCGCCGCAGCGTGAATGACGGCAAGGTAACCGACCACCATGCCTTAATCGTTACCGAGAACCTGCCCGATGAACTTTCCGAAGATGAAAGGGCGGTCTATGAACTGGTAGCCGGGCGTATGCTGGAAGCCTTTTCGGACAAATGCGTGAAAGACGTTACCACCGCTGTATTGTCTGCCGGAAATACCGATTTCACCGTAAAAGGGGCGATAATGAAAGAAGCCGGATGGCGGGCTGTGTTCAACGAGCAGGAAGCAGGTGAGGACGGAGAAGCTGCCGGACTGCCACAGCTTCAGGAGGGAGAAATATTGTCGCTCTCCGGCGTGGATCTGCTCGAAAAGCAGACCAAGCCGAAACCGCTGCATACGGAAAGCAGCCTGCTTACCGCAATGGAAAATGCGGGCAAGGAACTGGAGGATGCCGAGTTGAAAGCCAGCCTGAAAGATGCCGGGATAGGTACGCCAGCCACTCGTGCGGCGATTATTGAAACACTGTTCGCACGCCAGTACATTGTACGTGAGAAAAGGAATATTATACCCACAGAAAAGGGACTTGCCGTTTACAGGATTGTCAGGGACAAGAAGATTGCCGATGTCGAAATGACGGGTATGTGGGAAACCGCCCTTGCCAAGATAGAAGCGGGCTGCATGGATGCCGACACATTCAGGAAAGGTATCGAGGTCTATGCCGCCCAAATCACGGCGGAACTGCTTTCCGTACAACTGTCCATTGCCGGAGGTGAAACCTGTCCCTGTCCGAAATGTGGCAGCGGACGCATCCTGTTCTACCCGAAAGTGGCGAAATGTTCCAACGTGGACTGTACGCTTACCATATTCCGTAACAAGTGCGACAAGCAACTGACCGACAAGCAGGTTGTTGAACTGGTGACGAAGCGGAAGACCGGGTTAATCAAGGGCTTCAAGGGAAAGAACGGCAAGGTTTTCGATGCTTCGCTGGTACTGGACGAACAGTTCAATGTCGCTTTTTCATTTCCTGAAAAGAAAGGAAAGCCGAAGAAATGACTTATCTTTATCGCTGAAATTTCATTGTGATGGGTTTTAAGGCTTATGATAATTGAAATTTTAGTGGTTGCGCCCGGAGGGAAACCGGGCGCATTTTTTATATGTTCCCGTCAAACAGGTAGGTCGAACGGACAATTCCGTTTCCTAATACGTTACTTTCCGACAACTTCCACTGCGAGCCGAATGTTTCCCCGACAAAGCCGATGCCTTTGCCTATCATAACGGGGACGGTATAGATTGTCAGACTGTCCATCAGTCCGGCTTTTATCAGCGAGGTAATCAGTTTTCCGCCACCCACCACCAATATGTCATGCGTTTGTTTTAGTTCATAAACCTTTTGCAGCGGTTCTTCGGTCAGGAACTCCACCCCGCAGTCAGGCGTTACGTTGGTGTCGTAGTGTGACACCACAAAAGACCGCTTGCTTTTGTGCGGCCACCCGCCCCAGTGTTCAAAGATGTAGTTGTAGGTGTTCGCTCCCATGAGCAGGTAATCTGCTTCCAGGTATTGCTTGCCAACAATATTTTTTATTTCACGGGGTAACCAGTCCAGTTCCTTGTCTAAGGTGGCTGTATGTCCGTCAAGAGATACGGCGATGTGTGCTTTTATTTGTTTCATACTATCAGGTATTTAACAGTTTAATATTCGTATTCAACTGTCCGCCAGTACCTAAAAAAGAAGCGTGGCTCTTACACTGCTTCGATACGTGGTACTGGCAATACCTTTGAGGAAACAGGCAAGACCACGCTATGCGATTGCATAACGTATCCTGCACTGAATATCCCCTCAATTTGAAAATTTGCCAGTTTTCGTATCAGGACGTTCAGCGGAACGCTAATTTTCAATATTATATATAAAGACGAAATCACAGTCAAAACTGTTCAATCGCCGCTATTCTCTTGTACTAATTTTGCAAATGTAGTGAAAATCATTTAGAAATCATGGCATATAATAAAAAATTCCGCCGTGTTATCACAACAGGGCAGGACAAGGTTAATTGAATGATGACAAAAAACACTGTCTAATCCGTGCGCTCACGAATAAGTCTGTGTATGTCGCTTGCCCGATAGTAATATTTCCCGTCCAGCAGGAAATAGGGCAATATGCCTTTCTTCCGGTAACGCTGCAAGGTTTTGACGCTCACTTTGAGCATAAAGCACAAGTCCTGATTGTCAAGCAGCTTTTCACCGTTCAGGCAGTTGTGGCTGTTCATCAGACGGTCTATCTTTTTATCCTGTATGTCGAGCCTGTCCATGATACGCTCCATCCATGCCACGAAGTTGTCATTGTCTATATACATAAGCTACCCCCGATTGAAATTAAATGAGACCTATCATAAAATAACTCTGGTTTGCCGGGTCTTTCAGGATGATTTCTTTCTCCCGCATGAAACGGATATAGTTCTTGGCTGTCCGTTCCTTGATGTCCAGCACCTGTTGTAATTGTTCGCAAAGGTCTATGTAGGTGATGTGTGTCTGCCGCCCGAAAATATCACGGGCTACACCCACCAGTTCCCTTTCCTTGCGCTTCTCTTTTTCTTCACGTGGCTTTTCGCCCCGGTACGTGTGCATCCCGGTTTTCTTGTCCCATGCGAAAAGCATCAGCGGCACATCCAGCGGACTTCCGTCCCTTACTTTCAGGGCTTTTACTACCGATTGCGTGGGTTCATCGTCTTTTTCGATTGACAGGATGGTAGCTGCCTTCCTTTGCAGTTCGCTTCCAAGATGTCCACGCAGTTTTAATCCGTTCGGGACAAAATGAAGTACACAAAGTATGCAGGTGTTGTAGATACCCGCCAATCGATACAGTTCATCTATCACCGCCACGCTTTCCGCTTCATCGTTGGCACTCTTTACGAGGTCGGCGATGCCGTCAATGACAACCAACTGGATGCCGCCATACTGGTAGTAGAACTTATCCATGCTTTGTATTATGGCGTTCAACCGCTCCTTTCGGGACATTCCCGTAAGGCAGAACGCTTTCAGTTCTTCTGGTTTTTCTTTTTGCCCCGCTCGTACCAGCAGGTTGCTTACGTTCTTGAAAAGCTGTACTTCCGACTGTTCGGTATCATAGAGCAAAACCGCCTTGTGCCTGTCGTTTGCGGTTATCCGTATGCCCAGCGTGTCTGTTTCCGTATCTGGCGGGCAGATACAGCCTGCCACGATTGCGGCCACATAATTACTCTTACCCGTTCCCTCGCCCCCGGTGATGCCGAACAGGTTGCCTTGTGTTCCTAGTGGCACATCGCCCGCCGATATAATGACCTGTGCTTTGACTGGCGGATTTTTGAAGTCTATCTCGCATGATTTAAGCATAATCAGTGTGTCGCTATATAGGTCGTCTAAAAATCTGATAAACAGTTTCAGGAAATCTTCACGGGTGTTTCCTGCCTTGAAATAATCCGATATGTCCTTTTCCTCTTTTGTGCCCGGAAGTGGGAGCGAAAGGCGTTTCACGCCAAATTCCCTCAGCAGTCTTTCCTGTTTGCTTGAACTCTCCCTGCCTGTCTTGTCCATGTCGAAAAGCAGGACAATATGTTTGAAGCGGAACGTCAGTCGATAAACCAGTGTGGACGGTATCATTACCGTTTCACTGTTGAAACAGATGGCATGAAAACCATGTGCTGCCAGTGAGAGCACGTCCTTCTCACCACCCGTAATAAACAATGTATCACCTTTGGCGGGCAGTTGCTCCAACCCGAAACAGTAGTTTTCCCCGAAGCTACCGCCATATAAGAAACGGGGTGTGGAAAAGGGACGGTACAGCTTGATATACTGTTTGCCCTTGTAGCCGTACATCGGTTCTGCCGCTGATGAAATGTAGGTGTATGGCTTTCCCTCTGCCGTTTCGCTACTATATTCCCGGAGTGAGCAGACCTTGTAATGCTCCAGTATTTCGGGAGTGATGCCGTACTGCCGCCAGTATTCCATTTCTGCGGTGGAAAATTTCTGTTCCCTGAACTGGTAAGGCTTAACAGGCTTTTCGGGCGGTTCAACAGGTGTGTTCGCCGCAAGACGTTTGTCGGTAGTCTGGGGTATAGGAACGGGTGTCCCGGAAGATAAGCCCAAGCCCAAGTCCCGGTCGATGGTTTCCAGTATCTCGATGAAGTCCAAAGCCCGGTTACAGTCCAGCCCTTTCAGTTGTCCCACGAGGAAAAAGCAGTCACCGCTGTAATTGTCGTTGCCGAAGTCTTTCATCTTGTACATACCGCTATGGCGGTCGAAGTAGATGTTGCAGGATGCTTTTCTATCTTCGTATAAGGGATTAAGGAAATGCCTGCCTATTCGCCATTCACCCGGTAAATAATGCTTGAAAACGGATAAGCCGTTATTTGTTAGGCTTAGTATTTCTTCTTTCTTTAACATATTGATGATGGTTGGTTATCAGGTCATTTATATATTCCTTGTTCCGTTTGATCAGGCGTTCTTCCAGCAGACGTTTTATTTCCTTGATTTTGTAGAAATAATGCCCTTTTATATCGGAATAGGAAACCAGTCCTGCTGCTCGCAGGCGTTGCAGTGTACGGTCGCTGATTTTCAGGAATGTGCATACTTCGTAACTGTCCACCCAGATTTCATCCTCGTTTTTCGTGTCCTCCTGTGAAAACACATAATTGGCTATCACATCTATCTTAGCCACTATCTCCTTATAGGCTTTTGATTCAATCGTAATCACATCCATATTGCTAACTAATTGATTTTGATGCAAAGTTCGGGATATGAAAATGATTAAAAGTCATGGTTCATGCCGTCATGGTAAAAATATTTTTCGGTGGTTTTCGGATATTTTTCAGATAGTTTTATTATGTGTTGAGAATAAAAAAGGTCCTTTTTGAGACTGTTTCAGTAAAAATAAAAAATACCGTGTCGGTATGAACACGGTATTTTACTTTGCTGATTAAAAAGCACTTATTTATTTTGCATCATCTTCATTCATTCTCTTTGTCAGATTCTCAATCAGCTTGCTCAAATAAGAAGTTCTGTTTTTTCGCTCTTTCATAGCAATATATGCATCATAATAATCGCCCAAATCAATGTTGAACACGAAACTAAGGTATTCCATAAATTCCTTTATTTCTATGTTGCCATGATTTATATCACCGGAAGAAACAAGCGCATAACCCAATTCTATCAAGGTATTTTTCTTTCCGGTAAAACACACAGAGTTAAATTTAGAACTTCTTTCAGTTTTGTATTCAGCATTGTTTAATTTAACCATCCTGTTTTCTAAATAAACTTTCAAATACTTGTTGCAAAGTATTTTTGCGGTTTTATAGTCATATCCGGTTGAAAATAATGGGTCTGCATCATATTGGAAACTTTCAAAACTTGGCATTATTGAAGTTCCTATTGGTTTTCGAGTAAAATAAAAATTATCCAAATGGGTTGATTGGGAACGTATATACTGATAAAACTCTATATTGTTGCGGAAGAAATACGTCAGCTTATCCAATTCTGCACTCAAATATTCCCGGATGCAGTCATTACTACCATCTGGACATTTCAACTCTATATGGTACACCTTATTGAAATAGATATACTTGCTAAGAATTTCCGGTTTCAATTCTTTGAAAAAACATATTTCATCTTCTACACTCGGAAATGAATAGCTAATAATCATTTCTCTTAGTTGTTCGTACATAGGTGCAATGAACCTTACCATATACAAGGCATTATCCATTGCAGAATCAACACCACAATCCCTTAATTGGATTTCAGCGTCAATTTTTGCCAGTATTTCTTCCGCAAATCTTTTCATGCTACATATTATCAACCATTTGTAACAACCCGTTTATATCACCTTTCCCAATATAATGCAAGCATCGCTGTATCTTTTCAGCAGACCAATCCCACCATTTCAGCGTTTCGAGCTTCTGTATAACTTCTTCATCGAAACGCTTTCTTATCGATCTGGCTGGAACACCGCCAACTATCGTATAAGGCGGTACATCTTTCGTAACAACGGCACGGGAACCTATGATTGCCCCGTTGCCGATGTGAACGCCAGCCATAATCAATGCTTCATAGCCTATCCATACATCGTTACCTATCACGATGTCGCCTTTGTTATCCCAAGCCGTTACCACATCCGATTTCTCCAAATCCCAGTCCTCATAAAAAAGCGGGAAAGTATATGTGGATAAGGATTTCAAGGTATGGTTGGCACAGTTGAACAGAAATTTCACACCGCAGGCAATGGAACAAAACTTGCCAATTATCAGTCGCTCATGGTTAATAGGATAATGATAAAGCACATTGTTCCGCTCGAAAAGTAACGGGTCGGATACGAAATCATTGTAGATGGTGTAGTCGCCCACTTCGATAGACGGGTCTTTTACAACCGCATTCAGGTACACAGTCTGTGTGTCGCCTGTGCGTGGATATATCTTTTTCATCATAACATTCAGTTTTTAATAGTGTTTATATTTAAGATAAATAACAGATTGTACCCCAAGTCCAATCACGAACAAGTATTCTACTGTCCAATAAACGGCAAGGGGTACATCCCAATGGCTCAATCCCCACAGGTAGAGCAGATAGGCGACAATGGTTGTCGCCTGAAAGATGAAAGCTGTCCGTGTTGCTCCTGTTCCCGTTACAGCATTCATATAGACATAACCGGGTAAGGCAAAGACGTAATTAAGCAACATGACCACAAACGGTATCCATGCGGTTTGCACGATATTCGAATTATCTGTATAGACACTGACAACAGGCTGATAAAATACCAATGCAAGCGTAATCAGCGGTAAGCCGATAGCATAGCCTAATCGGATTACCCTACTGCATAGCGGAAACACTTGTTCTCTTTCGTTCGCTCCAATCAGATTGCTTACCAACGAGCCAGTTGTGGCGGCAAACGAACTGACAATAACAAAGAACAGGGTGGATATGCTTCGGAGAATGTTTGCCACTGCCAGTTGCAATTCTCCCAAATGTTCTATTGCTACGAAAAACAGAAACCAAGGAGCTACGCTGATAAACGAATGGAACATGCTCCAAACGGACACACGACAAACATGGAGTAATACACCTTTGTCGAAGCTCCAAGACAAGCCATAAAACCTTTTATCCATTTTACGTGAAACACGGATTGCCAGCACTGCCAACGAACACGCTTCGGCAAAAGACGATGCGATGGCTGCACCTGCTATTCCCATGTTCCAATGGAATATGAGCAGCCAATTACTTGGAATGTTCACTAATACGGCTGTCAGAGCCGCCATGTTCAAGGCTTTTGTATAGGTAATACCGACCATGAACGAACGTAAAGCAAGGAACGGAAAGGAGAACAATAGTCCCCAAATTCGTCCGTCCAAATAATCAATTACAGCATGATAGACTTCCGCAGAAGTAATCAGCCTACTTAGAATAATCGGGGATAACAGTCTGGAGAACAAATACAAAAAGACAGCAAGTCCCGACAGGAAAAACAATCCTTGAAAAAATGTCTTCCCTGTTTCGGAATAATGCCGTTCACCATTACGCCGTGCGATAACGACCTGTAAACCCAAACTGAAACCGAAGCCAAGCATATAGATAGCCAGATACCAAATCCCGGCAAGGGCGGATGCACCCAGTTCTATTTCTCCTACATGCCCCAAGAAAATAGCATCGGTAATATTGATAAGTTGTTCGATAAGGATGCTCATCATTACGGGAAAGTTGATGAGCCAAATATTCTTATATGTATAGTTCATTGTTCAACTTGATATGATACGACAAGTCCTGCTGCACAAGGGCGGCATGACACATCGCATAATTATAAATTTGGAATAATGGCAAAACAAGAAAGGACAAACCTATTATAAGCCTGTCCGTTGCTGAATAGCTATGACTAAAATGCTATCCGTTAAGCGTAGCTATATGCACACTTGCCATTTCATATGGGTTGAACAACTCTATTTTTTGTTAGTATTGCAAAGATAGCATTTGTTCTTGATTATACCTCCAAGTTCTTGATTTCTTTTTGCAGATTTTCCAAAAAACGGGAAGCATGTGCGCCATCCATTTGTGTATGGTGAAACTGAAAAGAGACCGTCAATGTACGCTTCCACAACCTTCGTTTATATTTACCCCAGATTAAAAACGGATTATTGAACACACCGCTGTACATACCTACTGCCCCATCTATCTCATATTGAGCAAGAGCAGATGTACCAATGACCATGCTGTCCGTTAGGTCATAATTTTGGCAACTTTCAGCAACTAGCTTCGTCAGTCTCAGATAATCAGTATTGAACTGCTGCAAATTATCGGAAAAAGGAATATCGCAGGAACTAACTTCGCCCTCTCGATTGGCTACAATAGAACAGACAGCAAGATTGTCGTATTGCATTAACTTCTTGTCAACAGGAAGCATATAGAACTCTTTTATGTCGCTTGCAGCTTTTCCGATACACCAGCACATCAACATATTGAACTTTAGCCTTGTCCGTTTGCTGATTTGGGTTAGACGAGTAACATCTATGGTCTTGAAAAAGGTGAGCATGGGCATGGGGGCATTCATCCACAATTCAAATGCATAGGCACGGGTTGTTTCTTTTGGATTTACTTCTTTCATTCTATCATTCATTTTAAGTTTAATCAGAGCAAAGGTAAGTCGGCTATCAAACTATGGATAGAATAAAAGGGACATTATATAGGGTTGTTAAACAAATCGGAATAAGGTTTGCATACGTTTAACAAAGACAGTGGCGTATAACCGCTAAATTGTTTAAACTCCCGGATAAAATGCGATTGGTCTGCGTAACCACATTGATATGCAATTTGAGCCAGATTTGCATCTTCTGTGTAATGCTGTAGCAATTTCAATGATTTCTGGAAACGAACTATTCTTGCATATTCCTTCGGATTCGCACCTACCAGCTCATTGAACAGACGTTCAAATTGTTTTTTGCTCAAACAGACAGTAGAAGCCAGTTCTGTGATGGAAATGGTAGGCATGGTGAATAGTTGTTGGACTGCGGAAGCTATTCTTTTGAGATTGCATGTAGTTTTTGAAGTCAATGCGTCTATTATTCGAGATAACAGCCATTGCTCTATTATTGTAATACATGAATTGGTATCTTCATAATTAAAGATTTGCGCAGCCAGTTGTTTTAATTTTGCGTTTTCAAGGTCATAACCGGAAATCTCTTGATTATGTAATAAAGATATGGGCATATTCAAGAAGGCTTTTAGAACGTATGGCTGAAACACAACCACTATCATTTCCACATTTCCATCCGCATATAAATGGGAAGGATAATTTACCTGACCGCTGATGCTAAATTCCGATTGGGAGGTTTTTAACTCTGGTATATAGAGCGGTGTTTGTTTGTGGAAAATGATTTGAGGACAACCAATAGGAAAAGTAAGGGTATTCAGCGGTTGATTGCTTTTGAATACCCAATAATACCTGATGTAAGGTTGCAATAACTTACATGGCTTGTAAAATCTGAAATCCTCTTGAATCATTTTACAAAGGTAAGGCTTTTTGTCGTTTGTTATTGGTAATGAGCAAAAATATAGCTGCAAATAGAATAATTTGCAGCCATATTTTAATCTATCAACACGTGTTAGTCTGTATAAAGTCCTATGTGATTGCCGGCGGGATCAGCGAATACGGCAAAATATCCCTTTCCTTCTGCTTGGATTTTTGTCTTAGGAATCGTTATCCTGCCACCATATTTCAGTACTTGCTGGATTGACCAGTCAATATCTTCACAATTAAAGTGAATTAATACACCATGCTCTGAGGGTTTGAAGTCAGGTGCATAGGATATTGCACCAACTGTTTGTCCGTTCTGTACAAAACAAGCCATTTTCTCATTGCTGTATTCGGCTACCATAAGTTCCACCCCAAAGATTGCTTGATAAAAATTTACCGATTCGTAGAAGTCAGTAACGGGGATTTCAAAGAATGCAATTAAATTCTTCATGTTCTTTTTTCTTTTAGTTATTACTTTACTTTGTCCTGCGCTAAGACATTGCAAAATTACGATTGCCATAAAGACATAGATAGAAGAATACGGACATTCTTACGAGTCAGAAAAATAATCAGATATTGGAGTATAAACTGATAGGTATTCTAATGGTGTATATCCTGTAAACAGTTTAAAATCTCTTATCATGTGTGATTGGTCGGAAAAACCACAACTATAAGCCACTTGCGCAAAATTATATTGAGGATTTTGCTGTAACAAGAATAAAGACCGTTGCACTCTTATAATCCGTAGAAATTTTTTTGGTGAAGTTCCAATATATTCCGTAAAAACCCGTGTGAATTGTTTTGTGCTTAGGCACGCAGTATTCGCCAATTTGCAAACATCAAGGTATGGGTTAAGGTTAATGTTTTGGATTACAGTAGAAAGTCTATCTATATTATAGTCTGAACATACAGCTAAACGATGCAATAGGAATTGTTCTATCAAATTTATACAATGAATGTTGTTTTCTGTATCAGCTATTTTGTGGGTAAGTTCGGTTAATTCCCTATCTTCGACATCCTCTATCGCTATATTTTCTCCTTGGAAAAGGGATAATGGTTGCCGAAAAAATATCTTTGCCGCATATGGTTGAAACACAACAACAAGCATTTCTATATCTCCATTTGCACAAATATCAGTATATCCATTTTCTTGTCCGCAAATGAAATTTTGTGGTTGCATTTTATGGTAAGTTTGCGAGAATAATTGTTTCTTCTTGTGAAAGAATATTTGTATGCAACCTAATGGGAATGTACGTTCGGTCGTAGCATTTATCATATCAC
Organism: Bacteroidales bacterium Phil6; assembly: GCA_002633315.1. Taxonomy (GTDB): domain Bacteria; phylum Bacteroidota; class Bacteroidia; order Bacteroidales; family F082; genus Limimorpha; species Limimorpha avicola. Next base: position 38,172 of record NWBN01000026.1, read on the forward strand.
TTTCTAATATCCAATAATGCCGAATGTAGCTACGTAATATCGGTGATGGCTGTATTATTTTGAATGACTGCATTTTATAAATATATTAGTGAATGAGCAAAAATACAGGAAGTGTTTTACATCGAATAGAATAAAAGGGACATTTTAGTGCAAGGTGCAAGTATATATCTATATATAGCTTGCACCTTGCACTAAGCATAGAAGATTTATTTTCAACGATTTGCACAGTTCAAAATAAAGTCGTATCTTTGAACCGAAGTTTTAGGCAGACAACAAAAAGCCAAGAACAGACAAAATTCAGTCTTTTTTGCAACCTAAGTTGTACCCCCTAAGGCATTGACATTTTGAAAACGAATTGAATTTCAAGGATATTGGAGAGCAGGTTCATAATCCTTTCTCTCCGCAATAAAAGTGTAAATCAAGTAGTTACGAGATTTGCACTTTTTTTGTGCAAAATGTAAAGTCGGGTGTTTTTATTATTCCCCAAAATTCCTAAAATTAGCCTCAGCGTCGTCTAGCGGGCGCATGGTAATAAAACTAGCGTTGAATCCATCATATGATTAACTCCATTTCTATGCAATTCCAAATCTCACCGAGGCAAGTGTAGCTTTCTGTCTTTTCTCTTTGAACTTGCTTGAGCCCCACAGCTTCATAACAATGTATTGCAGATGGATTATTTTCAAATACACCAAGCGATACTTTAGTTGCCTCTAATTCTTTGTGAGCATAATCAATAGCCATGCCGACAAGCTTTTTACCCAGACCGAGTCCTCGCTTTGCATCATCAACTATTACGAATCCAAGTCGCCATTCTGAATTTCCGGGGGTTAGCTTTCTGAGTGTTATATAACCAATGACTTCCGCAGCATCGACCATGGTAAGAGCGATTGATGAATGTCCGTCTATGTATTTATCATGATGTGAGTTAATATCATCTGCCGTAACAGGGTAACGCGAATACCTGTCGGCACACCATTGACGCATTTGATATTCGCTTTTCAGCCATCTGGCAATAATATTTGCATCAGCCGGATGGAATTCTCTCAATCGCAAAAGAATCTCGTTGCTCATATTCATTATTTGTTTCGCTCCTCAGCCCAACAGAGCAGATTATTAAATGCAGAAGCGTGGACTACAACGTCACGCCTTAGTTTGTAGGTCGTAGGAAACCTTTGATACAAATGTTACAATAATAGCCCTCGCTATATGCGTGAGAATCACTATGCTATTCTTGCATCGGTGTCTGAATTTCCTACGTTCACAAACTACAAGATGAGCATAACGCTTCTTTTTTCTTATGTCTTAGGAAGAGTTGCCTCTATCCAAATGCAAAATTAGTTATTTTATTGGTGTTTTGGCATTATATAGAACGGATTTATAATTTGAATCCTCTACTTTTTCTTGGCTCTTCTGTCGGTCTTCGTAAACTTTGCCGTAATTTATCAAACTGCTCTTTGAACCATTCTCCCATCGGTATCCTGTTTATAGTCAGTATAAGTTTACCGCAATCCATCGGATGTTTCTCAACCCTAAAAATATCATTCTTGATGTTAAATTTCCACCTGTGTTCTTCGGAATAAATTTTGCCACTACATTGTATGGCTTCTTTCTTTGTCAAGAGGCTTTCTATCATATCTTTGGTAAATCCGATAACAGCGCATAATTTTTCCATTCTCAACATTTCTTTGAACATTGGAACCCATCTGTGTGCCTTTTCAAGCAAGGTGTTCAGCCGGGAAATTTCCATATCTTTGGCTTCAAGCTCTTGATTGTGTATTCCTTGAAGATTACGTATTTATTTGCCGTGCTGTTCCTGCATTTGTTGCATTTTGGCTATTAGTTCATCGATACCCTTGTTGCACTTGATAACTTCTTGATGCAATTTATCATTGGCTTGGCCAGTTCTTTCAGTTTTCCACTGCCGAAAAGAGAACCAACATCACACCCTATGGCTGTGGCTACATTAGTGGCTGTTTTCTTTAGCTTGTCAGTGCGTATTTCTTATTTTACCTGTTACAATTCCTATTCAACAAGCTCTATCTGTTCTTCTTTGTGCCGTTTTGCAGCATTCTTGCGCTGTAGTTCGGTTTTCTGTTTCTCAATGATGAAATCGTTTCGCTCCAGATGTTCCTTGCCGTAATAGCCTTTGATTGTCCACGCTACATTAGGAGAATGTCGGATGTCAGACTTTGCATTTCGGTCATATCCACGTCATTGAACTTTCGGCTCTTGCCCGTATCGTGGTTCATCCAGTCGAAAACGATATGTGGATGGTAATTCGGCTTGAACCACTTTTCACCGACTTGGAAACTCTCCTATCTCTTGCTTCGGGCTGTCCACTAAGCCAGTGTCCCTATTCCTTATGCAGAAAGATTTGCAGCGGTGTGATACCCCAACGTCTTTGATACTCTTCACCGAATTTACACACATCTTCCAGTGTGGTGTCCAGTCGTATGAGCAACACACCCTCACGGATTGGCGAGCATCCAGAAACTTTTATAATCTTTCTATTCTTTCCCTTGCGCTCACGCTCCTTTTCCTGCATCGCTCGTCCGGTCTTTTCCTTGACCATCCGTTTGACATAGTCATAGTGTGCCTGCAGGTCATGGTTGCTGAAACTCGGATTTATCAACAGCTATGAAAGTGTCAGGTTTGTAGCCATAAACGATCATACGGCGGTTATAACGGGAGAATACAACTTTGAACAGGTAAAGGTATGGTTAGAGAAATATGTACACATAAAGAGCCTTAAAATCAGTTGATACAAAGGCAGCAGAAATGCCGCCGCTACTTTCTTTCATGAGTGCCGGAAAATAAAGTAGCAAAGAAACCTTGCTTTATATAAGTTTTCCATTCCTGATTTTATATTCTATATTGTTTTTATAGAACTTTTGGTTATTTAATCTAATTCCTGATTTTTTTATTTCTTCAAGGACTTTTTTTCTCTCTGCTTCCATTTTCGTAATCTCATTTTGAGACAGTAATTCGTATTTATATGAATATTTTGAGAATTTATACTTACTTAAACGTATATATAATTGGAGAAAATCATAAAAATCTTTATCACAAGAATTGATGTCATATTCATAATCTTCTAAAAAAACATCCTTAAAAGAATTGCAAGTGGAAAGAAATTTGCAGGATTTTATTTCAGATATTATTTCCAATAAATTAGGAGTTATATTTGAAGCAGAAGGCAATTTTATCATCTCAGCTATATATTTTTTTATATATATTCCTGCTTCATATAAATCTGCGTGAAACTCAAATACACCTTTAGTCCTATCTTTATTGGGTATTTTATTGACAAAAGTGATAGACTTGTAATATAGTTTTTTATATTGTGGCTTGTATTTTACAATATCTTTTAAATCGCCCAATACAATATCTTTATCTTCTTTTGTTATATTTGCAATTAGTTTTATTTCTGCGACAATTTCACTCATGTGAAGGTATATGTTAACAAGCTGATTTTTCCAAATGTTGAAAGCTTTTTTCGCAGCTATTTTTTTTGGAATATATTCTATAAATATGTAAAAAATTAATCCGGCAATATAGCTATATGACAAGTTTAGTAAGACTTGATTTATTCTTTCGTAATTTGTAGATGAACCAATAGTCCAGAACCATCCAAGTCCAACACAAAATAGTATATATAACGATATTCCTGTTATAGCCAATAATATAAAAATAGAAAATTTATTCATCATTTAAGTATTAAGTGTAATGTTTACAGTAATTCAAATTATCATAATCACAAAAGTATTAAAAAAAGTTAGCACCTACAAAAATATTGTATGCTAATTAACACATTCATTCAAAAAAGCATATTATTCTTTGCTACTGTCATTGTTAAACGAGAACGAAACCTGCTGCATCTGCCCGAAGCTGTCGATGATATAGATGTCAATCGTCTGCTGATCGGTCGATGCCGATGTGTAGTAGAGCCGGAATGTTTCTTTCTCCAGCGGGTACAGGTCATTGGGCAGGAACACCGTACCGTTATCCATTTCCAGCTTTCCTTTGCCGTCAGGCTGGAAATAGCGTATCTGGTAAGTCGTAGGCTGGTAGTCGCCGCCACGCACCAGTTGGCAGCGTATTTCGGCTGTTTCACCCACTTTCAGTTTCTTGGGTACGGGCAGCGTTTCCACCGTGAACGGGTAAGCCTGCTGAATGTCCAAGCTGTCATTACAGGCGGTTACAAGCACGAGGGCGGCCACGATGTAGCAGCCCACGATGATTTTATACATTACATTCTTCATATACATTATTATATAGCGGTCAGTTGATAATGAATTTCAGTCCCATGCCTACCTGCGTGTGGAACTTGCCGATGTCCGAGCCGAACAGCATACGTTCCCTCGCATTGACGAGCAACACCACCCGGTCGGTCAGGTAGGTTTCCAGTTCCAGCGTGAGCGCACCGCCGTAGATGAAACAGTCCTTGTCCAGCAGCTTGTCGTCCGGGATGGTGAACTTCGGCAGGGCGTACACCGTCCGGACTGTGCTTTTCCCGGCAATCTCTATCACCTCGTTGTAGCTGCCTACCGCATCCGGTACCGTTTCCTGAATAGCTGTGCGTTTTGGCACTTTCTTATCGACAATCTTAAACTTGATGAAGTCCGTGTCGAAAGGCATGTTGGAACTGTTCTTCGTTTGCGTATGCACGTAAAACATCCCGTTATAGGTTCGAATCCCTTTCTCTATGCAATAAGGCTGTAAATCAAGTAGTTATGAGATTTACACTTTTTTTGTGCAAAAAAATCAAGGTTAGGTGTATTTTGTGTGTAAAAATAGAACATAAATCCCACAGATTATTGTATCTTTGTACACGTCAATTTTGATGGAGAATAAAATGACCTACTTTGAATCAATAAAAAAAATAGCAGCCAATATACCTTCTGAGTTAGTTGATTTTTCAAAAGAAAGGACGCCCGCTAATGTTCCAACTCAGGCTTCATCTAATTTTATTACCAATAAAGAACAGGGAGATTGGGCGGAAAATCTCATTATGCGTGCCATAAACGATGCCTCTCATAATTATGTAACTGTTCATTATGGTAAGAATGACGATTTAGTTGCAGGTGATGAAGGGTTTGACGTATTTTATCAGGAATTTCAAAATGAATTGGATACAATAGGGAAACGTCCGGATTTACTGATATTTAAGAAATCTGATTTTAGGACTGATTTAGGGCTTGATATTAGTAAAATGCCCCATTGTGAGATTGATGATTATGTCAAGAAAGCTGTTGCTGGCATTGAAGTAAGGTCAAGTGCTTTTCTTATTGACAAATATGAGAAATCTATGTCTAAAAGAACAGAGCAAAATATAGCACATGCAATGGATTTGAAGAACGAAATTTTATCATCTTATAGTAGTTTGCTTAATCACCCTTTGCGCTTGAAATATATTGATGTTCTTAATGCAATAACCCCTGAAACTATTTATTTTTTAGACTTTAAAGTACCTGGCTGGCACTCTACAAGAGCATTTGAGGAAGTGAACAGTAAATTCAAAGATTTAAAAGATTGTATTAGGAAAATTCAGAAAAGAGATTATCTGTCAATTACACCGAAAGTAGAAGATATTAAAGTTGTGTATAAATGGATTGAAACATATAATGTCCCTCATTATTATTTTCAAGTGTTTTTTGATAAAGTATATGGTATATCTTTTGAACAAATATTGAATATTATTTCTGATAGTAACAATGAGGGAAGTATTTTCTCAATAGAGCAAGATACAAAAAATCAAAACAAGACTACCATTAAGATTCGTTCCAATGTAGGATGCGAAATAGCGTATAGAGTTGATGAACCTTGTCATAGCAGTGTAAGAAAAGAGATGGAGCGAGGAAGATTGCTTTTTTATGTATCATTTCATGGTGGTACTGCATATCTGGATTTGGAGAATTTGAAATCAATACTGAATATTAAAAACGAAGAATTTTAATGAATATTAGTGGTGAAATAGAATCTAAATATTCTTCAACTGTGTCATTGGAGCATAGGAAAAAGTATGCTCAGTTTTTCACTCCAGTTGAGATTGCAGACATTATGACAGAATGGTTGCTTGGGAACGATACATTATCGGATGTTTTAGAACCAGCTTTTGGATTAGGAATATTTTCAAGAATCTTATTATCAAAGAAGTCAAACCTTTCGATAACAGGTTATGATGTTGATAATGCCATTTACGAAGAGGCGTTAAGGGTGTTTAATGGGTTTCGCAGTGTAAATCTGAAATTGGAGGATTATGTTAAAAATGATAATAATTGGAATGAAGAATATGATGGTATTATATGTAATCCTCCATATTTTAAGTTTCATAATTATGATAATAAGAGTGTGGTTTCAAAAGTTAATCAGAAACTTAATATTAAATTAAAATTTCATACAAACCTTTACGTTCTGTTTTTATTGAAATCCATTAATCAATTGAAGAAAAATGGACGATGTGCTTTTATTATTCCTTCTGAATTTTTAAATTCAGACTACGGAGTGAATGTAAAAAAATACTTGATTCAATCAAGTAAACTAAGGCATATTATTGTTTTTAATTTTAAAGAAAATATTTTTGATGATGCATTGACAACATCTGCTATTATATTGTGTGCAAACGATGAATTTGCCGATACAATTGCTTTTTCGTATATTAATGATGTTTCTCAATTAAAAAAAATAAAGCAGATAATTTTTTCATATCCCAATAATACATATTCGGATTTTACATACAATAGCAAGGATATACATGCTGAATTGAAATGGAAAAATTATTATTCTCCAACAGATGTACCGCAATTCAAAAATTTGGTCCCATTTGCGACGTATGCCAAAGTAATGCGAGGCATTGCAACTGGAGCTAATGAGTATTTTTCGTTTAATCTGTCGAAAGTAAAAAGCTCTGGAATTGATATGATAAACATGCAACCATGTATTTGTCATTCTATAGATGTTGCTGGACTTTGTTTTACATCTGAAGATTTTGATAATCTCGTAAATAGTAATAAGAATGTATATATATTAAATCCGATAAATAAGCAAGATGAAAATCTAAATATATATATAAATAAAGGAGAAGAAAAAAAAATAAATGAACGATATCTTACATCTAAACGTATTCCATGGTATTCAATGGAAAAAAGGGCATCTTCTCCTATTTGGGTCAATGTGTTTAATAGGAACGGTTTAAGGTTTGTAAGGAATGAAACGCAGGTAATGAATCTTACAACATTTCATTGTATATATGTTAATAACAATCTGTTCGGGGTTGATGCAGATTTGTTATTTGCCTATTTAATTTCAAATACTGCACAAATACTCTTTTCAATATGTGGAAGAGAGTATGGTAACGGATTGAATAAATTTGAGCCTAATGATTTGAATAAGTCATTTATGCTCGACATTGGCAGTTTAAATGAAATAAAAAAGGATAAACTCAGAACAATTTATCGACAAAATAAAAAAAACAATGATTTGTCATATATTAATGAAATAGATTCTATTTTAATTGATAACTTTTATGAAAAGGCTGCACCGTCAATAGAATGAGACGCGCTGCTTCTTGTTTCTTATGACAATCTGCAATGTTTACCGTTGGAATTATAATCATTAGTATTTATGCAAGTGTTCCCTTGTTTTCTTGATTATGATAATTGATTTCAAGTGTCGTCATGTTACGACTTTGTTTGATTGTCCATTTGTATTATATGATTATTATATATTCAAATGATTGTTATTTACGGATTGATTTTTAATTGTTGTTTTTTTATATTCAAATATATCTCCATATAAACGTGTCATGGATTTTTTTGTCGGTTTTCGGCAGTTGTTCTTAAGCAAAGATTCAAGGAAATAAGGCTTCTTTGGTATGTTAAACCTGCAAATTGTTTCGTGTTTAACAGCTTTTTCAGGTAAATTATTTCTAATATTCTGATTGTCAATATGTAAATTTTGAATAAAAAATCATGTATGTCATAAAAATATTTTTATCTTTGCAGAATAAATTAGTAAAGAAGAAAAAAAGAGAGACTAAGTTATAATTGAGTTGTGTAATTTAAATCATTGATTAGTAATAGATAAAATTATTAAGTCATGCAAAAACAGAATGAAAATCCTGAAATCGACAAAAAGATGTCGATTAAAAATGAGGTCGATGTTTTGGTAAAAAATGCGGAACTGGCATTGAAAGAATATATTACATTCGACCAAGAGAAGATTGATAAGATTGTTTATGCCATGTCGTTGGCCGGATTGGACAACTATATGACACTTGCAAAGATGGCAGTAGAAGAGACGGGGAGGGGAGTCTTTGAAGATAAAATGGTGAAGAATATCTTTGCAACCGAATATATATGGAATTCTATCAAGAATGAAAAAACAGTTGGTGTGGTTTCCGACAATGAGTTGGAAGGATACGAAGAGGTGGCAGAGCCTGTCGGTATTGTAGCCGGCGTGACACCTGTTACAAACCCTACGTCAACGACTATGTTCAAGTCACTCATCTGTACGAAGGCACGTAACCCTATCATCTTCGGATTTCATCCTTCGGCACAAAAGTCTTCTGCAGCAGCAGCCAAGATATTGAGAGATGCAGCAATAGCTGCCGGAGCTCCGGAATATTGTATCCAATGGATAGAACATCCTTCTATCGATGCTACCGAGGCTCTTATGAATCATCCTAATGTTTCTCTCATCCTCGCCACAGGAGGTTCCGGCATGGTGAAAGCAGCCTATAGCTGCGGAAAACCTGCCATAGGCGTCGGCCCCGGTAACGCTCCTTGCTATATTGAGACTTCTGCCAACGTGAAACGTGCCTGTACCGACCTTATGATGTCCAAGACTTTCGACAATGGCATGATATGCGCTTCGGAACAGGCTGTGGTCGTCGATAAAGTCGTCTCTAAACTATTTGAAGACTATATGAAGGCCAATAACTGTTACTTCTTGAATGAGAAAGAGATAGAATTGGTGTCGAAATTTGTTATCAATAGCGAGAAAGGTGCTGTCAACCCTGATGTGGTGGGTAAGAGCGCTTCATGGATTGCAGAGAAGTCCGGAATTAAAGTGCCTGAGAAAACCAAGATATTGCTGGCACGTCTGAAAGGCGTGGGTCCGGATTATCCGCTGTCACGTGAGAAACTGTCCCCGGTATTGGCATATTATATAGTGGAAAATCATGAAGAAGGTTTTGATATCTGCAGAAAGATGCTTGACTTCGGAGGACTTGGCCACTCTGCCATCATTCATTCGACAAATAACCAACTTATCGAAGAGTTCGGCAAAGCCATGCGCGTCGGAAGAATAATAGTAAATCAGCCTTCATCGCAAGGTGCCATAGGAGATATTTACAATACAAATACTCCGTCACTTACGCTCGGCTGCGGTTCATACGGTCATAACAGTACTACAGCCAACGTGTCAACAGTTAACTTGATAAATAAAAAGAAAATAGCAAAAAGAAGAGTCAATATGCAATGGTTTAAGGTGCCGCCCAAGATTTATTTTGAATACGGTTCAGTGCAATATCTTGAAAAAATGGATGACATATCGAGAGCTTTTATAGTCACCGACCCTACAATGGTACAACTCGGCTATGTTGATAAAGTGCTGTATTATCTCAGAAAACGTGCGCAATATTGTCATTCCAAGATTTATTCGGATGTAGAGCCGGATCCGGATGTAGAAACGATAAGAAGAGGTGTTGCCGAAATGCAGAATTTCAATCCCGATGTCATTATAGCCCTCGGCGGCGGTTCTGCAATAGATGCAGCGAAAGGAATGTGGCTTTTCTTTGAACACCCTGAGACTACTTTCGATGGCATAAAACAAAAGTTTATGGATATCAGAAAAAGAGTGGTGAAGTTCCCTAAACTTGGTTCCAAAGCTAAGTTTGTTGCTATTCCCACAACTTCCGGAACAGGTAGCGAGGTTACGGCTTTTGCTGTCATCACGGATAGAAAGAATGGCAATGTCAAATATCCGTTGACAGACTATGCACTCCGTCCTGATGTCGCCATCATAGACCCGCAGTTTGTTACGAGTCTTCCTAAATCTGCAACCGCAGACACAGGTCTTGACGTGCTTACTCACGCCCTCGAGGCTTACGTCTCCAATATGGCAAACGACTATACCGACGGTCTCTGTCTTCAGGCTATCGACTTGGTGTTCTCATATTTGAAACGTGCCTACGACAATGGAGCCAAAGACCTTAAGGCAAGAGAGAAGATGCATAATGCCTCATGTATTGCCGGTATGGCATTTACCAATGCTTTCCTCGGTCTGAATCACAGTATGGCTCATAAACTTGGTGGAGAATATCATATACCTCACGGAAGAGCCAACGCCTTGCTTTTACCGTACGTAATAGCTTATAATGCTACTAAGCCGGATAAATTCGCCATATTCCCAAAATATGAATATTTTGTCGCTGACGAACGTTATGCCAAAGTGGCAAGGTTCCTCGGCATGGGTGGCAAGACCACACAGGATAGCGTGAACAACTTGATAGCTGCCATACGTAAACTGATGAAAGATATGAATATGCCAATGTCGATAAAAGAATGCGGCATAGACGAGAATATTTTCATGAGTAACCTGAGAGGTTTGGCAGAACGTGCTCATGAAGACCAGTGTACCGGCGCTAATCCGCGCTACCCGCTTATAGAAGACATAATTGAAATTTATAAGAAGGCTTATTATGGCGAATGATAATTGAAAATATGTGCCGTGCTTCCGGGTACGGCACTTGATCGTTAAAAATAAAATCAATCTTAAAAAATATTTATCAAAACGAATAGATCAAATAATTAAAGGAGGAATAATTATGAATATCAAAGTTTGTGTCGGAAGTTCATGTCATTTGAAAGGTTCATACGATGTGATAGAGGTTTTCAAAGAGATATTGAAAAAATATGATGTTGAAGACCTTGTCGATTTGCAGGCGAGCTTCTGTCTTGGCTTTTGCTCACAGGGTGTTACTGTGAAAGCTGACGATCTTGACGAACCGACGGTGAAACAAATAGGGAAGGATGAGCTTTTTATTCACAATGTGAATAAAGACAATGCAGAAGAGTTGTTTGCCAAAGAGATATATCCTTTGTTGAATCTGAAATAATAATTCGTCATGGCTCAATATCTCGAATTTCGTAATGCAAAATGCAGGGATTGCTACAAATGTTTGAGAGGTTGTCCTGTAAAAGCTATAGATGTCAAGGGGCATCAGGCTACTATTATAGAAGACAGATGTATCTTGTGCGGACATTGTACGCTGATATGTCCGCAAAATGCCAAGGTGGTTCACAGTGAGATGAATGATGTGAAAAGTCTGCTGCAGAGCGGAAATAAAGTGATAGCAAGTGTGGCACCTTCTTTCATCTCGAGTTTTGGCTTGAAAGACTTCTCTGTGTTTAAATTGGCATTGGCAAAATTGGGTTTCTTCGATGCTGAAGAGACAGCGATTGGAGCTCAGGCAGTGGTTCAGGAATATAAAAAACTCCTGAAATCAGGGCAGTTCAAGAATTTTATCACTTCAGCCTGTCCTGCCGTATGCCGCATGATACAGGAATATTATCCCAAGGCATTGCAGTATCTCGCACCTGTGGATTCCCCTATGATAGCACATGCCAAAATCATTAAAAAACAGTATCCCGATGCTAAGATAGTGTTTATCGGACCTTGTATTGCCAAGAAACGCGAGGCTGCTGAAAGTTCTCTTATTGATGGAGTGCTGACATTTGAAGACATGGTTACTATGTTTGAAGAGAAAAACATCATATTGGAAGATATAACCAATGTCATGATAAATAATAAAGCCGGCAACCATTTCAACCTCGCCAAGTCGTTCCCTATAAGTCATGGTATCATAAAATCTTTTGACGTGCTGCCTGATAATTATGAATATATGGCTGTCGATGGTCCTGACCGTTGTGCTACGGCATTGGAAAATATTGAAAGTCTCAGTAATGTGTTTATCGAGATGAATATTTGTGAGGATGCCTGCGTGAACGGACCGTGCAGCTTGGAACGCAAAGGCGGCAGCATCAAGGCTACATCCGATGTACGCGATTACGTCAACAGAGAAAAAGTGGCTTTGTCATCTCCGGATCCTGATATTCATTCAGATATTGATATTACAGCAACATATCCGCGCATCCGCAATCACAGTTTGCCGGTGCCTGAACGCGAAATAGAGGCTATATTGCATAAAACCGGCAAGTTTAAGAAAGAAGACGAACTCAATTGCGGCGCTTGCGGATATGCCACATGCCGTGAAAAGGCTTGGGCTGTCTATAACGGATATGCCGACATAGAGATATGTCTGCCTTATATGCGTAAACGTGCTGAGTCTATGTCATACGAGATAATAAAGAATAGCCCTGAAGGTCTTATTGTACTTGATTCTGATATGAAGATAGTTGAAATCAACGACAAGGCTTGCGATTTGCTCGGTATCGACGACCCTCGTGCCATTGGACGTCCTGCTGTGGATTTCTTCAACCCCGCCGACTTCATGATAGCTTATAGCGAGAAACGTCATGTGGATATAAAAGGCATGTTTATACCAAAGACTAAATGTTATATCGACTTGTCAATAAATTTCTTGAAAGAGCATGACTTCCTGTTCGGCATCATGAAAGACGTCACCGAAACTATCAACTATAATGAAGAGTTGAAGAAAATGAAGATGGAAACCATAGAGACTACTGATGAAGTGATAAAGAAACAGATGCGTGTGGCTCAGGAAATTGCATCTTTGTTGGGTGAGACTACGGCTGAGACAAAGGTGGCTTTGCTGAAACTTAAGAAAACATTGTCGGATTAGTGAAAGGAGTATGACATGGAACTGTGTTTGGAATGTGGTTGTACTTCTTTGAATAAATATGGAGAAGAACTTTGTGGCGACAATGTAGAGATCAGCCGCAACGGGGATTATACCACTCTCGTCCTTGCCGACGGTTTGGGTAGCGGCGTGAAGGCTAATATCTTGTCCACGCTGACTTCCAAGATATTGTGTACCATGGTATCCAATGACATTGATATGTATGAATGCGTGGAGACTATTATACAAACTCTTCCGGTTTGTAAAGAACGAGGCGTGGCATATTCTACATTCTCCCTTATTCATGTTAATAATAAAGGAGAGGGCTATCTGTTCGAATTCGACAACCCTCAGGCTATATATTATCATGAAGGACGTTGCACTGATTTCGACCGTACCGCATTGGATATCTGTGGTAAAAAAGTATATAAATCCGATTTGAAACTCTCGAAAGACGATTGTATTCTTGTTATGTCTGATGGTACCATTCATGCCGGCATAGGTATGATACTTAATTTTGGATGGCAACGCCCCCAAATTCTGGAACATCTGAATAATAACATTAAACCGACAATGTCTGCAAGAGCAATAGCATGCCTTCTCGCTTCCGCCTGTAACGATTTGTATCTCGACAAACCCGGAGATGATACTACAGTGGCAGCGTTGAAAATACGTGAGAAATTGAATGTCAATATCATGGTGGGACCTCCGGTGGATAAGGAAAAAGACGACTTTTATGTTTCAAACTTTTTAAGTGGTGATGGAAAAAAAGTGGTCTGCGGCGGAACGAGTTCCATGATAGTCGCTCGATATCTTAAAACGACGGTACGCACAAGTTTCGATTTCCCGGATAAGGAGGTGCCCCCGATAGGTTATATCGACGGCATCGACTTGACAACGGAAGGCGTTATAACACTGAGAAGACTGCTGCAACTGTCGGAACGTTATCTTTCTATCCATGACCTGACACCTAAGACATTTACCAAGACTGATGGGGCTTCGCTGCTCGCTACTGTGCTTTTTGAAGAGGCTACGGATATTAAGTTTTTCGTCGGTCAAAGTGTCAACGTGGCTCACCAGGGATTGCCGATAGATACTACAATGAAATTGAAACTCGTGGAGAAACTTGCAGAGAATCTGCGTGCCATGGGTAAGTCTGTTATTCTTAATTACGATTAATTCATATTTATTATGACAAATAATAGAGTTTTTGATACCAATGTACAGTTGGAGAAGTACAAGGTTTTGAAAGAAGTCATTCGCCGTGCTTATGAAGGTGGACTTGAAGATGCTTATATCGATATTCCAAAGATCATAGCTCCGGGTCCAAAGGCTGAAACACGCTGTTGTGTTTATAAGGAACGTGCCATCATACAGGAACGTGTGAAACTTGCCATGGGTGGCGATAAAGATAATCCTAATGTCATCGAGGTTATCGATACTGCATGTGATGAATGTCCTATCGACAGTATCTATGTCACACCGGCATGCCGCGGCTGCTTGATGCATAGCTGTGCCGAGGTTTGTCCTCAAAATGCTATAACGATAGTCAACAACAAGGCTGTTATTAATAATGAGAAATGTATCGAATGCGGTAAATGTACAAAGGCTTGTCCTTATTCTGCTATCTTGGCATTGCATCGTCCTTGTGTCCAAAGCTGCAAAGCAAAGGCTATTACGATGAATGATTATGGCAAGGCTTCCATAGATAATGAGAAATGTATCGAATGCGGCGCTTGCGTCTATAAATGTCCTTTCGGTGCAATAAGCGATAAATCCCTTGTCCTCGATATTATAGATATTTTAAAGAAATCTGATAATAACAAGAATTACAGAGTCTATGCCGTGATAGCTCCTTCTATTGTCAGCCAATGCCGTTTCGGAAGAGTATCGCAGGTGGTGACAGCTATCATGAAGTTGGGATTCCATCAGGTGGTGGAGGTCGCTCTCGGTGCTGACATTACATTGTATCACGAGGCTAATGAGTTTAAAGAACGTCAACTGCTTACCACTTCATGCTGTCCTTCTTTTGTGGCTTATATCGAGAAAAACTTCCCTGACCTCGCTAAATATATCTCTCATTCTGTATCGCCTATGGTTGAGGTGGGACTGTTGATAAAACGTTCCGACCCTACAGCCAAAGTGGTGTTTATCGGACCTTGCAGCTCCAAAAAGAAAGAATATAAACTTGCCAAGACAAAAGGCGCAATAGATAGTGTGATGTCTTTTGAAGAGTTGCAGGCGTTCCTCGATGCCCGTAATATCGATACTACCGCTATGGATGACACCGAGTTGAACAACGCATCGTTCTATGGAAGAATATTTGCCAAATCGGGCGGCATAGCACAAGGCATAGCCGAAATGGGTGCCGAGATGGGCGTGGACAATATCAATCCTGTGGCGATGAACGGTTTGGATGAATGCAAGATGAACCTGCTTAAACTGAGAGTGGGCAAGTCTCCGTACAACTTCTTTGAAGGTATGGCATGCGAGGGCGGATGTCTTAATGGCCCTCTCTGTATTACCCATAGTCCTAAAAATATTGTCGATGTCGAGAAATATGGCAACGAGGCAAAAGAAAAAGATATATTCAATTCAGTTAAACTGTATGAACTGAAGACCTGATTCATGGGTTCTTATATATGAGTATTGATTTAAGAGATGTGTCGGATCGATAGATTTGATACATCTCTTTTCTGATTTTGCCGAAGGATCACAAAAAATATCCGGCGCGAAAACATGAAACATGGAGTTTTACACACTTTGGGGACAGTATCTTTTTAAAAAAGCCGTTCGACTTTTACATCAAACGGCTTTTAACAGTTTCATCACTCTTTTTTCTTCTTTTTTATTATTAGATATGCTGCACCGAATCCGGCTAATATCAAGCCTCCGCTACCGAGTGGTGCTCCATTTCCTCCCGGTTGGTCGCTACCGCTGCCGTGTCCGTTGGGATTGGACGGGGTGCTTTCTGAACCTGCGTCTTCAAGGTCATTGTAAAACTCAAAGGATTGGAACAATTTGTAACTCTCAAAAAGATTCTGTGCCATGACACCTGAACCTGCGAGTGTCATCATTACAATTAAAATTATTATCTTTTTCATTTGAATGGTTTTATGCATGAAACTTTATTTACCTACAATGATTTTTTTTGTGAATACTCCTGTTTCATCAGACACTTGGATAATGTACACCCCTGATTTATAGTTCGAGATGTTAAGTTCTACATTGTTCTCGCCTGATGTCTTTTCTGACAAAAGTATTCCTCTGACATCATAAATACGAATTTGAGATCTGCCTTGAATGCCGTATATTGACACCATGTCGCCATTGGAATACACGAACAATTCTCTTTCATTAATACCTTCCACTCCGAGAGCCTCTTTGAAGTTGATTCTGAAACGTTGTGCAACGTCATTTGGAGCGCCGGCGAAGTTGTAGTGATTTTGTGAAAGCAGGTCAACTTTTTCGCCTGTGAGCAAATCTTCGAGTTCCAGGAAATCACCTTCAAAATTTTGTATGTCAAAAGTCATGATAAAATCGTCGTTTTGTCCTGCTTTGAATTTAAACGGCAGTGAATCTTTGGAAAGTTCTTCGCCAAGACAAATCATCACATAATCTTCGTTTTCATATTCATAGCTGAGATAAGGAGCATTTTCCGACATGCTTGTCATTTTCAAGGCGCCTGCTGTTTCGGGACAATTCAATTTCATGATAAGCTCGTCAATTCCCGATACAGCACCCTCCACGTTGATTTTCATTATGATGTTTTCTCCTCTGAAAGGTACTTCGGTACTTGATTTATGACAACGAGCGTTATCGTCAAACACCACACTGCCACCTGAAGCATTGTTGCATTTCACAAAAAATCCTTGTCCGGGAGCAAGATATTGAGTCTTGTCGAATGTACCCATCTGTAGATTGGCGTCGTAGGTGGCATATTGTGACTTGTCCTCATCCCATACATATATTGTAGGAAAAACGTTTGTTGAAGCATGATATACCGATTCCCAATCCAAGTAACTCGGGTAAGGATTACCGAGCAGATTGAAGCCTGCGAGGCTGCCGGTGTTCTCACGTGTTATTGGTATCGACACATTGCCATGTTGCATCATGCCGTTGAATGTCATGTCACGTTCTGTATCGAAAGCCACTAAATAACCGCGACCTGGTTCCATGGAAGCAAATGGTCCTGATTCTCCTGCATGATATTGCCACACTGCTGACGGTTCATCGTAACGATAGAAATCGTAATTGCCTGTAGTGAAGTCTTCTATCGGATGGTTTGCAACGGGAGATGAGATATCGTGCCAATCTGCATCCCATCTTTCACCTTTGGCGTCGGTAAAATGCGAATTGTCTATATGCAGGATGTAACTTGCCGTCATGTCGTTGTAATTGATAAGCGAGACGCCATGATTTATGGTAATGGAATGTAACTCATTGGCATTGCCGTAGTCTATGTTTACGTCGCTGTCTATTGTGATATTTCCGCTTATGACGATGTTATCGTTAAGGAAGACATTGCCGCCTCTGACAACGTGATTTATTGCATCAATACATTCTGTGAAAGTGCCGGGTTCCCCGTATTCTCCTGAAGGAATGGTCCAATGGGATTCACAGGTGTGCGTCGTAAAGGTGGCGGTTAGATCTTCAGTTATTTCGAAAGGAATATCACCACTTTCCATATCTTCAATATCAGATCTGGTGATTTCAATAGTATAGTCATTTGTCATACTGTTTTTTACTTTAGGAGACATGGTAATAATGAACAATTCTCCGCTGTTTCCATTTATAAAACCCTCGTATCTTATTCTAATCTGACCATTATTTAGTGTGCTATACTCTAATTCTTCTGTCATTCTATTACCTGGAGTTATAGATATAATGTCATAAAAATCATTTGGAAATATAAATCTGAAATCTGTTTCAACTTCAACATTTATATTATCCACATTATTGAGATTTATACTCCAGACCACATCTTCCGTGCCGTAATTCAGCGATGGAACATCTATTTCCACACCATTTTCATATATGTTTCCTCTGATGGAAACTTCTTTGACTCCGTTAGGGTCGTTGCTCGATATTGTCATTGTGCCGTTGTATTCTCCGGCAGCATTACCATTGTAAATGACCTTGATATAAGCTGTTTCCCCGGCAGGAATCGTTGATGGGACATCAGATGCAGAAAACCCCGCATCGGAGAATGTGATGCCGTTTATTGTCAAGTCGGCAGCTCCAACGTTTTTTATGGGGAATATCTCTGTGGCATTTGCATTTATCCAGCTCGGATTCATTGTTATGGCATCCCCGCAATTGATTTGCGGCGTGTTGGATATGGTGACACTTCCGGGGATGAATGTATGATCCAACTCTATGGCATTGTTATTTTCATCGAGTCCTCCCAATATTGAAGTTCTACGCTCTAAGGGATATCTTCCCAACTCGGTTCCTGTAAGTTGAAAGGTGATGACGGTACCACTCGTTCCTGTGATGTAGGATAATGACTGTGAATATACAATAATTCTTAATTCTCGTATATTCTCATCCTCATAGACATTGGTAGATAATATATGGTCGGTATGTCTTGACAAATAACAAGAGCCTTCGACAAATTCCAGTTCACGCGGCAGTGTTATGTTGAATTGCAATGCTGTAATCATGTCGTTTGGATTGTCTATGTCTATCGTGACATTGACAGCTCTGCCCGGCGATGTTGTTACATTTGAGACTCTTACTATATTTTGTGCCGATATTATGGTTGCCATACCGAATAGTATGGCAACCATGAGAAATCTTTTTATCATATCTTGAACCTTATCAATATTTTACAATCTTGACTGTCTTAATATTGTATCCGTCAACTTTTAATGTAAGTTGATAGATTCCGGCCTCCATATCCGAAGATGCAGTGTAAACATAGTCTCCGTCGATATTATCGATATCTATGACATCTACAGTTTGTCCCATGATATTGGTGACAACGAGTTTTGCCTCTTTTGCATTATTGTCAATATTCAAAGGTATTGTGATTGTGTTATGGAATGGATTGGGATAAGGAGTGCCTATGTTGTCACATATAATGTCTTCTACAGAGAGCACTTCTTCTACTGCATTCACTCTGCAACCGTGGGCATTGCCAATTATCATGTCGGACAAGGTGTTGTCACCGACTCTCAACAGGGCGTGTTTGCCTGCTTTTATAGTGTTGCCGTTAGTGCTGTAGATTATGAATCTGCCATTATCGTAGGCATATTCGAATCCCGGGAGATTTCCGATAATGCTGATATCGGCGTACATGTTGCTGTAGTCGAACTGTAATCCTGCAATATCGACCGGAGTTTCAATATATAAGATTCCATTTGCTACATAATAATAAGCATATTGTTCGGGACAATCGTAACTGTTTCTGTTGGTGCCCAGGATTATGGATGTTATTCCTATAACATCCAAAACATCTATCATTCTGTCTGTGTTGACATCGGCAGCTGCAAAATAGAATGGGGCAGGATTTAAGCCGAGAATATAACTGCTGGTCTGTGTCACGTCTGAGATATTTACCACACCGCTACCGTTGGCATCTCCGAGTGTATAACCGTAAAGAGTGATGGTGAGTGTAGGAAGAGGACCGGTATGACGGTTGACGCTGTGAATGTCGCCTAACACTACATTTTCTATAGAAACCATGTATGTTCCTGTCGCCATATATCCTCTCGGTATCGTCAGGGTCATGATGGTTCCGGTATTGTCTTCTATGATGTCGTTCTGTGTTGAATAAATAATCACTCTCCATCTGTCCTGTTCGATCTTGCTGATATAGCCTACATGACTTGCCGTAAATCTGTTGCTTAAATACAAGTCATCCAATCCCAACTGCCATTCCGGACCGGCATTGGGTATTATAATGTCGAACTGTACGGCTGTTAAATCCGTGGCTTCGTTTTCCATGCCGATTTCTACGGGCACGGGTTGTGAAATGAGTACTTCGGGCGCATATAATGTGAGATGATTGTCTTCATCGTAAAACACTTCAAAGGTGGCTGTCACAGTGACATCATAGTCGGGTAAAATGAATCTGTTGTCCATCACAGTGACAGTAGTTGCGGGGTCTCCTGTTTTATAAACACTGAGGCCGGCAAGTTGATAACCTTCGTCGGGTATGGCTGTTATCACAACTTCTGTCCCATAGTTTGTCGGACCGGAATGCGATGTGGATATGGTTCCGTAGTCTATATCATTGTTGACAGTGATGACATATTGGTTTATAGGGAATTTAGCGACCAGGTTTCTGTTTTCCACTGCTGTGAAAGTATATATTCCGGATTCTGTTACCAACACATCGTTTTCATACCAGCCGGCGAAAGAATAACCGGTGTTGCATATCGTTGACAGCATCACGTTGTCGCCGTGGTGGAACACTCCGGCGCCTGCTACCGAGCCTCCTTCCACAGGACTCGCCGATGCCGAGATGTTATACTCGTTGAGAGTGATATTTGCGACGAGGTCTCTGTCGGAATTTACCGTGAAGTTGTATTCAGCGTCTGTCGATACCACTTCACCGTTTTCTGTCCAGTTTCGGAAGGTATAGCCTTCAAATGCGGCAGCGCTTACCGTTAGG
Organism: Bacteroidales bacterium Phil6; assembly: GCA_002633315.1. Lineage (GTDB taxonomy): Bacteria > Bacteroidota > Bacteroidia > Bacteroidales > F082 > Limimorpha > Limimorpha avicola. The sequence goes on from NWBN01000026.1 coordinate 58,616, forward strand.
TTGGTGCCTTCAGCATAGATGCCGCCACCCGTTACGGTGCCGCCCTCCGGACATGTCAGATCTATGGTGTATCCCACCACGAAGTTGGCAACCAAATTGCGCGGATTATAGGCTCTGAATGAATATGTCTCGTCTGTCGATACCACATCACCGTTTTCAGTCCAGTTGGTGAAGGAGTAGCCTTCGTTGGCATCTGCTGTCAATGATACCAATGCTCCGTAATCGTATGTCCCGGAACCTGTCACAGTGCCGTATTCTGCCGGCGAGGCAGCGACATTGATGTCATATCTGTAAATGTCGAAATTGGCAACCAAGCTGCGTGGCTCTGTAGCAGTGAACTCATAACGTGCCGAATTGGATACTTCAGTGCCGTTTTCCGTGAAGTTGACAAAGAAATAACCTTCGTTGGGATTTGCTGTCAATATAACAGTATTGCCATGAATATATGCACCTTGCCCGCTTACGACACCTGCATCCTCAGGAGCGACTTCTGCAGTGATTTGATACTCGTGTTCGAAGTTGGCTACCAACTGACGGTTTGCTGTGACTATAAAACCGTATTCTGCCGAGGTGGATACCACTTCACCGTTTTCCGTCCAATTGACAAAGGCATAGCCTGTGTTGGGCGTGGCTGTTGCGGTTGCTGTCTCGCCTGAGGCAAAGTTGCCGTCTCCGCTGATGGCTGCAACACCATAATCCGTGTTGTTGGATGCTACCTGAATGGTGTATATCACATCTTCTATTGCTGATATGTTGAAGTCTTTCCAGATAGCTGCTGCCTGATATGCACTTATTGCCAAAGCCGGAACTCTGAGATTTACATCGGATGTAGTTACATTGGTAAAAGAATCGCCATATAAACCTGTCGGTGTTGTTGCATAACAGTACATTACTGAAAGATTGGTGCAACCGCTAAATGCAGATGAAC
>NWBN01000026.1:59579-64284 GCA_002633315.1 Bacteroidales bacterium Phil6
CCCATGGTGACATGAGTGAGATTGGTGCATTGATAAAATGCGTATGAATTTATACTTGTAACAGACTCCGGTATTATTATGGATGTTAAACCGGAACCTGAAAAAGTTGTTTCCTCAATAGTTTCTATTGAATTGGGCATGGTTATTGAAGTGAGATTGCTGCAACCGGTAAATGCCATTAAACCAATACTTGTAACCGAATTGGGTATTATAACAGATGTTAGTTCTTCACATTGGCTAAATGCGGATGAACCTATACTTGTAACCGAGTTGGGTATATTAATGGATGTTATTTTAGTATGAGCACAAATTTTATCAGGTAATGCTTGTACGTTGTTCCCGATGTTGAAAGTTGTTAATTTATTACAATCAGAAAAAGGTGACCACCCACAATACAAAACATTGGTGGCATTGTAGTTTACTTCTGTCAGTAAATCACAGAAGATAAATGCATAATCTCCAATATAAGTAACAGATTCCGGTATGGTTATTGTTTCTATATTGTCAGTTCGAGTAAATGCCCAGGCAGGTATTTTCTGTACTTCATTGCCTATTATTAAGGTATTTACAGATGAATTGTAAAAAATGCCCGAAGATGATCCGTAATATTCTGCACTGATGGCATTGTATAACACTTTGCTCAGTTTTGAGCAATAGCCAAAAGCCTGATCACCTATTTCTGTTACTGTTGTCGGAATGGTAAGTGTTGCAGACAGTTGACTGGCATAAAATGCTCTCTCTCCTATGTGGGTTACTGAGTTGGGAAGATGTACAGATGTTATTCCGGAAGATTCAAAAGCATTGTCGCCTATGCTTGTCACGCTGTTGGGTATTGAAACGGATTTCAGACTGGTTGTATATTTAAATGCACCGTTTCCTATTTTGGTAATGCCTTCCGGTATATCCAGGCTTGTGACATTATAGGGAGCAAAGGCTGTCAGTTCTTTTGTACCCCCCCCCCGCATTGATAATCAAAAGATTACCATCTTGGGAGACTTCCAAATAATCGTTCGCTCCGGTCAAGACGAAATTATCCAAACTGTCGCAGCCGGCAAAAGCTTCATTGCCTGTTGCACATATATTGCTTCCAATGGAGACAGTGGTTAAGGCGGAACAATCTTGCAGAACACCCTCGCTGATATTTGTCACCAAGGGCGGAAACTCGAAAGTGGTAAAATTTTTACATCCTGCAAAAGCGTAATTGCCTATGCTCTCGATACTTTCGGGTAAGGTGATGGAGGTAAGGTTTCTACAATTGTAAAACGCATTTCTCTCGATGGTCCTAACGGTATTGGGAATGCTAACCGAGGTTAATTGAGAATCACCGGAAAACGATTCAACTCCAATTCCGATAACGGTAAATATCTGTCCGTTTACGTTTACGGTAGCGGGTATTTCAACATGTCCGCTATAGGCATCATCACCGAAGGTGACTTTAAGTTCAGCCACATAATAATCTGGCTGTTCGTAATAGATTTTGACTCCGTCGCTGTTATAGGCGAAGAAATCGTAGGCTCTTGCATTCATGACAATGGCAAAAAGCACTACAAGTAAAGTACATAACTTTCTCATGATTTTTGAATTTTAATTACTGAAAAGTTTTATTCTCTATATAAAGTTTATATGCGCCACAAATATATGAAACATTTTCAAAAAACAATAATATTTTTTAATTTTTTTCATGTTTTTTGTTAAAAATAAAAACAAGGACGGAGTTACATGTCTTATCTTATATTTTTCAATGTTGTCATCGATAATCTTTATTTTTTTGTCGTTCAGAATATTAATGGAGATTACATCCTTATTACAAGCTTTAATACACAATTCTCGCAAATTCATTCATGTTTATCATAGTTGCATCAATTTTGTTGTGATAACTCCCACTAAAATAGCGATAGTAAAACTTGAAAAAGTACCTATAAGTACATATTCAGTTGTTTTAATGTCTTTTGCTTTATTTAATTCTCCAAATCTGAATATTGATTTGGCTGCTAATAAAAAACCGACACCCTCAATATTTTTCGTAAGTATAAAAGTCAGAATAAGGATACGTTCCAAATATCCGATCCATTTTCCGGCATTCGGAAGGCTTTGTAAATTATTTTCATCTTGTGTCCATTTTTTGATGAATAAACAAAGAAGAATGGAAGTGGGTTTCAATATAAGCAAATAAGCGGTGATTACATACCACAAATTAATGTTGGATAGATTACACCAAATCCATTTCAATATGGTGTTGCTGTCGCATAGATATAGCCATAATGCGAATATTACAACAATATGAAATATTTGATCTGTTAAAAATGTTTTTATATTGTCTTTTTGATATTTGGATTTAATATAATCTATTATAAGATGTGTACTAAAAATGATTGCAGGTACAATCCATTTGTACCATTGTGCGACCAATAGATAAGCCATGACTGCGTGAGTAAGGCTATGAGGAATAAGATAAGCCCATTTGATATGACCGTCTTTTCTTTTGCCTTGGCAAAGACGATTAGATTGCAGTATAAAATCAGAAAAAAGATGTGCAAACAGTAATTTTATTAATATTATGATGTTCATTTGGTCAGATTATTTGTTATTAATGCATAATATCTTTCTAAATAAATATTGATAAGATTTTCTTTGGCTGAGCCGAGAATTTTACTTATATTTTGGGCTGTCTTTTTGTATTTTATTGCGATATCCTTTTGCGGAGTCTTATATAACAATGCCTGATATACTATTTGAGCTTGTATGACAGTCCAATCAGTTATAATATTGTCTGCAAAGGCTGTACTTACTTTCAGTTCATCATTTACATCTTTCCATTTAGTTTTTATTGTTAATCTTCGTTTTCCTATTTCATCAAGTTCACGACCGGAAAAATGGAAAGCTTCTCCATCAGAAATAATTACTTTATCCGATGTATAAGAGATTTCGCCTATTCCTACAGCTAAGCGAGCATCCCAAGTTTTTTTATATTCATGTGGTGTTATGCTTTTTATTTTTGCCCTTAGTAGAACGGCAATTTTTAGAGTTTCTTCAGGCTTATATACAATCATTTGAAAACTATCTCCTCTAAAAAGTTCTAATTTTAAGGGACTTAAAACTTTTAATTCTTTAGTCACTTCCTCTATGGAAATTAATAAATTATTTCTCGATTCGATGTCCATTTTTGTAGAATCGATTATATCTCCTGTTATGACACCTATCATATTCATATTATATTTAGTATTAATATCAGATGCAAAAGTAATATATCTTATTGAATATATCAACTTAAAATGGTTGATTTTTTTATATCAACTTAAAATGGTTGATTTTTTTATATCAACTTAAAATGGTTGATTTTTGTGATATTGGTACAGATTAACATTCAAAGAAACATTATGTGGCAGTTTTATAAAAGCACTTATTATGTTTTGACTTTCATACTTTTTTTGTGTAATGTATGTTTTTTGTTAGCATATTTTGTTTTATTTAGATATATCCAAATTTTACCATGTTAGAAACATTAAAGATAGTGAATTTTTATAAATCTATAAGTTATCTGTTTGGCAGAATTCTATAGAAGTTGGTTTATAATGTTGTTGTAAGAGATATGATTTTTATCTCTTAGACACTGTAATAAAATGATTAATATAAAGTCAGTAACATAATTATATTATTTGATAAAGAGTTTATTTCTAGGGTGACGATTCAATAGAATCTCTTTTTGTTTATTCAGATTAATGTGAGTGTATATTTGGGTAGTTACAATGCTACTATGTCCTAATAATGTTTGTATATATTTTATGTCAACATTTTCTTCTAATAACAATGTAGCAAAAGTATGTCTAAATGTATGTGGAGTTATATTTTTTGTTAGATTAAGTTCTTTTGTGATTTTTTTAATAATTAATCTTACTGATTGTGTTGAAATACAGTTGCCAAGACGATTTATAAAAAAGAAAGTTTTAGGTTTGGCAATCAAATTATAGTCTTTCAAAATGGTTATTACTTCTTCTGAACAAATTTGGATTATTCTTTCTTTTCCACCTTTACCATGCACTTTTATATTACCGTTATAAAGATCTATGTCTTTACATTGTAAATTACATAACTCTTCAACTCTTATTCCGGTTGCAAATAATAACTCTATAATACATAAATTACGAACTAAATTTAGATGTTTATAATTGTATATTGGATCAGTATCGAGTTTTTCATAAAAATATTTTAGGATCAGTTCCACTTCATTAATACACATCACAGTTGGTAATGTTTTTGTCTCTTTGATACGTAATTTGATTTTTCGTATAGGATTGATGAATGTATCGTTTTCGAATTCATAATATGTAAACATTGCTTTCATTGACGCTATTTTCCTTTTTATAGTTTTCGGTTTAAATCCAGACATTGTTTGCAGGTATTTCTTAAGCATCTCTTTAGTAATACTTTCAAATTCCTGGATTGAATATTTGTTTTTGATAAAGTTTATAAATTGATTGATATCTACTTCATAAGCTTTTATGGTTTTTTTACTAAGTCCTTTTTCATATTTACAATGAAATAAAAAATCGTTTTTTACATTACTTATGTTTTTGTTCATTTCTTGATAGTTTGTTATTCTCATTTTTTAAACACTTTAAATATGGCAAATTAACGTCATTCGTTGGCTATAATTGGCTGTGGCCAACATAAAAAGTCATCTTGAATAATTGATAACTTAAAATTA
>NWBN01000027.1 GCA_002633315.1 Bacteroidales bacterium Phil6
CTCTCCTCTTCCCGGATTCGGATAACAATCACTTACTTTCAACTTATCATCGTTCTCTTCCACATTTAACGGATTCTCTATGAAATTACCATTCCCGTCATTATATAATATGTCAACATAATTCGGTTGCCATATCCATACATTACTTATCCTTGCCGTTGCTATGTCCTTATATCCGTCTCCGTTAAAATCTGCTATATGAATACGTCTCTCTTCTTCTTTATAATACTTCAATTGCACATAATGATAGTCTTCCGGATCGGTGAATTGGAAATCTCCCAGATTATACAGTATCCTGACACCTGACACTTCATTCGCTATCAATCCTGTTTCTTCGTAGTAATATTCGATATTAAACACCCAATCGGGCAATCCGTCATTGTTCATGTCTTCCATCTTAAAATTATGGTTTCCACATCCGTATTGACAAAATACAGACTCTTCCATTGAATACAACGGCTCAAACTCTTCATTCCCCTGATTTACACATATTCCCAAAAGCATTGTACCCATACCCGGCCCGGGTGGAGTTGTTACCGTCGCTATGTCTTTTAATCCGTCCCCGTCAAAATCCACTATTCGGATATAATCGTACCATACATCAGTAAGACAGTATTCCCTGAAATCTCTCCCTGTGGAATAAAATATATGCATCTTTCCTTCCACTCCCGTTGTTACTACCACATCGTCCTTCCCGTCATTGTTCAAATCCCCTATTTCCATATCTATCACACTATCATCAGGATATGTGCGGTAAACAGGTTTTGAAAATCTCCTGTTCCCGTAATTGTACAATACTCCCCATTGCTGCGTAGAAAAATAGTTTATTCGTACAAAAATATCAGTAAGACCGTCCCCGTCTGCATCGCCAAAACTCAATTCTTTCACAGGAACATCGGATATGAAAAGATCATAATCTTCATAATAGTCGAAATTTCCTTCACCATCATTATACCATATTCTTACATAACGACTATGATCGTTACAATCATGAAACACTGTTACCAAATCCGGATATTCATCCTCATCTATCCTCTCCGCAAATATGCTATATTGGGTCCCAACATACGTCTTTGTCGTATCGCTTATCTCATAACTGTTGTCTCCTTCATTCTTTAATATCGTAAACGTAATATTGTCATAACCACAAATGGTTTTATACCCTAACATTATATCCATATCCCCGTCCAAATCCAAGTCACATGCATTTATCGACTCTACTACTGCAGGTGGTGTCTCATAAACTGTCTGTGCCATCCCTCTTATCATAAAAAAGGATATCATGGCTGTCAATAAAATCTTGTTCTTCATATAGTTGACCTCCTTATACGTTAACCAGTTACGTCTTTTTGACCATATAAACAATCGACAGACGTAACTGGTTCAAATCACACACCTATTCCTTAATGACTTTTCCGGTCATTATTTTCCCACTCGATGTCTTGACTACCATAAAATATATTCCTGAAGGCTGTTGTGACAAATCTATCTCTTCACACTCTTTTTCCACCTTGGCAACAACACTTCCAACCGAATTGTAAACCGTTACCATCCTTATCTCCTCTTCATTCCTTACCGTTATCCTTACCTTATCGTTAAACGGATTCGGCATCACTTCAAGCTCCGCTGCCTCTTTGATGTTTCCTTCCTCTACATCTTCTCCTTCTTTATTATCTCCCGGCAACAACGATATCAGATAATTTTTATGTATGTTATGCTCTTCTGCCGAAACAGGTCTGAACTCCTCGTATCTGCCCGTATATTTCCCTCTGTTGCCCTGCGCCTCCATCGTAAGATATACATTCTCCAAATCTATAATTGCAAAAACACTGTCTTCCAACGATGCCGGGTTGTCAATAACATCCTCATAGTATTCTATGGCTTCCTCGTAATTTCCCATCTTTATTTCACATTGTACCGCCAGCTTCTCTGCCAATGTTGACAGCTCCTCCACTCTCTGTATCGTATCATTCGTCATATAGTAATTCCTCAATCCATTATAGTTGTTCGTCGTCTCATCTTCCAATACGAACAACTGCTTTAATGACGACTCCGCATATACAGTTCGCGGATATGTTTCCACTATTTGACAATATATATTCGTCGCCTGCACATAATCTCCCTCCGATACAAACTCTTCGGCTGTCGCCATCAATCCTTCTGCACTTCCTGCCTCTTCTCCGTTTTCCTCAAAATTCCATATCGGACTGTAGTAGAATCCGTCCCCGCATTCCGAGTAAAAATCCGTTAACGGATCAAACTCCTCTCCCCAATAATTGTTGCTTACAACATGTAAATTTAATCCTGTACTACTCGCTGTTGTCAGACACGAATTATATATCAGCCGGTCTGTTCCAATACCGCTGTTGTCATCATCAACTATGGCGTTATATTTGAAATATGAAGGGAAACTCCTCGGTGAAACATATATCTCACAACTCCCGTTATCCATGATCCTCTGGGTCTCCGTTATCGTACTCGCTACGGAATTTCCCGATATGCTCATGTCCGTAACATTCAACAAAGCAAGCCCCTTGCCGTAATTGTCGTGTATGTTGTTGTTCGAAAATAATCCATACGAGTTGTATATCGCTACGCCTATGTCCTGACACTTGGTCACTTCATTATCATACATTATGTTCTTGGAAATAACTCCGTAACCCGTATAATATATCTCCATGCCTATTTTTCCTCCATTTATATAATTTCCCGTTATATTGTACGAAGAACAATTCTTGACCGATATTCCAACTTCGTTGACAGCATTGTTGTTAAATGAACAATTCTTTACAATCGCCGTGGAATTTACAGACTCGGCACTTTGTTCTATATACAATTCCGCATTGCCAAATATGGCATCCTCTATAGAAAAACTGTTAGCGTATGCCTTGACACTCATATTGCCAAATGTCAGTTCTGCTCCCGTCTCCTGATTGAAATCTCCATATATCTTCAAACTGTTGTTTCTTATCCTTCCACTGAAATTAACTTTATCTTTCAATGTCAAGGCTGACGAAATATCGAAAACCATTGCCGAGGATAAATTATTTAAAAACACATTGCAGTCCTCTATCGTCAATTCACTGTTATCTTCAAATCTCAGATTACCTCCTATTGCAAAATTACGGTTGTTCAATATGGACGTATCCGCTTCGGCATTTCCGGCATATCCGAATAGTGACAGTAAATCACTACTGAATCCTAAATCGTTGGAATTCATGGGATGCTCCTCTATACCGGGACGTACAGGATTATAATAACCATTCGGCGACCACGTATCCATGAAATCGGCATACGCAAATGCTTCTTCCATCTGTACGAAACCGTCCCCGTTCAAATCAGGATTGTAATCTCCGGGATGATTTTGTAATGAGGGTACTAAATTGAATGGAAAACTTCCGGTTGGACGAAGTATGTCCCAAGGCTTTGTATAGTGATCAGGATAAAAACCTCTTGCCGCTGCCGTCCAGTAATAGACAAATTCATCATATTTTCCTCCGGTTATATGTATCTCCGCCCATGAAGGCTCGTTAGCATTCGCCGCCGTGTGGACAGACCGGTTCTTGCATTTTACGTCATAGTTCTCATAGTCCATGAGGTCATCCACAAATCCTCCGGAATAACATTGTTCCATGACATATATCATCTGCGCGCATTCTATGTCTTCCACATATTCTGCCAGTTCATAATCAAACAGTTTCTGTCCTGACGGCAATACTATATATGAATGACCGCCTTGGGTTCCTCCATGGTCTGTCACATATACAAACAATTGATCTCTTGGTCCCAACTTGGGAATCTCCGGTATGGTATCCGTCTCACCGGACAATTCCTGAAACGTTTTTATTATACTCGTCTTATACGCATCATAATCAATATCGGCAACTTCGTCTCCGTCTAAGTCAATACCTTGAGGTATCTGATATGTGGCACTCATCTTGTCATAATGAACAAAGATATTGTTCCTGTGGTAACCATACACATCTGTCAATGTACAATATATCGCCGACACATCATTCCAATAACGACCGAGATGTGTTCCGCTTATTATTACTGCATAAAGATGCGGATTCGTCGGAAGCGGTTGGGCTGAATCGTTATTTGTTTCTGGAGTGATGTTCAGTCCCGTAGGTCTGGAAATCAGTGAAACGGCTGTGTAGTCCGTCTCCCAATCCGCCGGATGTTTCTGACTCTCCACTATTGTATAATTCCCATTCGTCGCATCCATAAATAAATATTGACAATCATGATTCCAATTCGCAAACGGCTTCTTGTCAACAAAGAAAACATAACATGTGGAATAAGGTATCGCCATGATATCATTATCATAAGTATGGATGTTATCGGATGACGTCCTCGTCTGTGTCATGGCATAAATATCGAACTCGCCAAGTTGGTTCTCATATATCTGTTCGACAACAATACTTTCAGACTGTTGTTTGTTTATCTGGGCAAATACTGTCGTTGTAAACAGACACATTGCCAACAAATATAAAAATAAAAACTTTTTCATCTTTTTATAACTTTAATTAATTAATAAAATAATTATTTCGGTGTGCCATAAAACAGTTTTTTATCTGTTACATTAAGACTTTGGGTCTTTGCCTTAGATTCCGTTTTTTATGTACGGTCGTTATCGTCTCCGCAAACGGCGGCACACTTGTTTATTGCGGAGACTTTACCCAATGTATTTCAATATGTGTTTCATGACTTGCATCATTTTATTTATATGACAAAACTGCCGGAGGCTGTCCCCTCCATGGTAATAAACGTTATCATATAATTTCCTGAAGAATAGCCTGCAAGTGGTATAAACACATTTCTCTGTATTCCGCTGTCTATTGCGTTGTTGTAAACCTCAGCTCCGGAAATATTCTCAATGATTATTGTCACTTCCCCCAAATCCTCATTGAATGTCACCTGCAGTACACTGCCGTTTTGTGTCACCTCTATGGATGTTCCCCTCGAATTTTCATGAATGAGTTCTCCCTTTAAATCAATAACTAAACCATCCATATCAAATCTACTCAAACACTCATTTTGTTTGTAACAGGTCTCTGATTTGACGCTGTATGTTCCCGTCATTATTAATAAGGAACAAATAATAGATAATAAATGTTTTTTCATATACTTTTAATTTATCGTTTAACGTCTCAAAAATATATAAAAAAAACTCAGAAATATCAACCTTGCGGCCTATATACAGACTTTTTTAAGGATAAAAAAATGTATATCATTGATATTAAATTAGATACAAAATTTCTTGTACAGACTTTTTTGATGTCTGACAACGTTTCAAATGGTATATTCCGACTGTTTTTAACCTCAGATTTCAGAATCTTGTTCCAAAATTTTCATGATTTCATCAGAAATGCTTCCTCTCGTTTTTTCCATTTTTATTTTCTTTCTGATGTTGGAACGGATTTTTCCAACGGTATTTGTGCTTATATCCAAGATATCCGCAACATCCTGTACAGAAAACGGCATAAACGAAAGAATACACACACGGAATTCATTTTCATTAAACTCGGGGAATTTAATCCGTATGTTATCAGACAAATTGGGATATGACTTTTCAATTGACTTAACTATGGCTTCCCAAGTGGAGATATTTCCTCCATAAACATATTTCTTAATCTGTTCAAAATGAATGTTTCTACCGTTGTTTTTGATATTTTTGTCAACCATGGCAATTTTGCACATCAAAGAAGTTCTCCACTGTGTGTTTTCCTTGAGTTGTTCCGTAGTCAACTCAAGCTCGGAATGCAGTTGCTCTATCTGTAATTGTATATAATTGATTCTGTCCTCGTTAAATTGACTGTTGTTTTGTTTCTCGAGTTTGGTTTTCTCCTGATTCAAAACAGCTATCTCTTTTTTCAAATCGTTTTTCTGTTCATTGAGTTCGGTGTTTTCATGTTCAAGATAAATCATTTTCTTCATCAGAAACGATTCATTCTTACGATTGTTTATCAAACGGAAACAAAAAAATATGATAAGTATGGAAGCAATTAAAAGAAATACCGTCAAGACTACGATTTTATTTTTACGGCTCAGAAGCAGTACATTATTCCTGTTTTGTTCTGCCTCAAAATCATACTTCTGCTGTATCTCGTAAACACTTTGCTCCATCTGTTCCTGATATATATCTTCAACCATCTCGGAATGTTTTGTCTGATAATAAAATGCAGAATCGTAATCGCTTCTCTGCATCTCATATTCCGACAATATGGAATATATACTTGTCAATAACAATTTATCTTCAATATACTCCAAATCTTTTTTCAAAAGACTTATATAATATGTCAACGAATCATTTTGATTCAAAAGATTGTATAATCTTGCAAAATTCAGGTTATAGTAAGGATATTTCTTCACATCCGGATTCAACTGTAAAGACTGCCTGAGGGTTGACAACGCTTCATCGTACATTTGGCATTCTCTATATACAACACTCAGATTTTGCAGCAAACCACTTTGAATTTCAATGTTTCCAATTTGTATTGCACAGTCTATACCTTTTCTATAATAATAGAAAGCACTGTCGTTTTCTTTCATCAAAACGAAACATCTTCCCATGTTTCCATAATATTCAGCCTGTTTCTCAGGCATGGACCTGCATATCTCAGCGGCTTTCTTATACGATTCCAATGCTTCTTCATATAAACCTTGCGAGTACAACAACGAGCCAATACACTGCTGTATCCTCGCCATTATCAAAGAATCTCCCATGATCGTCGCCGGTTTCATCGCTTCTTTATAGGCTTCCATCGACATCTCGTATTCTCCCCGTTCCTCATACACACATCCGCTGTATAATGCTGCAAGCGTTTGTTGTCCATAGTCTTTTGTCTTAACAAAATATCGGCGTGCTTCAAAGACGGCTGTATCCCCACTTATGTCTTTGTAGCATTTGTATTTTGCCTGCACCATGGTTATTTCGTATTCCATGCGGTGTCTCTTGTCAAGTACTCCGGGATGAGACCTTATGGAATCTAAAAATACCAACGCGCTGTCCGGAGCTGTCTCTATTATCGTCTGTGCACAGCCGAGCTGTCTTATCGCTTCCCTACGTTGTTTGCAGGACACTAATGCCATAAGACAAATTACAAGTACTATTAAGGATATCAATCTTCTCATAAATCTATGATAAGTTGATGCAAATTTACAATTTTTTTTGATATAATTTTCTTTTTTTAAAAATATAAGTTAACAGACAATATTGCCTTTACAAATTTTACTTCTACAGAATATTTCTTATATGCAGTAATTGTTAAGATTTTTCCTGTTTCTCTAAAACGGTTTTGTGACCAATGCAAACAAATTTTTCCATTACCAGATATCACAACGGACAAAAACATTCACCTATTAATATTATACGGAATATCCATACTGCATTAGATAACGTTTCAAAAGGACACAAAAAGACATTGTTGTCCGGCAAAAACGCTTTACAGATATATTCTGTTTGATAGACAATTAATTCATACACAAATTAATTTATCAAAATATAGTAAAGACCATAACATGACGTCTATTCATGTAAATATAATTCCATAAGGACCGAAAACAATTATGAATCATTGATTATAAAAACTTTCAGACACTAAATAAACAGAATCAGAAATCGGACTGTCATGTTTTTTAAAGAAAAACAGGCAAACACGGACAAGTCAACAACAAAAGGCAAGATAAGGAAAACTTATATTAAAAATGTTTAAATCCCTGAGCTTCGAGAGGAATCACATGATTATCCGGAGTTATGAGTTCTGCTTTTCCTTCATCGGCAGTCATATAGCCTATCACAGAAATATCTTTCATAACTTTAATCTTGTCATAATCAGACTGTTGTATGGTAAACAGCAGTTCATAGTCTTCACCGCCATTAAGAGCCGCAATACTTGGCACCACATTAAACTGTTTAGCCACCTCAACGGTTTTGGCATCGAGAGGTATTCTATCTTCATACAGCCGGCAACCAACTTTAGACTGTTTACACAAGTGCAATATCTCCGAAGCGAGTCCGTCGGAAACATCAATCATGGAAGTAGGTTTCACGCCGGCATGAGCGAGAGAAGCAATGATATCCTTACGAGCCTCAGGTTTCAGCTGGCGTTCAAGGATATAATCATAACCATGCAGTTCCGGCTGCATATCAGGGTCAGCCATGAAAGCTGCCTTCTCACGTTCGAGAATAAGCAATCCGGCATAAGCGGCGCCGAGGTCACCACTGACACATAACAAGTCATTCGGTTTCGCGCCGTCACGATATACAATATCATTTTTTTTAGCTTTGCCTATGACAGTCACAGAGATAAACAAGCCAGCCTTGCTTGCGGTAGTATCTCCTCCGACAAGGTCAACATGATAACGGTCGCAAGCAAGACGAAAACCGGAATAAAATTCCTCTACAGCCTCGACAGAATAACGGCTCGACAACCCGAGAGCCAGCACCACATGGGTAGGGGTGCCGTTCATGGCATAGATGTCGGAGAAATTCACGACAGCAGCTTTGTAGCCGAGATGTTTCAACGGAGTATATGTCATGTCGAAATGCACACCTTCGACCAAGATATCCACCGACACCAAAGTCTCTTCTTCGTTACTTATCACGGCGGCATCATCGCCAATGCCTTTGACAGTACCGGCATTATAAATCTTAATGTCTTTCGTCAACCTGTCTATGAGCGCAAATTCTCCGAGAGTTGACAGCTGAGTAACCTGATTATTCTGTGTTTCCTCCATAATACTGCGTATTTATATCAAAAAATCCCCACCTTGATTATGGCAGGGATTCTCAGTTTAGTGCTCCCACCAGGACTTGAACCTGGGACCAACTGATTATGAGTCAGCTACTCTAACCAACTGAGCTATAGGAGCCGGATTATCAACAAAAAAATTTTTTAATAATTCCTTGTTTTTTCCGCTGCAAATTTACAACTTTGTAGCGAATTACAAACAAAAAAAATAAAAAAATGAAAAAAAATTTTTCGACGATAAAAAATATCATATTTGACTTTGGAGGCGTCATCATTGACATTGACCCCAATGCTGTAGTCAACCACTTGAAAGACAATGGATTCACAGACTTTCAGCGTCTCAAGGAACCGGAGTTCGTTAACATCTTGAACCAGTTCGAAAAAGGCATCATCAGGGCTGAGACTTTCCGAAAAAAGGTGTGTTCGTTCCTCAACATGCCACTAAACAAGAATAAATTCGACGATATATGGAACTCCATGTTATATGATATACCGGAAAGACGTATCAATCTAATTAAAAATTTGAAACCTAACTATCATGTCTATCTCATGAGCAACTCCAACGAGATACATTATGACATGTTTGTGAGAGACCTTCAACTGCGTTTTGGATACAGAGAGTTCGACAACCTGTTCGACAAGTCGTTTTTCTCGTTCGATCTTCATCTGATGAAACCGGATCCCGATGTCTTCACCTATATTTTCGACCATTATGATTTAAAACCCGAAGAAAGTCTGTTCATTGACGACACTCCGGAAAACATATTAAGCGCACAGAAAATGGGTATGTTGACATATCATCTGTTACGAGGCTCTCGAGTAGTGAACCTCTTCGAAAACGGTTTGTTGCGCGAAGACTTAGACTTCGACATAATACACGAACAAAAATAACGATATTATTACATTATCAATTAATATGCGGGTTTATTATTTGTAAATAAATTTTATATTGATAAATCAGAATATTTTTATATAACAAGCATGTAAGTCTAATAAAAACACGAACTTACATGCTTTTTTATCATAACAAATAACTGTAAAAAGTATAAATCTCATCCAATATCCCAAAAACCTCCGATACAGTCTTCACCTCCATCAACCTGAGTTTAAACTGTTTAAAATCAGGGAACCCTTTAAAATAAAGACTCCAATGTTTGCGCATCTCTATTACTGCATAATATTCATCTTTGATTTTCAAAGAATCTACAAGATGAGTTTTAGCCACCTCTACACGTTGTTGAACAGTAGGAGGAGACAGGAGCACACCATTTTCCAAATATTCATGTATCTCGGTGAATATCCAGGGATTACCATAGGTGGCACGACCTATCATCAAGGCATCAACGCCGTAGTTGTCAATAAAGAACTTAGCAGAAGCAGCATCTACCACATCGCCATTGCCGATGACAGGTATTGTCATGCGCGGATTGTTTTTCACTGCACCAATCAATGTCCAATCTGCCGGCTCGCTCCACTTGGTGGTACGCAATCTGCCATGTATGGTAAGAGCCTGAATGCCTACATCCTGTAGGCGTTCCGCTATCTCAACTATGTCACGATGTTCACTATCATATCCCAAACGAGTCTTGACAGTGACCGGAGTCCTGACAGCTTTGACGACAGCATCAGTGATAGCCACCATCTTAGGGATATCGTTCATGATACCGGAACCTGCACCTTTGGAAGCCACCTTCTTGACAGGACACCCGAAATTAATATCAATAACATCGGGCTGATATCTCTCGGCATATACGGCAGCCTCCACCATAGGAGCGACATTGTTACCGAAAATCTGAACTCCAAAAGGTCTCTCTTCTTCATTAAAACCCAACTTACGAACACTTTTCACCGCATCACGTATCAACCCGTCGGAAGAGATGAATTCCGAAAACACCATGTCGGCCCCGCAACGTTTGCACGCAAGCCTGAATGGCGCATCAGTGACGCCTTCCATAGGTGCTAAAAACAACGGATACCGCTTAAAAACAATTTCTCCTATTTTCATGCCGCAAAGATAGCAAATTATAACAGTACCATAATTACATCATAAAGAAACTATTTACAAAAATTAACATACGAATATCGTGATAAAAAAACATCTTTTATGACATCTATAATAAAAAATATGATATTTCATCTATCTATGACAATAACCATACCTGTAAAAAGTGCAAATCTATTATTATTTGATTTCAATATTAAATATTGATATTATTAGTAATTTAAATAATCTATCATATATTTACATTTTAAATTAGACAAAAGATATTTTTTACATAGATATTATATGTATTTATTATTTCATTTTAAATTATTTTTCATTGATATACGGTAAAAAATAATAATACAAAATTTATATAAAAAATTTACTTAAAACATTAATATCATATTATCAACATACTGTTCAAACGCTGTAATTGTGAATACGCCATAATATGACGTTAGTACATTTATAAATAAATTGAATTTCGACAAATTATTATAAATTGACATATTATCGATATAAAAACAACAATATAATCCCTTTGTTTGATTTGCAGTATATAAATTTGATTTTAAAGATATCAAAAAGGAATTTAAAAATATTATCTAATAAAAATGATTATTTTTAATCAAAATATTAAAAATATTATTATTTTTGCAAATAAAAACATTAATTGCAAACACTATGGAAACAACAGACTATCGCGCTGAACTTGAAACAGTTCGTCAGAAAGCAAAAGACATCACCAAGCCCAGAAACGATGAAAGTTTTGACATCTATTTAGAAGGCATGAGGTGCTGCATATTCATAGCGAAAGAAAACCACGACAAAAAAGAAAGGGAATGGGAGAATGCCGCTCTTGTGCGGGAGTTTCTTTCCTACGCCGAACCTCTCGAAGGTTTCGACCATCTTTTAAATCATATATATTCCGCTGTAAGCGATATGAAAAAATTCGTATTGAACCATCCGAGATTAAGAGTAAGGTTTTTAAGATTTTTCCTGCTTGTCGTATATCGCATTGAGGCGAAATGCGATCATGAAACATCAACTTCGGAATATCTTCTTTCAGAAATCAGCGACCTTGAACGTAATATCTATTATGCCGACAACAATAAACTCGAACATATTTCAACTTCGGAACATCTCAAGAGTGACCCTGTAGAATGGACTCAGCAATGGGAAGAGATAATTGATGAAGTAGATAAAAAAACTTATGAGAACCTTGCAGGTATTCCACATGGAAGAGGATTCTGTCATACATTATGGGATGAAAAGACACGCATTTTAAGAGAAGAATACGGCATTGAATGGCATAGTCCGGCAGTGATGAATCCTGATGTGAAATTCGATTGAAACACTACCGTGACAATAACAAAATGTCATGTTATTTTATCAACATATCGTAGAGACGTCATATACGATGTCTCTACATTAATATATTGAATTTCATATTTTTCGAGACACCGACTTTCTTCATCACCTTAGTAACAGATCAGCCATCAGTATTGCCCATATCTGTATTTTTGACACTTTCTCCATAAAAGTATTTTATCGGAAAGCAATGAAAAACAATATTTCAGAAAGCCATGTCAAGCTATTCTACCCCAGTCGAAATCTTGGGAATAATACATGTCGAAATAACGTTTTGTTGCGGCATGTTCGGGTTTCGACAACAGTGGGTCATATTCCAGCAGCAGAGACACCATTCTGCGGGTATGGCGTATCAATGGTTCATCTTTTGTCAAGTCGCCCAATTTCATCTCCACCTGGCCGGACTGGCGTGTCCCTTGTGTCTCACCGGGACCTCTCAGCAGCAGGTCCGCCTCAGCTATCTCGAAGCCGTCATTGGTACTCACCATGGTTGCCATACGTTTCTTTCCCTCGCCTGTAAGTTTATGGTCAGTGACGAGGATACAGTACGACTGGTCGGAGCCGCGACCCACACGTCCACGCAGCTGGTGCAGTTGCGAGAGCCCGAATCTGTCGGCGTTTTCTATTATCATGACAGAGGCATTGGGCACATTGACACCCACCTCTATCACCGTCGTCGCCACCATGATATGTGCCTGATGTTTTACAAAACGCTGCATCTCGAAGTCTTTATCATCAGCTTTCATTTGGCCATGCACCACACATATCCTGTATTCAGGCTCCGGAAAGTCCCTCAACAAAGCCTCATATCCTTCCTTAAGATTTATCAGGTCCATTTTCTCGGACTCTTTTATCAAAGGATATACCACATAAATCTGACGTCCTTCGGCAATCTGTCTCTTCATGAACGATATTATGGCAAGGCGTGATTCCCGGTACAGATGTATCGTTTTCACCGGTTTACGTCCCGGAGGCAGCTCGTCTATCTTGGAAACGTCGAGATCGCCGTATTGTGTCATGGCGAGAGTACGCGGTATGGGTGTCGCCGTCATGACAAGGGTATGAGGCGGCATGGCAGTCTTCTCCCAAAAACGAGCCCTCTGCGCCACACCGAACCTGTGTTGCTCATCGACAATACAAAGACCGAGATTCTTAAATACCACCTTGTCTTCTATAAGGGCATGAGTGCCTATGATGATGTTGACACTGCCGTCGGCAAGCTGTTCAAGTATATTTCTTCTCTCTGCCGTCTTGGTAGAACCTGTCAACAATGCCACATTGATATTCATTCCTTTTAACTGGTCAGTGACACTCTCATAATGTTGAGTGGCGAGAATCTCGGTAGGAGCCATCAAGGCAGCCTGGTATCCATTATCAAGGGCTAACAGCATTATCATCAAAGCCACTATCGTTTTGCCACTCCCCACATCGCCCTGCAACAGACGGTTCATCTGATGCCCAGTCTTCAAATCGGCACGTATCTCCTTGATGACACGTTTCTGCGCTCCCGTAAGCGGAAAAGGCAGATGTTCCTTGTAAAACGTATTGAAATAATCTCCGACCTTGTCGAATACCACACTCATGGTATTAATCTGACGGTCTTTCTTATGCAACAGCATACGAAGTTGAAAGAAGAAATACTCATCATATTTCAGCCTCGACGTAGCTTTTTCTACGTCCCGGTCAGAAGAAGGGAGATGTATCTTGTAATATGCCTCTTTCCTCGACATAAGATTGTCTTTTATTACAAGACTTTGAGGCAACACCTCCGGAATGATGTCAACTACTTGAGGAAGCAATGTCTTTATGATGTTGGCAATCTGACGCGAACCGAGACCAATGTTGCTCAACTTCTGGGTTGTATAATAGACTCCTTGCAAGCTCTCGCCTACAACCAAGTCATTGGGATTATAGTCATCCACTTCGGGATGCACAAAAGAATATCTGTTGTTGAAGAAGTTGGCTTTGCCGAAGATGAGATATTTCATACCCGGCCGGAAACGCGACCTTATCCATTTCAGTCCTTGAAACCATACAAGTTCTACTGAACCTGTTTCATCGGTAAAGGTGGCAGTAATACGAGTGACACGAGGCGAACCGAAAGACTGCATGTTGGACACAGTGCCCACAAGTTGATAATAAACGGCATCGCTGCATATCTGGTTGACTTTATGCACTTTGCTCTTATCGACATAACGAAAAGGGAAATGATTCAACATATCTTGATAGGTAAAGATAGAAAGTTCCTTATTGAGCAGTTCCGCTCTTTTGGGACCGACACCTTTCAAAAATTCTATTTTCGTTTGCAGCAAATCAACCATATTTGGATTTTAGGCTGTGAAGATACTAAAAAAATAAAAATGCGATGAAATAATTTTTTATCATGCAATTTAATAAGAAAGTTCTATTAGGAAATGAAGCACAATGGAACGTTTTTGTTAAATACTAAAGAAAAAATGTTTTTTTAGAAAAATAAAAAACGCCATACCGATGAATATTTTACATGATATGGCATTTTTATAATTGAAGCAGATATTATGCTTTGTCACTCTAAATATATCCTAAATTCAGAAAACAATAACGACTGTATTAATAAACACCCGGAGTTGTACTAAGACGAATATCATCAATATTAATTCTATACATATCTGTACAATTGAAATGACGGAATGCTATATAAACATCTTGTCCTGCATAATTACTAAGGTCTATCATTCTTTTGTACCAATTACCTTGCTCATTAGTTCCTCTAATCCCCTGAGAAACATTTTTTGATGTTAGGGTTTCTTCAAAAATAATTGTAAAATCATTTGGATTGACATTACCGCTTGTCGATATGGCAATAGCATAATGTTCTTGCGCAAAATTTTCATCCTGAGCACATACATAATAACTTAATGTCGAACCATGGACGATACTTACCTTTGGCGACACTAAGAAATTATCAGGATTTAATGGTCCTGACCATTTATCAAAAGATGCGGAAGACATGCAGTATGAACTATTGTTATTACCAGGAATACCAGATGTGCTGGAAACAAATTGCCAATGAAAGCCATCGCCGTCAGCGTCAATCATTGTCCAAAACCCATATGTAGCATCTTCGAAATCATAAAAAAATTCACTACCACCGGAAACATTACCAGATACAGTCCGTACAGCTCGGGCATAATAATCACCCCAACCCCCATAGGAAACACTCCCATCATACATATTTAGTAAATAATAATTACTAACATCTTCTTTATGTGTTGAAGTCCAATAGTAGCCGGCTTTAAAACCGGTAAACAAATCTTTATTATAATAAATAATCTGTAACTCTCCCAATGTAGGTAAACGCCAATCTGAATAACCTCCAACTATAGATGCATCACATAAAAATTCTGCTGTTGTTTTACTTATAATATCAGAGCTAATATCTGATGTTTGAACTGCTATACCGGCATCTTCCAATACTATGTAATATTCATTAATGTTTACATTTCCCGATGATATCAACTGCATATCAGCACGTGCTTGTCTGCCGAGTTCAACCTTCACCAATGTTTCTTCAGAATCTTGATATTGCTCATTTCCTCTAACTATAACTATATAATAATCGGGATTTAAATCTGGAAACTCGTATTGTCCTTCACTACCGGTAACGGTTTTATATAGTAATGCATCTTTTTTATAATATCCATCAATACGTATAGTAGTATAAAGTTCCACAGCTGCTCCAACAATTGGGTCTGTTTCTCCTTTTTCTACAACGACACCGTAAATTGAACCTTTTATTTGTTGATTATTACCATTTATAAAATCATCCGATTTCTTGCACTGCCATAAGGCTAATAACGATATGGCAAGGAATAAACATAATACCTTTTTCATGATTTTTATCTTTTTAAATTAATATCAATCATTCTTTTTCATACTTATAGAAATTCGTGTCGTTACTGCCACTATTACATTTACGCTTTTTCTGTTGGTGGAATAACCGTTTTTCTGTACAGTGACAGTATATTGCTGTGGGTCTAAATCCACAAATGAGAATTTACCATCAGCACCTGTTGTCATGTTCTTTCCGCCAGGCGAAAGCATGACATAGACATACTTTATCGGCTTATTGGTTTCTTCATCGAGCACAGTACCTTCCAAGTCTCCAAAACTTTCATATACCGTTGGATTACATGACAATACCAATAAAACAACGAAAATAATGGGAACCATTTTTAACAATCTTCTCATTTTCAATATCTTTAAGTTAGAAGTTGATATTCAATGCCAATCCAAAATTATCAGAATCAATATATGGAGATGCATTTATCTTAGCACTACCCAATAGAACTGTTTTGTCTCCTTTTGCCACAATGCCGTCAATAACATTCCAAACATAGACAGCCACAGCTCCTGCAATTGACACATTACGAACCAATGCCCAATTGTTGGCTTTTTGCGTATAGGTATATCTTAAAGATTCATTATGAGTGGAATTAATTAAATTAACATTAGATATCCTGAATGATTCTCCAAGAATAATACCACCTGCAAACACAAGTTCTCCTACAATAAAACTAACGCCTTTTGTTGTACTTCCTTTGTATATTTGTGCCATACCCGGAACAAACACACGAGGAGACAAAGGATAATGATCAGTAATCCTCACATTATCAAAACTATAAGTAGGATTCTTAACAGTCTGAACCAAAAGATATACCTTATATTGTCCGGTACCAATACGTTCATGATATTCATCTATGATACGGGATTTCACTATCAAATCATGACTTCGTTCTACTCTAACATCATTACCATTTATTATAACTTTGTTATCAGAACCAGTCGCCAAACTGCGACGTTCAATAATTTGATTGACAGCTTTCTTCCTTGCATCAGCTACTTCATATCCCATTCCGGAAACGACTTCTAAGTACGATATTGAACTTTCCTCAAAAAAACCATTAGTCCATTCTGGCTTTTGCTGCTGTGCAAAAGCACATTGCCCTTCCATAAGGAAAAGCAATGTGCTAATAAAAGCAATTACAAAGTAATACTTCATAATCAAATCTAATTATTACCGTCTTTAAACTGTTCGAATCTCTTTTGCATTTCTTCACGAAATCTTGCTTCTTTAAAATCAATTCGCAGTTTTTCATCTTCTGTAAGTTTATCCTCCACTAAGGAAGCTGTTTTGGTAGCCACTTCCTCTTTTGAAATTCTAATACTAACATAGTTATACACATGTCCATCATCTTCTACCTGATCCCATCTCGAGCATTCTGTTTCTACATCATTTAGAATGTTATCAAGTGCTTGATCCACAGCCATCTCCATCTTATTTTCTATGTCATTCCCCATATTGTTTCCATAACTATTCCTATATGAAGTTATCAAACCTTTATAAGCGGCTTTCACTTTCTGCCTTACATTGTTTTTAGCACTTTCAGTTGCATTGATATGAATATCACCCATTTGATTTCTAGACCCACGAAATGCGCCCCAACCTGTATACTCTTGCTTGGTGTCGTAAATTTGGCAAGGAGCTTCTACTACATCACCAAAAGGTGATCTTGAATTATTATCGTAACTTTCATTGACAATTTGTTTACTACCACCACATGCTGTTAAAAACGATGCAATTCCTAATATTGCCATAACATATAATTTTCTCATTTTTTATTGTTGCTTGTTTTATCCCGTTGCTCTTCGGTTTTAAAGATTTACTTTCCTACTCACTTACGGCTTTTCGGATTACTCCGTTTAGTACCAAAATGATTCAGATAAGATATGCACATAAAAAAAGTGTGGTACTTCTTTCGCTTCAATTTGAATTTCTAAGGTTCTGGACTACCTAAATCAACCAAATTATACGAGTAAAGCCCACACTTAATCGTGTGAGCGTTCCATGCTTTACTCTCGGTTGATTTTATGAAATTGTCCAGATTCCAGAAATTCAAGCTAAGCTAAAACGCTTTTTCCAATATGTCTTTAAAATGTGCGTATCAATTTACACTTTTATATCATAGGCAAATATTTTTGTTATATAATATCGTTATTTATCAACCACAAAGATAATATTTTTTTTTAAAATTAAAAAATTATATTTAAAAAAAATAAAATTTTAATAAAAAAACAAACGGATGGTAACAATGTACCACCCGTCGTAAGATTCAAGTCAATACTACATTAATAATCCCAGAGATATTGTTCAAAGTCTATGATACTTTGTTTTATTCTCTCGGATTCGAGCAGAGCATCTACGCCTTGAGCATATTCCTGTATGCTACGGTCATAAATATTCTCTTCCTTGTAGATATAACTGTCGAACATTCTCTTCCAGAACACCTCGTCGTATGACAAAAGACCTGCCGAATTGTTGCGGTTGAAATACGGAGCCTGTGCCAAGATATTCCTTGCGCTCTCGTAAGGTATCCAGAACAAAGGTTGCGGCACGCGGTCACCAGTCTCCAATTCCCTCATTCTGACAGGACAGATAGCAATGATGCGTACCATAAGTTGGGATCTCTGTTTGTCGAAATACCAGTCTTCCTTGAGACGGAGACGTAATACCTGTGACGGGTCGAACTGAGAAATAATGATTGTATCATACTCATCATACGGAGGATACGGTCTTCTGAAAGTACGATATGTAGTATCCGATTGTTTACTCATAAACTGATTATAAGAAATCGGGGTCAACATCTCGTCTGTTGTTTCAACCTCATAAGCTGTTATTTTACCTTCTTTCATACCATCGAGTATGATAGTGATAAAGTTTTTCCAATTCTGATGAGAGACAGTAGGATAATAGAATCCCAAATTCATTTTCTGGCGGAAGTCTATCTCTCGCCATATTCTCTTCTTCCACATCACGTCAGCCTCACGTACCGTAGGCAACGGCAATGGAGTCTTCTCACCCAAGGAGTTCTCGACATAGATACCATCGGTGAAAGTCTCATCGAGTATAGCCTGACTTTGTCCCTTCGGAGCGGCACAAAGAGTCAATACAGCGATTGAAACAAAAGCAATTAATCTCTTCATTTTTATTTATATTTATTATTTAATTTCAATATTGATAGGATTCAGAGTTCTCGTAGCGCCGTCAGGACCCTTTGCCTGAATACTTTCGAAGAAAAGTTTCTGACCGCGTTTAGATTTGCTGATAATATCGAGGGCCTCCTCATTGAATCTACCTCCTCTTATGGTTCCTGAAGTCTTGTAGTCGCCGGCAACTATAGTAGATAAAGTGTAAGATACGATGTTATACTGATAGTCGCCGAATTCGAAATCACCCATATCGGGAATGATACCGCCGGCAGCCTGCAGTTCGTTTCTGCCTATCTGACCGCTCGATATACCTGCAATGGTAGCCTGAGGACTCGGGACGCGCTTGATACGGAAATCATAACTTCCAAGTACCACTCTCTTGCCGTCTATCATTGTAGAAGCTGTGACGGTAGTCGTCTTTTCTCCTGCCGGGACTTCTACCATATAGGTACCGGATTCTTTACCTTTTGTTATCTTTCCTTTTGAGATAGCAACATCGATTTGTTCATTGGCGATACCGGGTGATGACACTGAAATAGGATTTTGAAGACCTTGATAGAATATCATCATCTGAGTAGGAGCCACTGTCACTGACGGAGGAGCCACCGTAAATGAAGAACTGAACGGATAAGGCACTTTTTCACCAGTCTCAGGGTCTATCATCTCCACAACACCGGCATATTCCTGTATTCCGACAGAAGTACCGGGAAATTTCAATTTCACAACACCGCCAACACTCGAAGCCGATTTGACAGAACCTTGTCCCGCCTTGTAGAAATCCTTGACACCTTTCGCATATTTAACATCAAACTGACGTGCCGTGTCGGATGCTGCAATAAACACATCAGCTTCATAATCCTGACCTGTCAGAACGTATGTGGTCTTTGGAATAACTCTCGCTTCCAACGCATTGAACTTGTAGTCAGTTGCACCTATTCTTTTGAACAATTCAGAGATAGCATCAAATTCGGTAGTCTGTATTTCACCAATTATTTTATTCAAAATAGCTATATCAGCTGCCAAAATGACATGATAGAAATTCTTGTTTTCCCAATCGAGTTTATTGTCATTAGCATCGTAATATATTATCTCCTGTCCATTGGCATCATGCGAAGTAAGAAGACCTACCTTACTACCATAATTTATAATACCGGCAGATTGTACAGTATTAATGATATAATCGCGATATGCATCTATTTTTTCACGCAACTTGGTGGCATTACCTTCATTGATCATAAAATTGGTAGGTGCGTCGTACTTGTCTTTTGCACTTACATTCTTAAGGTCAAATTCATAGAACACACGATCATTGCTCGGATCAATTTTATTTTTATTTCTAAGGAGAGCTTCACCTTCATCCTGATTAAGCATTTCCTCTTCAGTAAGACCTTCAGTCACGAGTACCAAAGGAAGTTTTATCTCTTTCTCTATGAAATTGATAATCTCGTCGGTATGCTTACGAATATCCTGTGCCTTCTCCCAATAAGGAGCGACTTTTTCCTGTTGTCTGTCGTATTGTTGCTGAAAAGTCCTATAATAATCCTCAATCTTTCTTTCGACGCTTGCATTGGACACCTCCAAACCGTCATTCACGATAGCAAAAGCATCGAGAATATCGACAGAAACGTTCAAAGCGAGCAAGGCTGTCAAGACGAGATACATCATAGATATCATCTTCTGCCTCGGGGTTTCTTTAAATCCTGCCATTTCTCACGTTTTTTTAAGTTAATAATAAGTTAACTTCAAACCATCAAGATTTGACATTCATGGCAGAAAGCATATTTCCGTAAACTGTATTAAGAGCAGACATACGTTTCGACAAATCGGCAATCTGATGATTGAGAGCTTCCGTTGATGATGCTGAAGCACCGACTTTCTCAATATATTCTGACATGGTTTTATTCAATTTGTTATTGGTCTCTGCCATAACAGCCGTATTTTGAATCTGGATCTCGAGAGCGGTAACAGATTCCGTAGCTTTACGCATCGCTTTGGCATAATCGCTTGTCGCTGTCACAGCATTGCTTATCTCAGCCATTTTGGCAGCATTCTCGCCAAGTTTATTGATACCCTCGCCTAATCTCTCCAATGCCTGATTACTTATATTGGCTTTTTCAAACATCTGGTCGAGTTTACCCATTGCAGAATTGTTATTAGTACCTTTGGATCTTCCTTCCGTACTGCCTTCTGCTTCTTTTCCATGATAGGCATAAGCAAATTCTGGATACACCAAACTCCAGTCCGGTTCTACATGCGGCGGTTCAAATGCCGAGAAAAAGAATATGACAGCTTCTGTCAACAAACCAACTGTCAACATAAGATTGGCACCCTGCCAGTGTGTCAATTTAAACAAAGCACCAACAAGAACGATTGTTGCGCCAATACCATAGACTCTGGACATAAAAACCTTGTAGCCTCTACTTTCCAATAATTTACTCATAATTCCTAATTTTATTAAAATGTTTTGATTATAAATTCTTTATTTTATCAATTGTAAACTCTTGATGCCTTAGCGGGGTTATCTCCCTTGTTACGACCAAGATACGGCTGAATACAACGGAATCCTATATAACATTTGGCAGAATCCTGGTATTCGTATGTACGTGTAGTCACCTGGAGATAATAAGATATATCTTTCCAAGAACCGCCACGGATGACTTTTCTCTTCATGACAGGCGGGTCGCTTTCCTTGGCATTATAAGTATAATTGGGGTTCATATCCCATGTAAAATTATACGATGCAGGGTCGAAAGCGCTATTAGTCCATTCTGCCACGTTACCAGCCATATCATACAATCCCCAGTCATTCGGAGGATAATGTCCTACTATCAAAGTTCTAAGGCCTCCATCTGCTATATAGTTGCCACGTAATGGTTTGTAGTTGGCGAGCAGACAACCTTTTTCATTTCTCGTATAAGGACCTCCCCACGGATAAGGATTCAAATGGTTGCCGCCTCTTGCTGCCCATTCCCATTCCGCTTCAGTAGGAAGACGGAACTCCGAAAGCACCATCTCACCCTTTTGAGAACGAAGATATTTATTCAATTTCTCTGTACGCCACACACAGAATGCTTTTGCCTGATTCCAGTTTACACCGACAACCGGATAATTGTCGTATGCAGGATGCCAGAAATACTTTTCTGTGAGAGGATCGTTGAATGAATATGTATAATCATGTATCCACGCCAAGGTATCCGGATATACATTGATACTTTCTTTTTTGACATATACCGAACGGTCGGTAAGACCTTGTGGACGGTTGGCAAGACCGGCATTGCGATAATCGGCATCATCTCTAAACTCTTTTCTTGCAGCTGCCTGAAGGTCTATCCAGAAATATTCATAGAACAACTTTCTCGAATCTATCTCTTTCTTTCCAAAATAGCGCTCATTCTCAGGAATCCACATCTCCTCGAGTGCATCTCTGTAATCTTGATTGTCACTATTCCATTCTATATCCTCTTTCCAATTAAGATAAGGCGGGTCATATAACTCCCCTGTCTTTGGATTTTCTGAGATAAGATATACTTCAGGTGCCACCTCTCCCAACAATGTTCTGGCTATGGAATCACGCACATAGTTAACAAACTCACGATATTCGTTATTTGTTATCTCTGTTTCGTCCATGAAGAAGGCAGACACAGATATTGTCTTTGGCTGAGACAAATATCCTGATGTAATATCCTGACCTCCAACGCCCATGGTATAACTTCCCATAGGGACGAACACCATGCCATACGGATCAGGCTGATAAAATGGTTTCGATTTCTTTCTTACACCGACCAACTCTCCCTGGTTTGTATTGCTACAACTTGAGAATACAAGTACGATCAGGCTTATCAACAAAAACTTTTTCATTTTAAATACTTTGAATTTATAACTATTCCTAACGTTTTTACACTATAATTATTATTATCCTAGTTGACTTTTTTTAAGCGAGCCAAAGGTAACAAATTATTCTATTTATTCAACAAAAAAACATGTTTTTTCAACATCTTTCATCAATTTATTTTATAAATATCTGATACTACGATAGATACGAGGATGTTTGTCCAAGTCTAACTTGAAGCAATAGCTTATGGAAACTTCATGAGAGCCGGGTACTGCCAATCCCAAAGTGTTGATATCGTATGCATAAGAAATCTGTAAATCTTTAATCTTTATGCCTGCCATAATATCTACTGACTCCTGAAATCTGTAATTAAGTCCAACCCAGAAACGATCATTATACATAACCTTGGACCCAATATTATACTGAGTCGAAGCCACATCGCTCATAATACACAGTGACGGTAAAATAGCGAATAACGAGTTGGTAAACTGATATTCAAAACCTGCCACAAGATAAAAAGTCCTGTCTCCCACAAAACTTGCACTCGACTCGGCTGAACCCACAAGTTCTTTTCCTTTCGATTCAAACAAATTGGTAACAGAAAAACCTATATAATACGTTTCAGGAACCATCCAGAATACACCAAGATTGGCATCGAATAGCATAGAAGTCTCTTCTCCTGTCGGTAAAAACGGATCAGAAGATACTAATGGATTCAATTTAGAAAAATCCATCGATCGATTCACCAAATTGAAAGCAGCACCTAAACCAAGAGTACCTGCTCCGAGATCGAAATGATACGAATACCCAAGATTGACACTTACATTATTCTCAAAGCCTATCTCGTCTTTCATGATACCAAGTGCAAGACCGCCTCCTAAAAATCGTACAGGAATATCACCGGAAAACAGCAACGTTCTCGGTGACACTCTATTCCCATCCATATCTTTAAACCCTGACCATTGGTCTCTATAAATTCCCAATATGTTGACACCTTCGCTAAGACCGGCATAGCCGGGATTTATTACGGCATAGGAGTTGCTGTAATTGGTGAACATAGGCGCCTGTTGAGCCTTTATTTCGTTACAAACCAGCAACAACACCAACAATACTATTATATATCTTAAAACTCGCACCTTATCCGTGTTTTCTAATATTCTAAAATCTTTAACTAAAAACCACTCCGTTTATTGTGTTAATGAAATCACAAAACACACATTACAAATATTTTATGATATTATCTGAACAACTTAACAATGTCATTGCCATTGGCATACACAAGCAGTACTAACAATATAGCCAATCCTATCATCTGTGCCACCTGTAAAAATCTGTCACTCGGTTTGCGTCTTGTTATGAGTTCATATATCAAAAACAGCACATGACCTCCGTCAAGAACCGGTATAGGCAATATATTCATCACAGCGAGAATAACCGACAACAATGCTGTCATTCTCCAAAACTGATACCAATTGAACGTATCCGGAAATATCTTTCCTATAGATATAAAGCCGCCAAGACTTTCATAAGCTTTTGTCTCCGGCTTAAACACCAACTTCAACTGTTTCCAATAATCGCTTATTTCTGTCATCGTTTTTGAAAAGCCATGCGGTACAGCTTCCAGGAAAGTATATTCCTGTGTTTTAAGTTCCAACATAGGTTGTGCATAAACCCCAATCACACCTTCTGCAGGAAGATGCAAAGGCACTACCAAAGTATCATTGTTCCTTACCACAGAGATATTAATGTCGGTATCGGCAAATTGTTTGATACATGCAACAAAATCTTGATAATAAGGTGTATTTATATCGTTGATTTTCACTATTATATCATCAACTTGCATACCGGCATCCTTTGCCGCCGAGTTGTCGGAAAACTCTCCCACCACAAAAGGCATTCTGTATGACATGAACGTGGATTGATGTTTCAGCATTTTTGTCACCGCATCCGGAGGCAACATAACCTTTACCTTCTTTCCATCACGTTCCACCTCTATATATTTAGTATCCTCTAATATAATCTCCATCGGTATTTGGTAAAAGTTTTCTATATATTCGCCATTAACAGACAATATCTTGTCACCGTCTTTAAGTCCGAGATTATATCCGAGACTATCTACTGCAATACCATATTTATTGACTTCTGACGTAGGAAGATACTGTTCTCCATAAGCAGACAATATCCCGATAAATATCAATACAGCAAGGACAACATTCATGAAGACACCGCCTATCATTATAATAAGGCGTTGCCATGCCGGTTTACTACGAAATTCCCACGGTTGTACAGGACGTTTCAATTGTTCCATATCCATTGATTCATCAACCATACCTGCAATCTTACAATAACCTCCTAAAGGAATCCACCCAATTCCAAACTCAGTATGTTCTTCATCGGTACGCCAGTCGTCTTGGGGCAAAGTGCTGAGATCTATAGATTCATAAGAATATTCTTTTTTATTAGTTTCAGAATTAACATTCACATGTTCTGTATAGCTTTCCGGTACATTTTTACTAAAAAAACGAAAACGCCATTTACCATGCACCTTCTTGAAACGCAAAATAGAAAACTTGTAATTGAAGAAAATATAAAACTTCTCCACTCTCGTTTTGAATATGCGTGCGGCAATGAAATGCCCGAATTCATGCACTATCACCAACAGCGACAATGAAAGAATCAGTTGTACAATCTTAATTAATATATCCATCTTAAATTAATTTTCAATTTGCAAAGATAATAAAAACAATTCACATTATTTAAAGTCACTCTTCAAAAGAAATATACTCTTCGGGATTCAAAGCTATTCCATTATACCACAACTCAAAATGAAGATGAGGTCCTGAAGAAAGATTGCCACTGCCTCCTATTATAGATATAGCATCACCGGCCCTCACTATGTCACCCTCTTTTTTCAACAATGCCGCATTGTGTTTATATACTGATATAATATTATTATCATGTTGAATAACAATAACATAACCAACACCAACGCTCCAATCAGAATATATTACGGTACCATCGGAAACAGCCATTATCACCGCATCATTACGAGCCACTACATCTATCCCATAATGCTTTTGATGACTGCTATAATAATTAGTGATAACACCTTTAAGCGGAGGGAAAAACGACAACATGTCGATATCTTTATTATCATGATTTCCTCCTCTAAATATATTAAATTGGGACTCCATCTCAAACTGCAATCTGAAAATACTGTCATATTTGGACTTCAAATATTTGGTTTCTGCCGTATTGCTGCCTACTACAGGTACATCTTCCATACTGTACACCTCATCATTTTCAATATCTTCATCATTCAATATTCTCTTGAGATTATACATATACTGTTCATTATTCCTAAGCACCGTTTCCAACGAGTCGGTTCTATAATTTATTTCATGAACAAGACTGTCAAGATTGTCATTAGGATTTTTATAAACAATATCTTTCATCGGTGTAAACTGTATCAAACATATTGTTCCAATCATCGATACCAATATCAAGCCTACACACAAATAAATCATATATGGCAGGCGTATTTTTATAAACTTATGATTATCTGCCACTTCATTATAATCATCTGTCGTTTTATTATTGTTTTTTCTTCTCACTTTAATACTTTTACAAATTAAACCTCTCAGGATATTTACCTTTCATCCCACGATAAAAATCCTCGATAATCTTAAAATCGGCATCAAAATCTCCTGAAGGATAAATTATAGGACCGGTGCCGCATATTTTATTGCCAAAATCCATAAAACCAACAATAATAGGCACATTGGCTTTAAGTGCTATATAATAAAAACCTTTTTTCCAATGTTCGGTACGTTTTCTTGTTCCTTCAGGTGTTATCACCACATTGAGTTCATCATATTTGCCAAACTGTTCTACTACGCTGCTCACCACATTGGATGCCCTGCTTCTGTCAACAGGTATGCCTCCGAGTTTTCTCAACAGCCAACCCAAACAGTCCGGCTTGAAAAATTCTTTTTTTACAAGAAAACGTACCGGACGCTCTATATACCAATAATAATAACGTCCGATAAAGAAATCTTCTATACTCGTATGCGGAGCTGCAATGGTAACACTTTTTTTGATGTCTTCCGGTATCTCTCCGACCATCTTCCAGCCTTTCAACTTCAACATCGTTTTTCCAAACCAACTCTTAAAACTCATGCCTACACCTATTAATATTAATAAACATCCAAATTCAACTTGTCGCGTAAATCTAAAAGATTAGGATTTTTTTCTGCCATCTTCTCAAATTTACTTCTGTCAGTATAAGGCACTTCTTCATGTTTCTGTTCTTCTACATGTTCAATCAAAGTAAACTGATTGTTGTTCAACCCTTTTCGTAAATAATCCCGTAATGCTGACATTCCTTGCAAATCATTTACAACCAATGTGTTATCTATAGTAAAATGGATCTCGAAAGGTGCCACGAGAGTTATCTTGGATCTAACAATACCGGCAACAAATGCCGACATACGTAACTTGTTCTCACTGACAAAACGTTGCCATAAATCCTGTACCTGTTCAACAGTAAAAGGATTTGTCATTACAATCTCCTTATGTTCAGGTTCTTTCTCTTTTTTTTCTGTAGATGATATCGACACCGAGAACATACTGCCAGACCTTGACACTTTTGTATCGTCATATTTTTGTGCCTGTTGCTGCGGCTGCAGGGGTTGTTGTACTGCAGATTGCTGCGGCTGTATATGTTGCTGTTGACCTGCAGGTTGCTGCGGATTTACATGCTGTTGTTGCGGTTGCATTAATTGTTGTTGCGGTTGCGTGTTCTGCTGTTGACCTGCATATTGTTGTGGTTGCACCTGTCTCTGCTGTGCCATTTGTCTCTGCGTCGCATAACACATTTTCAACAAACATATCTCTATATGCAATCTCTTGTTATTTGAACTCTTAAAATCTATATCACACTGATTAGCAAGGTCTAATGATTTAAGAAGGAACCATTCCCCGGCCAATTTGGCTTGTGTAATGTAACGCTGTTTCAGCTGTTGCCCTACTTCCATCAAATCTGCGACAGCGGCATTTCTGCCCAACAACAGATTACGGAAATGTGTCGAAAGTCCCTGAATGAAATTTTGTGCATCGAACCCTTTATCTATCACTTCATCAAGTAACAAAAGCACAGCATTGGAATCACTTCTCAAAATATTGTCTGTCATTTGAAAATAATATTCATAATCAAGGACATTGAGATTTGCAATTACGTCATGGTAAGTAATATTCTTACCGGAAAAACTCACCATTTGGTCGAAAATAGACAAAGCATCACGAAGAGCACCGTCGGCTTTCTGCGCCACAATGTTAAGAGCTTCTTCCTCAACCGTAATACCCTCTTTTGATGCAATGTTTTGCAAATGTTTCGTTATATCTTCTACAGTAATTCTCTTGAAGTCAAATATCTGACAACGTGACAAAATTGTGGGTATGATTTTATGTTTCTCTGTCGTTGCGAGGATGAATTTAGCATACGCCGGAGGTTCTTCCAAAGTTTTAAGGAAAGCATTGAAAGCCGCCTGCGACAACATGTGCACCTCATCGATTATATAAACCTTATATTCACCTGTCTGAGGCGGGATGCGAACCTGCTCCACAAGATTTCTGATATCATCTACAGAGTTGTTGGACGCTGCATCCAACTCATATACATTGAAAGAAGCCGAGTTGTTGAAACTCCTGCATGATTCGCACTCATTACATGCTTCAAAATCTTCGGTACGATTGGTACAGTTAATGGTCTTTGCCATAATTCTCGCACACGTCGTCTTACCTACACCTCTCGGTCCACAAAACAAAAAAGCTTGTGCTAATGTATTGGTTTTTATAGCATTTTTTAATGTTGACGTAATTGCTCCTTGTCCTACCACACTATCGAAAGTCGAAGGCCTGTATTTACGTGCCGATACAATAAAATTATCCATTAATTCATCATTTTGCCGCTGTAAAGTTACAAGTTTTTTTTTAAACAAACGCCCTTTTCTTTTATATTATCCACCAAATAATTAAGGTAAACATACGTCTATTCTGCTCGACTAACGAAAAAAATCCATAAAAAAGTCAATAATTATCAGTCAATCTAAATATTAAACAACATAATGGCAGATGACTATTACGATTTTTTCAAAAAATCACTAAAGTAAAAGTCTAAATGCTTATCTTTGCAAGTTCAGAATAATGTGATAAAATATTTGACGAAAAAACGAGTTATTAGGATAACCAAATATCGATAAAGTGTCTAAACTTAGAAAGATAAATATATTTAAGATTACTGCCTTAGCATTATTAATATTAATGGCAGCATCATGTTCCACAAAAAAGAACAAATGGAACAGAAGAGTTTATCATAACCTCACAAGTCATTACAATGTATGGTGGAACGGCAATCAAAGCATAAAAGAAGGAGAGAAATCATTAAGTGAAGCTGTCAAAGACGACTACACTGATATCTTGCCTGTTTTCAATTATGGTACAAAAGAAAATGCTCTGTCTTTGAATTCCAACATGGACAGAGCCATTGAAAAATCTGCCGTGTGCATACAAAGGCATTCTATGAATTTCAACGGTAAAGAATATGTCAAATGGATAGATGATGCATTTCTGATGATGGGACAAGCCCATTTTTACAAACAGGATTATGTTCCCGCACGTCGTACGTTTGACTTTATTTCCAATAAATATCGAGGCAACAACATTACTCATACCTCAAATCTATGGCTGGCAAAAACTTACATAGAAACAGAACAATATCAGAAAGCCGAAGCCCTGCTTCAGAATCTGACAGTTGCATCGACAAACAACAACATGCCCAAATATGTCAAAACCAATTTGGATTTAGTACTTGCCGATTATTACATCTCTACTGAAAGAGAAAATGATGCTGTCAAATATCTAAAAAGTGCTTTGCTGACAGCTAAAAACCGTACCGTCAAGACAAGAGTTATGTTCATTTTGGGACAGATATATGCCAAACAGAATGACAACGAACGCGCTGTAGAACAATTCGAGAATGTAATAAAACGTCACCCCAATTACGAAATGGCATTCGAATCACGCATGTATATAGCCAAATGTTATAATACCAATGACACTGCCGTCATCATGAAGATGTTCAGAAAAATGCTCAATGATGCAAACAACATCGAATATCACGACAGGATATACTTCGCCATGCATGAAGTGGCTCTGAAAAACGGCAATGAGCCTTTTGCTATTGAATGTCTCAAAAAATCTGTTGCAAGCAGCCGTGACAATAACAATCAGAAGATAAAATCATTTCTCACCGCTGCCACCATGTTATTCGATAATAGTGATTATGTCCTGTCACAAGCCTATTACGATACTGCAGTAATGTCTATGGACCGCACTTACGAAGGATATGACAGCCTGCTCAACCTGACAGTCGTGCTCAGCGAACTTGTAGAAAATCTCGTGACATATCAATTACAGGACAGCCTTTTACGTCTTGCCGACATGGATTCTTTACAAAGAAACATCATAATTGACAAGTTGATAGAAGACTACAAAGCTGAACAGAAACGTCTGGAAGAAGAAAAAGCACTAAAAGAACAATTGGCTCTTTTAGGTCAAGACGAGGCTCCTAAACAAGACTATTCCATCGGTGCCGATGCTGCCGGATGGTATTACTACAACAACTCAGCCGTCATACGAGGTCAATCCGAATTTAGAAAGAAATGGAGCAACAGAACCTTGGAAGACTTCTGGTTCATTAGCAACAAGCAAAGCATGCAGAAAGAAGAAGACATACCTGAACTGACAGAAGAGGAACTCGCCAATCTTACCGAGGAAGAAATCGCTGAACTTAAAGAAAAGGGCTTGTTAAACGAAAAAGACCCGGGGGATACCATACAATATACCGAGACAGACCGTGAATTCTATCTCAAACAAATACCTTTTACACAGGAAGCTAAGGATGAGGCTAATGCCCTGATAGCCCAAGCTTTGAACAATATTGGTTATATTTATTATGACAACATAGAAGACTACCAACGCTCCATCGAGGCTTATACGGAACTTAACGAACGTTATCCCGAAAACGAGAACGAACTGCCTTCCTGGTACTATCTTTACAAGATGTATTACGAACGTAATGAAAAACAGCAGTCAGAACATTATAAAAACCAGATTCTGCTGAAATATCCGGATTCCAACCAGGCCAAAATCATCATGGACCCGGAATATTTCATCAAAGAGGCAGAAATGGGGGCACAAGCTTCTCAGTTTTATGCAAGAACTTTCGATGCATACAAAAACGGACAATACCAACGTGTGAGAATGAATGTGGAACGTGCCCGCGAACTTTATGCAAACGATACTGCATTAATGCCGCGCTTCGAGTTCCTCGATGCCATTTCATTGGGTTATCTCGAAGTTGTTGACTCCATGGCTGTTGCATTGTACCGCTTGGTGAACACTTATCCTCAAAGCAGCATTAAACCTCATGCCATGGAAGTGCTCCTCAAAGCCAATGACATGTATAACCTCGGACTCAACATAGAAAGTGCCAGACCAAAAGACAATACGGAAAAAGAAGAGGAATCTCCTTATACCTATAATCCCAATGAAACACATTATGTGATGGTGATTGCTCAAACCAGGGTGAGAATCAATCCTTTGAAGGTTCGTATGACTGATTTCAACAAAAATAATTTCCGTATGTTGCAATTAGAAGTCAAAAGCGTGATGCTAAACAAGCAACAATCCATCATTACGATAGAAAAATTCGACAATGTACAGGCTGCCAAAGATTATATCACCTCACTGTTCCTGACAGACTATGTCTTCGGCGGCATCAATCAGGATGATTATCAGATAGTGCCGATATCTATTTCCAACTACCCAATCTTCTATCAACAGAAAGATGTGGAAGGTTATTTCAAATTCTGGAACAAGAACAACAAATAAGCAAATAAACGTAACATGATGAAACAGAAGAGCGTAATACATTATCAATTGACATTGTGTTGTTTAGTAATTGTTCTTGCTGCACTTACATTGTTGTTAAAGCCTTATATAACGGCTTGGTTGACACCATTATGGCTTTATCAGCTCTTCTTTTTCTTCTGTATCAACTTGATCATCTATCATCTCACACAAAAAAAGATGCAGGGTGACGCCGCCAAATTTGCCAACTTCTACATGATATTGACGGTAACCAAACTCGTATTGTTTTTGTCAATAATTCTTATTTACGCCTTCAGTTTTCCTGAGGACGCTAAGAGATTTATAATATCATTTTTAGGATATTACATCTGTTTCATGGTGTTCAATATCATCAATTTCGTTAAAATGAAGAAAAATGGATAATGAGATTATAGGATATGAGAAGATAGAGAAATTCAATCCTGAGAAACTTGTGAAGTTACAGGAACATTATAAAGCCATCCTTGACTTGCTTGGAGAGGATACAGAACGAGAAGGATTATTGAAGACCCCGTTGCGTGTTGCCAAATCCATGCAATTTCTGACACAAGGATATTTTATGGATCCCATGGAGATACTATTGTCGGCTCGTTTTAAGGAAAACTATAGACAAATGGTGATTGTCAAGGACATAGAATTATTCTCTTTATGTGAGCATCACATGATACCTTTTATTGGAAAGGCTCATGTTGCATATATACCCAACGGTTATATAACAGGACTGAGTAAAATTGCACGAGTGGTAGAAGCGTATTCTCGCCGGTTACAGGTACAGGAACGTCTTACCACACAAATTAAAGACGCCATCAACGAGGCTTTACATCCTCTCGGCGTGGCTGTCGTAATTGAGGCACGACATTTGTGTATGTGTATGCGAGGTGTGCAGAAACAAAATTCTGTCACTACAACAAGTGACTTCGTGGGTGCCTTCGAAAGAGAAAAGACACGCTCGGAGTTCTTCCAACTGATAGGAACAAACTTACATTAAATAAACTATGGATCAATTAGAAAACAACTTCAATTTAGAACAAAAAATGCCAAAGGCATTGCCAAGAACATTCGTTTCCAACGTATTCTTATGGATGTTTGCAGCATTGGGAATAACAGCTTTCGTTGCATATATCTTCGGTACCAATCCTTCATTGTTAAGTACGTTGATAACTGTAACTCCTACAGGAGAAAGTAAAATCAACATATTGGGATGGATTTCCATATTCGCACCATTCATAATAGTATTGGTTATGACTATGAGAGTAAACAAAATGAGCCTGAGTTCCATGGTACTTCTTTATGTATTGTATTCAGTGCTGATGGGATTAAGTCTCAGTTTCATCTTTGTGATATATACGCAGGCATCCATTTTCAAGACTTTCATCATTACTTCAGCCATGTTCGGCACAATGGCAATAGTGGGATATACCACAAAGACCGATCTAACCAAATTAGGCTCTTTCTTATTAATGGCTCTTATTGGTATCATTATAGCCACTCTCATTAATATGTTCACTCGAAGTTCACAACTTGACTTCATTATCAGCATCATAGGAGTTATAATCTTCACTGGTCTAACTGCTTATGACGTACAAAAAATAAAAAGAATAGGTGAGAGCGGAATGTTGGAAGGTGACATGATGGCGAAAATCACTATTCATGCCGCATTGAGCCTGTATTTGGATTTTATCAATTTATTCTTGTATTTACTTAGATTTTTCGGAAACAGCAGAGATTAAAATATGAGCAATATGAAAGCATTTGTATTCCCGGGACAAGGTGCCCAATTTGTAGGTATGGGCAAGGACCTTTATGACAACTTCTCAAAGGCCAAGGATATGTTTAACAAGGCAAATGATATCCTTAAATTCAAAATTACGGATGTCATGTTCGAAGGCACCGACGAGGATTTACGTCAAACCAAAGTGACACAACCGGCTATTTTCTTGCATTCTGTCATTTTGGCATTTATGTTGGGTGAAAGATTTAATCCTGACATGGTGGCAGGTCACTCTTTGGGAGAGTTTTCCGCATTAGTGGCAAATAAAACCATAAGTTTTGAGGACGGTCTCCGTTTAGTCAACGACAGAGCCAAAGCAATGCAAAAAGCTTGTGAAGCTAATCCGGGCACCATGGCTGCAGTGTTAGGCCTCGACAATGCCACTGTCAACAGAATATGTGAATCGGTAAAAGACGAGATAGTAGTTCCTGCCAACTATAACACCATAGGACAAATCGTAATCTCCGGTTCAATAGAGGGAGTCAGAATAGCAGGGGAAAAACTAAAGGATGCAGGAGCCAAACGTGTCGTACCTTTGGCAGTAGGCGGTGCTTTCCACAGCCCTTTGATGGAACCGGCAAGATTGGAATTGTCTGACGCAATAAAACGTACAAAATTTAATAAAGGTATATGCCCTATATATCAAAATGTTACAGGTCAGGCTGTCAATGACCCGGAAATCATAAAAACAAATCTCATTGCA
Organism: Bacteroidales bacterium Phil6; assembly: GCA_002633315.1. Lineage (GTDB taxonomy): Bacteria > Bacteroidota > Bacteroidia > Bacteroidales > F082 > Limimorpha > Limimorpha avicola. The sequence goes on from NWBN01000027.1 coordinate 34,417, forward strand.
CAATTGACTTCTCCTGTATTTTGGACTCAGACCATGGAGAATATGATAGCCAACGGTTTGAAATCAGTGGTCGAAGTGGGGCCGGGCACTGTGCTGCAGGGGTTGTTTAAAAAATTAAATAAGAGTAATATTGAACTGTCAAGTGCTACAATAACTGATGAACAGTAAAAACTTTCTGCCTCTGTATTTTGCCTTGGTCCTCATCTTAGGTCTGCTCCTTGGCATCAACGTCAACAAACGTGACGTAAAACCTGTCAATGGCAAAACTTTTGACAACATCGACAATGTGCTATCCTTGATAAAAAACGACTATGTTGACTCTGTCGAGATGGACGAACTGCAAGTTAAAGCCATAAAAGAAATGTTGTCCGAAATGGACCCTCACAGTGAATACATAGAACCCGAAATACTCGATGATGTAAACGACCAGTTGTTAAGCAGTTTTGAAGGTATCGGGGTTTCATTCCGTATTGAAAAAGACACTGTTACCATATTGGAAGTGATAAAGGGCGGTCCTTCGGAAAAAGTAGGCATCAAGGCCGGCGACAGAATTGTTTATGTCAACGACTCACTGATAGCCGGTGTGGGAATACAAAACACCGGTGCCATGAGACTGCTCAAAGGTCCTAAAAATACAAAGGTGGATGTGAAAATACACCGCTATGACGTGCCGGAACTATTGGATTTCACCATAACCCGTGATGTGATTCCAAACAACAGCATAATATCATCTTTCATGATAGATGAAAATATAGGATTTATCAAATTGACACGCTTTGCATCATCGACATATAAAGAATTCGTCGATGCCATAAAAGAACTGAAAAAAGAGGGTATGACACAACTTGTTCTCGATTTGAGAGGCAACACAGGCGGATACCTCGGTACTGCAGTGGACATGATAGATGAAATGCTGCCAAAAGGAAGTTTGATAGTCTATACGGAAGGAGAACATCGTCCGAGAAATTATCTTTATGCAAGACGCCATGGCATATTGGAAAACGATGACATAGCCGTGCTTATCGATGAAGGCTCGGCAAGTGCCAGCGAGATAGTCGCCGGAGCATTGCAAGACAACGACAAAGGTATTATCATAGGCAGACGTTCTTTTGGCAAAGGTCTCGTGCAAGAGCAGTTCGACCTTCCTAACGGCGCCGCACTTCGTCTCACCGTAGCACGTTATTACACTCCAACAGGTCGTTGCATACAAAAACCATTCAGCGGCAACAAAGAAGAATATATGTTCGAGGCTTGGGACCGCTATGAAAGCGGCGAGATGTTCAGTGCCGACAGCATTCATTTTGCCGATTCATTGAAATATGTCACACCTGGCGGTAAAACAGTATATGGAGGCGGCGGTATTATGCCTGACATATACGTACCCCTGAAAAACGATAGCTCGGAATACTTCTTCAACAAAATAGTCAACAGCAGCATATTGTTCCAAAACGCTTTTGAATATACAGACAAAAACCGTAAAAATATTGCTGCATACAAAACAGTGGAAAATTTCGACAAGAATTTTAAAATGCCGGAGAAGGAATTTGATAAAATGTTGAAAGATGCCGAAAAGTTGGATATTTTTGGTGACGAAGAAGACATAAAAACAGCTCGCAGATTGGCAGAACCTCTGTTCAAGGCTTATATTGCAAGAGATATCTTCGGTGACGACGGATTCTATCAAATATACGCTCCCTCTGACGATATCTTGCAAAAGGCATTGTCAGAGTTGAGAAAAATTGAAAAAAATCAAGATTAATTTATTTTTTTGATGATATTTCGTTCTAATTTGTTTAAAATTTCATACCTTTGCACCCCGATTCGGGAGTCCAATGAATAAAAAGGAGAACAGTTATATTATTCCAATCACCGGACTGTCAGTGGGATATCGTGAATATCAATATGTTATAGATGACAGTTTCTTCGAAATGTTCGATTATTCCGAAGTAAGGAAAGGTCTTGTCTCGGTGAATCTGGGTATATTAAAACAAGAATCTTCTTTCATTTTGTCACTTAAAATAAACGGAAAAGTGGTGTTGGCTTGTGACAGATGCGGTGACGATTACGAACAGGATATTCAAAATACTGCCGAAGTGTTCCTGAAATATGGAGATATCTTTGAGGAAAACAATGACGATGTCATTGTGATAACCAAAGACGAATGCGAATTTGACGTAAGTTCTCTTATATATGAGTATATCATACTTGCCTTGCCTATTCACAGAGTGCATCAGGATAAAAATGACTGCAACCCGGAGGTGATAAAATATCTCGAAGAGAATGAAGTTAAGGAAACAACTGAGATTGACCCTCGTTGGAAATGTTTGGAGAATTATAATAAAGAAAAAGATAATTAATAACTAAAAAAAATAGTGTAAGATGGCACATCCGAAAAGAAGACAGTCTCATACCAGAGGCGCAAAGAGAAGAACTCACTACAAAGCAGAAGTTCCTGCATTGGCAACTTGCCCTGTAACAGGCACAATCCACGTCTATCATAGAGCTTATTATGTGGATGGAGATTTGTATTATAAAGGAAAACTCGTAATGGAAGGCGCTAAAAAATAATATCTTACGCCTGAGTTTTCTTGCCAAAACAATTATGTTGTTTGCATCTTATTTATTTTTAAGTGAAATAACATGTTGTTTTACTAAAAAAAATAACAAACTAACAATATAATGAAAAATACAGCGTTATATGTTAGTAGTCGGAATTAAAATTTTTTCATAATCTTTATATTGTTTTTCCCCACTTAGTCTCCACGAGTGGGGTTTTTCATTAAAAAAATAATTTTTGACATGACATATTGTCATAATTTATTATCTTTGCGCGTTGTAGCAATATTAGAAACTGTTAAAAATGAAAATATCTTTCAATTGGCTAAAACAGTATGTTAAAAACGACTTGTCAGCATACGAACTTGGAGAAATATTAACTAATACCGGTCTTGAAGTAGAAGAAATAACACCATACGAATCCATAAAAGGTGGATTGAAAGGAGTAGTGGTCGGCAAGGTTCTTACCTGTACTGACCATCCTAATTCAGACCATTTACATCTCACCAAAGTCGATATTGGCGGTGAAGAACCTCTTAACATAGTTTGTGGAGCACCCAACGTGGCTGAAGGTCAAAAAGTACTCGTGGCAACCATAGGTACTGAACTGTTCCTTAAGGGTGAACCTGTAGTTATTAAAAAAGGTAAAATACGCGGCGAAGTCTCTGAAGGCATGATATGCGCTGAAGACGAATTGCAATTGGGCGAATCCCACGAGGGCATCATGGTGCTTCCCGATAACTTTGAAGTGGGCAAACCTGCTTCTCATTATTTCCCTGTGGAACATGACTATACATTAGAAATAGGTCTTACCGCCAACCGCTCTGACGCTACCTCTCACATTGGATGCGACCGTGACATTGTGGCAGCCCTCAACAAAAAAGAAAATACTCGCAAATACCATATAGATTTCCCTGATGTGGAAAATTTCAAAGTTGACAACTCAAACAACGTCATCGACATAGTTGTAGAAGATACTCAAAACTGTCCCAGATATACCGGATTGACAATAAGCAACGTTAAGGTCGGTCCTTCACCGGCATGGCTGCGCCATCGCTTAGAAGCAGTGGGATTGCGTTCTATCAATAACATAGTAGATATTTCTAACTTCATCTTGATGGAAATGGGACAGCCTTTGCATATATTCGACGCTGACAAGATAAAAGGTAATAAAGTAATAGTTAAATGTCTTGCAAAAGATACTCCTTTCGTCACTCTCGACGGTGTGGAACGTAAACTCAACGGTAACAACCTAATGATATGCAATGCCGAAGAACCCATGTGTATTGCAGGAGTGTTCGGAGGAATGAAATCCGGCGTGACAGATAACACTACCAACATTTTTATCGAAAGTGCGTACTTCCACCCTACATCCATACGCAAGACTGCACGCTTTCACGGACTGCAAACTGATGCAAGTTTCCGCTATGAACGCGGCTGTGACCCCAATATCACAGTCTATGCCCTCAAACGTGCTGCCTTGATGGTTAAAGAACTCGCCGGAGGTGAGATATCATCAAACATCATCGATATTAAAAACGGAGACTTCCCCCCTGTATCCGTGAAACTGAAGTTCCAATATGTCAATAATGTGGCCGGACAGGAAATAGACAAGGATATTGCAGTCAACATACTCAAAGACCTTAATTGCACTGTCACCGAACTTACCGATGATTATGTCATAGTTGACGTACCTACATGTAAAGTCGATGTTTATCGCCCGGCCGACCTTGTGGAGGAAATATTGCGTATCTATGGATATAACAATATTGTCATATCCACAAAAGTCAATGCAAGTATAAACGTCAACAACAAACCGGACAAAGAGAAGTATCAAAGAAACATTTCCATCATGCTCGCTGCGGACGGATTCAACGAGATAATGAATAACTCATTGACAAAATCCATGTACACTCGTATGATGGACAGTTTCGATGAAAAAAACAACGTAAAAATACTCAACCCTTTGAGTAGCGACCTCGACGTAATGAGGCAGTCTCTGCTGTTCGGAGGATTAGAAAGCATCAACAATAACCAGAACCATAAAAATTTCGACCTTAAATTCTTTGAATTCGGTAATATTTACAGATATAACGAAGAAAAAGCACAAACTGCAAGCCGACCTCTTGCTCCTTACACCGAGAATTATCGTTTGGACTTGCTCATCACGGGAAATAAAAGAAAAGAATTATGGAATAATAAAGTAGAAGCTGTCGATTTCTATGATATTAAAAAATATGTTCACGAGATATTGTATAAACTCGGAATAGACTTAAACAACATAATGGTATCGGAAAACAAAGAACTTCATTTCGATTATGCACTATCCTATTCTATTGACGGAAATAATATTGCAAAATTCGGCAAGTTGAATCAAAAGACTTTGAAAATCTTCGATATAAAGAAAGATGTATATTATGCCACCATGGATTGGGACATGCTGATGACTATAGTTAAGAATCTCAAACCTATATGTTTCAAACCATTATCCAAATTCCCGGCTGTACGTCGCGACCTCGCCATGATCTTCGACAAAGACATCACTTTCGAACAAATAGAAAAAGTGGCTTTCGCCGCTGAAAATAAAATATTGACAAATGTCAATCTGTTCGACATATATGAAGGCGACAAGATACCGGAAGGCAAGAAACAGTATGCCATGAGTTTTACTCTCATTGATACTCAGAAGACACTGACTGACAAAGTCATAGAAAAAAGCATGGCCAAGATACAGTCAGCTATTGAACAACAGTTAAATGCAGTTTTGAGATAATATGGACATTTCTGCAATAAAACAGCAGTTCAAGATAATAGGCAACGACCCTTATCTTAACAGGGCAATCGAGATAGCAGTCCAGGTCGCTGCCACAGATCTTACTGTATTCATCAACGGAGAAAGCGGTACCGGTAAAGACGTCATTCCACAGATTATACATAAAAACAGTTCGCGCAAGCACGGTGCATACTTTGCTATCAACTGCGGTGCGATACCTGAAGGCACTATAGACTCGGAACTTTTCGGTCATGAAAAAGGAGCTTTTACCGGTGCTGTCGAAACACGTAAAGGTTATTTCGAAGTCGCTGATGGTGGCACCTTGTTTCTCGACGAAGTTGGGGAATTGCCTCTCGCCACACAAGCACGTCTGCTCAGAGTATTGGAAAATGGCGAGTTTATCAAAGTAGGCTCTTCCAAAATACAGAAAACCAACGTGAGAGTTGTTGCTGCAACAAATGTCAACATCCCTGTGGCAATAGAAAAAGGCAAATTCCGTGCCGACTTGTATTATCGTCTCAACACTATGCCTATTTTCGTCCCTCCTTTGAGAGAACGTAAAGACGACATTAAACTCCTGTTCAGAAAATTTACTGCCGACATTGCTGAGAAATACAAGATGCCTCCTTTACAATTGACACCGGAAGCTCTCATTATGTTGGAAAACTACAGATGGGAAGGCAATATCAGGCAACTGAAAAACGTAACTGAACAAATTTCCATATTGGAAAAAGAGAGAATGATAACACCGGAAATACTAAAACGCTACCTTCCGGAAGACAAAACTTCTTTGCCTATTCTTTACAAAAACAATACTGCCGACGACGTCATATCGGATAGGGATTTGTTGTATAAAGTGCTCTTCGACATGCGTAAGGATATCATGGAATTGCGTGCCACCGTAAGAGAATTGTCGGAAAATAAAATCAACAATACTTCTCCCGACTCGTCCTTGTCTGCTTCTCAACATATTACTCCTATCACTACCATGTTGCCTCATGACAACATGACAACTCCTGAAGATTATTTCTCAGACCAGGATATCGAAGTAGAATTTCTGCAGGATAAACAGGATTCAGAATCTTTGTCATTGGAAGACAAAGAAAAAGAAGTTATTCAAAAAGCTCTTATAAAATATAAGGGAAAAAGAAAAGATGCTGCCAAAGAATTAGGCATAAGCGAACGTACTTTATATCGCAAAATTAACGAATATAACATAGAACTATAATGATGTTGAAGAAAATCAATATATTATGTCTATTGATAACCACATTGGCATTTTGCAGATGCGGCATATATTCTTTCACGGGTGCCTCAATACCGGCTGAAGCTAAAACAGTCTCAGTACAATATTTCCCTAATAACGCCTCTTTGGTAAATCCTCTTCTAAGTCCGAGTATAACCAATACATTGCGCGACTACTTCATGAATCAGACTACTCTGCAATCAGTGGATAACAACGGAGACCTCGCTTTGGAAGGGGAGATAATAGACTATTCTACTACTCCGGTCGCTATTACAGGTGACCAAACTGCTGCACTCAATAGATTGACTATCAAAGTAAATGTAAGATTCTTCAATAAATATGACGAGTCTAAGAATTTCGAACAGACATTTTCGCAATACGAAGACTATCCAAGCAACCAAAACCTGAATGCTATCCAGGAAACGCTGATAACCACTATAGTGGATAACCTTTGTCAAGACATATTTAATAAAGCCGTAGTGAATTGGTGATATGGACAAAGACAGACTGATAGACATAATCAAAAAACCTTATGCCATTAATAACAATGACATGAATGAATTGTGTCAATTAACAAAAACATATCCATATTTTACTGTCTGCCAAATACTTTTGGCAATAGGAATGCACAAAATGAAGCATATTGAAGCAGAACTGCAATTGAAAAAAGCAGCGGCAATGACTCCTGACAGAAATATGCTCAGACGTATTTTCTCCGAATTACCTGATGAATACTACGAGAAAGAAACCGGTTCAGACATCTCCATTGAAAATGATGCGGACCAGGAACTGTCCTGTATCTCTCAAAATGAAACACCTCGGAATGATGTATCGGAAAATTATTCAGAAGTCTCGGAAAAAACAGATATTACCTTTGAAAATCATAATATCATAAAAGAATCAACAACAATAAATATCCCGACTGAAGAAATAATCAATATCCCTGAATTATACCTCGGAGACTCTATCGAAGAATTAAATGCCGAGATAGAACTTTTGGAAAGAAAAAAACAGACATTGGACGAATTGAAATCTCTTGTCGAAAAGAAATTGATGGAATTGCAAAATAAAGAAAATGACATCGAGAAAGATGAAAAAATAATGACAAAAGATGAAATTATCAATAAATTTATCGCAAATAATCCGTCAATTACACGACCAAAAAGTGAATTCTTCAATCCTATATCAGCGGCACAGAATAGTGTTACCGACCACGAGAATATTATAAGTGAAACATTAGCAAGGATTTATCTCAATCAAGGCTATGTTGAAAAAGCAATTTCAATTTATCAAAAATTAAGTTTGAAATTTCCAAAAAAAAGTATTTACTTTGCAAATCTTATTGAAGAGGCAAAAAAGAAGTTTAACAATTAAAATAAATTAACATGTACGTAGTAATTTTAGTATTTATCATTGTTGTCAGTTTATTGATGATGTTGATAGTTTTAGTGCAGAATTCAAAAGGTGGTGGGCTGGCATCTAACTTTTCTTCATCGAATCAGATTCTTGGTGTACGTAAAACCACAGATTTCTTGGAGAAGTCCACGTGGACTTTGGCTATCATATTGGTATTACTCTGTTTGGCATCAAGTTTGACAATACCGCAAGGAGGAGTTAACAGTGGAACACAAATAGACACAGAAATGCGTCAACAAATAGACCAAAATACTGTTGTCCCTGCTGCTACCACTACTACTCAAACTCCAACAGCTCTTCCTGCAACAGAAGAATAACAGGAATAATCCTGTAAGTAATTTACAAAATACATACATTCATACCATTGACAAAAACTGTAAAGATTACAGTCCGTTGTCAGTGGTATGTCTTTTTATTTCCTTTATTCCCAAAAACCATATCTCCCCTTAATGCCATAATGTCATAAAATCTGCCATTTTTTATTCATTGTACAAACACCGTCATTAAAGAAAAAAAGATATTTTGTCATAAAATCAAAGCAGATAGATGTTTAAGATAAAAATGGATTAATAAAATAATATTGATAATCAATATATTTTAAATCAATTTCCGATGACAAATACAAAAAATCATCATCAATGTTAAGAAATCCTTAACATTGGCAAAGATTTTGCTAAAACATAATCGTCTTAGTTTTGTTAGGACATAGAATAAAAAGAAAGAAAAGATATTTTAATAAAATTTATTATGGCACAATTATCAATCAAACCATTAGCAGACCGCGTCGTTATTGAACCGGCTGTAGCAGAACAAAAAACAGCAAGCGGAATTATTATTCCTGACACAGCAAAAGAAAAACCTCAAAAAGGCACAGTGGTTGCCATAGGACCTGGTACCAAGGACAACCCAATGACAGTAAAAATCGGTGATGTAGTCATTTACGGCAAATATTCCGGCACGGAATTTCATCTGGACGGTAAAGACTATATGATAATGAGAGAAAACGATATCATAGCAATCATTTAACTTATTTAGATAAAATATAAAAAAGATATATTATGGCAAAAGACATTCTTTTTAATCTTGACGCACGTGACGGCTTAAAGAAAGGCGTTGACGCATTGTCGAATGCAGTAAAAGTGACACTCGGACCTAAAGGTCGTAATGTCATCATTGAAAAATCATACGGCGCTCCTAACATCACAAAAGACGGTGTTACAGTAGCTAAGGAAATAGAACTCAGCGACCCTATAGAAAACATGGGTGCTCAGTTGGTTAAAGAAGTGGCATCAAAAACCAACGACTTGGCTGGCGACGGTACCACTACAGCAACAATACTTGCACAATCAATAGTATGTACCGGTCTTAAAAACGTTATTGCCGGTGCCAATCCAATGGACCTTAAAAGAGGTATAGACAAAGCTGTTGCTGCCGTAGTTAAGTCTTTGAAAGAACAGTCAGAACAAGTTGGCGAAAGCATAGAAAAAATCAAACAGGTCGCAAGTATCTCAGCTAACAATGATAACAATATAGGAACACTCATTGCTGATGCCATGAGTAAAGTCAAAAAAGAAGGCGTTATCACCGTAGAAGATGCAAAAGGTATTGAGACACACGTCGATGTAGTCGAAGGTATGCAGTTCGACCGCGGTTATATTTCTCCTTATTTCGTCACCAACACTGAAAAAATGGAAGCCGTTTACGAGAATCCTTACATCTTGATTTACGACAAGAAAATATCAGTGATGAAAGATTTGCTTCCTGTATTGGAAAAATCATTACAAACAGGACGTCCATTGCTTATCATAGCTGAAGACGTGGACGGCGAAGCTTTGGCAACATTAGTTGTCAACCGTTTGCGTGGTTCTTTGAAAGTGGCGGCTGTCAAGGCTCCGGGATTTGGTGACAGAAGAAAAGAAATGCTCGAAGACATCGCTATCTTGACAGGTGGTACCGTAATAAGTGAAGAAAAAGGGTATCGCCTTGAAGATGCTACTTTGGCAGAACTCGGTCAAGCCGAAAAAATAACCATCACCAAAGACAACACCACTATAGTCAATGGTCAAGGTAACAAAGAAGAAATTGCAGCCCGTGCAACTCAAATCAAGGCACAGATTGCAACAACAACATCTGACTATGACCGTGAGAAACTGCAGGAACGTTTGGCCAAGATAGCCGGCGGTGTTGCCGTCATCTATGTCGGTGCAGCCAGCGAGGTGGAAATGAAAGAAAAGAAAGACCGCGTGGAAGATGCATTGAATGCCACACGTGCTGCCATAGAAGAAGGTATCATCCCCGGAGGCGGCGTAGGTTTCATACGTGCAATCAGCTCACTCGAAAATATCTCATGCGAGAATGAAGACGAGAAAACCGGCGTCAACATTATCAAACGCGCCCTCGAAGAACCATTGCGCCAAATAGTGGAAAACGCAGGCTTGGAAGGTTCTGTCATAGTTAATAAAGTAAAAGAAGGCAACGGCGACTTCGGCTTCAACGCAAGAACTGAAGTCTATGAAAACTTGTTGAAGACTGGTGTCATCGACCCTGTAAAGGTCTCAAGAGTCGCATTGGAAAATGCTGCTTCCATAGCCGGCATGCTGTTGACTACAGAATGTGTCATCTCTAATCATAAAGAAGAGAATCCCGCACCACAAATGCCAAATATGGGAGGCGGAATGCCAGGCATGATGTAATGCTTCATACTGTATGAGAATCATAGTGCTGAATAATAATTATTTATTTGATTTACAGTATTTCCAGACTTAAATCCGGCACTTCTCATTAAATCATCAATAATAAATTGCGTATCAATCTTGAGATTGGTACGCTTCTTTTTTATTAAATGTACAAATATTCATTGCTATGCAAAACAGCACATTTAATACATTAAACTATGCAATTATAAGAATTCTTACGACAGAAGGTATAAAAATTATCATTACTGTTGTCCGATAAAACTTTCAAGTTCATTAATAATATCTTGAAAATGAAATTTATGTGCCTTCAAGCCGGACAGATACCCTATATTGTTTTGATAATCAATTCGTATAATTATCGGACTCCAATATATTCATACATATAAAATGATATTGCCATCTTAAACAACGATATGTTAGATATTATCCATATATAACCATTTTTTGACGGACAGAATGTAAAAAACAAGAATGCAAAAACATTCTGTATCGGTAATATCATTCTACCGAAAAACAAATAGTTAAAAATACATATCTTTTTTCCTATTTAAGAAACAATATAAAGAAATCAAAAAAAGTTCTATAAAAAAAACAGGAAGAAAGACTCCCTTCCCCAAGCATAAAATTTGGGTCAAAATATTGTAGATATGAACGAAAAAAGAAATAACAAAAAAAATGGGAAGGGGTAAAATCCTCTATATCATATATCTCGTCTCTGGGGTAAAGATCGAGGATTTTACTCCATCAAAATTCACTTTTTAATAATCGCATACTCTCTTCTAAGTCTTCCTTTTTCGTCAATCCATTCCGGATAACAATAGGCAAAACCACGTCCGCCATATCTCATCTTGACAAGATCATTTCTTCTGTTGGTAAGTTTCACCAAACATTGATTGATTTTCGACTTACTCTTGTCGTCGGTCATAAAAATATTGGCGACTTTTGCTTTTTCAAAAGCTTTGTCATAAATATCCTTACTCAAAGTAGCTCTGTTGTTCTCACGAATAACATTAAGAATAATCTCGTCCCATTTTGAGAGCGGATAAGGTTTACGCGGCTTAGTCTCTTTCTTCCTAAGTCTTGTACCTGCCGGTGTCGTGAATGTAGGTTTTACAGACTTTTGACGTTCCGTCGGTTTTTGCTCCTGAGCATTGTCATTCAACAAGCTCTCCAATTCATTAATTCTGCTGCTGCAGAAATTAATTTTGGCATTTAATTTCCTTACTTCTGATTTGTAATCGGAAATTAAATCCATAATGTCAGATGTTGTTAATGATGATTTTTTCATAGAAACATTACATGTTAACCATTATTATAACGATTTAAATTGTAATAATTGTGCAAAGATAACATTTTATTTTTAATATTAGTTTAATATTTTAAAAAAATTTGTCATTTAATTAAAAAAACTATCTTTGCAAAAAATATTTTATGGCAAAACAAAAAGTACCGCATACATTTGTTATAGTATTTTTCATCATAATAATTGCCGCTGTGATGACATGGTTCATAGAACCCGGCAAATATATAAAACAAACTGTAGATCAAAATGGTACTACATCATCAGAGATGGTATTTTACTATTATGATGACATGCCGGAACAATATAAAAAAGACTTTGATGCCGAACCGCAGACATGGCAAATCTTCTCTGCCTTATTCAATGGATTTGTTCAACAAAGCAATATCATCATTTTTATTCTTATTATTGGAGGTGCTTTTTGGATAATGAACAAAAGCCGCGCCATCGATATGGGAATAATGTCTTTTTTAAATTATACACGACGAATTGAGAACAATAAAATTATTGGTTATGTCGGAATTAACAACATTATTATTGTACTCATAATGCTTTTGTTCAGTCTTTTCGGTGCTGTTTTCGGCATGAGTGAAGAATGTATTGCTTTCGTAATAATAATAGTTCCTCTTGCTATTTCCATGGGTTATGATTCAATAGTAGGTATATGTATGGTATATGTAGCAGCACATATAGGTTTTGCCGGTGCAATATTGAATCCTTTCACCATCGGCATAGCACAAGGAATTGCCGGAATTCCACTCTTCTCAGGTATTGGATATCGCATTTTCTGCTGGATAATTATCAACATTGTAGGTATCGGATTCGTTTTACACTATGCATCCAAGATTAAAAAAAATCCTCAATTATCGCCAATGTACATTGAAGATGCCTATTGGCGTAAAAACGAAATCCACGACAATATGACATTTGAGCATTATGTCCCTAAATCGGCATGGGTCGTCTATGCTTTACTGCTTGCTGCAATGACGATATTTTCAATACTGTATCCCAAAACAACATTGACTATCGGTAATAATTCATGGTCGGCATATATTATCCCTGTCATCACTGTCTCTTTCGCCCTGTTCGGTTTTCTCAGCCTTCGCAAGACTGTACACAATTTTATCCTCATACTTCTCACCTATACTATCATATATCTGATAGTCGGTGTTATGGGATATCAATGGTATATAATGGAAATCGCCTCATTGTTTCTTGTCATGGGAATAGCGAGCGGGTTGGCGACAGGAAAAAACGGCAGCGAGATAGCCGGACTTTTCATTGAAGGTATGTGTGACATCTTATCAGCCGCAGTGGTAGTAGGACTTGCCGGTGGTATTGTGATAATATTACAAGATGGCGGCATCATCGACACCATATTATTTAACCTTTCCAAAACGATGGCAGACTTCGGCAAGATAGCTTCCATTGAGATAATGTATGGCATTCAAACCCTCATTAACATTGTAATACCGTCAGGCTCGGCAAAAGCTGCCATTACCATGCCTATCATGGCACCTTTCAGCGACCTTATAGGTATCTGCCGGCAAGCCACCGTGATGGCATTTCAATTCGGCGACGGATTTACCAACATGATAACCCCTACTTCTGGAGTACTCATCGCAGCCCTCGGCGTCGCACGCATACCTTATCAGAAATGGGTGCACTGGGTATGGAAATTGATATTGACACTTATTATTTTAGGAGGTTTGTTACTCATACCGACAGTTTTAATGAATCTTAAAGGTTTTTGACACATATATGAAAACTATAAAAGAAATATACAGAATAGGTCATGGTCCTTCAAGCAGTCACACCATGGCACCTCACTTTGCTGCAGAAAAGTTTCTTGAACGCAATAAAAATGCTCACTCTTTTGAAGTTACACTATACGGCAGCCTCGCCGCTACCGGCAAAGGTCACTTCACTGACAAAGCCATACTTGACGTCCTCAAACCTTACGGTCCCGTGTCAATAGTATGGCAGCCAAAGATATTCTTGCCATATCATCCTAATGGAATGACTTTCAAATCGTTCGACAAAGAAAGCAAACTCATTGAATCATGGACAGTATACAGTGTAGGCGGAGGAGCCTTAGAAGAAGAGGGAAAACCTGTCAACATACCGGACATTTATCCTATGACATTCATGACTGATATCTTGAAATGGTGTGAACGTAATGGCAAGACATTTTGGGAGTATGTAATAGAATATGAGAGGGACAGCACCTTGACAGATTTTCTCAAAAAGATATGGGACACGATGAAAGAAGAGGTCGAGAGAGGATTGGAAAAAGAAGGCAGGTTACCAGGACCGCTCAATCTGCCTCGCAAGGCTGCACATTATCATATCAAAGCTTCAGGTTACCAGCATACCTTACGAAGTCGCGGTTTAGTATTCTCCTACGCTCTTGCAGTGAGTGAAGAAAATGCCTCCGGGAATGTGGTGGTGACAGCTCCCACCTGCGGTTCCTCCGGTGTTCTCCCTGCCGTGCTCTATCATCTATGGAAGAACTATGAATTTTCGGAGATACGCATATTACGTGCCTTGGCGACAGCAGCATTGGTAGGCAATATCGCTAAGACTAATGCATCCATATCCGGTGCCGAGGTGGGTTGTCAAGGTGAGGTAGGTGTTGCCTGTGCCATGGCCGCTGCTGCTGCATGCCAACTCTTCGGTGGCAGTCCCGCACAGATAGAATATGCCGCCGAGATGGCTCTCGAACATCATCTCGGCATGACATGCGACCCCGTTTGCGGACTCGTACAGATACCATGCATAGAACGTAACGCCTTCGCCGCAGCACGCGCTTTAGACGCCAATATCTATGCCACCTTTACCGACGGCACTCACAGAGTGTCATACGATAAAGCAGTTGAAACAATGAATAAGACAGGACGTGACTTGCCTTTCCTGTATAAAGAAACATCGGAAGGTGGTCTCGCCATAAACTATAAACAAATGCGTTAACTTTATGAAACGGCTTTTTCTCGCCATACCTATTAATATTAAATCAAGTCTTGCATCAGATCTCGCCAACACTTTGCGACGCCAACTCGGTCATGAGAAATTCATAAATTGGGTAAAGTTGGACAATGTCCATCTTACACTTAAATTCATAGGCAATACTTTTCCATACGATGAACCCAAAATCATCGACGCCGTGACAGAGATGATGCAAAGTCACAACACTTTCGACATGGTTTTCGACAATGTCGGCATCTTTGGCAGTCACTACGCCCCACGTGTGATCTGGCTTGGGATGAAAAACACTCCTAAACAACTGCTTTCTCTTGCCGATGACGCTCTCGACACTTTCGACAAGATAGGTTTTCCTCGAGACAGACAAAACTTTGTGCCTCATCTTACACTTGCCCGAATAAAGAAACTGTATGACAAAGAATATTTTACAAAAATAATAGCTGCTGTGGAACAAAAACCCTATATCTCACAAAGCGTAAACAGGATAATACTGTTTCAAAGTATTTTACGTCCTGAAGGTCCAATTTACAAAATTGAGAAATTATGGCATCTGACATAATTATATGATTTACAATAAAATAATTCAACAGTTCATTTTTTTTGAATTTTTTTGTCTATTATCACTTGACATAAAGAAAAAAAGTGTAATTTTGTGACTGAAATGATGCCCAATGGTGTAATTGGCAACACGACTGACTCTGGATCAGTAAAGTCTAGGTTCGAACCCTGGTTGGGCAACATAATTAGGGCGGTGTGTCATGACGACAAACCGCTTTTTTTATTGAACTTGACCTTGAGACGTCATGACATGCCATCTTTACGGGAAAGCAAAACATTTTTATCGGAACATTCTGTCATTACTATATACCTTATCGTTAACTTAATCACTCTGTTATGGCAAGAAAAAACAAAAACAACAATTTAAGCACTTTTGTAAATACCATATTAAGTATCTTCGGCGAGAATCCTTTCCGACCGATGAATTATAAACAGGTTGCCAAGATAATGGGCATACGCGACAATGCAGGCAAAGATGCCATCAACCAATTACTTGTAAATCTTTTAGAACAGGGAAAACTGATAGAGGAACGTCCGTACAGATATCTGCTCTCTCCTGAGCTTATTCATGAATACGGTCCTAAGAAACAATACGTTGAGGGTGTAGTTGACATGAAAAACACCGGCAAGGCTTATGTCATTCCCGATGACGGTGGTGAGGATATTTACATAGCACCCAACAACACCGGCAAGGCGTTGCACGGCGACAGAGTGAAAGTGGCAATGTTCCCAAAACGCAAAAGCAAAAAGAACGAAGGTGAAATAGTAGAAGTTTTGCAACGAGCCAAAAGTGATTTTGTGGGTATCTTCAGTCTTTCGCACGGTTTTGCTTTCGTTGTGGCAGACAGCCGTACCATGCCGACTGACATCTTCATCCCCAAAGGCAAATATAAAGGCGCCAAAAACGGACAAAAAGTGATAGCACATCTGACAGAATGGCCAAACAACTCACGCAACCCCTTCGGCGAGATAGTCAAGGTGCTCGGCACACCCGGAGAAAACAACGTGGAGATGCAATCCATTCTCGCTGAATACGACTACCCGCTCGACTTCCCCAAAGCTGTGGAGAAAGAGGCTGATTCCATATCAGAAGTCATCAAAAGCTCAGAGATAAAAGAACGTTTAGACTATCGTAATGTATTTACAATAACAATAGACCCTCAGGATGCCAAAGATTTTGATGATGCCATCTCACTGAAAAAACTCGAAAACAACACTTTCGAGGTGGGCGTACATATTGCCGATGTGTCTCATTATGTAAAACCTGACTCTGCCATCGACACAGAAGCAAGAGAAAGAGGCACCTCTGTGTATCTTGTGGACCGTACAATACCCATGCTGCCGGAAAAACTATCCAATATGGTATGTTCCTTGCGTCCCGATGAAGAAAAACTGACATTCTCCGTAATCTTCATAATGAATAACAATGCCGACATACTCAACTATAAAATAGCAAAAACCGTAATTAAATCCAATCGTCGTTACACATACGAGGAGGTACAAGAGATGATAGAAGGAGGTGACGGAGAGTTTAAAGACGAGATTACGACACTCAACGACCTGGCAACAAAACTAAGAGATAAGCGAATGAAAGAAGGAAGTATTAATTTCCATTCTGAAGAGGTGAAATTCATACTCGATGAGAATATGAAACCAGTCGATACTTACGTCAAAGTGCAAAATGAAGCCAATATGCTCATCGAAGACTTCATGCTGATAGCGAACAAAACGGTAGCTGAAACAATAGGAAAAAACGATAAATTCAAAGATTATACCTTCGTATATCGTATTCACGACGAACCCAACCCGGAAAAACTGTACAATTTCATACAATTGGTATCAAAACTCGGATATGCCATGGACATCAGTTCCCGCGAAAAACTCGTCAAGTCATACAACACACTTTTCGACACCGTCAACGGAAAAGGTGAGAAAAATCTTGTAGAGACGGTTGCAGTACGTACCATGGCAAAAGCTATATACAGCACTGTCAACATAGGGCATTATGGATTGGCATTTCCGTTCTATACACATTTCACTTCTCCAATACGGCGCTATCCCGATCTCATGGTACACAGATTATTAGAATATTACCTCTTTGAAAACAAGCCAAGTGCAAATCAGGAATATTATGAAGAACTTTGCCGTCACTCCAGCGAGATGGAAAAACGTGCTACCGAGATGGAACGTGAGTCGGTGAAATATAAACAAGCGGAATTCCTTCAAGACCAAATCGGCAAAGAATTCGACGGGCTTATCTCCGGCGTCAGCAAATGGGGTATTTACGTGGAACTTGTCAATAGTAAATGTGAAGGACTTGTACGTTACAACAGCCTTGAAGACGACTATTATTATCTCGACGAAGAAAACTTCCGTGTCATAGGTCAAAGCTATGGCAAGATTTACCGCATAGGCGATGAAGTACGTGTCAAGGTTGAAAGTGTCGATTTGATAAAAAAACAACTCGATTTCGTAATGGTTAAAAAAAATAATGCAAAAAAGAAAAGGAAAAAAGAATAAACACTATATCGAAAAGCCGGGAAATCCCGGCTTTTCTTGTTTTATGATATTCTATAGTAATATTTAAGTTATCAACATAAAATACGTCTTTGTATCCTTTTTGTATCCTTAAATTCAGTTTATGTATCCTATTTGTATCCTTTCTTAATGAAATAAAAATCTCCAGAATAACAGTTTCCCATTGCTGCTGACGGGATATGTCCCAAAAAGTGTGTAAAATTCAAAGTATTGTAAAACATATTTGATTTCATTGTAATCCGATATTGACAGATTGTTTCTTGGAAGAAAGAACATGATCAAGGTACAATATCATGACTTGAATGAAAAGGAGTTCAAGATATGTAATATGACACATTTCGATTTGTCGAGACAGGAAGAGGCCGATTCCAAGCATTGTTCTGTTTATGGCATGGATAAATACAGGTGGAAATTATGTGGTAAAATGACAAAAACAGACAATAAGACCATGTAAAAGCCGAAAAAAAGTTTGTAAAGCTTTTTTAATCCTGTTTTTTTAATATTATATTCATTAAATTTGCGTAAATGAAACGTAAAAAGGATTAAGGAAATAAAATCAGTAAAAAAAGGAAGCAAGACATAAAGAGAGCATGGCAACAAAAGTTATACACAAAATTTCTGGAGGCAATGAGTATGACAACGAAACAGAGCGAAGAAAGGAGTAATGTAATCAGAATATAAAACATCGAGTCATGAAACACATAAAGAAATACATTGGATAAAGTCTCCGCAAAAAGAGATGCCGTTTGCGGAGACAGTAACCGAAGAAGGCATAAAGGCATCAATAAGGCAAATATAAAGTTGAACAGAGGAAAGACTGTTCTATTGTCCGCAGGAATGATTATTCTGATCATGACATTCCATGAATTTGATTTTAAGGTATAACGATTAAATAGAAATAACAAAATGTATAAAAAATAAAAGAAATGAGTATGAACAAATTTTACCTGTTATTGACAGCCATGATATCCCTTTTTACGATAAGAGGGATGGCACAGACAGTTTATGAAATACCACTTGTAGTAGAATCGATAAATGCATGTGACTTGGATTTGGACGGGGATATGGATATAATATTAGGACATTATTCCGTGTGCTATTATGACAATATTACGTTTACGATATTAAAGGATGAGGGCTACAACAGTTATGAGATAAGCGATACGACAAAGACGTATGCAGGAGCCCAATATAGCATATTTGCGGAGAGGATAGATGAGGATGAATATCCGGATTTGGTAACAGTGTTTCGTGATTGTGAAAAGAGTAAAAATTATGTAAGAATATGGTATAATGATGGCGAAGGAAATTTCGACTATTATGAAGATTATGATCTTTTTGCATCGGATCCTGTGAGTGAATTGAGTTTTGGCGATGCAGACGGGGACGGTCTTACTGATATTTTTGTACGGATAAACTATATGAGTTCAACGCAGCAATGGGGAGTATTGTACAATTACGGGAACAGGAGATTCTCAAAACCTGTTTACCGCACATATCCTGATAGTTGTTGTGTAAATGATATAGAAATAGGGGATTTGAATAATGACAAAAAGGACGATGTGGTAGTAACAACGGGAGGCAAAGGAGATATGTTTATATATTATTCCACAGGGAGAGATTTCAGGGAACGCTGTCTTCCTGAAGTGTGGTACACATATACTCGAATAGTGGATTTTGACGGGGACGGATTAAAAGACATAGCGACGGTAATAACGCCACCCGGACCAGCTTCTGATATAATGCTTTTGGGAATATGTGTAAATCAGGGGAATGAAGAATTTGAGCCGTTGTATTCAATGGAAGAGTCTGTATTGTGTCAATACGTAGGCGGGAACAAAGATCTTAAGATGGAAGACATGAACAATGACGGATTGCCCGATTGGGTGTTTAATATCGAATTTTACCAAGAGGACGGAACGATAGCGAATGAAGAATCAGGTGTCAGGATACTGTATAATCTCGGAGATTTCCAATTCACCGACCCGGAAGACTATCAGTATGTGCAATTGAAGTTTTATAAAGAACATGAGAGACGTATTCATATAGCAGATTTTAACGGAGACGGATATAAGGACATAGCAACGGCAAGGAGAGGAGATGTATGGATATGGCAACCGAATTATCTTGACATATTATATAATGACGGGAATGGTAATTTCATAGAGAATCCGTTAAATGTGGAAGAGAACGATGATAAGTTGAAAGTAAGTGATTGTTATCCGAATCCGGGAAGAGGAGAGATGAACATCAGGACGGTATTGCCGGAAGGAAGGATAGAAGTGTATGACATTCTCGGGAAAGTGGTATATAAACAAGATATTACCGAAGAAGTCACGAAGATACCGACAGAAGGATGGGCAAAAGGCATGTATCTGTGGAGAGTGTACAGTGAAGGAAAAGAAGCAGAAAGCGGTAAATGGATAAAACAATAGTAATTCCAAAAAATAGTAAAAAAGGAAACATTATATATTAACTGTATGAGAGACTGCCTGACGAGTTCAGGCGGTCTCTGTATTTTATGTTGAAAACCAAGATTGTAAAGACGTCATGTCATGGCGTCCCAATTACACACTTTTTGAAACACTACCGCTGACAGTCGATTTTCCTATATTTACATTATCTAAAACGAAATTTCAATTATATTTTCAAAATCAGATGAAAGACAAACGAAGTTTTAAAATGTCAAGATATTATCATTGTTTTTTCATCGTTGTCTATATAAATCTTTATATGGTAATTTTCAAGAACAACTTTTATTTTTCAACGTATTAAAGACATCATAATGTAAAGACGCCATAATATGACGTTTCTACATGTGAAAAACATATTGAATTTCATTGGAATCATTATAAGTTGTGATTTTCAAGACATTATAACTGAACTTAAAAATTTTGTCGGACAGCAATGATTTGTTTTGAAGTTATTTATGAAACATTATGAAATATGTGATAAAGAGCGTATCTTTGCAAAAAGAAAAACTATGAATGCAATAGTAAGTATCATTATGGGCAGCACCTCAGATCTTCCTGTATTGGAAAAGGCTGCCGCATTTTTTGAGGAAATGGAGATTCCGTTTGAGATGAATGCTTTAAGTGCTCATCGTACGCCTGAGATGGTAGAAGAATTTGCACATAATGCACAAAAGCGAGGTATCAAGGTCATCATCGCGGCAGCAGGCATGGCGGCGCATCTGCCCGGTGTGATAGCAGCCATGACGCCTATACCTGTTATCGGGATACCGGTGAAATCCGGAATGGAAGGCATGGACGCATTATTATCAATAGTACAGATGCCTCCGGGAATACCTGTGGCAACAGTGGGAGTCAACAACGCCCTCAACGCTGCCATCCTTGCAGCACAGATTCTCGCAACAGGTGATGTTGCAATAGCCGAGAAAGTAGTTTCTTACAAGGAAAACCTGAAAAAGAAAATCATCAAGGCAAACGACGAACTCAAAGAAGTGAAATACAAGTTCAAGACCAACTGAAATGTCATTAAGTCAAGAAGAAAAACAGCATTTCCTGAGCAGTATAACCTTCCCGTTGATATTCGTTATCATAATGTGGACAGTCAAGATCATAGAAACTGTTTTTCATCTTGACTTTTCCATATTAGGCGTCAAGCCGCTGTCGGTGGAAGGATTGCCTGGCATAATACTGTTCCATTTCATTCATGGCGACTGGAGACATTTAACTGCCAACACTTTACCTATACTTGTCCTTGGCACTTTACTGTTTTATTTCTATCGCTCCATAGCAGTAAAAATTTCATTGTTACTTATGATTATCACCGGTATTTTCGTATGGTTCGGAGCAAGAGACGGTGTACATATAGGGGCGAGCGCCATGATATACGGACTTGCTTTCTTCTTGATGGTCAGCGGATTCATCAGGCACAACAAAGCACTCACTGCACTGTCGTTCATTGTGGTGTTTCTTTATGGTGGACTCGTATGGGGCTTATATCCCAAATATGCCATATACCATAACATTTCATGGGAAGGACATCTTGGTGGTTTTGTCACCGGTATTGCTCTCGCAATATTTTACAGACATGAAGGAGAACAAAACGATGAAAAACAATGGGACGATGAAGATGACGACGACACTGACGACGGTGAACATCCATACTGGGACATACCGGAACCCGACCCGGATGAACTTACTGTACGTTATCATCCTAAAAGACGATGATATTCTTATCTTTTATCAAAATTAAACAAACATCGGCGGATGCCATAAAAATGATAACTCCAAGTTAAACATGTCATCTCGATTAAATGATTATTTTTGCAACATAAAAAAAACTGAAAAATGATACTTTGTTTAGAGACAGCCACACCCACATGTTCCATAGCACTTGTTGACAAGGGAAAAGTCATATCCATCAGAGAAAGTCACGACGGGCAGAATCATGCCGAAAAGATAACTGTTTTCATCGATGAAGTCATGAAAGAGACAGGTGCATGTTATTCACAGCTCGACGCCATTGCTGTCAGCAAAGGTCCCGGTTCATACACCGGATTGCGAATAGGCGTCAGTACTGCAAAAGGATTATGTTATGCAATAGACAGACCTCTAATCGCAACAGACACATTGCTCGCCATGGCATACGGTGCAGCCGCTATAATTGCAGATAAAATAAAAGAAAATGACTTGTATTGTCCCATGATAGATGCAAGACGTATGGAGGTTTATACAGCCATCTTCGACAGTAAATTAAACAAGATAAAAGATACTGAAGCTGTAATAATAGATGAGCATTCTTTTTCAGAATTGAGAAAAGAACATCATCTTTATCTCATGGGAGACGGAGCCGACAAATTGGGGGATATTTTCTCAAACAACGACAGTATCAGTGTGATAAAAAACTTTCACTGTTCCGCCGGACATCAGGCCCGACTCGCGACAGAGGCCCTTAAAAACAAATGTTTTGTCGATGTGGCTTACTTCGAACCTTATTATCTTAAAGACTTCGTTCCGGGAATCCCTACAGTAAAAGGGTTGAAATAATAACCATTATAAATGCACTGACTTTCAAGAAATAAAACCGTACTGATTATCATTGATATCCGGTAAAAAACGTACTACAAAAATATTAAACTTTGAATTTTACATACTTTTTGGGACAGTATCCATTTTTCCACATCTGGTTAATGTATCTACAGCATTGGCAACATCATGCATTCCGATTTTCCTGTAGCATTCCATCATATTCTCCAAGATATAATATTTTTCTCTCAATCTCTTTTCTTATAGCTAAGGACCGCCCAAAGTGCAAAAAACACTGCAAAGAAAACATGAGCAAAAAACTGAGGCCAAAGGTCGTGCAATGTCCCGCCTTTGATATAAACGACTCTCATCATCTCAATAAAATAACGCGGAGGATTGATAATAGTGAAATACTGCGCCCATTCAGGCATACAATGCAATGGTGTCAACAGACCGCTCATCAACATAAAAACAAGAATAAAAAAGAACATAATAAATGAAGCCTGCTGCATTGTTTTGGCATAATTTGATACGATCAAACCAAACCCCGATACGGCAAAAATGAAAAGTACTGCAAACAGACATACAGTCCAGAAGCCATTCTCCGGCCAAAGTCCATAAACCCAATAACCCACCAACATAGTCAGAAAAAGGACGAGAAGTCCAATAACCCAATAAGGTATCAGTTTGGCAATGATAAAGATGAATTTAGGCACAGGTGAAATATTAATCTGTTCTATAGTACCTTTTTCTTTTTCCCCAACAATATTCAAAGCCGGAAGGAATCCTCCCATGAGTATGACGATAATTACCATAAGTGCGGGTATCATGAACAACTTATAATCCATATAAGGATTATAACGGTTTTGAACACTGACATTCAACTTCGGCATATTGAATGTCGAAACGACATTTATATTGCCGGCAGCAGCCATATTATGTTTTTCAAAAAAATCGGAAGAGAAATCCATACATATAGCAGTAAGATAATTAGAGCCGAGAGCACCTTTCGTTTCATTGACAGCATTAATGGAAATCTGTACAGGACTTGAGCCTGTCGTAAGCAAGTTTTTCTCAAACTCGGCAGGAATCTCTATAATGGCATCCGTTTCTCCAAATTCAAGCAATGTCATTGCTTCATCATAATCTGCTGTTACTTTACCAAGGATAAAATAATTAGAAGATTCTATGACATGTATCAAATCTTCAGACGCGCTGCTCGAGTCATGATTCACCACCGAGACATTGATATTTTTAATATCCATATTGGCAATCCATGGTATTATCAACATTATCATGACAGGAAAGAACACAATGAGTTTCGGCAGAAACGGATTTCTGAAAAATTGCTTGAATTCTTTTTCCAACAGATATTTCAACATCATGACAAACGGTTTTTAAAACTTTTTAAACTTATTGTGATAAATAGAACAGCCATGCTGCTTAGAACAATAAATTCCTGCAGTACATATCTAAAAGAGAGCCCTTGAATCATCAGTTTTTTCGCTGCTGTCACATACCAGCGAGCCGGCACTATCCATGAGAAATATTGAAACACCTTGGGCATACCTTCCACAGGGAAAAGCAAACCGGAGAAAAACAACACAGGTATCATCAGCACCATGCCCGAACCTATCATGGCGACAAGCTGAGACTGAGTGGCTGACGAAATGAGCAGGCCCAATGCAAGTGCCGTGATGATATAAATCAGCGACAACAGACTGAGTGTCAAGAAACTTCCCGCCACAGGAACACCCAACAAAGTAGTTGCCAACAATAAAATCGTCAGATAATTGACAAACGACATCACCATATATGGGACCATCTTGGAAATCACTATTGTAAGCGGCTTCACCGGCGACACGAGAAGCAACTCCATAGTGCCCTTTTCTTTTTCCCTTACTATGGATACAGAAGTCATCATCGCACATATCAATATGATAATCAACCCCATAAGGCCGGGAACAAAATTGAATGAACTTTTCATCTGCGGATTATACAACATTTTAATGTCAGGAGCTATGCCGGCAGCTCCCACATAAGGACTCAACTCTTTTATACAGTCTGATATTATACTTTGGGCATACATAGCCATAGTAGTGGCGGTATTACTGTTGGAAGCGTCAACAGAGAGGCAGATAGAAGAACCATCGGCAGAATATAAATTTTCTTCAAAAGCCTGACCAAATATGATGGCACAATCTATATCACCCTGTCTGAATGCCTCATCCAGCTTTTCCATAGAAGTAAAATAACCGTTTACAGTAAAATAATCTACGGCATCCAATTTGTCGGTTATCATTTTTGTCAGTTCATCATGTTCAGGAGCAACTATTGCAACATTGATATTACGTATCTCCGTAGATATGGCGAATCCGAACAAAATCATCTGCACCACAGGCATCAGAAGGAGGATGACCATAGTCCAACTGTCTCTGAAGACATGGTAAAATTCTTTTTTTACAAACGAAAAAAACTGTTTCATAACTACTCCGCTCTTTTAGCTGTTCTTGCAAGCAAATAAAACACCTCATCCATACTTTCCACACCGAATTCATCTTTCAGATTTTTCGGAGTATCCATAGCTTCTATTCTGCCGTCCACCATGATGGATATCCTGTCGCAATACTCGGCCTCGTCCATATAATGTGTTGTCACAAAGACAGTTATTCCACGTTCTGCTGCTTCGTATATCATATTCCAGAACTGTCTTCGCACCATAGGGTCCACCCCACCTGTAGGTTCATCAAGAAACACTATTTTAGGTCCATGGAAGATAGCAACAGAAAAAGCCAATTTCTGTTTCCATCCCAAAGGAAGCAATTTGACAAGAGTATTTTTCTCTTTTTCAAAACCGAGACGTCCCAGTAGAGCATCTGTTTTAGGAGCTATTTCCTTTTCCGGCACTCCGTAAATACCGGCGAAGAGTCGTATGTTCTCCCATACTTTAAGGTCTTCGTACAAAGAGAATTTCTGACTCATATACCCAATATTTTTCTTTATCTCTTCAGACTGTGTCTCCACATCGAAGCCTGCAACAACAGCCTTTCCTTCCGTCGGAATACTGAGACCGCACAGCATACGCATAGCTGTGGTCTTGCCTGCTCCATTGGCACCGAGGAAACCGAAAATCTCTCCTTTCTTCACCGAGAAACTTATATGGTCAACTGCTGTAAATGTTCCGAAACATTTAGTAAGACCTTCCGCTATTATAACATTATCTTCCATTTCATTTATCTATTCAGTTCCATAAAACAGTCCTCTATTGTAGGAGTTATATTACATATTTCATCAGACTCAAAAATCTTTTTCAAATTAAGAATGCAGTCTTTGTCATTCAACACAATATGAATCTTGTCTCCGAAAGCATAGCAATCCGAAACCCCATCGACAGATTTTATCCTTGCTATTATCTTTGTTTTTCCGGTTTTATCGGCAGACACAGAACAAAGTATTTTATCATATTGACCGATAATATTTTGCGGAGTCTCTATTTTCATAAAAACACCATTATTTATCAATGCTATTCTGTCGCATCGACTTGCCTCATCCATATATGGAGTACTTACTATTATCGTAATACCCTGATTTTTCAGTCTTGCCAACATAGTCCAAAACTCCTTACGGCTCACCGGGTCCACCCCGGTAGTAGGTTCGTCCAAAAACAGTACTTCCGGTTTATGTATCATGGCGCAACACAAGGCGAGTTTCTGTTTCATTCCTCCGGACAATTTACCGGCTCTTCTATCTTTAAAAGGTTCTATCTGTTTATATATATCTTCTACAAGATGATAATTCTCTTTTATTGTCGTATTGAAAACAGAAGCAAAGAATGACAGATTCTCTTCTACAGTAAGGTCTTCATAAAGAGAAAAACGTCCCGGCATATATCCGATAGTCTTGCGTATAGCCACATAATCCTTTATTATATCATATCCGCAGACCTCGGCACTTCCTTCTGTAGGAAGCAAAAGAGTCGTCAATATTCTGAACAGACTTGTCTTACCGGCGCCGTCAGGACCTATGATGCCGAAAATCTCACCTTCATCAGCATCGAAAGAGATATCCTTCAATGCGACAGTCTTATTGTACCGTTTGCCAATATTTTTAACCGAAACCTTAGCCATATATTACAATATTACTTCCCCATACATTCCAATCTTAACATAACCGTCATTTTCAATGCTTATCTTCACCGCATACACTAAATTCGCCCTGTCGTTTTTAGTCAGTATGCTTTTGGGAGTAAATTCGCTTTTCTCCGATATCCATGTTATTGTGCCATCATATTCTCTAATGTTGTTTCCTCCGAAATCTGCCATTACTTTGACCTTTTGTCCGATTTTCATGTTGGAAAGTTGTGAGAGAGTAAAATATGCACGCAGATAAAGATGTTGGGTATCAGCCACTTTGAAGAGAGGTTTCCCGGCAGTGGCAAGTTCTCCAGCCTGTGCATATTTGGACAAGACAGTGCCGTCGATAGGAGAACATATCATACATTTAGCGAGCCTGTCTTCTATCTGAGCCAACTGCATCTCATAAGCTGCTATCTGAGCATTGACACTTGCAATGTTATTTTCAAGATTCGATTCGGCTGCTTTCAATTCCTCTTCCATTACGGAAATGGCAGAATTGATGTCGTCGAGTTGTTTCATAGGAGCAGCTTCCGACTTTACAATATTTTCCACTCTGTCTCTCTCGAATTTTTGTTTTTTTATCTGTTCTCTAAGCGAGGCAGTCTGTGTGTTGACATTAGGAATACTTGTTTTCAAGGCTTCGATGTTTTTCTCAATTTGAAGTTTACTCAAATAAAGTTGTACCGAGTCAATACAGCCCAATATCTCATCGGCATAAATATTCTGACCTTCAGAAATGTCAAAAGACACAATACGTCCGTTGGCTTCAGAAGATACCGTCACCTCCGTAGCCTCGAAAAAGCCGGTGGCATCGAATGTGTTTTCCTTACTCCCGCACGAGGAAGCCATTATTATCGTCACAGCTGTAAAAAATGTTATTTTATATAATGATTTCATGACATTTGAGATTAGTTGTTGGTGATACTTTTTAATTCATATATTTTTTTGAGCCATTCGAGCTCATGAATAGATTTGTCAAGTCTGGCATTTGTCTCATTGGTGATGTCTTTCAGCAACTCACTCATGGTAATGATGCCGTTTTGCCATTTCGACTCGGAAGCTATTCTTATTTTAGTCCTAAGTTCTATGATACGGTCATCATCCTGCATAATTTCCAACATTTGATTTATCGCCGCATTTGTCTGTGACTGTTGAAGATTATTTTCATAAATAAAACGTTCCTTCTGCACATTCACCATGTTTTTGTTCACTTCTATATTGCGAATATTGTTCTTTTTGGTATAAAATGAATATACATTCCATTGAAATCTCAGTCCCACTATATAGTTCCAACTCCATTGATAATGCAACATGTCTTCAAACATATTGAATCCCGGGTAGCCATAAAGTCCCTGGGCGAAGAAACTGAATTTAGGCATTACAGCAGTATTGGAAATTTTTTTCTGAATTTCCAAAGCAGACAATCGGGCATCAAACAATTTAAGTTCCGGTCTGAGGATCTGCCTTGTCGAAGGTACCGGAACAGCAGGTTTCTCAAAAACAGCTGTCTCTTGAATGTCAATGCCTGTCATCAACGAAAGAATCTTGATATAAGCATTCATGGATGATTTGATACGAGTTATATACTGCTGATTTGCAAGTAATTCTGCTTCAATAAGATTAAGATCGTTTTCTGCAGCCACACCATTTGCCGCCCCTGTTGCAATAACGTTTCTGTTCTCCTCCAGCAATTTCTCTCTCAGTCTCGCCTGTTTTTCCTGTTCTTTCAGCGTCAAGATGCCGAAATATATCTGATTGATACGTTCTTCGAGAGCATAAAGGTCTGTTTCGTTGCTCAATTTCTTAACCTCCATATCAGCCATCTCTGCTTCTTTCTTAGCTTTTGTATATCCACCATCCCATATTATCTGACTAACATCCAACGACACACGATACTGGTCTTTATGAAGTGGATTGAGAGAAATGCCAACCATCTCAAAAACATTAGTCATTTCATCAGGAAATGATACCACATCATTTTGATAACTTGCCTGTCCCGAAAGAGTTATCTGCGGAAGCCATGCCCTTTTGGCATTAACTATATTGTATTCAGCCAATTTCTCAATCAGTTCATATTGTTTGATAAGAGGATAATTTTCTCTTGCCATAGTCTGACAGTCTTCCAAGGTGTACTGCGCATAAACACAACGGCAAAGCAACAGCGCAACGATGATTGAAATACATTTCTTCATTTTGTCAACCTCCTTGTTATCGTTTCAATAATTTCCTTTTTACGATTCTCAATAAACTCATTCTTGTCAAATCCGACTCCCG
The DNA here is from genome assembly GCA_002633315.1 of Bacteroidales bacterium Phil6. Lineage (GTDB taxonomy): Bacteria > Bacteroidota > Bacteroidia > Bacteroidales > F082 > Limimorpha > Limimorpha avicola. The sequence continues at coordinate 63,886 of NWBN01000027.1, forward strand.
GCATCACCCCTATTACTACAGGAGCCATCACCTGACTTATTATGTTTAATGACAGAATGTCAATAATAAGATTCGGCAAAGAGATAAAATTGATTTTTCCTTCATTGGAAGCAGTGTCTATCTCTTGCTGAATTATTGCAAATTTCTCAATATCGTATTGTAATATATTAGATATCAATTCGTTAAATCGTTCAGGCTTCAAAAGAACCTCATTAAGCATAAAACGTGGCAAATATGGATGCTTTTGAATGTAACCGAATTGTTTGTCTATGACAGTTCTCACTCTGTCAATAAAGTCAACACCCTCTTCGAGCAATGCCGGAAACATAATATTCTTTACCTCCTGTAGTTTCTGCGATATGAAGACATCATAAAGATTCTCTTTGGTGCTGAAATAATAATGAAGCATTGCATGGGTCACTCCCGCCCTTTTAGCGATGCTCGACGTTTTGGCACCATGAAATCCCATCTCGAGAAATTCTTCTTCTGCAGCATCCAAAATTGCCTGTTTACTATTATGCTTATCCATATTCCGCATCATTAACCAAATTGTTTAACTGTATTGTTAATAACTCTATTGAACACAAATTATTATATTTCATTTGGATTTTTTACATGTAAAAACATGTTTCAGTTTAAAATTGAAAACGATATGTCTGTCATTTCAGATTTTATAAATCGGACAAGTCATATCTGTTTAATAACATATTTTCATTACAGACAACAAAAATTGGACAGTTTTTCGTAAGTTTGCAGTTCAATATTCATCGACTTGACAAATTTCAACAATAAAAAATAATGAATATGAAAAGAATAGTAATTACTTTCCTTGCTGCCGGGTTTATGTTTGCCGGTTGCAACAAGCAAGAAACAACCGACAATCCACTTCTGCAAGAATGGGAAACGCCTTTCGAGACAGCTCCTTTCAGCAAGATCAAGCCGGAACATTATATTCCTGCATTCAATGCCTCTATAGCACAACATGAAGAAGAAATCAAGGAAATCGTCTCCAACAGCGAAGCTCCTACATTCGAAAACACCATTGCAGCATTCGATTACAGCGGACAGATGCTGTCGCGTGTCAGCGGGGTTTTCTACAATATGATGGCTGCCAACACCAACGAGCAAATGCAGAAAATACAGCAAGAAGTCGGACCTCTGATGTCGAATCATTCCGATAACGTATCAATGAACGCCGATTTATTCAAGAGAATAAAAGCCGTATGGGATGCAAAAGACACGCAGAACTATTCAGAAGAACAATTGGCATTGTTAGACAAGATTTACAAAAGATTCGTTCGTAATGGCGCGTTGCTCGACGAGACAAGACAAAAGGAACTTCGCGAGGTCAATAGTGAACTCACCAAAGTTGAGGCTGCCTTCGATGCGAATCTGTTGAAAGAGACCAAGGCTTATCAACTCGTCATCGACAAGAAAGAAGACTTGTCAGGCTTGCCTCAAGGAGAAACAGACAATGCCGCAGCCTTGGCGAAGTCTTTAGGCAAAGACGGCAAATGGGTCTTCACCCTCGACAACCCTTCTTTCATTCCATTTGTAACATACGCTGACAACCGCGAACTAAGAAAAGAAATTTTCACCGCAAGAGTGAACCGTTGTAATAACGGAGGCGAGAGCGACAACAATGCTAACGTCGCCAGAATGGCTGAACTTAGAGCAAAAAAAGCCGCAATATTAGGTTATGAGACTTTTGCAGACTATCAATTAGAAGATCGTATGGCCCAAAAGCCGGAAAATGTATTCAATCTGTTGGAAGACTTGCTTTCATCTTCCATTCCGGTTGCAAAACAAGAAGCAGATGAATTTCAAGAGATGTTGTCCAAAGACCATGAAGATGCCACACTCGAAGCATGGGACATGTATTATTATGCCGAAAAAGTACGTAAAGAGAAATATAACTTCGATGCAGAACAGACTCGCCCTTATTTTGAAATCAACAATGTGCGTCAAGGCTGTTTCGACGTGCTGACAAGGCTTTATGGAATAAGTTTTACTGAAAGGAAAGATGTTGAAGTATATGCAGAAGACGTTGTAGCATTCGAAGCAAAGAACGAAAAAGGCGAGCATGCAGGCATACTATACTGGGACCCTTATACAAGAGCTTCCAAACAAGGGGGCGCATGGTGCAACGAATACCGCGGACAGTACCGTCAAAACGGAAAAAACACGACTCCTATAATAACTGTTTGTTATAACTTTGCCAAGTCTCCAAACGGCAGGACCACACTTACTGCAGACGAGGCATCCACAGTGTTCCATGAAATGGGTCATGCAATACACCAACTGTTGTCCGACTGCACTTATCCCTCCGTATCCGGCACCAATGTAGCGAGAGACTTTGTAGAATTACCTTCCCAAATCTTGGAACACTGGTGTTTCGAACCGGAAGTTTTGGCAATGTACGCCAAGAATGAGCAGGGAGAAGTAATCCCGGAAGAGATGGTAGAACGCATGAAATCCGTTGGGACATTCAATCAGGGCTTTGCTTTCAGTGAACTTCTTGCCGCCTCCTATTTGGACATGTGTTTCCACACAATAAAAGACGGCACCAAAGTCAACACACAGGAATTCGAGAAGGAAGCTATGAATGACATCGGCATGATAAGACAGATACCTCCTCGTTACCGTTCGACATATTTCTCACATTGTTTCGGTGACGGCGGTTATAGCGCAGGTTATTATTCATATACATGGAGCGAATGGTTGGATTCGGACGCATTTTGTGCATTCAAGGAAGCAGGCGACATTTTCGACCCTGAGACTGCTGCAAAATTCAAGATTCTTCTATCAAGCGGCTCTACTAAAGATGCCATGACACTTTATAAAAACTTCCGTGGCAAAGAACCTGACATCAAAGCACTTTTGGAGAAACGCGGCATGAATTAAGTTTTCGTTATCACATAAATGCAGATTGACATCATATCCATAAAGACGAGGAGTGCCTCGTCTTTATGGCTTATTATCAGCATCCGGTAAAATAAATCTGACTTAATAAAAGATATTCTTATAAATTCAATTATCATGCCTTTTTCTATAAGGATGCAATAAAATCACCATTATATTAAAAAGAAATCTCCTACAGCTAATTTTTCAATAACTGTTATTAGAATCAGATTTTCTGTTTTTCATTTGACTTTGTCGTCTGCTTTTGATATATTTGCAATATAAAATGAAATGAAATGAAAAAAATCCTTCTTGTATGTGCCTTGTTATTAATCTTCTGTAGAACAGAGGCACAGCCACCTCTGAATCAGATTCACACCTATCCATCGATAACCGAAGAAGACGAGACAGTGAGATATATGATGAATTGTGTGAGCACCGACAGCCTGTTGCACAATATCGAACGTTTGTCGTCATTTCATACAAGACGCTGGGACAGCAAATATATTTTTGACGTCGAAGAATGGCTGACAAAGGAGTATGAGAGATATAATTTCGACAGCATTTACCATCACAGTTTCACTGTGACGGATACAATCAATGATGTTGACAACATTATCGTTTTGCAACGCGGAACGAAATATCCCGATGAATATGTAGTATGCGGAGCTCATTATGACAGTTATTGCAATGGAAACGGGCATCCAGACTCTTTGCGAGCTCCCGGTGCTGACGATAATGCCTCAGGTGTTGCCGGCATAATGGAAATAGCCAGAATATTAAGCAATTACAAATTTGAACGTTCTATTCTGTATTGCAACTTCAATGCCGAAGAAGTAGGATTATATGGCAGTGCCGCTTTTGCTAAAGAATGCGCCGATAATGATGTCGATATTGTCGGCTATCTCAACTTAGATATGACAGGTTACCTTAAAGACGACACCGAAATGCACGTGGACCTGCTATATATAGACCGCGACTCTCTGTTGGGAGCATGTTTTTTCAACTTCGCAGACATTTACTATCCGGAAGTACCTGTCTATCACACATGGATTCAGCATGGCGACAGCGATTTTTCTTCATTCAACAGAAACGGATATGCTGCCATATACCCTTCTGAAGATGTTATTGACAATTCCCCTTACATACATTCTATTGATGATGTCATTGGACTTAGTGTCAACAACATATCTCAAAGCAAACTATTTACCGAGTTGGTACTCGGCGTGGTGGCTACCATTGCAGGACTTGACCGCACTTCTATAGACGAAGACATACCTATAACTATGTCAATATATCCCAATCCCGTCGATGACCATTTTTATATACAGGGCGACATAGTTTCTGTCGAGGCATTCAATATCACGGGACAAAAGATATTGCATGAAGACGATATCAGCGTGGGACGTCACAGAATAGACGTCAGCGAATGGCACAAAGGCGTGTATATTGTATGTCTTAAAGATAAAAATGGAGACAGACATTCACACAAGATTGTCGTAAAATAATGTCATCTTTATTAAACGACAGCAACGTATAACGACGACACGCTGTTTAATATCGATAAATAAACATCTAAATAAAAAAAGCTGCCAGAAAAATTAATCCGACAGCTTTAAATTATCGTATAAACGTTAAGGATTAGTCACCCAAAGTAGCAACCATGACAGCTTTAATGGTATGCATACGGTTTTCAGCCTCATCGAACACTATGGAGTTCTTTGATTCGAACACCTCTTCTGTCACCTCAATACCATCGAGACCGAACTGTTTGTTGACATCGCGTCCCACCTGTGTCTCCAAATTATGATATGCCGGGAGACAGTGCATGAACTTACAATTCGGATTGCCTGTCTTCTCCATAGTTGTCTTGTTAACCTGATAAGGTTTCAACATATTGATTCTCTCGGCCCATACCTCTGTAGGTTCGCCCATAGACACCCAGACGTCAGTATAGAGGAAGTCACAACCTTTAACACCCTCATCCACATTATCGGTGACAGTAACCTTAGCTCCTGTTTCTTTTGCTATTTCCATACATGTATCTATAAGTTCCTTGGCCGGTTGTAATGACTTAGGAGCTACGATACGAACATCCATACCCATCTTGGCACCGCCTACCATCAGAGAGTTGCCCATGTTGAAACGTGCATCGCCGAGATAAGCGAAAGTGACCTGATTCAATGGTTTATCGACATGTTCCTGCATGGTAAGGAAGTCGGCAAGTATTTGTGTCGGGTGGAACTCATTGGTAAGACCGTTCCATACCGGGACACCGGCATATTTTGCAAGTTCTTCCACTGTAGCCTGTGCAAAACCACGATATTCAATACCGTCATACATGCGGCCGAGAACACGTGCCGTGTCTTTCATCGACTCTTTAATGCCTATCTGCGAGCCTGTAGGTCCCAAATATGTCACATGAGCACCCTGGTCGTAAGCGGCCGTCTCGAAAGCACAACGTGTACGCGTAGATGTCTTCTCGAATATCAAAGCAATATTCTTGCCTTTCAATTTAGGTTGTTCTGTCCCGGTATATTTGGCATGCTTAAGATCTGCAGCTAATTTGAGGAAAAACTTTATCTCTTCCGGTGTGAAATCCAAAAGTTTAAGGAAATTTCTGTTTCTAAGATTAAATGCCATAACTTTGTTTTTTATATTTTTCGCGGCAAAGGTACAAAATAATCTTGTTGACTTATCTAATTTCAAATTTATTTTTATCTGCATGCAACACAACTCTTAATATTTATATATTCCATTGATTTATAATATATTATCCACAATACAACTTTACTTTCTCCTTATTTACTTAAATGAATAAAAATAAAACATGACAACATTATAAAACATGTATTGCATTTTTTACTTAATTATCTTAACAATATTATGAAATGACAATATACATTGTAAAAAAACGTTAAACAAAAAAATCGCGAGCATGAAAGGCTTAACACTTGTCATTCTGTTGATTGTCATTGTATCATATACCAATGCACAGACAGAATATAATGTCATTTACGGCAAAGTGTTGACAGCCGATGAATCAAAACCCATACCCAACGCCCATATCCTGAGTAGGAAATCGTCATTTGGCGCCATAAGCGACATGAAAGGATATTTCAAAATGTATGCTCATCCTGACGATACTTTGAGAATAAGCAGCATAGGTTATATCACTTGTTATTTCCCTTTATCTGCTGTAAATGATGAAGATACAATAACAATACTGATGAATGATGACAACATCATGTTGCCGGAAGTTGAAGTAGGACCTTTGCCGGATTACGAAACTTTTAAACGTATGATTGCCGATATGCCTGCCGATGAACCTTTTATAATAAAAGGCATTAACGACAACGTGGACAAAAATATCTATTTCAAACAACCTTCCAAAGAACCTCCTCCGGCAACTCTGATAAATCCTGTGCAGAAATTATACAACAAATTTAACAAGAAGAACTTACGTAAGAAACGTATTTTAAGAAACAGAAAAAAGTTGAATGATATCCTGGAAAAAGAAGGCAGATTCGATGAAATGTTGCCTGAGACATTGGATTACTGACATAATACATATCATGAATCATGTTTTTTAAAATTTTTGGTGTCTTTTCACTATCTTTGCACAGAAGTGCAAAAACATTATTTTATGGAACAACTCTTGCAAGTCAACAACCTGAGAATCAAATTTTGTCATGACAATGAATGGACTGAAGTTGTTCACGGCATAAATTTCGAGGTATTCAGAGGCAAGACACTCGGCATTGTTGGTGAATCAGGTTCCGGAAAGTCGGTAAGTTGCCTTGCAGTGATGAAATTGCTTGACGAAAAACATTGCCATATCGATGCCGACAACATTTCGTTGGAAGGAAGTGATATCTCCAAATACAACGACCATGAGATGAGCGAAATAAGAGGCAAACGTATAGCCATGATTTTCCAGGAGCCAATGACATCGTTAAATCCGGTGCTAAGATGTGGTTTCCAGGTTATGGAAACCATACTGACACACGAAAAAATTGACAATGAAAAGGCCAAACAAAGGGTTATCCATCTTTTTGAAAAAGTGAAACTGCCACGTCCTGCCACCATTTTCAACAGTTATCCTCACGAATTGTCCGGAGGCCAAAAGCAAAGAGTGATGATAGCCATGGCTTTGGCATGCAACCCTCAGATTCTCATCGCCGACGAGCCTACAACAGCTCTCGACGTCACAATACAAAAAGAGATACTCGCCTTGTTGAGAGACCTGCAAAAAGACAACGACATGGGCATGATATTCATCACCCATGATTTAGGTGTGGTGGCGGAAATAGCTGATTACGTGACGGTGATGCACAACGGAACGATAGTAGAACACGGCACTGTCAGCGAAATATTGCAAAATCCGAAAGAACCTTATACAAAAGGGCTTTTGGCATGCCGTCCTCCTGTAGATATAAGACTAAGACATCTCCCTACGGTAAAAGAATATTTGGACGGCATCTGGAAAGATGAACGACAAGTCATAGAAAAACTTTCAATAAGCAGTCAAGAAAGAACTGAACGTCTGAGAAAGATTTATTCACAAAAACCTCTTTTAAAAATCGAACATCTCAGTAAATGGTATCCTATAAGAAAAGGACTTTTCAACAGGACTACGGACTATGTCAAGGCAGTAGATGACGTCTGTTTCGACCTGTATCCGGGTGAGACATTGGGACTTGTTGGAGAGTCGGGTTGCGGCAAGACAACATTGGGAAGGACGATATTAAGATTGATAGAACCTACATCAGGAAAGATAATTTTCAACAATATTGACGTCACAGCATTGAACAGTAAAGAATTACGACATTTTAGAAAACAGGCACAAATCGTGTTTCAAGACCCCTACTCTTCTCTTAATCCCTACATGACAATAGGTGACGCCATAGCTGAACCCATAATGATACATAGACCGGAGCTTGATGCTTTTAAAAGACGTGACATGGTATTTGAACTTCTTGAAAAAGTAGGACTTAAAGATGAACATTACAAACGTTATCCGCATGAGTTCTCCGGAGGACAACGTCAAAGGATATGTATTGCCAGAGCACTTGCCGTCAACCCTAAGATGATAATATGCGACGAATCGGTATCTGCTCTCGACGTCTCGGTACAGGCTCAGGTGCTAAACCTGCTTAACGAACTGAAAAACAATATGGGATTTACTTATATTTTTATCTCGCACGACCTCAGTGTAGTACGATTCATGTCAGACAGAATATTAGTAATGTACAACGGAAAACCAGTGGAACTCAACGATGCCGATAAGGTATTCAATGAACCTGAAAAAGAATACACCAAAAAACTTATTTCAGCATTACCGGGTATTAAAGACAGAAAAACAATGTCATGACAATTGTTAACCGACATTTCAAATGTCCTATATTGTCAAGCGTCACTAAAAAGAAATACAAAATAAAACTTTTACAACGACTGTTTTCAATTTGATTCAATTACAGTATCATCTGTTATAAAAGACATTCCACATCAAGCCTTCGCCAATGCAGCAGCACCAAGTATGGCTACATCGTTATCATCAAGTTGCGACACTTTTATCTCCACTTTACCCTTAAAAGTAAACAACAGATTTTCTTCAAAGTATTTACGAAGAGGTTTCAGCAATACTTCACCTGCTTTCACCGGACCTCCCATCAAGAAGATCGCTTCCGGGGCAGAGAAAGAACAGGCATTTGCCATGGCGACACCGAGCAGATAACCAACATTGTCGAAAGTTTCCAATGCGACAGGGTCACCTTCTTTGGCTGCATCACCCACCATTTTGCTTGTAAGTTTATCTGTTGGGATAGTGCGTAGTATGCCATTGTAATCAGAATGTTTCTCTATCAGTTCCAAAGCAGTGCGACATATTCCGCGTGCTGAGGTATAAGTCTCGAGACAGCCTTTCAAACCGCAGTTACACTGACGTCCTCCGGGTATTATGACAGAATGTCCAAGTTCTCCGGCACCACCGGTAGAGCCAAGTACAAGCCTGCCATCTATTATTATACCGCTTCCAACACCTGTTCCCAAGGTAAACATAATGACATGTTTAAGTCCTTTGGCACCACCATAAATATACTCTCCGAAAACAGCAGCATTGGCATCATTGGAGACTACAACATTAACATCGAAATGTTTCTTCATCTCCTCCCTTAAATTCACATTGCCTTTGAAGTTGAGATTTGTGGCACCTTCTATACTGCCGGTATAATAATTGCCATTGGGAGCACCAATGCCTATACCGTCAATTGCAGTGACATTGTTTTTATACATCATCTTCTTGATAGCATCAGCTATATCATTGACATATAATGTAATATCATAATATTCATTGGTGGGAATATTGGCACGGTCCATAATCCTGCCATCATTGCGTACTAAACCCATATCGGTGTTCGTTCCTCCGATATCTATACCTATGGAATATGTATTTTTCATTTTCTCAATATTTTTCACTCACAAAATTATAAAAAAATCGCAACTTGCAAAACAATACCACAAAATAATCATTATGTTACAGTTAAAAATATAAAAACAACACTATGAATCTTATAAAATATTATTTTTGCGAAAAAAAAATGAAGACAGGAATAAAAATAATATCGGTAATAACCATGTTTTGTATATTCTGCGCCTGTAAAGGACAAGAAGAAATCAAGGCATTGACACCGGAAGAATTCAACAATGCCATCAGCAACGACAGTTTAGCTGTAATACTCGATGTAAGGCAACCTTCAGAATATTATGAAGGCCACCTTCCCAATGCCATATTACTCAATTACCTCGATTCGGAAGCTTTTGAGGAAGGTCTGAATAATCTTGACAAGAACAAGAACTATTATATATACTGTCGCAGCGGACGAAGAAGTCACAATGCTGCCGTAATGATGCAGAAACAAGGCTTCAAGGTTTACGACATGAAAGGCGGTATATTAGGCTGGAACAAATACAACCTGCCAACAGTAAAATAACGGTATTTCCCGGTCGAACAGAATAAATACAAAAAACGAAAATCTAACATATCAAGATAAAAATGAAGGCTCCGCCACAAAGAGCCACTCATTAACAACAATCTGTATCAAGCCTGATGAACAGTAATCTGAGGGAATGGGAAACCTATCTTTTCCTCATTGAATCTGGCATAAACGGTTTTGTTGAAATCAAAAAACACGCTCCAATAGTCCGTACCTTTAACCCATGCACGTACAGTGAGGTTTATGCTGCTGTCTGCCAAAGCACCCAATTCTATTGTTATGGTTTTATCTTTCATCACTCTTGAATCGGCATCCAAAATACCGGCGATAACGCTCTTTGCCTTTTCAAAATCCTCTCCATATTCAATACTAACTGTCCAATCCACACGACGCAATTCCTGTTTACTGTAGTTTATAAGAGTGCCATTACTCAAAGAACCATTAGGGATGAATATGGTCTTATTGTCAGTCGTTGTCAATACTGTCTGAAACATCTGAATAGACTCCACAGTACCTGACAGTCCCTGTGTCTCTATAAAGTCACCCAAACGATAAGGTTTGACAAACAAAATGATGATACCACCTGCGAAATTCTGCAACTGTCCGCTCAATGCCATACCAATGGCGACACCTACAGATGCCAACAATGCTGCAAATGAAGCTGTTTCCACACCAAGAGCACCTACCACAGCTATCACAAGCAGTACAGTAAGTGTAATATTGATAAAACTTGTCACAAAACTGCGTATCGAGGCTTCCCATTTGTTGCGCTGCATTATCTTGTTAACAAGTTTCTTAACGATTTTGATAAGCCATCTTCCTATAATGTAGATAGCTATTGCTGCCAAAATATTTTTACCGAGTTCAACACCTGAATCTATCAATTGATTCACAAAATCCTGTAACGAATTCATATTTTATCTATTTTAAATTTACTTGTTGCAAAGGTATGAAACTATACTTTAAAAACAATAATATCATAACAACAATAAATACTATCTGTTTATACGGATGGCTTCATTAAACTTAAATATTATCAAAAAAAACGAATCTGCAACAAAAGTTTGCTGCAGATTCGTTTGTCATAAATTATTCTTTATCTTTCTTACGAAACATTGCGTATGCCAAACCGAGACCTGTAAGAAACACAATGCCGCTGCCAATAGGTGTATTATGCGCCACAGAATCTCCTATTTGACCATGTATCCCCGGAAGAATAGGTGCAGTCGGGTCTTCAATATCCCTGGCATCCATGTCTTCATATCTGAAGAATCCGTCACTCTGCGCCATGGCAGTTCCAAAACCCATCGTCAATATTATCGCTATTGTCATTATAACCTTTTTCATATCCAAAATCTTTATCATTGTTATCATATTTATTTAACCAAAACCTTTTGTGTCTTCAAACCGGACTCGTCTATCATCTGAATGACAAACACACCGGTATTCAAGGACTCGACATTAATACCATCGCCGGAAGAAACTTTTCCCGTCAACATCAGTCTGCCCAACATATCAATAACTTTTACCTCTCCAATGCCTTTCACATTTTCTATGATGATAACATTATCCGACACGTAAGCAAACTGTTCTCCGTTTGTCACTGTTTCATTGCTCTCGTCGAATACAAGACTGAATCTGTTGATGTCGCCATTTGGCATTCCAACAAACTCATAACACTCTTCCATCAACATGTTGACTTTATCGCCTGTACTGTTATCTATGAGATAGATGCAGTCGAATTCACCCACTGTCTCTATTCTCATCTTGAACTCACTCATTGTTTTGGCTTTAAATCCTACTGATACCGAGTTCACATTCTCAGGACAACTGTATATGCCATATCTGTCATATCCTGATGTCAAAAACACGAGACTTACCTTGTCATTGACATTTGTCAATTTCTCAAAACCTCCTTTTCCATTATTCATCACCACTACTGCATTATCTTTACCTGCATTGCTTTCCACTATGATATTGACACTTCTGAAAGTATCGGTACTTTTTGCAGCACCCCTGTTATATTTAAGAGAAGCTGCTGCATCTGTAGCTTTCACCATGAAACCTTCTGCGACCGGAATTATTCCGGCAGCATTATATCGGAACACTCCATTTTCGACAGTTGCGAATCCGCCTTCAAATATATTGGTCTTAGTCATCGAGTTCCAATCTATATCGTAAACGAAAGGATTACCCAACAAGGTATAATAACTCCACTGATTATCCGCATTATATGTTGACAAGACGAAATCCCATGTATTTCCGAAATTCAGAGTTCCGGTATTGTCGAAACTTACCTGATCAGGATATGACACGAGATAACCTTCTCCTTCTTCCAAAGTCAAGAAATCTGATGAATGCGACTTATGGTTATACCATGGATGAGCAACACCGTTCTCGTCTTCATTTTCAGGAACCCATTTATACAAATCATAATCGTCGTCACTCTCAATGAAATTCATCACAGGAGCATTAACCATAGGAGACGACACAATCTGCCAGCCTGTATTATCAACTCCCCATGTCTGAGGATTATCAATACTTTGTCTCACTGTTGCCATGACACCGGCATTGCCGTGTATAAGTTGCCCTCCATCTTCAATTACAAGATTAGAAGGTGTTGTATTGCCAAGGATACCATTGACTGTCAACACGGCTCCATTTGTAACAGTAACTACTCCATTTATAGAAACATTGTCTTTCACCACATTACCGCTTAACATCATCTCATCCATGACCTCAATATTGGTACATACATTGGAACTTGAAACAATCTTCTTATAAAGCTGAATAGATTTCTGATTACTTTTATAATAACGGAATCTACTTTGATTACCTGAATAATAAAACTGAAGAGAGGTTGAATAAAAACCACCATCATTATTCATGGTAACCATATTAACATTCCCATTTTCTTCAAAAGAAATATCATTGTCATATACTGTTTCAGAACTACATTTTAATCCATTGTTATCCGATGTATTTCCAATATAAAAACCCGATTTAGACCTGACAGAATAACCATTTTCAGTACTGCTTATCGTAAAACATGAATTTTCAAGTGTTTCGGTATTTTCTATCATATTATCCACAATAGTCACACTAAAATAATTTCCCGGGTTATCAAGAGAAAGCAAAGAACCGTCGAATGCCACACCTATTTCTTCACAAACTATTAGAAAGTCTCCTTCCATACCATCTATAGAAGTATGTTTGGAATAACATGTCGTTCCCGGACCACCAAACACTGCATATAGCGTAATATCTTCATTGACAGTTATATCACCGGACTGTATATCTACAGAAGAGGGAGATGCCATACCCGTTATCTCCGTTGTCGTCCAACCTTTAAAATCAAATCCGGAAGGAGACACAACATCTGTCTTCAATGGTGTGGGCAGTCCGGCAGGTACCGTCACAATTTCCGGCACTCCGTTTATCATATAAGTTATTTGACATTGACTTACAACATTTCCAGACAACAATATCTCTACATCTTCCGTTCCATTTGTCTGAAAAGTAATAATACCTATAGATTCACCTACAGTAAGACCGGATTTCATACGTACATATAATGTAGTACCAATATTTCCTCCGACAGGCGACACGGTCAAATTATCCTGATAATCGACATCATCTAATGAAACTTCAAAATATTCATCTACATAAATATACAAATCAGCAGTCAAATTCATCGCATTTATTGCAAGTGTTTTAGATTCCGAAGGTCCTTCTCCTTCATAACATACAAAACCCAACAATTCATCAGGGGTTACAGTAATAGTCGGTATTTTTGTAACAATAACATCTTCAGCACTGTTGACTCTTAACTGTATGTTGTTATAGCAACCGACGACAGCAGTCAAGGTCACCAAGTCACCTTCCATCAGCCCCTCTACTACAGGCAAACGATATATTACCATTTCGTTGTTGTCTTGTGTTATGATAGTGTTGCCGTTATTGTTGATAGTACCTATCACGGCATCTGCTATTTGAACTCTTGTACTTTGTAACATGTTGTCGGCTTCAAAGTCTGCAAGAAGTTCCGCTATTGTTTTGACTGCGGAAGGCAAGGTGTTGCCGCTCGATACTATACTGAATTCTGATTCCACATTACCGTCTATGCCGGTAAGTTCGACAAGTCCATTATAAACGGTTTTGGTCCCCAAAGCCCTCACCTTATCGCCTAAAGCCAAGGTCTCAGGAACAGTATTGTTATTGAGAAACAAGTCTATGGCAGCAGTCTCGTCCTGTATGTAAATGTTACGTCCATCTATGAAAGTTACAACACCTTCCACTATTGCCGTCTCATTCTCATTGAGTGCACGTGCTTCCGCAATAGTAATAAGTGTAGGGAACGTATATGTCGCTACGGACACAGCACTGTTGTCCAAACCTTCTTTTACAGCCATCGCTTTAATGGTCGTTGTTGTAGATACCGATATTGGACTGCTGTAAACGCTGCTTTCTGTTGTAGGCTCGGTGCCGTCGGTGGTGTAGTATATTGTGGCGCCTTCCGTATTGCAGTTAATGCTGACAGTCTGAGGCTCGTAATAGGTACCTCCCGCAGGACTAAATGTAGGCGTCGCTACAGTGGTGGTGCCGCTGTTTTCAAAACCTGTCAAATTTATATTATCTATTTCCCAAGCAGCCTGAAACTCTGTTGAAGTATATTTGAAACCTATATGACAATTGTTACCGCTGAATCCGTCGAGTGATATGTCACCGGATGGTGTCCATGTCCATGAACCTGATGAAAGTGTGCATGTCAATGGAGTCCATGTGGCAGTCTCGGGATTGCTGCCGTCGTAATCGTTGGAGAAATACACCTCCAAGTCAGGACCTGTATAGTTTTTGGCAGTGGTGAATGTCAGGACGGTATTGCTGTATTCGTTGAGATTGAAGGCAGGGGAGATGCACCAGTCAACGTTGGCACCGGTGCCATAACCGTTGATGTAGGCATAATGGTTGTTGTTATATGATTCTATGGACCATTCGGCTGAACCACTTACATTGACAAAAGTCCATCCGTTCATCTCACCTTCCCAATCCTGGTCGAAAATAGTGACTAATCCTATTATAATGTTATATTCCGCTGTCGCCACATTGCTGTTTTCCATCCCTTCCTTACATGCTATTGCCTTGACGGTGGTGCTGTTGGCAATGACAAGAGGGCTGCTGTAAACGCTGCTTTCTGTTGTAGGCTCGGTGCCGTCGGTGGTGTAGTATATTGTGGCGCCTTCCGTATTGCAGTTAATGCTGACAGTCTGAGGTTCGTAATAGGTACCTCCCGCAGGACTAAATGTAGGCGTCGCTACAGTATTTATGTCGTTAAGTTCAAAAATTTCTATTTGCGTATTCTTAATGTTGTTGTGCACTGAAGTATAGGTACGCCAGTCATTTCCGTTATACACACCTAAATAACGGTTGAATTCGTTATTTAAGAAGCCGTGGTAGTCAGGGGTCGATGTATTTGTGATGTCTAAAGTCCAGATGTTGGCATCACCGCTACCTACTCTTACGCCATTGTTGTCACTGGTAGAGTATAGAAATACGCTGTTGTCGTTCAATGGAGATATCTTGTATCCGCCTTCTACAGCAGTGAATTTCCATTGCAGTTCGGCAGCTATTTCACCTTGAATGGTGTTGTTTTCAATTACAACAGAAACTGCCGTTGGTGCCGAAGAAGAACCGTTGGCACTCGTAAGAGCATAGCCGCCATTGACATCTACTATCATGTAGGTGCCTTCTGCTGTTACATCAGTGTGATTCGTCAATTTAGAAAATGTTTGTTGAGCATTTAATGAATACTCTCCCACGATCAAGCACAGGAAGAATACCCATGCTGAGAAATAAGTAAATTTCAATTTCATTTTTTTATTTTTTAAAAACCTTTTCAATTTTTTTTGCAAATGTAACCTATTTTTATTATACTGCAATAGTATTTTTAATAAAATCTGAACGTGTAATAATAAATTAACTCAACAAACAATAATCGCAATAGAAATGTAATAATATCTTAACAATTCGATAAATATAACATACCAAACCTATCACCACACCTAACTAAATGAAATACAATATAAAATATCTTATCATTAACAAAGGATTTTATTATTACAAATCATATAATAACAAACATACAATTATAATATTACATCTAAAAAGCAAAAACATGTGAAAGATGCATTTAATCCTAAAAAATAAAAGGTGTGCCTAATTTATATTTCAGCACACCTCCATATTCTTACAATACAGTAACATCAACCATTCAAGGCATTTGCACCGCTTACTATCTCCACAATCTCATTGGTAATAGAAGACTGTCGTGTTTTGTTATAAGTGATATTCAATTCTTTCAACAACTCCATGGCATTATCGGTTGCCTTTGTCATAGACACCATACGGGCGCCCTGTTCAGAAGTAAAACTGTCGAGTAATATTTTATATACCTGTAATTTCAATGACTTAGGTATCAACTCATTGAGTATATCTTCCCTATTAGGTTGAAAGATATAGTCCACCTCTTCAGTTTTCATCTCCTTTTCATCGTAATTTTCATTCTCCACTGCAATGGGAAGAAACTGTTCATGGACGAGTATCTGAGTACCGGCATTTTTGAACTGGTTATAAACGAATATTATACGGTCGTACTTACGTTCTTTGAAGTCGTTCATAAGACGTTCGGCAAAAGGCACCACATTATCATAAGTAAGACTATCCAAAAGGTTACTCTCATTGCCTATGACATGATATTTACGAGCTTTCATCATCTCATCCGCCTTACTGCCAATACAAAGCACATCCACGTTACCCTCTTCGAGTTGCTGTTTAAAGTCTTCTTTTATCAATCTTTCTGTTTCTTTTATTACAATGGCATTAAAGACGCCGCACAAACCCTTGTTGGATGTCACCGGAACAACGAGTATTTTACCGGACTGTCTCATTTCGGCAAAGACACTTTTCGCCGAAGTATCCATATCCGACGACACATCATGCATCAATTTATTCAGATTATCGGCATAAGGACGCAATGCTGTGATGGCATTCTGGAACTTACGCAGTTTGGAAGCCGACACCATTTTCATGGCGCTGGTAATCTGCATGGTGGAATTTACCGATTCTATCCTTGTCCTTACTTCTTTAAGATTCGCCATAGTTGTCAGACTTTACCATTGATACTTTTAACTGTCTCGCCTGCCACTTTTCTCAGTACCTGTACAATATCATCGTCCAAATTACCGGCACCAAGTCGGTCTAATACGTCTTTATAATTGTCTCTCAATGATTTCAGATATATATTCTGAAATTCCGCAACCATCTCGGGTTGTATATCCTTCATCAGGTTATTGACGCCGCAATATATCATTGCCACCTCTTCTTCCACTCTCAAAGGAGAAGACTGAGGTTGTATAAGCATCTGAACATTACGTTTACCTTTCTCGAGCACTGCCTGAGTAGCGGGGTCGAGGTCGGAGCCGAACTTGGCGAAAGACTCGAGTTCACGATATTGTGCCTGGTCTAATTTCAGAGTTCCGGCCACTTTTTTCATGGATTTTATCTGGGCTTTGCCACCGACACGAGACACCGAGATACCCACATTGATAGCGGGACGAATACCTGAATTGAAAAGATTCGTCTCCAAGAATATCTGACCGTCGGTAATAGAAATCACATTAGTAGGGATATAGGCAGAAACGTCGCCGGACTGTGTCTCGATGACAGGCAGAGCCGTAAGAGAACCGCCGCCTTTCACTTTACCTTTGAGACAATCCGGCAAGTCATTCATATTTTTAGCTATCTCGTCGGATTCTATTATCTTGGCAGCACGTTCCAAGAGACGTGAATGAAGATAGAACACGTCGCCCGGATAAGCCTCACGTCCCGGTGGACGACGAAGCAGTAACGACACCTCGCGGTATGCCACTGCTTGTTTTGACAAGTCATCATAGACCACTAATGCAGCACGCCCGGTATCTCTGAAATATTCTCCAATGGCAGCACCGGCAAAAGGAGCGTAATACTGCATTGCCGCCGCATCAGAGGCAGTGGCGACAACAACGACGGTATAAGGCAGAGCGCCATGGTCTTCGAGATTCTTCACTATATTGGCAACAGTAGAACCTTTCTGTCCTACAGCTACATAGATACAATAAACAGGTTCTCCTCTGTCGTAAAACTCTTTCTGGTTAATGATGGTATCGACAGCAATGGTCGTCTTACCGGTCTGACGGTCACCTATTATCAATTCACGTTGTCCTCTACCGACAGGTATCATGGCGTCAATAGCCTTGATGCCGGTCTGCAATGGTTCATTGACAGGCTGACGGAAAATAACGCCCGGAGCCTTGCGGTCTAACGGCATATCATAGGTCTCGCCCTTGATGCTGCCTTTACCGTCAATAGGTTCTCCAAGGGTATTCACCACACGTCCGAGAAGTCCTTCGCCTACCTTAATAGAAGCGATGCGACGAGTACATACTACAGTGTCACCTTCGCAAATGTCTCCTGCATCATTAAGCAACACCACACCGGCATTGTCTTCCTCTAAATTCAACACTATACCTTTTACACCATTTTTCTCGAACTCCACCAACTCGCCCGACTCGGCATCTCTCATGCCATAAACACGAGCCACACCGTCACCAACCTGCAACACTGTACCTTTGACATTCAATGAACCTCTCTTGTCGAAATTTGTCAACTCGTCAAGCAAAATCGCTGATACTTCAGCGGGTTTAATAGTTCCCATATTTATTTCTTTTAATTTCTTTTTTAATATCCTTTAACAAACAAATTTTTATTAAAGTTCTTTTTCAAACGTTCGATGACGCCTTTCACACTCGCATCATACTGATAATCGCCATATTCAACGATAAAGCCACCTATTATATTCTTGTCAATGCGGCTCTCTATCTTGATGTCACCTTTCACTTTATCTTCCACAAACCTCAGCATACGGTGTTTAGTATCATCATCAGTTTCTACGGCAGTGATGATGGTAACGACAGAGATACCTTTATATGTCAAAAACAATGACTCATACTCACCGAAGACATATTCTATACACGATGATCTTCCTTTTTTCACCATCATAGTCAACAGTTGCATACTGACATCGAGGATATGGGGTTTGAAGATTTTAGTCAATATATCGATTTTATTATCTGCCGTAACCAATGATTTTTCAAGAATCACTCTAAGTTCCTCATTCTCTCTCAAAGTATCGGCAACTGTTTTCAAATCGTAATAACATCTGTCGACAATATTATTTCTCAAGGCATAATCAAAGAAAGCCTTAGCATATCTTCGTACCAACAGAACATTTTTCATCATCATCACTTTTTATCCTCTTTTTCAAGAAGGCGGTTAATATAAGCGATTTGAGCCTCATCGTTGTCAAGATGCTGTTCAAGGATCTTCTCTGCCACCTTGATAGAAATATTGGCTATTTGGTTCTTTATATCTGTCATAGCGGCCATACGTTCATTTTCAATGCTTACCTTAGCATTTTCAATAATACGTTCAGCTTCCTCATTAGCTTTGGTTTTAGCTTTTTTCAACATCTCATCGTACTCTTGTCGAGCCTCTGCAAACATCTTATCTCTCTCTTCTTGTGCCTGTTTCAACAGTTTAGCATTACTTTGTTGAATATTGAGCATTTCCTCATGTATCTTCTCCGCTTCTTCCAAGGCGGTAGCTATCTTCTCCTCTCTATTTTTCAACATCTTGTTGATGACAGGAAAAGCGAATTTAAGAAGTATGAAGAATACTATCGCAAAGGCGAGTACCATCCAAAACATTAATCCGAAATCCGGTGTTATGAGTTCCATACTGTAATTTTTATCAGTTGTTAAAAACAATATTCAGTGTTACAGCCAACCGCTGCAACACTGAATCTTAAAAAATTAAAGAGCCACAAGCAAACAAACCACTAAAGCGAAGAATGACACGCCTTCCACCAAAGCGGCGGCGATAATCATACTCATCTGAATGTTGCCGGCAGCTTCAGGCTGACGTGCCATGGACTCCAAAGCACTGCGACCTATATTGCCTATACCAAATGCAGCACCTATGGTTACCAATGCGGCAGCGATAGATGCTCCCATTTTTGCTATAGGCGCGAGGTCTGTCGCAGCCTTAACCACTTCTTGTAACAAAACAAACAATGTTGACATAATTTAAAAATTTAAACGGTTTTTTATTTCATTCCTTATGTTCTTCCTTACACGACATTCCGAAATACAATGCTGACAGCAGAGTAAAGACATACGCCTGTATAAATGCCACCAACAGTTCGAGACAATCGACAAAGATAGCAAGGAGCAATGACACAACAGACATGGCATAACCTGCATACATGCTCATCTCGCCCAACACAAATATTATAGTGATGAATCCCAACACCACGATATGACCTGCCGTGATATTGGCAAAGAGACGTACCGCCAACACAAAAGGTTTGGTAAAACAACCCACCAACTCAATGACAGGCATCAACGGAACAGGCAGTTTCAAATACCACGGCACTCCCGGTGTATTGACTATATCTTTATAATATTCTCTGTTACCAAAAATATTGGTTATAATAAAAGTAAACAAAGCCAACACTATCGTCACCGTAATATTGCCTGTAAGATTGGCACCAAACGGGAAAATAGGTATAAGTCCCAACAGATTGTTTATAAAGATGAAGAAAAACACCGTCACCAAATAAGGCAAGTATTTTTCGTAATGATGTTCGTCTATTGTCTTCTTTGCTATATCGTCTCGAACAAAACATATCAACATCTCGAAAAGAGACTGCAAACCTTTCGGAGCCTTCTCACCTCTTTTCTTGTATGCCTTGGCGACGAATAGAAACAGCACCACCATCAATGTACATGACACAAACAATCCCAACACATTTTTGGTGATAGATATGTCGAAAGGACGTCTTATCTCTCCGTTTTCACCTATAATGACTATTTTACCTTTATATTTACCATCTTCAGGTATGCTAAAGATCACGTCTTTCCCGTTCTTTTTATTTTTCATTATATATTTGTCGTCATGCGACAAATATCTTGAAGAAAAGACGTACATATTGCCATCATCAAACAGTATCACCGGGAGATATACACTGAGATGTTTGCCTTTCCATGTGAGAATATGCCACTCGTAATCATTGAGCAAATGGTCAATAATAATGCTACCTGCATCTAATTTCTCCTCTATTTTATTTTCCTCCTGCTCTACGCCATTGTTGTCGGCAGCCAGGGCTTCAACACTGACCGTAAACGTTAACAGCATTAGCAATGAAATAATTACAAATATTTTATTACCTGTATAATCTACTATTCTTTTTATTTTCATTATCCCTTACACACCTATTTATATTTAGCGCAATTTTACGAAAAAAATTTTTCATGTGTGACATTTTTTTTATTTTTTTTGATTTCTATTAATAATCAACATAACTTGATTATTTTTGTGGCATGGCAAAGAACAAGTATTATACAATATGGAGGGGACACAATCCCGGGGTTTACGACAATTGGGAAGAATGTAAATCCAATATTATGAATTATAAAGGAGCATGTTACAAAGGATTTCCTGACAGGATTAGTGCAGAAAAGGCCTTCAGAGAAGGTTATGAAAGATACAGCAATCGAGCATTGTCATTAGCTGATAATACAGAAGCACCTGTTTTACAAAGCATCGCCGTCGATGCCGCCTGTTCCGGTAATCCGGGCAATATGGAATACCGCGGTGTTTATGTGGAAGACAACAGAGTGTTGTTTAAAAGCCGTGTTTATGAAGGAGGAACCAATAATATCGGAGAATTCCTCGCCATAGTACACTGTCTTGCATGGCAACAGAAAAATAACTTTCATTATCCTATATACTCAGACTCTATAAATGGACAGCGTTGGGTAAGTTTGGGTCTGTGTAAAACGAAACTTTTGGAAACTGAACATAACAAAGATTTGTTTGAAGTAATAAGGCGTGCTGAAAAATGGCTTAGAAACAATGACTTCAGAGTACCTATCTACAAATGGAAAACCGAGCTGTGGGGAGAAATACCTGCAGACTTCGGCAGAAAATAATATTTTCATCAACAAAATGCATACTGATGATTAAATTTGAACCTATTTACTTACGTTGCCCGCAGTGCAACTCATGGCTTGAGGGACATAAACTGAGATCCGAGATGGTAAATTCATCCATCTTGTATTCTGACGGTAAGACACTCAATGACGACTATATCATAACGCCGCAAAAAATCATAATATGTCCTGCATGCAGTCATTGGTTTTGGATAGAACATTATGAAGAACCGGCGATAACGACGACAAAACCAACAGAATGGTGCTACGGTTGGAACACATGGCGTTTTTTCGGTGTTCATTTTGCCTCCAACGAAGGCAAGACAGCTCTAATAGAACACTACAAAAGTTTTCTAACCTCTATTCATAACATAGAACGTGAAATTTATCTGCGTCGTATGCTATGGTGGGCTTATAACGATTTGGTACGTAACTTCTATCAAGCATCATGGAATTATCTTTTCTCCGGAGAAATGAGTTTCAACGTATGGCGTAAAAATAGAAATAAGATTTTTAAAGGAATGTGGCTATTCCGTCATTACCATGAAGAATACATTGACAATTGCATTGCATTGTTACGCCTTGTTGAAAACCGCTATTCGCCAAGCGACGATGAATATGAAAGGTCCATATTAGAAATCATGGAACTTTACCGCGAGACAGGACAATATGGCAAGGCACAGGAGATTCTCGACAAAGTGCCACGACGCACCCATTATATCGCCAATATTGAAAAAAAGGTAAAACAGAAAAAAGATTTCGTCTTTCTCGTAGTCGGCTGATGTAATTCATTTTTCAGTAACTTCAGCCAATAGGCTGTTTATTACGTATGAGGCACAAAAACACCCGAATACGGCAGGCATATATGAGATTGTGCCTACAGTAGCCACCTTATTATCCACTTTCTCATCTTCTACAATGAAAGCATCGTCCGACACTTTTTCCGGAGAGAATACCACCGTTATGCCTTCTCTTATACCTAAACGATGCAGTCTTTTACGTATGTAAAAAGCGAGTCTGCAATTATAAGATTTCGATATATCGACTATCTCTATTTTTTCAGGAAAAAATTTTCCGCCAGCACCCATGCAACTAACTATATTACGAGCATTCTTTACAGCATAATATAGAAGAAACACCTTGGGAGCAAGAGTGTCTATGGCATCGACGACAAAATCGAAAGGCTGTTGCATAAGATCTATGATAGACTGTTCTTTAAGATATTGCGTCATGACATGCAGATTGATGTCCGGATTGATATCTTTGATACGTTCTGCCATCACTTCAGTCTTATAACGTCCTATAGTGCTGTCCAAAGCTAATAACTGCCTGTTTTTATTGGTAATGTTGACAATGTCACTGTCCACTATAGTCATATTACCTATTCCTGCACGTACAAGTTGTTCGGCTGTATATGCTCCCACGCCTCCAAGTCCTACGACAAGAACATGAGCATTTGCGAGACGTTCAACGCCTTCCTTTCCTATCAATATTTCAGTACGCGATTTCCAATCCATATTATCTGCAAAAACATTTTACAAAATTGTTATAAATATTATCTCTCAAAAACTCTACATCCATATCAAGCAATGATGATGCCCTTTCATAAACTGCCTTTATCGGCACAGTTGACACATCTGTCTCAAAAAACAGTTTATCCATTGGTATCATTTTCAATAACATCGAAGCCTTATTGTCGTCATGCAACGACATTATTCCCAAGGAAATACCAACATCATGCTGAAGCAGTTGTTCCGCCATCCTCAACGACCCTCTGAAACCATGTATTATCCATGGCATAACGGCACCAGATATTTTTCGTATCTCAATAATGTCGTAACAAGAACGTACTGCATGTATTATCAGTGGCTTGGCATGACATTCCGACAATTCTATCTCTTTGACAAACACTTCTTTTTGTTCAGCAACAGTATCTATATGACATCTGTCCAATCCCGCCTCCCCAACAGCCAACACACAATCATTATCTAAATATTCATCGATAATACCAAACAAAGATGCCTTATCGATATCGGATTTTATGCTCCACGGATGTATTCCAACACTGCACAAAAAATCTTCATCGAAATGAAATGCAATATCTGCAACATCTAAACTTACTACCTCAACGATATCGTGATCATGAGAACTACATCCATGTGTATGAATATCAACAAAACACGCCACGTTTACAAATCTAAATTATGTTGCACCAACAATTCTTTAGTGTCCAAGTTAAAAGCGGTAAGATTGCCGAATCCGGCATTCGAGCTGCCATAATACACACCATTGTCAAGAGCTATAAACCCATAATTGGGATTATCGAGGAACAAGTTTATCATACTCAACTCCATCGGTATATGACCATGAATGACTTTTTTGCCTCCGATTTTGTCTCTATTAACTTTAAAATCCCTTATCCATATCATGCTGTAAAGGTCTTCAAAAGGATTGATGATTTTAAAATTAAATCCTGCATGTACCAACACATATTCTTCTAATTCAATATAATACCTGCCTTGTTTCATCCAATCAATATACTTTTGATTTATTTTACGAGGCCTGTTGACTTCAAAACTCTTCAATGTATTTGCTGCACCATGTTTCCTCCAATCTCTTTCCACTCCGCTTCGACCAAACCAGCGGTTCTGGTCTGCTTCCCAAGCATCAATACAATATTTTTCATGATTACCGATTAGATAATTGACATTATATGATTCTTCCGTAATATGAATAATGTAATCTATTACCTCTTTCGAACTATCTCCTCTGTCTATATAGTCCCCAAGAAGATACAATGTATCTTCTTTAGTGAGACCAATCTCCCTTTCCACCAATGACTTAAAAGTCTTAAAACAGCCATGTATATCCGGAATAACCCAACGATTTCCCATATTTCAAACAGTCATTTTTATTTGCAAATATACACGTTTTAATACTAAAAACAACATCAACACTCAAATGATACAAAAATATCTACGAATGAAAAATGATTTGCAAAGCAAATGTCTTTACTGTAAATTTTATTAAATTGTTCAAAACCTAATTTACAAACATAATATAACACCGTGAACATTTACCATTACTATTAAAACCTGTCTTTTGTATTCTTATTCTTCTGCAGAAATAAGAACCTAAAAAACAGTATTCCCACAAACTATATTTTTTGATAACATTTGTTTTGTTTACAAATCATATTCAAAATATCAGCAATCAAACAAAAATACTACATTAATGTTCAAATAAAACAAAAAAATTATAATTAATTTGAATTGAAGAACACAGGTACATAAAAAAACGGTGCGTCAGATTTTTATTCCGGCACACCGTTATTGAAAATATTGCTTATTACATTATAACCTGTTGAATCTTCTGAACTGAAAAGCCAATATTATCCGGAATATTCCATATAACACAAAGGAAATACCAACATAAACAAGTATGAATATACCACCCAAAACAGGACTAATCAAGAATATGAAAGAACATAACAAACTCAAAATATTAAAGAATAACAACCAACCCCAACCTTTAAGAGGAAAACCGGCAAGTTCGCATGACTCACAAATACCTATGATCGAATGAAACATCATCCAAAAACCGAATACATATACCAATGTGGTTGTTATAAGAGATGTAGGAAGCATTAACAACCATATCCCAAATAACACCTCTACTATTCCACGAGCCAAATCCCACCCCCAATAATGATTCCATTTTCTTTTCATTAATGCAGAGACAATATTGAAAACACCACTTAAAATTAAAACAAACATGAAAAGTGTCGTTAAAGCAACAATTGAACTTACGGGAGTAACAAAACAGCAAATACCCGCAACCATACTCATCAATCCTACAATGAGTGACAACCACCAATACTTAAATGTCTTTTTTTCTAAATTAGTTTCTGTTAACATAGCTTATATTTTTTAAAATTTAGCAATATAAACAATATTCAACAATTTTTTAATTAAAATATAGTATCAAAAAATGTGCAATATTTCGTATTTTTGCAATTAAAATGTAAATATGTATCATGAGTGAGCAAAATAAAATAAACAACACCAAAGATTTGAAAAGGGATAATACTGTATTCAAAGAAATATCGGAGTTTCTTGGAAAGGATTTTCTCAAACAATCTTACATATTTGAAGGTTTCGTATTCAATGTATGTATGAAAGGGAAATTGAAAATAAAAATCAATTACAAAGAGTATCTGATTACATCCGGCAATATGTTTGTCATATTGCCAAAACATGTGTTTACAATTTTAGAACATTCTTCCGACATTGATGTAAAAATAGTTTTTATTTCGCTTGATTTCATTCAAAACATTCCAACTTCTCCTAATTTTTATTTATTAAAAAACATAGAGATATATCCAACTGTAAAAATGAATGAAGAACAACAGGATGACTTTATGAAAATATACACATTAATCAAGAAATACGATAATGATAACGAACTGAACAAACAAATTCAGGATGCACTTACTCTTTCATTGGTATTGATTGCGACTTCATTATTCGAAGATGTACAAATAAACAAGAAAATCCCGTATTCCCGCCAGGAAGATCTAACAAGATGTTTTTTTGAAATATTGTTAAGACATTATGAAACTGAAAGAAATGTATTTTTTTATGCAGACAAACTTTGCATTACCCCCAAATATTTAACTACAGCGGTCAAGTCCGTCACCAATCATTCAGTTCAAAGTTGGATCAACGAAGTCGTTTTGATAGAAGCCAAGCGATATTTAAACACTTCAATATTAACAATACAACAAATATCCGAAAAACTACATTTCCCTACATCGTCTTCATTTATCAGATTCTTCAGGACACATGTAGGGTGCACTCCTTTATGTTACAGAAAAAACAATGAAACATAAATCATATTTGTTCATTTAGTTTTTCTTCGATTCTCTTATTATATTCATAAACTCATCTCCGGTGATCGTTTCTTTTTCTATCAAGAATGATGCAGCTTTATGCATAATGTCGATATTTTCCGAGATAATACATTTGGCTTTCTGATGTGCATCTTTTATCACACTCAGGACTTCATTATCAATATTTGTTGCTGTGTCTGCCGAACATGTCAAAGAACTGTCATCACCTAAATAAGGATTATTCACAGTTTCGAGTCCCATCATATCATATTTTTCACTCATTCCATAACGTGTAACCATAGCACGTGCCAATTTTGTAGCTTGTTCTATATCGTTGGAAGCGCCTGTCGTGACTGTACCAAAAACAACTTCTTCAGCAGAACGACCTCCGGTAAATGTCACTATACGGTTAAACAGTTCTTCTTTATTCAACAAGAAATGTTCACCATTTTCCACCTGCATGGTATAACCCAGTGCGCCTGAAGTACGAGGAATAATAGTAATTTTATGTACAGGAGCAGAATGGGACTGCATGGCTGCAACCAAAGCATGTCCTATCTCATGATATGCCACTATTTTCTTTTCATCAGCAGACAATACTGCATTCTTTTTCTGCGCACCGGCAAGGACTGTCTCAACACTTTCTTCCAAATCGGATGTTGTAACTGACTTACGACCCAAACGAACAGCACGCAAAGCAGCTTCATTCACAATATTGGCAAGTTCAGCACCTGAAGAACCCGCAGTTGCCATAGCGACAATATCCAAATTCACATTCTCATGTTTTACTTTCTTCAAATGCACATCAAGAATAGCCTTTCGCCCTTCCAAGTCCGGCAATTCCATTTGAACACGTCGGTCAAAACGACCCGGACGCAACAATGCCTTGTCCAAACTCTCCGGACGGTTAGTAGCTGCCAATATCACCACACCTTTTCGGCCATCAAAACCATCCATCTCCGTAAGTAATTGATTCAAAGTCTGTTCACGTTCATCATTACCCATTCCTAAATCGCGTTTTTTTCCAATGGCATCTATCTCATCGATAAAGATTATACAAGGAGCCTTTTCATTAGCTTGCATGAAAAGGTCTCGCACCTTGGCGGCACCCATACCTACAAACATCTGAACAAACTCAGAACCGGATATTGCAAAAAAAGGCACTTTGGCCTCACCGGCCACAGCTCTGGCAATCAATGTTTTTCCCGTCCCGGGAGGTCCAACAAGCAATGCTCCTTTGGGCAACGAAGCACCAATCTCGGCATATTTTGCCGGATTGTGTAAAAAATCAACTATCTCTGTAAGAGTATCCTTGGCTTCATCTTGTCCGGCAACATCTGCAAACGTGGTCTTAATATCCGATTCCGCATAAATCTTGGCACCACTGCCTCCAAAAGACATAAAATTATTTCCTGCACCTATCCTGTTCTGTATGTTTTTACTCGCCTGTCTCCAAATAATGTAAAATATCAATCCCGGCAAAATCCACATCAAAATGAAATTCACAATGGGAGAATTTTCCTTAGGCACAACCTGGTTGAATGATATTTTATGATTTTCGTTAGGACTTTCAGCATTCAGCAATCTATCCACCAACTGAGGGTCATTAGTTTCCCCCGTATAATAAACAATTGTATTGCCATCCTCTTCCACAGTAAAATATATGCGATTGCTTTCTATATTGACGTCCTTAACTTTTCCTTCATTTACCATTTCTATGAAAGAACCATAATCGGTGGCTATTATCTGTCGTTTTGCAATATTGGGAAAAATCAATCCATTAAGCAACAATACTATTAATATAACCCATAAAAATCCCACATACGGATTACCTTTAGATGCATTTTGACTCTGCTTTTTCTCTTTTAACTCCATATCCAAACAAATTTATCGCAGCAAATGTCGTCATTTATTCTCTTGACACAATAGATATACGAGCTTAAAAAATGTGCAAAATTTCTTGTTATAAATTATTCTTTCTCATTCACGGAAGATCCTCAATCCGAAAAATATCATCAAAAAAGGAAACAACAATATTACCATTATTAGGATAATATTTTAAGATAATTTAATAAAAATATAATTAAAATATTACAATAAATATAATTTTAAAAACACATCATTAACATAATAATGATATTATTATCAATCATTTTATTATACAACTCATTCCATAATAATGGCGGTGCATCAGAAAATCCAATCACCGCCATCAATTGCCGATAATGGCATTAAATAAACAGATTTATTTTGCCTTACCTTGATTGGCGACACTCTGCATCTTGCGGGCTATCTCTTCCTGGTCGCCGAGGAAATAACAATTCACAAGTTTCATATTATCATCAAATTCGAAGATATATGGCACAGCAGTAGGAATGTTGAACTCTATAATCTCGCTGTTGGACATCTGGCGCAATTCCTTTACAATACCTCTCAGGCTGTTGCCATGAGCCACCACCAACACCTGGTCATATTTTTCGAAAGATTTCATAATCACGTCATTATAATAAGGCAACAGACGGTTTATAGTATCTTTCAACGACTCTGTCAAAGGTATTTGTTCATCTGACAGTTCAGCATAACGCGGGTCCTTGCGAGGGCTTTTATCATCATCCATACTCAGCGCCGGAGGCCGGACATCAAAAGAACGTCTCCACAATTTCACTTGTTCATCACCATATTTTGCAGCGGTATCAGCCTTGTTGAGACCTTGTATGGCACCGTAACTCTTCTCGTTGAGACGCCAGCTCTTCTCCACAGGAAGCCAATCCATATCCATGGCATCCAACACATTGTTCAACGTCTTCACCGCTCTTTTAAGATAAGAGGTATAACACATCTGCGGAAAGAATCCCTCTTCTTTCAACAACTTGCCGGCATTATATGCCTCCACTATGCCGTTTTCACTTAAATCCACATCTGTCCAACCCGTAAAAAGATTGAGTTTGTTCCAAACACTTTCACCATGGCGTATTAATATCAGCTTTTTCATTTCCAAAGGATTTTTTAGTTAAACATGAAGATTTTATTTTTGTTGCAAAGTTAATATTTTTTATTCAACAACTCGAATTTTGAATTACTTTTGCAGCAATACATTGTCGAAATGAGAATATTCCGTACGCCGTGGGCAATAAGACTGTTTTACCCTTCTTTCATTTGGTGTATGCCGAGTGGAGAGAAAAAGATATATCTAACTTTTGATGACGGTCCCACACCGGACATCACCTCGAAGGTGTTGGAAATACTGAGAAAATATAATGCCAAAGCCACTTTCTTCTGTTTAGGAAACAATATCAAGAAATATCCGCAGCTTTTTGAAGCCATAAAAGCCGACGGACACAGCATTGGGATACACACATTACACCACGAAAACGGATGGAAGACTAAGACTGCAGATTATGTCGCCTCTGTTGACGCTGCCAATTCCTTGGCAGACACAGTCTTATTCCGTCCTCCGTATGGCAGAATGCGCCCACGCCAAATAAGACTGTTGCGAAAAAAATATAAAATCGTAGCATGGTCTTTGATATCGTACGACTGGGACAAGACATTGTTACCGGAAGAATGTTTAAAAAATATAATCAAAAAAACTCACGACGGCAGTATTATCGTATTCCACGACAGCATTAAAGCCCGTGACAACATGCTTTACACCTTGCCCAAAGTATTGCAGCATTTCCATGACAAAGGCTTCACTTTCAACAGTCTGTCATAAATTAAAGATTTCGGCTATACTCACAAATGGCTGAAGCTATCAACGCATGTCCTTTTTCATTGGGATGTATCCCGTCGGAACATAAATAATCCTGATAATTCTTCTCTCTTAAAAAAGGCGTAGTGATATCTATTATCGGAATATTAAAACGCGAAGCGATTTTAAACAACTCTACATTATACATCTCATGCCAATGATAGATATTTGACACCTTGCCGTGAAGCCATTGCAATATATTGTTTCTATTGAGAGTAACAGAGAAAAAGTTGAAATAACGTTCGGCATCTATCAATGGCAACGACAATATCACCGGCTTAACTTTAAGACGTATAACTCTGTTTATCAGTTCAGTATAATGAGTGATAAAATCCATTATGCCGGTCTTGGGATAATGTTGTTCCTCAGGTTTTTCCGATATTTCTTTCCAATTATAGTCACAATCGTTGCCACCGAATTCGAGGAAAGCATAATCGGCATCCTGAATATCTTTCAGATGACGATCCAAATACTTCAGACCATTTAAAGCAGTACTGCCAAAACAGGCATAATTATATATCTTCATTCCGAAAATTCTTTCACAACGTTTCAAGAATCCCTCATCACTTGTAACATAACGAGGATTTTGTGTGTCCGCTGCAGCAACGACACCTTTCATTATGGAATCTCCAAACGCAACTATTTTTTTATTTATCATCATTAGACACTTTGTTTTTAAACAATCGGCGCTGCAAAAATACTCTTGCCGCATTCTGATGTGTAGAAAAAGGGACATTTCAACAATGTAATGGGGTAAAAAACATCATTCAGGGACGAAAGTGCCATTTTTAGGGGTGAAATTATACTACTTAGGGGTGAAGATGCCTGTTTCAGGGGTGAAAATATCACAATCACGAGATGATTTTATACCACGAAATTCTTCTTTCTTACCTTTATATCCCATTTTTCTTTATAAAAACATTAATCAAAACACTTATCAAACAGACAACTATTTTTTGCCATAATGCCATTAGCTATGATTTTTAATGTAACTTTGCAGCATGAGAAAGACCGTAAGACATATTGTATTGTTAATGTTGTCGTTTTTGCTGCTCCGTTGTGCCAACGTAGTATCGCCTACCGGCGGGCCCAAAGATGTCACTCCTCCTGTAGTACTTTCAACTTCACCCAACAACAACTCCGTTAATTTTACCGGTAAAACAATAAATATTACCTTTGACGAATATGTCACTCTCGACAATCCTACTAAAAACGTACTTATCTCGCCTCCAATGGAAAAAAGTCCAGTCTTCAAACTCAACGGCAAGACCCTGATGGTGCGTTTTGAGGAAAAACTCAAGCCGGAAACAACATATTCAATAAATTTCGGCAATGCCATAAAAGATCTGCACGAAGGCAACATATTGAAAAACTATACATACATTTTTTCTACAGGCAATTATACAGATTCTCTCTCGCTGATCGGCACTGTTTACAATGCCTATAAACTCGAAGCAGAAAAAGAAATGTATGTCATGTTATATGATACGGGAAAAGAAAATGCCAACATAGACTCGCTTCCATATCTTTCCTTACCCGACTATATCACAATGACTGATGACAATGGCAAATTCGTCTTCAGAGCATTATCCGACAAAAACTATCTGCTTTTTGCTTTGAAAGACGGTAACTCCAATATGCTTTACGACTTGCCTAACGAAAATATCGCATTCTACCCCGAATATGTAAGACCTGTTTATATCCCGGACAAATTGTTAAATATCTCAAAAGACACTATTCCTTCTTCTGAAACAGAAGAAAACCTGCAAGACAGCATCATTGACATTTCTGTTGACACCACTCTGAATTACAATGTCAACGAATGTACACTTTACAGTTATTTACAGGAAGACTCCATTCAGAAACTGTTCAAAAAAGAACTTGTAGAAGACGGACTTCTGCGTTTTGTATTCCGCTATCCGGCACAAGATGTGAAGATAGAAGTTCAGGAGACCCTTCCGGACACCTTTGATATTTATCCTTTATATTCACAACGACAAGATACGGTTCTGTGGTACTTCACTCCTAATAAAGACAGTCTGCTCGTAAGCATCAATTATGACACACTGATACACGACACCATTCATTTCAGCCTAAAGCCCAAGACTGTCAAACGTCGAAGACAGGAGACTGAAGTAAAAAAACTGTCAATAAGCAACAACACTTCACAAGGCAAACTGATACCCGAACATGACCTTATACTGTCATTCCCGGAACCTGTTACAAAATATGACATGCACGATACCACATGGTTCATCACTTCAAAAGATACGGTATTCAACAATCTCGAGTTTGAGAAAATCGACAATGACGGCATGAAATTCAAGATGCTCAACACCATAGAACCTGAAGAAAAATATACCATCATAATACCGGATTCGGTATTTTACAGTTTCAGAGGATATACCAATGATGTCACCAAATTGTCGTTCAGCATTGCAGATTACAACGAGTTCGGCAATATATATATCACTGTAATGATACCGGATGACATTCCACAAGCCATTGTATATCTGACAGATGAGAATGATAAGATTAAAGATACGAGAATTGTCCGAGAGAATGGAGAAACAGCATTTGAATTTCTCAAACCCGGAAAATACAAACTAAAAGCAATACTCGATAAAGACGGCAATGGTATATGGTCGCCCGGCAACTATCTTCGTAAAATACAACCGGAAAAAGTAATAATATATAATAATGTCCTTGAAATAAAAGCTAACTGGGATATAGACCTCGATGAACCTTGGATTTTAGAAAAATGACATCTAACTGACATTATTACATAATAACATTGTATTCCGATAACTCATCGCCTTGACAATTTCTAAAATGTATTATTATCATTATTCTACTTTCATTCCGTTATAATTATCTTCTCGCTGTAATTTTTCCCGTTGTCCATTGTTATGTTCAAAATATAATTCCCTGATGGGATATTCTGTATCTCCAACTGCATCGTTTCTGCTCCTGTCAAAAGGAATATAATTGAAAATGATTTTTTAAAACTATAAGCTTTTAATAAGTAATGTGATAATTACAGTTGTTTGCCAATAAAGAGTGGGATATGCATGCCACATTTGACATATCCCTTGTTATTAAATTATTCAAAAGATGGTAAGTTAGGATCCATTACCGGCAAACCATAATAAGCAGTAAGATAATGATATCCAATCTGCGGTTCTTTTATTTTACCACCAGCTTTAAATTCTAATTCCCCTTTAACAAGATAATATTCAGTAATACAATTTTCATTTTCTTTACCTAATCCTATATATGAATCAAGGTAATAGCACATATCTTCTTTAGGGATAGAAGCATAGAAATAACCATTTGTAAAAAACAGTCTTG
The DNA here is from genome assembly GCA_002633315.1 of Bacteroidales bacterium Phil6. Lineage (GTDB taxonomy): Bacteria > Bacteroidota > Bacteroidia > Bacteroidales > F082 > Limimorpha > Limimorpha avicola. The sequence goes on from NWBN01000027.1 coordinate 97,864, forward strand.
ATGGAGGTTCGTCAGAAGAATTTGTATTTAAATAATCTGCATAATAAAAACTTACACTATCTCTAATTGTAAAATATAATCTACCAGTTGATAGATCCGTTGGTTTTCCAACTTCTAAATTAAACAAGCGCTCTAACTCTGTAACAGCAAATCCATTTGCAGGATAGCTTGTATTATCGTCAAAGTATAAATCGCAAAAATCGTCATCTTGAAAATAATACCATTTTGACGAATTGTTATAAGTCATAATAGTAGATGTAACAATGTTTCCTTCTTCTGTAATATTCGAACTTATATACCTGAAGTTTTTGTTGTCGAGTTTCAAACTATTGTACAGACTGCATATCTTGTCTTTTATTGACGCGTATGCAACATTCAAATCGGCAAGCGTTATTTCTCCGGAAGTAATTGTAATATCGGAATATATGGTATCAAAACGAATGTCATTATATTCCACATTTGCATTTGCATACTCATAGTTTTCAAGATTGGTCAAATGCCATTCAGCTTCTGCTATCGATAAAAAACCTTCGCTTTTACTGCCTTGCATTTTATCAAGAAAACCTTTAAGGTATGCATTCATATCTTCTATATTTGATGGATGAGTTATAAACGCCTTTTCATCCATTCTCGGTACAGGGTTATTGGTTTCATCTTTTTGACAGGAATAATAGACTACCGATAACGTCAATATCACTGCCACTACAAATAATTTTCTCATTTCTTATAAAAATTAAATTAGTAATTTCATATTTACAACAGCATAAATTTATTACTGTCGGTGTGTCATTTTTGTATCTGTATTTTATAGCAAAAACGACTTGGCATGCCATCAAACAGCCATTCAACTGTTTCATAAAAACATTAAGTTTTTGCCTATCGATACTTTTTCATACTTTGTAGCTTTGGTCATAGTCTCCACAAACGGCGGCACACTCATTTATTGCAGAGACTTTACCAAATGAATTTCAATATGTGTTTCATGGTATTTTAAATATAAAGCGTTCATATATTACTAAAGTAATTTTTAAACTTACTACCGAATTATATCAACCATTTTGCCTTGCCAAAGATTGAAAAACCTTTTCTAAAAAACAACCATTTTAAAATATGATACAGACTTTTCTATATAACAAAAATATTATATATTTGATAATCAGATATATATAATTTACAATGTACAGACTTTTTTAAGAAAATCCACATTTTTTGACAAATAAGTATTATATTTTTCTACTAATATTTTTAGAATAATTATCACAATACTAAAATAATAATTACAATTTGTAATGTACAGACTTTTTTATATTGCTAAAAATTTATATATTTAATAATCAAATAAATATAATTTTTTTATGTACAAATTTTTTTTATAATATATATATATATATTTAAAAAATAACAACTGTTAAAATGTATAAAGTTTATACAATATATACAGTGTAATAAATATAGTAACATACAGACTTTTTTATGAGTGATAAATTCTATATTATTGATAATAAGATAAATATAAAATATATATACAGACTTTTTATAGTAATATGTCATTTAAAATTGATAATCAATTTATGATTTTCTGTCGGATTTCAATAGGATATATTATGTTTTTACACGTAGAGACGCCATAATATGACGTCTCTACAATAGTTGATAATACAATATTGATGTCTAAAGTAATTATCTTTTATATAAGCTTCTTAGTACGATTTCACCGGACAGCAATGTTTTCATTTTTCTAACTCAAAAATACAGTTAATATAATCATCTCATAATATAAATTATTTGTCAAAAGACTTCAGCAGAACATACCAATACATTAGTCCTATTTATCGTAAGGGGCTTACATATAAGTTCTACTTTTCCATCATTCTTAATCCGCTCAATATATTCACTATATTTCCCGTCACTATCAATAGGAAATAATACAAATGCAATATATTTTTCACAATTACCACCTGCATTTCTTAATTTGTTAATGTCTTCGATAATAGATGAAATATTTTTCGTGATGGGTCTCGTACAAGATTTGCATTGCTCGGCATTATAATTTGTGTTGGGAGTCTTTAATTCTATTAGATTTCCATTAGCATAAATATCTGCATATCGATTTTTATTGTTTGGATATGGATATTCCACCTCCACATCGCAATAAGAATCGAGCAGTCTGCATGCTATCTCAAATTTCAACCATCCTTCAAATTTAGCACGCTGTTTTATTGCAATGAATACAAGCTTTTCATTTTCTTTCAATATGTCTATTATAATTTCATTTAGTTGTTGTTTCATAATTCTTTTTTATTAGAGTTTAAAGTTAATTGTCTATCTTAAATATTTACAGTCTCAACTTTCAAAGCGTTTTAAATTATCATCCTTTCCAATTTCATTTTCCATTTCTTCCAATCCGGCATTTCCTGAGACAATAACTCATAAAAGGCTTTGGTATGGTTACGATGAACAAGATGACAAAGTTCATGCAGGATAACATACTCAATGCAAATACGCGAGGCACCGATTAACTTTGGATTCAACAGAATTTGTCCGGAAGCGGTACAGCTTCCCCAACGGGTTTCCATTTCTTTCAGTTTGATGCCGGAGGGTTTGACCTGATGACGGCTGAAACGTGCCACCAAAGGACCGGCATATTCATTGAATTTGATTTCAGCACGTTTTCTATACCAGGCTATAAGTAAATGACGTGCATCCTCACGGTGTCTGCACTCTACCTCGAGTATATTTCCTTTGTAATGCACCTCGTTGCGTTCGCTGTCAACAATGCGTAGCATATATTGTCGGCCTAAATACAAGTGGGATTCTCCACTAACATATTTTCGTTCAGGTGTGTGAATGCCGAATGAGGAAAAATATCGTTGCTGTTTGCAAATCCACGGAGCACGACGATGTACGTGTTTTCTGATTTGTTCCAATGGAGTTTCCACAGGAGCTTTTATATCCACACTGCCATCAGGATGCACACAGATACCCAAAGTTTTCCTGTCTCTGTATTCTATGGTATATTCAATTACAACAGAACCATATTCGATACTATCTTTTATTTGATCCATAACTTTGCCACGTCAACACATCCGTCAATAATCGTATCCATATCATCAAATGAGAAATTAAGTCCATACTTTTTTTTCACTTCATCTATCAGATAATCTTCCAGTTCTATTTTCATACGGCCGATAATATCCGATTTCTGTTGCCAGTCAACCAATACATTACCGTCAACAATTAATGTACGGTTTATGATTCCATCAAAAGTCATAGCAGTTTCTAATGCCAACTTTTTCGAATCAACCTGTGTATCATCAAATATACGCTGATATGTTTCCAAAGCCAAACCATAATAAGCCTTTGCCGTATTGTTTTGCTGTAATACTCCCGGCAATTCATTATCAGTATGAGTCAATATGTCATCCTTGTATTTCAATACTCGTTTCAAATATTCCGATTCATCGATTCTACCCTGTTCATAAGCGGCAATAGTTTCTTTCAGCAATTGGGAGAATTTTTTATAAAATACCGGGTCTGTATCCATATTCTCAGTAATGAACTTACTGGTACGGGAGGCGATTGTATCAGCTTTAGCCGCTGTCCCCACAATTTTTTTCACCTCCTGTTCAAAGGCTTCCGTATCAAAGATGTTTACCAACTCTGTAATTGGCTTTACTGCTCCACTCTCCACATGACGGTTAATCAGTTTCTGTATCTGACTTTCATATTGCCTGTAATCTATAGTATCCGAATAACGCAACTGAACTGCCGATCTCAGCTTAACGAACATATTCAAGTCATCCTTATAACGCTTGATTTCATCTTCCCGGGTTTGTGCATGGAAATTACGCGTAGAAAGGGCTATCTTCAAGCAAGATGCATAATCTGTCAGCCTCTCATAAAATTCATGTCGTCTGTTTTCATCCCGCAACGACCGTGCGTATGCCTCCAAATCCCTTTTGTTCGGGATGGATTTGAACAAATCCCATAAGTCGGAATACTTCTGTGGCAGTTTTGCTATTTCCGTATCTACGGATTCCAAAGTCTCACGGAAAGCCTCCTGTTCCTCTTCATCATAATTGGAATAAAGTTCCAAGGCATCGTCAAGTTCTTTCAACACCCCATAATAGTCTATGATATAACCGAATTTTTTGTCTGCAAAATCACAGACACGGTTTACACGCGCCACAGCCTGCAACAGAGTATGCCCGTTCAATTTGCGGTCCAGATACATAACCACAACCTTCTGCTCATCAAATCCGGTCAACAGTTTGTCCACCACTATCATTATTTCCGGCTGTTCCTGATTTTTGAAGCGAGAAATCAGATTTTTCTGATATTTTTTAGGCGACCCATGTTCATCCATCATTTTTTTCCAATATACCTTTACTTCTTCTGAAGTCTCGCCGTATGACGATTCTTCACCTTCGCGCATATCTGGAGCTGTAATGAGCACTTCAGAAGATACCATACCGATTTCGTCCAAATATTTCTTATACAACACTGCAATAGACTTGCGTGGAGTGACCAGCATAGCCTTGAACCGGGTTCCCTGCCAATTTTCGCGGAAATGCTCGGAGATATTCCAGGCTATGGAATATACCCGTTGCTCTGTCTGATTCACAAAATCAGTACGCGAATACTTTCGTTTCAAGTCCGCCGTTTGATATTCATTCAGTCCTTCGCAAACTTTGGTGAAGAAATTGTCTATGGGGCCCTCGTTTACATGCTGAGGCACAATGCGTCCTTCATAAAGCAAGGGAATCACAGCCTTATCATCCACAGCCTGCCGCACAGTATATACCGGACGGATGATACCGCCAAACGTATTGGCAGTATTCTTTTCTTTTTTCATCAAAGGCGTACCGGTAAAAGCTATCTTGCAGGCATTGGGCAACACTTTGTCCATTTTGATTGCCATTTCCTTGTATTGACTGCGGTGTGCCTCATCAATCAGTATAAAGATATTCGGGTCAGTAAGCGGTTGCTTCATTTGTTTGACCGCCGTTTCAAACTTGTTGATGACGGTTGTGATAATGGCATCCGTCTTGCTTTCCAGCAATTTCATCAGATTGTGGCCGGTAGTGGCATTCATCACTTCCCGTCCGCATTTCTTGAATGTAGTGGTAATCTGGTCGTCCAGGTCTGTACGATCTGTTACCATCACTATTCTCGAATTCTTTATTTCTTTTTTGGCTTGGGCGATAGACTGTGCCAGCAGAACCATCGTAAGCGACTTGCCGCTTCCCTGTGTATGCCATACCACACCTCCACGACGTTTGCCATTTTCTAAGGCTTTCACTCTTTCCGTTATCTCCTTTACCGTAAAATATTGCTGGTAGCGGGCTAATTTCTTGATACCACCGTCATAGATGGTAAAATTATGAATCAAGTCGAGCAATCGCTCCGGACGACACAAGCCAAACAGATACCGATCCTGTTCTGTGGGCAGCATCTTTTCCTGTTCCATAGCATCGAAATACGTCCGTACATAGCGGAAACGGTCACCAAACAGATGAGCTTTCTGTTTATCATCTAATGGAGTGTTGACAAGACTGTCCAACTGCTGTGCATAATCTTCCTCTTCTTGTTCAGTAAGGAACAACTCCTTCCACTTGCTCCAGAATTTGACAGGTGTTCCTGTGGTTGCATACGACCCGAAACTGTTTCCTATACTGAGCAGCAGGGCGCTGTACAGATAGAGGGTGCGTATGCCGTCATCTTTCTGGTTGCGCAAATGTTGGGAAATTGCCTGGTCGAGCGCGCCTTTGATATCCGGACGCTTGCACTCTATCACCACTAACGGAATGCCATTGACAAACAGCACGATATCCGGACGATAGATTTCAGCCAAACCTGTGCGGGTTACCGCAAATTCTTCCGTTACATGAAACACATTGCGTTCAGGCTGCTCCCAGTCGATAAAACGCATGGTATAACTCTTTTTGTCGCCGTCGATGCTCTGCTCAAAAGCCTTACCAAGTGTCAGCATGTTGTAAACAGTTTCATTGCCGCTTATGTAGCCGCCTTCCATAGGGATATTGCGCATGGCGAGCACGCCGTTTTCAATGTTCTGCTCTGAAAACAGCTCTTCCTTGTTGCTGTTCACCCTAATGGAGTTGATGCGCCTCAACTGATTGCGCAACACATCTTCCAGCAGGACATTCGACGTCTTGCCGCCACGCATCGCCAACGCCTCGTCGGGTGTCAGATACGTATAGCCCAACTTCTGCAACATCTGCAAAGCGGGTATCTGACTGATATGATCTTCTTTAAATGATATTCCTTGCATAAACACCTATTTTTCGACATTCAAATACTCAAATTCAAACTCAACACCTGTTTCCCAACCTCTATTTTTACATTCATCCATAAAACGGATAAACTCGTCCAATTCTTTCGAATCTATATTATGATTCACTTGATTTTTCTTGATTCTATTGACAAAATCTTCAAAATTTTTCCATGAATCCCAAATAGTAATTACACGTTGATTAATTCCATAACGTTTAGTCCCAAAAACATTCAATGGTATAATCATGCTCGTTACCATAGGTATAATATGCTGTTCAGAAAAACTTTTATAAATATTTTTCGCTCCATCTATATATCTTCTTTCTTCTTTTAAAAGGCCATTTTTACACGCCGTTCTCACTATAATCCTCATTAATTCCATGTAATTATCAACAACCATAAATGAAGTATCTTTGAGGCTGGCAATTTTATTAAACATATTCAATCTTATTTCTCTTGTTTCTTCTTGAGTAAATAATTCAAGGGGCCACTGCACCTCTCTTTCCTGATACATCAGAAACTCACATACGAACCTTGACGGACCATTTTCATAAAGTACACTCTGCAAAAACGTTTTATAAGTATCCTGTCCGTTCTTAAAACAAGAAGGAGGATTCAATATCTTTCTAAAATCATTTATTCCAAAAATATTTTTCGTAGAGTTCGTTCCTACATATAAAATAGTACGCACCCACTTCATATATGTATCTTTATCTTTTGGTTGAAATTTTTTCAATTGGCTTTGCAATGAAAAAGATTTTGTTGATAGCGCTGATTTTACCCTTCTTTTAATTTCCTCAAATGGCAAACCCCACAAATTATCAAATTCATCCGCAGAATAGTCTTCTTCCAAAAGCATATCATAAAAGTATCTTTCATAAGCATCTTCAGAATTTATACCTCTCAAATCCATAAAACTATCAGAAAATAATTTATCAAATATAGACAATATCTTCTCTTTCTGTACCTCTGAATATACATGTCCAAAATATTTATCCCATTCTTCTCTAATATCAATCATATATCTATTCAAAAAGCTATTTAATCCAGTTGGATCGTTTTGTTTATTCTCCCTTTTATACAAAACCAAACTACCATATATTCCTTTTTTAAACAAGCGAGACCGATACTTGCCCAATAAATCAAATGCCTCTTTATACTTGACTTTTAACAAAGTTATGTTCATTAAATCTTTCAGGACAATCTCTCCTGCCAAATGAAGATAAGAAGAATGTAATGCATTGGCAAAACGCTTCACATCACGTAAATTTCTCAATTCATCTATTACAAAATCTCTTGAATCTGACGAGTCATAGACGGTGACTTTCAAATCTTCTACATCATTTTCATTTACCATAAACTTACTGCATGATTCAAACAAAACATCTTGCAACACCTTCTTCTCAAATTGAGGTATTGCATATTCTATCTGAAAAATCTTTGCCAAATAATCAGTGGGCATAGCGGTATTATTATGTTCTGCAATTGTCTTAGCAACATATTCTTTGTCATAAGCAGCAATAAAATATAGATTTGGGAAACTCGCTCCATTCCTCATCAACTGCAACACTTCCATTATTTCTTCACCTGTCAAACGATCCAAATCATCCACTACAATTACTATCGGCTTTGGTATGCTTTTTAATGTCTTTTCCAAAGTCTCCTTAGCCGTTTCCAGACTATCCTCCCGATAAAACAAAGCATAAACTGATGAAAGTAATTGCAACATAGTCGAATCAGTCTTTCCCAATAAAGATGCGTATGCTTTTATTTGATGATTTAATGAACGGTTATAACAACTCAACTTCTTGCTTAGCTCCGCAAAAAAGGCTTGAGTCAAATTACTCCCTTTACCATATACCCAAGGAGAATAATCCATAACAATAGCCCTATCTCCTAAATGATATTTTATCAGATTGACAAACGATGTTTTGCCATATCCCCAAGGAGCAACAATACCAATGGCAAACGACCTTTCTGACAATTTTGTTCGCAATAGCTTATTTGCAATGCTTTCTGCAAATGGACTACGTTTTAAAATGTCTTCTTGGGGATCTTCATGTATGGGTTCATCCAAAACAAAGCCCTCACCTTGATTCGCCTTTTCGTTGCGAATAGAGGATATTTTTGTTATCACCCACACGGCAAGCCTAGTAAAGTAAAGCAATACGGCATATAGAGCAACAATATCAGCAAAGGCAATATTGTCTATAACATAAGTAAACGTGAATGCATCACTATAAAATCTATAATATGCCCATATAAGCACCAACAAAAGAGCAATATATAAATGGGAAGGTGAAATCTGTTCCTTATTCCATAAAGCATAGCAAGTGCGGACAATTATATATATTACACCAACCACAAAGAGGATACGCGTAAAAAATGTAACCTCAAAAGAAGAAAGAAATGGAAGGACCAAATAATCCGTCAACAGCTTTTCAAAAAACGATTGAAAGCAGAAATAAACGATAAATAGCAATGTCCAAAACAAATTTTTATGCATTGCTAAAGTCCATAGGTTTATGGCCTTTTCACAGAACCATACTTTTACTGCGTTCCATAGTTGTATGGTCTTTTCTTTGAGCCACGCTATTAGATTTCGTTTTCCAGTATTTTCTTCCTGTTCTTCCATAGTATTATTCCCTGTAAGGTACTTTCGATTGTTTTATTTCTACATTATTAAATCCCATGTGGTCTAGATAAACTCTTAACGACTGTGTCGCCCTATCCATATCATTGGTAGGACCAATCCAAATCTCTTTTAAAGCCGACTTTGGAAAATATTGTTCAATATAAGGAATTATCAAATTATTTTTAATTCTATATTTTGCAGTCCCTGTAGATAGAATCACAGAGCGCACTTCATGTTCATAAATGTAAGATGGATCTTTGCTAATAAAACAGAAAATCACATAGAGAGCAAATGTACTAACAATATCTGATAAAAACTTAACAGCGAGTTTATTATCTTCATTCAACTGATTATCAGTATTGCTTACAGATAGATTGTCAAATAAGACCTTTGAAACCTCAGATTTTAAATGAGTTTTGTTGGGTTCTGTTGCATAAATACATTTATATAAAATAGGAGTTGTTTTTTCTATAATACTTTTTTCTAATCCCAATGCTATACCATTTCCATTTTTGCCATACATAGCCCACATCGGAAGAGAATCTAATGCAGTAGAAAAAGAAGTAATATATAAATTATTTTTTAATTGATTATATGGCACAATCTGTTGTTCTAATATTTCCGTAGATATATCAAATATTTCATTTGCAAATTGAATACCCGTATTTAATTCTTCTGGATCATTCATATATTGACAGTTACTTGCCCATAAGCAAATTTCCTTATTTTTTTCAGGTTGTTTTACTATGATTCCGCCAAAAAATGCTTCTATACTCGTGTAATGATATAATATATGAGCATCTGAAACACAATCCACTATTTTATGAAATGAGGATTCAGAAAAATCTATTTCCATATTTTACTCTTCTTTTCCCTGTTAATAACACTTGCATCAAACCTTTCTTTTGTTCCTTCATGGCAGCCAACTTGTCTTGCGCCAAACGGATTTCTTCATCACATGATAAAAGGATATTGGCAATTGCGGTCTGTTCTTCGATAGAAGGCAATGAGATTGTTAGATACTGAAATTTAGATATCCAATGTCTTTCATGTCCCCCAATCGTATATTTGAAACACTGTAATGCACAATAAATAAAATATAAATTATTTTGGCCTTTTGCTCTTAATAATTTTGTTGCTGAGGATTTTATTTTGAATTCAAAATTTATGTATCGTGAATCCGTGGTAAAATCATCGAATAAAATTACAGGAATGTTTTTACATATTCCATTTTCTTCATCTGTATATCCGAGGATAAATGTTTTACCTGCCGTCAAAACAGGAATTTTATGATTATTCTTATAATTAACGTCTTGTACCAAATACGGTGTTGGTTGTTCGTATGATAGAATTTCTCCAAGTTCAATTTCTTCCCATTTTTTGCAGAACCCCGGCAAACGTTTCTTTCCCGTGAGCAGTTGCTGCATCAAGCCTTTTTTTCGCAATTCCAATTTCTGAATCAGTTGGGTTTGTTTTTCTATGGCTTTATCCCATGTACTCAAAATTTCTGCTATTTTCTCTTGCTCGGGAAGAGGAGGAAGAGGAATTTTATATGAACTTATAGAATCAGCAGGAACTCTTTTTTGACCAGCACTTCCTGTCATTTGTGATTCAAGACGTTTTCTGAAAGGATAACTTATCGTATGATAATAAATAAATCGATTGCATTGTTGACATCTTATCACATGAAACTCTGTACTTCCAAAGCCATACTCTTCTGTTATATTATTTAATAACGCTCCTTTTCCATTTTCAAAACAAGGAGTAATCTTAGCTACAATTATATCATTCCTTTTAAAAGGAGTAAATCCAGATTTGATAGAATCTGTGGAAACAATATTTTCATTCATAACTCGGCCTTGTTCAGAAATATCTGACATAGCCAAAAATGTTACAAACTTGGAAGTAATCTCTCCTTTACTTGGATTTATTTCCGAAAGTTCCCCCAGCCTTTTTACCTCCCATTCTTGAGGAATAATACCCAATGGTGAATCCTTATATCCTACCGGTATGTTTTTTATTGTCATCACGCCACCTATTTAATTTGTCCACCATTTTGTATTTGTCCACCTTTCGAGGTGGTACAAACCAATGCCACATGCCAATAACCGCCTCGCGCACCGCCCAATCGGACAATGTAGCCCTTATCCTGAAGTGCTTTCAGTTGTTTTTGCACTGCCGACTTGTTAATGGGCAAACGCTCCGACAGTTCGCGTACAGTAATGGCAGGTGCATCCAAAAGCACCTTTATCAGCTTTACCGTATTCTCGTTGGCAAACTTTACAAATGCACCATTGTACCACCATATCATATCCGCTTTTTCCTTCACAAACGAGATATTATCAGACAACTCACCGCAAAGCAACTGCTCCATATAGTCGGTAAAAGGTTTTATTGCCTCTTTGCCGGCAAATGCACCGTCAGCCGGCAATTTTCCCGTCAATGCATCTGCCTGATGCAATGCCGTCAGGTAACGGCTTTTGTCCTTGCTTTTCACCACTATCATCGGGTAATTGTGCCGTGCCAATATATAATTGACCAACAAACGGGCTATGCGGCCATTGCCATCCTCAAACGGGTGAATACGTATGTAGCGGTAATGAAAAACGGATGCCAATTCAATGGGCGACAATTCGGCTTTTGCCTCCGCTTCATTATACCAGTTCACCAAATCTGCCATTAAGGCAGGTGTTTCCTCCGGCGAAGCGTATTCAAAGCGCTCACCTGTAACCGTTATCACCGAATTGGGACGGGTTTTGTAAACGCCCGCATGAACAGTATAGGAAGTGTTCGTGCCGTCCGGCAACCGGCGGTAACAAATATAATCCTCACGCAACATGGTCCGGTGCAACTGCCGGATAAAGGTTTCTGTCAGCGGTTTATCTTTCTCTGCCGCCTCGGTCTGCATCATTTTCAGGCACACATTGTGGGCTTTCATTTCCTCCAAATCCTTCATATTGGCTTCATCCACCACCTTGCCGAAAAGCAGGAGCAACTCCGTCTGCCCGTAAGTCAGCGTATTGCCTTCGATATGGTTGGAATTATAGTTGAACTCCAACATAAATTTGCGGTCCAGGCGGCTCCTGTCTTCGGGTTTCAAGGGCTGTAGCGACTGCCACTCATTATATAATTGTTCAATACGATTCATAGTGAAAATATTATGTTTAATATCCCAATTCTTTCAAATAATCCTTCATTTTGGCCTGCACTTCGGCCAATTCGGCTTCAAGCGCATCAATCTCTTTCTGCACGGCAGGAATGTCCACTTCGGCTTCTTCTTCAAAGGTATCGACATAACGCGGAATGTTCAGGTTGAAATCGTTTTCGCGGATATCGGCAGGAGTGGCCACAAAGGCATATCTGTCTTCCGCCACGCCGGCATCCAGTTCGCCATTGGCAAAGCGGCGGTAAACGCTGACAATATGGTCAATGTCCTGCGGGCGGAGCTTGTTCTGGTTCTTGCCGTTTTCATACTCACGGCTGGCATCGACAAACAACACATGGTCGGTTTTCTTGCCTTTGTTGAAAATGGCGATGGCTGCCGGAATGCCCGTACCGTAGAACAGGTTGGCCGGGAGCCCGATTACCGCTTCCAAAAGGTTTTCCTCTATGACATGCTGACGGATTTTTCCCTCGCCCGCACCACGGAACAGCACGCCATGGGGGATAACCACACCCACTTTGCCGCTGCCTTCCTGCGCCACCTCTATCATGTGCGAAATGAAAGCCCAGTCGCCTTTGCTTTTGGGCGGAATGCCACGCCAGAAACGGTTATAGGGGTCGGTGGCCGCTTCATCGGCGCCCCACTTGTCCAGGGAGAAAGGAGGATTGGCCACTACCGTGTCGAATTTCATCAGCCGGTCATTCTCTTTCAGCTTGGGATTGCGCAAGGTGTCGCCCCAACGGATAACGGCATTGTCGAAGCCATGCAGGAACATGTTCATCATGGCCAACGCCCATGTGCTGCCGTTCACTTCCTGCCCGTAAAGCGAAAAATTGCTGTTACCCACTTCCTTGCCGGCCTTAATCAGCAGGGAACCGGACCCACAAGTTGGGTCGCAGATACGGGCACCCGGCTTGCTTTTGGTCAGTTTGGCCAACAAGGTGGACACCTCGGCCGGCGTGAAGAACTCACCCGCCTTCTTGCCCGACTCGCTGGCAAACGTGGAAACAAGATACATATAGGAATCTCCTATGATATCATTGTCTTCCAAATGGGATTCATCTAATTCCAGTTCGCTGAAATCGACCAGCAGGTTTTTCAAGCGTGCGTTTTTTTCCTTGGGTTCGCCCAAGTTGGCCGAATTGAAACTGATGTTGCGGAAAATGCTGCTGCCGTCTTCACTGCTCATCTTTTCACGGTTGGCATCCTCCAAATCGGCCAAAGCCATATCAATCAGCTCGCCTATATTGTTTGCATTGCGGTTTTCATACAGATAGTGGAACGAGCTGTTTTCCGGCACCATAAAACGCTCATGGCGCATGGCACGCGCCGCACGTTCCTTATCTCCTTCATATCGCTCTAAATATTCAGAATGCTTGGCTTTATATACATCACTGACATACTTAAGGAAAAGCATAGTCAGGATATAATCTTTATATTGGCTGGGGTCTATCACTCCGCGGAAAGTATCACAAGCTTTCCAAACCACACGATTAATTTGCGACTGGTCTGTTTTCTGTTGAATTTCCATATATAAGTTATTTTATTTTATTCATTAATAATCGTTGCATAATAATATGTTTCTTTTCGATGATTGCATGTTGCAGTTCTTTTTCTCTTTGAGACAAGTCTGCAATCTTTACGATAATATTTTGTTCCGTCAACGAAGGGATTGGTATCTCTAAATTTTCTACGGCAGGTTTATGAATAAGCGGCGTTGCACTACCAACCTGGTGAGTCTTAAAATATGCTTCCACTGAAGGCTGACGTAAAAACCAACAAAGATATTCAGGTGTAACAATCGGGGATTTCAACCGAATCACAAAAAAAGAAGTGGATGCCACCGCTTTTTCTTGCTCACGAAATACGACACTTAAATAATTTACACCTTTGGAGGTAAAAAGGATATCACCTTCATGCAACAAATTCTTATGCATTTTAGATGTTTGAAATACTCGTGAAGCATGCCTTGTGACTATGGTGTCAGTACAGTCCTTAGTCTGTAAATAGGTTATTTCTCCATCCGGATCTGTTTTCTCATATACTCCTGATAAAACCTCTGCAACCTCTTTTAGATATATTTTTTTCTTAGTAATCATTTTACTCTATTTTATGTTGCAAATATACAGATTATTTTTTTACTTCCAAAAATTTCTTGTTTTTTTCTAAGTAATATAATTACTATTTCTGATTTACAAACACAAAATTACATTATCATCAAGAATATCAGCTATATACATTTATTACCACATTTTATATAATCTATCCTTAATGGCGGATTACAAGGCCTCAAATAATCAGTAATACCTGTATGGAGATAGTCGGATCTATGCCACCACAATAAAAAACATTGTTTGAGTTGATATTAAATTTGTATCAACGAATACTTTTTGTGGAAAGACTCAAAATATTATTTTTTACTTTATATAAATATCTTTCAGTCGTATTATATCCGATTGCCTCAGATAGTACTCCTAATAATACGAATATAAATATTTCTTTGCTGTCCGAATAAAATCATTATATGGATATTTTATATATGAGATTATTATTAAAGCACAAATGTCGTTCTATCAACATATTAACGTCTCTACGTGTAAAAACATATTGTATTCAGACCTCTCGGACCTTACTGTTGACAGAATTCAACCTGGATTATTCCGAATAACTTCCTGATAAACTTTATGATATTTTTCCGTTATCTTATCCCAAACCAAATCTTCTTTCACCTTATTATAAGCATTGACAGCCATTGTCATTCTTTTATCGTCATCATCTATAAGTTGGTGAAGCATATTTTTAAATGAGTGGTAATCATGACAAAACAACGCCTGTTCATCTTCTTTAAAGACACCCCAAACGCCGGTACCTTCAACAGCTATCACAGCATTCATCACGGCTGCAGCTTCAAGATATACCAATCCGAATGTCTCGCCTTCACTTGGCAAGGCAAAGATATCGCTTTCTGCCAACAACTCGACCACTTTATCATGCGACAATTGTCCATAAAACTTAACATTGTCCATGCCTTCAGCCTGAGAGTAAAGTTCCTGTCTCAGTTCACCGTCGCCTATTATTCTAAGAAAGATTTTTTTGTTGCCATTATATTCCTTTACAGCATCAATAACCCAGGACAAACGTTTTCGTTTTATCATACTGCTTACAACAGTAATTACAACTTCATCACGGAAAGGCTGTAACTCCCTGTATTGCAACAAATTATCATCTATGGCATGAGGTATTACGATACTATTCACTCCAAAATGGCATTTTATGAAATCCTGTTGAAAGGCATTGTGTACAATGATTCTGTCTGCATCATGCAACACCTCCTCGAACTTGGATTTATGACAGCCTGAAGCGAATGCCTTGTTGATATATTTGACATCTGTTTCTCTTATCGACACTATATAAGGTATGCCATATCTTCTTTTCAATATGCGGGCAAAATAACCGTCAGGCAGCACAAAATGAGCATGTGTCAATGCCGGCTGTCCATTCTGTTCCACATAACAGCAAACATCATGCTCTGCAGTTCTCAGCAATGAAAACGAGAGGCTGAAGCCCGGCAACCGGTAATACTCTATGGGAGTAACCGGAATACCGTCATTATACCAAGTCTTATCGAGAGAATGCAGATACTTGTATTTCTTGAATTTATATACCGGAAAAGGCACGAACTCCTTAGGATAAACCATTGCTATGTCATAATATCGCGACAAATGCAGAGCTATATCTACAATAATACGATTGCTGACGCGTGTTGGAGTAGTGATATTGTTAGCAACATACAGGACTTTGTTTTTTATATCTGTCATATCCTTTTTTCCTTATTTTTTATCAAGTCATTGAGCAGACCGGCATAATCGCGGGTAAGATTTCTACGGGAATATCCATCTACGGAGCTGTCATGACACAAAAGATTATTATTCAAATATTTATTAAAAAAGTCCATTATGACTGTTTTCATTTTCTCCTTATTATGAAAATCAATCACTATGCCGGCAGAGGTGTCGCGCAGCAAAGCAGCAGTATCTCCATCTTCAGGTCCAACAGCCAAGACAGGACGACGTGCTGCAAGATATTCAAACACCTTACCTGTCAATATTCCTTTAGCATTAGGAGTGTCGTTGACAAGCAGCAGCAGTAACTGTGAAGAACATTGTTCTTTCATGACATTATCATGCGGTATATAACTTATATGCTGAAGATTGCCATCAAGACCATTTTGACTTATGGATAACAGTACAGCATTATCCACCTGACCTATGAGACGAAGCCTCAATTTTTTCTTAAACTCTTCATTTTCAGCAACGAGTTCACCGAGAGCCTTCCACAGAGTCACTGCATTACGGGTACTGCCGATAATACCTATATGTGATATAGTGAAATCATCAGACAGTCTGACATCATGAATATCGTTTTCATTAAAGTCGTAGCCATTGGTTATCACAGTGACGTCACGTGCACCAAGACGTGACAGGCTGTCAGCGAGGTCACGACCCACTGCAACCACACGGTCTGCCTTTACAAGCACTTCATTTTCAAGACGGTGATGTTTTCTGTCGCTACGTGCAGACAAATGCAAGTCGTTATAAAAGTCTATCCCGGTCCACGGGTCTCTAAAGTCTGCTATCCAGGGAACGCCAAGATCATCATGCAGTTTCATTGCGATGAGATGCATAGAATGAGGCGGACCGGTACTAATGACAGCATCGACAGGATTATCTTTCAGATATCCTTTAAGAAAACGCACTGATGGACGCACCCACATACAACGGGCATCCGGAATAAACATATTACCTCTTATCCATACGCTAAGATTCTGTTTCCATCCTTTTTTCTTTTCTCCTTCTTCAATAAAACCGGCTTTTATCTTTTCATCTTTTTTAAATCCAAGAAATCTCTTATATAAAGAATAAGGTTCTATTATAGGACGGCGTATCACCGTCACCTCCGGAGCAATATCTTTCTCCAAAGAGAGGTCTTCGACAGGATATTCTGCATTTTCTGCAGTATATATCACCGGCAGCCAACCATTCTCCGGAAGATACTTCGACATTTTAAGCCATCGTTGTACACCGGAACCTCCGGATGGATACCAATAATATGTTATTATCAAGACCTTTTTCATTCTTCAGTCTTCTTCTGCTTGAAAGCAAAAGCTACCGCAGCCACCAATGCCAACAGAATAATCAAAGAAGTCACAAAAGAAATGGCATTGCCGACTTTCCATACTCCGGGTTCGTAACGCATCACTATCTCATGTTTACCGGCTGGAATCAAAGCTGCCCGCATCATATAATCGGCACGTAAAATCTTATGTTCTTTACCATCGACAGTCATCTTCCATCCATCGGAAGTCCAGATTTCCGAAAATACCACCAACTCGTCTGCAGAAGATTCGAACTCATAAACCAACTCATTGGGTTTATATGATTTCATCTCTATAACACCATGACTGTCATTACCTTTAAAGTTTATCAAATCATTCTCGAACTCTCTGTTGACAATAGCAATATTTTTGACATCGGTATCAGCAATAGCATCTATCTCTTCATTTGGAGTACCGACCCATCTCACTTCATCGACGAGCCATGCATTGCCAAAGGCATTTCTGTTAATCAAAGGCTGTGCATCACCGTGATAAATCACATATTTGGTATTCAGCATATTGAGAACCTTTGTGTTGTCCAACAACTTAACAACATCGTATTCAGTTTTGGCATTGGAAAAGCCTTTGCGTAAATCATTTATCTCACTGTCAAGATAATGAGAAATAATGTCTTGATAACGACGTTGTTTAGCGCCATGATAACCTCCGACGGATTTATGATAATATGAAGTGCTTGCATCGTTAAAGACATTTTTGGAAATATCTACCACTCTGAAATCAAGAGTATTGTCATTCAATATGAATTCATCAGCCTTTGTCATGGCAAAAGGCTTGTCGAACTGACGTTTTGATATAAAGTTGTCATTATTAAGATATCGTTTGTCCACCGGCAACATATCCACCAATACAAGGACAGCGAGGACAGGCAACAATATTTTCTGTTTCATCTTACCCCTGACAAACAACAGAATACATATTGCAGATGCTGTTATGAAAAAGAAACTTCTCAAAGCATCTTTTCTAAAGACAGCCATACGCACTTCCTCCAACTGAGACATCATGGATTGGTAAACCGAGCCACCGGCACCTTTTGTAAGTTGTTCAAACTGAGCCATTTCATTTTTACTCAGAAAATTAAAGAACACATCTGGCATTACAGACATTATCAAGCATATACCGCCTGTCAAGCCGAAGGAGATATAAAGGGCTTTCATATTGTTTTTCAACACGTCGGGATTTTTCATTATCTCGGCGAGAGCAAGGAAAGCAAGCAGCGGCATACACACCTCTGCAATGACGAGAGTCATAGACACAGCACGGAATTTATTATATCCGGGCACATAGTCAAGGAAGAAATCGGTAAATCCCATGAAATTCTTACCCCAACTCAGCAGTATAGACAACACTGTAGCTGCCAGAAGAATCCATTTATACTCGTTTTTCACCACAAAAAGTCCTAATACAAAGAGGAATACCACAATAGCGCCAACATATACGGGACCGCTTGTACCTGGTTGATCGCCCCAATATGCATTCTGTTGAGCAATAGCCTGTTTAAAGCGGGAATCCACATTATGAAGAGCCGGATTGTCATTGCCAATATAGCCTGAAGCACCACCTTTAACATTTGGTATCATAAGACTCCATGTCTCCCCAATGCCGTAACTCCATTGTGTGACATAATCTCTGTCAAGTCCATTTGTCTGATTATCAACATCTTTAGACAACACCGGTTTACCTCTCATGGTATCGTTGACATATTTATAGTTAGCATAGAGGTTAGTAGAACTTGTCATCACCGCCAACACAGCAGCTACAGCAAGCAGAGCACTTGCCTTGAAGAAGACGTCTAATTTCTTATCTTTAAAAGCCTTGACGAACTCGAACAGCACTACAAATACCACTATCAGCAGGAGATAATATGTTATTTGCAGATGTCCGGCACGTACTTCAAGAGCGAGCGACAATGCTGTCAACACAGTACCCCAAAGATATTTACCCTTATAAGACAACAAAATACCGGCAATAACGGGTGCCATATATGCCATTGCCATGGCTTTGGAGTTATGTCCGGCGCCTATCACAATGAAGAGATAGGAAGACAATCCGTAAGCCACAGCACCGATAAAACTGACCCAAGTACCTGCATTTAGAACCATCAACAATACAAAGAAGCCGAGCATGCTTATGAAAACAGCTCCGACAGGATGCGGAAATCCCACACCCAGAATCTTATTGACATACGTCATAAGGTTACTGTTTTGTGTGACGGAAATATTCCAGGAAGGCATTCCGCCAAACATAGAGTTGGTCCATAAAGTCTGCTCTCCTGTCTCTTCCCTGAAATCGGATATCTCTTTTGACATCCCTTTGTACATGTCTATATCATGTTGTTTAATTCTCTTGCCCTGCAAAACAGGAGAAAAATACACCATAGTAATGACAGCAAATCCGATGATTGCCAACAATATGGACAAAGCATGCCTATTCTTCTTTATAAAGTCGCTCATATCAATATATTAATAAACCACTTTTACAACTTTTCTTGAATAATCAGTGACAACATTCAACAAATAGCCGCCACTTTTAAGGTTACCGGTATTAAACATCTCGGATAGTGACAAACTATGCTTACCTGCACAAAAAGAACCATAATTTTTTTCACATATCAATGCTCCGGTGATAGAATATAACTTCAAAGTCACATCGGATGTCTCGCGTAAATCTATCTCACAGACACTATTAGAAGACAAAGGATTAGGCATGATTTTTATATTCATTTCATAATTATTCTCATCAATATAAATATCATTGAACTCATAAGTTCCAAGGTCTATGATACCATTGAACACACGTTGGTTGCCTGCAAGGTCAAGAGAAGGAAAAGTAAAGCCCGGTATTTCATTCATTCCATAATCTATACATGGACTTGACTTTGTCAATCTGAAGTCATTATTATCGAAATCCACGAATTGAGGATCTTCCAACAACATATTCTCAACAGTCACCTCTGCAAAAGCGGTATGTATGCTTTCCATTCCGTTCTGCAAAGCCACATTATAAAGATCCAACTTTGTCTCGCCATCCCAGACCCAAATCTGAGAACCATCCAAAGAAGATGAATGAGCCCAATGATTACCCCAAATAATAGAATTATAGAATTTAGGGTGAGCCTCAAAGGCGCACTGCATGCCACCACCGCCTGCAGATTCGCAAGTATTGTTTATCATGCTGAGATTGACAAAAAGAGGGTCGGCTGTTGCCACGGCAAGGCCTCCGCCATAGTGAACAGCGTTATTATCATAAAGCAAGACATTAGACATGACAACGTCGAGATGTTTGGAACGTTGAACTCCCAAACCTCCGGCATTACATGCAAAATTATCATTTATTACAGCTCTATCGAGCACTACGGAACAGCTGTCGAAAGCAAGACCTCCCCCATAGCATACGGCACATTCATTACCATGAACATACATATCTTCCATTTTAACATTGCATTTCAGGAATGACATGCCGGCACCATGCAAATAAATATCACCTTCTACGTTATATCCTTTATTGTCAGCCACTTCTATCTTACGGAACTCCAAATCCGAATTTTCCGCATACAGAGCGCCTCCACGTTTCCACATGATATTATTTCTGAATTTACAGTTAGTCACAAGTATGTTCTTAGTGTCATAAATACGCAATGCACCACCATAAGGATCTTCCGGTATTGCTTTACCATATTCAAAATTACAATAAGACAAAACAACCGATTCATTGCAATTTTCCAACCTTATGCCGTTCCATGCCCCATTACCCTTATGGGTGAGATAAAAACCTGTGGTATCGGCAACAGTAAAATAAATAGAATCTGTTTCTGTACCAACAGCTTCTATTCCGCCATTGACGACAATGCCGCAATAATCTTCAAAAATGACACGAGTACCTTCTTCAATAAAAAGCACGGTACCCGGTAAAACTGTAACATCACCTTTTACAATAACGGTATCAGCGCTCCAAATTCCGCTTTGTTCTCCGCTAACCTCGATCGTTTGAGCTTTACCAATAAAAAAGCACGCAATCAACAGTGAAAATAAAATAAATCTCATAGACATTTTTTTGCAAAGATATAAATTCTTTTCTATTTCAACTCATTTGACAATACAAAAATCATCATTTTTAATTATTTTTAAGAAATAACTACTGTAACATTATTAAATTGAAAATGAATTTTAATATTTCTAACGGCACTTTACCCTCGCCGCGTACCCCTCCACATTATAATATTTAAAACTACACAAAACGGTCCAAATTAAATATTTTATATGTTATTTTAAAATTTTTATTATGATTATAAGTGATAATTAAAGATTTTTGATTTAAAATATATAATATAAATCAACTAATATGAAATAAAAATAAATCCTTATTCTAAAAATATATTAACTTCCATTACAAGATAAAACTTCAAAAATAAAAGACAGATTTCCACAAACGGGAAAAAAGTTTTTTCCGGCAAAAAAAAGACAGTGTATTATTATTCTTATTCTATTGGTTTCCATATTAAAAAAACTGTATCTTTGCAAAAAAAATCAGAAACGAAATTAATCAAAATAATATGAGTGATCAAAAGAAACTTTTTGAGGAATTTCCACCAATAACTACGGAACAGTGGGAATCAGTAATAGAAAAAGACCTCAAAGGAGCCGATTATGACAAAAAATTAGTCTGGAAAACAGCGGAAGGTTTTAGCGTTAGACCTTATTACCGTTCAGAAAATCTAGACTCGGCAGCATGGATAAATGCTTTGCCCGATGAGTTTCCATATATACGAGGAAACAAAGAGAAAGGCAATAATTGGCTTGTTTGTCAAGATATTACCGTGACAGACTACGTTACAGCCAACAAAAAGGCACTCGATGCCATCAGCAGAGGAGCCGAAGCCATCAGTTTTAAATTGGAGTACGACAAACTCTATGACACCATTGAGATTTCCGGACTGTTGAACGGCATTGACGCAAAAAAAGTAGAACTCAGTTTTTATAACAACAAATATCATCTTCCGCTTTTGGAGATGTTATCCAAGATACCCGGTCTGCACGGTTCACTTAACTATGACCCATTTACAAGGTACATACGCCGCGGAACTTGGTTTGTAACAGAGAACACCGACATGGAGTTAGCTTACATCTTAGTCAAGGCAGAGATTCCCGGATTTCAGACCATTGGCGTCAACAGTCATATTTTCACCAATGCCGGTGCCACCATTACACAAGAGATGGCATTTTCTTTGGCGATAGGCGCGGAATATCTCAACAAGTTGACAGACAGAGAACTCAACATCAACGAGATAGCACCCAAGATACGTTTCAACGTGGCAGTAGGACAGAATTATTTCATGGAGATAGCCAAGATGCGTGCCTACCGACTTTTATGGGCGAACATCGTCAAGGCTTACGGTGCCGACGACGAGAACTGCAAGATGCGCATCCATGCATTCAACGCACTCATCAACATGAGTTTATATGATGCATACGTCAACATGTTGCGTACTACCACCGGCACCATGTCGGCAGTATTGGGCGGCGTTGACTCTTTCAGCGTGACGCCATTCGACAGCACTTACGAAAACAGCAGTGACTTCGCCGACCGTATAGCCCGCAACCAACAGCTGATACTCAAAGAAGAGTCACATTTCGACAAGGTGGCAGACCCGTCGGCAGGTTCTTATTACATAGAAAACCTCACAGTATCACTTTGTAAAGCAGCATGGGACCTGTTCCTCAAGATACAGGAAGAAGGAGGCTATCTTGCAGCAGTACGCAGCGGCATGATACAGAACATGATAAAAGAAAACGCCGCAAAACGTTTCAACAACGTGGCGACAAGAAAAGAGATAATACTCGGCACCAATCAATATCCCAACTTCACGGAATCCATGAAGTTCGTTCCGGAGCAGTGGGTGTTTGAAGCCAACGACCGTCGTGAGGAGAAAGCCGAAGTTGACACCATAGTGACATTCCGTGTGGCACAGCAGTTCGAGAAGTTGCGTTATGCCACTGATGTTTACAGCAAGACACATCAGCGTCCGAGGGCGTGGATGTTCACATACGGCAACCTCGCCATGCTGAAAGCGCGTTCGCAGTTTGCATCCAATTTCTTTGCCTGTGCAGGATTTGAAATCATCGACAATGCCGGATTCAAGACCCTTGATGACGGTATTGAAGCAGCATTAAGCCTCAAGCCGGAGATCGTGGTAATCTGTTCTTCAGACGAAGAATACGGCGACGGCAATGCTTTGCGTATCTTTGAAGAATTACAAGATGATACCATAGTGGTACTTGCCGGTAATCCCGCAGGTACTGCCGACATTCTCAAAGAAGCCGGCATGGAATATTTCATACATGTAAAAAGCAACGTCCTCGAGACTTTACAAAGTTTTCAGAAAAAATTAGGTATAACTAAATAATAAGGAGCAAAACGATGAAACCGGATTTCAAAAACATAAATATCAACGTTATACCACAGAATGAGGGTAACAAGGCTTGGGAAGTCAAACATAATGTAAATCCCGAGTGGGAGACAGCTGAACATATCATGGTACGTCCGGCATATACAGCCGCTGAATTGGAAAACATGGAACATCTGAACTATGCAGCCGGTATAGCGCCATTTTTAAGAGGACCTTATTCCACCATGTATGTGATGCGTCCATGGACGATACGTCAGTATGCAGGATTCTCTACAGCAGAAGAGTCCAACGCTTTTTACCGTCGCAATTTGGCAGCCGGACAGAAAGGTCTGTCAGTGGCTTTCGACCTAGCCACTCACAGAGGCTATGATGCTGATCATGAGAGAGTGATGGGCGATGTCGGAAAGGCTGGTGTCAGTATATGCTCGGTTGAGGACATGAAGATATTGTTCGACCAGATACCACTCAACAAGATGTCCGTTTCCATGACAATGAATGGCGCTGTATTGCCAATCTTAGCATTTTATATAGTTACAGCATTGGAACAAGGAGCCAAATACGAAGAACTGCAAGGCACCATACAAAACGACATTCTTAAAGAGTTCATGGTGCGTAACACCTACATTTATCCTCCGGAGTTCTCCATGCGTATCATTGCCGACATCTTCGAGTTCACCTCACAAAACATGCCAAAGTTCAATTCCATTTCTATTTCGGGATATCACATGCAGGAAGCGGGTGCCACGGCAGATATTGAATTAGCATATACGCTTGCCGATGGATGGGATTATCTACGTACCGGAGTGAAGGCGGGGTTGGATATCGATGCCTTTGCACCGCGTCTGTCATTTTTCTGGGGTTCCGGCATGAATCATTTCATGGAAATTGCCAAGATGCGTGCCGCTCGTATGCTGTGGGCAAAGATTGTCAAGACTTTCAATCCAAAGAACGAAAAGTCATTGGCATTGCGTACTCATACTCAGACTTCAGGCTGGTCACTGACAGAACAAGATCCGTTCAACAATGTAGCACGTACCTGTATAGAAGCTATGGGGGCCGCTCTCGGTCATACCCAGTCATTGCACACCAACGCTCTCGACGAGGCTATAGCCCTGCCGACAGACTTCTCAGCACGTATAGCACGTAACACACAGATATACATACAGGAAGAGACCAATATTTGCAGAGTCGTCGACCCATGGGCAGGCTCATATTATATAGAGTCTCTGACTAAGGAGATAGCAGAGAAAGCTTGGGAACACATCATGGAAATAGAAGCCATGGGCGGTATGGCAAAAGCCATAGAGACAGGCCTGCCCAAGATGCGTATAGAAGAGGCAGCAGCACGCAAACAAGCCAAGATAGACTCGGGACGCGAGACGATAGTAGGTATCAACAAATACCGCCTCGACCATGAAGATCCCATAGAGACTCTCGAGGTTGACAATACTGCAGTGCGAGAAGCTCAAATCAAACGTCTCAACACTTTAAGATCCAATCGTAACGAAGCCGATGTGCAACGTTGCCTTGACGCCATCACTGAGGCAGCAAAGACAGGTAAAGGCAACTTATTGGCATTGGCTGTAGAAGCCGCAAAATGTCGTGCCTCATTAGGAGAGATATCTATGGCATGCGAGAAGGTGGCCGGTCGTTATAAAGCTGTAATACGTTCTATATCAGGAGTTTATTCTATGGAGACTAAAGATGACAAAAAATTCGCCGAGGCTGTTGCCAAAGCTGATGAATTTGCTAAAATAGAAGGACGCCGTCCTCGTATCATGATTGCAAAAATGGGACAAGACGGTCACGACCGTGGCGCCAAAGTAGTGGCGACAGGATATGCCGATATAGGTTTCGATGTAGATATGGGACCATTGTTCCAGACACCGGCAGAGGCTGCCCGTCAGGCTGTCGAAAACGATGTTCACATACTCGGCGTGTCAAGTCTGGCGGCAGGACATAAAACGCTTGTGCCACAGGTGATACAGGAATTGGAAAAACTTGGACGTCCGGATATAATGGTAGTTGTAGGTGGAGTAATACCTCCACAAGATTATCAATTCCTTTATGATGCCGGTGCAGCGGCAATATTCGGTCCCGGAACTGTGATATCAGATTCAGCTATCAAAATGCTCGACTTGCTCATAGCAGCAAGACATTAATCGTTCTTATAAATATCTGAAACTCAAGGTGCAGTTCATTTGAATTGCACCTTGTTAATATATGATGACTCGTCAAGTTTTTCAAGAAAATATATTTTCCTGAAACACAACGATATATTATTAAAACATGTAGAGACGCCATATTATGACATCTCTACAAAATTTTACCTTCAATATGAATATTACAACACTCTGTTGAGATAATCCGAATAATCTGTCACCACCGGCTGATAATCAGGGTCGCCAAACAACAAGGAATTTATCAGGAAGTCGGCAGAAGCTCTGTTGCACGCCGTCGGTATGTCATACAATACGCTAAGACGAAGCAAGGCCTTGACATCTACATCATGAGGCTGACTTGTCATAGGGTCCCAGAAAAAGATCAGGTAATCTATCTTACCTTCTGAGATGAGTGAACCGAGTTGTTGGTCTCCGCCAAGAGGTCCCGATTTCAGACAACGTACGTTATCGAGTACAGAGGACAACATCTTACCTGTAGTACCGGTAGCATAGAAGTCATTGCCTTTCAACTTTTTGACATGCTTAGACACCCATTCGAGCAACTCTTTCTTTCTGGCATCGTGCGCCACCAAGGCGATAACTTTCTTCATGACATATTAATTATTTTGCAACACTGCCATACCTATCGTTTTACCAAGATTATAGAGTTTATCTATATCCTCTTCGCGTATAGGAGCACCTTTCACCTCCACCGGATCTGCAATGACATTCCATTTAGCACATTCGGCAGTAGCCATTATTGTCTTTACTCCTCCTCCGCTCCAGCTCATACCTCCGAAGATGCCGAATATTTTATTATGAGGTCTAAACTCAACGAGTTCATGAAGAAGTAAGCTCATATTAGGAAATACACAGCCATAATGCGATGCAGCGCCAAGAACTACAGCTTTATATTTCCAGATATCGCTCATTATAAACGATACTTCTGTTTTGGAGATATCATAGACGCGTATATCTTTTATGCCACATTCTGCTACACCTCGAGCCACGATGTCTGCCATTCTGCCGGTATTGCCGTACATAGAGCCATAAACTATCACCACTCCGTTTTCACCTTCATGTTTGCTCCATTTGGCATAACGTTCTACCACCCAGGCAAGGTTGCTACGCCATATCAAACCGTGTGAAGGTGCTATCATGCTGATATCCAAAGGTCCAACCTTCTGTATCGCTTTAAGAGCCATGGCAGCCACCTTGCCGACTATGTTAGCATAATATCTGCGCATGTCGTCCTCATAAAAACCAAGGTTCGCCTCATCATCGAAGATGGCACCGTTAAGCGCGCCAAAACCTCCGAAAGCATCATTGGAAAATATTATTTTCGTCTTTTGTTCATAAGTCACCATCGACTCAGGCCAATGTACCATAGGTACCATAAAAAAACGGAAAGTAT
The DNA here is from genome assembly GCA_002633315.1 of Bacteroidales bacterium Phil6. Lineage (GTDB taxonomy): Bacteria > Bacteroidota > Bacteroidia > Bacteroidales > F082 > Limimorpha > Limimorpha avicola. Next base: position 125,111 of record NWBN01000027.1, read on the forward strand.
GTTGTCCTGTACACAAAATCTCGCCTTCAGCCACTACCTTCTTATTCTTTATACAACCGTAAAATGCTTCTAATGGACCGAAAGTCTTTGCATTACCAATGACACAAACATCAGGATATTCCCTTATTATTGCACTGACAGCACCGCTATGATCCGGCTCATCATGATTGATAATCAGATAATCTACTTTACGGTCTCCAAGAATGGATTTTATCTTGAAAAGATATTCCGACATAAAACCCTGTTCTACCGGATCTATTAGGGTAACTTTATCATCAACAATAAGATATGAATTATAAGAGACACCGTTAGGCAACTCCATGTGATTTTCAAAAAGTTCTGTCCTGCGGTCGTTTACGCCGACATAATAGACATTATCAGCTAAATTAATATGGTTCATAATTAGAGTTTTAGTTATTACAAAGGGACAAAGTCGATAGCACCATGTTTGCATAACGGACATATAATGTCAGCGGGAAGTTCCTCGCCCTCATAGACCCATCCGCATATCTTGCATCGCCAACCTTTTTTCTTTGTCTTCTCAGGTTTAGGTTTAATATTATCTTGATAACACTGATATGTTACAGATTCTTTATCAGACAACACTTTAGAGTCCACCACTTCGGCTATAAACATGGTATGCGTACCGAAATCTATAGATTTCACCACACGGCACGAGATGATGGCATTGGAATACTGAGGGACGTAAAGCACATTGTTGGCAGTACGCTCGAGATTGTCGAAGTCATTAAATTTATCTGTATCTCTTCCTGAATGATATCCGAAACGTTCAAATATTTCGAAAGGGGTATCAGCAGTAAGACAAGAGATATTAAAGACACAGGAATCCGTTATCATGTCATGAGTAAGATTCAGTTTATTCACCGTTACGGAAATCCGTAACGGTGAATCACTGATTTGCATTACAGTATTAATGATACATCCGTTATCTTTATTCTCATAGTTTGTCGTCAAGACATAAAGTCCATAACCTATTTTAAATAATGCGTTTGTATCCATTATACATTTTTAGTTTTGTACTTCAAAGTTCTCTTTTGAAACTCCGCAAAGTGGGCATGACCAGCTATCAGGCAGGTCCTCGAAAGGAGTGCCCGGAGCTATACCATTGTCAGGATCTCCTACTTCAGGGTCATAGACATACCCACATACTGTGCAAACATACTTTTTCATATTATTAATTTTAGATTAGTTATTATTCAACAATTTATTTTACATTATTACTTACAAAACGATTAAAAAATCAATTCATGTCATAGTTCCTTCTGAGATATTGGAGGCGTTCGAACACCTTTACATCGTCATCACTGTTGAGAAGTCCTTTAAAGTCTTTGACAGTGTTGTAATTATGACGTAACATCCAATCTTTCAATTCAGACAGCACTGTTGAAATATATGACAATCCATTTTTATATAGAGTGCTGCAAAGCTGAACAGAAGAGGCTCCTGCAAGCAGTTGTTTTACTACGGCATTACCGCAAAAAACTCCTGTAGATGCCGACAGGTCGGAAGGTATCTTCTGAGAAAATAACAGAGATATCCATCTGAGTGTGTCGCTATTCTCTTCCGGCACTGAGAGTGCATTACCCGGAATCACCTTAACAGTCTCGATATCAATGTCAGTATTGTAGAAGCGGTTGAAAAGCACCAAGCCGTCGGCACCTTCCTGTGCGAGACGGAAAGCAAAGTTACAGATATTGGTGAAATGGGATCCTATCTTCACCGAGACCGGTATTGTGACACTTTTCTTGACAGCTTTAAGGATGGCGACAGCTTCATCTTCAATAGCTTCAGCCTTAACATTCCTGTCAAAAGGAGATATTGCGATGTTTAATTCTATGGCATCGGCTCCTGCATCCTGAAATTCTTTTGCAATAGCAGTCCATTCTCCAAAATCCGTACAATTAATACTTGCAATTACCGGAATATCGACAGCTTTTTTGGATTCTTTTATCAATTTTACATACAATTCTATTTCATTGCCACGAAGAAATGTTGTCATATATCGATGAGCATCTGGCATGGCATCATAAATATCTGTATAACCTTCTTCTTTTTTGATATCTGCAAGAATCTGTTCTTCAAACAAAGATTTCAAGACGACAGCACCGGCACCTGCGGCAGCACAATTTTTAACACCTTCTACACTGCCTGTAAAAGTGGAACTTCCTACTATTACAGGAGACTTCAACTTTAATCCTAAATATTTAGTCGATAAGTCCATAGTTCTTTAATTTCCAAATTTAACAATGCAAATTTATATATTTTTTTTATAAAACTTTATATGATGAAAAAAAATAAGATATGACAGAATAACCAAGGCAATGTGACGACAACATGAAAAAAATCAAAATAACAGCCCGTCATATCCATAAAAATAGTAACTTTGCCGCCCAAATCAATTGATTAATATTTATTTTTTGAAAGATGAACTCAGAAGGAAGAACGGGGAAACGTCAACACATTACCAAAAGGAAAACTGCCGAGGTAAGACGATTCAGTGATGAAAGACTAAAACAGTTTGAAAAAGAAAAAGCATCACGCCGGGATGGCGATGAGAGAAGAAGAAATTTTGAAACAAGAAGAGATAACAGATTAGAGAGAAAATCTCGTTTTGATTCAAGAGAAAGTGATTTTGAAGATAGGAACTCAAGAAGAGGTGGGTTTGAGAAAAGAAGTTTCAGAAAAGACAGAGATGATAACCATGACTTTGAAAGAAGAAACTTCAAAAGAGACAGAGACGATAGTCGTGACTTCGGAAGAAAGAGTTTCAGAAAAGACAGAGACGACAGACGTGACTACAGAGAGACCTCCCGCAACCGTGGCGAGGAACAGCATAGTCAGAGACGTGGAGCAGCCCGTTTTGACAGATTCGATGATAACGACAGACGCGGCTTCAAAAGAGAAGAAAAAGATTTCAGAGAACGTCGCGGCAGCGGCTTCAGAAGAAGAGAGAAAGACCCGTTGCATGACAGACCGAAAGCCACCGGACTGATACGTCTTAACAAATATCTCGCCGACTCCGGCATCTGCTCTCGCCGCGAAGCTGATGACCTCATACTCGCCGGCGCCGTGACAGTAAACGGAGAAGTGGTGAAAGAATTAGGCGTCAGAGTAGGTCCTGAAGACAAGGTGTCATACGGAGGCGAGACGCTGAGACGAGAAAAACTGCGTTATGTATTGCTGAACAAACCTAAAGGTGTCATCACCACATCAGACGACCCATACGAACGCCATACCGTGATGGAACTCGTAGAAGGCGCTTGTGAAGAACGTATTTATCCCGTCGGTCGCCTCGATAGAAATACCATAGGCCTGCTGCTGCTCACCAACGACGGCGACCTCGCCAAGACTTTGACACACCCCAGCCACGAGGTGAAGAAACTGTATCATGCCACACTTAACAAACCATTAACAAAAAACGACCTTGCCAAGATACAGGAAGGTCTCGTATTAGAAGATGGTCCTATAAAAGTAGATGACATCAGCTGGGTGGTAGATGACCCTACAAAAAGAGAAATAGGAATAGAGATACATTCCGGACGCAACCACATAGTGCGCCGTATCTTCGAGAGCCTCGGTTATGAAGTGGTGAAACTCGACAGAGTGATGTTCGCCGGATTAACCAAACAAAACCTGCCACGCGGACATTGGAGATTTCTTACTTCTGCCGAGATAAGCATGCTTAAAAGAATACAATGACATCTGCCATGAAGAAACTCGCTATCGTTACGCTGTTAATATTGTCATGCTTTCTGTCACAAGGACAAGAGACACTGAAAATAATGCAATACAACTTGTTACACTATGGCGTCAACAGCAGTTTCTGTACATCCTCGAACAACAATGTCAACAACAAAGACGGTTATATAAGGACAATATTGTCGGAATACAACCCGGATTTGCTTACTGTCAATGAATTCGGTTCAGATCCATCCTTACCGGAACGTTTTTTAAATAATAACTTGAATATCAACGGAGTAAATTATTGGAAAACTACCGAGACAATAAACCATGCGTCTTCAGACCTCGTTAATGCCATTTTTTACGATTCACGCAAAATGACATTGACAAGTCATAAAACGGCACAAAACCACATCAGAGATATAGATGTTTACAAACTGTATTTCAATACAGAAAGTTTGGAACAAGGCGACACCATATTCATGTATTGCGTAGTAGCCCATCTCAAAGCGGGCACCGGCAGCGACAACGAGGAAAAACGCAAATTCATGGCTCAGAATACCATGAATTATCTGAGGAACTACTGCGCTGATGCCAATGTCCTCATCATGGGTGATTTTAACTTGTACAGTGCTGATGAAGACGCATACAAGATATTGACCAACAGCAGTTTATACCCTAACTCCTATTTTATCGACCCAATAGAAGACGATGGTGTCGGTGATTGGAACAACAACGGAGCCTTTGCCCGTTACCATACCCAATCGACTAACGCTTCAGGTAACTCCTGCCGTACCGGCGGCGGCATGGATGACAGGTTCGATTTTATCATGATGTCCGAGAATATCAGAACAGGCAGAGACGGTGTGAGATATGTTGAAGACAGCTACATGGCATTGGGACAGGACGGCAATCATTTCAACAGAAGCATCAACGCTTCCGGCAACGATGCAGTGCCTCAGGAAGTAGCAAACGCCTTGTATTACAACTCAGACCATCTACCTATTACCATGAGGATATCCATAGACGACAGATGGGGCGTGGAAGATATCTCCGCTGACATCATCGATTTTAAGATGTATCCCAACCCGGCCTCAAACAACCTGCATGTCTGTTTTAAACAGCAAAGTCATGGCAAAGTGGAGATAAAAATATTCAACGTATTGGGACAGATAATGTTGAAAGACCATCCTGATTCGGAACCGGGAGAACAACATTACGAACTCGACATTGAAACATTGACACAAGGCATTTATCTGTTACAAATCATAACACCTGATGGAACAAGTCATGCTGAGAGACTGATTATTAGATAGTTATATAAGAGCATTGGTTTGTACACTCGAATTTAAGTCAAACAATATAATTCCCGTTGTCTGAAACGAAACATAACAAAAAACATGAAAAAGAAGTTAATCATCATCGTAATATGGGTGTTTATATTAAGTTGTTATGCCGGAACACCAGAAAAAGAAATAAGAATCAATAATACACAAGAAGAAGTCTCCAACACATCAAACAATGAAGAAATTTCAATCATTATGGTCGGAGACATATTGCTTCACGAAAATATTTCAAACAGCGGAAAAATCAATGACAGCACTTACAATTATGACCACATATTTGCCATGGTAAGAAAAGACATTGAAGCGGCAGACCTTGCCATTGTAAATCAGGAAGTCATTCTTGGCGGGAGAGAACTCGGCATCAGCGGATATCCTGTCTTCAACGGCGCCTACGAAGTGGGAGATGCCATCAAGGCTGCCGGCTTCGATGTGGTGCTTCATGCCACCAACCATGCCTTGGACAAAGGTAAAAAAGGCATAAACAACTGCCTGCAATATTGGAGGACTAACCATAACGAGATAGCAGTCCTCGGCATATATGACAATCAGAATGATTATGACAGAAATCGCTATATTTATGAAAAAGACGGTATGCGTATCGCCATTCTCAACTATACCTACGGCACCAACGGCATTCCATTGCCTGAAGATATGCCGTTTGCCGTCAGCATGTTGAACACCGAAAAAATAATAACCGACCTCGCTAATGCCAAAAAAGAAGCTGACTTCATAATAGTATGTCCTCATTGGGGCACGGAATACATGCATACACCATCCGATGAACAGAAAAAATGGACCAAGTTGTTGGTAGAAAATGGCGCTGACCTCATTATAGGTACACATCCTCATGTCATACAACCTGTGGAATGGTTCGAGGACGAAAAAGACAATAAAGCACTCGTCTATTATTCAATAGGCAACTTTATAAATGCCAACATGACACCCAACCGTATGATAGGCGTGATGGCAAAAGTTACTCTGACTCGCGATGACAATGGTACGGTAGTGATAAAAGACTACGGAGTAGAACCTGTGGTGACACATTTCAGATACGGTCCAAAGAATGCTACGACATACAAACTGAAAGATTATACCGATGATATGGCAGCAATGAATGAGACAAAGAAAAAAGACTCGACATTTTGTCTGCAATACTGCAAAGATCTCTGCCATGAAATATTTGGAGACCTCAGTCCTCTATACTGACCTATAAAATGACAATATATATTCATTAATTTGAAATTTCAACATTGAGAAAAACACAATATCATCGTAAAGATATATTGTATGAAATCATTTCCGTCATTAAAGAGTTCATTTCAAAAACGCTATTAATAATCTTTCAAATGACTTTTATTTAGCGTCAAAATATTATCTTTGCAGAAAATAAAATGCGATGATACCACAGGAGACCATAAATGCCATCATTGAAACCGCCCGCATTGAAGAGGTAGTTAGGGAGTTCGTATCATTAAGCAAAAGCGGTAGCAACTATGTGGGCATTTGTCCGTTTCACAAGGAGAAGACCCCTTCATTCATAGTATCGCCGGCAAAAAACATCTTCAAATGTTTCGGTTGCGGCAAGGCAGGCGATTCTGTTCGTTTCATCATGGAACACGAGCATTATACTTATCCTGAAGCATTGCGTTATCTTGCACAGAAATACGGTATCATCATAGAAGAAAAAGAAAAGACGCCGGAAGAGATAAAGTTACAAAGCGAACGCGAAGAAATGTTCAATGTCAACAGCTTCGCTCAAAAATATTTCAGCGACATACTGCATAACAACGAAACCGGCAATGCCATAGGCATGAGTTATCTTTATGAACGTGAATTCAAAGATGCTATAATCAACAAATTTCAACTCGGCTTTTGCCTTGATGATAAAGACGCCTTCGCACAACATGCAATCAGAAACGGTTATTCAAAAGATATTCTGTTGAAAACCGGCTTGTGCACAGGCAACGAAGAACGTCTTTACGACCGTTTCCAGGGACGTGTGATATTTCCCATTCATAATCTCACCGGTAAAGTTGTCGGTTTCGGCGGAAGGATACTAACCAATGACAAAACCAAGGCTAAATATCTCAACTCGCCGGAATCAGAGATTTACAACAAAAGCAAGACACTTTACGGGATTTATTTTGCAAAAAACGAGATTATAAGACAAGATAACTGTATCCTTGTGGAGGGGTACGCGGATGTTATCAGCATGCATCAGGCGGGATTTGAGAACGTCGTGGCAAGTTCCGGTACTTCTTTGACTAAAGAACAGATACTTCTGATAAGCCGTTATACAAAAAACGTGACTATGTTGTATGATGGCGATGCCGCCGGTCTGAAAGCTGCCTTACGAGGCACTGACATGATACTCGAAGAAGGCATGAATGTCAAAGTGGTGGTGCTGCCACCTGAAGAAGACCCGGACTCTTTCGCAAGACATAACTCCGCCACTACTGTGGAACAATATCTTAAAAACAATGCCAAAGATTTTATTGAGTTTAAAACCATATTGCTCTTAAAAGATTCCACTAACGACCCTGTTAAAAAAGCCGAGGTGACACGAGATATACTCGAATCAGTGTCTGTGATACCGGATGCCATCTACAGAGCTACTTATATTAAAAAATGCAGCCAATTGCTCGACATAGCGGAACAAACCCTGATGAATGAACTCAACAAATTGTTGCGTGCAAAAATCGGGAAAATACATAAAACCGAACAGGAACTGCCGGAAGTAGAACCTATCACTGTCCGGGAACAACACAATCCGGAAGACGACTTGCAAAACAAAAGTCTTTGTCAGGAGAAAGAACTCGTAAGACTGCTTCTTAACCACGGAAACAAATTCATTAATTTAGAAATGACACAAGAAAACGGCTCTGTCGAGACTGTTCCTGTCAGTGTCGCCTCCCTTATTATTGAAGACCTGAAAAATGACAGACTTATATTTAAAGACGAACTGAATAAACAGATATTCAACACATTCGATGAATTTCTAAAAAACGAGAATATACCAGACTATCACATATTTACTACAAATAATGACGAAGCAATGTCAAATTACGCATCCAACTTGCTGTTATCCAACTACAAATTGGACGACTGGAAACGCCACAACATCTTCGTCACTACTGAAGACGACCTTCTGCTGCAAACGATATCATCTTCCCTTTTAAGATATAAAGACATGATTCTTGAAGAACGTCGAGCCGAGTTGCTAAAAGAAATAGCCGCTACAAACAACGACGAAGACTTGATGATACTGCTCAAAAAAAAGAAAGAATTGGACGAAATAAAAAGCATTATCAACGACAGACTCGGTATTGTCATAACTCAATGACATAACAATATATCGATAAACTTACTTTATTGTTGAAAAACACGCTTTTTTGAATATGTTTTACGCCTTTGTAAAATCATGCAATTAAAACATACCAAAAAAAATTACAAATTTGCTACATTTCTTTAAATCATACATGCTATATATTCTCCAAGAATACAATAGTATTTTCATATTTTTTAATAAAAATTATAAATAAATTTTTAAAATTCTTCAATATTATACTTGACATATTTGTTTAATATTTCTTAATTTTGTTGATATATTTAAAATAAACTAAATCATTCATACATTACAATTTAAAAGCTAAATGCTATGGAAAACGAATTATATTCAAAATCAAAAGATTTAATTAAAAATTACACTGATTTTATCAATTCATTAAACAAAGATGATGTTTATGAAAACATTACAATTAATAAATTGGCAGACCTAAAACGTGTGTTCTCCAATATCAACAACATAATGACGTTAATAGCAACCAGAGCCATTGCAAAAAAAATTGCATCTATATTAAATCTCCAAGACCCTGAAAAACAAGATTTGTTTAATAATATTGATGCCACAAAAGCAAATTCCAACGGATTCGACATTCAAATAGACGACCCTAAAATACTTGTAGAAGTCAAATGCAACAATCCGATTCATGACAAGAAATTCGGAGCTGCCCAGATTACTGCAATCCTTAATGATGCCAATAAATTAAAAAATCCCAACGAAAAAGCATGTAAAACTCTCAAATATGATATTAATAAATATGTTAAAATAATTGCTATTGTAAACTTTAATTCCAAGCCCAATGAAGAATTAGTCGATGATCTGATAAAAGATAATAAGAACAAAGACAATTCTTCAAATAATCAAAACATCAAGGAATCCTTAAAATATTTAGATTTAAATAAACTGCCTGGTCTGCTAAAAAACAATTCATTCGAAAATGTTTATATCACAGTCCTTTCAAAAGATGAACTTAATAATGAATTAATAGAAATAGTAGAAAACATAAAACAGCAATCAACATATTGATATTCTTATATGTTTGCAGTATAAATACTTTTTCTTTTGAAAAAAGACGGACCTTTGTAAAATGTCAATATGCTTCTACTTAAAGTTGAAAATGCGTCAAAAAGCAATTCTATTTCAAAACATTATTCATTGAGAAATATCAGAAACAATTTTTAACTTTTAAGCTAATACATTGACTATCAAAATAATAAATTGTTAAAGCATTTTTGATAAATACCCAATAATAGTAAAAACCATAATGTCCCGGTCAGTATTTTCAGATCGGGACTAAACTTTTTTCTGCCTTCATCACTCAAAATAATTGTTTTATTAACAAGACTTTGTAAATTATCAGAATATGATAAAACAACTGTATTTTACGTATCCAAAACCGTCCTGAGAATATTGTGTGAATTGATGTCTTTGAAACCGGCAACATGTGCCTTGTAATATTTCATTATCCCATCCATAAGTTCTCGTCTGTCTTTCTTATTGACAGGAAACTGTATTGTCCCACAACAAATATCATATAATATCATGCTTTGTTCTGCATTTAAGAAATTTATCATACGAGTGTTTTCATTTCTGAAACAACCTTCGTCTATATCAAATAACAATCCTTTTGAATAATGTTGCATGTTTGGAAAACAACCCAAATATCGTGTTAACAAAACACTGAAACACAACGGATAATTATTATAACCCTCTTCCATTTCATCGAGCGATATGACAAAACTTGTAACAAAATCGAACAAATCGTGATCTGTCTCGCTTTCTATTATGGATTTGTATAATAACTCACTCATGAACAACACAATGGTGTTTTTATTAATATGGAAAGGTATGCTTTTGAATTGATAAGTCAAAGACACTTCTTTAATAAAGTCGAGTTCTCCTCCGGATTGTGATGCAATGATGTCTATTATCGTCATGGGTTGAAAATAGGCAATCTTTACTTTGGATTTTTTGTTGAAGACATTTTTTGCTATATATGATTTCAAACCGTAATTCTTAGTTAATAGTTTAATAATCAAACTATTATCCCCGTATTTGATAGACTTTATCACTACGGCTTGTGTCTTTACGATATTTCTCATATCATTTCATGATAAGCACTTTTGTGGCATAAGTTTCCTTACCGGTAGTATCCGTAGAGAAGATAAGATAAATGCCGGGTTGTACCTTTTCACCATTGATGTTGGTACAATCCCATACCGCTTGCCCTCCCTGAGCCTTAAGGTGCGTTACAAATCTGCCGTCAACGGTAGTGATTTTTACCAAAGCATCAGAGACAAGACCTTTGATGCCAACATATCCCGTAAAATCACTTCTTACCGGATTTGGAAAAACCACTACATCGGAATTGGTAGTTCCTCCTTCTGTAGCTGTATTTCTATATGAAATAATGCCGTTGTCGGTAGCAAAATATACGTTGCCGTTACTATCTATAGCAATATCTTTGACAGTGTTGGATAACAAAGGACTGTTTTCGGTAGTAAAGTGCAAATATTCTGTAAGTCCATTGTTGGAGATGTAAAACACTCCGTTTGTAGTGCCGAACCACAAGTTATTTGCGCCATCAACAGCAATAGAAAGTATAGATTCTCCTGAAAGGAGATAGTCCGCCTGTCCGGTTCCGTCATTACGAGGCACGAGAATACGTGTACAATCGTAGCTGCTGCCATCGTTGTTGAAGATGTTGGCAGTATTGCGAAACAATCCTACACCATCAGTAGTGCCCACCCACAAAGTACCGCTATTGTCAACAGCCATACAGTTTACTGTGCCGGGCAAGCCTCCCTGTCCTGAGGTGTTTTTTATAGTTTTATATCTGTCGTCGTCAGTATTATTCAAGGTGTTGTTATCATTGAATACTATAAGCTCTCCTTCCCTCTTCAGCACCCACTTGTAATCATTATCGTCAACAATCATTCTACTGATATTTCCGCCACCGTTGCCAATATAATATGAATGCCAGTCGCCGTTGCGCGTACGAACGGACAAAAGGTTGTCCGTACTGCTGTTGGCAACCCAAAGATTGTTATCGCTATCAAAATCCATGTCGGTAATATAAACAAAGTCATAACCCAAAAGCTTACCCAAACTGCTATTGGTTTCATCGTAAATGTCAACAAGCCGTTTATTATAAAACTCCATGATACCTTTGTCGTAGGAGCCGAGATAAACTCTATTGGGGTCAACAGGATCTATGGCAGTACAGGCTATGTCTGAAATAGAATCGAATGCACTTGATTTCCAAGGATTAAGAAAATCCCATTTGTTATTGTCATAGACAAAAGCACCATCACTGATATAAAGTTTCGCCCATGTACTTGAATAACCTCCAGAAGCGACCCAAACCTGTTCTCCTCTTGCCTTGATTTGAAAGACCTTGTTGGAATATGGTCCGTTCTTTTCAAAATACGTCTTTTCGCCACTCTCAGTACATTTTATCAATGAATAATCATTGTCTCCTACCCAGTAGTTGTTCGAACTTCTGTCAAACGCAGCCGAATATGGATAATAAAATGCCAATGATGTTATAAGATCATTGCTTTTACTGTAAACATTAACCTTGTCGGAATTTACAAAAACGACTCTGTCACTATATGCACGTATTTCTCTATGCGTATTGTCATTTTCCATTTCAAAAACTTTCCATTCTTCACCATTGTAGAAGTATGTCATATTTGTATTGTTTGTGTTCAAATATGCCAGAAGAATGTCGCCAAAAGTCTCAATTTCAGTATATGCTGAATTAGGTCTCGGCAAACTTGTGTCAAGCGTCCATTGAGAATAGTCTGCAAGGTTATCGTTGTTGACATCGGCGTAATAAACACCTATATCAGTTGCCAAATACAGTTTATCTTGATATATTGTAATATCATTGATATTCATATAAGTGCCATTATCACCTATAATATAAGTATCTTTAATCTCATAACGATTCATATCGACAACCACAACACCGAAACCACAACTGAGATAGGCATAATGTCCGTTAAAATATATGTCGTTAATGGTTTTATTGCCTAAGATGGTTTTATTTTTTATGTCCGGAATGTTGATGACAAAATCACCATCGTCAATTATGTCGATGTTGGCATTGGAATATCCTATCATCATTACACCTTCATTCTCATTGTATTTCAACACATTGACTCCGAAGTCGGAAAGGCCGTTGACTTTGTTGACAGACCTTATACTGTTGTCATTCTTATTAAAATAAAACACATCGTATGGAGTTGCAGCAAATATTTTATCGTTCATTATATCAACACATATTACTTTACGCCCTGGCGTGTGTGTACACCATTCGCCAATAGCATTCTGCGAAAAAACGTATAATATGTTTGTAATCAATAATATAATAAGTATAAAACTCTTTTTCATGGTGTGATATGACTTTTAATAATAACACAAAATGACTGTTTTTATTGTTGCAATCAAATAGTAAAATAACAATAATGTAATGACGTTCATAAAGTTTCGACATCTACTTCATTATCGTATTTGCCACCGAACAACAATCATCGCAATGCAAAGATATGTTATTTTATGCTATCAAAGACAAGCGAAATGATATTTTTGAAAACAGTTAAAAGTTATTATGAAACGCATTATAAATTTCGAGTAACTTATGTTGCTGTTGTGCAACAGGAAGAGATGCTATCTTCAGGATACCGCCCAACATTGCGGCACCACCGAAATGCCATATTCTAAGAAGTGGCAATTTTTCAATATCAACACCTCCCAAGGCTATCACTTTATCATCTATAACACCTTGACTTGCAGCATCATCAAGTGTTGTCTCACTGAATGTCGAAAGGTAGCCTTGTTTGGAAATACTGTCAAATATAGGGCTTAGAAACATATAACCGCAATATGGCTTATATTGTACAACTTCTTTTAAAGAATGACATGAACGACTGACATATCCATGATAATCAACAGGAATAATATTATTGCGACTGTTAAGATGAATGCCTTTCAACGGATAATCGAATGTCAATTCAAAGAAATCATGTATTATCGTTTTTGACAATTCTTCTTGGGACAACTTGTCGAGCAGACGGCGGCAGTCTTCCAATGAAGAGGCAGGTTTTCTAAGATGAAGAGTATCTATACCTGCATCGAAGAGACGATGCAAGAAACAAGTCTCTCCGTCAAAAAAAGACGGAGAGGTTATTGTTATCCATTTCATTTTCTCAATTTTGCTATTATCAAGTCGGCTACTTTTTTGCCTGACATCAGCATTCCACCGAAGATAGGTCCCATACGTGGAGTTCCGCTTACTGCCGAGGCAGCCATACCGCATACATACAGTCCAGGGTAGATCTCCTTGGTGCCGTTCACCACCTCTGCCTCACCGGCTTCAACGTCTAAAGAACGTTCTCCAATGACATCGCCTGTCTCGGTAGCTAAACGTATTCCGTTCTTTCTGGCAACCGTCTTGCACATCTCGCTGTCATGTCCGGTACCGTCGATTACACATTTAGCCATGATGTTGAGTGGGTCCACATGCATGCCTTCACGAAGCACCGGAGTCCAGTTTACCACCACACCGCTCACCACATTGTTTTTAAATACTACATCCTCAACAGAATAACAGTTGAATATTGTAGCTCCGGCATGTACCGCCTTGTAAAGAAGAGCGGAAGTACTCTCTACGGAATCCATCACATAGAGGTCTTCATAAGGCTTGAAGTTGATATCGAATTCTTTAACTATTTCGAGAGCTTCTTTTTGCACTACTATCTGGTTGAACATCATGGCGCCGCCCCACATGCCGCCGCCGGGAGACAATTTACGGTCAAACTGCGCTACTTTGAGACCTGCTTTTGCCAAATAATAAGCTGCTACTATGCCTGAAGGCCCGCCACCAACTATGGCGACATCGAGGTCTAAGTTGTTTTCCAACTTGTTGAAATAGGTGTTTATGATACCTTGTGATACTTTTTTCTCAATCATTGTACTTATGTTTTATGTTCTTAAATTTCATTACATTCTTTATCTAAAGTCTGACTTATGCGCATGGCGCAAAAATTAGGTCCGCACATGGTGCAGTATTTGCCACCTACATGATTGGCAGTCTTATAATATTCGAGAGCCTTCTCCGGGTCGAGGCTTAAGTTGAACTGGTCTTTCCAACGAAACTCATAGCGTGCCTTGCTGAGAGCGTTGTCACGTATCATGGCGCCGGGATGCCCTTTGGCGATGTCAGCAGCATGTGCCGCGAGTTTATATGTCACCACTCCAACACGTACATCTTCACGGTTGGGAAGCGCAAGATGTTCTTTAGGTGTGACATAACATAACATGGCGGTGCCCAACCAACCTATCTGCGCTGCTCCTATGGCACTCGTGATATGGTCATAGCCGGGAGCTATGTCGGTGACTACAGGTCCCAAGGTGTAGAATGGAGCATTGTGGCATTTCTCTATCTGACGATGCATGTTCTCCTCTATCTTGTGCATGGGGACATGACCGGGACCTTCTATGAAAGCCTGAACATTCTTTGCCCAAGCTCTCTCAACAAGTTCTCCCATGGTGTCGAGTTCCGCGAATTGTGCCTTGTCATTGGCATCGTATATACTGCCGGGACGCAGACCGTCGCCTAAAGACACCGCCACATCATAACGTGCCAGGATGTCACATATATCATCGAAATGTTCATATAGAAAACTCTCTTTTTGATGCATCTGACACCATTTGGAGATAATGCTGCCGCCACGGCTTACCATACCCGTCAGCCTGTCGCCTGACAGATGTATGTTTCTCAGTCTTATGCCGCAGTGTATGGTGAAATAATCAACACCCTGTTCGCATTGCTCTATCAAGGTGTCGCGGAACAACTCCCACGTGAGATCTTCGGCACGACCGTTGACTTTTTCCATAGCCTGATACATGGGTACGGTACCAACCGGAACTGGACAGTTACGTATTATCCATTCGCGGGTCTCATGTATGTTGGGTCCTGTGGAAAGGTCCATCAAGGTATCTCCGCCCCATTTGCAACTCCACACTGCCTTCTCCACCTCCTCGTCAATGCCGGATGTAGTGGCAGAATTGCCTATGTTAGTGTTTATTTTCACTAAGAAGTTACGTCCTATTATCATAGGCTCAGCCTCCGGGTGATTAATGTTGGCTGGTATTACGGCACGTCCTGCAGCCACCTCGTCGCGCACGAACTCAGGTGTGATATGAGTCTCAATCCCGAGTTCTGCACAATTCATGTTTTCCCGTATCGCCACATATTCCATTTCCGGTGTTATAATGCCTTGTTTTGCATAATAAAGTTGACTTACCTGCTTACCTTCCTCAGCAATATATGGCAGAGAGATGTGTTCAAAACGCAAAGAATCGAGGCTGTGGTCATCACGACGCATACGTCCGTATTCCGACGATATCTCTTTCAATCTTACAACGCCTCCACGTTGCAATATCCAAGGCTCCCGCATACGCGGCAACCCTTTTCTTACATCAATATTCACATCGGGGTCGCTGTAAGGTCCGGAAGTATCATAAATATATATAGAAGGATTCTGACGCTCAATGGTATTGCCTCCTTCTACGGTCACTGTGGGGGTCTGCTTTACCAAACGCATGCCTACACGTATGTCCGGATAAAGCTTGCCTTTCATATAGACTTTTTCAGACCCCGGATAAGTAATCCTTACATTATTGTCCATAATTATAATATTTGTTGTTTATTATTCATCAATTCAACTATTCTACGCATTTCCTTCACCGGATCGTCGGCATTTAACACACTGCTACTCAATGCTATGCCGTTGACTCCTGTTGAAAGAAGGATTTCTATGTCATCGTATTCTATGCCTCCTATTGCAATAAGAGGAAGACTTATGCCATATTCCCGCATTTGTCTTATAATATCATTGTAACCTTTTATTCCCAAAATAGCAGCAAGATTCTTTTTCGTCGTGGTGAATCTGTATGGTCCACAGCCAATATAATTGGCATCCTGTCGAGCCAGACGGCAAATATCGTCTATGGTATTGGCTGTACCTCCAATGATAAAACCTTTGCCCAATATTTTTCTTGCCTCAGCTACAGGCATGTCATGACTACCAAGATGTACTCCGTCGGCTTCAATACGTTGTGCCAACATCACATTGTCATCTATTATAAAAGTAGCTCCGTAATGACGGCACAACATTTTCACCTCAGCTGCTGTCGTTTCAAAGATTTCTTCTGTTACATCTTTCATTCTCAACTGAATCCATCTACATCCTCCTTCAAGTGCCATTTGGGCAGAAGCAACGTAGCCGTATTTCTCAGTCTGATGCGTTATAAACTGTAAATTATTCATAATCTTTGATAATAAGTGGTTCCGGATCGAAAAAATGATTCAATGGACCTGTTCCTTTTCCTGTTTCTACTTCAGCTCCGGCTTTTATGGCTTCAGTGATATAATACTTTGCCTTTTCTATTGCATGACAAATATCACAACCTCTTGCTAAAAACGATGCAATGGCTGTTGACAGTGTGCATCCGGTACCATGAGTGTTATTGCTGTTGACAGATGAAGAAGTGTATGAATCTGTTACAATGCCGTTTTCTGTCTTTCTGAATAAAATATCAGTCTTATCCTTATCTGTAGAATGTCCTCCTTTTATCAAGACAGCCTTGACACCATATTGCAATAATGTTATGGCTGCACCGGATAAATCATTGTTATCGGTAAGTCTTTTAGCTTCAGGAATATTGGGAGTCAATAAGTCTGTTACAGGCAACATGTCATTTATTAATAGTGCCATAGCATTATCCGACATCAGTTGTTTGCCACTGCTCGACATAATGACAGGGTCAACTATAAGAAATGAAGGTTTATATTGTCGCAAAGCTGTTGAAATGGCTTTAAGAGTAAGAACGTCATTTACCATGCCAACTTTGACGACACTCGGTCTTATATCGGACATTACAGCAACAATCTGGTCATAAACCACTTGAGGCGGAACAGGATGTACATATTGTACTCCTACAGTGTTTTGTATAGTAAGTGCTGTAATGACAGCTGTACCATATACACCAAGAGCAGAAAAGGTCTTGATATCTGCCTGTATCCCGGCACCGCCTGAAGGGTCGGACCCTGCAATAGACAAACCTACTGCATAATGTTTCTTTCTGACAATAGTGTTACAACAATCTTCTTGATTCATATTCCTCTTTTATATTCTCAAAAGAGGTGGCACGAAACCTGCCATAGAGTAGCGCATCAAAAATCCCAGCGTCAGCATTATCTGTACTGGTTCAATGTGTATGATCTCAGACACGGCAAATTAATTACCGGACACCACCTTTTGAGTACGTGGCAAAGATAGTTCAATTTGTAACACAATCCAAATATTTTGACTCTTTTGTTTGAAAATACAAACTTTTTTAATGATGTAAATAATTATCTTTCGAAATGACTGATAAAAATCATTAATGTCGTTGATGCAAATTATTTATCTTTTTGATTTTAAAATATAATACAAATTTAAAAACAATTGCATTTTGTCCATATAACAAAAAATCCTTATAAACAATATTGATAAACAAATGTTTACAAGGATTATTCGTACCCCCGCTGGGAATCGAACCCAAATTTAAAGTTTAGGAAACTTTCGTTCTATCCGTTGAACTACAGGGGCGCATCTTCACTCTGCAAAGATATGACTTTTTTGATTCTCTCAGTCATTTGTCTGCATTTAATTTTTTAGGATTATTTGAACAATAATTTAATTAAATATGTACCTTTGTGCCGATTTTTTTGCTTAAAGCAAAAATATAACAAAGAAAGTAGTTATGATACAGGTCTTTAATTATATTACTGATATTCAAAAGTTTCTGAAGTCAGAGCGCGAAAAGGGACATTCTGTAGGTCTTGTCCCCACAATGGGTGCCTTACACGAAGGTCATCTCTCGTTGGTTCGCCGTGCCGAGAAAGAAAATGACATTGTCGTTGCAAGTGTATTCGTTAATCCGGTACAGTTCAACAACTCCACTGATTTCGAGAAATATCCTCGTACTCCTGAAAGAGATATAGAGATGCTTCAAAATGCCGGCTGCGATGCTGTGTTTGTTCCTTCTGAAAAAGAGATGTACCCTGTTCCTGTCACTGATAAATATGACTTTGGCGATTTGGAAAGAGTGATGGAAGGAGTGTGCCGTCCCGGTCATTTTAACGGAGTTGCAATAGTGGTGCGCAAACTGTTCGAGATAGTGATGCCCGACAGAGCCTACTTCGGCGAGAAAGACTTCCAGCAACAGGCTATCATTCGCAAACTCGTCGCCGATCTCTCTTTAAACCTCACTATAGTACCATGCGACATAGTACGTGAGAAAGACGGTCTTGCCATGAGTTCCCGCAATATGCGCCTGACTCCTGAGGAACGTGCTGTCGCCCCTATGATATATAAGGTCCTTAGCGAAGTGGCGGCACTGAAAGACTCTTTGTCTCCTGACGAGATGAAAAAATTAGCCCTTGAGAAATATGCAGATATTAAAGATTTTGACGTTGAATATGTGGAAATTACCGATGAAACGAATCTAAAATCCATAAAATCATGGGATAATTGCAAAAATGCTCGTATCTTTGTAGCTCTGCAATTGGGGCAGGTTCGTTTAATCGATAACCTCAGAATATTTTGAATTATGAATATTGAAGTCCTGAAATCTAAAATTCATCGTGCTACGGTAACACAGGCAGATTTGAATTACATTGGTAGCATCACTATAGATGAAGACCTTATGGATGCTGTCAATATAATTGAAAACGAACGCGTTGACATTTATAACATCACTAACGGCGAACGCTTGAGCACCTATGTCATTAAAGGCAAAAGAGGTTCGGGAGTCATCGGTATCAATGGTGCTGCTGCACATAAAGTGAATGTCGGTGACCTTGTGATAATAGCTTCTTACTGTTCCATGGATTTCGAAGAGGCAAAACATCATAAACCTTCTATTATCTTTCCTGATTCTAACAATAAACTATAGGAATATCGATGAAAAAAACTCCTAAGGTGTTGACATATATTGTGTTCCTCGTCTTGGGGGTACTTCTGTTATATCTTTGTTTTCGTAATATAGATTTGTCTCTTCTTTGGGAAGACATTAAAAAATCACATTATTCATGGATGTTCCTTAGTTTGGCATGCCTTGCCATATCACTGTTCTTCAGAGCTTTACGATGGAACTTGATGATAAATGCTCTTGACTACAAAACACGTGCTTCTACTACTTTCGGCGCTGTGTTGATAGCTTATCTCGCCAATAACGTGTTTCCTCGTTTGGGTGAAGTCGTCAGATGCGGTGTCTTGTCAAAACGTGAGAATATCCCTTTCGATAAGTCTTTCGGCACTGTGGTGTCTGAACGTATTGTCGATATGTTGGTACTTCTTGTATTGGCTTTGTTGGTAATAGTGTTTCAATGGCAGTTGTTGGGAGACCTTATCACTTCATGGCTTATACCTTTTTTCAATATGCTTACAAACAATATTTTAACAGTAGTGATCGTATTGTTGGTTCTTGCTGTCATTGTGACTTTTATTTATTTCAAAAAAGATAAAGTCAAAATGCCAAAGAAAAAATTGGCATCTAAAATATCAGGAATATGGCATGGTTTTGTCGATGGTATCAAGTCTGTCTTTACCATGCAACATAAATGGTTGTTTGTTCTTTATACTGTTTTGATTTGGGGTTTTTATGTCATTATGACATGGTTGCCATTTTACATGTTCAATGAGACATCGAGTCTTGGCATTGTGGAAGCTGTCACCTTGCTTGGTCTTGCCACTCTTGGTTTTGTAGCACCGGTACCGGGCGGCATCGGCACCTATCATTATATTGGTATTCTGCTTCTCAACGGCTTTTACGGTATCTCTAAACAGAATGCCGCCTCTTTTGTGGCAATAAATCATGCCTCTCAACTGTTGTTTTATATAGTAGCCGGAGGACTGTCATATATATTGCTGATTTTCATTGATAGAAGAAAACCCGTCAATAATGCCGATGATGAATAATTTAGAACGCATATCAAAAAAAATACTTGACAATGAAAGTCTCGATGTCTGGCTACGACAGTGTCGTGAACATGGAGACAAAATAGTGTTTTCCAATGGCTGTTTCGATATTTTACATCGAGGTCATGTAGAATATCTTTCCAAAGCTGCTGATTTGGGTGATGTTTTGATAATTGGTCTTAATACTGACGCATCGGTACGCCGTCTCAAAGGTGAATCACGTCCTGTCAACGGACAGGAATCCAGGGCACTTTTGCTCGCTGCTCTTTCTTTTGTGGATGCCGTCGTATTTTTTGACGAGGATACTCCGTATAATCTTATTAATAAGGTGCAACCAGATGTCTTGGTGAAAGGTAAAGATTATAAACCGGAAGATGTAGTGGGTTATGATATTGTCACCTCCAAAGGCGGTAAAGTCATAACCATAGACCTTGTCGATGGATTTTCCACTACTAATATTATCAATAAAATCAATGGCTTAAAAGACTAAAATATTGCAATGTCGTGAATTGTGTATTTTTACGGTCTGTTCTTAATATCCAATTATCGTTTTTATCTTAAATTTAGCATTGAGGCTACCATTGACTATAGACAAAATCAGTAAGAATCATCATAACTGCCATGCCATATTCCAACAGTATAATTTCGATAGTCTTAATAAAAACCATTACTGTCAACAAAAATCTTCAAATTCATTTATAATGTCTTGAAAATCAAATTATTTCTCAAATCCTGCAAACAGCTAATACAATAGTCCATTATATTGATAATCAATTGATTTATAATAATTTGTCGGATTCCGATGAAATTCAATATGTTTTTACACAACGAATAAAATCAAAAAGATTCTAAATGCAAAACTTTGTTTATTATTTTTACAGATTGATAATATCCAATATCTTAATGTTATTCCATCAAACCATTGATAATATCTTCTACTGTGACACCTTCAGCTTCAGCGGAGTAATTACGTACCACACGGTGACGTAAAATAGGTATTGCAATTTCCATGACATCTTCGATATCGGGAGAGTATTTGCCTTTCAGCAAGGCATTACCTTTAGCTCCAATGATAAGATACTGTGATGCACGCGGACCGGCGCCCCAACTGAGATATTTATTACTCATCTCATGTGCAGTAGCAGTATGCGGTCTTGTACGAGACACCAAACGCACAGCATATTCATATACGTTATCCGCCACTGGAACGCGACGCACTAACTGTTGAAAATATACTATCTCTTCGGCATTCATCACCGGTGACACCTGACCAAGCATGGCACCGGTCGTATTTTTCACTACATCTATTTCTTCTTCGTATGCAGGATAATCCAACATGATATTAAACATAAAACGGTCTAACTGAGCTTCCGGCAACGGATATGTGCCTTCCTGTTCAATAGGATTTTGTGTTGCCAGGACAAAGAAAGGCTCTTGCAATCTATAACTCTTACCGGATACCGTGACATTTTTCTCCTGCATTGCCTCGAGAAGGGCAGCTTGTGTCTTTGGCGGTGTTCTGTTAATCTCATCGGCAAGCACTATGTTAGCAAATACAGGACCCTTTACAAATTTAAACTGTCGTGTCTCATCAAGTATCTCTGTTCCAATAATATCTGAAGGCATGAGGTCGGGAGTAAACTGTATTCTGTTGAACTTAAGACCCAAAGCCTGTCCTATGGTGTTGACCAACAATGTCTTGGCAAGTCCAGGCACTCCAACAAGCAACACATGTCCCTGACAGAATATCGACAATATGGTTTTGTGTATCACATCATGTTGTCCGACTATTACCTTGGAAATCTCCTTTTTTAAATCATCATATTTCTTAACAAGTGCCTTGGCACCTTCCACATCAGACTGGTACATAATTATTTTGTTATTGTATTAACCATTCGAATCTAAAATCGCAATCTCTATAATCCTCAGCTATACGGACGTATGCTTTTTTCGATTTGGATTTTATCCATTTGTTTATTGCCTCTTCGCGTTTTTGTTGCATAGTCCAATTTTGTATCAGAGAATAATCATCTTTCAAGTTAGCTTTATGAGGCGTAGTCTTGCGTTTAAGCATCAAAAGACGATAAGCGTCTTTATCTTTTGAGTCTTTCATAGGTACCGGGTTGCTTATCTCCCCAACTTTCATATTATTGATGACGTATGATACCTGTTGGTCTAATTCATCAGCTGCGAACAAGGTGCTGCCGGTGATAGGATTTACCAAAATACCGCCATTGATTCTGTCTCCTTCATCGCTAAACAATGTCACTGCTTCATCGAATGTCATACTGTCATTCTTAATAAGCGTTGCTATGGAGTCCAATTCATCGTATGCTTCCTGCAGTGCATAAGGAGACACTTTGACGGTCAATAAGATATGACGTACATTGATATAATCGCCACGACGTTCTATCATTTGAATAATATGGAATCCATATTCTGTTTCAATAACTTCCGATATCTCTCCGTCTCTAAGGGCAAATGCGGCAGCTTCGAATTCAGGTGCGAACTCTCCTCTGCCATGGAATCCTAATTCTCCTCCTTTTTTGGCAGAGCCTGGATCTTCGGAATACAACAAAGCCATAGTAGAAAATCTCTCACCGTCGAGAATACGTTTACGCAACTGATACAAACGGTCTTTGACAGCAAGTTTCTCATCAAGAGTGATAGGCGGTTTTTTCACTAATTGAGCTATCTCGTATTCTGCATTTATCATAGGTATGCTGTCGGCCGGGATACTACGATAAAATTCCTTCACCTCGGCAGGTGTCACAAAGACATTGGATACTATGGTCTGCTGAACCTGTTGTACAAGAAACTGATCTCTTATTATTGTTGTAAGTTCCTCACGTATCTCAGCCATTGTCTTGTTATAATAATTCTCCAACTTCTCCTGAGAGCCAAGTTGATTAATAAAATAACGAAGACGACTTTCCACCTCGCTGTTGACCTGTTCATCAGTAATAGTGATACTGTCCATCTCTGCCTGATTAAGCATAAGTTTTTGAAAAAGAAGATCTTCCAATATCTCACATCTGATACTTTTAGCAGTACCTTTTATACCGCCCTGTAATCTGTACTGCATATATTGTGCATCTATGTCAGATTGTAATATCACATTTTTACCAACTACAGCAACGACTTTATCAATAACTTTCGCCTCTTGCGGATATGCCGTCTCAAATCCGACAAACAACAGCAACAATGTTATATAACTTTTTATCTTCATAATTAATATATTTCAAAAATACGATTTTTCATCGCATCATCATACAGGTCATTATGCAATTTCTCTAAAAACTCTTTTTTTCTTGCATTAAGTATAATATAGCTGATACCTTTTTTCTCGAACTCCAATGGCGAAAAATCACCTATCACTCTAACTTCGCATATACGTAACATGGAAGTTCTGTCTCTATTCTCTCTCATTACAAAATTGTTGTTTTTTAGAAATGACAACTCGTCATTGACGTCTAAATTATAACTTGCCACCACATCATCGAAACGTCTCCATGAATCCAAATTACTTTCATAGACATCAGAATAACGCAATGCCAGATTATTGATAGAATCAAACATAACAGTATCAGGATTGCTCAACAGGTTATAAAACGTCCATTTCCATTTGTTGTTTTTTGGGAACTCCAAAAAGATAACCTTGACAATGTTATGGTCCAATCTGAAATTAGAAACATTTTCATTATAATAACTTTCTATCTCATCATCAGATATCACCGTATCGAGGTTATCGCGCAACATCTCCGTCTCGTAGGTATATACCACAAGGGAATTACGATAATCTTCGATTTGCTTTGAGAAGTCGAGTTTTTCCTTCTCGAGAGTTGTTTCCGCCTTACGTATCAGTAATTCACGACGTATCCATGCATCAATAAATGCTTTGACTCGCACAATACTGTCATTAGTAGTAATACCTTCATACATAATACTTTCAAGATCCGACTTGTACAACACTTTGCCATAAACAGAGGCAACGACCGCATCAGATCTTTCCACCTTGTTATCACCACAAGATGTTAAAAACAAGACAAAAACAAGTCCTATCAGAAAACACTTTCTCACAATAATACTATTTTTGTCCGTAGTATTTCTTTATTTTTTTGAGCAACTTATTGTTTATATTGACAGGATATTTAACCTTAAGTTCTTCAACCCACTGTTTTTCAAGTTCTTCCTGATAAGCTGATGTCACAAGTCCTTTTGCTTCTTTCAAAGTCTTGTGTTCCGGAGCACGAACTTCCAATATCTTGATTATTTCCGTTGACTTATCTACAGTAGAAGGTATCACCAAGATATTGCCTACGGTCCATTCCATTTCATCAATATTGATATTGTCGCCTTTCTGATAGAAATTACAACGTGAATTCACATATCGTATGCTATCTTCCTTTATTCTCTTACGCAAATTATCTATATCATTCTCTTCAGTAACAAGTTCTTTTACTTTTTCAAGATTATCAGGACGATTAAGAGTTACCACCATGGCTTTGACTCTGTCGCCCCACATGTATTCGTCTTTATGTTGTTCAAAATAATTTTGCAATGAGACGGTATCCTCAATAGCTTTTCTCCAAACCTGCTGTTCCATCAAATCAAAAAGAAGAATGCCGTCATGATATTCCTGTATAAGAGTGTTGAATTCCGGATATTTGTCTTCAAGATGAGCATCTTCATATTCAAAGACTTTTTCTTTCACAAAAGCATCATAGAGCTGATATGCAAAGGAAGCAGCAGAGATAAAAGGCTGAGGTTCCTGATGTTTATAGATATAATCTACGAAATCACCTATAGTATATTTCTGTTGATTGATGGAAAAGAGCACCTCATCCTTGTTGACATTTTCCGACATCTTATACACTCCGAGAGACAGGGTGCTGTCTATACTGTTGATGAAATTGTCTTTCACATCAGCCATTTCTTTAAACTTATTCTCCTTCATGATACGTTTCAACACCACCTCTTCGCTGAATGATGCACGCATGTCCTTCCCGACTCTTTCTTTAAGTCTGTCTTTCTCTGTCTCAAAATCACCAACTCCTGAGGTACCTATAAGTTTAACGATATGATACCCATATTTTGTTTTTACAGGTTTTGAGAATTGTTCCGGTTCAAGACTCTTGACAACGTCGATAAACTCCGGTACGAGATTACTCACTCTAAACGGGCTAAGCATACCGTCGTTCTTAATAGTACCTTTATCATCGGTATATTTTCTCACGGTATTGCTCCAGTTGGATCCATCAGGTTCCAACTCCTTATATATGTTATCTATTTTAGCTTTCACCACAGAGTCTTGTCTGTCAGGGTCATTCTCGTCAACGATAAGGAAAATATGAGCAGCACGAATGATACCTGAAGCAGGTGTTTTACTATTGACTTTTATTAAATGATATCCGAAGTCAGAACGAACAGGCAATGAGACCTCGCCAACACCGGTATTGTAAGCTCCTGACTCAAAAGGATATACCATATCGAACACAGTAAAATATCCAAGATTGCCGCGATTGCCTTTCATACCGTTATGTTGTCCGGGTACCGGCTCGATGTCCCTTGCAGACAAGTCGTCGGAAGCCTCCACTGCAACATCGCCGAAATCCTCTCCCGCCAAAATACGTTTACGCAACTCCAAAGCCTTATTATATGCTTTCAATGTATCTGAAGGTACGGCATGTAAATCGCATTTTACCAGAATATGGTCCGCATTAAGGTCATATTTCATTCTCTCATACGCCTCTTCCACAAGTTTATCTGTAACTTCATCATTAGAGAAATACGGCTTTGCCAACTGTTGACGATAACCATTCAACTCGCGAATGAATTTAGCACTTGTATCCATTTTAAGATTTTCAGCCTCAATAACTTTCAATTTAAAGTTGATAAACAAATCCATATATTCATCAACTGTTTTTTTATCGATAACATCGCTTCTGACATTATTTTTCTCATAAACAGCCATAAATTCATCGGCAGTAAATTCTTTATCACCTAAAGTCAACAATGTCTTTGATTTATATGATTGCCCAAAAACGAAAGCCGGCAACAGCAACAGTGTCGTCAATACAGCTACAGATATTCTTTTCATATTTTTTGATATTTTTTCATGTAACGATATAAAAATTCAAATATTGTCAAGCCTTTGTACTATAATTAGGAGCCTCCTGAGTTATTGTAATATCATGAGGATGACTCTCGTGCATACCTGATGATGTTATTTTGATAAAGCGAGCTTTTTTAAGTTCGTTGATATTTTTGGAGCCTGTATAACCCATTCCGGCGCGAAGGCCTCCGACAAGTTGATAAACCACCTCGGAGAGGCTTCCTTTATAAGGCACTCTGCCAACAATGCCTTCAGGCACCAATTTTTTGATATCGTCTTCCATATCCTGGAAATAACGGTCTTTGGAGCCATGTTGCATAGCCTCAAGAGAGCCCATGCCTCTATAGGATTTATATTTTCTTCCTTCAAAAATTATAGTGTCACCTGGCGACTCGTTGACGCCGGCAAACAAGGAACCTGCCATGATAGAAGAAGCACCGGCAGCGATGGCTTTCACTATATCGCCGGTATAACGTATTCCACCATCGGCAATGACAGGTATTCCGGCACCTTCCAACGCTTTGGAGACGTTGTAAACCGCCGTCAACTGCGGCACGCCAATGCCGGCAATGATACGTGTAGTACAAATAGAACCCGGACCTATGCCGACCTTGATGGCGTCTATATCCAGTTTTGCCAGGTCGTATGCTGCCTCAGCAGTGGCAATGTTACCTATGACGAGGTCAATATCAGGGAATTTATTTCTCAGTTCTTTAGCTACATTGATGACATTTTGGGAATGACCGTGTGCAGTATCGACGACAATAGCATCCACGCCTTCCGCAACGAGGGCTTCGGCTCTTTCTATGGTATTACTCGCAATACCGACAGCGGCTGCTACCCTGAGACGCCCATGGGCATCTTTGGAGGCATTGGGTCTTTCCTTGATTTTTATTATATCTTTATATGTTATCAACCCAATAAGATGAAAATCCTTGTCCACTACAGGCAATTTCTCAATACGGTGTTCCTGCAATTTGTCGGCAGCCGTCTCGAAATCAGTGAACTCCGTCGTGGTGATAAGATTATCTTTCGTCATGACTTCGGTAATAGGTCTGTTAACCTGTCTTTCAAAACGAAGGTCTCTGTTAGTAACTATGCCGACAAGAACATTATTCTCGTTGACGACAGGAATGCCACCGATACGATTCTCATTCATTATCTTGAGAGCGTCACGTACCAAAGCTGTGTCTCTTATCGTCACAGGATTGATAATCATGCCATTTTCAGCTCTTTTCACCTTACGCACCTCAGCAGCCTGACGTTCGATGGTCATATTTTTATGAATGACACCAATACCACCCTCCTGCGCTATGGCTATTGCCATAGGAGCTTCAGTAACAGTATCCATACCGGCCGTTACAATAGGTATATTAAGTTGTATGTTGCGCGAAAATTTCGTTCTTAAATCTGTATCTTTTGGAATAATGTTACTGTACGAAGGTATCAAAAGCACATCATCGTATGTGAGACCTCCCTCAACAAATTTTTCTGAATCGGTCATAGTACTAAGTTTTTAATTTGCAAAGATACAAAATTCTTTTGATTCAAAAAAATATAATTTAACAGTTGCAACAAAAAAGTCTTGGCATATAACAATCATTAAAGATACTGTTAAAATGATTATCATAATTGCAGATACACAAAACTTATGACGATTTGGATTAGCTAACCAATTGTGCAATAAATTTGTTTTCAAATAACCGAATCTTTAATGTCAGTTATTCCATAGCGGGGTGTCATCCATCACAATTATAGAACACTCAAAATCTTCGTTTTCGCATACTTTACCTGCTTTGTCAACATCTCTTACAGAATAATATTATGATAATCCTTTGGTACTGTTATTTATGGTAACATCTTCGGTCATAGTTTCTGCAAAACAGCAGCACACTTGTTTATTGCAAGACTTAACCGAGTGTATTTCAATATGATTTTTATAGGTTTTGTTTTTTGATTTCAAAATTAAAGCAGATTTTACATCTTGTAAAATAAATTTAAAAGAGATTATTATTTCTTTTTAATTCCATTTGTTTACTTATTTTAGCAATATTAAAAATTTTATATTACAAACGTATATTACAAACTTTTTTAGCTTAATCAACATTATAACATATTGATTATAAATTAAATAATAAATCTACTTTACAAACTTTTTTTTAAGATTTTACAAACTTTTTTGTCTGTTTACAGCAGTTTTTTTTATATAAAATCAGACTTGTAATAAAAAAACGGTTTTTCGAGTCTAAATCTATTCGATATTATAACCACAATGCAAAATGTCTTTTGAATCATAGAAGACGAGGCATTATCATCAAATGTCACAAAAAGTATTGTCGAAAGACAAAAAAAGCATATTTTTGCAAATTAAACTAAATCCGTAAATTCTATGAGAAAAACATTTTTGTCACTTATCACCGTATTTATGACCTTCTGCATGTTGCATGCGGACGAAGGCATGTGGATTCCCATGTTGTTGCAGAACAACGAGAAAGAAATGCAAGAGATGGGTATGAGGATAACAGCAGAAGATATATATTCCATCAACAACAGCAGCATGAAAGATGCAGTAGTGTTATTTGGTGGAGGATGTACGGGTGAAATAGTCAGCGACAAGGGGCTGCTTCTTACCAATCATCACTGCGGATACGACTGGATTCAACGTCACAGCAGTGTAGAACATGACTATCTAACAAACGGATTCTGGGCAATGAGCATGGAAGAAGAATTGCCTTGTCCGGGACTTACCGCTGTGATGCTCAAGGAAATGAAAGATGTGACATCACAAGTATTGGAAGGTGTTACTGATGAACTTACTGAACAGGAACGTAGCAAGATAATAAATGAAAACATCGACAAGATTGTTGAAGAAGCCAAGAAAAACACTGAATATGAAGTGTCGATCAAATCATTTTATATCGACAATCAATATTATCTTATGTATAATGAAGTCTTCAAAGATATACGTATGGTTGGAGCACCGCCGTCAAACATAGGCAAATTCGGAGGTGACACCGACAACTGGGTATGGCCTCGTCATACCGGAGATTTCTCCATCTTCCGCATCTATACTTCACCAGATGGGAAACCGGCAGAATACAATCAGGATAACGTGCCTTACACTCCAGCTTATCACTTCCCTATATCATTAAATGGTGTCAATGAAGGTGATTTTACCTTTGTATTCGGTTATCCTGCATACACCAACGAATACCTTCCTTCACAAGCTGTAAATCAGGAAGCCAATGTGATATATCCCGTAGTTGTTGATTTGAGGGGGCAGATACTTGACATATATAACAGATACCAACAGAAAGATCCTAAGATACGTATCCAATATGCCTCAAAACATGCCGGTCTCGCCAACGGTTGGAAAAAATATATGGGAGTAACGGAAGGCATCAACAAATTTAAAGGTGTGCAGAAGAAAAAACAGTTTGAAAAAGAATTTCAGGAATGGGTGCTTCAAAAACGTTCCCGCCACGCCTACATAGACTTGCTCCACAATTTTGACACTGCGTATAACGATTTGGAAAAATATCGTCTCGCCATTATATATCTCACAGAAGCAGGACTTTCGACAGAGCTGATATATTTTGCATCTGCATTTACTGAACTTGCCGAAACGACAAAGGAGACAAGTCAAGAGGATTTGGAGGCAATAATTTCATCTTTAAAAGAAGAAACGGAAACATTTTTTAAAGACTATCATCAACCTATCGACAGAGAAGTAGCCGTCGCCATGCTGACGGCATATCGTGAAAACCAGCCGGAAGACTTCCGTCCTTCTATTCTAAACCTAATTGACAAAAAATATGATGGTTCGGTAGAAAGATATGTCAACGACTTGTTCGACAAATCCATGTTTACATCTAAAGATAAGGTCATGAAAATGCTCGACAACTATAAAGTCTCCAAAGCAAAGATGATAACCAAAGACCCTGCCGTGATGGCATACGAGGACTTTATGGATTTTTACAGAACCAAAATAATGCCGGAGAGTTCAAGACATTCCAAAAAGATAAACACATTACGTCGTCTTTACATGAGAGGACAGATGGAGATGCTTAAAGAGACACGACCGGAGAAGATGATTTATCCGGATGCCAATTTCACCTTACGTGTGACATACGGCAAAGTCGGAGGATTCTCACCGCGGGATGCTGTGAGATATAAACATTTCACCACTTTGGATGGCATCATGCAAAAGGAGAATCCGGATATCTACGATTACGTTGTGACAGACCGTCTCAGAGAGTTATATGAAAATAAAGATTATGGGCGTTATGCCGATGCCGACGGCAGCATGCACGTGGCATTCATAGCCGGCAATCATACTACGGGAGGCAACTCCGGCAGTCCTATCCTTAATGCCGACGGGCATCTGCTCGGTCTCAATTTCGACCGTACATGGGAAGGTACCATGAGCGACCTCGTTTATGACCCGTCTGTCTGTAAAAACATTTCCGTTGACATACGTTATGTATTGTTTATAATAGACAAATATGCCGGTGCTACACGTCTCATAGACGAGATGACAATTATAGAATAATGACAACGGGACAACGTATATCGGAATGTGTCAGAATATCGTTACGCAACGCCACCAAGACAGTAATCTGGCTTGCTAAAATCATGATATGCGTGTCTTTCGGCATAATGTTATTACAATATTTCGGTGTCATTCAATGGGTATCAAATTGGATGACACCCATTTTTTCTTATTTTGGCCTTCCCGGTGAAGCAGCTTTGGCATACGTGTCTGGTTACTTCGTAAACTGTTATTCTGCCATGGCTGTCATGGTGTCTCTCAATCTTGATACAAGAGCCGTCACTATTCTGGCTGTCATGGTATTATGTTCCCATAACATGATAGTCGAGACAACTGTACAACACAAGACAGGGTCTTCAGCAGCAAGGATAGTAGTGATACGTACTCTGTCGGCTTTTATTCTCGCTTGGATACTCAACAAAATCATGCCGGACCATTACGAAAACATAGTGACTCAAAACACCGGCATGACAGAACAGAATTTCATCATCATGCTCGAAGAATGGGCGTTCAAGACACTTAAAACGACAATAATGATGGTGATATTGGTATATCTTCTTACCATCTTGCAAAGGATATTATCGGAATTCGGCATCATAGGATACATGGCAAAGTTTTTGAAACCGATGATGCAGTTTTTCGGTCTTCCGCCTCATACTGCGTTTTTATGGCTCATCGCCAATACTTTGGGACTTGCTTACGGTGCAGCCATAATGATAGATGAATCGGAACACGGAAATACCTCAAAAGAAGACAACGACTTGCTCAATCATCATATCTGCGTATCGCACAGCAACTTGGAAGACCTGTTGTTGTTCACGGCTTTGGGAGGTTCTTTCCTGTGGATGTTGCTATCACGACTTTGCATGGCGATGATACTCGTTTGGGAACGCAAGATTGAAAGTATATTAAAAACACGGTTTCACATCAGCCATTAGAATCAAAAAATATTAATGAAAGTCTTTCAGTAGAGACGTAATATCATGGCGTCTATGCAATATTTCCAAAAACAATAAAAACATATTTGATTTCATTGCAATCCGATATTGACAGATTGTTTCTTGGAAGAACAGACATGATTAAGGCACAATATCATGACTTGAATGAAAAGGAGTTCAAGATATGTAATATGTCACATTTCGATTTGTCGAGACAGGAAGAAGCCGATTTCATGCATTGTTCTGTTTATGGCATGGATAAATACAGGTGGAAATTATGTGGTAAAATGACAAAAACAGACAATAAGACCATGTAAAAGCCGAAAAAAAGTTTGTAAA
>NWBN01000028.1 GCA_002633315.1 Bacteroidales bacterium Phil6
GATGAGTTCATGTTCGACTTTGAAGATGGAATACAAGGATGGACGAAGATAGATGCGGACGGAGACGGACAGAACTGGAAGCACAGTTCAGAGGTGTCGTCATATCTGATAATAACCCCGTATAATGGAAGTGCCGGATGTGTGATGTCGGAATCATACTATAATCCCGGATATGCGGCCTTGAATCCTGACAACTATCTTGTAACACCTGAAAAATACACGATAGGAAGCAATTCGACGCTGTCATTCTATGTATGTGCACAAGATGCAGGATATCCTGCCGAACATTACGGGATAGCGATATCGACTGCCGGAAACACGAGTGCGTCGGACTTCACGACGATCTGGGAAGAGACGCTGACAGCGAAGAGTGTGGGAGAGAAAGGAATGCGTGGAATGAATGCTCAGGGTGCTTGGTATAACAAGGTGGTTGACCTGAGTGCATACGCAGGACAAGAAGTGTACATAGCCTTGAGACATTTCAATGTATCTGATGAGTTTGTTATCAATGTCGATGACATAGCTTTGAGTGCCGGATCACGTGATATGGTAGCAACGAGAGATGTTATTTTTGAAGAAGATTTCGAAAGTGGATCTTTGGGTTCAGGATGGACAGCAACATACAATGGTTATGATCAATGGGAAGTTCTTTCTTCTTCACCTGTTGGAACATTCCCTCCATACTCAGGCTCTTATGCTGCTTATAGATATTGTGGCGGTGACTATGTTACAGATTATTTGATCACTCCTCTTATCGACTTGACAAGTTATATCGATATTAATTTGTCTTTCTACGGAATAGCTGCATCATGGGCTGGTGATGTTAATACTCTTTCTGTGAACTATAGTAATTCAGCGAATGGTCCATGGACTACATTATGGTCAAATAATGGTAATGAGATTAATCCTTGGCAAGAAATAAATGTTGATCTTTCTTCACTTGCTGGTCAAACTGTTTATCTCGCATTTGGTTGTTATGATGATTATGGTTTTCCAACCGGTGTTGATAATATTGTTATTACAGGTACTTTGGGTTCTACTGTTCCCGGTGTTGAAAACATACATCTTGTACCTGGTACATATTATATAGTGGCATCTTCAACAGATGATAACTTTACAGTTGACATCAACGTTGAACCGGTACCTGTACCCGGAATGGCATACGAACCAAATCCTGCCAACGGTCAGGGCGGAGTTTCCACACCTATTACGTTAACTTGGAAACTTGGAGAATATGCATCAGAATATCAGCTTTTGATGGGAACTACATATCCTCCATCAGAGGTTGTCGTGGATTGGACAGGTAATCTGGCAGAGAGTTATTCAACTGGAACCCTGCTCAACAACAAGAACTACTTCTGGCAAGTTAATTCACGTAACTCAGCAGGTACCACGGCAGGTGAGGTGTGGGGATTCACCACGACATTCAACATTCCTCAGGATCTTGTGGCTGCCGATACAAGACTTTATGAAGGCGAGACAGCAGAGTTGAGCTGGACAGCAGTGCAGGATCGTAACGCAAAATCGATACGCGGATATAACGTTTATCAGGACGGTGTAAAGGTGAATGATGCGGTGGTAACAACGACATCATACGATGTGGAGGGTCTTACATACAATATGGAAGGCTATGAGTTTAATGTGACGGCAGTATATGACGAGGGAGAATCAGAGATGTCCAATACGGTTCTTGTCAAGGTAAGCGGCAACGGAATTGTAAGCGGAACGGTGTTTGAACAGGACAGCGTGACAACGATAGAAGGAGCCACTGTAACATTCACGGGATTGGATGAATACGGAGAGGAACAGACATTCAGTTTCACCAGCGGATCGAACGGAGCATATTCCGGAGAGATACTCGCCGGAGAATATGAAGGTGTTGCAACAAAAGGCGGTTATCAGAATGCCAACTATGATGGAACGGTAGCCATAGTCTATGACGAAGAGACGCCGGATATC
>NWBN01000029.1:0-71071 GCA_002633315.1 Bacteroidales bacterium Phil6
CAACAGCGTCCCCTTTTTTGATGTTGTTAAAAATCGTATCTTTGCTCCTGTGTAAAATTAATGTTTTGTTTTTTTAAAATTTCTAACTACAAAAATATTAAACTTTGAATTTTACACACTTTTTGGGACAATATCTATTTTAAAGTCATACAAAAATAATACCGATAATTGCATGTTTTATTGATTTGTAAAATAATACGCAATTATCGGTATGTTTATAAAGAACTGTTTTTTTTAGTCTATGAGAATAATCAGGCAATTACAGTACACTCCAAATGACGTTCTTTCAGAGCATCAACTATAAGTTGCAATTGTGATTGATTTTGTAAATTAAACTGAATAACAACCATTGCTTTTCCAATCGGGACTGTTGAAATTGAACGTTCATGTTTAATATCGTAAATATTCATTTTCAAATTTTCAAAAATGGAAAGCAAGTTTTTCAATTCACCTGACTGGTCTGGAATAATTACCTGAATGGTTGAACGCAGACCTTCTTCTACCATTCCTTTTTCGACAATCTGTTCCAAGATCTGCATATTGATATTTCCTCCACTGATGAGAGGAACTACATTTTTACCTTTTATATCAGTCTTTTTAAATAATGCGGCAGCCATTGAAGTTACGCCGGATGGTTCAGCCAATATTTTAGCACGTTGCAGTAGCAAGTATGCTGTATGAGCTATTTCCGTATCGCTGACAGTTACAATCTCATCTACATATTGTTGCACCAAATCGAAAGTAAGATCGCCGGGGCGTTTTACAGCTATTCCATCAGCAATGGTATTGACAGTGGGCAATGCTACTATATGATGTTCGTTGCGAGAAGTGTACATTGAAGCAGCGCCTTCAGCTTGAACACCGATGACTCTGATATTAGGGTTCATTTCCTTAATTGCCAATGCAACGCCAGAAATCAATCCTCCACCTCCAATAGGGACGATTACGACATCGACGTCCGGCAATTGATCATGAATTTCCAATCCTATGGTACCCTGTCCTGCAATAATCAAAGGATCATTGAAAGGATGAATATATGTTGCATTATGTTCTTTACAATATTCTTGAGATGCAGCAAAAGCATCGTCAAACGATTCTCCTGCAAGAATAACTTCGGCACCATATCCTTTGGTTGCCAAAACTTTCAACGGAGGAGTGAAAATAGGCATAAAAATCGTACTTTTCATACCTAATTTTGATGCTGAAAAGGCAACGCCTTGAGCATGGTTGCCGGCTGATGCGGCGACAACTCCACGTGATGCTTCTTCTTTTGTCAGACAAGCCAATTTATTGTATGCTCCACGAACTTTAAAAGCTCCTGTTGTCTGCATGTTTTCCAGTTTTAGGAAAATATTCGCATCCGACATTACAGAAAATGACTTGGAATGTAATAGGGTAGTTATTTTGGAAACACCCCTTAACCTGCTTTGAGCAGCAACAATATCAGAGAATTTTAAAACATTGTTAGCCATGATATTATTTTTTTAGTAACCATTTTTTTCTTCGACAAAATTACATAAAATTATTATCTTTTCATTTAATTATAAAAAATTTTTTAAAAGTGTGAAAAATACATTTTGACAATGTTAATAATGCATATTTATGTTGAAAAACCTTAATATGACATTCTCAAAGTGGTTTTGTGCTGCAATATTTTGTTCAAACAATTATTTTGGTGATGTTTATTTTGAAATGAAATTCGGTATGTTTTATGAAATGAAAATAACTGCATCGAATTGATGGTTTCTTTGACATTCGAGACGGATTTTTATTTGATGAGATAATAGTCTTATCATAGATAATAATTTATTTAACATATTGTATAACAATAAATTAATTGTTTTTGGAATGATTGAATAAAAATGTATTTTTTGATATTTTGAAATTGAATATACAATCTGTTCGTAAGGAATTATGTTTCTATAACGAAAGTCTTGCAATCTTCTCAAATAAGTCTATACCTGTTTTTATGATATTGTCGTTGAAACAATAGTCGGGATTATGTAATGGCAGATGTTGTTCTCCGCAGCCAAGCCCAAACATGGCAGTTGGACATAAAGAAGAAAACCGTCCGAAGTCTTCAGACCATTTAAATGGCTCCTCTTTATTTATTATATTGAGATTCAATATTTTTGCTGCATGTTCCACAATATTTTCCGCCATATCATGGTTTTTGGTAGAAGGAAAATATTCATGTATGCTGTATGAACAATGAAGGCTGTAGTTTTGGGAAATATTTTGAGCCTTTTCAATGCATTCATTTTTAAGGTCATCGAGGCATTTATCATCGAAGCTTCTTAAAGTAACCCATATTTCAGCCTTGCCTGGAGCTATGCCGAAAGTCTTTTCTCCCAAAACGGCATGAGTCACCGTTATCAAGGAATATGGCGTCAAATCTTTGATATATGATGATTTATCGTTATAAAAATTAAGCAATTGATACAATGCTGTTGTCGGATTGATGCCTGTCTCAGGTTGTGAGGCATGTGCTGTTATTCCAGCAAGGGATATTTTCAGCCCCAAAGATGCAGCAGCAAAACAGCCTTTTATTGTGACTATGCTGTTTTCTTTATATCCGGGCAAGTTATGAAGGGCGAAAGCCATGTCAGGCATTATTTCTTTCATGTTGGGGT
The DNA here is from genome assembly GCA_002633315.1 of Bacteroidales bacterium Phil6. Lineage (GTDB taxonomy): Bacteria > Bacteroidota > Bacteroidia > Bacteroidales > F082 > Limimorpha > Limimorpha avicola. Next base: position 2,634 of record NWBN01000029.1, read on the forward strand.
CGTTGATAACAGCTTCTGCACCTTGTCCTGTCTCTTCTGCCGGTTGAAACAACAATAATATTTCTCCTCGTTCCGGAGGTGTTTTCGAGAAACGTTCTGCCAGTCCACATAATATGGCAGTATGCCCGTCATGTCCGCATCGATGTGAGAATGATCTGTCGCCTTCTTTTATGTTCAAGCCGTCAATATCGGCTCTCACCATTATTCTTTTACCGTTATTTTTGCCCTTAAATAAAACCGCAACACCGTATCCTCCAATGTTGCGTATTATTTTATGATAATTCAAATTATTAAAAAAATTATTGATTATCAAATTAGTGTTTTTTTCATTGCCTGAAAGTTCGGCATTATCATGTAAGGTTTGTCTTAGTTCTGATATATTTTTCATTTCATTGTCATTTTGATTGTAAAACTAATCATTTTTTGCAAACAAAAGAGTTACTGATAGGTTTGGTTTTACAAATTTATGATGCCAAAATAAACACTTTTATACTTACATTTATTAAAAAGTACTATCTTTGCAGCAAAAGTACAGTCATGAGTGTATTGTATCCTTTGAAATTTGAACCTCAATATTTTGAGAAGATATGGGGAGGACAGTATGTTAAAACATTGTTACACAAGGATTTCGGTAAATTACTCAATTGTGGAGAGATGTGGATTCTTTCAGGTGTCGAAGGGCATAACAGTGTGGTGACAAACGGTAACTTTGCCGGTGATGAACTTAATGACCTTGTGGAAGTGTTTATGGGAGACCTTGTTGGTGATAATGTCTTTGACAAATATGGAGAACAATTTCCGTTACTTGTCAAAATAATAGATCCTATTACATGGCTTTCGGTACAAGTACATCCTGATGATGAGTTGGCAAAAAAGATAGGTTTGGAGAACGGCAAGACGGAGATGTGGTACGTGATGCATGCAGAACATCATGCAGAATTGGTTAGCGGATTTAACAGAGACATAAATAAGGACGAGTTTCGTCATCTTATTGAAAATAAGGAGATAGAAAAGGTTCTTAATTATGAACATGTTCATGAAGGCGATGTGTTCTTTATTCCGGCTCGTCGCATTCATGCTTTGGGTCCCGGCTGTATGGTGGCTGAGATTCAGCAGACAAGCGATACTACTTATCGTGTTTATGACTGGGATAGAATAGACCAGTATGGAATGTATCGTGAGCTGCATGTTGAGCAGGCTTTATATACTCTTAACTATAAGAAAGAGGATAATTACAAGACTGATTATGATAAAAAAATCATCGACACTACTGTGCCGCTTGTTAAATGTCCTTATTTTTATACCAATTTCATACATCTCGATGCTTCCATGAAGAAAGATTATTCCGAATTGGATTCTTTTGTCATCTTGATGGCTGTGTCGGAAAGATTTGTTTTGAAATACGAAAATGGTGAAGAAGTCGTTAATATGGGAGAATGTATTCTGATTCCCAATGTTATCAACAATGTTGAGATATGTGTCGAGAAAGATGCAAAGATTCTTGAAGTATATATTGTTTGAAATAAATTGTATAACTTAATAATTGAAGTATGAAGAAATTATCGACAATTTTGATTTTGGCATTCTTGGCATTGAATGTCATGGCACAAGAGAAAAGTGATTTACCCAATGTTACCATCAAGAACCTTAACGGAGAGAGTATTAATGTCTCGGAGTTAAGTAATGATGGAAATCCGTTCGTCTTGACGTTTTGGGCTACATGGTGCAGTCCTTGTGTTAAAGAACATAATGCTTTAAGTGAAGTTTATGATGACTGGGTTGAGGAAACAGGTGTTAAAATTTATTCTGTTTCAATAGATGACTCACGTTCCACTCCTAAGATTAAGCCTTTTGTTGAAGGTAAAGGCTGGCCTTTCGAGATACTTTTGGATGTTAACAAAGACCTTGCCCGTTCTATGAATGTCAGTGTGCCTCCGCATACTTTCCTTTTCGATGGAGATGGCAAGATAGTATATCAACATACAGGATATTTTGAAGGTGCCGAAGAAGAATTGTATCAAGAGATTCTTAAGATAGTGAAATAAAATTTGTAAATTTCAGAAGATGAAGCGTATTTTATTATTGACTATTCTGATAGTCAGTGCTGTTGGCGGTTATGCACAGTCGTTTTTGCAGAATTCTCAAGTCAATGGAAGTTTTCAGATCGATGCACAGTATTACAATACTGATGAAGGTATAGGTATTTATGATTCATTAATCAATGGCAAGAGATTGGGGGTTAACGGGTTTGGTAAGTTGACATATACATTGGGCGATTTCTCTGCCGGCATGCGTTTCGAGGCATACGAGACACCACTCTCCGGTTTCGACAGCCGTCTTGAGGGTTGCGGTATTGCCAACTATTGGGCATCATACGATAACGGTACTATTGGTGTTACTGTGGGTGACATCTATGACCAATTTGGTAATGGTTTGGTATTCAGGACATACGAGGAGTGGTCGCTCGGTTTTGACAACTCTTTGCGTGGTATGAGAGCTGTATATCGCCCGACACAAGGTGTCACTCTTAAAGGTGTTTATGGTAAACAACGTTATTATTGGGCATCTTATGACGCGGATCAAAGTCGTGGCATAGTGCGCGGTATAGATGGAGACTGGGATATCAACCAAAGCATCTCCGGTTTGAATGACAGTAAGTTCAGAGCTTCAGTAGGTGCAAGTTTCGTAAGCAAATATCAGAAAGATAATGATTTGTTTTATTATATGCCTGAGAATGTGGCGGCATACGCCGGAAGAGTGAATCTTTCTATGGGTCGTTTCGCTTTTAGTACGGAATATGCTCATAAAATAAATAACCCTTCCGCTATCAACAATATGATTTATAAAGATGGCGAGGCTCTCCTTTCGTCATTGTCGTATGCACAGAAAGGTCTCGGTATAGTGTTGCAGGTGAAACGTGTTGACAATATGAGTTTTAAATCGGATTATAATGCTAAAGAAAGCGACCTCGACATTAACTTCCTGCCTCCTATCAACTTTACTCATACACACAGTCTTCCTGCCATGTATTCTTATTCTACACAACCTAATGGTGAGATGGCAGTGCAATTTCAGGTTAATTACACTATTCCTAAAAAGACTTTGTTGGGTGGTAAATATGGTACGAAATTGGCATTCAACTACAGTCAGGTTAATGATATAGTACGTGACTCTATTATTGTTAATGGTGTTCCTTCTCTCAATCAGTCCGGTACTCTTGGTTATACATCGCCGTTTTTTGGGGTGAGCGACCATATTTTCTACCGTGATATCAATTTTGAAATAGAAAAGCGTATCAGTAAAGACTGGAGATTGGTTGTCATGTATATCAATTTGTTATATGATATGGCAACAATAGAAGGTCACGTCGGAGCTCCGGAGGTGCGTGCCAATATTGCATTCGCCGATATTACCTATAAAATTACAGCCCGTCAGAGTATTCGTTGCGAGTTGCAACATTTGTGGGATAATATTGGAAAAGATTATGTTGTTCATGAAGGGGAAGAAAAAGATTTTCAGAAAAGAGGCAACTGGATGGCAGCATTGTTGGAATATGCTATTGCACCTAAATGGTTCGTTTCAGTAGCTGACAAATACAACTACGGTAATCCCGTGGCGGAATATAGAGATCATTATTATACCGTTTCTGTAGGTTTCATTAAGGATGCCACCAGAATAATGCTCACCGGAGGTCGTCAGAGCGAAGGTGTTGTTTGTGTAGGCGGCGTCTGCCGTACCGTGCCTGCTTCGAGCGGCGTGTCATTGACTGTAACAACATCATTCTAAATTTTAATGAATAATTATCGTATTATGAAAAAGATATCATTATTTTTTGTTTTTGCTTTGATGTTTGTAATGACATCATGCGATAAATTGGATGAACCTTTTAAAAAAGAAGTTAATATAGAGGCGACCGGTAGAGTGGTATTGCTTGAAGATTATACCGGAGTGCGTTGTGTCAATTGTCCGGCTGCTGCCGAGATAGCACATGAACTTCAGGAAACTTTTGGAGAGAGTCTCGTGGTGATGGGTGTTCATGCCGGATTCCTTTCCATGCCTTTGACAGGTTATCCTGATTTCAGGACAGAGGCAGGTACTGCATGGTATAATTATTTTGGCTTTCAGTCAAATCCTATAGGTACGATAAACCGGATTAAGGGAGATGCAGGTTATGGTTTCAATGATGGAGAATGGGCTACTAAGGTGGCTGAAGAGTTGGCAAAAGAACAAGTCGCAGAGTTGGATATTGTTTGCAATTACAATGAACAGACAAGAAATCTGAACGTTGAAGTTAATACTGTATTCCTTCAGTCTCAAAGCGGAAAATATCTTGTTACTGCTTGTTTGGTGGAGGACAGCGTTGTCGGGCGTCAGTTATGTCCGGAACCTGTTGGTGCCGATTCAACTTACGTCCATCGTCATGTGTTCAGAGGTACTATCAATGGGACTTGGGGTACAGAGATATTTGACGGTGCAGTGCCGGCAAATGAAGAGATTTCCACAACATGCAGTATTACCGTAGATACAACTTACAACGCTGATAACTGTTATGTGGTAGCATTCGTTTATGAAGATGCAAACAAAAATATTTTACAGGCTTTTCAGAAAAAGATTAAATAATCGATGAACTGTCCTATTAATAATTAGGTGTTGTTCGTGATTTGGCGTTTTGCCTGTAGTGTGAACTGATGAGGGATGTGCCGAATGAAAAATCGGGTGCATCCCTTTCATATTTAATTGTGTGTCATGATATCTTGGCAATCAAATAAAATCTGTGCGTGATTTTAGGATAATTTTTTATTAACGACGATTTGACTATACGTTATTGACCTTCAAAAGTCAGGATGCTGATATTTTCTTTGTCGAATATCGTATTGGCTACGTTTAATAAATCTTCAGCAGTAATCTTCTCCACCTTGGATATTGTCTCCGGCAATGTTTCTAAAGCGTTTTTATAAAAACCGTCTCGAGCCATGGAAAGCAGTTCGTTCAGTCCCGACTCGTTACCGAGAGCCACTTGTCCGATAAGTTGTTTTTTTGCGTTGGACAATTGCAGTATGCCGAGTTTGTTTTGTTTTAATTTGTCCAACTCTTTGAAAACAAGGCTTATTGCTTTTTCTTTTGAATGAGGGTCCACTCCGAGATAGATGGTGAAATTGCCAACATCGGAATATGCATTGTATTGAGATTCAATTGTATATGCAAAGCCGTATTTTTCTCTTATATTGAGATTGAGACGGGAACTCATTGCAGGTCCGCCAAGTATGTTGTTTAACAATATCATTTTCAGTTTGTCAGGATGGTCATAACTATAAGCGATACCGCCTATCATGCAATGTGTTAGATGATTAGTGCGTTTTTCGGTCTTTTTTGTTGGAGGCAGCGACGTGAAAGGTAGTCTGTTTGAGACAGTGCCGAAGTTCTTATATCCTCCGAAATGTTTTATGGCAAAATGTTGGAATGTCTCGAAATCAATATCGCCAATGGTGGCAAGAATCATTTTGTCGGGAGAATAGTTTTTGGAATAGAAACTGATGATGTCGTTGCGTGTGTAATTGCTGACGAGAGGTATAGTCCCCAATATGTTACGACCAAGCTGATGTCCTCTGTACAGAAGATTTTCAAATTCATCTATTATTTCGTCGTAAGGAGAGTCGAGGTATGAATTTATTTCGTCGAGTATCACTTCTTTTTCTTTCTCAACCTCATTTTCAGGAAAGATGCTGTTGAAAGCGACATCTGATATCAGTTCTATCGCTTTAGAATAATGTTCTTTCAAGAAAGAGGCATGTATGCAGGTTTCTTCTTTTGTAGTAAAGGCATTAAGGTCACCTCCGACATTTTCGAGACAACTTAATACATGGAAAGCCTTACGTTTCTTCGTCCCCTTGAAGAGCAGATGTTCTATGAAGTGAGCAAGTCCGTTTTCATCTTCAAGTTCATCGCGCATTCCAATGTCAATCATCAAGGCAAGATGAGCCACTGTACCGCTACGACGACGATGCAACAACCTTAAACCGTTAGGCAATACGGCTTCTGAAATGAAATATTCGTCAGACATTATTTATTAAATGTCAATACAGTTGTAAATCAATTTTTTCTGAATAATTTGAAAATTGTTTCATCGGAGATGTCCTGTGAAGGTTTAACAACGGATTTTGAATTCAACCAATTTTCAAATTGTGAAAAGCCGTCTTCATCTTTTAACACTCTGTAGGAATTGACAGGTTCTAAATTGGGATTGCCACTTGTTTCAAGCAATATCACGGCAACATGGAAATTGTAAACACCATCGTCTCCCAAAGTTCCACTTATTATCGTAGATTGTTCTGCATAAAGACCGTCGGGATAACCTATCGTCAAATAATAATATGAGAAATTGTTGTCTGAGCCTGTTACATTGAGGTTAGCTACACTTTCATAAATGTCAGTTTGTTCTACATCGTCCCATTGTCTGCTGTAATAAGTCAGTCCGTTGGATTCGGAATAACGAAAAGCAATGTATCTGTCGCTATGATATACTACAGAATCTGGATTTGAACTGTTTGAGTTATAAAACATCACATGAGGTGAAGAAACAAAATCTTTGTTTGTGAGGTCCGGAGGTGTGGTGCCGAAATATAATGGAATAAGTTCGGCAACATTTTCTCGTATGGCATCGGGAAGTACACTGGAAGGAATACTTTCAGTTATGTAATCATTATTATCTTCTTTTTTCTTTTTACATGAAGTTGCGAATATACCAATAAGTAATGAAATGCCTAATATCCAGATGACAGATTTTGATAGTTTTTCCATAATAAATAAATTTTAATGCAAAAATAATAAAAAATCTTAAGGATAAACTTTTTTATTCAAAAAATAAACAAGGCTTTAAAACGTTTAGTATCTTTGCAAGACAAATTGACCGATATGAAGAGTATTAACAAGTATTTATTTTTGTTTTTTGTTTTAACAATATTACCTTTAGCCGGCAAGGCACAGAAAGACATAAAAAAGTCATGTATATCGACAGTGCTTTTTCAGGCGACGTATGCCTATCAATTTCCCGGTCTTGATACTAAGGTTCTTTTTGGTAATAATTCGTCAGTTGGAGGCAGTGTTATATATAAGACAGATAAAAATTGGCTGTGGAGTTTTAATGGTAATTTTATATTTGGTGATAATATAAACATCTCACGTACAGAGCTGATGGGAAATATATTGACGAGTAGTGGCGAGATAGTCACAGGTGACGGTATTTATGGCAGTTTTGCACTGTTTGAGCGAGGAGCACATTTCCAAGCCAAAGTAGGTAAGGTGTTCAGCATACTTTCACCTAACCCCAATTGTGGTTTCTTTGTCAATGGTGGACTCGGTTATCTTTTTAACAGAATAAGATGTGAATTTGGCTCGTACGCCTCACCGCCGGCCAATCTTTCAGGCGATTATCTTTACGGATATGACAGGATGCGTGGTGGTTTTGCTTATTCCGGAGAGATAGGTTACATGTATATGAGCAACTCCCGACTTCTTAACTTTTCAATTTCTTTGGAATTTGTACAGGCTCATACCAAACCGTTGAGAGAATGGGACTTCAATCTCATGATGAAAGATACTAACAGTTATGTTGACCGTTATTGGGGCATACGATTCTCTATCTATATACCTACATATAAAAGAATGCCTGCAGAATATTATTACTATTGATAATTATGCGTTTGTTGTATTCTATCTTGATTCGGATGTTTTCCGGACTTGTTACTCTTGCAGGTCTGTTGGGTAACAAAAAAGCATCAAAATGGTCGAATGGTCGTAAAAATCAATGGTATAACCTTAAATCTTCGGGTAATGACAAATGGCTGTGGATGCATGTGTCTTCCTTGGGTGAATTTGAACAAGGTCTTCCTGTCCTGGAAAATTTGAAAACATCATTCCCTCAATATAAGATTTTGCTTACTTTTTTTTCTCCTTCAGGTTATGAGATGAAAAAAGATCTTGAACTCGTTGATAAAGTCGCATATTTGCCGTCCGATACTGTAATAAATGCAAAAAGACTGTTGAGAAATTTTAATATCAAGGCGGCTTTCTTTGTAAAGTACGAGTTTTGGTATAATTATATTAAAGTATTGAATGATAATGATATACCTCTATATTATATTTCGGTTTTGTTACGTGATGGACAATATTTCTTCAAGTTTTACGGATATTGGTTCCGTAAACATCTTAAAATGGTAAGACATTTCTTTGTGCAAAATGATAATACAGCTTTACTGTTGAAAAAGATTGGGATAGATTGTGTCACTGTGACTGGAGACACACGTTTTGACCGAGTATATGATATCGCACATCAAACAGTCCGATTCCCGAATATTGAGACGTTTATTGGAAACAGAAAATGTATTATTGCGGGTAGTTCATGGCCTTCTGACGAAGAGTTGCTTTTTCCTTTCATTGCTAAGATGCCGGATGATTATTGTATGATAATAGCACCTCATGATGTGTCTCTTTCGCATGTCAGTCAGATAGAAAAAGGAATAGAGAACTGTCAGCTTTATACTGAACTAAATCCGGATAATCATTCAAAAGTATTGATAATAAATGTAATAGGTGTATTGTCAAAAATTTATAGATATGCCCGTTTTGCATATATAGGAGGCGGTTTTTATACAAGTATCCATAATATTCAAGAGGCAGTGGTTTATGACTGCCCTGTTGTTTTCGGTCCTAAACATGAGAAGTTTGTCGAGGCAGTGGAACTTAAACGTCTTGGCGGAGCTTTCGCTGTAAATAATGCTGAGGAATTTAATGATGTCTTTGAACATCTTATCTCTGATGATGGTTTTTGTGAGAAGGCTTCACAAGTGTGTCATGACTATGTGGCAAAGAAAATCGGTGCTACAGATAAAATTATCACTTTGCTTGAAAATGAATTAAAATGATATGTTATGAAAGTTGAGATAAAAAAGTTGGAAAACGAGTTCGTCAAAGCTAAGGCATTTGTAATGAATGACATTGAAAATGTTATGAATTTGTCTTTACATGATGATGAGTTGAATTATGTAAAAGAAACTTATGATGCCAACAAAGACGATATTATAGTAATAAATAGATATAGAGAGTTTTATATTCTATTTGTCGTGAATGGCGATGATGATTGTGAAAGATTGGAATGTTGTCGCAAGAATGGGGCTTCAATATGTAATATGTTGAATGCTATGAAGTTGGAAGAAATTGTTTTGATGAATGAAGGTGTAGGAGAAAAAGAGTTTTTGGCTGCTGTGGAAGGCATGATGCTATGTAATTATGAGTTTAAGAAGTATAAAAGCGAGCCTAAATACAATACATTTAAGACAATTTATTTAAAAGACGGTGTAGATGACAAGTCATTGAAGTTGTTGGACGTTGTTGTGGATGCAACATGTTGGGCGAGAGATCTTGTCAATGAGCCTGTTAATAAACTGAATGCCGAAGAGTTGGCAGAATGCGTCAGTGGCAGGTTTCGTGATGCCGGAGGTCGTGCCGAGGTGTTGAACAGAAAAAAGATAGAATCGCTGAAAATGGGAGGTCTTCTTGCTGTCAATGCCGGCAGCGTTGATGAACCTACTTTCACTATTCTTGAATGGAATCCGGACAATAAGGTTAACGAGAAACCAATAGTGCTTGTCGGCAAAGGAATAGTGTTTGACACGGGAGGATATAATCTCAAACCTACGGCATATATGAATGACATGAAAGATGACATGTCGGGTGCAGCTACAGTGGCGGCAGTGTTGTTTGCAGTGGCCAAGTCAAAGTTGCCATTGCACGTAGTAGGTTTGATTCCTGCAACTGATAATCGTATTGATGGCAATGCTCATGTGTCAGGCGATATTATTACTATGTTCGACGGCACTACGGTAGAGGTCGTGAATACCGATGCAGAGGGGCGTCTTATTCTTGCCGACGCACTGTCGTATGCCAAAAAATATGATCCCATGTTGGTGATGGATTTTGCTACTTTGACAGGTGCTGCATCTTATGCCATAGGTCCTGTTGCTACTGTGGTGATGGAAAATGATGCTTCGGACAGTTATAATGAGATGGAAAAGATGGGAGAAGAAGTCAATGAACGTCTTGTGAAATTTCCGCTTTGGAAGGAATACGGTAAACTCGTGAAGTCGGATATCGCAGACCTCAAAAACAGCGGAGGCAAATATGCCGGTATGATAACGGCCGGTAAGTTCTTGCAGCATTTTACAGATTATCCGTGGATACATTTCGATATTGCAGGCACAGCTTTCATAGAAAACCCGGAGCCATACAGAGGTCCCGGCGCTACCGGAATACATGTCAGACTGTTGATGCGTTATTTTGACAAATTGATAAAAACTTTTTGATAAAATTTTGATGAGGCAGGTCGATTTTATTTTAGACTTGCCTTTTTTGTATCCAATACAAGAGAAAAGTAATGTTTTTCTTGTTTTTTATTTTACAATTTATTATCTTTGGCGATTAAATGTTTTACAGTCATGACAGCATCGAATAATTTTTCTGAATTGCCAAAGATAGGTATTAGCCAAGGTGACATCAATGGCATTGGTTATGAGGTGATTTTAAAAACCTTGAACGACCCGAGGATGTTTGACTTCTGTATTCCGGTGATATATGGACAATCTAAGGTGTTTTCGTATTACAAGAAAAATTTCGGCATGGAAGAGCTTGGTTATACTGTTATCAGAGATGCTGATCAGGCTTTACCGAAGAGGATCAACATATTGAATCATACGGAGAAAGAGTTGAAGATTGAGCCCGGTATATCGACCACTGTCGCCGGTAGGGCATCTTTGGAAGCACTTAAACTTGCGGTGGAAGACCTGTCTGTCGGTAAAATAGATGCTTTGGTAACAGCACCTATTAATAAAAACAACATACAGTCGGATAGTTTTAAGTTCCATGGCCATACTGAGTTCATAAACTCGTATTGTCCCGGATATGAGAGCTTGATGCTTATGGTATGGGGTAAATTGCGCGTTGGAACTGTGACAAATCATATTTCTATTAGAGAGGTTCCTGATGCCATCAGTGTGGATGCTATTGTAAAAAAAATCATGGTGTTGAACAATACGTTGAAACAAGATTTCAATATCAGCACGCCCAAGATAGCTGTTCTCAGTCTTAATCCTCATGCCGGTGACGGCGGTTTGTTGGGTTCTGAAGAAAAAAATATTATCATTCCGGCTATTAAAGAGGCAAATGCTGAAGATATTTACGTCTTCGGACCTTTCCCGGCAGATGGTTTCTTCGGCTCCGGTGCTTGGACAAAATATGACGGAGTATTAAGTATGTATCACGACCAGGGGATGTTGCCTTTTAAGATTCTTGCTGTCGATGGCGGCGTGAACTTTACTGCCGGATTGCCGATAGTACGTACTTCTCCTGCTCATGGTACAGGTTATGATATAGCAAATAAAAATATAGCAAACCCCGATTCCTTCCGTCATGCGATATTTCTTGCTATTGAAGTGCTTAGAAACAGGCAATTGTCTCTTGATGCGAAATGTTGACGTTTTGAAATATAGTCTTTATCTTTGCAAAGGATACAATATATAATGTTTGTCAATATAAAGTATTGATAATAAATATTATATATCATTGTTGTAATAATTTCCATTATGAGAACAGGATATAGTGTAAGTGGTATTGCTTCGATTGTAGGAGCTTCTGTATATGGTAATGTTGGTGCAGATTTTATTATAGAGAATATTTTGCTTGACAGCAGGTTGCTGGTATCTGCCGAAAAGACTTTGTTTTTTGCAATAGTTTCTGAAAGAAATGACGGCCATAAGTATATTAAATCATTGTATGACAAAGGGGTAAGGGCTTTTGTCGTTAATACGGTTCCTCCCGATATGCCTGACGCGGTTTTTATGAAGGTGGAGGATACGTTGAATGCTCTTCAAAATATTGCAGCTTTTCACCGTCGCAGATTTTCCATACCTGTTATTGGAATAACGGGAAGTAATGGTAAAACCATGGTAAAAGAATGGTTGTATCAACTGTTAAGTCCGGACTATTCCATAGTAAGAAGTCCAAAGAGCTATAATTCACAGACCGGTGTGCCGTTATCGGTGTGGCAAATGAAAGAAGATGACGAACTTGCTGTTTTTGAGGCTGGCATCTCTCAACCAGGAGAGATGTGTCGTCTCCGGTCAATGATTTGTCCTACAATAGGTATATTTACTAATATAGGACAGGCTCATGACGAGAATTTTTCTGATATCAATCAGAAAGTGCAGGAGAAGATGCAGCTTTTTAAAGATGTTGGTATTTTGGTGTATTGTCTTGATTATAAATATATTAATTCTGTAGTTGCAAAACAGGATTTGAAATGCTTTTCTTGGAGCCGTCATGATACTGCTGCTGATGTCTTTATTGAAAGTATTGTGAAAGAGGATGATAAGACATATATCAAAGCACATTACCGAAATGATGTTTTGAATTTTATGGTTCCTTTTATTGATGATGCTTCTATTGAGAATCTTATACATTGTATGTGTATAATGTTGTTGTTTAATAAGTCTGCTGATGTCATAAAGGAAAGAATGTCGCATCTCCTTCCTATTGCAATGCGTATGGAACTTAAATCTGCAATTAATAATTGTATGATTATAAACGATTATTACAACTCGGATTTCAATGCTTTGTCCATTGCTCTTGATTTTATGTGTCAACAGCAAAGACATAACAACAAGGTGGTAGTGCTTTCCGATATCTTGCAAAGTGGAATGGATGAACAGGAGTTGTATTCTCGTATCGCTTCACTGTTGGAAAACAAAGGTGTTGACATGATAATAGGCATTGGTGAGGCTGTTTCTCGCAACAAGCACTTGTTCCATCTTGAGAAATATTTCTACAACAATACCGATGATTTTCTCAAAGATCATTTAATGGAAATGTTCCATAATGACATCATTTTACTTAAAGGTGCGAGATGTTTTGAGTTTGAGCGTATCAGCATGATGTTACAAGAAAAAACGCATGAGACTGTGTTGGAGATTAATCTTGACAATCTTGTGCTTAACATGAATTATTATCGTTCCAAAATCAAAAAAGAAACAAAATTGATGGTTATGGTCAAGGCTTTTGCCTATGGTAGCGGTAATTTTGAGATTTCCAATGTCTTGGAATTTCATCATGCTGATTATCTTACTGTTGCCTTTGCTGATGAGGGAGTGGAGTTGCGTAATAAAGGTATTGCATTGCCAATCATGGTGATGAGTCCTGAGAAGAATACTTTTGAAAATATAATACGTTATGATTTGGAGCCGGAGATTTACAGTTTCCGTTCTCTTTCCATGTTGGAGTCTGCTATGGAGCAGATGAAATTACCGGCTGACAAGATTATTAATATACATGTCAAACTCGATACCGGAATGCACCGTCTCGGTTTTCTGCCTGACGAAATAGAGGAACTTATTGTCCGTTTGAAATCGAATCCTCATCTTAAGGTACAAAGTGTCTTCTCTCATCTTGCAGGTAGTGACAATCCTGAATTATATGATTTTACCATGCAGCAGATCAGAGTGTTCGAAGAAGGCAGCAGCAAGATTGTCGAGGCTTTTCCATATAAGATATTGCGGCATGTTCTTAATACTGCAGGCATAAGTCGTTTTACTGATTATCAATATGACATGGTGCGTCTTGGCATAGGAATATATGGCATAGCTCCATGTGAGGAAGACAAGGGCAAGTTATATACCGTGGCATCGTTGAGGTCTTCGATAACACAGATAAAGACATTGAATGAAGGGGAGAGTGTTGGTTATAGTCGTCACGGCATGTTAAAACGTCGTTCGCGTATTGGAGTTATACCTATAGGTTATGCCGACGGGTTGCCGCGTCTTCTTGGCAATGGCAATGCTTCATTCAGAGTTCATGGTTGTCAGGCTCCTGTGGCAGGTGATATCTGCATGGATATGTGCATGGTGGACCTTACTGATATTGATGATGTGAATGAAGGCGATGCTGTTGTGCTTTTTGATGAAGTCAACAGAGTAGAAGATCTGGCAAAGGCTTGTAATACTATACCTTACGAGATATTGACAGGAATATCTCATAGAGTGAAACGTGTTTATGTCAAAGATTAAATGACGTTATGCTGAATAAAGAAGGTTATTGTTTTTCTGAGTATTATGATTATTGATAAATTATAAAGGCGTGCCATAATTGAAGTTTTGGCACGCCTTTAAATTAAATTATTAGAGAATCATTATATTTTCTTCAGCAAAATAATATAAACTGGGAAGTGGTCGCTATAGCCGCCGAGCCATACCCCGCTGCCGAAGGTACGCCAAGGATAACCGTTGTATCTGCCTTCGTGTTGCATCAGAAATGATTTGGCATGTACTACAGGTTTCAGCATCTGGTAAGTGCTGAAATCTGTTTTCAACAAAGACTGAGTGATTATCGTCTGGTCTAATACGCCTTTCACATCTCTATAATAATTGGTACCTATGCCTTTTTTGTGCAGATCGTACATTGGGTTGAAGAAATCGCCTTCTTTCAGGTCTTTGACAGAACCTTTTGCTCTAAGACCTTCAATGATGCTTTTGTTGGTAGGATAGTCGTTGAAGTCGCCCATCATGACGATTTTGGCGTTGGGATTCTCGTTAATGATGGAATCGGCAATATGGCGACAGAGATCAGCTGCGGCAAGACGTCCCGGCAAGGAACGTTTTTCACCACCATAACGTGACGGCCAGTGCATCACGATGAACGACATCTCTTCATCATCAAAAGTACCTGTCACCACAAGTTGGTCACGTGTTACGAAATCCGGACGATCAGGCACATAAAGATGATAAGACTTGCTGTTCTTGACAGTGAAATATTTCGGATTGTACAGCAATGCCACGTCAACACCACGTCTGTCCGGTGAATCATAATGGACTATCTGATAGTTGCGGTCTTTTATCTCCGGTTGAGCCACAAGGTCTTCCAATACGCGACGGTTTTCCATTTCCGAGACTCCCAAAACAGCTATGCCGTCGGGAGTGTAGAACTGTCCTTCTGATTTGTCGGTACCAATGGTGGAAATGGCGTATGCCAAATTATGAAGTTTTGTATTGTATTTCTCTGTATTCCAACGATTTTTTCCTTCAGGAAGGAATTCTTCGTCATCGATGTTTGGGTCGTTGATGGTGTCGAAAAGATTCTCCAGATTATAGAAACCAACAAGTCCCATTTTGTATTGGTTTTGAGCCTTGTTGACACCAAAACTCATAGAAATCAATGCTAATACTAAAAATATTAATCTCTTTGTCATGGTTATAATGGTTTTATTGTCTAATAAGTCGGGCAAAGATAGCTATTTTAGTGATTGAACAAGAAAAAAATGATTAAGAAATGATGACGATAAAAACATTTTATTCAAAAATTTTTAAAAAAATTAAGAAATCATTATAAAAATATTATTTTGATGTTAATTGTCTCCAAAGAGTTATTTTTTTCCTTCTTAATTGTTGGAATAGTTAAATTTATTGTACCTTTGCGAGTTGAAAGGAATTAATAAAAGAGTAATGAAAAGGTTTTTATTATGTATTTTATTTGCAGCATCAGTAATTGTTGCAAAAGCTCAAACAGTCGAACCTGACAGTGTAGGTTCGCAGCACACTGATTTACCGACAGTGATTATCATGGACATAGGTGATGAAGAAGGTGATAATACCAATGATGTATCGACTTTCTTGCAATCATCGCGTGATGTCTTCAGTAATATTGCCGCATATAATTTTGGTTCGAGGCGTTTCAGGGTCAGAGCATACGATTCCAAGTACACCGATGTCATGATTAATGGTGTTCCAATGAACGACCCGGAGGGTGGACGTCCTTATTATTCCAATTGGGGAGGTCTTAACGACGCCATGCGCAACACTACATTGACTCTTAACACCGGACTTGCCGATGTGGGGTTCGGTGGCTCAGGAGGGTTGACAGCTATCTCGACGAGAGCTAGCGATTATCGTCGTCAGGCTTCTGTAAGTTATGCCAATTCAAATCGTTCATACAACAACCGCATTATGTTGACGGCAGCTACAGGGCTTATGGACAACGGCTGGGCTTTTGCCGTGTCGGCATCACGTCGCTGGTCGCTGAATGGATATCAGGAAGGTACATGGTATGATGCCTACAGTTATTTGTTCTCTGCCGAGAAACGTCTCAATAACAAACATGCTTTAGGCTTTCTGGTCTTTGCAGCACCATCTTCAAGAGCTTCTGCATCTCCAACTGTTCAAGAGGTGTTCGACTTGCTCGACAACAATTACTACAATCCAAATTGGGGTTGGCAGACTGCTTCCGATGGCACCAGATTTAAACGTAGCGCCAGAGTGAGTACGTATCATCAGCCGATGTTCCAGTTACAACATTATTGGACTCCTTCTGAGAAATTGAAAATCAACACTACTGCATATTATTGGTTTGGCAGAGGCGGTTATACTTCACTCGAATGGGCGGAGGCAGCCGACCCGCGTCCGGATTATTACCGTAACCTGCCGAGTTATTACCTTTATCAACTTAATCAGGGAAAAGACGGTTATACTGAAGAGGGCTATATTGAATATATGAACAACTGGATCAATGATCCGTCGATGCACCAGATCAATTGGGACGAGTTTTACGCTGCTAACATGAGACATCTGCAAACAGTATTTAATGCCAATGGGGTGGAGGGAAATACCATAGCCGGTAATTTTTCCAAATATATTGTCGAAGAACGTCGTCAGGATAAGAATATGGGTGGTTTGGTAAGCAATTTCAGCTATGAAATCAATCCTTATCTCCATCTTGACGGAGGTATTAAAATAGGAATGTCCAAGACACATTATTATAAAAAGATAGCTGATTTGTTAGGTGGAGACTATTATCTCGATATTGACAAATATGCTGATGGAGAGGCTTTCGATTATACTGTGGCTCAACAAAACAACTTGTTATGTACCAATCATGTCGTTACTGTGGGGGACGTTTTCGGATACGATTATATAGCAAATCGCAACAATGCTAATATCTGGGGACAACTTAATTATCTTGTTGGCAGATGGGATGCTTTCTTCGGTGCTGAAGGAACTTTTACACAGTTGTATCGTACAGGTAATTTCAAGAATGGTCGTTTTCCGGAGGAATCATACGGTGATTCTGAAAAGCTGAATTTTATTAACGGCAGTGCCAAGGCAGGTGCGAAATTCAGTATCAACGGACGTAATTACATAGTCGCCAATGTGATGTTTAAAACACAGGCTCCTGATTTCAGAAGTGCTTTCGTGGCTCCTCGTGTGAGAAATACAGTGGTGCAGGGATTGGATAGCGAGAAGATATTGTCGTTCGACTTGGGTTATGAATATCGTTCGCCTTTCATGAAAGCTCGTCTTACTGCTTATAGGACACAGTTTTATGATCTTACATGGAATCGTAGTTTCTATTATGAAGGTACCGGAAAATTCGTCAATTATATCATGAATGATATAAATGAAGTGTCGCAAGGTGTAGAATTAGGCGCAGAGATTAATGTTACCAATACCATCAGTGTACAGCTGGCAGCTAATGTTGGAGAACAGTATTATTCCAATAATCCTAAAGTCAATGTATTTGAGGATAACAACGCTGTACCTATTTATGAAGGTGAGACAGCATATCTTAAAAATTATTATGTCGGAGAGATGCCTCAGACAGTAGGTTCTATTGGATTGAAATATAATGCTCCTCGTTTTTGGTGGGTCAGTCTGAACGGAAATTATTTCGATAATTATTATCTTGCTGTGAATCCAAGTAACCATACTATGGATGCTTTTGAGTATTGTATTGATAATGATGAACGCAGAGCTCTTATACTCGACCAGGTTAAATTACCGTCTGCCTTTACTCTCGATTTTTATGGAGGCAAATCATGGGTGGTGAAAGGTTATACTATTTTGCTTAATGTAAGTATCAATAACTTACTCAACAACAAAGACATTATCCTTTATGGATATGAGCAGCTGCGTAGTGATTATGAAGATCCTGAGAGATTCCCGGATAAATATGCTTATCTCTATGGCTTGAATTATTTTATCAGTTTGACAATAAGACATTAATTTGAAAAAAATATGAAAACATTATTAACAGGATTATCATCTAAAAAAAGCATTGTTATGCTTTTAATGGCAATATGTATTGTCGCAACGGTATCATCATGTAAGAGAAAGCCTGATGACCCGCCTATTAATTTGCAAGGCGATGTTCAGACTTTGCCGTACACTCAGAATTTCGATAAATCTTTTGGTACATATATTACATATAATGTTGCAGGCGATGAGGTTTGGACTATAGATTTTGAGACTGCCAAGATGTCAGGATATGATGGCGAGAATAATCTGGCGAATGAAGACTGGCTTATTTCATCACCTGTAAATATCACCGGCATACAGAATGCCAAGATGGTGATGACATATATAGCACGCTATTTCAATAATCTCAGTTCTGACATTACTATACAGGTGTCGAGCGATTATGTGTTTAAAGAGAACCCTAATACTGCGACATGGACGGAAGTGCATGCCAATCTTGTGGGTGGCTATGACTGGGAGAATTTTATAACTACGGAAATAGACCTCAGTAACTTTGTAGGTCAGCAGGTATGCGTGGCTGTGAAATATTTGTCAACAGCAGAAAAGGCCGGCACTATTGAAGTTAAGTCAATAAGCTTTGAGGAAGGCAAAGCCAATGTTGGCGATGATGCCGGTGAGTTGCAGTCGTTGCCTTATACTCAGTTGTTTACTACTTCATTCGGCACTTATACAACCTATGATGTCTCCGGTTCACAGTCGTGGATGATAGATTTCCAGACAGCCAAGATGACAGGCTTCGTGAATTATACCAATTATGCCAATGAGGACTGGCTGATATCATCACCTGTTGATCTTAAAACTGTGACAGAAGCCAAAATGGTAGTTACTTATATCGCTCGTTATTTCAATGATCTTAATAATGACATAACATTCTATGCTTCAACAAATTATACATTCGATGATGCACCGTCTAATGCTACATGGACCAAGATTAACTCTTCTTTGGTATCAGGTGCTGACTGGGAGACATTTATCACTACGGAGTTAGACCTTAATGCTTTTGTGGGTCAAGAAGTTACTGTGGCTGTGAAATATCTCTCTACCGATGAGAAAGCCGGTACCATAGAGATTCGCAGCATAAGTATAGAAGAAGGTCAGGCGACAGGTGGCGGTGGAGGTAATGTAGGTGAGATACAATCTCTTCCTTACGTACAGTCGTTCACTAATGAGTTTGGCACTTATACAACCTATGATGTCTCCGGTTCACAGTCGTGGATGATAGATTTCCAGACAGCCAAGATGACAGGCTTTGTCGATTTTGTCAATTATGCCAATGAAGACTGGCTGATATCATCACCTGTAAATCTTTCCGCTCAGAAAGTTAAGGCTACGGTGTCTTATATAGCACGTTATTTCAATAATCTTAACTCTGATGTGACATTCCTTGTGTCAACGGATTACAATATTGGTGATATGCCTTCTACTGCTACGTGGAATGAGTTGTCAACGACATTGGTGGCGGGTTCCGACTGGGTCACTTTCAGTACCTTGGAGATAGACCTTTCAGCATATTCCGGAAGTACGATATATTTTGCGGTGAGATATCTCTCTACCGATGAGAAAGCCGGTACCATAGAGATAAGATCCATAGGCATTGAAGAAGGCGAGCCGAACAACCCCGGACAGGGTGATGTCATCTTTAGCGAGACATTCGTTTCAGGACAAGGTGACTTCTCATTGGTCGATGTATATATGGACCAGGCTCTTTCTTATGTGTGGATGCATGCTCCCGATTATCAGTGCATGAAAGCGAGTGCATTTGTGGGCGGCAGCAACCACGAGGCTGAGAGTTGGCTCATTTCTCCTTCTATAGATTTGAGTGGCATAAGAGATGCCTCATTGTCTTTTGACCATGCTTATAAATTTACATCATCACCGGAGAATGATTTGACAGTATGGGTTTCGACGGATTATGTGTCAGGCATGCCGTCATCGGCAACATGGACACAGGTACAGATACCTAATTATCCTACAGGCGAGGATTGGAGTTTTGTAAATTCAAATGCTATGAATCTCTCATCATTTACAGGTAACAGCAATGTGAGAATAGCATTTAAATATATGAGTAGCAGTACTGAAAGCGCCACTTGGGAAGTTAATAATGTTGTTGTGGAATAATTAAATTTTCTAAAAAATGTTTAAATTATTGAGAAATTTGGCTGTAGTATTCACGGTGTTGGTCGTGATATGTGCCTCTTGCGTAAAAAAAGATGCGCGTGATAATAACTTTCCCGCGCCTAACATAGAACCTATTCCCGAGGGTACGGTATATACCATAACAGAATTGCTTGAAATGTGGGGTGGACTTAGCGATTATTCCTTTACTTTCACTGAGGACGCATCTGTCTATGGCATTGTTACTGCTGATGAGACGTCAGGAAATCTCTACAAACAGGCTTTTATCGAAAGTAATGGCGCTGCCATAGAGCTTTATCTCAATGCCACAAGTGCCTTGCGTATAGGTGATTCCGTAAGGGTATGTCTTAAAGGTGCTACCTTGTCGTCTTATAAGGGTTTGCCTCAGATTCAGGATTTGGATCCTAACAATATCATCATTTTGAAAAACAATTGTGAGGTAACTCCTGTTGTAATAACGTTGTCGGAGATTTCCATGTATCTTTGTAGATTCGTTCAAATAGACAATGCCGAATTCAAGGCTTCCGACACTTTGTTGACTTATGCCGAGCCCGATGATTACGGTAATCGTACTTTGTATGCAGATTGTAATGATGATGAATCTGTTATTGTACGTACAAGCAGTTATTCGAGTTTTGCGTTGCAGCCTGTACCGAGCGGCAAAGGCTCGATAAAAGGTATAGTCACTGTTTACAATACAGAGATGCAGCTCGTATTGCGTTCACTTAAAGATGTCGATTTGACAGGAGAACGCTGTACCTATTGATGATGGTTTCTTCTTGTAAATGAAGTTTTTCATTCATCAATATAATATTAACATTAAATTGACGTTGATTTTGAAATAATTGTTTTTATGTCAGAAAACGTTGTTATTATACCTACATATAACGAGAAGGAAAACATTGAAAAAATAATAAGATATGTTTTCAATCTCAGTATGCCATTCGATATTCTTATTGTTGAAGACAACAGTCCGGATGGAACAGCTGATATTGTAAGAGAATTGATGAAGGAATTTCCAGACAGGCTGTTTATGGAAGAGCGTAAGGGCAAATTGGGTCTTGGAACAGCATATATTCATGGTTTTAAATGGGCTTTGGCACGTGAATATGAGTATGTTTTTGAGATGGATGCCGATTTCTCACACAATCCTGACGACCTGATCAGACTTCATGATGCTTGTGCAGAAGGCGCTGATCTCTCAATAGGTTCTCGTTATATTACCGGTGTCAATGTCGTCAATTGGCCAATGGGTCGTGTACTCATGTCTTATTATGCTTCTGCTTATGTGCGTTTTGTGACAAGGATAAAGGTTAGGGATACTACTGCAGGTTTCGTGTGTTATAAAAGGAAGGTGTTGGAGACGATTGATCTGGACAGAATCAAGTTTGTGGGATATGCTTTCCAGATAGAGATGAAATATACTGCATGGAAACTCGGTTTTAAGATACAAGAAGTCCCTATCATCTTTACCGACAGAGCTGAAGGTACTTCCAAAATGTCAAAAGGTATCTTTAAGGAAGCTGTTTTCGGTGTCATCAATCTTAGATGGAGAGGCATGACAGGCAAAATAAAACCCAAGAAAAGTTAGTATAATGTAAAAATATAATAATCAATGGGTTATATTATTAAAAATGCAACACTTGTCAATGAAGGGGAATCTTTTTTGGCAAGTGTTGTTGTTTCAGGAGAGTTGATAGAAAAGATAGCGAGAGGTGCGGATGCCATGGACGGGAACAGGTGGAAAGGTTATACCGTAATAGATGCACGTGGCAAATATCTGTTGCCCGGTGTCATAGATGATCAGGTCCATTTTAGAGAACCGGGGCTGACTTATAAGGCAGATATTCGAACTGAAAGCCGGGCCGCTGTGGCAGGTGGAGTGACTTCATTCATGGATATGCCTAATACCGTGCCTAATACATTGACGCAACAGCTTTTGCAACAGAAATATGATATTGCTGCCGAGAAGTCGTATTGTAATTATTCTTTCTATATGGGCGCTTCTAACGACAATATAGAAGAAGTGTTGAAAACCAATCCGCGTGAGGTCTGCGGTATCAAGGTGTTTATGGGCTCGAGTACCGGTAATATGCTGGTTGATAAAGAAGAGATTCTTGAACGCATTTTCAGAGAGGCTCCATGCCTCGTGGCAACACATTGTGAAGACGAAATTATCATAAAAGCCAACATGGCGATGTTCAAAGAACGTTATGGTGATGACGCTCCTGCCATGATTCATCCTCTTATACGTAGTGCTGAGGCTTGTTACCGTTCTTCTTCAAAAGCTGTTGAGATAGCTGAGAAATATAATACCCGTCTTCATGTCCTTCATGTCTCTACAGAAAAGGAGATGTCGTTGTTTAGAAATGATATACCTTTAAAAGACAAAATGATAACTTCAGAGGTGTGTCTTCATCATCTTTGGTTTAATGATAAAGATTATGAAAGCAAAGGCAACTTCATCAAATGGAATCCTGCTGTAAAGACGGAACAGGATCGGAGTGCATTGCTCGCTGCCGTCATTGACAACCGTATTGATGTTGTGGCTACTGACCATGCTCCACATACCCTGGAAGAGAAAAGCAAACCATATTTTTATGCTCCGTCGGGAGGTCCTTCCGTACAACATCTTCTTACCGGTCTTATGGAATTTGTCAACAGAGGTGTAATGACATTGGAAAAAGTGGTGGAGAAACTGTCGCATAATCCTGCAATTCTGTTCGGAATAGACAGAAGAGGTTTCATAAGAGAAGGGTATTATGCTGACTTGGTGATAATAAATCCGGATAAGAAACAATACGTAAACAATGAAAACGTTTTATATAAATGTGGGTGGACTCCATATAATGGAATAGTATTAAGCAATAGTGTTGACAGTACTTTCGTTAATGGAAGTCTTGTGTATCATGATGGGAATATAGAAGATATTATAAATGCTAAAAGATTGATATTTAACAGATAATGATATGAAATTTTTATTTTATGTGTTTTTTGCCATGTTGACACTTGTTTCTTGTTCCGGAAATAAGGAAAAAATCATGGTGGAAGAAGTGAAGGAACGTCATGAGAGCAACAATACACCTAAGATTGTGTATTATTATGAAGTAGAAGGAAGGAAGAAGACTTTAGTCGGTGAGAAGTGGTATCATGATAATGGCATTTTGAATTTAGAAGGCAAGATTGTAAATGGTAAAAGAGAGGGACGTTTTTTAGGTTATTATCCTGATGGCAAGTTGATGAGTGTAGGTTCTTTTAAGAATGGTCTCAGAGAAGGTCGTGGCATTGTCTATCATAACAATGGGAAGATTAGCATCGATGGCATTTATGAACATGGCAAACAGGTAGGGATGTGGAAGTTTTATGATGAAGAAGGCAAGGTCATCAATGTGATAGATATGGGCAAATGATGGGTCTGTCGGTTTTTTCTGATGAGTATTACATGCAACAGGCTCTTAATGAGGCTGCTGTCGCTGCAGAGGAAGACGAAGTCCCTGTTGGTGCCGTTATAGTATGTGGTAATAAGATAATAGCCAAGGCGCATAATCAGGTGGAGTTGCTTAATGATGTCACGGCACATGCCGAGATACTTGCCATTACTGCTGCATGTAATGCTTTGGGTGCCAAATATTTAGAAGAGTGTACGCTTTATGTGACATTAGAGCCTTGTGTGATGTGTGCCGGAGCTTTGGAACATTGTCATATCAAAAGAGTTGTTTGGGCTTGTGATGATGTCAAAAATGGCTTTCAACGTTTCGGTAATTTGCTGCATCCTAAGACGTCCGTTAGCGTGGGGGTGTTGAAAGAAGAGTGTTTATCGTTGTTGACAGAGTTCTTTCGAAATAAACGCAAATGAATAATATAGTCATTTTACTGAAGATGTGAAAGTTGCGTTTATATTGTTATTTCTTATTAATCAGAAAGGTATGTCTGTGTCTTATAGCTGTAAATTGAAATGCTTATAAGATGATAGACATACCTTCTCAATTAATTTAATGTGTTTTTACTGTAGTTTTTGTTGTTGTTTTTGGAGTATTGGTGTTTTGTGTCGTTTGTGCTGTAGCAGGTGTTTCCCAATGGAAAGGCTGGAATTGATTGTCTTGACTTTTGTCCTGCCATTCCGGTTTACGCATGGCATAAATAATAAAAGGTAATGCTACAAATATTACGCAGCCCAATATTAGGACAGTAAACCAGACAGTATTGCTGCCGGTAGAGATTTGTGACGGTGGTATGAAACTCAAGACAAAAGCCAACAATGAACCTAAGAATCCCATCCCTCCGATAATCCATATCAAGAAGTTGCCGTTTTTACCAATACGGAAAGGACGTTCTGCATCTTTCATGCTGTATCTCAGATATATGACAGAAGCAAACATCAATAGATACATTATTAGGTATAACAGCACTGTCAGTTGAGACAATATCTGATAAAAACTTTGAACGGAAGGCATGACTACAAACAATAAACTCAATATTGTCACAATGCAACCTTGTATTATCAAGATGTTACGCTGTACACCTATTTTATTTGTTTTCTGCATGAATTTAGGCAGATAGCCGGCTTTGCCAACAGTAAATATACCTTTTGAGGGACCGGCAACCCATGTCAGAACTCCGGCAAGGACACCAAATGCAAGGACAACAGCTATTACTGGTGACATCCATGACATCCTGACATATTTGAAATAATTGTCGAATCCGGTCAACAGACTCTGTGTCAGATTGATATCTTTTTCAGGTATGATAAATCCCAAAGAATAGGTGCCGAGTACGAAAATCAGGACTGTGATAAGTGAGCCGATGAAAACAGCACGAGGATAGTTGCGTTTAGGGTTGTCCATGTCTTTGACATGAATGCCGGACATTTCCATACCTGCATAAAAAAGAAATATTCCTGAGGCGAGAACCAGGTTGTCTAATTTTGTCAGGTCAGGCCAGAAACTGCCGCTGAGGTTCATCTGTGGTTTACCACCGGTGCTGACATATATTATTCCAAGTATAATAAGCAATGCTGCGGGAATGATGGTACCTACGAGTCCTCCTATTTTGGATATCTTGCCGACCCAGCCTAATCCTTTCAATGAGATGAATGTAGCAAGCCAATAAATGACCAATACTACAACGAGGGTGTATATCCTGTTGGAAGCAAGTAACATGTCGCCTTGAGGATTGATGCCAATGAATGCTAAAGATACAGCACCGAATGTCAATACTGTAGGATACCATATTGTACTTTCAATCCATTGGAGCCATATTGCAAGGAATCCGAGACGCTTGCCGAAAGCTTCTCCTACCCATCTGAATACTCCGCCTTCCTTGTTGGAGAACATGGCTGCCAGTTCCGCTGCTACAAGTGCAGTGGGAATGAGAAACACTATCGCTGCGAAAAGATAATAAAATGCTGAACTTAGCCCATATTCTGCCTCCGATGGAAGACCTCGTAACGATACTACAGCCGTTACATTCATGATGGCTATGGTGAATACTCCTAACTTGGCTGCTGTTTTTGTTTTTGTATTGTCCATAAGCGTGTTTTTTGCTTTTCAAACAAGATGATTTAAGTATTGTTTGATAAAATTTTGCAAAATAACACATGTAAATAGAATGACTGTGCCGGTTGGGTATTTGTATGTTTGAAATATGAATTACGGCTACATTCTGTATTTTAATGACTGCAAAAAATGTTCGAATCAGGAATAATGGTAATAATTACCGTAGAATGTTTATTTACATGGTGTCTTGTTTGAATTATTTTTGTGTCTGAATATCTTATTTTATTAATTATCAGTTATGAAAAAAACAATGATTCTGGCAATGTTATTGCTTACATCTACAACAATTACAAAAGTTATGGCACAAAACAAAGTAAAACAGACAGCAGGAAGAGATCAGTTGGGTGCTTTTGCTCCCAAGTTTGCTGAATTGAATGATGATGTTCTTTTTGGAGAGGTGTGGAGTCGTACCGACAAGCTCGGTTTACGCGATCGCAGCCTTATTACTGTTACAACCCTTGTAAGTATGGGTATTACCGACAGCTCGTTAATATATCATTTGCAGGAAGCCAAGAAAAATGGCATTACTCGCGATGAGATTGCAGAAGTGTTGACACACGTGGCATTTTATGCCGGTTGGCCGAAGGCATGGGCAGCATTGCGTCTTGCCAAAGAGGTATGGGCTGATGAAACGACAGCCTCTGATGACAGGTCGGCTTTTGAGCATGAGATGTTTTTCCCAATAGGTCAGCCTAATGACGCTTTTGCCGAATATTTTACGGGACAAAGTTATCTTGCAGCTTTGTCCGATACTCAGATACCAGTCTATAATGTTACTTTTGAACCCGGATGTCGTAACAATTGGCATATACATCATGCAAACAAGGGTGGAGGACAGATTCTTATCTGTGTGGCAGGCGAAGGTTGGTATCAGGAGTGGGGTAAACCGGCACGTAAATTGTTGCCGGGTGATGTCGTCAATATTCCGGTGGGCGTCAAACATTGGCATGGCGCTGCCGCTGACAGCTGGTTCGCTCATCTCGCCATAGAAGTGCCTGGAGAAAAATCACGAAACGAATGGCTCGAGTCAGTAAAAGATGAGGATTATTACAAACTTAAATGATGTTTGAAAATTATTAACTTTTGTATGGTGAAATATGATTTCGGATGGTTTTACTGTAATGACCCGGGGTGACCTTTCTATGACAATTGTCGATTGAAAATTTGCACGACAAAATTTTTACCGGATAGGATGAAAGAAACACCTGAATCTTATCCGGCTTTTTATAAATATATCTTACGTAAAATATGTTTTTTGCAAATTTCTGAAAATAATATAGTATTTATGGTCATAATATATTATTAGATGAATGTCTTGAAGTCCTCATAGTTTCTTCTCAGCAGTTCCGGAGTATCGAGTCCGTAGGGGCATTTTTTCTTGCATTGATTACAATGGAGACAATTTTCTATCTGTTTCATTTTTACTTTCCATTCATCGGCAAGATATACGCTGAGAGGAGCGCGGCGTAAGAATAGACTCATTCTTGCACAGTTACAAATATCGATACCTGCCGGACATGGCATACAATAGCCACAACCTCGGCAGAAGTCGCCTTTTAGCATTTCTCTGTCCTGTCTAACTTTTTCCCAACGTTCTTCATTCATGGCAGGAGTGTTATCCTGGTAAGATATGAACTCGTCGAGTTCGTTTTCATGTTGAACACCCCATATTGGAAGCACGTCATAATCGGCAAGATATGCGTATGCAGTGGCTGAGTCGGTGATGAGACCGCCGGATAGAGCTTTCATACATACAAATCCCATTTTTTTGTTAAGACAAGCCTTTACTACTTCAATGTCTTTGTCAGACGCCAAATAAGAGAAAGGAAACTGCAACACCTCGTAGAGGTCTGAATCTATGGCATCATGAGCTACTGACAATCTATGGTTTGTGATACCAATATGGATGATCTTGCCTTGACGTTGAGCTTCGAGCATGGCTTCATAAAGACCGCTGCCGTCTCCTGGTTTGGGACAAAATGGAGGGTTATGAAACTGATATATGTCTATATAGTCGGTCTGAAGCAGCCTTAAACTTGTCTCTAAATCTTTCCAAAAATCTCCAGCAGTAAGCGCACCGGTTTTGGTGGCAATTATTATATTTTTCCTGACCTCATGCAAGGCTGCACCTATTTTCTCTTCGCTGTCGGTATAAAAACGTGCCGTATCATAATAATCGATACCGTTGTCATAAGCCTTGCGAAGCAGTTTAGCGGAATCTTCCATGCTTATACGTTGTATGGGCAAAGCTCCGAACCCGTTTTTGTTTACGGTGATACCGGTTTTTCCTAATGTTATACGTTGCATAATAATCTTTTAGGCTATTAATGAAAATAGAAGATAGAACAAGTGTGCGGCAATGCCGGCAACAAAACCTCCAATGGTATGAGCGATTATGGCTTTAGAAGTAAGGTTGCGATATCCCAATGAGTCGAGCATGGCAGTATGAGTGCTAAGAAATCCGCTCCAGCACATACCCATGGCTGTGAATACTGCAATGGCATTGCCATTGAGAAGTCCTTCGGTCATGAAACGAGGAACGAGACCTAAGGCTGCACCGACAGCACCAAGCGATGTTATTGGAAATGCTAACAATTCAGGATTCTTGAAACCGAAAAGCCATTCGAAGATGAAATTGACTTTGTTGGCAAGATAGGGTAACAGTCCAATACCTTCATAAGGACCACCGGTGTAACCTCCTTCAGGTTCTCCAAAAGTTATCATCATCACGAAAGTAGAGATGATGAGTACGCCGGGTATGATGGCAAGACCGACATCGACTCCTGATTTACCGCCATCAAGAATGGCATTGAGAAAACGCAGAAAGACACCACCTTCCGACTTGAACGATATTTTGGATTCATCACCTTTGTTGTCTTCTTCTGCGTTAAGTTCAGGATGAGATTTCAAAATAAATCTTTGCATCAGTCGTGTAGATACTATGCTGCCTACTACGGCACCCAAAAGACCTATTAACGCTCCTCCAACGTAACCTTTTCCCATCATAAATATTACCACGACAAGTCCCATACCAAATGCAGTGCCGAAGTTGGTCAGTGAGATAAGTTGATATTTTTTGAAAAACCGGGTAAAGTTTTTATCTTTTGAAAGACTGATGATAGCAGGATTGTCGGACAGGAATGTCATAATTCCACCAAGAGCTGCAACTCCCGGAAGATTGTACAACGGTTTCATCAACGGTTTAAGGAAATATTCTATCAAGCGGACTACACCGAATTCTACAAGAAGACTTCCTAAAGCACCCGACACTACCGTTATTGCCATAATATATAATACTGTCTCTATTAGAAGACTGTATGATGTCTGCATGATTGTGTTTAACATGTTGGCAAATCCCATTTTATATCCAATGAGACCAAATACCAAGAAGAATATGATTAAAAATGTAACAGCTTCTATTCTTCTTCTAGTAAGAAAATGCAATCTGTCGAGAAACTTTTTCATTTATTGTTATTTTTTAAATTTAATTCTCCATGTAATACCGGCATTGGCCTGATAGGTCAAAATGTCAGGTGTCTGATTTACAGCAAAGAAACAATGAATACGAATATCATTTTTGCCTCTTAGCGGATAAAATTCGGCTCCTAAACCATAAAATGCACATTCATAACCGGGCAAAATACTCGGGTCGAAAAACTCGTATAAAGGGTCTTCTATTATGGGGGAGTCATTGACTTCATAACCACCTTTTACAAACAAGGACAATCTTTCGTTAAAAGTATAGTCGGCTTTTGCTATCAAGCTCATATCCTTGAAGAAGAATTGTTCTTGTTCGAACAGGGCTCTGTTGGTAAAATCGATATATCCTGTAAAACCGCCGAAGATGAATTTTGTACCTGTAGCGATGAAATTCACGAATTTGCCTTTTCTAAATTCGAATATGTTGAACGAATAAGTTGTCTTGACATGTTTGAAGTTTCCGCTCCACATCAGGTTATAGGCATATAATCCTTCATTAGGATTTAATATGTATGGCGAGTTCGTGAATTGAAATGTAAAAACATTCTTTTTGTCAGATGTCTCGTATGATGAGGCAATGCCAAATTGATAACAACTGTAATCGTTCCATGAAGCAGAGCCGAAATAAATGTCTATTGGAGCCAAGTCGTAATCCCAACCGCCGACGGCAAGTGTCATTTTACCGGCAGTGAACGACAGGTTTTCAGTAGTGTGATATGTTAAATTTATAAAGTCAGTATTGCCGAAAAGATTGTAGAATGAGTTGAAATCATCTGATGCAGGTAATATTTTGTTGAGTCTTTGCCTGAAACTGTATGAGAATTTGTCTGTAATCTGACCTTTCAACACGAAGTTGAGCAATTTGCCGTTGAATCCGCTGTTAGTGATACTGTCGTGTGCAGAAAAAACGAAATCTGCTCTTGCTTCAATACTTAAATCATTGATTTTAAACTTATTGTCCTGTGCATTTGATGTCTTGTGGAATATTGAAACAGTCAGTACAATAATGCTTGCAATCAAGAAAATTTTTTTGTTCATTATTTTAATAATTTTTTGCAAAGGTAGTAAAATATGTTAAAGTCCAATATTTTAGAGGAAAATTATTTCAATTGATGAATTAAGGTGACAATACAAATATAGACGCACTTGATGCACGTCTATATTTTCAGTAAATAATATAACAAAATGTATTATTCGACTGTTACAGATTTTGCAAGGTTACGTGGTTGGTCAACATTACAGCCTCGCATAACAGCAATATAATATGCCAGCAGTTGTAATGGTATTGTGGCGAGTAATGGAGAATAAACCGAGATAGTATCAGGTATTTCTATTACATAGTCTGCCATTTCTTTTATCAAAACATCACCCTCTGTTACAATAGCTATTACAATACCATGACGAGCCTTCACCTCTTGTACGTTACTTACTATTTTCTCATAAGTACGTTTGTTGGTAGCGATGAAAATGACAGGTAGTTTAGGGTCAATCAAGGCAATAGGACCGTGTTTCATTTCAGCCGCCGGATATCCTTCGGCATGAATATAAGATATCTCTTTGAGTTTCAATGCACCTTCAAGGGCTACGGGATAATTCTGAAGACGACCGAGATACAAAGCATTGTTACTGTCTTTCATAATCTTGGCAACTTCTTTGACTAAATCGCATCTGTCGAGTGTAATTTGTATTTTTTCCGGTATGGTGTCGAGTTCGTGTATCACTTCAATAAGCTTGTTTTTAGGAGTGTATCCATTAAGTTCAGCAAGACGCAATGCCAACATTGTCAATACTGTCACTTGTGAGGTAAAAGCCTTTGTAGAAGCCACTCCAATTTCAGGACCGGCGTGTGTATAGACTCCGGCATCGGTGGCTCTGGAGATAGAAGAACCAATGACATTGCAAATACCTAAAACAGTAGCGCCTTTTTCTTTGGCAAGTTGAATGGCTGCCAAGGTGTCTGCTGTCTCTCCCGACTGTGATATTGCCACTACTACATCATCTGGATAAATGACAGGATGACGGTATCTGAATTCTGATGCATATTCTACCTGGACACGTATGCCGGCAAAGAATTCGATGAGATAACTGCCGACTAAACTCGCATGCCATGAAGTGCCGCATGCTACGAAGATGATACTGCGTGCATTAAGTATCTTTTTCTCATAGTCCATTATTCCTCCTAATGTCACAGTGCCAAGTTCAGGATGCAGACGTCCGCGCATGGTATCCCGCACAGTGATAGGTTGTTCGTATATCTCCTTAAGCATGAAATGTTCATAACCACCTTTCTCTATTGATTCGAGGTCAAGCTGTAATTCTTGAATGTTGGGAGTTATGTCAACGTCGCTTATGGTTTTTACATGTAACTCTTCACCGAGTTTTATCTTTGCCACTTGTTCATCTTCCATATAAACCACATGAGTGGTTTTTCCTACAATAGGAGTGGCATCAGATGCTATGAAATATTCATTTTCTCCAATACCTATTACCATAGGACTGCCTTTTCTTGCTGCTATAAGTTCGTGAGGATGTCCTTTCTCCATCACGACAATAGCGTATGCGCCAACCACTTGAGTGAGTGCTATGCGTACTGCTTCAAAAAGATCTACTTTCTCTGTCAGTTGGACCTCTTCTATAAGGTTGGTAAGTACTTCTGTGTCGGTACTCGATTTGAAAATATAACCTCTTTTTTCAAGAGATTTTTTAAGGATAAGATAGTTTTCAATAATACCATTGTGAATCAATGCAATATTATTTGACTGAGAGCAATGAGGGTGAGCATTTATGTTGTTGGGTTCTCCATGTGTTGCCCATCTGGTGTGAGCTATTCCTATGTTTCCGGATTTATCCAACGTTTCTGCATAATGCTCCAAATTTGACACTTTACCGCTCGTTTTGTAAACATTAAGTTCATCATTGTTAGTAAGTAGTGCTACACCGGCACTGTCATATCCTCGATATTCCAAACGTTTCAGTCCGTTTATAAGAATTGGATATGCTTCCTGATTTCCCAAGTATGCTACAATTCCACACATAGTTTGTTTGTTTATAATGGTTTATAATGTTTTTTCGTTAAACATGGCAGAGTCACGCAATATATGTCGTAATTCAACAACTATCTCTACCGACTCTTGTATAATATTGAGATATAGTAAAGATAAATCAATATTTTCTTGTTTGTCCTGTATTCTGTTCATCTGTTTCATACTGATAGCCATAATGCTGTCTTCTCTGTTTTTTATACGTTCTATTGCAGCATCGACATCTTTATAATCAGCAGAATAGATGGTAATGTTGGCGGCATCTATAGCCCATAACACCTTGTTTTTTACTTCGTTCAACTCTTCTAAATATTTGTCGTTAAGAGGAGTGAACGAATTATCCACATATTCTTTGACAGGGTCGCAGATTCTTCGTAATGAATACAATATTTGCTCAACACAGTTATAATTAAGATGGAACCATGTGTTTTTCTTGATGACAAGATTTTCGTCAATTTTGCGCATCAGTTGTATCTCCTTGCGTTTCATCACTTTCATCACGTTTTTCTGTTCCTTGCATTGTATCAGTAATTTACGCAAAGTTTTAATGTCTTCTTTGGCAAAAGCATCGATTATGTTGATATATACGTTTTTAAAGAAATCCAACATATCTGTCATGCTCTTCTTATTGTGTTCCATAAGAGCATTGAGAATAATATCTTTGTCATTTGAGTTGACAGCATTGTCGAAAACAGGATCTTCAGAAATGTTCTTATCATTGCCATTGATGTCTTTAAGGACAATAAACATTGCGATGCCTATCATTATCAGGATGCCTATTACGCCAGTATAGTTGAATACCAGAACAATGATAAAACTGAGCAGTAATGCAGCGATGGCAGTGATAAACCAGCCTCCTATAACCGAGAACATGCCTGTGACTCTGAAAACTGCGCTTTCGCGAGACCAAGCCTTGTCGGCGAGAGATGCACCCATTGTTACCATAAAAGCTACGTATGTAGTTGATAACGGTAATTTTAACGATGTGCCCAATGCAATTATCATTGATGCCAACACAATACTTACCAAGCCTCTGATAAGATCGAAAGATGCATTATCTTCTATTATTGCTTCTTTTTGATTAAAACGGCTGTCTATCCATGCTTTGACTTTGTTCGGCATTGCATTGTTTACTGCACTGATAATGTTATTTGTTATTCTTACAATGCTTCTTGCAACGTGCGATGACCCGAATTGTTCATCACCGGCATTTTGTTTTGACAGGTCTAAAGATGTCTGCAAGACAATCTTGGCTTTTTTCGATGTCAATAATGTAACAGCCATGATGATACCGGCTATCAATATATAAATGAAACTTGCTGATGCAGAGCCGTTAAGGGAGAACATAAGATGTTGATCCAATGGCAATCCGCTCGCTTTGACACTGAGATATGTATCGAGACATGCTAATGGTACACCGATGAAGTTTACAAGATCGTTGCCGGCGAATGCCATTGCCAAGGCAAATGTACCTATCAATACTATGACTTTTAAAACGTTAACTTTTAGGAAGTACAATAGCTGCATCAATATAGTGAAAAAAATAAAAATACATCCCAACAACATTATTGTATTTTCATTAATCCATGTCAAAACTTCTTTTGTCATAAAAGATGCTCCTTTAAGGCCTTTGATAAGCATAAAATATACTAATGCAGTCGTTGCTATACCACCAAAGATGCCTATTTTCCATTTTAGGTTTTTCTTATAGTTGAAAGTAAAGACAAGACGTGTTATATATTGTATTATGATGCTGAAAACAAAGGCGATTGCCACAGACAGGAAGATTCCCAATATCATCGTTAATGCTTTGTCTGTGTTTATCATTTGACTAATACTTCCTTCCACATTACCTGTATGTGTTTTTATTATTGCCATTGCAAAGGTGGCTCCCAATAACTCGAACACTAACGATACCGAGGTCGAGGTCGGTAATCCCAATTTGTTGAAAATGTCGAGTAGGATAAGATTTGATATTACAACAGATAAGAAGATGATTATTACCTCGTTGGCATAAAAGAACTCGGGTGCCATGACGCCGTTTCTTGCTATCTCCATCATGCCATTACTTGTCGTCGCTCCACTGATTACTCCAATGGCGGCAATAATTGTGACAGTTCTGTATGATGCGGATTTTGTTCCGACAGCAGACGACATGAAATTACAAGCATCATTGCTGACACCGGCACATAATCCTAAAATAGCTAATACAATAACGAAAACTAAAATTATTGGTAATAAGAACTCCATTTTCAACCGAAATTACAAAAATAATTGGCAAAAATAGACAAAATTTCTTATAAAAGATAATTTTTTTTGTAAAATATGAAACTGATAAGCCATCTGCCAGGTTGAATTATGAAGATGATTTGAGAAATTCTATTCTATAAATAAAGCAAGTTTTCCAATTCCTTTTAATCTCTGCAAGTTATATTTAAATATCTATGGCAAGACTTTTGCGTAGAAGTCCGAATTCAATATGTTGGTGGAGCTGTTGTTTCTCTGTTGTTTGAGAGCATGTTAAGTGAGATATTTTGAGTTGTTTTTGAGTAAACACTGTATTTGTTTCAAGCTTGATTCAAGATAAACGGTATTTCCTGTTGTGAAATATATTAAATGAAAATCTTGTTTTCTGCCCTGCGCATATATTTCTTTTCAAGTTCTGTTTTATGGTACAGATAACCTTCGTCATCGAAATATTTCGCATGGGTCGGACATTTTTTGACACAAGCACCGCATTTTATACAAATGCCCGTAACTTGTGAAAAATCAACAAAAGAGATAGATCCCATAGGGCAACTTTCAGCGCACAGACCGCATTTTATGCATGCGCTACTTGTCTTTGGTTTTACTTTTCTTATGTCAATTTTCACACCACTGTTTGTTTGAGGCTGATAATACCCTGACAAGGCATCGCCGTCAACATGAATGGCAGTGTGTACATGTTCGTTTATATTTATTTTTAGTATTTTGGCATGCATTTTTGAAGCAAAATCTTTTGCAAAAGCAATATCACGTTCATCCGGTCTTCCGGCTGCTAAAGTATATGAGAAGGAGTGTTCACATGAGAAAGCCCCGGCACCTATGGTCATGAAATCATGTTGTTCAAGAAGATTTCTCAATTCTACAAGGGCATTGTCGTAAGCTCTGTTGCCAAAGGTGACGACAGGTATTGCAAAGGCAGAGTTGCCATTTATGGTATCCAAATAGTTAAGAAGCAGATTTGGAAGTCTGCCGGCGTAAGTCGGAAGTCCAAAAACCACAATATCTTCCGGAGAAATTTCCGGAAAGGATTGTCGGTGTGAAGGTGGAGTGAAATCGTAAGTTTTGATTTTTATGGCAAAAAGTCTTGACAACTCATCACCGATTGTATCGACAATTTTTTTTGTGGTTCCTGTCGGACTGAAATAAATCTTATAAATTGAGAATGGTGTCATGTCATGGTTGTTTGATTGATTCGAAATGCAAAAATAATTACAACTCGTAATATTTGCAAAATGTTTTTGTGGAAAGAACGATAGAGTTTTTTAGTGCAATTTTCAAAAACTTGTTGATATGGGTTAAAAGTTAAGTTTTTCTAAATTGTACCGAAACTGATTTTTTTATGATATAATAATAAAAAGTGATATATTGTTTATTTCTTAGATGTTGTTATTGAAATAATGTTTTTTCTCAATTGTTTGGTTTCAACCTTTGTTTTTCCAATAGCATTATTATTGACATGATATGAGGGTTTCCAACATAATTATGCATAAATAAATTTATTTTCAGGTAACAATTATGATTCAATTGTTATTGACAATAGATATAATATCATTGGTGTTATGTATCATGGAAGTGATGCCGTTAGCTCTGAGGAACTTTTCATCTCTGAATCCCCATAGTACAGCAACGAAATCTATTCCGGCATTGGCACTTGTCTTGAAATCGACTTCTGAATCACCGAACATAATAGCATGTTTTTTTTCTATGTCCAAAGTCTCAAGGATTTTGAATATGCCATCGGGATGAGGCTTGCGTCTTACTGTTTCGCTTTCGCCGACAACCATGTCATAAAGGCCTTTAAAATAATGCTCGCAAACTTCTACTGCAGCGTCATGGAATTTATTGGATACTATTGCGATTTTCTTTCCTTCTGTTTTTAGGCGTTTCAATACTTCGGTGATGCCGTCGTAAGGTTTTGTTTTGTCGCAACAGTGTTCAGCATAATGGTTTTTGAACAATTCATAACATGTTTCGAATTGAGTTTCCGTGATATCTTCCGGAAGGGATAGTTTTACAAGTTGTTTTACTCCATTGCCAACAAAACTGCAAATTTCGTCCAATGTTCTTTTCGGATAACCGTAATGCGACATGCAGTAGTTTACACTGTCTTTCAAGTCTTCCAAAGTATATAATAAAGTCCCGTCCAGGTCAAAAACAACCAGGTTTTTCATAGTGTTGTCATTTTGGCACAAAGATACTGTTTTTTTTGTTATGTCAGATGCATTAACATACGTTGTTGTCTGCTGTATGCAAATTTTTACGAAATCTTCTTCTGTATAGAAGACAGGTGATGATAAAGTAAACGACAGACTGCGTGCATAAAGCAGTCAACTCGTAATGTATGTCAGGAATCAATGCCCCCATCTCCGAGATGCGAATATAACCCGTTATTCCGAATGTTGAAGGGAAAAGGTGCGACAGTATTTTCCATATTAATGGCATGTTTTGTACAGGCCAGGACAAACCGGACATGAAAAGCAAAGGTATTGACATGAAGACAAATACCAGTATCAGAGATTCTCTGTCACGTGACAGAATAGATAATGCCATACTGAAAAAGACACAAGCAGTAAGATAGGTTGCCATAAAAGGCAGCAATGTTTTCCATTGCCAGATATGGACGAGATGGAAGATGTCGGGGATGATACAAACAAGATAAACGCTAATAACAGCATAAATGCACCAATATGCACCGGCACGACCGAACAGCATCTGAACAGGTTTTATGTTGTCTGTCCAATAGTAGGTTTCTCCTTTATTAAGTCGCTCGCGTTCATCACCGGCAAGCATGCCTACGCCTAAAATCATAGTTTGTTGAATGATGAGTATCAATATTGCAGGTATCAAGAAAGAGGCGAAACCACTTTGTGTGTTAAACATGGGTACATAACGGTATGCAAGAGGGTATGAAAATGTCTCTATTTGTCTTTCAGAGGCACCGCCAAGACGTTCGGCTTTGATATCGTAATTCATGTCAAGGGACACCTCGGTGCAAGCACTGTAGATGGCTTTATAATAAAGGAATCCGCTCATGTCAGAATAAAGACATATCGATGTCTGCATGCCTTCTGCTATGTCATTGGCAAAAGATGACGGAATATATATTATGGCGTATGCATTGTTGTGATGCATCATTTCCTTTGCCTCTTCCATGTCGGCACATTGTCCAATGATTTTTATATCAGCTGTTGCATCGACTTTCCTGATAAACTCACGGCTCAATGAAGAATGGGAGTCATCTACGACAATGGCAGGGACCTCCGTGACTATTTCATTGTTATATAAATATGAATATAATAAAGGATATAAGAGGGGTACGACAAAGAAAAACAACAACACTCCTTCATCATGAATTATTCGTTTTAACTCATGAAACCATACTGTTAATATGTCAATAAACCATTTCATTGTTTTAATTATATGGTGTAATGATATTCAGATAAAAATGTTTTCAGTCTGTTGACTACAAAAAATGGCAGAATGATAAACAATAATATGAATACATAATTAATCCATGTGTAATGCCAAGACAGACCGTTCAGAGCCTGAGATGCATATATCAAGAAATAATGACGTAAGGGAAAAAGAAATGACAATGCTTTCATGGGAGCAGGAAAGGCGATATAAGGGAATGAGAATCCGGAGATTGGAAAAGACAACACACCCCATAAGGTGGCAAGACTCAACGCCCAACGCAACGACGGCACCATGGCACAAATAAATAGTGCCAAACCTTGTGATGCCAATATTAATAAGGTGGCTGGTATAAGCATTGCGATAAAACTGCAATTTAAAGGAAATTGATAATATCCGTACATGATAGCCATGTATAACAATGTCATAATAAACCATATCACGAATTGAGGTAGCATTTTACTCGTCAATGCCTTAATGATATTATTGTCAGATGCAGAAAGCCATTCCTTGGCTGTTTCTTCTTTTATTTCTCCGTAAATGGAAAATATGGTGATTTGTAGAATAAGAAGCATCAATATTCCCGGGAGCATGGTGTTACAAAGATATACGGAGTAGTTCAGCCGAGGATTGTTGACAGGGAACATTTCGATTTTTATTGGTTGGAGCACCGCCATTGCCTGTTGTTCTGATAATCCCTGGGCATATAATGTAGCTCTTGTCAATGCTCCGGATGCATATTCCGACATCATTTTCATATCTCTGTATTCCAGGGATGACGGTATGATATAAGATGCCGATGTGTAGAATGAGACAACCGGTTGTCTGCTTGCGAGAGCTTGTTCCGTAGTACCTTCCGGGATATAATAAAATGCATATATTTCGCCACGTTGCATTGCTTCTCGTGCTTCTGCAAAATTGTTATATTGAGCCGTTATCTCGGTCTGTTGAAAAGCGTCGAGGTTGCGGATGACCTGTCTCGTGACAGAGGTGTTGTCTTCATCGACGACAGCAACAGGGATGTCTGTTGGCAGACCGTTTGACATCATTGTGGTGAAAAACACAAACACCAATGCAGGAGCTATTATCATGCAGAAGAGATAAAGAGGACGTGAAGTCATTCTTTTGCACTCTCTCACAACAAGGGCGAAAAAAGTGTTATTTGACATGTAAATCGTTGTTTTTAATTTATTTTATATAATACTGTCATTCCCGCTTTAAGGTCTTCAACTGGTGATAAAGGTATCGCTCTAACCTCGAAAGTACGCAGGTCATATTGTCCTGTTTGTTTCGTGGCTTTCCAGGCTGCAAAATCGCCAATGTCTTTTATATAGTTTATTTTCATAATGACGTTCATGTCAAGAGCAGGGATAAAAGTGTTTATCTCATTATTTATTTTGAGGTCTTTGAGGTAGTCTTCTCTTACGTTAAACGATACCCATTGGTCTTCCGGCATGGCGATATTCATTACAGGAGCTCCGGTACCTACTAATTCTCCAATATGTGGAAATATCTCTGTAACTTCACCGTCAGCGTATGCTGTCAATATGGTCTCATTAATATAGGAAGATACTTCAGCAATAACGCCTTCTGCTTGTAACACCTGTGCTGCAGCCATGTGTTTGTCTTCTTCTTGTGCACCGTTGAGAGCGAGGTCGTATTGTGCCTTGGCGGCTTTCTCTGTTGCCATGGCAGCCTCATATTGAGCCTTGGTCTCATCATAACGTTGTTCGCTCACCACACCTTCCTTGAACAAGTTTCCTATTCTTGTAAAGGACTTTTCCATAATCTCGCGTCCCACAACAGCTTTTTGCCATAATTCGTAAGCAGCTTGTATCTGTTCCTGTCTGGCGCCTTTTTCTGCCTTTTGATTCTGAGCTTTGGCAGCCATACGAACAGCCTCTGCCTGTTCCATTTTTGCTGTGACTTCAGGAGCCTCAATGATGGCAAGAGTATCGCCCTTCTTTACGTTCTGTCCTTCTCTGACTTTAAATTCTAATATTCTTCCGGGCACCTTGCTTGATACCCTGTATTCCGATACTTCAGCTTGTCCTTGTATTATCTCTTCATTTTTTCCGAATGTAAGTATTCCAATTATACAGACTATTGCTATTATTATCGCCAGGATGGCTATTGCCGTGTAGGTTGTTATTCTCTGTTGTTTATCTGTTGTCATATTGATGTTATTTTAATGTTCCTGTTGCTTTTCTTAAATATGTTGTTGCCATGATGTAGTCTATCTTGGCGTCAATAAGTTCTGATTGTACATTAAGCCATGATGTTTGAGCCTCAGTTACTTCTGAAGCTGTCATCACACCTTCTTTAAAGCCCAAGTCTGCAATACGCATGTTTTCTTCTGCGTCAGACAGTTTGTCGCTGCAGGCAATGATTCGAGATTGCGCCTCTTCTATCTGTTTCTCATATTGTCTGACTTGTAACATTATCATTTCTTTGCTGTCTTCGAGTTGTATTTTGGCAATTCTTGCCTCTGATTCTGCTTTGCGTATCTTGTATAATCCTTCACCCCAGTGAAACAATGGTATTTTGGCAATGACTCCTATGTTCCAGAACCCACTGAATTCATTTTCAAAACCGTTGAAACACGATGGATTACTGATGATGTAGTTGCCTGCCAAAGATACAGTAGGCAGGAAATCGGAACGAATGATGTTGACTTTCTTGTCATAAATTTTAGTTGCCAACAACAAACTTGTCAGTTCAGGACGTTTTTCAAATATTTCTTCTTCGGTATATTCCAAACTGTCATTACTGATAATAATGTCATCGATAGATTGGGTCTCGAGCAATATGTCACTGTCTATCGGTAATCCGCAATGTTGACACAATAGCATTTTGGATAACATAAGACCATTGCGTACTTTTAACAACGTCAACTCTGCATCATTGAGTTTTACCTTTACATTGAGTTTGTCTGCTGTTGTGGCAACACCTTCTTCTACCATTTTGTCAACATCGGATACGATGTCTTTTAATAAGTTGACATAATTTTCGGCTAATTTGCATTTATTCGACAAAGATACAATCTGCCAATAAGCCTGATCTGTCGTCACAATAATCTCGTTTTGTTCTGTATCATACTGAGATTGAGCCAGTTGTTTGGAATAGAGGGCTATTTTGTTATAAGCACGTATTTTCCCTCCAACATATATGGGTTCTTGTAACGAAATCATTCCACCGTAGATGTTTTGTGTATCAGGGGTCAGGCTGTTGGCTATTTCTGTGCCGATGGCGTCTAATGCAGCACCCAGGTTGGCTCCTTGCATCATGCCGAGAATATTTTGTATTGCGGTGCTGTTGCTGATGATGTTCAATAGGTAAGGGTCCTGAATTATTTGTAGGATATAATTCTGCAGGTTGCCGTTTATGTTGCTTCCGATATTGCTCAAAGCATCATACTGACTGTCGCTTATTAAAGCAAAACTTTTACTGTTGTACATGTAAATACCTGTCGCAGAGAGTTTTGGTAAATAATTGGAGAATGCAGCCTTTTTTTCATTATCGGCCATTATCATTTTCTCTCTTGCAATCTTTAACTCGTTGTTATTTTCCAATGCAAGTTCTCGACATTCTTGTAAAGACATTGTGCGTTGGGCTTTCAGATTGTCGCTCCCCATTATTGACAATAATAACAAAACAATGATGATTGTCTTACGTGGTTCCATATTTTTTTGATTAAATAACAAGTTGCTATTATTATGGTTGCAAAAATACAGTAAAATTAATGTGTGTAATAATGTAAAATAGTTTGTAATAAATGTAAAAATGTACAATTTTTGCATAAAAATACAGTATATATGAATAAAATAATGTATATTTGTTGAAAATTTGAAATATGGATGCAGATGTTAACATTTTTTCGATCTCTGAGATAAAAGAGTTTTTTACTTCAGATGAGTTGATCAGTATTGACGATGATTTTATAATAGCGAGGCAGTCCAGCAGCATAAATCATCAGATGTTGAAATATCCGTGTCGTGTTGATGCTTTCTGGGTAGTGTTCTGTATTAAGGGAGATATCAGGTTTTCAATCAATTTAGAGGATTACGAGATACATGAGAATGCCATTGTCATAAACATTCCCAGCAACATCATTCAGTATAAACCCTTAAATGATAATGTTGACAATCAAGTAGATATGATTATTTTTGCCATTTCTCGTGATTATATGTTTGATTTGAGTTTCGATTTGAACAAGGTTTTTGGTGATGTGATGAAGATATTGAAAAATCCATGTTTCATTCTTTCCGAGGAAGAGATTGTTTTGGCGAGAAAATATGTAAAACTCATTAATGATTTGATAAGTAGTGACTCAATATATAAGAAAGAGTGTGTGAGGCTGTTAATCTCTTCAGTGTTTTATCTTTTTTCGAGTTTTATTAAGGACAGGTTGAAGAACGAGAGGAATGAGGACATCAAGGGCTCGTCGCGTCATCGCAAGATGTTTGAGGTTTTCATTGCACTTGTATCGGAGCATCATGTTAGAGAGAGACGGCTGTCGTATTATGCCGACAAATTATGTATCACACCGCGTTATCTTTCCAAGGTGATAAAGGATGTCAGTGGCAAGTCGGCAGTAGAGTATATAGATAAGTTCGTGATACTCGAAGCTCAGCATCTGTTGCGTCATAGTGATTTGGGCATCAAAGAGATAGCAGACAGGCTGAACTTCGAGGATCCATCTTCGTTTTATAAATATTTCAAGTCGCAAGTAGGAATGACACCAAATCAATATAGACGGCAATAAATCATACAACGAGTTCCTTTTCCATTGTCACTTGTGTCCTTGCAGGGTTGAATATATTGATGTTCAATTTGTTAGTTATATATCTTATTGCTTTCTGGGCTTTTACCGAGTTGCCTGCAGAATCCAAAGGAGGGGCAAAAGATGCTATTCCCATAACGCCTGGCATGACACCCATTATTCCACCGCCTACACCTGATTTGGCTGGTATGCCGGAAGTGTACATCCAGTCACCTGTGTGTTCGTAAAAACCTACCGATGCTATCAATGATACTATATTTGAAGTGTATTCAGAATTGAAAACTTGTTTGTTGGTCAATGGATTTCTGCCGCCAAAGGCAATGGTGGCAGCCATGATGGCAAGTTGTTTGGCAGTGACACCTAATGAACATTGACGTGTATATAGGTCTAACGATATCATCGGATGGTCGTATATTCTGTTGTATTCTTTAAGAAGCCATGTTATGGCTCTGTTGTTGAAATTGGTATCAGTTTCGGATTTATATAATTCATCGATAAGTCTTGGGGAACTGCCGCAGAGTTCTTTGATGTTGTTGACTATGGCATCCCATTTCTCGTCGCTTTTGCCGGTTGGTTTTATGATACTGCATGCAGCTATGGCTCCAGCATTGACTAATGGTGTTGAAGGATGGTCGTTTTCAAGCAAGATGGCAAATATGGAATTAAAAGGAAGACCTGTAGCATCACAGCCAATCTTGTCGAGAATCTCTTGTGTGCCATATTGTCGCATCGCCAGAATGGCAGTGGGGACCTTGGAAATTGACTCAATGCCAAAGATGTAATTGGTGTCGCCTCGTTCTATGACAGAGCCGTCGTTGAGACAAATTGTAATGCCGAACAAGTTGGAAGGCACATTGGCAAGATACGGGATATAATCGGCATTGGCACCGCTTTTTTCGTCTTTATATTTGTTATAGGCTTCATCTATGGCTTCTGTAATTTGTTGTTTTGTTATTTTGCTAATCATAATGTAATTTTTGGCTATGTGTTATAATGGGGCTGTGTCAAATCATATAACCTGACACAACCCCGAAATTCTTTATATTGTTTTTGTTTGTTTTACTTGTTAATAATCATTTGTTTGTTTGATTATTGCAGCACTTCTGATTTTTGTCATTACAGCAATGATGTGTCCCTCCGTGGTTGAATTTCGGTTTGGGATGTTCATTTTTGTTTACACCAATGCGCAATTGTGTAGGATATTCCAATTTGTCAAGTTCCTGTACTGCCATCTTAATATCGTTGAGTAACATGTCTGCCATATCTCTGCTGAATCCTTGACGGCATACAATACGCATCACCACGGTGTTTTCCATGTTCATAGGTAATGTATAGGCGGGAACCATCCAACCGTTTTGTTGTAACTTGTATTGCAAGTCGTACAATGTCCAATTTGACACTTTGTCGTATTCAGGTTTTAACATCCAAATAAACAAAGGATTGACGACATTGTTGCTGTAATTTTGGAATTGAGGCATTTTACCTATTTCATCATGCAGATATTTTGTTATATCCATGCAGTTCTGCTGAATGGTCTTGTAACCTTGAAAACCTAATCTGATGAATTGATAATACTGGCCTAAAATTTGAGCCGCCGGGCGTGAGAAATTGAGTCCTACTTGTGTGATATCTGCACCGAGATAGTTGACACTGAACGACATATCGGAGGGCAAATATTTCTTGTCGCGCCATATTACCCATCCGAGACCCGGATAAACGAGTCCGAACTTATGTCCTGATGTACTGATTGACAATACGTTGTTAAGTCTGAAGTCCCATTTTACGTTGGGAGACAGGAATGGCATGATGAATCCGCCTGATGCGGCATCTACGTGAATACATAATTCATTGCCGGTTCTTTTGTTATAGTCTGTCACCATTTTGTCGAGTGTCTCCACGTCGTCATTCATACCTGTCCATGTCACTCCGGTGATAGGAACAATACAAATGGTATTTTCGTCACACAATTTCATTGCTTCTGCCGGGTCGAGTGTAGGATGTTCTTTTGTCAACGGCACGGTACGCATTTCTATCTGCCAAAGTTGTGAGAATTTTTCCCATACCACTTGG
Organism: Bacteroidales bacterium Phil6; assembly: GCA_002633315.1. Classification (GTDB taxonomy): domain Bacteria; phylum Bacteroidota; class Bacteroidia; order Bacteroidales; family F082; genus Limimorpha; species Limimorpha avicola. The sequence continues at coordinate 47,503 of NWBN01000029.1, forward strand.
AAAGCACTTGTTATTACGAAGTTGGGTTTGTCGTAAGGTTTATTCTGTGCTTTGCGTCTGTTTTTCCAGCGAAGCCATGCCGCCACACCACCAAGCATACATGCCTCGGAGGATCCTATGCCTACCGCACCGGTCTTCCAACGCGATGCTTCAGGCGTGTTCCATAAATTGGCGATGATGTTAACACATTTCTGTGCCATCAAGGCAACTCTCGGATATTCAGTCTCGTCAATGTAATTCACGTTGATGGCCTCGTTCATAAGCCGTGTGGCATATTCATCCATGTAAGTCGTTACAAATGTTGCAAGGTTGAGTCTTGGCTGTGTCTGGGGAAAAGTCTCATCTTTAACCATCTGATAGGCTACCTGTGGTGTGGTAGGTCCGTCAGGTATTCTGTCAATAGGTGCCGGATTAAGCATGACATCGGTGGCGAAAACATTACTTCTTGCATCACCTTCTCTAAAATTATTGTCTTTCATCTTTATTTGTATTAAATTATGATTCAAAAACAAGACTTTCTGTCTTTTGTTCGTAAAATTTGTTTTATTAACTTGTATTTATGATGTTTTCATGTTGGTAAAATGACTATTTTTGCACTTGTGAAAGATTTTAATAAATCATATTACAATAATGATGCTCGTGTTCGGCATCTTGTTGATTGTCTCAATGATAGAAAAAATGTTGTGTGTCCTGGGCTTATTGGCTCTTCCAAGGCTTTCGTGTTGAATGCCGTGTTTGATAAATTGGGAGGAAAGCATTTTGTGATTTGCGGTGACAGGGAAAAGGCAGCCTATTTCTATAATGACCTTGAGAATATCCTCAATGAGCGCGATATGGATTACAGTAAGAAGAGGATATTGTTTTATCCGACTTCTTATAAACGTCCTTATGAGCCGGAGAAAACAGATAACACATTTATATTATCGCGTACCGAGGTGCTGCAACGGGTATCTGTCAATGATATCAGAACAGTGATAGTGTCGTATCCGGAGGCTCTTGCTGAAATGGTGGTGCAGCGTGACACTCTTGAAAATAACGCCAAAGTACTTAATGTAGGGGATATCATCAGTATGGACAACCTTACCGATGTACTTTTGGATTGTGACTTTGAACATGCCGACTTCGTTGTCGAACCGGGGCAGTTTGCAATACGTGGCGGTATTGTCGATGTGTTTTCTTTTGCCAACGATTTTCCATATCGTATTGAGTTTATGGGCGATGAGATAGATTCTATCAGAAGTTTCAATCCGGCAAACCAGTTGTCGATAGAGAAACTGAATAAGATCGTTATCATGCCTAACTTGCATGATGTGAAATCTTCTTATCATAGGGTTTCCATCATGGATTATCTCGACAGAAATTCAGTGATATGGGTGGAGGAAGGAGAATATCTTGCTGAAAGGGTCAACGCTGAATATGACAAGGCTCTTAAAATATATGAAAGTTTTGAAGAAAAGGACAATACTTTCGACAAGATGTTTTGTAAGGGCGATGCCATTATAGAGAGAATGAGTTCTTTTAAAACAGTAAGTTTTGGTTCATATTTGGATAAGAAAGACAAAGATGTGGTGACTTTCAATATAATTCCGCAGCCTGTCTTTAATAAGAATTTCGACTTGTTGTTGGCGGATTTGGAGAAACTGAAGGCAGATGATTATAAGGTGTTCTGTTTCTCGGAGAGTAAGAAACAGTTGAATCGTATTCAAAGTATACTCAATGATATACGTCATATCGACGAGTCACATAACGACTTTGTTCCGGTATTGTATTCCATACAGGCAGGTTTTGTCGATAATGACCTGAAGATTTGTTGTTACACTGATCATCAGATTTTTGAACGATATCATCGTTTTCATATCAGAGATGGCTATGCAAACAGTCAGGCTATAACAATCAAGGAATTAAATAATCTTAAACCCGGCGATTTCGTCACGCATATAGACCATGGTATTGGTCGTTTTGACGGGTTGGAGACCATTACCAACAACGGTAAACAACAGGAGGCTTTGCGTCTTATCTATCAGAATGGCGATATTTTGTATGTCAGTATTCATTCTTTGCATCGCATAGCAAAATACTCAGGTAAGGACGGGGCGGAGCCTGCATTGAGCAAACTTGGCTCCAACGCGTGGAACAGATTGAAAAACAAGACGAAAAGTCATGTTAAAGATATTGCACGAGAATTGATAAAACTATATGCCGAACGTAAAAATTCCAAAGGTTATCAATTTATGCCGGATTCGTATCTTCAAACTGAATTGGAGGCGACTTTCATGTACGAAGATACTCCAGACCAGTTGAAAGCGACTATTGACGTGAAACATGACATGGAGTCGGAAACTCCAATGGACCGTTTGGTATGCGGCGATGTGGGCTTTGGCAAGACTGAGGTGGCTGTTCGTGCTGCCTTCAAGGCAGTGTGCGACTCCAAACAGGTGGCTGTACTCGTTCCGACAACAGTGCTCGCATTGCAACATTATCATACTTTCTCAAACAGATTGAAAGGCTTTCCCGTAAATGTTGATTATCTCAATCGTTTTAAAACTGCCAAAGAACAAAAGAAAACTCTTGAAGACCTTGCTTCCGGTAAAGTGGATATTTTGATTGGTACACACCGCATTTTGGGCAAGGATGTTAAATTCAAGGATTTGGGTCTTCTTGTCATCGATGAGGAGCAGAAGTTCGGAGTCTCTGCCAAAGAGAAACTCAAACAGTTGAAAACCAATGTCGATACTCTTACTATGACGGCAACGCCCATACCTCGCACATTGCAGTTTTCAATGATGGGTGCTCGCGACATGAGCATTATCACTACATCACCACCTAATCGTTATCCTGTTGATACACAATGTCATGTCTTTAATCCTGAGGTGATACGCGATGCTATTCAGTATGAATTGGCACGTGATGGTCAGGTCTTCTTCGTGCATAACAGGGTGCAGAACATTCAGGATGTTTACGATATGATAGTGTCTTATGTACCGGGAGTGAAAATAGCCGTAGGTCATGGTCAGATGGAAGGTGACAAATTGGAAAAGATAATGTTGGACTTTATAGATGGCAAATATGATGTGTTGTTGTGTACTACTATCATAGAGGCTGGACTTGACATTCCGAATGCCAATACCATTATTATAAATGAGGCTCAGCGTTTCGGACTCAGTGACCTGCATCAGTTGAGAGGCAGGGTGGGGCGTTCCAACAAAAAGGCGTTCTGTTATCTTTTGACGCCGCCAATGCCGATGCTTAATGATGAGGCACAGAAACGATTGCGTGCGATAGAAGAATTTTCCGACCTCGGCAGTGGCTTTAATATCGCATTGCGTGACCTCGACATACGCGGAGCCGGTAACCTCCTTGGTGCAGAACAGAGCGGCTTCATCAACGACATCGGCTTCGAGACATATCATCATATTCTCGATGAGGCTATTCTCGAACTTAAAGAAACTGAATTTAAAGATTTGTTCGAACCTCGGCAAGACAAGAAATTTGTCTCAGACTGTGTCATTGAATCGGATATGGAGATATTGTTGCCTCCGGAGTATGTGGAATCTTCAACGGAAAGAGTAAGTCTTTATACGGAACTAGACCATATACAGAATGAAGAAGGTCTGCAACGTTTTGTCAGTCAGATTACTGACCGTTTCGGTACACCGCCTCGACAGACGATAGATCTTGTCGATACTGTCAGACTTCGATGGATGGCACGTGACCTCGGTTTCGAGAAAATAGTTCTTAAAAACGGCATGATGACATGTTACTTCGTCGCTAATCAGGAATCGGGATATTATAGTACTGACATGTCGATGAATATTATTCGTTATGTCACTGAGAATGCAAGATTTTTCAAGATAAAGGAAGTTAATGACAAGGTGCTGCTTTATGTCAAAAATGTAGATTCTGTGTCAAAGGCGATGTCGGTGCTTGCCGCCATGTTGAATGCATGCAGCTGAAATTAACAATATATGTCCGTGTTCAAAGGCAATATTTTTAATAATCTTGCTTTATATGATTAAATGTATTAATTTTGCTATCTGAAATAAACAAACTGTAAATTATGAATTTGTTATTTATTGGTCGACTTGGCACCGGGGAGATTCTCCTGATAGTATTGGTGATATTATTGCTTTTTGGTGGCAGGAAATTGCCGGAGTTGATGCGTGGTCTCGGGCGCGGTGTCAAAGAATTTAAAGATGCTGTCGAGAAACCACTCGATGACGACAAGGATAAAGATGATAATTCTGCCAAAAAAGACTGATGTCTTCGATGAGCCGCAAAGTCGATAATGACTCTGAATGTGAAATGAGTTTCGGAGATCACCTTGAAGAACTTCGCAAGGTGCTTATTCATATTGGAGTAGCTTTCTGCATCGTTTTTCTTGTTTTGTTTTCTTTTTTCAAGGGTGTCATTCTCGACTTGGTATTTTATCCGTCACAGCCCGGTTTTATTACCAATCGTTTGTTGTCAGCCTTGGCACAAATTACCGGCATTGAAGGACTTAACATCAATGTCTCAGGTGTTGAGATTTACAATGTTAAGATGGCAGGACAGTTCATGTTGCATATAAAAGTGTCTGCCGTAGGTGCACTGATATTGTGTTTCCCTTATATCATCTCACAGTTATGGGGCTTTGTGAAACCGGCTCTTAGCAAGAATATCAGACGGAAAAGCCGCCGTATAGTATGGGAAATAGTGCTATGGTTCTTTATTGGTACCATGTTTTGCTATTTTATTGTAGCTCCATTGGCAATCAACTTTCTTGTAAATTATGAAGCCAATGAAGCGATTAATAATATCATAGAGATAGATTCATATATAGGAACGGTATTGGGAGTGTCGTTTGCAGGTGGTCTTATTTTTCAACTGCCGCTTCTTGTCCGTTTTCTTGCCTCTGTCGGATTGATAACTTCTGAATGGATGCGTCGTAACCGAAAAATTGCCATAGTAGTGCTTCTTGTCATTTCAGCATTGATAACACCACCCGATATTATGAGTCAGTGTCTGATTTTCCTGCCGTTTTACCTGCTGTATGAATACAGTATCACAATAGCAAAACGTGTTGAGAAAGAAAATATCTGACTTACATGAATTTATGAAATCAAGCAATATAAATATTCATACCTTTCCATATAATGTAAGAAGATAAAAAATGAGGTTTGATATTAATGCCTGAAAAGTTGTGGAGGATACCGGACTCGAACCGGCCACCTTCAGATTGCGAACCTGACGCTCTACCAGATGAGCTAAACCCCCAATTCATGGCGCAAAAGTAAACAAAATTGTCGTTGCTTCATATCATTAATGTAAAAATTTGATGTATTCTTTTTTAAATATCAGAGAATCAACTTAATATCTGTTTTACTTTTTTGACTATGCCTTCATCATCCATGCCATATAAAGAATACAACTCTTCAGGTGAGGCATGTGTGACGAAACAGTCAGGAATGCCGATCATAGTGATATGAGTATTGTATTTGTGTTCCTGTACAAAACGCATGATACTGCATCCGAAACCTCCGTTCAACACACCGTCTTCTATTGTCATTACCTCTTTGAATTCTGATAATACTTGATGTAATATTTTGTCGTCCAATGGTTTGAGAAACCTCATGTCGATATGTGTGACATTTATTCCTTCCTTTTCGAGAGTCTTTGCAGCTTTTGCAGCAAAGTTGCCTGTATGTCCAAGACTAAGTATGGCGATATCATCGCCTTGTTTCAATATACGTGCTTTTCCTATTTCAATTTTGTCGAAGTTTTCTTTCCAGTGTCTTTCCGTGGCTTTACCTCTTGGGTATCGTATTGATATCGGACAGTTGACATATTGGGCGGTATATAACATGTCGCGTAACTCGTTCTCGTTCATGGGGGCAGCGACTATCATGTTAGGTACGCAGTTAAGATATGACAGGTCGAAGATGCCGTGGTGTGTGGCACCGTCTCTTCCCACTATGCCTGCTCGGTCAATGCAGAATACCACATGTAAGTCCTGCAGTGCCACGTCGTGGATGATTTGGTCGTAGGCTCTTTGTAGAAATGTAGAATAGACAGTACAATAAGGTATCATTCCTTCAGCAGCCATGCCGGCGGCGAATGTCACTGCATGTTGTTCTGCAATGCTGACATCGAAAGTTCGTTCCGGAAATTTCTCCATCACATGAATGAGGTTGCTTCCTGTCAACATGGCGGGCGTGATGACTGTTATCTTGTTGTTTCTTTCAGCAAGTTCCAACATAGTCTCGCCGAAGACGTCTTGATAAAGTGGTATTTGATGGTGAGGCACTTCTCCTGTTACACGGTCGAATCTACCGGGAGCATGATATAATACCTGTTCATGTTCAGCTTTCCAAAAACCTTTGCCTTTTGTTGTCAATACATGCAACAGACGTACGCCATTAACTTTTTTAACAGCTTCTATCATAGGCAGCAGTTCGTTGAGGTCGTTGCCGTTGACAGGACCGAAACATTGTATGTTGAAAGCCTCAAATAATGGGTTGGAGAAATCTGTACTGTTGTGTTTGTCGGCTTGTCGCAGAAGATAATCTTTCAAGGCGCCGGCACTCTTGTCTATGGCGATGCCGTTGTCGTTGAGTATGATGAGGAGGTCCACGTCGGCAGTGCCGGCATGATTCAATGCTTCGAAAAACATGCCTCCCGTTATTGCCCCGTCGCCGACGACGGCAATATGATGTCTGTCTTTATGTCCAAGTAATTTATCTGCTGTCGCCATACCGAGGGCAGCAGACAAGGCAGTGGAGGAGTGCCCGGTCCCGAAAGCGTCATATTCACTTTCTTTCATGACGGGAAAGCCGCTGATGCCGTTTAACTTGCGTAATGTATTGAACCTGTCGCGTCGTCCGGTGAGTATCTTGTGTGCGTATGCCTGATGTCCTACGTCCCAGATGAGTTTGTCGTCAGGAGTGTTGAAGATATAATGCAATGCTATTGTCAATTCTACGGCACCTAATGACGAGCCTACATGCCCGGGATTGACGGACAATTCATCCAAAATAAAATTACGCAATTCCTCTGCCAATATTGGCAATGAATTGATGTCCAACGTACGTAGGTCTTGGGGACTGTTGATATTCTCTAACATCAGGTGTTTGTGGTTTTCTTTGTCAATACATCATATCCATGAAATTGTAGCCGTCATCAAGACCGAGTTCTGCTCTTACCTCTTCAGACAGGTTGGCAGGACTCCATGCAGGCTCGAAAGTAAGTTCTATCTCTGCAGATTTTACTCCCATAATGACTGAGACTTTCTCTTTTACAAAGGCAGGCAAGGTCTCAGCAACAGGACAGTTGGGAGTGGTTACAGTCATGAGAATCCTTACATTGGCATCGTCGTCAATGTCGATGTTGTAAATCAGACCGAGATGATAAATGTCCACCGGGATCTCAGGGTCGTAGATGCCGCTCAATACTGCAATGATGCGTTCTTTTAAATTTTCTTTATCTTCCTGTGTCATTGTTATGCTGTTTTGTTGTTTGTTATTATGTAAAACTTCGATGTCACTGTTCTTTCATCACTGTGGCATACAACATCATTTGTTTTACCATGGACAGGAGTCCGTTGGAACGTGTTGGCGACAAGTGTTCCTTGAGACCTATTTTGTCGAGAAAGGAAAGGTCGGCAACGAGGATGTCGTCAGGAGTCTGTCCGGAAAAAACTTTTATCAAAAGGTTGATGATGCCTTTTGTTATTACTGCATCGCTGTCGGCAGTGAAATAAATCTTGCCGTCTTTTTTTTCGGCATGAAGCCATACCCTCGACTGACAGCCGTTGATGAGGTAGTTGTCATTACGGTATTGAGGGTCTATTACAGGACATTCTTTGCCCATCTCTATTATCATGGAATAACGGTCCATCCAGTCATCGAGCATGGAAAATTCGTCAACGATAGAATCTTGTATTTCTTTTATTGTCATAATATTATTTTTATCTTAACATTGAAGATGCTTTTTTTACTGCTTGAACGAAAGAATCAACCTCTTCAATGGTGTTGTACATGGCGAAAGAAGCTCTCACTGTGCCCGGGATGTCGAAGAAAGTCATCACGGGTTCAGCACAATGATGTCCTGTCCTTACAGCAATACCCATTTTATCGATAAGAGTACCTAAATCGTATGGATGTATTCCTTCTATAATGAACGACACGAGACCGTTGCGTTGAGGAGCTTCTCCTATAAATCTTAATCCTTCAATTTCAGACAAAAGACTGACAGCATGATTCAACAGGGCTGTCTCATGAGCGTCAACAGCTTCTCTGTCAAGACTTTGAAGGAACTTTACTGCTGTTTCAAGACCTAACGCAGCTCCTACATTGGGAGTCCCGGCTTCAAATTTGAAAGGTACTGAATTGAAAGTGGTATTTTCGAAACTTACTTTGTCAACCATTTCTCCTCCGTATTGATAAGGAGGCATTTTGTCGAGCCATTCCATCTTGCCGTATAAACATCCTATCCCCATGGGTGCATACATCTTATGACCGGAAAAGACGAAAAAGTCACAGTCAAGTTCTTGAACGTCGATGGTCTGATGTGCTATGGATTGTGCACCGTCGATTATCACAGGAATACCATGATTATGAGCCATGGCTATCATTTCTTTTACAGGATTGACGGTGCCTAAGGTGTTTGATATATGAGTTATGCTGACTAATTTAGGTCTTTCCTGAAGCAGTCCTTCGTAATGGTCAAGGTCGAGCACTCCATTTTTATCCATTTTCACCACTCCAAGTATTCCTTCTTTTTGACTCAACATCTGTTGCCACGGTACCATGTTGGAATGATGTTCCATTGCTGTGACTACTACTTTGTCACCTTTATTAAACAAAAGTCTTCCGAGAGATGAGGCCAACAGGTTCAATGACTCTGTTGTTCCTCTTGTGAATATTATCTCGCGATAATCTTTGGCATTTATGAAACTCGATATGCTTTTTCTTGCATTCTCGTATGCTTCCGTTGCCATCTGGCTGAGGTAATGCACACCTCGGTGTATGTTGCAATTCTCGTTTAGGTAGTAATTCCTTTCGCGTTCTATGACGCAAAGAGGTTTTTGTGTTGTTGCAGCATTATCCAGGTAAACCAAAGGCCTGCCATAAACCTTTTGATTCAAAACGGGAAATTGTCTTCGAATGTCGTTGATGTCGAACTGTATGCTCATATCAGATTTTACTCAAATCTATTTCAAAATTATATTCCTTAGGCGTATTGCAATGGAACACGCAGGTGTCGCAACTTGACAGTTCACCTTTCAATCGACGCTTTATCATATCGTCGATGCGTTCCTGCAGTTTGTCTATTTTTATGTTGTTGCTAATCTCTGCCGCAAAGGCATACATCAGAAGCATGCGGGCGTTTGCCTTGCTGATACCTCTTTGTCTCATGTAAAACATTGCCTCTTCATCGAGTTGTCCTATGGTAGAGCCATGAGAACATTTGACATCGTCGGCATAAATCTCCAAGAAAGGCATGGTGTTTACTTTTGCTGAAGAGGTCAGTATTATGTTGCTGTTGTTCTGATAGGCGTTAGTATGTTGAGCGTCGGGAGCTACATAAACATGACCGTTGAAAACAGCTGTCGCCTCGTCGTCGAGTATGCCCTTGAAACGTTCGTTGCTGTTGCAGTCGGAAACGTTATGATTGACTCTTATCTGATTGTCGATATGTTGTTTCTTGTCCATGAGATAAAGACCGTAAACCTGAGTGTCGGCGCCTTGTCCGTCGAGGTCAACGTGTACGTTGTTGCGTATCATGCCTCCGTTGAAACTGATAATACATGACATCAGACTGCTGTCTTTAAGCTGTTTGGTGGTGTTGCTGTTGATGAAAACAGTCTCATTGTTGAGATTTTGAAGTTTATAAGTCTCAAGATGGGCATTTTCTCCTATGACGGTCTCGGTGAATGAGTTGACGAGGCTCGCATTGTTGCTCATGGTGTCATCGCAATCCACTATGCACAGGTTGCTGTTTTCTTCCAATATTATTAGGTTGCGGGTCTGGATGAGCGGGTTGTTGACGTTGTCTATCAATTTTATGATTTGTACCGGTTTCTCTGCCGTGACATTGGCAGGTACGAAGATGAAGAATCCGTCCTGCCACAAGGCGGTGTTGATGTCATAGAATCCATTGTCCTCATCAGTACGGCAGGAGCCGAAATATTTGTCGAACAGGTCCGGATGTTGTATCATGGCGGCTCTGCTGCTTCCAATAATGATGCCGTTGTCGAGAGTTCTCAAGATGTTGTCGTCAGCCAAACGTCCGTTATACATTGTAATCACCTCAGTGTCGAAGTCTTGAATAACGCAACAGAAGTCTTTCCTGTCATGTGATGGCTGTTCTTCATACAGTTGATATGATTCTGACAGGTTGTCTATGATTTTAGAGTTGCGCCAGCGTTCCATTTTGCGTGTAGGGAAGCCGTTTTGTGAGAAATGTTCCAAAGCCTCATTTCTCAGTGTCGTCACTTTGGCTGTGTCTTCGCCGGCTTTTCTTTTCAACAGTTCGTCGCCATAGTCGAGGATTCTGCGTTTTAAGGTCTCCGGTATGTTATCTGTGTTATCCATTAGTATCATTTTATTATCCCATTAGACCCTTAACCCATTCGTAGCCTTTTGCCTCGAGTTCTAAAGCGAGGTTTTTGTCGCCCGATTTTACTATACGGCCGTCGTACATCACATGAACGAAATCCGGAACTATATAGTCGAGAAGACGTTGGTAGTGAGTGATGACAATGAAAGCATTGTCGTTAGTATGTAGCTGATTTACGCCATTGGCGACAATACGCAGGGCGTCGATGTCAAGACCGGAGTCTGTCTCATCCAATATGGCAAGTTGTGGTTCGAGCATCGCCATCTGGAATATTTCGTTCTTTTTCTTCTCTCCCCCGGAGAATCCGACATTGACGAATCTGTTTTGTAACTTGTCCGTTATTTCCACCATTGCTTGTTTCTCTTTCATTGTCTTGAGAAAATCAACCATGGAAACGGGAGGAAGTCCCTGATATTCGCGTTTGGCGTTGATAGCGGTACGCATGAAGTTCTGTATGCTGACACCGGGTATTTCTACAGGATATTGGAAACTGAGGAATATACCTTCGTTGGCTCTTTCTTCAGCAGACATGTCAATAATATTCTTTCCCTTATACCATATCTCTCCTTCAGTTATCTCATAGCCTTCTCTGCCGGTGATGGCTGCTGCCAGGGTGCTTTTCCCGGTGCCGTTGGGACCCATTATGGCATGTATCTCGCCCGCATTGACATCCAAATTAAATCCCTTTAATATTTCTTTGCCTCCTATCGAGACGTGTAAATTCTTGATGCTAAATAACATAATGCCTTTATTTTTAATATTTTATTATCCTACACTGCCTTCTAATGTAATAGATAACAGTTTTTGTGCTTCAACAGCAAATTCCATAGGCAGTTTGTTTAAAACGTCTTTTGCATATCCATTGACAATCAGACCTATGGCTTTTTCTCTGCCTATTCCTCTTTGGTTACAGTAGAACAGCTGGTCTTCAGATATCTTGGATGTAGTGGCTTCATGCTCAAGGATGCTGCTGTCGTTGCCGCATTGCACGTATGGGAAAGTGTGAGCGCCGCATTTGTCGCCGAGCAACAAGGAATCGCATTGCGAGAAATTGCGGCAGTTGGTGGCGTCCGGTGCTATGCGTACAAGTCCTCTGTAACTGTTTTGACTGTATCCTGCTGATATTCCTTTTGAGATGATGGTGCTGCGTGAGTTCTTGCCTATGTGAATCATTTTGGTACCTGTGTCTGCCTGTTGATGATTGTTGGTCACGGCGACGGAATAAAATTCACCTATGCTGTTGTCTCCTTTCAGTATGCAGCTCGGATATTTCCATGTTATGGCAGACCCGGTCTCTACCTGTGTCCATGATATTTTAGACCTGTCGCCTCGGCAGATGCCTCTTTTAGTTACAAAGTTGAAGATACCGCCTTTTCCGTCTTTGTCGCCGGGATACCAGTTTTGCACAGTAGAATATTTGACTTCTGCATCAGTCTCTGCAATAATCTCGACTATGGCTGCATGTAGCTGATTTTCATCGCGTTGTGGTGCGGTGCAGCCTTCCATGTAACTGACGTATGCGCCTTCGTCGGCAACGATGAGTGTCCTCTCGAATTGCCCCGTGTTGGCAGCATTGATACGGAAATATGTCGATAACTCTATTGGGCATCTCACGCCTTTAGGGATGTAACAGAATGAGCCGTCGCTGAAAACGGCGGAGTTCAATGCAGCAAAGAAGTTGTCGGTATGAGGCACCACGGTGCCTAAATATTTCTTTACCAATTCCGGGTGTTGTTTTACTGCCTCGTTGAACGACATGAAGATGATGCCGTATTTGGTAAGAGTGTCTTGAAATGTCGTCTTTACCGAAGTGCTGTCCATAACTGCATCTACTGCAACGCCGGAAAGTCTTTTCTGTTCGTCCAACGAGATGCCTAACTTGTTGAATGTGTCAAGTAACTCCGGATCTACTTCGTCCAAACTTTGCAGTTCTTTGCGTTTTTTGGGAGCAGCATAATAGATGATGTCTTGATAATCAATATGAGGAATGTCAAGATGTGCCCAATCAGGCTGTTTAAGAGTTAACCAGTGTCTGTATGCCTTCAAACGAAATTCCAATAACCATTCCGGCTCTCCTTTTTTCTTCGAGATGAGTCTTACAATATCTTCATTCAGTCCCTTCGGAATGAATTCGGTTTCAATGTCAGTAACAAAACCAAATTCATAATCCTTGTTGGTAACTTCTTCTATTATATTTCCTTTTGGATTTGAATCCATGCTTTTTGTTCGTTTTTTGATTAATTGCAAAGATACACCTTTTATTAATATGCTAAGTCTTTTTTTGAATAAAATGAATGTAAAAACCTTTTATAAGATTGTGTTTTCATGATATGCCGCATGTACTGTAATTCGTGTATATATGTATAAAAAAATTGGTTTTAAAAGTTGGAAGTTGTTTTGAATTACGTTTTTTAAGAATTAATATCTTATTATAAAGTATTTCTTCATCTTTTTGTGCCGACAAAAAGACGAAGCAGAAAAAACTCGCCGCTGAGTCTCGACGGCTAAAATCCTTGATGTTCCGTTGAGCCAAATAAACTCGCATAAGCTCAGACAGTATTTGGCTTTGACCACTTCACATCAGCGGATTTCATCACGCCGCCATCGCCAAGGCGGCACATTATAAAAATTTGCCACTGACACAAAAAGCACTCTGCAAAATCATTATTGATGGATTAAGGAATTTTCAAAAACAGATTTTTGAATTTTTTTTAAATAATTTTTTAAAAATCTTATTCATTTCAAAAAACAATTGGAACACCAATAAGAAAAGTAGTTTTATATAAAGAAACAGCATTCTTATTGACATTGCAAAATATTTTTCCAAGGCTAACGAACAAATTACTTGATAATTTATCATTTATTTGAATTCTTTCCGTATCTTTGCATTTGAAAAATCATCAAAATTTCAAAGGTGATATGACTAATAAATATTCTATAGATAGTACGACTCTCAAGCAACGTATAGAAGCGATGCCTGAGGATTGCATCCTGTTTCGTTCAAATTTTCCTGAATATCACACAGAATTTGTTGGTAGTATTTTGTCTGAATTGACAAATGAAGGTACACTTGTAAAAATTGCACATGGAATATATACCAAGCCAAGAAAAAGTCGATTCGGTGTCGTACTTCCTTCTGTCGATAAGATCGTACAAGCAATTGCAACCCGAGATAACGCAAAGGTGTTACCATCAGGCATGACTGCATTGAATGCATTAGGGCTATCGACTCAAGTGCCGATGAATTACACATTCCTTACTACCGGAAGCGAAAGAACAATAATTTTATCGAATAGGAAAGTAGTATTAAAACGAGGTGTTTCCAAAAACTTTTGTTATAGAACTCGTCTTATTTCACTACTTGTTCAAGCACTTAAGGCCCTTAAAAAAGAGAATATAGGAGAAGTAGAATTGAATTTAATTCGACAATTGGTATCAAAGGAAACAGATAAGGAGACATTAATCAAAGATATAAATATGATGCCTGCATGGATGAAACGAATTGTAAAACCAATGCTAACCGCATAAAAGGAACTTAAACTATGGGAAAACTATGGTTAAACAATGAGATAGTGGACCGTTTAGCAATGTTACAGCATACAGAAGCTAAACACCCAACCATTAATCAAGTTGCTATAAAAAAGGACTGGCGGGTAACAGTTACACTGAAGGCATTATTCCAAACAGATTGCCGTGATTCTTTGATATTCAAAGGCGGAACATCGTTGTCAAAAGGTTTTAAAATCATAGAGCGTTTCTCTGAAGACATTGATTTGGCAATCAGTCATTCATTCTTCGGCATTGAAAATACAAGTAAAAGTCAGCGGGAAAAATTGCGCAAAATAGCACGACTATATATCCTGAGACTCTACCGGAATCGGCTATAGAAGCATGGCAAAATGATTATGCAGATATGAGGCGTTTTTTTATTTATGGTGAATCTTTAGAGTTTGATGTACTCATACGGAAAATAAGAGAGTTGCAAGAAAGAGTGAGGTTTATGTAAAAAGTCAAACAACCGAACAGTTTTGTGCCAAATTACCGAAAAATGATAAGCTGTAATAGAGTATATAAACCAAACAACCGAATAAATTGATGTCATATTGCCGAAAAATATTAATCCAAACAACCGAGTATTAGAATTTTTAATTACCTTTGTGGTAGTAAATAGTTTGATTTATGGATGGTTACAAACATAGAATATTGGATGGCCTGCTTGAAAAGAAATTGCAGTCTAAAGGAGCTGTGTTGATAGAGGGACCTAAATGGTGTGGTAAAACCACTACAGCCGAGGAAGTGGCAGCTGGCAAAATATTGTTAGCTCGAACTGATGTGAAAAATAATTTCAGAAGTCTGTTAGAAATAGATACAGATGCGGCATTGTCGGGGGATACTCCAATGCTTATTGACGAGTGGCAAACCGTGCCTAAACTGTGGGATGCAGTAAGATATACTGTTGACCATCGCCGTAAAATGGGACAGTTTATATTAACAGGTTCTACTGTCCCCGACAAGGAGGCTGAAGAGGAAAGAGAACATTCAGGAACAGGGCGTTTTGCTTGGTTGACAATGCGCCCTATGACATTATTTGAATCAGGGGAATCAAACGGAAAAGTAAGTCTTGGAAATCTGTTCACTACACCTGAGAAAATACTGGAGAAGAATGAACTTAAATTGCAAGATATTGCATTCTTAATTTGCCGTGGTGGTTGGCCGATGGCTGTTGGGTTACCCGAAGAAGCTGCTTTGGAACAAGCATTCGATTATTACGATGCAGTAACCAAAGAAGATATAACCAAAGTCGATGGAGTGAAAAGAGCATCTGAGCGAGTGCAGCGCTTGATGAGAGCATATGCACGCCATCAAGGAACACAAGTTTCAATAGCGACTTTGAAAGACGACCTGAAGAATAATGATACTGCCACACTTGATGAGGACACTATAAGTTCCTACCTTGAAGCTTTGAGGAAAATATTTGTGGTGGAAGATATGCCGGCTTGGAACCCGAATCTTCGTTCAAAGACTGCAATTCGTACTGCTGATACACGCTATTTTGTCGACCCGTCCATTGCAACTGCCGCATTAGGTTTAGGTCCGGCAGATTTGATGAGTGATTTGAAGACAATGGGATTCTTCTTTGAAGCTATGTGTGTAAGAGATTTGCGTGTATTTACAGAAGCATTGAATGGAAAGGTATATCATTATCGTGATAAAAGTGGGTTAGAATGCGATGCCGTAGTACATCTTCGCAATGGCCAATATGGACTTATAGAAGTCAAGCTCGGAGGCGAAACTTTGATAAATGAAGGAGTGGAAGTACTAACTTCATTAGCCAACCAAATTGACACTGCACGCATGAAAGCCCCTGCTTTCAAGATGATATTAACGGCAACAGGCGAACATGCTTATCGTCGTCCTGAAGATGGAATTTACATTGTTCCAATAGGATGCTTGAAACAATGATTCAGTATTTATTGATTCTTAAAACACATTTATCTTCCGGGTGAAATTATTAAAAGTATAAGTATTATAACCACGACAGTATATATGGGAAACGTAATAATGCAGATGTCAACGCATCCTCGTCTTTTAAAGGATGTATTAACTCAATATTAATCAACATTTGCAGCATTAAAAGAACTAATTTAATTCGGTAGTGTTTCAAAAAGTGTGTAATTGAGATTCATATTTTGATTGCAAAGAAACACATTTTTCCGAAATTCATCGATTTTTTTATGTTTTGCAATTTTAAACCTATTTTTAAGTTATTAAGGATAAATTGTTAATTTTGTGAAATAATTTTTTTAGATGAAGAATAAAAAAGGCATAGCGTTTTACCTTGTCAGGGTTTTGTTGGGAATTGCAATTCTTGTGATACTGTCTTTTTTGATATTATATCTCTCGGTTCCTTCCTACAGATTTGAAGACCCTGTGGCGTTTCACGGAGATTTTATTTATAATCCTTATAAATCTGATAAGGATAATTGGCATTATTATGACTTCAGATCTGATACCATTGATGAACAGGGCTTTGATGTCTGTGAATATGGTTATGGATTATCTAAGACACGTTATCTGTGTATTGGAACTAAAGATAAACGTAAGATAGATTATCCTTTTTTTCAAAATATTCATTATAAACAATTTAACATCGATGAATTGCAAAAAAAATGTCGTTTTGCAGTGCCGGCATATATTGATAAGGGTTTTAAATTAAGGGAAATGCGATATCTTTCCCATTACAGGCTGTTGGAAGTGTTAAATACTGACTGTCAAGCTGTTAACTATTGGGATGAGGCGTTGTCTCATGGTGTTAGAGTCAATATATTAGCTTCTTGCGGCAATAATGCTGAAGATGTTAAATATGTTACCGTGGTTAATGCTGAAGAAGTTGACAGCGTATATGCGGCTTTAGAGTCAGGTGATAGTTATGCTTTTGCTTATCAAAGAGATATAAAAGACTTGCCGGCGTTGGACTTTGTTCATCTTGATGGAGATACAGTGACGCTTCAGGTTTCGGAGAAAGCCGCTGTGATACGTTTTGTTGGACAAAACGGAGTGGTGAGAGACAGTGTCGTTGATAGTGAGACAGCGTCATATTGTTTTGCTCCGGATGATACATATATTCGTGCCGAATTGGTCTTTGATGATGGTACTGTTATGTATCTCAATGCTTTGTTGAGACATCCGTATCAATATTATTTCGATCCCAACATGGCTGTCGTCATGAAAGGAAGGACAATGCTGATGCGGGTGGTTTATATTGTTGCATTGATTGCATTAGGCAGGTATTTGCTGATGCGTCGTAAAAATGAGGTCGATGGTGCTGAATGATAATAAAATAAAAAAATATTTGTTGTGGCTTCTTGTCATCAGTACAGTGATAAGGGCTTTTCTTGCTGCTTTTTTCGAGTTTGGCAATGATGAGGTGTATTATTGGACTTACGCTCTTTATCCGGATTGGAGCCATTTTGATCATCCTCCCATGGTAGGTTGGGTGATGCAGCTTTTCAGTCTTAATCTGCTGTTTTCCGACGAGTTTTTCTTGCGTTTGGCATCGGTGGTGTTCATGACTATTGACACATGGCTGTTCTATCGTATAGGTAAAGAGATAAAAGATTCATTGACAGGTTTTTATGCGGCTTTGCTTTTTACAGCTTCATTGTACGGCTTTGTAATAACAGGTGTGTTTATCTTGCCCGACACTCCTTTGATGTTGTTCATGTTGTTGTCTCTTCTGTCTTTTATTCGATATTTCAAGACATCGAAAAACAAATACATGCTTCTTGGAGGTCTGTTTGCCGGTTTGTCCCTTCTTTCAAAGTATTCAGCTGTCTTTATTTGGAGCGGTGTGGGTCTTTATATTTTGTTGTTTGACCGTAAACAACTGAAAAATAAATACTTGTATTTGTCGGCGTTGATTTCTGTCGTATGTCTCCTCCCTGTATTGATATGGAATATACAAAATGATTTTATCAGTTTTACATTTCATGGAGATCGTGTAAGTTTTTTCGATAAGTTGAGACCCAAATATTTTCTGACGGAGCTTGTGGGTGAGTTTTTATACAATAATCCTGTCAATTTCGTCATGATAATCATTGCATTGGTGTTGATGGCGAGAGGTTGGAGAGTCTTGAATGGCAGAGATGTCAGACTTTTGTTGACGACATGTATTCCTTTTATTGCCGTATTTTGGTTTTTCTCGTTGACACGTCCAATCTTGCCACACTGGACAGCACCGGCTTTGAGTATCATGTTGCTTTTTCCGGCTGCTGTTTTTGCAGAGAAATATAAAAACAAACAAAAAAGACTGGTACCTGTTGGAATAAAACTTTCATTGTCGCTGCTTTTGATTATTGTCGCTGTTGGTGGTGCTGAGATAAAAACAGGATTTGTCTCTTTGAGATTTACAGAACGTTCCGAGACTGTACAACGTTATGGTGAAAGTGATTTTACTTTGTCGATGTATGGTTGGAAAAAGATAAGAACTCAGTTTGAAAGTATTAGAAATCAAAAGATTGAGCAAGGCTTGATGAAAGAATCCGATGCCATGATAAATTTGAATTGGTATCCTTGTGCTAATTTGGATTATTATGTTGCATATCCTCTCGGCATGAAAATGCTGGCATACGGTGAACCTGTCATGATACATAAATATTTGTGGATAAATGAATACAGAGGAGGATTTAGAAAAGGCGATGATTACTGGTTCTTGACGGAAAGTTGTGATTATTATGATGTTAACAGATATTTTAAAGACTGTTTTTCTGAGATGATACCTTGTGACACCATTACTGTGGAACGTTGCGGCAAACCGGCAAAATATGTTTTTGTCTATATGCTTAAAGATTTGAAGAAAGTACCTGATGTAAATACTATGATAAAATAAGACAATAGTTAACATTCATTAACTTTTTCTGAAATTTTAAAGTTTTTTAGTTAAAAAAATCTTAAAAAATCGAGATAATAGATAAAAGGTGATGCGGTAACAGAAAACGATGACTACTTTTGTGTACCAAAGTTTTGAAACCGTAATGAGAGAAGAGTTCATATATTATCTATGGGAAAACAGACTTCTTCGTTCTGACTTGTTTACCATTGAGGGTGCTGCTGTCAAGATAATATCTCAAGGTAACAGAAATTATGATTCCGGACCGGACTATATGGATGCGAAGATACGTATTGATGGCACTTTATGGTGCGGTAATGTCGAGATACATGTGTCGGCATCTGATTGGTACCGGCATAAGCATCATGAAGACAGTGCTTATGACAATGTGATTTTGCATGTGGTTTATAATGCCGATTGTAAAGTGGGTAATATTCCTGCAATTGAGATAAAGGGTTGTTTCGATGATGGAATTTATTGTATGTATCAGTCTTTTATAAAGTCGAAGCGATGGATTGCATGTGAGAAGATGTTACGTGATGTGCAGGCATTTACAATGTTGTCATGGTGTGAACGTTTGATTGTTGAAAGGATGGAACTGTTGGTGGCGGACATAGAGAAACATTTGAACGTCAATCATTTCGATTGGGAAGAGACTTTGTATCAAAGGATTATGCACTATATGGGGTCTAAAGTCAATAATGAGGCTTTCGACAGACTCGCCATGGTGTTGCCTTTGAGGGTGTTGAGAAAACATGCCGACAATAAGGTTCAGCTGGAAGCCATGATGTTCGGATGTGCCGGTTTTTTGGAGACGGAGTTTACGGACAGTTATCCGGCATTGCTGAAACGGGAATTTAAGGTGATGAAATCCAAATTCGGATTGTTGACTATGCCTGTCAGTTATTGGAAAAAGTTTCGTATGAGACCGAGCAGTTTTCCGACTGTAAGATTGGCACAGATGGCTATGGTGATACACAAGAACGACGGCATGTTTTCCAACATTATCGAGAAACATGATATCAAGGATGTAAAGACAATGTTCGACGTAAGAACAAACAGTTATTGGGAAAATCATTATTATTTCGAGAAAGTGTCGGCACGAGGCTGTCGCAAAATAGGAGATACTACCGTTGACATGTTGATAATAAATGCGGTGATTCCTGTTATTTTTTGCTATGGCAAATATCATGATATGGAAGATGTCAAATGCAGGGCATTGGATTTTTTGGAAGAGATGGAAAGAGAAAACAACAAGGTGACAAGACAGTTCGAGAAAAACGGATTGATGATTGAGAGTGCGAGACAGTCGCAGGCGTTGTTGCATTTATACGACAAGTATTGCAAAAGGCGAAGATGTCTCGAATGTGTGGTATTTCATGTGATATCTTCAGATTGTAAGACAATATGAGAGAATATTTTGCAAAAAAATTGAATGTTGATAAAAAAATACTTGCGTGATGCGTCAAATATGTTTATCTTTGTGGCAAAATTCTACAGCAAACTATTGAATGATGGCAGATTTAAGTGTCACACTTTCAGAGATAGAGGTAAAAATTAGGAAACTAATAGTGGCTAAAAATCTGCTTGTCAATGAAAATAGAGAGCTTATTCAAAAGAATGAAGAGTTGACCGTGGAGCTTGAGGCTCTTCGTTCTGCGAATGTGGAATTAAGGGATAAATTAAATAAAATAGTTATTGTTAACGCACTCGGGAACGAGAAAGAAATAGAAGAAAGCAGGCAAGTAATTAAAGCATTGGTTAAAGAGATAGATCAGTGTATCAAGATATTGAATGCAGAACAAGAGGAAACCTAAATATATGGTGGTATGGATGCGACTCAGAAGATCAAGATAAATGTAGTTGTGGCGGAACGTAGCTATCGTATTACGGTGAATAGTTCTGATGAGGAAAAAGTAAGGAAGGCGGTTGACTTGGTGAATCAAAATGTAAAACGTAACAAGGAGAATAACGTATATAGAGATTTTCAAGATTTATTGTCTATGTCATGCCTTCAGTTTGCTACTGAAAACGTGAAATATGAGGCGGATCATACTTATAGAGACCAGTGTCTTGAACAAAAGTTGGAGGAACTCAGTGCTTTGTTGGATGAAAACCTTGATTCTTAGATAAAAAGAAGTTCTTTGAAAGATTTATCTGTCTGTCCGTCGCATGATGTAAACTTAACAATTATTAACCATAATTTCGGTTGACTCATGGATGTAAAAACAAGCCTAATCCTTAATTCGTTAAGGAGCTTTATGCTAGTGGAAGTTTGCGCATCGTGGCAGCCATAAACGTGACTATCAGGGTTTACGATCCCTTTGGACAGACAGATTTTTTTCTTATCGTGAACGAGTCAAAATCGTAAGGTGAAATGATTTTACTCAGTAGTGTGATGAGTGTTGCCCTTTGTGTGGTGGGAGTGCTGTTCGGAGGAGGAATAGGTGTTTTGCTCTCTACAACAGTGATGCGCAATGCTCTTTTGAAAAAAAGTAATCAAGTGCTTGAAGAAGCCAAGGAAAAAGGTGAGGTGATAAAAAAAGAAAAAATTCTTCAAGCTAAGGAAAAATTCTTGCAAATGAAAGCAGATTACGAAAAAGAAACAAATGAAAAGAAACGTGATCTGCAAAAAGTTGAAAATCGTATTCAACAACAACAACAACAACTGAACCAAAAGAATGAAGACTTTCAACGTAAAGTCAACGATTTGAAAAATCAACAGCAAAATGTTGCCAACCAGTTGGAGAACATTTCCAAACGTCAGTCGGAATTAGACAAGATTCAGGAAGAACAGAAGAAACTGTTGGAGTCTTTGTCCGGTCTTTCTGCTTTAGAGGCTAAGGAACAATTAAAGGAGTTGATGAAAGATGAGGCGAAAGCTGAAGCTATGGTCATTGTGAAAGAGATAACTGAAGAAGCAAAGTTGTCTGCCAACCAGATAGCCAAAAAAGTAGTGTTGGAGACAATACAGAGAACTGCTGCTGAACATGCCATTGAGAATACTGTTTCGGTATTCAATATTGAGAATGATGAGATAAAAGGTCGTATCATCGGTCGTGAAGGTCGTAATATCAGAGCGTTGGAGTCTCTCACCGGCGTGGAAATCATCATTGATGACAGTCCGGACGCGATTTTATTGTCAGGTTTCGACCCAATACGCCGGGAGATAGCTCGTCTGTCGCTTCAAAAACTTGTCACTGACGGTCGTATCCATCCCGCCCGTATTGAAGAGGTTGTCAAGAAAGTGGAGAAACAAATTGAACAGGAGATTATAGAGACGGGTAAATGTACGGTGATAGACCTCGGCATACATAATATCAATGCCGAGTTGATTAAAATGATAGGCAGAATGAAATATCGTTCTTCTTATGGTCAGAATCTGTTGCAACACTCGATAGAAGTGGCAAAATTAAGTGCTACCATGGCGGCAGAATTAGGTCTTAACCCCAAAACAGCCAAACGTGCCGGCTTGCTTCACGATATTGGCAAGGTCGCCGATAATGAGGAAGAGCTGCCTCATGCCATTCTCGGTATGAAAACAGCGGAGAAGTTTAAAGAAAAGCCGGATGTGTGCAATGCCATAGGCGCTCACCATGATGAGATAGAAATGGAATCGCTGATAGCTCCTATAGTACAGGTGTGTGACGCCATATCAGGTGCACGCCCGGGTGCGAGACGAGAAGTGGTGGAGGCTTATATTCAACGTCTTAACAAATTGGAAGAGATGGCTCTCTCTTATCCTGGCGTCGTCAAGACTTATGCTATTCAAGCCGGTCGTGAACTTCGTGTCATTGTAGGCGCCGACAAGGTGAGCGATGCCGATGCCGATAAGATAGCATACGACTTGTCAAAGCAAATTCAAACGGAAATGACATATCCGGGACAAATTAAAATTACTGTAATACGTGAAACTCGGGCTGTAAGTTTTGCTAAATAAATATAAAAATTTTTTCATTATTTTTTCGAGACCGTCTCAAGGCGGTCTTTTTTTGTAGTTTGTCGTTCTTAAAAATTATCATCGCTGTCCGGTAAATTAGTTATTTGGATGTTTTATATATGATTTATTATTTATGACACAAATGTTATTTTTCAACGTATTATAGAGACGCTAAATTATGAGTCTTTACGTGTAAAAACGTATTGGATATCATCGGAATCCGACAAAATATTATAAATTGATTGAATAGTAATATGAAAGCATAAAACATCTTACAGTTTGGTTTATTGGAATGTAAATCTGATTTTTAAAGTATTGAAGAGGAACTTATAAGTTTTATAAGTCTTAATGAAAAAACATCTTGTTTTCTTGACATGATGTAAAAATTTTTCTAAAATTGCAAAGACAAACAAATCCCGAATCGCACATGAAAACTATTCTGAAATACATTCTGCAAAGTCTCCGCAATAAAAATTGTGTCGCCGTTTGTGGAGACTCTGACAAACAATAAGTGAAACAAAACTGGCAACACAATGAAAACCAAAACCGTGTTTTATTTTTGCCGTTGTGAAGATAATAAAAAACGGAACACCAAGATATGTAAGTTTATTTTGTAAAATTGATAATAATAACAATTATAATAG
>NWBN01000029.1:71150-72212 GCA_002633315.1 Bacteroidales bacterium Phil6
GGATGCGTATAATGTAATCCTGCCATTATTAAAAAAAATCATCCTATGAAAAGAATAGTGTTATTAATCTCTTTAATGATTTTGTTTTCAACAATTTCAATATTTGCCCAGAACCGCACTACGATTTACGGAAATGTAGGAGTGGAGAATGCCAACATTCGGGTGTTGAACACACAATACGGCACGAGCAGCGACGTCAAAGGTAATTATTCGTTTTCAATAAAATCGGATAAAGATATAGAACTTCTGTATTCATGCATCGGCTATCAGGATACGACAATCATGGTTCGTCATAAAGAACTCAAAAAGGATTCTGTTAACATCAGTTTTGAGATGCGCCCTGTTTATTACATGCTTCCTGAAGTCGGAATATCAGGAGAAAAGGTAATCCGATACAGAGAAGAAAAGTATGTAATGACGGATTTTGAAATAACAAACGACAGATTCTACATTCTTCAACGCAGAAACGGCTCTTTAAAAGATTATCGCATCTTGCTTACGGACATGATGTTCAACGCATTGGATACCATAGACATCAAATTGAATACCTCGGTTGAAATGATGTTCAAGGACTGCATGAACAACTGTCACATAATAACAGCCGACAGTGTATATCAGATAGTTGAAAAAGGTAACGAATATACGGTGGCATTCCCGACGGAAAGGAACAAATTCATCAAAGTGATGGGAAACTGTCTGTTTGTCACCGACAATTGGATTTACACAAAAAAGATAGATAAAACAGGATGGAATGAAATTTATTATCGTGTCAACCTAAACGACCGTAAAGCCGAAACCGTATTTCTTAATATTGATTATGAATCTCGTAAAGAATATGCATCTGAACGTAATTTTCAGATAGAATATATGAAATATATAGAGAGTATAGGAGGAACATATTGGGGACCTTCATTAGAAGAGTGGTGTATGTTCTTGAAGACTGCATGGCTTCATCCCAAGTCGTCATATTTGGGATTTTACGAGGATACTTTAATATATTTCAATCATGTAAAGTCTGTGATAGAAATGTATGACGAAGATTTGAATCTGTTGCACAGTTGC
>NWBN01000030.1 GCA_002633315.1 Bacteroidales bacterium Phil6
CTGCCGGAAGAGGCCTCGTATTTCAAATGCTTCCCCGCCGTCTGCATAAGGACAAGTACGGAAAGACCGGAGGCGATGGACAAGGGGAATTTCATACTTGGTTCGATAACGGAAGAGAGCGTCTTACAGGCGGTTGATACGGCGGTGGAGATGCAGAGAAACGGCGACCTGGGAGCTGACGTTCCGGATTACACCGAGGAAAACGTCAGTACTAAGGTTGTGAAGATTATTCAGAGTTATACTGCGGTAATTGACAAGATGGTATGGAGTAAGTTATGAAAATACTCCAGATTAACAGCGTCTGTGGTTTTGGCAGTACCGGTAACATAGTGGTTGATATCGCAAAGATGGTAATGGAGCAAGGACACGACGCCCTTATTGCTTATGGACGTAATGGCAAAGAGCACCTAGGGATAAAGACGCTCAGGATAGGCAACGACTATGATGTCTATTTACATGGGCTTTATACTCGTTTGATGGATAAAACAGGCTTCGCTTCAACAAAGGCAACGGTAAAATTCATAGAAGATATAAAACACTATAAACCTGATATAATTCATCTTCATAATATACACGGATATTATATTAACATTGAGATTCTTTTTAATTTTTTAGGAGAAGCCAGTATTCCTGTCGTATGGACACTGCATGACTGCTGGGCTTTCACTGGTCATTGTGCTTACTTTGATTATGTCGGATGTGATAAATGGAAGACAGGATGCAAAGGAAGTTGCCCTCAAAAAAAGAGTTATCCGGCAAGCCTCTTCTTATCCAACGCAGATTTTAATTACAGAAAGAAAAAAGAATTATTTATGTCTATTAACAAAATGACTATAGTGACTCCGTCAAAATGGCTTGCTGGGCTTGTAAAAGAGTCGTTTTTACAAAAATACCCTACAGAAGTTATCCATAACTGTATTAATACTGAGATATTCAAACCAACACTGTCTGATTTTCGACAGAAGTACGCTATTGGGGGGAAATTTATTATTCTTGGAGTTGCGAATATATGGGATAAAAGAAAGGGTTTTGATGATTTTATAAAACTTTCTCAAATGCTAGGTGATTTATTTCATATAGTGCTTGTTGGTCTGAACGAAAAACAGATAGAGGGCATAAAGAATATTAAAAATATAACGGGTATAAGAAGGACATCAAACGCTGCTGAATTGGCCGGACTATATACGACTGCTAATGTGTTTTTCAATCCAACATATGAAGACAATTACCCAACTGTAAATTTAGAGGCTATAGCCTGTGGTACGCCTGTTATTACGTACAATACTGGTGGGAGCCCGGAGACTATATATGGTAGATCTGGATATATCATTAACATAGGAGATGTTAAAAGCGTAAGTAATACAATTATAAAATTAGCATATATGCAACGCAATACCACCCCTTCAAATTTACGTGGAAGAGATACTTTTTCTTATTATATGGAGATTTATGATAATTCTATATTATAAATTAAAAACAGAAAAACCGTAATTTTTTTGCTGTCTGTGCATACATAAATATATTTGGGAATATTCTTAATATTGTACCTACTATGAGATCAAGGGGACATACTAAATGGATTCACACTTTATAAAAATACTATTTATTAGATTATATTGTCAAAAAGTTGATATAAGTTCTAAGAAAAGTATCTTGTCAAACATAGATTTTGGTGTTGAGGCAATTTACATTTTTAGCGGGAAAACTGGAACAAAAGCAGGATTTGACGAATACGAAACATACATTGACGTAAACGATAAGTCCCTTTACGGTTTTTTTATCCCAAGTTAAATCTAGAAAAAACATAATGCTGTATAGGGATGTAAGTTCAAAAAGGACATTCACTTATATAGCGGATATCTGTTCCGTTTTATCAAACGTTCCTTTTCCTAGCGCCAGTAGAAACGAAATTTACAACATAGGTGGAGATACCAAAAGCTTATTTGACATTGCAAGTATTATTTCGCAACATTATGGTGGAGATTTTGACTTTATAAAATGTCCACCATTGGATAAGGCCATCAAGGTGCAAAATGTCATTTTTTGATTTTAGTAAACTAAACCCAAATTACCCTTATGAGTACCATACGTTGGGTTATTAATACGTATAGAGAATGAGGAAATGTTATGATTTCTATTTACTTATGTACATATAACGGAGCTCGTTATATAAAAAAACAGTTGAAATCTATTTTTAATCAGACAGTCCGAGCTGATGAGGTTCTAATTTCAGATGATTCCTCTACTGATGGTACATTTGAAGTTGTAGAGCACTTCATTAAGATTCACCAATTAGAAAGTAGTTGGCACATATTAAAAAATGATCCTCCATTGGGATATCCCCAAAATTTTTACGAAGGTATTAGAAGATGTAAGAATGAATTTATTTTTTTTGCAGATCAAGATGACATATGGGTTCCACAGAAGATTGAAATAATGATTAACCAAATGAATAAAAACCCTAAGATAAATCTTCTTGCTTGTGATTATTATGCAATTGATAAAAATGACAAGAAAATTCGCAGTGTAATTATACCTAATTTTGATATTAGTGTGGGAAAGATTAGAAGAATTACTTTAGAGACAATACTGTATCAATTTAGGTGGGTGGGAATGGGGATGGTTGTGCGCAAAAGCTGGGCGATAGAATATGTTGATCAAGCTGCCAAAAATTCTGTCCCCCATGACTTTTTATTTGCGGTTCTTGCCTCTATTTCGGACTCCTTTTATGAGTCTTGCTTTATAGGTGTTTATCATCGCCGTCATGAAAATAATACAGCTAAAGAAGAGCATCTAATTAAAAATTTAATTGATAAGGAACGATTATTGCAAGATTTGTGTAACTACGCAAATATGCTGGATGAAACCGCTCAAATAATTGCGTGCAAATTTCCAAAACATAAATCTCTAATCTTGCATAAAAAAGAGCAAGTTTGTAAACGATACGATGTTGTTTCTAGATGTGCTTGGAGAGAATACTTGGGGTATATTGTTGTGAATTGGAGATATCTTAGATTTCCTTCGGTTATTAGGGATTTATGGACAATGAATAGATAATTTATTAAAAGTAAATAAAAGGAGGTTTAAAAATTGGCATATAAATTTAGAATTAACGGTATATTAAATATGCAATATAAACGATGGATAGAAATATTGGCTGTATTTTTGGGGATGTTTTCTCTTATGCCTATTGTACTTATTCCTTATATAAAAATATCAATGTTTACGATGCTTTTAGGGATAACAATGATTTCGTTGTTGATAGCTCAGTTACGGCAGCGTCATTGTCAAATATACAATCCTTTAGTCCTGAAGATATTTTATTTTTTTTTATGGGGAGTTATATCATCTATCATTGGTCTTTTGTTTTTTATAAAAAGTGGATCAATATCTAACGAAATAATAAGAAATATTCCTAAATTATTTGTATATATAGTCCTTGCTCTTCAAATGGCTTTCCGTAAACGTGATAATATTCCAGAATGCTTTTTTTATGGAATTATGTTGGGATGTGTAGCAAATGTATTATTAGCATGTATAGAAGGATGGTGGCTTTTTTACCATCATGAATCGATTGTCCAAGTTTTATTTAGTAATTTTTGGGAGAATAAAGAGACATTAGACCGAAATACTTTTTCTATAACAAGCGCGTATGGCATAAGGGTAGCTGGTTTTAACTATGATCCCGCGTTCTTAGGGATGATAATCCCAATTCTATTATATTTCAGCATAGTAAATAACAAAAAATTCTTTTTTGCGCTCTCATGCCTAGCGTTAGCTTGTTCTCAAAGTACAACAGCAATAGTGGTTTTTTGTTTATTGGCTCTTTTATACCCAAAGCCAATTATCACTAATTTTAAACAAATTGTAGTAATAATTGTTATAGGTATAGTTGTTTTTATTTCTGTTGGGGAATTTAGGGAAAATTTATGGGGATATCTTGTTAGAATTAATGATGTATACTTGAGTAGTGATATAAATAGCAATATAAGATATATATATCATGCTAATATTTTAAAGGTAATTTTTAATAATCCAGTACAGTTTCTTTTTGGTACAGGATTTGGTACATCATCATATGGGTATTTTTTTCCGGTCCCGGTTGATAATGTTTTTATGAAGCTTACTTTTTTTCCTTATGATCCAGAATCCGTGTTTATTACATATTTATTTGATATTGGTGTTTTTGGGCTGATGTTTTACTTGTACATCGTATTCTATCTTTATAAAATGTTGAAATTCAATTTTATAAAAATAGTTGTAAGCTCATTTGTATTAGCAGGTTTATTTTATCATTATACACTTACGGCATCACATATGTGTGCATTGATATTTGCGCTGGCAACTATAAATAAGTTTGATTGTAAGGTAACCAAGGCTGGTAAAATATAACGATAAATTTTTCAGATAGTACGCTTATATATTATGAAACTATCCATGGTTAGGAGTGGTATTTCTTTGCTATGTATGAGATTTTATGTGCCGTGTTTTTACTTGGACGGCACTTGATTCAAGCATGGTGACGGATATGTGAAAATATCTATGTAGTCGTTACTTAAAAACAAAGAAGCCAGTAATATCAAATACAAACAAAGATAATAGAGTAAAATAAACCTAGAAAAAACGGTTGAACCTAGGAGAACACCAGAATCATGAAGCCAAAGTGAACTTGTGAGACTAGGAGACACAAAAGCTCTGCGGTTGCTTTGAATCGGAGACAGCCTACATAGCCAGAGGCAAGGCGGACAAGAAATATCAATTGAAAACGAAGTCTCCATAGCACTAAACCAAAGAGTAACTTCAGCGTTGTAGCTCACACTTTTAGCGAGTGCCAAAACAATGTAATAATATTGTCGGAATCACTCACGCAGACTTCGTAATAACAGGTGTATCCCTAAAGAAGTCTACTAAGGGATACAGGAGAAAAGCCTGGTATAAAGTATAAAGAGATTTCCTGCCAGATTCATATTCCCGATATGAACGGGCAGAAATTGTCTGCCTTGGGCGAGATAAAGAGAAGAAATACTATTAGAGCCAATTATTATATATTGCCTTAGGATGTTACATTTTTTAATGAAGACGGAATAATTGCGACTATTCTGGTTTTCACGCCAAGGGAATTTTATGAACATGATAATACAAAAAAGCAAGTATTAAAGGATATTATTATTTCATTAGATCTTGAGAACTGCAAAAGAATGCTATAAAGGAGCAATAATTTATGAAAAATAGAATCAAGAAATATATTTCTGAACTATTGCAGAGAAAGGTCCTTATGGCTAGTATGGGATATACAGTTGGCAATTTGATTTTAAAAGGCGTGGTTTTTTTGTCTATCCCAATATTCACGCGTTTGATGTCACCACGGGATTTTGGTTTATATTCCATTTTTATATCATACGAAAGTATCTTGTGCTTATTTGTTGGTTTTTGTTTTCATTCTAGTATTAAAGCTGCAAATATTGAATTTCAAGGTCAAATAGAGAAATATACCTCCTCTATATATCTTGCAGTGGCACAAATTTCTCTATTTTTCATATTAGTAATCGTTGTATGCCATAAATATATATCAATCTATGCTCATTTTGACTTTTTGTTACAATTGTTGATTCTTGTTCAATCCGCTGCCACTGCCATATTGTTAATATATAATAATAAAATAAGCTTAAGTTATAACTATAAAAAATACCTATTAATTTCTTCATTTTATGGTATTGGAAGTATTATTCTTTCTTTTATATTAATACTTACCATATTCCAGAAAGAACCTTATGTTGGACGAATTGTTGGCACGGTGGTACCTTCGATTCTTATCTCAATATATGTCCTTATAGAACAGTTTCGTAGTGCACGACCTCATTATAATAGGGATTATTGGAAATTTGGTGTTATGTACTGCTTACCTATAATCCCACATGGTTTTTCTCAGGTTATTTTGGCTCAATATGGTCGGATTATGATTCAAAATATGGTAGGTAGTACACAAACAGGATTATATAGCTTTGCTTTTACTATTGCGATGATTCCACAAATTGTGGCAACATCTTTGGATACAGCATGGGAGCCATGGTTCTTTGAACGATTTAGGGATAAAGATTACAAGATCATTGAAAATAGAGCAACCCAATATACGGCATTATTTTCGTTCTTCACGTTAGTTTTGTGTTCACTAGCGCCGGAGATAATACATATTATGGCGCCTAGAGTTTATATGGATGCTGTTTATATTGTTATTCCCGCAATTATTGGAGTATATTTTACCTTTCTTTACTATCTTCCTGCATGCATTGAATATTATACTAAGAAGACGATTTATATAGCTGTCGGAACAGTTTTATCTGGGGTAATTAATATAGGACTCAGCTATATTTTTATCAAGAAATGGGGATATATAGCCGTAGCTTATGCTGGTGCATTAACCTATATAGCCAACTTTATTTTCCATTATATAATAGCATACAGGATTAGTAAGGTTGTTCCTTATAATATAAAGCAGATTAGTGTACATGTAATATTGACCCTATTCGGCTCTATTTTAATAAACATTTATCTTGATAGTTTATTAATGCGATTTTTAATTGTATTTTTCTTTTTAACCTTACTTATTTTTGTATATATAGCAAGTCATAAGGACCTTAAATAGGTTTAGATATATAATGTAAATAAGGTACATTGGGATCCAAGATGACATGCCCATGATGCGGTTTCCTTCTATCTAAAGGAGGGAGTTCCTGGTATTTTCCATAAAGCTGGGTAAGATACTGATGATAATCTTGAGGCCCATAAACTTCTAAATCTTCGAATTTATATTTTCTAGGCTTTTGAAAGATCGACGCATAGTGTATCTCTAAATCATGCAAATTAGCAACATAACCATACGCATTATCATACGGGATATTTTTATATAATTTATCAATTTCATTAAAAAAATAATTTCTATCTTTATTATTAAACCGCAAGTAATTAATAGTTTTGCCTATAATATTTTTAATATATTTTTTATAGCATTTTCTTCCATCTATCCACTCTGTAATGCATCTTTCGAATGTTTTCCTTTTATTTATAAAATACTTTATATACGACGGTGTATTAATAAATCCATCCAATGGATAAATATCGATACAGATTCCAAAACATATATTTAAATGCTTAAACGATTCTTCTATGCAAGTCGTATCAATATTATGTAAACGTGCAATATGCATAAAATATTCAGGATCTGTTTTATGTGTTTGTAAAAAGTAAGGGACTGATAATTCCTGTGTTGCTATTTCATTGAACCTTTCAAAATCTGGTCGGGGCATAGCTACATCAATATCATCATCCCATGGAATGAAGCCTTGGTGTCTAACAGCTCCAAGCAAGGTTCCTCCTATAATGAAATATTTAAGTTTATATTTATGGCATAAAGAGATAAATTGTACAAAAATATCTTTTTGGATAGAATGGATAAGATTTAAGTCAATATAATCATTGGTGTTTTGTGATATTTCTATTTTCATATTAAAGGAGACCTCGTGTTAAAAGACTATCAAAGGCTTTAAATAGAGTATCATTATCTTTTATTGTAAGGTTTCCTATATGGCCAATCCGAACTTGTTTATCCTTTAGATCTCCTCCATTGGGGCATATATAAATATCATATTCATCTTTTAAAATATTATATAACGTATTCCCTGAAACTCCGTTGTAAGATGTAATAGGAGTCATTGAATTTGATAGGTTTTCCCATGTTATTTTGAAAGGATAATTTTGTATTCTATTTCTGAAATCAGAAGCCAATTTTTTAATCTTTTCTCTTTCTGTTTCAATGCCATCATAGCTGAGTTGTCTTAACCTTTTATTTAATTGCAACATAATAGAGACAGCTGGAGTAAATGGTGTCTGCCCTCGTTCTCCATTGATAAGTGCTTCCCTTATATCTAAATATAAAGATTTGCGTTTGATAGTATTCGAATAAAAATGATCTGTACTCCGTTTATTCATTATTACTATTCCAACGCCTGGTGGAATTGCCAATGCTTTTTGAGAACTAGTTAATAGAACATCTATTCCTGATTTACTCATATTGATTTCATCTGCAATAAAAGCACTCACTGCGTCGACGACAAAGTACATTTGTGGATTTTTATTACAGAACGCATGGAGTATATCTAAAGGGTACAATACTCCCGTCGTGGTTTCATGTAAATTTACTAAGAGACCAGAGAAATCGCAAGGGTCATATTGCGACAACATTTCTGCTGTAAGAGTGTCTCCATAACTTAAATAAATTTGTTTGTAAGGTATTTCATGGATGTCGCATATTTCACAAAATCTTTGACCAAAGCACCCTCCATTTATTATTAATACCAAGTCGCTTTTTGAAAAAAGATTCATAATACTTGCTTCCATCACAGCAGTCCCAGATCCTGTGATGAAAACAGCGCGAGAACCTTCTTCTGCAAATGCCAACTCTTTCATAAGCTGCTCATTTTCAAGCATTATGTTTGAAAATTCCTGGTTTCTAAAATATGGAACTTGTTCGGCCCCTATTAAAAGAATTTCTTCGTTAATCATGACAGGCCCCATTGAAAAGTTTAATTTATGACTGAAATCCATGATTTAGTTTGCCCCCTTAAAAGTTGTGTGCGAAAAAGCCCTCGCGTTCAGTAAATCATTTACAGAATCTACTTCAGTCCACTTATATTCGCAGATATCTTTGTAATATAGTTCATAATCACAGCTGAATATCATTTGAACTAAGGCATTCTCATACCACTGGTCATAGAATCCTTCATTAATCATTCTTTGAATTTCTTTGTTAAGCATCTGAACGCCACTCTTTGTTAGCCGTGTTACTCCTGCATATTCACCCTCATACTCTTTAAGGTCTTTACTCATTACAAGGATTCTACCGTTAGCTACTTGAGCATTATAATCTCCATCAGTTTTTATAGAACTGTCAATTAATACCTCGTCACGTTGAATTGGAGCACAAAGAACTTCTGATATACAGTTTTCTTCTAAGACCACATCGGCATTAATGATAATGGTTGGAGTGATGTTATTTAAGCGTGAGTTGGCAAACCATAACGATGCAATGCTATTTGTGATAGCATAAAAGGGATTATGTATTATCATAGCATTATCCCTTACCGCTGCTTCAATTAAAGGATACATATACCCTCCAACTACTACAATTTCACTCTTAGGATCATGGTGCTTTATTTGATCAATAGTGCGTTCTAATATAGTGGTATTAGAATCCAATTTGAATAAACTTTTGGGAATAGAGTCCGTTAAAGGGCTTAGTCTAGTGCCCCTGCCCGCCGCTAAAATTATATATCTCATATCTTTCACTCCTTATCTACCATAAAACAAGTCCGTAGCGATGCATTATGCCTGTTGGTGGAAATGTTATATCTACATTGTATTTCTGTAGGGTCTTAATTATATTTACGCCAGTAGCCTCCCATGGAATTCGTGATAATCCTGGGTTCATGCACTTTTCCTGGTTGCATGTTTTGCACAGTTTGCATGACCCACCTATAAAAGTTAAATGCATGGGGAAATCATGGGTATATAAGTAATGTTCTACTGATAAAAGTGTTTTATGTAGTTGAACCGTTGACTCTGTCCTCTTATTTTCATAATCACTGTCTTCCAGAGATAACGCTATTGAAATGACTGCTCCTTGGTTAAATTCAGAAAAGATTCGAGGGTAGTCTAATATTGGAATACGCGGTGGACAAGTCCACTTCGTATTATAACGTGAGCAATAAAAGCACTTAAGTTTTACTCTTTCTTCAAATACAAAATCTTCTATTTTTATTGAAAAAATAGAATATTCTTTGCCTCTTTCAAGCACTAGCTTTTTGAGTTCTTTATATGAGTTGTTAATGGGTAACCACCATCCTAGCAAATTATATAGTGCAATTGTTTAAAACTATGGCATCCACGGTACGGATTGATGTTGGATATTATTTAATTCTAAGTCGGTTCGAATCTCCTGGTTATAATCAATTCTAGCAATTCTAAATATATCCTCCGTGGTAAGCGGGGTATTAATAATAAAATCTTAAACAAAATACAATGTATCATTCGTGTCGTTGAGCACTATGCCGAAAATCTGAGAAATTTTAAGACATTTTAAAACAGAATAAAGGGGTCTACTTGCAGGAAGCTGATAGTTAGCAGTAGATACAGGTAAAATCTCCGCTAATTTACAAAATTGCTCTGTAATTAGCTTAGTCTTAATTGCATTTGTAAAATCATACCAAGTTGTGATTCCGCTTGAAGTAAGGTTGTATATCCCTGATAATTTATTCAAAGTTTCTTCGTCAAACCTTAAAAGCGGGCTGCTAATTTGTGATAATACTTGACTGCTAGCCTCCGCTATAGTTCTGCACCATGTCGGAGCGCCGTATTGATCGTTGACAACTTTAATTTCATCTTTTTCCTGCAGCAGCCGTCTCATCGTCAGGTAAAAGTTTTTTCCTCTAGCGCCGTATACCCAGCTAGTACGGAATATGAAATGGTTGCATCCCGAATCCTGTATATTGATATCTCCCGCCAGCTTTGATTCGCCATACACATTTAATGGATTGGGTTTGTCTTCTTCGGTCCACGGTTCTTTTTTTGTCCCGTCAAATACGTAGTCGGTGGAATAATGGATCATGAGGGCATGATTCTTTTTTGCCCAGTCCGCCATTATTCCTGGGGCTTCGGCGTTGAGTTTGAATGCAAGCTCCCGCTCGCTCTCTGCTTTGTCCACCGCGGTATAAGCGGCGGCATTTGCGATAATAGTCGGACGGTATCCGTTCAGGTTTTCTAGGATAGAATTTTTGTCCGTCAGGTCACATTCGTCGATGTCAATAGCTCGAATTTCTCCGAGCGTTGAAAGTGTGCGGCAGAGCTCATAACCGACCTGTCCGTTTTTACCAAATATTAAGATTCTTGAAGGTTCTTTTTTATCCATCGTCTGCCACCTGTCAGTCAAATAGAAGTTCATCCGTTAAATCTTTAAACACAGGATGTATTGTGTCCTTTTCAGATATCGTAGGATTGTCTGCCGGCCAGGGAATGTTCAGCGTCTCGTCGTTCCACATTATTCCCTGTTCGCTTTCGGGGCTGTATTTATCGGTGCATTTATATTGGAACAACGCTGTCTCCGAGAGGACGCAGAATCCGTGCGCAAATCCTTTGGGGACATAGAGCTGTTCCTTTTTTTCTCCTGTCAATGTAAAGCCCCGCCACTTGCCGAATGTGGGCGAGCTTTTGCGGAGGTCAACGACCACATCCCAAACCTTACCATGCAGTACGGAGACAAGTTTCCCCTGCGTATGTGGCTTTTGGTAATGGAGGCCACGAAGCACGCCATACGAGGAAAACGAGACGTTGTCCTGTACAAAGTCTTCTGTAATACCTATCTCTGCATAGCGCTCTTTGTTCCATGACTCATAGAACCAACCGCGTGAGTCGCCAAAGATTTTTGGTCCTATGAAGATTAATCCGGGAAATTCAGTCTCATGTACTTCCATTTATTTAGCCTCTGGCTTTCATACTTACCTGTTTTATGAGGTATTTGCCGTAGTCGGTTTTTGATAGAGGAGTAGCAAGCTCTGTCAGATGCTCGTCGGTGACCCATCCCATATTCCAGGCGATCTCTTCAGGGCAGGAAATCATCAATCCCTGCCGTTTCTGTACTATCTGAACGAAGTCAGCCGCTTCGATCAGGCTGTCATGAGTGCCGGTGTCAAGCCAGGTAAAGCCGCGGCCGAAGACTTCGACTTTTAGCTGTTTTTTTTCGAGGTAGACTCTGTTGAGGTCGGTTATCTCCAGTTCGCCCCTTGGCGATGGCTTGAGATTTTTTGCGAGCTCCACTACCTGTTTATCATAGAAGTAGAGGCCGACGACGGCACAGTTGGATTTTGGCTTGGCCGGTTTTTCTTCAAGGGATACAGCGTTGCCATCAGCGTCGAATTCTACTACGCCGTAGCGCTCCGGATCGTCAACGGGGTAGCCGAAGACGGTGGCGCCCGCCTCCTGAGCGGCAGCCTCTTGGAGCATTCTTGTCAGGCCGCGGCCATAGAAGATGTTGTCTCCGAGCACCAAGGCGCAGCCGTCACCGTTGATGAATTCTTCGCCGATGATGAAGGCCTGGGCCAGCCCCTCCGGCTTTGGCTGAACGGCGTAGGATATCTTGATGCCCCATTGGGAGCCGTCTTTCAGCAGGCGCTGGAAGGATTTGCTGTCTTCCGGCGTGGTGACGACGAGGATGTTGCGGATACCGGAGAGCATCAGCGTTGAGAGAGGGTAGTAGATCATCGGTTTATCATATACCGGCATCAGCTGTTTGCTGACTGGAATGGTCAGTGGCCAGAGGCGCGTGCCGGAGCCGCCGGCGAGTATTATACCTTTGGTGATCATTCCTGCGTCCCTCCCAATCCGAGCCGTTCGCCGCGGTATTTCCCACTTAGTATATTTTCAATCCATAGCTGATTATTCAAATACCATTCAACTGTCTTACGGATGCCGCTTTCAAAGGTTTCCTGCGGCTGCCATCCGAGTTCTCGCTTTATCTTTGAGGCATCGATTGCATAGCGGAGGTCATGGCCCGGGCGGTCTTTTACATATGTTATCTGTGATTCGTATTTCGCGCCATCGGCCTTTGGACGTTTTTCATCAAGTATGGAGCAGGTTGTCTTTACAATCTGGATATTCTGTCGCTCACAGTTGCCGCCGACGTTGTAGGTCTCTCCCGTTGTTCCCTTGAGCATTACGGTGTGCAGGGCGCGGCAGTGGTCT
>NWBN01000031.1 GCA_002633315.1 Bacteroidales bacterium Phil6
TACAGATAGCAAATACCTTTTGCAATGAAGATTTCATAAACACCAAAACAAAAAATTTTCTTGGCGATAATTCCGGCACAGGGTGATTATAAAGACAAGATGCATGAAATGTTGAAAAAAACATGAAAATGTATCCTGAATGTATCCATAAATCAGAAACGTGTATCCTGAATGTATCCTGTCATATAAATTAAACAAGTTTAGTGTTGGCTGAAAAATGAATAAAATTTAATGGATTTTTTAAATTGGTATTATCCGATAAAAGTATGAGAAATAAGAATCATGGTGCGAAATATCATAAATAAACTCAAGCCATTGGATTATCATTGCATTACTGTCGGATGTATTATAATAAATCATTGAATATCAATATAAAACATCTTACTGTTTGGTTTATTGGCATGAAAGTCTGATTTTTAAAGCATTGAAGAGGAACTTATAAGTTTTATAGAGTCATAATGAAAAAACATCTTGTTTTCTTGACATGATGTAAAAATTGTATTAAAATTGCAAAGAAGAATAAATACCGAATCGCACATGAAAACCAAACTGAAATACATTCTGTAAAGTCTCCGCAATAAAAAGTGTGCTGCCGTTTGTGGAGACGATGACAGATATTATAGAATTGATAAGCGTGAAAACACAGTGTTAATAAAAACGATAGAAAACAATGAAAAATGCCATAACAAATAAAATCATAACTTTATCTACATTGGCTTATCAATGCAATTCATGTGTATTGTGGAAAAATCAATTTTCTATTCTTTTGTTGTATAAATATTGGATATTAAATTTATTCTGTACACATAAAAACAAAACGACAAACATATCATTGCCTTTCATACGATTTCGACATTCCATATTTTGGGTGGGCAAAAACAGGTTCATTCGAGTTGTTGCCTCTGCTACTTGATATTGTTTTTAGGAGCAGTTTCAGCAGGATATGACGTTTTATCCGTCTTGCCGGAGATCCGATAGGATAGGCAAACAGGAAAGCATTATCGAACTTTGTCATAAAATCGATAAAACAGGGCCAACTATTTTTTAATAAAGTATAAACAAATAAATTATATTGAGAGATGAAAAAGGTGACGAAAAAACTTGAATTAAATAAACAAGTAGTAGCAAATTTGAATAGTATCATGGGCGGAGATACTGTAAAGACTTCGAAATGTGTTTCAGGTCAATGTGTTTCAATGCTTTGTCCGGAACCAACAGTTACTTTTGCTTGTAATTCCGAGGTAACAAAGGTTGCATCAGGATGTATTTGGACTACTGATTATACATGTACGCCATCCAATGGAGAAACTTGTGGAATAACTGAAACACATGTTAGTTGTCCATGTACAACTGCAGGATGCTAATTGTAAAGGTGACTCAGTCACCTTTTCTAAACAAAAAAATAATTTTAATAACTACTATGAAACAAAGAGTATTAATTGTTCTTGTGTATATTTTTTATTTCACAGATGTTTTTGCACAATCCCAAAATCAGTTTCTCATGGAAATCATCGTGTCCGACACTTTGGGAAATACGATATCGGGTGTAGGAATCTATGGTGAAGACAATTATATAAAAGGCGTCACCGACAAAAACGGAATCTCCACTTTTCTTGCAAACAATGATGACATCTTTTATCTGTCGCATATCGGATTTGAGAGAATGCAAATAAAGATAACCGAAGATTCATATCTCAAACGAGAAGACGGAAGCTGCATGATGGCTGTGATAATGCAGCAGAGAACCATTATCTTGCCGGAAGTCGTCATCACGGAACAGGCTCCGCAACATGCATACAAAAACGAAAAAGTTTGGGTCTCAGATTATAATATCGATAAAAACGGCATCTTCATGATATTGGACAGACCTTCCGAACATGTCCTGCTCTATCTGAGTCACGAGCAGGATACCTTGGCCCGACTGAAAGTAAAATCAAAATTCGACAAGTTATATCAGGATGCTTTTGGCAACACTCATCTGTTATGTTCCGATTCGGCTTATCAAATAGTATATGACGAAGTCGGGATGAAACTCTCTTTCGGCGTGAGTATGAAGACATTACATGAAACACTCGTGCCTGTAAAAATAATCACCGACAGCATTATGGTGCTTCAACAATATATGAACCGTGACCAGCAGGTGATTTATATGAGCGTGAACCGTAATAACAAAAAGATAACCATGCTTGCAAATCTGTACGGCTCGACTTTGGAAATGGCGAGAGATCATGACAGTTATAGAAAAGAGATACAGAGAATGAAAGACAACAACACCCGTAGTTCAATGTTTTTCGACCCTCGTTCCGACTTTGAGAAAGAGACACGTGATTTTCAAAGAGAACTTTTAGACCGTCTGTTTTTCAAGCCCATCTATTGCCCCGCCATCTTGTCGAACGACAGCATCTTTATCTTTGATTTTCAAAATAACACATTATTCAAATTCACAAATACAGGCGAGTCTGCAGGAGAATGCGACATCACTTTTCATGAGACGGGATATTTCAAGAAGTTGTTGATAAACAATCCATGGGACGAAAACATCATCGTTGATAAATCGACAGGAACTTGTTACGCGCAATTTTCGACCGACGGCATCGTAACACTTAAAGAAATTAACACACGAACCGGGAAAATCGTCAGTGAGACGAAACTCGATTATCACAGCTTTCCCGAGAACATACAAATCTATGACGGCTTTGTATATTATATCTTCCGAAACGACAAGAACACCGCAAAGAACAACCGTAGAAATTTATATAAGATGAATATAAGATGATTAGAAAAATAAAGAATGAAATTAAAAAGATAGCTATTGTATTAAAATGGAAGAAAATAATAAAGATAAAATTAAATAAAAAATTGGTGGCAAATTTGAATAATAATCAAATTGGCGATATTTACGGTGGAGAAGGTCGTACTGCTGGTTGTACAAGTACTGAATCAATACAAACTGCTTTTAACTGTACAAAAGCAAATTGTACTGACGATTGCAGTTGTAATTATTCTTTATGCATAACAATAGCAGAAAACCACAAAACATACGACAAAATAATGGTAATAAAATAAAAAAAAGGCAGTGTAATGCTGCTCCTATTCTGCATAAAAAATTATTTTCAATTATGAAGCACAAAGATAAAATCGGATTTCTTCTTGTAGCATTACTTTTTATTGTGTCACTGTGTTGGCCTGTTTGCAAGTCCGATTTTGATGATTTCGGTAAATTTCAGTATGTATCTCATTTTAGCGACAGCATAGACATGAATTTAATCAGACAATCTATTGGAGACAATAAAATAGTGATGCTTGGCGAACTGACTGATAATGATGGTACTGTGCTTGAAGTTAAAAGCGATTTGGTAAAGATGCTTCACAAAAAGCCGGGTTTCGATGCCATTATTTTCAAATCCGGTAATTACGATGTCTGGTTGATGAATTATCTATCCAAGATTGCCGATACCTGCATCAACCCGAAAATAGGCATAGAAGGGAAATGGTCTAACCCGGAGGAGATGTCAGATTTTTGGAAATATATCTCAAACAATGAAATAAGCGTATCAGGTTATGGTTTTAATCCTTGTTCCGGCAATCTTTCCGATGAGCAAAGATTTTCCTTTTTAGAACAATATTTATCGACAAAAGAAATAAATCTAAATGATTATCATGATTTTATGAGTATGAAAGGCAGATTGCGCTGGTCTTTTTTTGATAAAATGTATTCTGATTCGGTAAAAATGCTGATTCTTGGAGATATAGAAGATATTGTAAAGTTGTGTGGGAAACCTGTGGACGATATAGACAGGGCATACATTAACTATTTGACAGGATTAGGGCAATGGTTGAATATGTCTTGGTTTAAAAATGGATCGGAATATGAAAACGACAGAGATTCCATTCTCGTTCAAAACATTTCACGAATCATTGGTGAATCTGACGAAAGAAAAGTCATTGTCTGGACTGATAATCTTGACTGTATCAATTTAAGGCAAAGGCTTGACAGTCTTTATCATAATAACTGCTATACGATTTGTTTCACTTCATATTGCAGAATGAACTCTGACAGGACGTTTTCTTATGGAGTCGGAAGCAATTCTTCATTGGAAAACCATTTACATAAACTTTCAAAATCGTCTGTCTTCATAGACTTCACCGATAGTATTATTGCAAATTCATTCGATGGAAAGTTTAAATTGAAGATTGAAGGCGGTTACGATATTAAGAATAATTGGCACGAGCGTATTGATGGTCTGATTTTTCTTGATACAATATATGATGTCGTTGAAAAATAAATGATTATGAATGCAATAGAAACAGTAAATATAACATTCAGGTACGGAAAGAATCTTGTATTGAATGATTTGAATATTAAGATTCCGGAAGGAAGCATATACGGCTTTGTGGGATGCAATGGAGCCGGAAAAACCACTTCTATCAAACTGATGCTTGGGATTTTGCCTTTAAAGACAGGTTCCCTGTTTGTTTTTGGGGACAATATTAAAAAAAGCAATAGAAAGATAATGAATCAGATAGGGGCTTTTGTCGATGGTCCGTTTCTATATAGTCATTTCACATGTTATGAGCAGATGCAGTATCTTGATATGATTTATAAAATGGGAAAAGACAGAATCAAGACGGTTCTTGAGATTGTAGGTCTTTGGAATGAAAGGGAAAAGAAAGTAAAGAGTCTGTCTTTCGGAATGAAGCAACGTCTTGGACTCGGTGTTGCGATATTTCACGACCCTAAGATTATATTGCTTGACGAGCCGCTTAACGGATTGGATCCGTTCGGTGTACACGATATGCGCGAATTATTCAGACGACTTAATGGCGAAGGTAAAACCTTGTTGATTTCCAGTCACATTTTGAGCGAACTCGAAAAGATATGCACTCATATCGGAATAATCGATGGAGGAAATTTAGTTTACCAAGATACTTTGGAAAATATGTATAAAATAAATGACAGTTTGGAAACCACTTATATGGACTTAGTAAGACAAAATTATGAAAACAGCAGGTATATATGATTTGTTCCTTTCGGAAATTTTCAAGGTCAGAAAGAGTAAGGTGATTTATGTGCTGATGCTCTTTCCTCTTGTGATAACAGTTTATGTAGGCATTAAACTAAATGACTCATGTAACGACCCTGATTTTGCACCTTTCTTTTGGCAAAGACTTGTGCAACTGATTTTTGGCTTTTATCAATTGCTTTATCCATTGATAGTACCTCTTGTGGTGTCGATTTTCTTTTCCATGGAATTAAAGAATAATAATATTTACCGACTGTTCCTATTTCCCGTCTCGCGAATTAAGATATTCATTACCAAGATTTTGGTTTTAAGTTTATATATTGTCGGATCGTTGTTGTTGGCATATTCCGTTTTGATTATATCAGGAAATGTCTTGTCGGCTTTGCACCCTGGTTTGGAGATAAATACCTATGACATGAGACACTATATAAACTTACTGTTCTTACGTTCTTTTGTTCATGTAATTGCAATAATGTTTATACAATTCTTTTTGAGCATGGTCTTTGACGGAATAGCTTTGCCGATGAGTTTTGCAATGATGTGTACCATCGTATGTTTTGTCGCTTCAAAATGGAAATTCAGATTTTTATTGCCTTATAGCGGATTATCAACGGCTTTTGAGAAATTCTTTTCGCAAGACCCTCGTTTTTTAAGTCTTGATATTGTGGTTGGCATTATCTGGACAATTTTATTTTGTGCCATAAGTGCTTTTATGTTTTGCAAACTTAACTTTACTAAAAAACAAGGCGAATGAATGATGTTTTTAAAGATAAAATCAAAGAGATAGCTGCTTTCTTTAAAGATTATATTGAAAACGGAGTTTATGAGAATAACATCAATAATTTTGGGTTGTTATCAGGTTCTTGTGGAATTTCTTTGTTCTTAAACGTTTATTCTGAGTATCTTGAGATAGTGCATTGAATGATTTGTCCATGAAGTATTTGGACATTACAATGGAACAGATCTCGAATGACAAAACAGCATTACCATGTTATTGTTCTGGCATTACATGGATGTGGTGGAATACAAGGACACCTGATTTTAAGTATGCTTCTGATTACTGGTTTAATGAGACGCTTAATATGTCAAAGTTTGAAGACGGATTGGCTGGATTCAAATTCTTTAGTGTTGGATATGGATTTATTCCTAATTATAGTCTTTTAGAAGGCATCGCAGGTATCGGTCTTGCACTTACAACATATATGCGTATAATATTGAACCCGTTTGGGACGAATGTTTACTATTAAGTTAATTGAAAAAATACATAACATGTATTAAATAAAATATATTTTCCCTACTACACCCAACTTGATGTTACGGACTGCTGTTCTGCTTGTTTGCGAATGATAGCAAAACATTATGGCAGGCATTATCGCTTGGATACACTGAGGCAAAAATGTCATAACAGTCGTGAGGGGGTGAGTATGCTCGGTATAAGCGAGGCTGCAGAAAATATATGATTCAAGACACTCGGCGTTCATATCACCGCCGAACAGCTTAAACAATCACTGTCTCTTTTTCTGATGATTGTCGTTATGCCATTTTGTCTCTATATTATGGCAATATTTTTTTCATTTGAGAAAATGATGTTTAACGACTAAATGATATTCGTTAAGAGGGAAGATACCAAAGAATGGCTAAAGAAAGGTTAAGAAATACCAATATGATGGTATTGTACAGCTATAGGCGTGCCGGTAATTTTGCAAGCGAAAATTATAAAATTTACTGATATGAGAATTAAATCTATTTTTATGTTGCCTTTGGTGGCTCTTTGTTTGATGGCATGCAAAAAAGAAAACGCGGTGTCGGTGTCACCCGATATATCCGGCAGTTATGAAGGTTATTCTTTGGCAAGTTGTGCTTATTTTCAAAACAATTGTTCAATAAATGAGACAGTTACTATAACGAAAAATTCCGATGGTACGGCAAATATCGCATTTTCATCTGGTTCATGGGGAGAGTTTACTGTAGCTTCGGCACAGATAGATGAAAATGGCGGTGTCAGCAATCTCTCGGGTAATGGGCAGACTCAAATGGGAATGGGTGGTAATGTATCTTCCTATGATTGTTCCTTCACGGCAGTGATAAAATCGAAAGAAGATGCCCAAATGCAGTTTGTGGTTCCGGCTGTTATGGGAGGGATGACGATTGATTTTTCAACGGGCGAAGCTCCGGCAGATCTGCTGTTGGCTGGTACTTACGAGGGATATACTGATGCCGACTGTGCTTATTTTCAAGACCAATATAGTGACAATGAAAGTCTTACTTTGACTCCTAATGGTGATGGTACTGTTGCTCTTGTCTTCGAGTCTGCTATGTGGGGAAAATTCGATGTGGCATCAATGACAATTTCCAAAGATGGTGAAAACTATGCTTTCTCAGGAAATGGCATTGTGGCAATGGGCAT
Organism: Bacteroidales bacterium Phil6; assembly: GCA_002633315.1. Taxonomy (GTDB): domain Bacteria; phylum Bacteroidota; class Bacteroidia; order Bacteroidales; family F082; genus Limimorpha; species Limimorpha avicola. Next base: position 7,432 of record NWBN01000031.1, read on the forward strand.
GGGAGAAGTGACGAATAATTACGATTTTACCATGACAGGAATAACTGATGCAGCAAAAGATGTTTATTCTTTTGTATTCAATGTTCCGGCAGTCATGGGAGGTCTTACCATAACCTTGTTGCCGGGTACTTCTCCTGTTGTGGTTAATTGATAATGTATAACATATCGAATGATGTCCGGAATTTTTGAACGAATGGGGATGTTCATGTTCGGAGTGACAGTCATGCTGTCGCTCTGTGCATGCAACGGCATATTCGAAAATATTTATGACGAGCCGTCGCAGGAAGAAAAAAACGAGTTTGGATTCATTATTGTCGATGATGCTACACGTACCGGTACAATTTATATAGATGCTACGGATTATACCGAATGGCATTATATAGATTTGCATGACAAGCAGGTGACAACGACATCGGTATATGACAGTACTCCTGACAACTGGGATTTTGCCATACACCGTTATGATGCCAAAACCAATAATGGTGCTGTTTTGGAGAGCACTGCCGTTGATTTCAACTCGCTTCCTGATATGGCTTCTTTGCCTCAGGAGTCTTTTGTTGCCGACGAATGGACTACAGACCGCATAACAGTTGACATGTCGCAGATGATGGATGGAATAATAATATATGCAGAAGATTATTACAATCCTTGTCTGTCGCGTTGGCTCGATGTGGATACTTCTACAATGCCTCCAATATATACGCTTTCGAATAAGGTATATGTTCTTCGGTTTTCTGACGGCACGTATGCTGCATTGCGTCTCTCCAATTTTATGAATGATGCTGCAGTAAAGGGCTTTATGACAGTTGACTATTTATATCCTGTAGAGTTATGATGATTAGATTTATTTTGGTTTTACTGTTCGGCATATTTTTCTCAGCAGAAGTTTTTTCTCAACGTGTGATATACGGTACAGTTAAAGATATTAATGATAATCCGCTTCCGGGTGCGACTGTTTCAGTAAAGGAATTGACGTCTGTTGGCACTGTCAGCGACGTTGACGGTCGTTATGAACTGGAGCTTCCTGATAATAAGACATATACTTTAAAGATATCGTTTGTAGGCTATTATGATGTCATTAAGAAAACAAGTAATGTCGATGATGCAGAGTTGAATTTTCGGTTGGAAGAAAATTCTACGATGTTGGAGCAGGTGGTTGTTACCGGGACACGAACGCCCAAGTTGTTGAAAGATGTTCCTATTGTAACACGTGTCATATCTGAGATAGACATTAAAAATGTAGATGCAGTAAACATTGGAGATTTGTTGCAGTCCGAGTTGCCGGGAATAGAGTTCACATATTCCATGAATCAGCAACTGTCGCTCAACATGTCAGGTTTTGGCGGCAACTCGGTGTTGTTTTTAGTGGATGGCGAGCGTCTGGCGGGTGAAACACTCGATAATGTGGATTACAACCGTCTTAATATGGATAATGTAGAACGTATCGAGATTGTCAAAGGTGCTGTCTCGTCGCTCTACGGGTCCAATGCCATAGGTGGTGTGGTTAATATCATCAGCAAGGATTCGAAGGAACCATGGTCCGTGAATGTAAATGGTCGTTATGGGTCTCATAATGAGCAACGTTATGGAGGGTCTGTAGGTTTTAATCAAGGCAGATTCAATTCCATGACTAATGTGCAGTACACCTCTATCGATGCTATTGATCTGTCGGAAGGTACAGACAATGAAGATGTTGGTGATTATAGTCTGATATATGGAAATTCAACACTTAATATCAAGGAACGGTTGGTGTTCACTGCCATTGACGATTTGAAATTTACAGCTCGTGCAGGTTATTTCTTTCGTGAGAGAAATTCTTCTGAAAGCATAAAGGAAAGATATCGAAGTTATTCATCAGGATTGAAAGGCAATTACAGCATTACCGATAATGATGATATGGAGTTGTCGTATTCTTTTGACCAATATGACAAGAGTGATTATCTCGTACCCAATGACCGTGATGTGCGTGATTACAGCAATGTGCAACATACACTCCGCACACTTTATAACTATTCCATTGCCGACAAGCACATTATCACGGTCGGGGGCGATTATATGCGTGATTATCTTATGTCGTATCAATTCGAAGATAACGGCAGTCATGTCCAGCATACTGCCGATGCTTTCGCGCAGTTCGACTGGAATCCGCACAAAAGGTTTAATGTTATTACCGGCTTGCGTTTTGATTATTATTCGGTATCAAAACTCAAACACCTCTCACCTAAAATAGGACTGATGTATAAATTGAACAATTTTTCTCTGCGTGGTTCCTATGCCGGAGGCTTTCGTGCTCCTACTCTGAAAGAGATGTATATGGATTTCTTCATGGGCAATATTTTTATGATATATGGCAATCCGGACTTGAAAGCCGAGACAAGTCACAACTTCTCGCTTTCCGGTGAGTATATGAAAGGAAGACATAGTTTTACCGTTACAGGATTTTACAACCTTGTAGATGACCGTATTACCACGGTTTGGAATATGGCACTTGCAGGACAGGTATATACCAACATGTCGAGACTTCAAGTGACAGGAGTTGAAGCCAATGCGACGGGACGATATCCTTTCGGCCTGTCATGGCGTTTGTCGTATGCTTATACTTATGAGCATATAAAAAAAGGAGAGCCTCTGCTGTCATCTACACGTCCCCATGCTGCCACTGCTCGTCTGGCATACGACAAAACATGGAAAAACTATGCTCTGAGTGTGGCACTCTCAGGTCGTTATCTTTCAAGATTGACGACAGATGTTTATACGGAGATGACTTCTTATGAGGAGACAGTGGAACAAACATATCCCGGTTATACTATTTGGAAGTTGAGTGTCACTCAGCAACTGCTGAATGGTATCGCTATTTCTTTGGCGATAGATAATATTTTCAACTATCGTCCTGATTATTATTACAGCAATTCTCCGACTACCACAGGTACGACTTTTTTGATGGGATTGTCAATGGATGTAGAACAGTTATGTAGGAAAAAACAGGAAAACAATAATATATGAAACGTAAAGGAATATTTTGGGTAGGTGCAGTACTGCTGGTTGTGGTTTTGGGCTTTGTGTCTTGGAAGATATGGTTTTCCACCACACGTGTTGCATTTATTAATTATCAAGTCATAACACTTGGTCAGATTGCAAGAGCCAATGATAATGACCGTATTAAAATATTATCGTTGGATGTTGACGAACTTGAACATATAAACAGATACGATATGATATTGATAAATGGCATGGGTCTTCGTATCACGGAGGAACAGCGTTCTATGATACAAGATGCGGCGAACAAAGGACTTGCAGTGATAACGACCATGGCTACTAATCCTGCCAATGAGATTATCTCGGCGGATTCTGCGACAGTAGCTACAATTACTGCATACCTCAATGGAGGCGGACGTCGCAATTATCGTAACATGTTGACTTATATACGACGCTCGGTTGATGGCAAGACTTTCGACAGCGAGAATCCCGATGCTCCGATAATGCGTGAGTTGAAACAGTTTTACCATGCTGACCCGGAAAATCCTGATGATGATGAGACAGATTTTGAAAGCGTGGCGGAATATGATGCATTTCTCCTGAAACATAATCTTTTGAAAAAGGATGCTCCACGAATCATTATCGCAGGTCAGATGGGGGAGCCTCAAGACTTGATAAGACGTTTGGAAGAGACCGGCAATGTGGTATATCCGGTACGTAATATGCAGACTTTGTTGCAGAATCGTCAGATAGACTCCATATCTCCTGTTGCTGTCATCAACATGGCGCACGGTCGTATGGGTGATTATATGGTGGATTATCTTAAGAGACAGAATATTCCGCTCTTTGCTCCTCTCAATGTCAATCAGTTGGTCGATGAATGGGAAGCGGACAAGATGGGCATGAGCGGAGGGTTCATGTCTCAAAGCATAGTGATGCCGGAGATAGACGGTGCCATACGTCCTTATGCTCTTTTCGGTCATTATCTCGATGAAGAAGGATTACAGTATGCATCTGCCATTCCGGAACGGTTGGAGTCTTTCGTTCAGATGGTGAATAATCATATTGCATTGAAAAATAAGCCTAACAGTGAGAAACGTGTTGCCATTTACTATTATAAGGGCCCCGGTCAGAATGCGCTTACAGCAGCCGGCATGGAGGTTGTTCCTTCTCTTTATAATCTTCTGACAAGAATGAGGGATGAAGGTTATGATGTTGAAGGGTTGCCGTCATCGCCCGCGGGATTGGAAGATCTTATCCGGCGGCAGGGTGCTGTCTTCAACGCGTATGCCTTAGGGGCAAAGGATGACTTCCTGAGGACCGGCAATCCGGAACTCATCACCGCCGATGATTATGCCGAATGGACGTCAAAGGCGTTACGTCCTGCCATGATGTCGGATGTGGTAGCTGTAGATGATGAGTTCCCCGGCAGCTATTTATCTGCCGATGACGGACGTTTGGCTCTGCCGCGTGTCGAGCTTGGCAATGTGGTGCTGCTGCCTCAGCTGGCTGCCGGCGCGGGCGATGACGACTTCGCCATAGTACATGGCACCGACGCTGCTCCGCCTCATGCTTATATAGCATCGTATCTGTGGGCTCGATATGGATTCGGCGCTGATGTGATGATTCATTTCGGTACCCATGGCAGTCTGGAGTTCACTCCTGAAAAACAAGTTGCATTGAGTGATAACGACTGGGCGGATGTCCTCGTGGGTCCTTTGCCGCATCTGTATGTTTATTCTATTGGCAATGTGGGCGAAGGTATCATAGCTAAACGCCGCTCCTATGCCACGTTGCAGTCTTATCTGACACCTCCCTTCATGGAGAGTGACGTGCGTACCATTTACCACGATCTTAATGTATCCATACAAGATTATAACGACTTGCTGTATGCAGAGGGAAAGCCAAATACTCAAGATGCTGCCTTGAAAGTGAAACGTCTGACTGTGGAGTTGGGCATACATCGTGAGTTGCGTCTCGACAGCGTCTTATCTGTACCTTATTCCGAGAAAGAAATTGCCCGTATTGAGACTTTCGCTGAAGAACTCGCCAACGAGAAGGTGACAGGTGAGCTTTATACCATGGGCAAGCCATATACGGAAGAACGTATCCGCAGCAGCGTATTTGCAATGTCGGCAGAGCCTATTGCATATTCTGTTCTGGCATTGGATAAGTTGCGTGGCAAGGCGACGGAAGATACGGAGAAACATAAGTCATTGTTTTCCCGCCGTTATCTGTCTCCTGCCAACGACATGGTCGCGAGCTTGTTGAATGGTACTGTACTGCCTTCAGATGATGTTATATGTACGGCAGCAGGTATTACTGTAGAAGAGTTGGAAAAAGCACGTACAATAGAACGTTCTTTGTCGATGCCGCAGGATATGATGTCGAGGATGATGGCCATGATGTCGTCTGCCGGTACTATGCAACATCCTGCCGGAGTGTCTAAGTCGAATAACAGTGGAGCAAAACATCCTTCCTGGATCCCAAAAATAGGCTCTCGTCCGGAAAATACTAAAAAAGAATATGAAGAGTCGGTTGATGATGAGTCAGCCGCCATGCCTTCAAAAGCCATGTCGGTTTTGATGGGTGCTGCAAATGACTATACTAAAGAAGAAAAAGAGTTTGCTCGCGTGGTGATGGAAATAGAACGTACCATACGTAATGTGGGCAATTATAAAATGGCGTTGGAGAACAGTCCGGAAGTCGAGTTGTCTTCCCTCATCAACGCTATGAACGGAGGTTATACTGCTCCTTCTCCCGGAGGAGACCCTATAGCTAATCCCAATACAATACCTACAGGACGTAATCTCTATGCTGTGAATGCTGAGGCGACGCCGAGTGAGATGGCATGGGAGAGAGGTAAAGAGTTGGCTGAAAATACTATAAAAATGTATCGTGAGCGTCATAACGACTCTGTACCGCGTAAGGTGAGTTATACGTTATGGAGTGGTGAGTTTGTGGAGACGGAGGGCGCCACTGTGGCACAGGTGCTTTATATGTTGGGCGTTGAGCCTGTCCGCGATGTCTTTGGCAGAGTCAACGACATACGTCTTATCCCTTCCGAACAGTTGGGACGTCCGCGTATCGATGTGGTGGTGCAGACCAGCGGACAGCTGCGCGACATTGCGGCTTCGCGTCTCTTCCTGATATCACGTGCTGTCGAGATGGCTGCTGCAGCGAGAAATGACAAATATCGTAATTATGTCGCTGAGAGTGTGGTGGATGCAGAACATTCATTGATAGAAAAAGGTCTGTCGCCTAAGGTCGCACGCGAGGTATCTGCTTATCGTGTTTTCGGCGGGGTTAATGGCAACTATGGTACGGGAATCACCGGGATGGTGCAGAGTGGAGACCGTTGGGAGAGTGCTTCGGAGATAGCAGACGTGTATTTGAATAACATGGGAGCATATTACGGCAGTGAGAAAGACTGGGAACAGGTGCAACAGTACGCTCTCGAGGCTGCATTGATGAATACGGATGCCGTAATACAACCGCGTCAGAGTAACACCTGGGGCGCCTTGAGCCTCGACCATGTATATGAGTTTATGGGTGGAATGAACCTCGCCGTGCGTGAGGTGACAGGCAAAGACCCGGATGCCTATATGAGCGACTATCGTAACCGTAACAATATGCGTATGCAGGAACTTAAAGAGGCAATAGGTGTTGAGAGCCGTACCACAATATTCAATCCTAACTATATAAAGGAAAAGATGAAAGGTGATGCCGGTTCGGCTGCCGGTTTTGCCGAGATAATACAAAATACGTACGCGTGGAATGTGATGAAACCGGAAGTGATTGACGATGAGATGTGGGACGAGGTATATGATATCTATGTTCAGGATAAGTTCGACATTGGAGTTAAAGGTTATTTTGAACAGAAAAATCCCGCTGCCTTAGAAGAGATGACTGCCGTGATGATGGAAACGGCTCGCAAAGGTATGTGGAAGGCTTCGCCGGAACAGTTGGAGGCTATAGCTGAACTGCATACCGAACTTATTGATAAATATAAGCCTTCTTGCTCCGGCTTTGTCTGCGATAATGCGAAGTTGCACGATTTTATTGCTTCCAAGACTTCTGTGGAAACTGCTCGTCGATACGAACAGAATATACGTGAGATACGCGAGGCATCGCTCAACAGTGACAAAGGTACGGTACTGAAACGGCAAGACTTGTCCAACAATGACAATATGACAACTCTTGTCAGTAATACCGTAGTGATAATACTTATTGTCGTTGCTGTCGTTGTATTTGTCATAGTGGTTCGTCGTCGCCGTAAGAAAATGGAGGAATAATGGAGACTGTGGTACTTGTAATGATGATTATGGTCTGCTTCAATTATATCTTGAAGCAGACTTATCGCAAAGTCTCTTTTGTGGCATTGTCCTCTGTTATATGTGCCTTGTTTGTAGGTTTGATGTGGCAATATGCCATAGAACAGTCGAAAAGCAGAATTTCGGATTGGCTTGCCGACACGACTCTGATGCTTGATATCTCAGTGATACTTACTTTGGAAGTGCTTGTACAGATGACGTTTTGTATTTTGGCTGCTCATATTCATTCTTCCGGTAAAGTAAAACATTATATCATACAGATATACCGTGTTTTGCGATGGTTTCCCGGAATATTGATATTCCCGGTGTTGTTCAGTGTGTTGGTGGCTGCTATTTTTGCCTTTCCCGGAGTGTCATTCCCCTTGGTGGCATGGTGTCTTGCTGCTTTGGTTCTTGTTGTTGTGCCACTATCGACATGGTTATTGAAACGACTTTTGCCGGAAAAAGAGATACGCCTTGAATTGCTGTTCCTGTCCAATGCCTTGATGGCGATATTGAGTATAGTGGCTACTGTAAATGGCAGGACGGCAGTCGCCGGTAATACCGAGGTGGACTGGTTGGCATTGGGAACTGTTTTGTTGTTAGTCGCAGCCGGTCTTGTATGCGGTATTGTGACATACAAAATAAAATTGAAAAAAATAATAAAAAAACAAATAATAAAATGAATTACATTTCAGACATTCTTTATTGGATTTCGACGGGTCTTCTGGTTCCTGTCATAGTGTTGCTTATCTTTTTCTTCGGACGTTCATTGCTGCTGATTGGCAATTTTTTCGGACAGTATCTTTCTATACGTCGTACTGCCTCGCTTATAAGTAAAGAATTGGACTCCCTCGACAGTGAAACGGTGTTGACTCTTGCTGAACGGCTGCCTAAAAAGAACCCTTCTGTTGTGGTGACTTATCTGAATCGACTGTTGGAGGCTAAAGACAATGCTGCCATGCGTCAACGTCTTCTTGCTGATTTCGAGGTGGAAATTGACAAGGACCTTTCATCTTCAAAGATCCTTTGTAAGATGGGTCCTATGCTCGGCCTCATGGGTACTCTGATACCTATGGGACCTGCTTTGGTGGGACTGTCAACAGGCGATATAGCTTCTATGGCTTATAACATGCAGGTGGCATTTGCTACTACCGTCGTAGGACTGTTTGCCGCAGCTGTTGGCTTTATCACACAACAGGTTAAACAACGATGGTATTTTAAAGACATGGCAAATCTTGAATTCGTGTCGGAATTGTTGAATGAAAAGTAATTATAAAATGAGACGAAGACTTTTGAATAAAGACGAAGACAACGACCCTATGAGTGTAGTGGGTAACTTGTTCGATGTAGCAATGGTTTTTGCCCTTGCTCTCATGGTGGCTTTGGTGAGCCGTTATAATATGACGGAAATGTTTAGTAAAGAGGATTTTACCATGGTGAAAAATCCGGGTAAGGAAAATATGGAGATTATCACCAAAGAGGGAGAGAAAATAAATCGTTATACACCTTCCGAAAATCAAGATGTGAAAAACGGTAAACGTGGCAGAAAAGTTGGCATTGCTTATGAGTTGGAGAATGGTGAAATAATTTATGTCCCGGAATGACTTTAGCAGATGATAATTTAATGATTGTTTCTAAAAAAACAGTATTTCTTTCCGAAAAAGAAATGAGAGTAAATTAAATGAATGTGAGCTTTAATGATACAATGTATTATATTGTAAATTATGATTTCTGTGGTTGGTATTTGATTCATTTGTTTTTTTAACAAAAAAGATTTTTTTACTTTTCAAAACTTGATAAATCTTAAATAACAGTAGTATCTTTGTAATTGAATTATTATATGAATTGTTTTATGGAACATCATCACGGACATCAACAAATAACCGGCTCACTGAATAATATTTTCATTATCAGCATTGTGCTGAACCTGCTTTTTGTCATTACGGAAGCAGCTGTCGGATTCGTTTACAACTCATTGGGATTGCTTTCCGATGCCGGTCACAACCTGAGCGATGTGTTCAGCCTGCTGCTGGCTTTGTTTGCGTTCCGCATGTCGCGACGGCAGGGCAACCGTCATTTCACATACGGATACAAGAAAATCACGGTGCTCGCCTCATTGACGAATGCCATCATACTGTTGATAGCCGTAGGCGCTATTATCACCGAAAGCGTGTACAAGCTGCAACATCCGGAACCTGTCTCCGGAGCAGCCGTATCCTGGACAGCCGGCGTCGGTATTGTGATTAATGGTTTCACTACATGGTTGTTGATGAAAAACCGCAAGCACGACCTCAACGTGCATGGCGCGTTCCTGCACATGGCAATGGACACGCTCGTGTCCGTCGGCGTGGTCATTTCCGGCATTATTATCATCTACACCGGTTTCGTACTTATCGATACGCTTGTCAGTATTGTCATTGCCATTATTATTTTGGTGTCAACATGGAATTTGCTGAAAGAGAGTATTTTCATGTCGCTCGATGCCGTGCCTGCCGGCATCGATATGGACGAAGTGGAACAATGTATCAGCCGGACGGATGGCGTGAAATGTTGGCATCACCTGCACGTGTGGGCGGTCAGCACAACGGAAAATGCCGCCACGGTGCATATCGTAATAGAAGATGTCGGAAAAATGGAACACATCAAACACGAACTGAAACACTCTCTTGCCGAAAAAGGCATACAGCACAGCACCATAGAATGCGAACTTGCCGGCACGGACTGCTGCGACAAAGGCTGTTGCTGAAAAGGTGAAAATTTATTTATCCAAAAAAATCAGGAAGAAGCGGTGTTTAAGCCCGTTGCCATATATCAATATGAACAGGTCTCAAAGAGCTGACGTACAAATCCATAAACTATTGTTATTCAAAATCAACACGAGTCCTAAAGGAAAAATAAGATTTCCCACACAAAAAAAAGAATTTTTCATAACATCGCACTCCCTGTATGGAAAAAGCAAGGTTGAAAAGATGTTTAGACTGAATGGACTTCAGGAGTTGCTTTTATTTGGTGTAACTATACTAAAAGTTTATTATCACAAAATAAAATCAACCTTTATGGTGTAAAGAAAGAGGAAATTATTATATCTTTGCAGTTGAATATGGAAGTTTATAATAAACCATGAGTATAGATCATGCAAATAAAATAGACCTTTTGCTGCGAATGGGAACAAAAAACGGTCTTTACTTTTCAGAATGGCTGAAAAGAAACGGGTATTCGGATCAACTGATAAGCAAATACAGACAATCAGGGTGGTTGACGGCATTGACAAAAGGCGTTATGTACCGGACTGGTGATAAGTTATCCGCGTATGCCGCTGTATCATGTTATAACAGTCAACTGAACAGGCAACTGCGTGTGTCTGCACATTCTGCATTGGAATTGTTCGGGTTCAACCACTACGTTCCGATGGGTAAACCGGTTCTGATGGTGGCATGTTCAGGAACGAGTATTCCCAAATGGATGATTGCCGATTATTTTGACAAAACCATAAAACCGTTCGAAACAAACATATTTACCACAATTCAAACAGCGTCCGTTCAAGTGGAAGGAGTAAACCTGCTGGTATCTTCTCCGGAACAGGCTTTCATGGAATGCCTGTTGCTTGCCCCCGGCCGATACAGCTATATGGATTTGTATTACATTATGGAACAGCTGACTTCCCTTCGTGCGGATGTCGTTCAGACGCTGCTGGAAACAATAAAGAACCTGCGTGTAAAACGTATGTTCCTTTATATGGCTGAGAAAGCCGGTCACTATTGGTTTGAAATACTGGATATAAAGAAGATAGATATTGGAACATCCAAATTGCAACTGGTGGAAAACGGAACATACATAGGCAAGTATAGAATAACCGTCCCTAAAGAATTGATTGATTATGAATGCTTTATATAAAAGCAGGTGGCATTGTTGATTCGTATCATGCCCTCCGTGTACCGTATCAAGGATTTCGCCGTACACGGGGGTACAGCTATAAATCTCTTTTACAAAAATATGCCCCGCTATTCGGTTGATATAGACTTGACATATATTCCCATACAAGGAAGGAAAGAAAGTATTATGACTATAAAAACGCATCTTGTGACATTGAAAGGATATATTGAGAAATCCATACCCGGAATAAGTGTCATTCCCAAATATGATGTATGGAAATTGCAATGTACTTTAAATGGAGCAATGGTAAAAATAGAGGTGAACGGTACTAAAAGGGGGATTATTGGAAGTACAGAGGAGAGAATGCTTTGCAAGAAATCCCAACAGGAATTCAGTATGGCATGTAAAGCTCGAACCGTATCCTACTCCCAATTGTATGGAGGTAAGATTGTTGCTGCATTAAATCGTCAGCATCCCAGAGACTTGTTTGACTGTAAATACATGGATTTGTCTTCTTTTGATGATGTTAAAGACGGTTTTATTCTCAGCCTGCTCGGCAGTGACAAGCCGATAATAGAGTCTTTACAACCGAACCCGATTGACCAAAGTGAAGCTCTTGAAAAACAGTTCAAAGGGATGTCCGATGTGGATTTTACCTATTCGGATTATCAAGAAATACGTAAGAATCTGATTGCTTTAGTCAATGATTCTTTGACTGATACAGACAGAGAATTTCTGTTGTCTTTCGAGAAAGGTACACCGGACTGGAATAAATGCTGCGCTGGAAATCTGAGCGAATATCCATCCGTCAAATGGAAACTTCAGAATATAGCAAATCTGAAAAAGGTAAATCCGGGGAAGCACCGTCAGGGTATAGAAAAGTTACGACATTTTTTTGAGGATAAAAAGCAATAATTCTTTTCCGTCGGTGTGGTCGTTTCCGGCATCATTATCATCTACACCGGTTTCGTACTTGTCGATACGCTTGTCAGTATTGTCGATTCTATAATTCATGAAGAATCAAGAAAACATCCGCAATGTTTGCAAATTTAGTTTTTAATCGTAAATTTGCAAGAAAATAAAAAAGGCTATGATTCAGAGGTTATTGCAAACGAAACTTTCAGAGTTGATACAAAAATATCCGATTGTAACCTTGACAGGTCCCAGACAATCCGGTAAATCGACATTATTGCGATATTCGTTTCCCGACTACAAATATGTTTCACTTGAGGATCCTGATATACGTTTGTTTGCTACTGACGATCCTCGGGGATTTCTGTCAACATATCCGGATAAAATATAAAAAATATAGCTATAGTTGTTTTTTCTTGTTTGCCTAAAAATTAATGTGTAAATTTGTACACGAATGTAAAGTTGATTTTTTTAAGAAAAAAGAAGGAGTATATAAATCCATTCGAGTTATATAGACTGAGAATATGGTCACAAATACATATTTGTCCGAACAGTTTGGGGTATTGAAGATGACAATAAGCCTGTGGTTTACTAATGCTACACAGCCTGCTGCCCCGCAATTGATTGAAATTTCAAGGGTGCAACAATGATTTGAAGGACTTATATAAACCGTATGAATAGACACAGTAGTTTTTGCATAAAATGCAGGATATAGAATAATTTGGAATATAATGGAAGAAAACAAGTCAACAATTGTTCAATATAACCGGGCTGCTGAAGTTATAAAGACCGCAATCCTTCAAGGACAATATGAAGCCTTGAAGAACGAAAACAGAATACAATTAGCGGTATATTTCAGCATAGGTAAATATGTGTCGGAAAATTCCAGGTCAGGGAAATGGGGAACAGGCGCACTGGCTGCAATAAGCAGTCGCCTCAAAAAAATACTGCCTGGTTTACGAGGCTTCTCTGCCGAGAATCTTAAAAAGATGAGATTGTTTTATGAAGCGTGGACAATGCTTGACAATGTTTCTTTATCGCCTGATAATGATAATTCGGTAATCGCAATTACCGAATTGAATCATGTGCCGAACCCGGTAATTGATGTTCCTGAAACACAAGGAATTGATATTTATCATACTATGTCTATTCCGAACACGGTGGATTTTCCTGCCATAGAATTTTTAGCTGTTCCATTTACTCATCATTCAAGAATTCTGAGCAAGGCTAAAACTCTGTCCGAGCGTTATTATTACATCAGGCGTTGTGCCATAGAACATTTGTCTGTCGATGCAATAGTTCGTTTAATGGATAGGGATGCATATAATAATGAGATCTTGCCAAATAACTTTTCTAAAAATATTCTGGACGCAAAAGAGGCTCGGAAAGCAGTAATGATGTTCAAAGATGAATATACTCTTGATTTCCTGAATGTGGAGGAAATTGGCGAGCGTGATGCTGAAGACATTGACGAGCGTGTGGTTGAGCAAAAGATTGTACAGAACATCAAGAAATTCATTATGACTTTCGGACATGATTTTGCTTTTATCGGAAATCAGTATCACCTTGAAGTATATGGAGTTGAGCATTTCCCTGACTTGCTTTTCTTTAACAGAGAACTGAATTCTATGGTTTGTGTGGAATTAAAAACAGGTGCATTCAAGACAGGATACCTTGGACAATTGATGACATATCTGCGAATACTTGATGACTACGTAAAGAAACCGCATGAAAATCCGACAATTGGTATAATTTTATGTAAAGAAGCAAATAAAGAATATGTGGAATATGTAATACAGGACTATGACAAACCTATGGGAGTAGCAACATATAACACATCTGAAGAAATGCCGGAAAGATTACGCAACGCTTTACCCGATATAGATGAACTGAAAAAAATACTATGATGAAAATATAATTTGTATGAACCATTTGAATAGAATTGTCATGCGCTACAAAAACTTAAAAACAGGAGAAGTATCAGAAAATGGTCAAGTAGAAATTATTGATCAAGATAGATTGTGTTATAAAATAATATCACGTAGTAAAGGGGCTGTTGGAATCAGAACAATTTCTAAAGACTTGTTGGAAGAATTTTATAAATTGTATCAAAAAAAGCCTGATATAACAGCAAATGAAGCACGTGATATTATTATGCGGTCAATCAGATATTGATAAGTTTGAATATGGCTATGCTTCTACACTTTGGGTAATGGCTAAAATGTTAGATGTAAAAAGAAAAAAACATTAAACCAAATTCATTACAATGCTTCTACACTTTGGGTAATGGCTAAAATGTTAGATGTAGTTAGAAAAAACAACAAATCAAATTCATTACATCAAATAATCTTTTACGGGGCTCCAGGAACTGGAAAATCTCATAAAATTAAGGAGCAATTAGACGGAGTTTCAAAAGAAAACATTATTAGAACTACATTCCATTCGGATTGTGACTATTCTACGTTTGTTGGGGAATATAAGCCAACTAAAGGAAGTAAGCCATTTTATGGTTTAAATGGTGGTCTTACTGTTAGGCTGAATGATGGTGGAGATTTAAGTGAAGATATAATTACATATAAATTCATTCCTCAAGTTTTTCTTAATGCATATATGCAAGCATACAGGAAACCTGATGAAAATGTTTATCTTATTATAGAAGAAATCAACAGAGGTAACAGTGCCCAGATATTCGGTGATTTATTCCAACTGCATGATAGAGATGAGAATGCCATTTTTTATTTTTCTTTCTTTTCCCCTTTGAAAATATTAATCCACAAAATAAGCCCTGCTTCTGGGTGAAGTCAGGGCTTGAAATTGACAAATAAATAAAATTAAAAGATTATTATCAGTGAATGATAATCTTGTTGGATTTTACAGTCTTGTTGTTGACAACCAAACTGTAGAAGTAAATTCCATCATTGAGGTTGTTTACATCTATTACCAACTGTCCGAAATGGCTGTTGATGTCTTTTCTGATAACCTCTTGTCCCATCATGTTGTAAATTACGACCATGGCTTTGTTTACATCTGTCGGGAAGTCATAATCGAAACAGATCTTGTCTGTTGCCGGGCTTGGATAAGCGTTGCTGAATACCTCGTTGCTGAAATAATCTGTGACAGAGATGGTGTTAGGATAGATGAAGTTGATGTTGATGACAAATTCTTCTGTATTTACTGCATCTGTAAATATATACTTCATCGAGGTTATGCCTTCCATCTCCAATGGCATGTAATGAGCGCTGAACTCTGCCGGTACACCGGGTTCCATCCTCGTGGTGCTTTCGTAAACTTCAGGGCTGAGGCATTGTCCCCAACAGAAATAATTCAAAGTGTTTTCTACAGTGGAGACTTCTACTTTGACACAAGTTATTGCAAGAGCTTCAGACGTGCCGTTAACAACTTCAAAGGCAATGTTGAGTTCTTCAACCATACCTTCTGCCGATACCTCAAAGGTACTGCCGCTTTCTACAGGCTGTCCTTCATGTGTCACAATGAGATTCTGTGCCGACAAAGCACCGACAAACATCATGGCAAAAAGTAAGAGTGATAATTTTTTTAACATAGGCAAATAGTTTTTTAATTTATAATCATTTTAACGTTACAAAATTATAATTTTTAATGATACAACAACAAATATCGTGCAAAAATATATTAATCGACACATAAAAATTTTTGATGAGGATATTTGTTGAGATGTGGAGGTGTTTCACAATGACAGAATGTTGTGATATTGTCAAAATTATGGGGCTTTAATGTCGATGTTGTTGTTGTGGGCATTGAAATACGATGTGGGTGCGCTGTATCCGATGGAACGGCGCACCCACTGATAATGTCAAGATTATATTTTCTTATTTTATCTTCTCTTCGATGAGAGCGTCAAGCATGTTGTCGTCAGCGATGTTGGGAATGGTCACCTTGAGCATAGGTTCCGATGCCATGGCGCGTTTTATTGCAAATGTGGCGCCTTCGTTACGAGCCCAGTTACGGCGAGCAATACCGTTGTTGACGTCCCAGTACAGCATGCGGTGCAGTCTTGTGTCAGCTTCTTTTGAGCCGTCGAGCACCATGCCGAAGCCGCCGTTGATCACTTCGCCCCAGCCAACGCCGCCGCCGTTGTGTATGCTGACCCATGTGGCACCTCTGAAGCCGTCGCCAATGACGTTTTGTATTGCCATGTCGGCAGTGAAGGCAGAGCCGTCATAGATGTTGGATGTCTCACGGAAAGGAGAGTCGGTGCCTGACACATCGTGATGGTCACGTCCGAGCACTACAGGGGCGGAGAGACGTCCGTCGGCAATAGCCTTGTTGAACTCTGCTGCTATCTTGGTACGTCCTTCGCAGTCTGCATACAGGATACGTGCCTGTGAGCCGACGACGAGATGATTTTCCTGGGCTCCTTTAATCCATAAAATATTGTCGTGCATCTGCTGCTGTATCTCTGCCGGTGATGATTTGGCAATGTCTTCCAGCACCGAGCATGCTATGTCGTCGGTGATGGCGAGGTCTTCCGGTTTGCCGGAGGTACAGACCCAGCGGAATGGACCGAAGCCATAATCGAAATACATGGGACCCATGATGTCCTGGACGTATGAAGGATAGCGGAAGGTGCCGTCTTCTTTCATGATATCGGCTCCGGCACGACTGCTCTCGAGCAGGAAGGCGTTGCCGTAGTCGAAGAAATACATGCCTTTGGCAGTGAGTTTGTTGACAGCTGTCACATGACGTCTCAAAGAGGCGAATACAGCTTCCTTGAATCTCTCCGGTTCTTCTGCCATCATGACTTTAGACTCTTCTAAAGAATAGCCTGCCGGATAATAACCGCCTGCGAAGGGGTTGTGCAACGAGGTCTGGTCCGAGCCGAGGTCAACATGAATGTCCTTTTCAGCTGCATATTCCCACAGGTCCACTATATTGCCTTGATAGGCGAAGGAACGGGCTTTCTTCTGCTTTCTGGCTTCGTTGACATGGACGAACAACTCGTCGAGGTTGTCATAAACTTCATCTACCCAGCCCTGGTTGTAGCGTTTCTGCGTTGCAGCAGGATTTATTTCTGCTGTGATAGACACCACTCCGGCTATGTTGCCAGCCTTGGGCTGAGCACCTGACATGCCGCCAAGACCTGCGGTGATGAACAGTTTGCCTGCTGTGTCGCCGCCTTGTTTTCTCGAGGCGTTGAGCACTGTTATGGTGGTGCCGTGTACAATGCCTTGTGGTCCGATGTACATGTAAGACCCGGCAGTCATCTGTCCGTATTGTGTCACTCCAAGGGCATTGTAGCGCTCCCAGTCGTCAGGTTTGGAATAGTTGGGTATCATCATGCCGTTGGTGACGACGACACGCGGAGCTTCCTTGTGCGAAGGGAACAGCCCGAGAGGATGCCCTGAATACATCACCAAAGTCTGCTCGTCTGTCATAGTGGCAAGATATTGCATGACAAGGCGGTATTGTGCCCAGTTCTGGAAGATGGCTCCATTGCCGCCGTATATTATCAACTCATGAGGGTGTTGTGCAACGGCAGGGTCGAGGTTGTTCTGTATCATCAGCATGATGGCTGCCGCCTGTCTGCTCTTCGCCGGATACTCGTCTATGGGACGGGCATACATGGGATAGGACGGACGAAAACGATACATGTAAATACGTCCGTATGTCTCTAATTCATCTAAAAATTCCGGCGCCAAAACGGCATGAAATTTCTTCGGGAAATAACGTAAGGCGTTCTTTAATGCCAATTGTTTCTCTTTTTTACTGAGAATGTCTTTGCGTTTTGGTGCGTGATTGACACTTTTGTCATATTCTTTGACTTCCGGCAACACATCGGGAATACCGGCAAGTATTTCTCTTTGGAAATCATTCATATATCTGTTTTTTTATAAATTTCTAATTAATAAGTTTGCAAAATTATACATTTTTGTCGATTGTTACAACAAATTTTTTCTTTTTCAATAAGAAAGAAGTATGAAATATTATGTGCTAAATACGCTGCCGCGATTTTGATATGAATGGCTTTGTCAATGTTTTTTCTGTTTTAAAAATTGTTGTCCGGTGACATTTTTATTTGAAGGTGAAAAACTCTTTTTATGAAAAGAAGACAATGTTTATCTGTTATTAATGTAGATAAAATCATATTGTCTTGCGTATGATAATGAAAGTTCTATATCTATCTGTAAATCATAAAATCAGTATAAAAAACGATTTTACGAAGATATCTTTTGATATGGAAATACATGATAAGGTGTATTACCAGCCTTTGGGTTTGGAAATCTTGTTCCTTAGTCCGAGCAATGTGGTGAATATCATGAAGAAAAAGTCATAAAATGGTGAAAAGGCAAGAAAAAGTTTTTTCTCACCGAGATTTTTGGCTGATTTTACATAAATCATAACCATTGATGTATAATGAATAATCAATAATAATGAAATAAATATATAATAGTATAATATGTTGTCATTGAAGATGCAAGAGGATGGCAATATGAATAGAAAAGGCAACAATATATAGTAAAACAGTCTGTTTAACAGTAGGTTACCCAATACGAAACTTGTAAAAGGTTTATACATGTTGGCAGTGGAATAATGACGTCTTTTCTGATGTATCCATTCTGACCATGACCTTTTGGGATGGGATTCCACTCTGATATTGGGATCTATGAAAACATTGGTATTGTTTTTGGTTGCTACTTGACTTATGAACAGGTCGTCATCGCCTGACGGTATTGTATAATGAGAGGTAAAGCCTTTGTTTTTATAGAAAGTAGTCCTTCTGTAAGAAAGGTTTCTTCCCACTCCCATATAGGTTTTTTTCGCCAATGCCATGGAGAGATACTGTATGCCGGTGTATAAGGTGTCGAAACGTATAAGTTTGTTCAGCAATCCTTTTCTTTTGGCGTACGGACCATAGCCAACAACTATCTCTATTTTGTCGTTATTGTAGGCACTCATCATACCTTTTATCCATTGATCGTTGTTTGGTTTGCAGTCAGCGTCGGTGAGTAGCAGCAAGTCGTATTTTGCGGATTTGATGCCCATGCTGAGGGGGAATTTCTTGCCTTTGAAGAAGTTGAGACTTTGACTGAGTGTTACTACATTGACTTCCGGGTGTTCTATGAGCAGGCGTTTCAGATAGGCACTCGTCTCATCCTGGGAACAGTCGTTGACTATTACGAGTTCAAATTCCGGATAATCCTGCGACAATATTGCGGGCACCAACTCTTTTAAATAGCTGTATGAATCTCTTGAACACACTATCACGGACACAGGCTCATAAGTGCCTTTTTTTCTGTCAATGTTTTTGTTTTTATAGAATGCCAAACGACTGAAAAGTCCCCAAATATATGCCATTTGTATCAGCCAGGCAATGACAAAGCAACAAAAAATAATGAAATCCAATCGGTTCAAGTACTGAAAAATATCCATCTGAGGAATCTGTTTTATTGAGCAAAGGTAGTGATTATCTTTGAAAAATTACTATCTTTGCTCAAATTTTTTAAATATTTTTTATGAACTTTTCCATTGAGAAAAACGATGCACGCAGTAACGCCAGAGCTGCTGTCCTGACGACAGACCATGGTGAGATAAAAACGCCCGTGTTTATGCCTGTCGGCACTGTAGGAAGTGTTAAGGCTGTACATGTGAGAGACCTTGAAGAGGCTGTCAAGGCTCAGATAATATTAGGCAACACTTATCATTTGTATCTTCGTCCGGGATTGGATGTGATAAAGGCTGCCGGCGGGTTGCATCAGTTCAACGGCTGGCATCATCCTATACTTACCGACAGCGGCGGCTTTCAGGTGTTCTCATTAAACGATATAAGAAAGATGAAAGAAGATGGTGTGGTGTTTCGTTCTCATATCGACGGCTCCAAGCATCTGTTTACTCCGGAACGTGTCATGGATATAGAAAGGGTGATAGGTGCCGATATCATGATGGCTTTTGATGAGTGTGCCCCTGGCACTTCTGAATATGGTTATGCCAAGGAAGCTATGGAGAGGACACACCGCTGGCTCGACCGTTGTGTGCAGCAGTTTTGTGCCACGGAACCGCTTTATGGATATAAACAGTCGTTGTTTCCCATAGTACAGGGTTGTACTTTTAAAGATTTGAGAATACAATCTGCCGAGTTCGTCGCATCAAAAAACTGCGACGGCAATGCTATAGGCGGTCTTGCCGTGGGTGAACCTACAGAGGTGATGTATGAGATGATAGAAGTCGTCAACAGCGTGTTGCCCGAAAATAAACCGCGTTATCTTATGGGCGTGGGTACTCCTGCCAATCTTTTGGAGGCTGTCTCGCGCGGCGTCGATATGTTCGACTGCGTGATGCCTACCCGTAACGGCCGTAATGGCATGATATTTACTTCACAAGGTATTATAAATATCAAAAATGAAAGATGGAAATACGACTTCTCTCCTGTTGACGAGGATGGACATGTCTATGCAGATACTCAGTATTCCAAGGCATATCTTCGTCATCTCATCATCTCCAAGGAGATACTCGGTCCTATGATAGCTACCGTTCATAATCTCGGGTTTTATGTTTGGCTCGTCGATGAGGCTCGTCGCCATATCATCGAAGGTGATTTTGCAGAATGGCGCGATATGATGCTTCCGAAGATAACTCATCGAATATCTTGATTTTGATATCTCATGGAAGTTTTGTATTTTTGCAGTGATTTTTTGAACATCGCCGGATGAAGAAACTCGATTGGTACATTTTCAAGAAGTTTATTGGCACTTTCTTTTTTGCCATCAGTCTCTTGATTGTCGTGGTCATAGTATTCGACTTGTCGGAGAATGTCAGCGACTTTATCAAAAATAAAGCTTCGGTGAGGGAGATTATATTTCAATATTATGTCCCTTTCATACCTTATTTTATCAATCTGTTCATCTATCTTTTTACATTTATTTCAGTCATATTTTTCACATCCAATATGGCGGGACATACCGAGATTATCGCCATTTTGAGCAGCGGCATCAGTTTCAGAAGATTCCTTTATCCATATTTCCTTGCCTCATTGATGTTGGCGGTAGGCTCGTTTTATCTGGGTAATTTCTTGATTCCTCATACGGATTCTTTGCGACGGCAGTTTAAAAATCAGTATATGGAGAACCTTACCAAGAGTTCGGGTGCTAATATCCATGTACAGATAGAACGTGACGTCTATATCTATGTGGGTAATTATGATACCAAAAGACATACAGGTTTCAAGTTCTCTCTTGAAAGATTTGATGAAGGGAAGATGAAATATAAACTGACAGGCGATAAATTGGTATATGATACTATCAATGAAAGATGGAAGATTACCAATTATGTGGAACGTGTTATGGAAGACAAGGAGTATATTGTCAAAGGAAAGGAGATGGATACTGTGCTGAATCTGAAACCATCAGATTTGTATAGAGTGAAAGAAGATTTTGAAGAGATGAATCTCATAGAGTTGAGAAACTATATCTCCGATTTGAAAATGAAAGGTGCAGACAATACTTTGTCTTATGAGATGGAGATGCAGAAACGTCTTGCTTCTCCGGCTGCCATTATCATCTTGACTTTCATTGGAGCAGCTTTGTCGAGTCGTAAGGTGCGGGGTGGCATGGGATTGCACCTCGGCATTGGTATCGCCATAACATTTACATATATAGTATTCATGGAGTTTTCACGGGTCTTCGCTCTCTCCGGTGCAATATCGCCTTTTTTGGCAGCCTGGCTCCCGAACCTCATATTTGCTTCCATAGGTGTTTATTTCTTGATAAAAGCTCCTAAATGATATAATATATTGATAATTAGATTATTGCAATATAAAACTCTGTATTGTGTCTTTCATGATTAAAAAATTGTGAGTTTTTTTGTCGTGATACTTGACATTTTATTATTTTAGCAGAAAAATTAAAAGTATGCATATAGCAGTGTCAGGTAATATTGGCTCCGGTAAGACGACATTGACACGTCTGTTGTCCAAACATTTCGGCTGGAGACCTCATTTTGAGGATGTTGACAACAATCCGTATCTCAACAGTTTTTATGAAGACATGCAGCGTTGGTCTTTCAATCTGCAGATTTATTTTTTGAACAGCCGCTTCAGACAAGTGCAGGATATTAGAAAAAGTGGCGATACAGTGGTGCAGGACAGGACAATATATGAAGATGCTTATATCTTTGCAACGAATCTTTATGAGATGGGTTTGATGGAGACTCGTGATTTTAAAAACTACAGGGATTTGTTCGAACTGATGAGCTCGTTCCTTCAACCTCCGGACTTGCTGATATATCTGCGGGCATCGGTGCCTACCTTGGTAAGGCAGATACAGAAACGTAACCGCGACTATGAACAGACTATACGTCTCGATTATCTTCAGGCTCTCAACAAATACTATGAAGAGTGGATTGCCAACTATGACTTGGGTAAATTGCTTATCATCGACAGCGATAACATAGAACTTGATAACCCGGATGACCTTAGTCATATTATTGACAATATCAATTCATCGTTGAACGGATTGTTCGGTTAATTAATTATCAAGGTATGAAGATTTTGGGAATAATACCGGCACGTTATGCTTCTACCCGTTTCCCGGGAAAACCGCTCGTTGATATCAGGGGCAAGTCTATGATACAAAGGGTTTATGAACAGTCGTGCAAGGCATCGTTGCTCTCTGATGTCGTTGTTGCCACTGATGATGAAAGAATAGAAGCCGCTGTCAAACGTTTCGGCGGTAAGGTGGTAATGACTTCTTCCTCGCACCGTAGCGGCACCGATAGATGTTGTCAGGTTGTTAATGAACATGACAATCAATATGATGCTGTCGTCAATATACAGGGCGACGAGCCTTTCATCAATCCTTCTCAGATAGACCTCGTGGCTGAGATAATATCCGGCAATGCCGACATAGCATCATTATGTAAACCTATTGTGGATATCCGTGAACTTGTCTCGGAAAATGCCGTCAAGGTGGTGTTCGATAATGATGGCAATGCTCTGTATTTCAGTAGATATGCCATACCTTTCCTGAGAAATGGAGGCGACATGGATACCTGGCTCGCAAAAAGGACATTTTATAAACATATTGGTATTTATGCTTATAAGACAGAGGTTTTGAAAACCATAGCAGCCTTGCCGCAATCTGGCCTTGAGATGGCAGAGTCGCTCGAACAGCTGCGTTGGCTCGAAAATGGCTTCGAAATACGTATGGGCATCACGGAGTTCGAAAGTTATTCGATAGATGTTCCCGATGATGTGCAAAATGTTCTTAAGTATTTTATGAATTAAAGATTCTTAAATGAAGTCGTTGAACTTGTTTTTATCTGATGGCAATGATTATTCATTGAGATGAGAATATATTGAAATACCATATAATGGTATGTCTTCCATCCGGCCTTGATCTTGATGTCCCTACATTGATATCCTCAGACCTTTGATGAATTTTGAGGATGACTTTTGATGTATTCATTCATCGGTTTTGAATGAATTATCGGTTTTGAATTTTTTTGAAAACATAAAACAAAATGTTCTGAAAATTTTTGATGATTGAAAATAATGTTGTAATTTAGCAGTCGGTACAATAAAACAAATAATTTTTTTAAGACTATGATAATCAGAAGTGTACAAGAATTGTTGTATAATCATGAGTGCGTAATCATTCCTGAGTTCGGTGCTTTTATTACCAAATATGTCCCGGCGAAGATCGACAGCGTCACACATAGATTTACACCTCCGTCAAAAGAAATGGTGTTTAACCGTTTCCTGTCAAATGACGATTCTTTGCTTGTGGATTATATTAGTCTTAAACAAGGAATTGCCAAAGAAGAGGCAAGACTGTCAGTACACAATTTCGTCTTGGATATGACGAGGTCTTTGCAGGATGACAAAAAAATCGATTTGGAAGGTCTTGGAACATTAAGTCTTGTCAATGATGATGATTATGTGTTTGACAGTGACGTCAATGTCAATTTCCTGGGTGATGCTTTCGGATTGACAACATTCACTATGTTGCCGGTGTTCCGTATTGAGAACCTTTCCGGTATAGGTGTTGCAGATTCCGGACAAGGTAAAGATAATGCCGATATTTTTACTTTCGAGAGTGTAAATAACAAAAGTCGCATGAAAGGCAGATTCAGATGGTTGCATCCTATAGGCTATGCCGCTGCTGCTTGTGCTTTAATGTTTTGTCTGTGTTGGGGAGTGGAGGAGTCGTCTTCAAATCTCGCCGGATGGAACTTGTTTTCATTCTCTTCTCCTAACAGATTCTTGGCTCATCATTGTAATGCTTTTGATGCTCAAAATGATAAAACTGTTACTTTGAATGAATCAGTGCATGCATTTTCAGAAGAAATTCCAGAGATTGTTAATGATATTGCAAATGAAATACTTGTCCCTGATGTCGTAGTTACTCCTGAGACTACTGTTGTACAAGATGTTGAGGAAACTCCGGAAGTCGCTACTGCAACTGATGCAACCGATATTGGAGACCCGGTTAATGTGTCGGATAATGTTGCTGCTGCGGAATACGTCATATCGAATGGCGAGGATATGCAGAAGATACAGGAACCTGTTGTCGTCGAGAAAGACAATCGTTATTTTGTTATTGCCGGTTCCTTTAAGGAAAGGGCACGTGCCGAGCGTTGTCTTTCAAATATTGACAAGAAAGTTTTTTCAGATGCCGAAATACTTGATATGACTTCAACCGGCTTTTGGAGAGTGGCTTATTCTGCTTTCCCGGATAAAACTCCGGCTCTCGTGTCTTTGGAAATGGTAAGAGCAGAATATGACAGCACCGCATGGCTGTTGTTCTTGAAATGATATTGTTGTCGTATAAATCCTTGTATTAAAAATAATGTTCAAAAAGTTGTAATTCAACTTGTCATAAATAAATATTAAGGTGAGTAAGAATAAATTAGAGCGTTTTGCAGAAAATCTGACATTTGACAATTTGTTTCAGTATTCATACGAGCGTATTCAGAAAGAAGGATTCCCTTTTAAGGGAAGATGGCATGAATTTTTTAATAATGATAACCCATTGGTGTTGGAACTTGGCTGCGGCAAAGGTGAATATACTGTGGGTCTTGCTCGTGCTCATCGTGATATGAATTTTATAGGTGTCGATATCAAGGGCGCCAGAATGTGGGTGGGATTGAAACAGGCACGAGAAGAGAAATTGGATAATGTGGCTTTTATTAGAACTCGTATTGAGTTGATAGACAATTTCTTCGATAAAAATGAGGTGTCCGAGATATGGGTGACATTCCCTGACCCCCAGCCTCAAAAATCAAGGGAAAGAAAACGTCTTACTGGTCCTAACTTTCTTGCTCGTTATAGGAACTTTTTGAAAGAAAACGGTGTGGTTAACCTCAAAACCGACAGCGACCTGTTGTATGAGTTTACTTTGAAAACCTTACATGATGCCAATTATCCTGTTTATTGTCAATATGATAACCTTTATGATAATGATGATGACATGGAAGTGAAGTCCATACGTACTTTTTATGAACAAATGTGGTTGGATATGGGCCTGACAATCAAATATCTACGTTTCGGGATTCGTTAAATCATTGTTAGTTAAAACTTTTTTACTTCTCATTTGCTTTTCACTTAAATAGTGTGAAGATGAGAGTTTTTAAGTTTTTTATTGTCATTTGTTCTATTCTGATACATTCAATGTTGTGTAATTGTCTGTTGGCACAACAGATGGAGGTTAAAGGTCAGGTTACCGATGCTTTCGATGGCTCGACTCTTCCAGGTGTCACAGTCTTGATAAAAGGGACCTCACAAGGTACAGCTACAGATTTGGATGGTTATTTTTCCATTAAAGTCAATCAGGATGCAATATTGCAATTTTCTTTTATCGGTTATGTTACGCAAGATGTTGTGATTAAGGATTCTAAATTCTTGAATATCAGTCTTGAACCATCGGTGACATATCTTGACGAGGTCGTTGTGATAGGTTATGGCGAGGTAAAGAAAGGAGATGCTACTGGAGCAGTGACGGCTATAGGTGAAGAGGATTTTAACAAAGGTGCCATTATCAATCCTCTTGAACTTGTTGCAGGAAAGACGGCCGGAGTACAAGTAACACCTAACAGTGGTGCCCCGGGTAGTGGGGCTACAATAAGAATACGTGGTGGCTCTTCCTTGTCGGCAAGTAACGACCCTCTTTATGTCATTGACGGCATACCGGTAGATAATGATGGCATTGCCGGTACAAGAAATCCTCTCAGTATGCTTAACCCTAACGATATTGAGAGTTTTACCATTTTGAAAGATGCTTCGGCGTCGGCAATATACGGTTCTCGCGCTTCTAATGGTGTTGTCATTATTACTACTAAGAAAGGTAAAGCAACAGGCTATGGAGCGAAATTGCCTTTCTCTGTTGATTATAATGGTTCGGTTTCTTTATATGCTCTTCCTAAACTGCATAAGGTGTTGGATGGTGATGAGTTTCGCGAGTTGATGCTGCAGCGTTATTCTGATGACCCGGCTATCATTGGAATGATAGGCTCTTATAATACTGATTGGCAGAAACAGATTTACCGTAATGCCATTGGCATTGACCAAAATATAAGTGTCGGAGGCAAATATAAGTCCTTGCCTTATCGTTTTTCGTTGAGTTATGCTGATTATGAGGGCGTCTTAAAGACTGATGACATGCAACGTACCACTTTGGGCTTGAACCTGAATCCTTCCTTGTTTAAAGATAGGTTGAAAGTCAATATCAGTACTAAGGGATTGTTTACCAACAATAACTTTGGCAATACTGCTGCTATAGGAGCTGCTGTCATGATGGACCCTACAAAACCGGTCTATGACCCTGATAATGCTTTTGGCGGTTATTGGGCTTGGACTCAGAGTAATGGAGAGCCTGTCAAACAGGCGACGGCAAACCCGGTGGCTCTTCTTTATCAACAGAAAGACAAATCTGATGTCGGTCGCTTCATTGGCAATATGCAATTGAATTATACTATGCCGTTCCTCCCGGAACTGAGTGCCAATATGGATATAGGTCTCGATTATTC
Organism: Bacteroidales bacterium Phil6; assembly: GCA_002633315.1. Lineage (GTDB taxonomy): Bacteria > Bacteroidota > Bacteroidia > Bacteroidales > F082 > Limimorpha > Limimorpha avicola. The sequence goes on from NWBN01000031.1 coordinate 34,506, forward strand.
CCATTCCCATGGTACGGTCTTTGTGCCTGCTGATGCCGCTTTCGCATACGATAATCTTTACGGAGGAGGTGTCAACAGTGAATATGAACAGAGAAAATGGAATGAATTGTTTAATTTCACTGTGAATTATTCAAAAGAGTTGAAAGCAGTGGATGGGAAGTTGGATGCATTGGCAGGTTATTCATGGCAACATTTCCAGAGAAGTGGCAATAACTTTAAAACCAATGATTTGACAAGTCCGTTACTCGTGGAAAGAAGAGTGCTTGACAGTACGGACTATAATACTGAAAATTATATCGTTTCTTTCTTCGGAAGAGTGAATTATGTGATGAAAGACCGTTATCTTCTTACTGTAACGGCTCGAGGTGACGGTTCTTCACGTTTTGCTCCTGACAACAGATGGGGATTTTTCCCTTCTACTGCCCTGGCATGGAGAATAGACAAAGAAAAATGGATGCAGAAATATGACAACATCACGGAATTGAAACTACGTCTCGGCTGGGGCATTACCGGACAACAAAATATCACGGATGATGATTATCCATACCTTGCCAATTATACATATAGTCAACAAAATGCACTGTATCAGATTGGTAATCAGTATATTGTGACCTTGCGCCCCGATGGCTACGACGCTAATATCAAATGGGAAGAAACATATACTTATAATATGGGGTTTGACTATGGTTTTTTCAATCAACGTCTTTACGGCTCTTTGGATGTCTATCTGCGTCATACCAAAGATTTGATAAACTTTATTCCGGTGCCGGCAGGCTCCAATTTGACGAATTATGTCCTGACTAATGTTGGAGACCTCGAGAATAAGGGTTTTGAGTTTTCTATTGTTGGGATTCCACTGAGTAATAAAGATATGTATTGGGAGATTGGGACTAATTTTACTTATAACGTGAACAAAATCACTAAGTTGACTGCTTCCGACAATCCTGACTATTTGGGCGTGTTGGTGGGCGGAATATCCGGTGGTACCGGCAATACCGTCGAGATTCACGCCGTTGGATATCCTTCATATACCTTTTTCGTTTATGAACAGGTCTATGATGAAAACGGTAAACCGGTAGAAGGCCTGTATGTTGACCGCAACGGTGACGGCGTCATCAATGCAGGGGATTTATATTATTATAAAGATGCAGTGCCTGATTTTTATTTCGGCATATCATCGAGGTTTTCTTATAAAAATTGGGATTTCTCTTTAGGCGGCAGGGCATGTTTCGGTAATTATGTTTATAACAATTTCAGTTCCAACAATGCCGTTTACAGCCGTCTGTATCGCTCAGAAGGACCTTATCTGAGCAATATTGCTGAAAATACTGATGTTGCCGGCTTTTATTCTCCCCAATATCTCAGCGATTATTATGTTCAACGTGCTGATTTCTTTAAATTGGATTATATGACAATAGGATATGATTTTACTGATTTGTTGAAAAACAAATTCAAACTGAAAGCTACGTTTACAGTGAATAATGTCTTTACCATAACACCTTATAAGGGTATAGACCCTGAGGTGTTTGGCGGAATAGACAATAATATTTATCCTTCAACACGCGCTTTTGTTTTTGGTGTAAATCTTGGACTGTAATAATGAAAAAATAAAGTTATGAAAAAAATAATATTGTTGCTGGCTGTTGGTTTGCTGTTTTCTTCATGTGTCAAGGACCTCGATGTGGAACCTTTGGATAAGGACGTTGTGACTTCTGCCTCTGTTTTTGATGATGAGTCGAGTTATTATCAAATTTTGGCAAAGATATATGCCGGACTTGCTGTCTCAGGACAAAACGGTCCTTCAGGTGAAGTGGATATCTATGGTGTGGACCCGGGTTATGGTCAATATCTCAGGGCATTGTTTTACCTTCAGGAGTTTACTACCGATGAGGCTGTTACCGGCTGGGATGACCAGACTATCAGAGACTTGCATTATCAGGCGTGGAGCTCCTCTGATGTATTTATTACAGCCATGTATTACAGGATATTTTATCAGATAGGTGTCGTCAATGAGTTCCTAAGACAGACAACGCAAGAACTGCTTGATGAACGTGGCGTCAGTGAGAGCATGCAACAGACAATTGCTGTTTATCGCGCAGAGGCACGTTTCATGAGGGCTTTGAGTTATTATCATGCTATCGATATGTTTGCCAATGTCCCTTTTGTAACGGAAAATGATGAAGTGGGATCTTTCTTTCCTCCTCAGATTTCTCGTGCTGCATTATTCGATTATATAGAGTCTGAATTGTTGGATATTGAAAACCAAATGATAGCTCCTCGCATGAATGAGTATGGAAGGGCAGATAAGGCATGTGTATGGACTCTTCTCGCAAAACTTTATCTCAATGCTGAAATATATACCGGCATTCCTCATTATTCGGAATGCGTCACCTATTCTCGTAAAGTCATAGATGCGGGCTATTCATTGTCGCCTGAATATCAGTATCTTTTTCTTGCTGATAATCATTATCTCGATGAGGTGATATTTTCAGTCAATTTTGATGGTACATTTACAAAATCTTATGGCGGTACAACCTTTATCATTCATGCTGCCATAGGTGGAAATATAAATCCTCAGGAATTTGGCGTCAATGGGGGTTGGAGCGGTATGCGTTCGACTTCAGCTTTGGTACGCAAATTTTATCCGGATTTGAAAAATATTAATGAAACGAAAGATAAAAGAGCACTCTTCTATAATGAAGATCAGACTCTTGAGATAGAAGATGTTGGTGATTTCAATCAGGGTTGGGCTGTTACAAAATGGAAGAATGTTGATAGAAACGGTAATAATGGCTCTGATTTGGAATTTGCTGACACTGATTTTCCATTGTTCCGTCTTGCCGATGTATATCTGATGTATGCCGAAGCAGTTCTCAGAGGTGGAGGCGGTAGTATTTCTGATGCCTTGGATTATGTTAATGAATTGAGATACAGAGCATACGGAGATAATAGCGGAGATATTGCATTAGGTGATCTTACTCTCGACTTTATTCTTGATGAACGAGCGAGAGAATTGTATTGGGAGATGTACCGTCGTACTGATTTGATACGTTTCGGTCAGTTTACCAATGGCAGTTATGTATGGCCATGGAAAGGCAGAGTTATGGAAGGTATTACCACGTCTCCTGTTTACAATGTCTTTCCTATCCCGGCTTCAGACCTTACGGCAAATCCTAATCTCAAACAAAATATTGGCTATTAAAATTTATAATGATGAAGACATTGCATTTTTTTCTGTTGACATTATGTATTTTTTGTATTTCATGCAGAAATGACGATGGTCCGGTAATTTATCTTGACAATACTGTTCCGCCGCGTTTTCTAACCCCTGAAGTGGATTCTGTGGTGTTGAAAGAAGAAATGGCTGATATGCTGTTTCCGGAATTTTCCTGGACTGCCACTCGATATGATTTCGAATATGGACTTGCCAATATCACTTATTCTTTGCAGATGGATATAGAAGATGGCTGTTTTTACAGATATACTACCTTGACAAATACCGATACTACCGTATATTCATTGACACAGGCGGCCATGAATACAAGACTTTTGATGTCTGACGTGCCATACGGACAGCCTGCAGATGTTTATTTTCGCATTGCATCCTATATAGTATCGCTTGGTAGTCGTGAGACTTGTATGTCAGAAGTGTTTAAGATGAGCATTACACCTTATCAGACAGATATTACATATCCGCCGATATATTTGTTGGGTGATGCCACTGTCGCTGGTTGGGATAATACCAAAGCTGTCGAGGTGCCCCATCATTCCGGAAGTACTTTCTCTGTAATACAACCTCTATCTTCTTCAGGCTCATTGAAATTTATTGCAGATATAGGCAGTTGGGTGCCACAATGGGGGACAAATGCCAATGGAACATGGGAAAATGGTTCGCTCGTTTACAGAGCCGTAGAGTCAGACCCGGACCCCTCGGCTATTCCTGCTCCTCCTCAAGATGGAATATATCAAATAACAGTAGATACCTTGAATATGTTTTACAATATATCCTTTATGGAATGAATCATTAATCTTTTTTGTTTTTCAAGATGTAAATTTGCCGGATATAGGTTTTGAAGATTTGTGATATTAGTCGATGTATAAGTGAATGAATAATAGAGCTTTAATAGAGGGATTTGCTTTTGAAACCTTGTCCGATGTCTTATATTTAAAGTGAGGCTGCATTTGTGCTTTTAAATAGACTTTGCATTTAAGTAAGGAAAAGCAAATGTTTATGAAGGAATGTCTTGAGTAATCAGTCATTGCCTATTTCTTTCAGCATAGGAACAAAACGGAAGTTGCCGAATTCTTCTTTGCTGAGGCTGCCGTCTGAGTTTTTGGTTATGCGTAACATTTTCTGTTCGTTATTGTCATCGTTAAGAGGCAATACCATGATACCGTTAGGTTTCAACTGGTCTATCAATATTTCGGGTATTTCCGGAGCTGCTGCTGTGATAATAATACGGTCGAATGGAGAATATGTGGGCAAGCCCTTATTGCCGTCTCCGAGGAAAGTCTTGATATGATAAGGAAATTCAGTAAGCAAAGCCTTGGTTTTCAAGAATAAGTTGCGTTGACGTTCTATTGTAAAAACTTTCGCCCCCATTTGAGCAAGTACACATGCCTGGTAGCCGGATCCTGTGCCAATCTCCAAAATTTTCATATCTTTTTTTACCATAAGTAATTGAGATTGATAGGCAACGGTTGAAGGTTGGGAGATGGTCTGTCCTGAACCAATGGGAAAAGCGGTGTCTTGATATGCAAACTCCACAAACGAAGAATCGAGAAAGACATGGCGAGGCACAACATTGATTGCGCAGAGTACAGATTCATCGCTAATGCCTTTGTTTCTAAGCAATTCGGTCATCTTAAGCCTCATTCCCTTATGTCTGTATGTGTCAGCTTGCATGTCTTTTTTTATTTTGCGAAGATACAAAAAATAACTATATTTGCAAAAAAATATATATATGTTAAAAATAGGTGTTTTAGGTGCCGGACATTTGGGGAAAATACATATTAATTGTATAAAACAAATTGCTAATTATCAACTTGTTGGCTTTTATGATCAGGATGTCGCAACCTCGGAAAAGGTGGCTGCCGATATGCAAGTCAAATGTTATAATACCATAGATGAATTGGTTGATGCTGTCGATGTTGTAGATATAGTTACTCCAACAATAGCACATTTCGAATGTGCTTCCAAGGCATTGTCAAAAGGACGTCATGTCTTTATTGAAAAGCCTATAGTTGCAACGGTAGTGGAGGCAAACCGCCTTATTGAGCTTGCAAAAAATGCAGGTGTCAAAGTTCAGGTTGGTCATGTGGAACGTTTCAATCCCGCTTTTATTGCTGCAGAACACAAGTTGAACAATCCTTTGTTTGTTGAGGCTCATCGTCTTGCAATGTTTAACCCTCGCGGTTGCGATGTGCCTGTGGTTCTCGACCTTATGGTACATGATATAGATATTATCCTCACTATCATAAAATCTCCTATTAAGACAGTATCGGCAAGTGGCGTCTCCATAGTCAGTCCTACACCTGATATCGCCAATGCCCGCATTGAATTTGAGAATGGCGCTGTGGCTAATCTTACAGCAAGTCGTATCTCATTGAAGAACATGAGAAAACATCGTGTCTTCCAAAAAGATGCTTATATCACTATAGATTTTCTCGATAAAAAAACCGATATAGTTAGCATTCATGATGTACAGGGAGAGCCTTCTCCTCTTGCCATGACATTGAACCTTCCGGATGGCTCATGTAAACAGATTACCATTGAACAGCAGGAAGTCGTACAAAATAATGCGATTAAAACAGAATTGGAACGTTTTCATGATGCAATAGTAAGCAATACGGAACCTCCTGTGACTATCGAAGACGGAGTCGAAGTACTTAAAGTTGCCTACATGATACTCGATGAGATGAAAAAACATCGGGAGTTGCTTGAAAATTTATAATTTATTCGATAATACGACAATATATTTTTATTGTTTTCGTTTAAACAAAAAAAAGTAATGAGAGGTATTAAGATTTTACTTGTTATATGTTGCATTTTGATTCTGGGGTCATGCAATAAATTTAAAGGAAATCAGGAGATCCCTGCATATTTGCATGTTGATGGGTTCAGTTTGAGAACCAACTATGCTGATGAAGGGGCTGCTACTCACAAAATTACTGATGTATGGCTCTATGTCGATGACAGCTATCAAGGCTGTTATGAGTTGCCGGCTACGATACCGGTGTTGGAACATGGCAAACATAAAGTCACTTTATATCCCGGCATTAAAATGAACGGCATAGCATCTACAAGAATAATATATCCGTTTTATAAACCTTATATTATTGATTCATACGATTTCGGCGATTTGGATAAACTTGTTGGACAAGTGGATACCATCTCTCCAAGTACACGTTATTATACTTCCGATGAATCTACAATTAAGTTCTGGTTTGAGGATTTTGAACAACCGTCGATTAAGTTCGAGAAAACGCATGCAAGCGATACTGCTATGATAAAAACAGAGAGAAATGACGAGAATGCCTGGTTGTCTGATGATTCTCAATATTCCGGTCATATTTGGATAGGTGATACACTTAATTATGTCTGTGTGGCAACGCCGGAGTTGCCTGCTTTCCCCGGACAAGGCAATTATGTCCTGGTAGAAATGGATTATAAATGCGAGACGGAATTTCTGGTAGGTCTTTATGCAAGTATCACAGGTAGTATCAATGATATAGAACTTGTTTATGTTAATCCTTCTGAAGATTGGAATAAAATATATATCAATCTTGGACCATCAATATCGGATAATGCCAACAATGCCCTTTATTTTAAACTGTATATAAGAGCATCTGTGGAAGAAGGACAAGAGGCTAATCTCTATTTTGACAATATAAAAATAGTTTATCGTGACTAAATGTTCTAAAATGAATAATTCGAGACAGACATTTAAATATGTCTTTTTCGATTGGTTGTCAGCGTTAGTGGCGTGGATTGCGTTTTTCTGTTTTAGGAAATATAACGATGACCCGACATTTTTTGACCATTATAATGATATTTTGGCAGATAAAAACTTTTGGATAGGTATTACCTGTATTCCTGTGGGATGGGTGGTGTTATATACTTTGGTGGGTACTTATAGAAACGCTTATTTCAAATCTCGTCTTAAAGAACTTGGACAGACATTGGTGAGTATTTTGATAGGCTGTTTAGTGTTATTTTTTGCCACTATATTGAACGATATCATTGTTACTTACAAGACATATTATCTTTTCTTTCTGATGCTGTTCGCATTACAGTTCATACTTACGTATATTCCACGTTTCATCATTACTACACGTACTACGAGACGCATACATAGAGGAGAGATAGGATATAACACTCTTATTATTGGAAGCAATGGCAACGCCTGTTCCATTTATGAGGAGATTCAAAATCAGATGTATTCATCCGGAAATAATTTTGTTGGCTTTGTCAATGTCTTCGATAAAAACTGTTATAAGGTGAGTAAATATCTGCCTCATCTCGGTCATTATGACAATGTACTCAGTATAATTAAAGAATATGACGTTGAGGAAGTTATCATCGCTATAGAGCGTTCTGAAACAGAGACCATTGACAGAATCTTAGCTACTCTTGAAACTATTGATGTAAGAGTGAAGATAATACCTATCATGCAGGACATTGTGTTTGGAACCGTTAAACAGGATGGTATATGGCATGCTCCACTTATACAGGTTACTCCTGAGCCTATGCCGGTGTGGCAACAGGTGGTTAAACGCCTCGCGGATATCATTATCTCAGTTTTGGTTATAGTGATACTCTCTCCTTTGTATCTTTTTGTTGCCATAATGGTGAAACGCTCTTCACCGGGTCCCGTATTTTACCGTCAGGAACGTATAGGACAACACGGGAAGCCTTTTAATATGTTGAAATTCAGGAGCATGTATATAAATGCAGAAGACATGGGTCCTCAGTTATCTAAAGACGATGACCCAAGAATCACCCCCTGGGGTAAATTTATGCGTAAAGTACGTCTTGATGAAATTCCCCAGTTTTTTACCGTCCTTCAGGGCAAAATGTCTATTGTAGGTTATCGTCCTGAACGTCAGTATTATATCGACCAAATTGTACAACGTGCTCCTCATTATAGGATGTTGCTTAAAATAAAACCCGGAATAACAAGTTGGGGTGAGGTGAAATTCGGTTATGCCTCCAATGTCGATGAGATGATAGAAAGATTGAGATACGATATTCTCTATATTGAGAATATGAGTCTCGCTCTTGATATTAAAATTCTAATATATACGGTATTGATAGTAATACAGGGAAGAGGAAAATAATTTATAAATTCATTCTCCAAGACTTAACTGAGATACTTTTGCTTTCTTAAAAGCATCTTCTGCATATTTAAGGTCTATAGTCAGCTTTTTGCAATTTTTAGAAGGCAGTTCAAACATGGCATCGTTAAGTATTGCCTCTAATATGGAGCGCAAACCTCTGGCACCTAATTTGAACTCTATACTCTTGTCAACGATAAAATCATACACTTCTTCTTTAATGACGAGCTTGATGCCGTCCATCTCGAAAAGTTTTCCAAATTGTTTGGTGATGGCATTTTTGGGCTCGGTGAGTATGCGTTTCAAAGTATCTCTGTCGAGAGGGTCGAGATATGACAATACCGGGAACCGCCCCACAATCTCAGGTATAAGACCGAATTTCTTAATGTCGGAAGGTGCGATATATTGAAGCAAGTTGTCGCGGTCAATATCTTCTTTTTTAGCTGAGTTGTATCCTATTACATTGGAACCTACTCTGTTGGCTATTATCCTGTCGATACCTTCAAAGGCGCCTCCGGCAATGAACAGTATGTCTTTGGTGTTGACTTGTATCATTTTTTGTTCCGGGTGTTTTCTGCCACCTTGAGGCGGTACGTTGACAATGGCGCCTTCAAGAAGTTTCAACATTGCTTGTTGTACTCCTTCGCCGGATACGTCACGTGTTATGCTGGGATTATCACCTTTACGTGCTATTTTGTCTATCTCGTCGATGAAAACAATGCCTTTCTCTGCCATTGCCACATTATAGTCGGCGGCTTGCAACAGTTTTACAAGTATATTTTCTACATCTTCTCCGACATAACCTGCTTCAGTCAAAACAGTGGCATCGGCGATGGCGAAAGGGACGTTTAGCATTCGAGCTATGGTGCGGGCAAGCAATGTCTTGCCGGTACCTGTCTCTCCAATAAGTATTACATTGGATTTTTCTATCTCAACATCATTGTCATCATTGGGTTGGTTGATACGTTTGTAATGATTATATACGGCAACAGATATAACCTTCTTGGCTTCATCCTGCCCTATGACATATTTGTCGAGAAAGCTTTTTATCTCCAATGGTTTAAGCAACTTGAAGTCAGGTATGTCTTTTTTTGACATGCCTGACATTTCTTCTTTCAAGATGGAATGAGCACGTTCTATGCAATCGACACATATATTGCCGTCTATACCGGCTATTAACAATCCTGTCTCTTTTTCAGTTCTTCCGCAGAATGAACAGTGGTTATACTTGGTTCCCATAATAAATAAAAAGGACAGGATAAACCTGTCCTCATGAATTAAAATAAAAAAATTATGTATTCTTGACAAGAATTTCATCTATCATGCCGTAACTGAGAGCTTCTTCGGATGTCATCCAATAGTCACGGTCAGAGTCTGCCCATACCTTGTCATATTCCTGTCCGGTATGTGCAGCTATGATTTCATACAATTCTTTCTTTAGTTTTTGTATTTCTCTTGCTGTTATTTCTATGTCGGAAGCCTGTCCTTGCATACCGCCCATAGGCTGGTGTATCATGATGCGGGAATGTTTCAAGGCAGAGCGTTTGCCTTTTGTTCCGGCACACAACAGTACAGCCGCCATGGAAGCTGCCATGCCTGTGCAAATGGTGGAAACATCGGGTGCTATATACTGCATGGTGTCGTAAATGCCGAGTCCGGCATAAACAGAGCCGCCGGGCGAGTTGAGATATATCATAATATCACTCTTCTTGTCGGCAGATTCCAAAAATAACAGTTGCGCCTGAATGATGTTGGCGACATAATCATCAATCTGATCGCCCAAAAAGATAATCCTGTCCATCATTAATCTTGAAAAGACATCCATCTGTGCCACGTTGAGTTGTCTTTCTTCAATGATGGTGGGAGAGATGAAATTGGTTATGGATGATGTATATTTCTCTAACCCGAGACCATTGATGCCTCTGTGTTTGGTGGCATACTTGTAAAATTCGCTGTTCATAATGTTGTTTTTTTGTAATAACTTAAAAACTATTCTTTTGTTTCCTCAACCTCTTCTTTTTTTGCAAGTTCCGGCATGGTCGCTTTCATAAACTCTTCATAATTCACATTTACAGGTTCAACTTTGAGGTTCTCGTTGAAGAAAGCGGTGAGTTTGTTGCTGATGATTTGGTTGGTGATATAAGAACGTTGCTGTTGGTCTTTTAATACTGTATCAATAATGTTGTTCATTCTTTCTTTCATCTCATCATCCATAGTGTCATTGTTGAGATGTCCGAAATAACTTGTCTTGACGAAATTACGTAAATCGTCTTCATTGACTGCCAACTCAGGATATTTGCCAACAATATAGTCTTCTATGAGTTGCCATTTCATGCCGGTGAGATAGTTTTTCTCATAGTTTTGATCGACTTCTTCTCTTGTGATTTTTCCTTCGCTGTTGGCAATTATAAGACGTTTAAGAAAATCGTCCGGTAAGTCGAAAGTGACATTATTGATGAGAGTGTCAACTGCATTGTTGTAAAACATCCTCTCACTTTCCTTGTTATATTGTATATCAAGTTCGTCGTATATTTTTTTTCTGAAAGAATCTATATCATTGATATCGGAACCGGGGAATATCAGATTGAAAAATTCTTCATTGAGTTCCGGTAGTTGGTCATCCTTTTTGTTGTTTTCCCGGAGACGTAGTACGATATTGTCGATTTCTTTATCAGTAATGGAGATGTTGTATTTAATGACTTGAAAGTCGCTGAAATTTATATCTAACTTAGGTTTGTTGGCAACTTCAAAGTAGAATGTCATGTTATCGTCTTTTGTTATGTCTATCACCTGCTCTTTTTCTTGATCAGGCAAAGGATACCCTATTATATCGAGTTTATTTTCAATGATTTGATTATTGAGGGTCTCAGAGACCATTTTATTAATGACATCAAGTTTCACTGTTTGTCCGTGCATTCTTTCTATCATTCCAAACGGCACTTTACCCTGACGAAATCCCGGAAGTACGGCTTTATGTTGATATTGTTTTAAAGTTTTTTTTACTTCGTCTTCGTAATCTGCTTTCACTATATCGATTTGTATCGATGTTATCAAATCGTTTTTTGCTGTAAGTGTAGTATTCATTATATTAAGTGTTTATTTTTGTGCGGATGAAGGGACTCGAACCCCCACGCCTTTCGGCATCAGATCCTAAGTCTGACGCGTCTGCCAATTTCGCCACACCCGCGTTCGAAATTTCGAGTTGCAAAAATACTAATTTTTTGAAAACAAACCTCTTTTTATTCTTTTTGTTTTATATCTTTTTTAGAAACGGTGTTTTTGTGGTGTTAGAAATGATTTTTTGTAAAAAAAAGTTTTGGAAAAACCTTGTAACAAGTAATAATCTTTTTTATAGTTTCGTTATTATCTGTAAAATATGTTGTACTTTTGTAAAGTAAAGAAAATTGAAAATCATGGGTAGAAATGTTTGTGCTTCAGTGTTGTTGGCATTGATGTTGTTTTTTGGGGTTCCTTCTTTGGCATCTGCACAAAATATTATTGGAACACAATCCAATTATAGTGGGTCTAAAGCTTTAATGATTAACCCGGCGCTCATTTCTACTTCTTTTTTGTATTTTGATGCCGGTTTGAGTTTCGGAGTTTATTCTTATAATGATTTGATGTATCTGAAAAGCAGAGATTTTTCGAAGTTTTTGTTCTCAGGATATAACTCATGGAGCAGTTATGATTGGACTATGTATAATCAATATGGTGTGCCTCATGAGTTTTTGTATGTTAGAGATACAGTGCCAAATTCTCTGACAGAATCGATAGACCTTAATATTTTATCAATGTTTCTTAATATAGACTCTCGACAGTCTCTGGCTTTGTCGTTTAACAACAGAATATATTCAAGTGTTACGAATCTGCCTTGGGAGTTTGGACGTATTGCCATTGAAGGACTTGACTCTCTTTATTTTGATAGGTATTCATCAGAAGATATTCGTATTGCTACAATGGAATGGTCGGAATTGGCATTGGGTTATTCAAGGACAGTTTATGATAGATTTCTTAGCAAGGTTGATGTTGGAATAAGTCTTAAAGGAATCATCGCATACGGCGGTGCTGTGTTGAATGTCAATAACCTCGATTATGAGATTCTTTCAAAAGATACTTCCAATGTTTATGCTATTGATGCTGATATACATTATGCTGCACCATTGAATTACAGTTCGCAGTTTTCTTCAAATGATGTCTTTATGTCTGATAAGTTGAAAAATGGTTTGGGTTTTGGTGTTGACTTTGGTTTTGTCTATACTCACAGAAAATCGGTTGGCATGAATCGAAGAAGTGTCAGCAGTTGCGACATGGACCCAGTACTTTACAGGTGGAGACTTGGAGTCTCTGTCACTGATATCGGCTTTGTCAAGTTTAAAGGTAATGCTCGTTCACATCATTATTTTAATGATGAACCGACTTTGTTTATACATTCAGTTCTGGATGATGTGAATAGCATAGATGATTTGTCAAAAACATTGAGTGCCATATATTTTCATGGCGACTCACTTGCTTCTGTAGTGGATGATGAGTTCACCATGACATTGCCTTCTTCTCTTAATATGCAGTTGGATGTCAATATAAATGATAAATTTTATGTTGGAGCTATGTGGATTCAACCTTTCGCCTTGTCGGAAAATTCTGTGAGAAAAGCTGCGCAAATTGTGGTGAGTCCCCGTTTTGAAAATGAATATTTCGATTTTATTTTGCCTGTTACTCTTTATGATTACAGTAAGATGTTTCTCGGAGCAGAAATGCGTCTTTGGTTTTTCAGCATAGGTACACAAAATATTTTGAGTTTCTGCGGTATAGGCGATTCCTATGGTATGGACCTTTATTTTTCACTTAAATTCAATATACTGAAGGGACGTTGTCTCGGCTCCGGTCGTGATGCTTGCTGGAATAGCGATTTCCGTTGATATATTCAATGCTTGCCACTTGTTGTCATGACATTATAACATTGGCTTTACTTTAACTTCTGGCAATTAAATTTCTCTGTTGTTCAATGCCTCGCGTAATGCGTTGCCCATGAGCATGAAAGCTAAGACTAAAATCATTATTGCCAAGCCCGGAAGGATGGCAAGATATGCTTCATTTAAAATGATATAAGCATAGTTTTCTTTTATCATACTGCCCCATGACGGTATGGGCGGCTGTACTCCTATGCCGAGAAAACTAAGTCCTGCTTCTAACAATATGGCGGTGGCAAAATTGGCTGCAGATATTACTATGATGGGATTCAATATGTTAGGTGTAATATGTCGTATTATTATACGAGAATTTTTAAAACCTAATGCTCTTCCTGCTTCAACAAAATTAGTCTCCCTGATCGATAATATCTGACCTCTGCATACACGTGCTACTTCAACCCACATGGTGAAGCCTACCGCAATGAAAACCTGTACTACTCCCTTGCCTAAGACAAAGGTTATTGCAATGACAACGAGAAGTGTGGGGAGAGACCATACTACATTGATAACCCACATTATGATATCATCTGTGAAACCTCTGAAATATCCTCCAATGCCTCCGATAAATAATCCTATTACAACACTTAACATCACTGCAATGAAACCTACAGAAAGACTTATTCTGGTGCCGAGAAGCAGCCGACTGAGAAAGTCTCGCCCGAACTGATCGGTGCCTAAGAGAAATCTTTTGTGTATTGTGTTGTTATTCAGTATGTAATCTCGAGCTTCTTTATCATTGATGAAATGTGTCGATGTTAATTCGCTGTTTTTGATTGTCTCTATCCTCTGGCTGCTTCCCGGTTCGGGATTGAAGACATATACAGTGGTGTTGTCTGTAGTGATATTCAGTGAATCGTATGGTACGTATCTGTATCGACTTGGCTGTCCTTCAATGAGATGTTTCCAAAAATTGTTCTTCGGCACTGCGTTTGGCTTTGGAATCATCAGCATATCTACAGAAAATCCTGGTTTTTGTGTGCTTATCTCTAAAATCTGATTGTTTGCATTGGGCGTATCGTCAGGAATAATATAATATGCAAAGATGGCGACAAAAGTACATAATATTATGAATGCTGATGATATGACGCCGGCTCTGTTTTTCTTGAAACGTTTCCATGCTATACTTGCCGGTGACTGTATCTTGTCTTTTTCCATTATTGCTATTTTCTTTTACAAAAATAGAGAAAAAGGAGATATATTACTAATTGACATGTTAAATTTTTTTACTATGCCATTGGTTATGATGATTATAAAGTAAATTTTTATTTTATTGTCATGACTGTTTATGTGTTTTGTAATATCATGGTTTTAAGTAAATTAGGTTTTTTGTTATGGTTTTGGATATATTTCTGTCATGCTATAAATCTACAATGTTTTATTATGTTGATAATTAAGTGATAAAGAAAAAATGTATCAATAATCAAAAAAAATCACGAAATGTTGTTGGCAAATTAAAAAATGTTGTAATTTTGCACGCATAAAACACACGGTGGATGTAGCTCAGTTGGTTAGAGTACCGGATTGTGGTTCCGTGGGTCGTGGGTTCGAGTCCCATCTTCCACCCGGAGGCGTTCTTCGAGGACGCCTTTTTTATTTGTGAAAATATAGAATATCAAAGTTTTAATATGTCATATTTTGACATCAAAAGTACGTAGTGCATCGTTTAAAGATGTCTTCTTGTCTGTAGATTCCTTTCGTTTTCCTATTATCAGGGCACAAGCCACCTGATAGTCGCCGGCAGGGAAATGTTTGGTATATGAACCTGGTATCACCACGGAGCGTGCCGGTATCCTTCCTCTGTATTCTATGGGTTCATTACCGCTGACGTCTATTATCTTGGTTGACTGCGTGATTACGGTGTTGGCGCCGAGTACTGCTTCCTCTTCTATTATGACACCTTCCACCACTATGCAACGGGAACCGATAAAACAATTGTCTTCTATTATCACCGGTGATGCTTGTACGGGTTCGAGAACTCCACCAATGCCGACGCCGCCGCTGAGATGAACGTCTTTCCCAATCTGCGCACATGACCCTACTGTAGCCCATGTGTCTATCATGGTGCCACTGTCGATATAAGCCCCGATGTTGACATAAGAGGGCATCAGTACTACACCTTTATTAATAAAGGCACCATGACGTACTGTTGCCGGTGGCACGACCCTGATGCCGGCGTCCATGAAACCACGTTTCAGTGGTACCTTGTCGCAATATTCAAAAATACCGGATTCCAGAAGTTCCATCTTGTTGATGGGGAAATACATCAACACGGCTTTTTTTAGCCATTCATTGACAACCCATTTACCGTCAACTTTTTCGGCTATCCTGACCATGCCTTTGTCCAACATGTTTATTACTGTGTTGATGTCGTTTTTTGCTTCTTTACTTTCTGTGGTCTTACGGTCGTCCCAATAGCTTTCTATCTTTTCTTTCAAGGTGTTCATGGCATTCTTATTTGTTTACAAATATACAAAAATTTGTCTAAAGTATGGAATCATTGCTCAATTAGTATTATTTTTGCAAAAAAATGAAGTATGGGTAGAATAATGGCAGTCGATTATGGTCAGAAACGATGCGGAATAGCGGTGACGGACCCTTTGCGCATCATAGCCAACAACCTCACTACCGTGCCTTCGAAAGATGCGGTGAGTTTTATATGCGATTATGTCAAAAAAGAACAGGTTGACGTTATAGTTGTAGGCGAACCCAAAGATATGCACAACAACCCTTCGGATTCCACACGTTTTATCGAGCCTTTTCTTAATCAGTTGCGTAAGGCATTGCCTTCTGTTGAAATAAAACGCTTCGATGAACGTTTTACTTCAAGAATGGCATTCCAATCAATGATTGATGCAGGTTTGAGTAAAAAACAACGCCGGAACAAGGCTTTGGTTGATACCATCAGCGCTACTCTTATTCTTCAGTCATTTATGGAATATGAATCTGCAAAAAATAGAAATAAGTAAAAAATAGAGATATGATATTACCTGTTGTTGCTTACGGTCATCCGGTTTTAAAACATGTTGCGGAAGAAATATCTCCGGATTATCCTGATTTTAAACAACTTGTCGATGATATGTTTGAGACTATGTATTATTCTGAAGGCGTTGGTCTTGCCGCACCTCAGATTAATAAATCCATACGTCTCTTTGTCATCGATACCGACCCTTTTTCGGAAAAGTATCCTGAGGGTAAAGGCATTAAAAAAGTCTTTGTAAATCCGGAAATCATCGAGGTGTCGGAGGAGATTTGGACATTCAGAGAAGGATGCCTCAGTCTTCCCAATCTTAATGAAGAGGTGGTGCGACCAAGTAAGATAAAAATACGTTATCTTGATGAGAATTTTATCCGACATGAAGATGAATATGATGGCATAGTATCCCGGGTGATACAGCATGAATATGACCATCTCGATGGCATAGTTTACGTCGATAGAATAAGTTCTATGCGTAAGTTGCTTTTGAAGAGTAAGTTGCGCGACATATCAGAAGGTAATGTCGATGTGGACTATCGTATGTTGTTTCCTGTTAAAAAAAGAAGAAGATAATTTATGAGAGAATTGAAAACTTTATTTATTGCAGCGTTGATAATGCTGATGACGGCTTGCCGGCCTTCCACTACAGCTGACAAGATTGCTAAACTTGAAAAAGAACTTCAGAAAAATGAAGGGGTGATAACCCCGGAACTCGGAGAAGACCTTGTAAACTATTATTGCAGTTATGCTACGAACAATCCTTATGATTCTTTGTCTCCGGAATATCTTTTTAAAGCGTTGGATGTTTCTTTGAATCTCAATACTCCACAGAGAACCATAGGCATAGCGGACCGGCTCCGTAAGGAATATCCCGACTATGCAAAGACACCGGTTGCCATGTTTGTGAAAGGTTTTGTATATGAAACACAGTATGGTAACGAGGAGGCGGCACGTAATGCATACGAGGAATTTATTAAGGCTTATCCCGGCAGTGAACTCGTCAGTGATGCAAAGGCTTCTGTCGAAAACCTCGGCTTGACACCGGAGGAACTGATACGTAAATTCGAACAACAGAATGCTGAATGATTATTATATGGGACTTTCTTCCTGTTGTTGATAAAACAGTTTGTTGTTTTCTTCAATGAAGGAAAGGAGTTCTTCTCTTCCTGTTTTGCTTTCTGAAGATGTAATGAATATTTCCGGCAGTTCTTCCCATGTCTCGAGAAGAGTGTTTTTGTAAATTGCGACATTCGTTTCTGCCTGCTTCTTACTTATTTTGTCTGATTTGGTGAATACCAAGACAAAGGGTATACCGTCCTCTCCAAGTTGATTGATAAAGTCGAGATCTATCTTTTGAGGTCGGAGTCTGATGTCTATGAGTACAAAGGTACAGATGAGATTTTTGCGTTTGCAAAGATAATCTTTAAGCATCTTTCTCCATAACTCTCTTTCTTTCTGGGAGCGTTTGGCAAACCCGTAACCCGGGAGATCTACGAGATACCAGTTGCTGTTGATGATGAAATGGTTGATGGTGATTGTCTTGCCCGGTGTGGCGGATGTTTTTGCCAATTGTTTACGTTGAGTCAGCATGTTGATTAATGACGATTTGCCGACATTGGAACGTCCTATGAAAGCATATTCCGCCATGTTGGGTGCCGGTAGTTTGTCAACGGAAATGTTGCTTTGAAAGAAATCTGCGCTTTTTATTATCATTTCAAATGTGATGGTTTTTCTGTTTTGTCGTAAATAAGGTGACGTTCGATTTTCTCCATGTAAATATCTTCTATGGTGATAAGGATACCTGTCTCCTCCACATTGCCGAAAGGTTCATTGATTGCAGTGCCGAAAGTCTTCATGGTGGGTGAGAGATTCATGTAGGCATTGACTAATGGCGGAATGGTGGCACCGTGTTCTCTGACGAATTTGCTCAGTATACGGTGGTTGTTCTGATAATTGAGCCCGACCAAACGCAATTCCATGATGAGTTTTGAAGTCTTGATGTGAAGTTCTTTGGAAGGATAAGGATATACTAAGTTGTCATAATCCGGGAAATATTTCTTCATGAAATACAAGATCATATCTCTTAACATGGGATTGTATTGAGGATACATGGTAACTTTCCCGAAATAATATTTGGTGTCCGGATATTTGCACCACAGACTGCCAAGTCCATCCCAAAGATTGTCAAGAGTATAAAGACTTTTCCTTGTTTCTCCGGTGGTTTGGTGTTTGGGTTGTACGAAAGAACGTCCGAGTTCTATGGTGTATGGTAGATAATCGGTAATAAATTTGTTTGTATAATAAAAAAGTTCTGATGTAGGAGTATCCACCTGTCCTGCATTGTTGAGGGGTAGTCCTTTGCAGTTTAAAAATCTGTATCCGCCAAGAATTTCTTTGGCGACAGGATCCCAAACTATCAGTTGTTCAAAGAAGTGTTCACTGCGTGTGTCGAAGTCATCGATATCTATACTTTTACCTGTACCGCCTCCTGCCTCTCTGAATGCCAGCTCCCTAAGACGACCTATCTCGGTCATGGTATGGGGAGCATTATGTGCTGTGACGATATATAGCTCGTTATTGCCAAAGTTTGTCTTTCTGACAAAACGTTCTTCTGTCAGTTCTTTTATAATGTCATCAGCAGGTACCGGTGATATGATTTTTTCCATTTTTTATATTGTATAATCTTCGTCAGGGTTAAATTCAATATTATAATTGTCTGCAATCTTATAGGAAAACTTCCTGAGTTTGTCAGCCCATACGGTGTCACTGTATCTCTTGTCAAAAGTTTGCCAGGGTATAGGCTTGCCGAAAGTGATTTTCAAAGTCTTGTTTTTCTGTTTGTAAAATTCGTTGACAAGAAAAAGCATCTCGATATTGGCTTTAATATGCAAAGTTTTGCGTAAATTCGACAAGTTGTAGAAGAAATTGCTGTTTTTGCCGGAAATGTGTGTGGGTACTATGTCTCGTTTATAGGTCCTTGCCTTGGATATAAAGGTCTTTTTCCACTCCAGGTCTATGATTTTGCCGTTCCTTTTTCTTGAACATAAACCGAAAGGATAATAGCATATCGTCTTGTCCCCGGCAAAGGTGTCGTTGAAAAGTTTTATGTTTTCGGCATTGCTGCCGTGTTTGTTCACCGGTATGAATAATGGCCTCAGATTGGGGACAAATAGCAAGATGTCGTTGACGGGAGTGACAACATCAGGATAAAATCTGCCTACGGTATCTATTAAAGCTATACCATCCAACCCTCCCATGGGATGGTTGGATGCAAACAATAAACGGTTGCCTTTGATGTTTTCACTGCCTTCCGTTTCTACTTTGGTGTTGAATTCTTTCAATACAATGTCAACAAAAGGAAGTCCGTATAATCCTTCACCCCTGCTAATCATACTGTTAATCTCATCCTGATGAAGTATCTTTTTTAAATATTTGAAGACAAAAGAAGGAATCCATTTGGCTGTTTTGGGTGCTTTGCTCTTGAAAACCTCTTCAACATCAATATAAAAATTGCCTGAGTCTCCCATTTCCGAACACTTTTATTTTAAATACAAAGATATACAAAAATGAAATTAATGATGCCATTTTTTTGAAGATTATCATAGTGTGATTTTTAATTTATTGAATATCAAAATATTAAATAAAAATAGTTTTCGCATTTATCTCGAATTTTTGATGCTGTATTAGTATATGATTGATTTTGTGACAAAATACAATGTGTTGATTAATATGTTGATAACTTTTTTAAAAAATATTGTGTAAAAGTGGTAAGAAGTGGGAAAAAATGTATTATTTTTACAACTTGAAACAATTAAGGATAAATGGAATACCCGATAGGTGAATATTATTGTAAATTAGACGCAAAGGGTCGTTTGTTGCTGCCGAGCAGTTTTAAAGAACAACTCGGAGAGGCGATAGAAGAGGGGTTTGTGTTGCGTCAGGGTATCTCTGTAAAGTGTTTGGAATTATATAGTATGGCGGACTGGCGTGATATTCAATCTAAATTAGGGAAACTCAATTCTTTTAAACGGGAAAATATCATGTTGATCCGTAGATTCAATGCCGGTGCCCGTTTGGTTAAAATTGACGGTAACGGGCGTCTTCAGTTGCCGAAAGATCTTCTTGAGAAAAGCGGAATAACAAGAGATGTTGTCATTACGGCATTGACAGACAGAATGCAAATCTGGGATAAGGAACTTGCAGAGAAAGAAGATGGATTGATGTCGGATGAGCAATTTGCCGAACTGCTTGATGCCAAGTTGGGTGATATAGATTTTAATGACAGATAGATTGATTTAGGAAATTTATATTATGTATCACATTCCGGTATTATTGAATGAGAGTGTCGATGGGTTGAATATCAATCCTGATGGCGTTTATGTCGATGTTACTTTCGGCGGAGGCGGCCATTCTCGTCGTATATTGGAATGTCTCGACAAAGGTCATTTGTATGCATTTGACCAGGATGAAGATGCTGCTGCCAATATTATTGATGATGAGCGTTTCACTTTCATACCGCAGAACTTCTGTTATATGAAAAACTTTCTTCGTCTTTATTATGGCGGTAAAGTGGACGGTATTATAGCTGACCTCGGGGTTTCTTCGTATCAGTTCGATACTCCCGAAAAAGGCTTTTCTACACGCTTCGAAGGGCGACTCGACATGCGAATGAGCCGTAAATCTCCGCTTGACGCCGCTGCCGTGGTAAATACTTATGACGAGGCTTCTCTTGCTGATGTGATATGGCGTTATGGAGAACTGAAAAACGCAAAAATATTGGCTTCTGCTATCGTCAATGCCAGACAGTATAAACCTGTAGAGACAACATCCGATTTGAAAGATATAGTCTCTTCACATCTTTCAAAAGGTTCTGAAAACAAGATGTTGGCGCAACTTTTCCAGGCTCTTAGAATAGAAGTCAATAGAGAGATGGAGACTTTGGAGATGTTTTTGTCGCAATGTGCTGAAATCCTTAATGTTGGAGGGCGACTTGTGGTGCTTTCGTATCATTCTCTTGAGGACCGTATGGTGAAAAATTTCATGAAAACAGGTAATGCTGAGGGTAAGATGGAAAAGGACTTTTTCGGTAATAATTTATCTCCATATTCTCTTGTTACACGTAAACCTATAGTGCCTGACGATGATGAGATTGCTGCCAATAACAGAGCGAGAAGCGCAAAATTGAGAGTGGCGGAAAGGAGGGCATTATGAAGGTGATGTTTGCTAACGATATCGATTCCGGACAACAGAATAATATAAAGTTTGCTGTTGGTGCTAAAAAGAGAAGGTACAGTCTTAATAATTTCTTCTTTGCCTTTTTCGGTGGCGGCATGTTGTCGAGTGACAGATTCCTGAAATGGTTTCCGTTTCTTATATATCTGGTTTTCTTGGGAATGCTTTATATCACCAATACTTTTATCGCGGAAGATATGAGTGCCGAGATAGTCAAAACGAAAGAATTGATACAGGTGTATCATTATGAGTATTCTGCTAATGCGTCGAGAATAGTGGAGTTGTCAAAACGTACATCTTTGGGCGAACGTCTCGCTCCGAAAGGTATTGCGGATTCTGAAGAATCGGTACGAATATTTGTGAATGACTATTTTGATGATATTATAGGAAAGGAGTGATTATGGATAAAAGTGGTTTATGGCGTGTCTTTCTTATATATTTCGCCTTTTTGCTTTTTGCTCTCTTTGTGATAGGTAAGATAGTGTATATTCAGATTTGTGAGAAAGAGGATTTACAGGAATTTATTGAGAAAAATGAACAGAAAAAATTTGTCGTGATGGCGGCAAGAGGTAATGTCTTGTCGAAAGATGACAGTCCGCTCGCTATTACTATACCTACATACGACATTTTTTTTGATACCCAAGTGGCACAGGATACTTTTAAGTATAAAGGTAAACAGTATATACTTGAAAATGAATATAAAAAACTCGCTGACAGCCTTGCTGTCATGATTGGAAAATATGATAGCAGGACATATCTGAGAGAGTTGAAAAAGGCAAAGGCCCAAAAAAACAGATATTATAAAATTGCCGGTAAACTGACATTGGATGAGTATAGAAGAATATCGAAGTTTCCTCTTTTCGAATTGAATAAATTCAAAGGTGGTTTTATCGCTGAGAAAAGATATACAAGGGAGTTGCCTTACGGCACTCTTGCCAAGAGGACGATTGGCTATGTAAGAGAAGGTAAAGACAGCATATATGTAGGTTTAGAAGGTGCTTATAATAAATATCTTACAGGTGTTGACGGAGTGGAATATCGCCGTCGTCTTAACGGTGGTACATTTATTCCTGTGGAATCTTCATATAATATACCGGCTAAGGATGGATGTGATATATGTACGACAATAGATGTCGATGTTCAGGATATTGTGGAAAAATCTCTTGCTCAGTGTCTGGCAGATAATAAGGCGGAACAGGGATGCGTGATAATAATGGATGTAAAAACCGGCTATATCGAGGCTATCTCTTCGTTGAAATATGATGAGAAAACAGGTGAATATGACGAGAAATATAATTTTGCCATTGCTGAGTTGGTGGAGCCCGGCTCTACTTTTAAGGCGGCTACTATGCTCGCCCTTCTTGAGAATGACCCCAACTTCGATGTGAATCGTGTAATCAATACCGGCGCAGCCGGAGTTAAATATTTCCATGGTCATGCTTTGAAAGACTCTCATGTCGTCAATAAAGGTAATCCGACAATACGACAGGCTTTTGAACATTCGTCCAATATAGCAATGGCACAACTTGTGGAAGAGGCTTTCATCGACAAACCGCAGCGTTTTATTGACTTGCTTTACAAGAGTTGTATCAACGTGCCATTGAATCTTTCCTTGAAAGGAGGCGGCAAGGCTTATATCAAGACAACAGATAGTCGCAGTTGGAGCAAATTGTCACTGCCTTGGATGGCTATGGGTTATGAACTGCAACTGACGCCTCTGCACATTCTCACTTTTTATAATGCCATAGCTAATGACGGCGTCATGATGAAACCTCAATTTGTTAGAGAGATTCGCGACGGTAAAGATGTCATTGAGACATTCCCGCCTGTTGTGATTAGTGACAGCATTGCTTCTCCCAAGAATATCAGAATAATACAGGAACTGCTCCGTGGTGTGGTGAAAGAAGGTACTGCCAAGTCGTTGAACGACCTTCCTTTCTCTGTGGCAGGAAAGACCGGTACTGCCCAGATAGCTCAGGGTAAAAGCGGATATTCCAATAAAAGATATACTGCCACTTTTGTTGGATTCTTTCCTTATGAGAATCCAAAATATTCTTGTATCGTCATGGTAAGTAATCCTAAAGGTGGTGCGTATTATGGCTCAATGGTGTCAGCTCCTGTGTTTAAAGAAGTTGCTAAAAGAGTCTATGCCAATAAGATACCTAATACTGACAATGTATTTATGCAGTCTGACCCTGATTGTGAGGTCTATGCAGAGACTTCAATGGCATACCTTGATGATGTTGACAAATATTGCGACTTGATGAATATCGATTTGTATGATACCGATATTGGAACGGAATGGGTGAAAGTGAAAAGAAATATCAATGGTTATTATGTGGAACCTGTCAATGTTAACTATTCTTTGGTCCCGGATTTTACCGGCATGAATGTCACTGATGCTGTGTTCCTTATAGAATCATTGGGTTGGAAAGCACAGTTTGAAGGACATGGCAGAGTGTTGAAACAGTCTGTTGTACCTGATGAAGAACTTGAAAAAGGAAAGACGATAAAACTTGTTTTGGGTTATGGGAAAAAGCGTTAAAGATATATTTAGAAATTATAAAACAATAAGTATCATAGGCTCATGCGAGGTTGTGGTCGATTATATTGCTTTCGATTCGAGATGCTGTGCAGCGAAATGTATCTTTTTTGCAGTAAGAGGTACTCAGGTCGATGGACATGACTATATAGATAAAGCTATCTGTAATGGAGCTGTCGTCGTGGTGTGTGAGAAACTTCCTGTAGAATGTCGAGATGATGTCGTCTATGTTCTTGTTGATGATTGTTCTGTGGCTCTTGGTTTTGCAGCTTCCGAGTTTTATGATAATCCGTCATATAAAATGCATTTGGTGGGTGTTACCGGTACTAATGGCAAGACAACCATAGCAACTTTGTTGTACCGTTTGTTTACCGATGCCGGCTATCCATGCGGTTTGTTGTCAACTATTGAGAATCTTATCAATGGCAAAGTCGTGCCTTCTACTCATACTACAGGCGACCAGATAGAACTTAATGCCTTGATGAGCAAGATGGTGGATGCAGGTTGCGAATATGTTTTCATGGAGGTGAGCTCTCATGCAGTGGCGCAAAACCGTATTGCCGGACTACATTTTGAAGGTGGCATATTTACTAATTTGACACACGATCATCTTGATTATCATAAAACGGTGACTGCTTATCGTGATGCAAAAAAAATGTTTTTCGATAATTTACCGGAAACTGCTTTTGCTCTTACAAATCTTGACGATAAAAACGGTCTCTTCATGTTGCAGAATACCAAAGCACGTAAGATGTCGTATTCTTTGAAAACAATGGCAGACTTTAAAGGACTTGTGTTGGAGAGTTGTTTCGAAGGAATGCAGATGAAGATAAACGGCAGCTATGTGTTTACACGTCTTGTCGGTAATTATAACGCTTCTAACATCCTTGCTATTTATGGTGCTGCTTCTTTGCTTGGCATGGATGATGAAGAGATACTCTTGGGTATAAGTAAGTTGCATGGCGCTCCGGGACGTTTTCAGGTGGTGCGTTCCGACAGTGGCATAATCGGTATAGTGGATTATGCTCATACTCCTGATGCTTTGAAAAACATACTTGCAGCAATCAACGAGATACGTACCCATAATGAGATGCTTATCACGGTGGCAGGTGCCGGAGGCAATCGTGATACTACAAAACGCCCTGAGATGGCTGATGTGGCTGTGAGAAATTGCGATAAACTGATACTTACAAGCGACAACCCCCGTTTTGAGGAACCTGATACCATAATAAATGATATGAAAAAAGGTGTTGAGACGGCTTTTTGTAAAAAACTGTTGTGTATCACTGACCGCCGTGAGGCCATACGTACTGCCGTGGCTTTGTCGAAAAAAAACGATATTATACTCGTGGCAGGGAAAGGTCATGAGAATTATCAGGAAATAAAAGGTGTGAAACATCATTTCGATGATGTGGAAGAATTAAAAAAGGCATTTGAGGAACAATGAGTAATATAAGACACTATGTTGTACTATCTGTTTAATTATTTGCAAGATAAATTCGATTTGCCGGGGTCGAGATTGTTTGAATATGTGACTGTCAGAGCCATGTTGGCGATAATACTGTCATTGATATTGTCGATATGGTTGGGTAAATCCTTTATCAGAATGTTGAAAAAGTACCAGATTAGCGAGGTGCAACGTGATGTCAAAATAGACCCGTTTAACGTGAATAAAGTGGGTGTTCCTACTATGGGCGGACTTGTAATAATAACTTCTATTCTTATTCCTTGCCTGTTGGTGGGTAAAATCTTGAATGTTTATATGATATTGATGATAATTACTACGGTAATACTCGGTTTGACAGGTTTTGCAGATGATTATATCAAGACTTTTAAGAAGAAAAAAGATGGTTTGAAAGGGTGGTACAAAATCTTTGCTCAGGTGCTGTTGGGTCTCATAGTCGCAATGACATTGCGCTTTAGTCCTGCTGTGGTGATGAATGAGACAGTGGATGTTAGAATAGAAGATAATAAAGAAGTGGTCGTGAAATCACCGGATGTTAAATCTACACGTACCACAATCCCGTTCTTCAAAAATCACAATCTTAATTATTCAGATTTATTCAATTTTATTAAGAGTCCATGGAAATATTGGGTCACTTGGATATTTTTTACCTTAGTGGTGGTATTTGTTGTGACAGCAGTGTCTAATGGCTCCAACCTCAACGACGGAATGGATGGCATGGCGGCAGGTAACTCTGCAATTATGGGAGTGGCACTTTGTATATTGGCTTATGTGTCGAGTAATGTCATCATGGCGGATTATCTCAATATCATGTTTATTCCAGGTTCAGAAGAGGTGGTGGTATTTCTATGTGCTTTCGTGGGAGCTTTGATAGGCTTCTTGTGGTATAACGCTTTCCCGGCACAGATTTTTATGGGTGATACCGGAAGTCTTACGATAGGAGGAATCATCGCCGTGTCGGCAATAATAATTCATAAAGAATTGTTGCTTCCGATAATTTGCGGCGTCTTCCTCATAGAAAGTCTTTCCGTGATATTGCAGAGACTGTATTTTAAAAAAGGTAAGAGAAAAGGACATCCACAACGTATATGGAAAAGAACGCCCATACATGACCATTATAGAACAGATCTCAGTTGGGTGGAACAGGTAACTCCGGGCTGTACAGTGCTTTTTAAAGGTTCAGATGAGAAACTTCATGAAAGCAAGATAACATTGCGCTTCTGGATTATAAGCATCATTTTGGCAGCTTTTGCTATTTTGACATTGAAGATTAGATAAACAAGATATTATGACATTAGAACAATTGGCAAAACAAGGAAAAAGAAACTCGATGACAAGAGCAGCATCTATATCATCGCAGGTGGGGCAGATTAAAAAACAAAGTATAAAAGACGCTTTCGTGGATTTGCAACATTGGAGACATAGAAGCGAACTCGTGTATTCTCATAATGCAGTGGATTATATAGACGATTCCGGAGCTGTCAGCCCGGTGGCGACCTGGTTTACTATGGAGAATATAAACGCTCCTCTGGTTTGGATTACGGGTTGTGGAGAGAAATGTCTTGACTATGAGGATCTCGTCACTATGGCACACCGTTATGTGAAATATCTTATCTTTGTTGGAGACGATATGACAATAGTTAATGATACTTTTGGCGATGTGCTGAATGATAGAATATTACATGCTAAGACACTTGACGAGGCTGTCATAATGGCTTCAGAATTGGCTTCACCCTCAGAAAAGGTACTTTTTTCTCCTTCTACAGATGTCGATGACTCATTTGTTGATAGCTCTCAACGTGGAGATATGTTTCAGAATATTGTAAGAAACCTTAATATTTTATATGGAAAATGAGACTCTTTGACAGGATATTCCAAGGCGATAGAGGTATCTGGATGGTTGCATGGATATTGGCACTGATATCCTTGTTGTGCGTCTATAGTGCAACAAGTGTAGTCGCTATTAAAGATTACGGAGGTAATAATACTTTCGTTCTCATGAAACATGCTGTATTTGTTGTCGCCGCTCTTGTCCTTATGTTTGGAGCCTCTCGTGTGAAATATACATATTATTCTAATATCTTCAATCTGCTGTTTTTTGTTGCCATTGTCTTGTTGATACTTACTCAACTGTTTGGTACGGAAAGCGATGATGCAAGAAGGTCATTGTCAATATCAAAAATATTACCCTTCATAGGTCCTAATGCTTCGTTTATGCCAAATGAGTTTGTCAAAATAATTCTTATTGGATTTATTGCCAGAAAAATAGCGTTGAGAAAAGATAATCCTGACCCTGGCTGGAAGGATATTTGTCTTAATATTATGCTTCCGGTGATATTTGTGGTAGGCCTGATAGCAACGGAGAATCTTTCTACAGCTGTGCTGCTTTTTGCTACATGTATTGCCATGATGTTTGTTGGAAAGATAAAGATGAAGTATATTTTGTCTTTCGTCGGAATTGCCGTATTATTCCTTGCATTGTTTATATGTATAAAGTTTATGACAGGTAGTAGCGGTCGTCAGACGACATGGAAAGCCCGTATTACAAATACGGATAATTATCAAAAGGATTATGCTAAGGCGGCTATCGCTACCGGTGGCATTTTTGGTAAACTGCCCGGCAAGAGTACAGAACGTAACTCCCTCCCTAAAGTGGAAAACGACTGTATCTATGCTATAGTTGTCGAAGAATATGGACTTGTAGGTGGTGTAATTGTGCTGTCTTTGTATCTTATCTTGTTGTATCGTGTGGTAATGATAATGGTGAAACGTCCTGATTCTTTCGGTGCTATTTTGTCATTTGGTCTGATATTGTGTATTGTCATGCAGGCTTTTATCAATATGGGCGTCTCAGTGGGATTGTTGCCTACGACAGGACAAAATCTGCCTTTCGTGAGTAGAGGCGGTACTTCTATGATATGTACGGGTATATCCTTTGGAATAATATTGAGTGTGACAAGAGATATAAATAAAAACGATGAAAAGAGAAAAGAACTCGAACAGGTACAGGCTGCTGATTAGCGGTGGTGGTACGGGAGGTCATATCTTTCCGGCCATTGCCATTGCAGATGCCTTTAAAAAACGCCATCCTGATGCGGAAATAATGTTTATTGGAGCAAAAGGCAGGATGGAGATGGATATGGTGCCTAAGGCAGGTTATCCTATTGAAGGCCTGTGGATTAGCGGATTTAAAAGAAGTCTTTCTCTCGATAATCTTTTGTTCCCGTTGAAGTTGTTGTGCAGCCTGGTGAAAGCCGGAAAGATTATTCGTCGTTTTAATCCGGATTTAGTCGTCGGGGTTGGCGGTTTTGCCAGTGGTCCAACAATGCGCCGCGCCGCTTCCATGAAAATACCTGTCATCATACAGGAACAGAATTCTTTTCCGGGTGTTACCAATAGAATGATGGCAAACAAGGCATCACGAATCTGCGTGGCTTATGATGCAATGGATAAGTGGTTTCCGGCAGAAAAAATTGTATTGACCGGTAATCCGTTGAGAAACAATATAATGAATGTTAATGTTGACAGAGCGGAATCTGCTGCGTTTTTCAATCTTAACCCTGAAAAACCTGTGATATTGTTGGTGGGAGGCAGTCAGGGTGCCTTGGGTATCAATAGAGGTGTTTTTGCTGCTTTGTCTTCATTCAAAGATAATGATGTGCAGTTGATATGGCAGACGGGCAAACCTTATTTTGAGAAAGCATCTCAGGCAGTGGATGAAATGAACCTGTCGCATAAGATAAAATGTGTTGTGTTTATTGATAGAATGGATATGGCATATTCTCTTGCTGATGTTGTGATATCAAGAGCAGGAGCTATCTCTATATCTGAACTTTCACTCATGCGCAAAACTGTCGTATTCGTGCCTTTGCCGACAGCGGCTGAAGACCATCAGACGAAAAATGCCCGCCGCCTCGTTGATGCCGACGCTGCTTTGCTCGTGCCTAATGATGCTACTGAGCAACAATTGATACCAACAGTGTTTGCATTGCTCGCTGACAAAGACAGATGTGCTGCTATGAGTCGTAATATTTATGGATTCGCTAAGGCTAATGCTGCCGAACTTGTGGTTGATGAAATTGATAATGTGCTGAATAATAAATGATTATGGAAATGTTGAAAAATGATATGGTCTATTTCCTTGGTATTGGAGGCATAGGAATGAGTGCCTTGGCACGCTATTTCCTTAAAAAAGGTTATAGAGTTGCCGGTTATGACCGTACATCTTCCAACATCACTTGCAACCTCGAAAAAGAAGGTGCAATGATACATTATCATGAGGATATAAATGTTATTCCGGATGAAATAGCATTTGTCGTCATGACAGCTGCTATACCTGCGGACTCGATTGAACTGTTGGCATTGAAACAACGTGGCGTGAAGATTTATAAAAGAGCTGAAATACTCGGAATGTTGTCTCGTAAATGTAATGCAATATGTGTGAGCGGTACTCATGGTAAAACGACGACAACTTCGTTGATAACACATATCCTGCACTGCGATAAAATGAAAATTTCTGCCTTCATAGGTGGTATAGCCAATAACTTCAACAGTAATGTCGTCATTGGCGATGCTGATGACAAGGTGATGGTTGTAGAGGCTGACGAATATGACCATTCTTTCCTGCAGTTGTCGCCATATATCAGTATAGTAACTTCCATAGATGCAGATCATCTTGATATATATTATGATAATCAAAATCTTATTGATAGTTTTAATGAGTTTGTAAATAAGACTGCTGTTGACGGTGTCGTGATTTGCCGTACCAATCTTCCTGTCGTTACCGAGAGGAAAATGATAGTTTACGGTTTTGAAAATGCTGACATCAAGGCGGATTCGATAAGAATTGTTGATGGTATGACGGAGTTTCATGTAACTCGCTGCGGTTTGGATCTGGGTGTCTTCCGAATGCCTTTATTCGGGGAACACAACATTTTAAATGCTCTCGCTTCTATGACTGCTGCTATGGAAATGGGTGTAGGTGCAGATGTTATTCGTGAGGCTTTGTCTTCTTTTAAAGGTGTGTGGCGTCGGTTCGACATTAGGGTTAATAATGATGATACTGTCTATATTGACGACTATGCTCATCATCCTGAAGAAATTAAGGCAACATTGAAAACGGTGCGTACGGTATTCCCGGACAGAATGATGACTGTGGTATTTCAGCCGCATCTGTTTAGCCGTACACGTGACTTTCTTGATGGTTTTGCAGAAAGCCTTTCTATCGCCGACAGAGTGATATTGCTCGACATTTATCCTGCCCGTGAGAAACCTATTCAAGGTATTACTTCTTCAGTATTGCTCGACAGGATTTGTTGTGCAGAAAAGATGCTTTGCCATAAAAGTGAATTATTGAATGTATTGAAAAAAATACATCCTGAGTTGATAGTGACAATGGGTGCCGGCGATATTGATCGTCTTGTTCCTGAAATAGAGGAGATGCTGAAATGAAAAAGGTGTTGAAAATATTGGTTTTGGTGTTTACTGTGGCTGCTTTGGCAACTCTGTGGTGGGTATCGTATCAACATCATTTCAGACATTCACTTGTTGATGTGAAGTTGTTGAATAACAATGGCACAAAAGATGGTTTTATAGATTATGACAGAGAATTGCATACTGTATGGGATATTTGTGATACACTGACTAACAAAACAATAAGAGATGTTCCATTGGATAGTGTCCATAGTTATTTGATTGGCAATCCTTGGATTACTGATGTTAAGGTCGAGATAACATTGGATAATATCCTTGTGGTTCATGTGGAAGAAGGCAATCCTCTCATGCGCATATATAATGAAAACGGAGAATCGGTTTATGCAGATACTTTGGGAAGATTATTCCCTGTCGAAAATGAATATGTTCCACATGTCCTGGTTGGTAATGGAAATCTTAAATTTCCCGTGGTGAGGACCAGTTCCGGCAATATCGACGATCCTGTATATTCGCATACTAAATTGTTGATGATGTATGATGTAATGAAGAAAATATTGAAAGATCCATACACTTCATGTTGCGTTAAACAGGTGTATTTTGAAAATGAAAGCGATATTGAATTGGTGCTTAATAGCACTGATGTCAATGTGGTACTCGGAGATATTAATGATATGGAAATCAAGTTGTCCAATATGCAACGTTTTTTTGATGAGATGTTGGGCAGTGAAGAGTTGAAACAGTTTAAAAAGGTGAATTTTAATTTTGTCAATCAAGTTGTTTGTACTAAATATTAA
Organism: Bacteroidales bacterium Phil6; assembly: GCA_002633315.1. Lineage (GTDB taxonomy): Bacteria > Bacteroidota > Bacteroidia > Bacteroidales > F082 > Limimorpha > Limimorpha avicola. The sequence continues at coordinate 66,250 of NWBN01000031.1, forward strand.
GGCTTATGAAAGAATCGGTTTACATTACAGGATTGGATATAGGAACCACGAAGATAGCATGTGTCGTGGGAGAATTGACGGAGAACAATAAGATTAAAGTCATTGGTTATGGTAAAGCAGAATCGTACGGTGTGAAAAGAGGTATGGTTTTCAATATTCAGCAAACCGTAGATTCTATTAAGAAAGCTGTCGATGAAGCTTCGGAGATGGCCGGAGTTGAGATAACGAATGTCAATGTCGGTATAGCCGGGCATCATATCAAAAGCATACAGCATAGGGGCTCTTTAACACGTAAAAATGCCAAAACATATATCACACAAGATGAACTGGATGAACTGCGTTCCAATGTTTTTAAATTGGGAATGCAACCGGGAGAAGAAATCATTGATGCTATACCACAAGAGTATATTGTTGATAATGAAGCCGGTATAAGTAATCCTAAAGGTATGCTGGGTAATACTATAGAGGCTAATTTCCATGTCATCATTGGTATGAAATCTGCAGTGGAAAACATAGTGTCATGTGTGGAAAATGCCGGACTTGTGTTGGATAAGTTGATATTGGAACCTATCGCTTCTGCTGTGGCTGTGCTCGGAGAAGATGAGAAAGAGGCGGGCGTGGTGTTGGTCGATATTGGTGGCGGTACAACAGATATTGCAATATTTTCCGATTCTATAATTTATCATACTGCCGTGATACCTTTCGGCGGTAATGTCATAACCGATGATATCCGCATTGGCTGTTCTGTTCTCAGAAAATATGCCGAAGAGATGAAAGTGAGATATGGATCGGCCTTGCCTAACGAAAACAACGAACATCATGTGATATCAATACCGGGTATTCATGGAAGAGAGCCTAAAGAGATAACGTTTAAAAATCTTTCGGAAATAATACATGCTCGTCTTAGCGAAATATTCGACATGGTTAAAAATGAAATAGATAAATGTCCTAACGAATGTGCTCTTACCGGTGGTCTCGTTCTTACCGGTGGCGGTGCCTTGATGAAACATATTCAACAACTTGCGGCTTTTAAGACGAGTCTTGATGTGAGAATAGGTTACCCTAATGAACATATTGATAACGATAATCCTGATGAATTGAAAAGTCCTGTGTTTGCTACATGTATAGGCTTGATATTGGAATCTTTTAACAGACAAAAACTATCTATTCTAAATGACGATATTGAGGAAGAGGAAAGCGTTATTGTCAATAAGAAAGAAAGTAAATCTAACAGACATAAAAGAGGAATCGGCTACCTCAAGGATATAATAACGGGTTTTGCTGATATCATATTTAAGGATGAAAGTATTGATGAAAAAAATGATAATGATACAAATCAAAATATTTAATTAACTATGAGTAACATAATAGAGTTTGAACATCCGGAAGAAAAGCCTAACATCATTAAAGTTATAGGCGTCGGAGGCGGCGGTAGTAATGCTGTCACACACATGTTTACCGAAGGTATTTGCGGTGTGGATTTTATATTGTGTAATACTGACAGTCAGGCATTGCAGAGAAGTCCTGTCGTCAATAAGGTGCATCTTGGGAAACGTGAACTTGGTGCCGGTAATGTCCCAGATGTGGGGCGTATGGCTGCCGAAGAAACAAAAGATGAAATAAGGGAATATCTTAGTAATAATACTAAGATGTTGTTTATCACTGCCGGAATGGGTGGCGGTACGGGAACCGGTGCTGCCCCGGTAATAGCTTCTGTAGCTAAAGAGTTGGGTATTCTTACTGTTGGTATTGTGACTATCCCGTTTTCAGTTGAGGGAAAGAAACGAGAAAAACAGGCTTTGAAAGGTATTGAAGAATTGAGGCAAAATGTCGATACTCTTCTTGTTATTAGTAATGATAAACTTAGAGAGGAATACGGCGACATGAAATTGACTGAGGCTTTTAGAAAAGCTGACGATGTACTTAAAATCGCAGCTAAAGGTATAGCTGAGATAATTACAGTAACAGGTTATGTCAATATTGACTTCGAAGATGTCAGTACCGTGATGCGTAATAGTGGCAAAGCAATAATGGGTTCTGGTATAGCTTCCGGCGAGGATAGGGCATTGAAAGCTGTACAGGATGCTTTGAATTCTCCTCTGCTTAATGATTCCGATATTAAAGGCGCTAAGAATTTGCTCGTATATATCACTTCTGGCAGTAAAGAGGTTACACTCGATGAGGTGATGACGATAACTGAATATGTTCAGGATGCTGCCGGCTTGAACTCCGATATGATATGGGGCAATGGCGAAGACAGTAACTTGGATGAAAGTATCAGTGTTACTATCATAGCAACAGGATTCGGCGATGACAATATCGTTAACATGAATAATGAACGACAACAACCGGAAAAGAAAGTCGTTGATATTACTTCTCCTGTGAAAGAAACAGTGCCTCTGAAAGATAAAATTGTTGAGGACAATAATGTGGATAAGGTGGTTGTCCATACTCTCGGTGAAGAAATTCCTAAACAGAATGAATCTAAGGATAAGGTGGAATTCGAAAGTGTTTATGAAAATAGCACGTCCGGAATGGAAATTCGCACTGTTGCAGAAAAGAAAGTTAAAACCGAAGACAGCGTCGACCTTAAACTGTTTGATTCATACGAAGATAAAGAACTTGCCGTGGTAGATAAGGAAGATGTTGCCATTGAAATGGACGAACGTAGGAAAAGACTTTCTTTGCTGAGTGATAACAGTACTTTTGACAAAATGGAATATACTATTTCACAGTTGGAGAAACAGCCTGCTTATAAACGTGCCGGCGTCAATGTCTCTTTTAAGGAGATTCAGACGTTCTCACGTAACTATTATTCCCAACAAAATGGAGAGTTGAGTTCCAATAATTCATATCTGCATGACAATGTGGATTGACATTATGTGTGTAATTTTTAATTAGCATAATATTTTGATTTGTGTTGACGAGTTTCCTTCGACGGTCATGCCGTCGGAGTGACTCGTTTTTTCCTCTGCATTATCAACGAACATTTTAATTGTGTCGCTCGTTATTTATAAAAAATTGACATGAGCGATACTTATCTTGTTGTCATTACAGATGATTCGGTGACAAAAATAGCGGTATGTGAATCTGAAAATATTATATATCAATGTGATATAATACATGATAATGATGCAGTTACTGTAGATATGGCTATGGTAGAACAAATGGCAGTACGTCGTAATGCAGTACTTTCACAACTGAAAAATGACGGCGTCAATCTTGCAGACATACGTTATGTTATTGCTGAAGGTGGTTTATTGAACCCTTGTGTATCCGGAATTTATTCTATCAATAAGCCTTTGGTGGAAGATTTGCTCGACGGAATGAATGGTGTCGATGTCGTAAATCTTGGAGGACTCGTAGCTTTCGGTGTTGCTAATATCTTAGGTGTTAAGTCTTTTGTTGTTGACCCTGCCTCTATCGATGAACGTAGCGATGTGGCACGTTTTGTTTCTCATTCTGCCTTGCGAAAAAAATCGCTCTTTCACGCCATGATACATAAGTATCTCGGATATCTATATTCATTGTCAATACATTCGGATTATAAGAAACTCAATCTTGTCATTTGTCATGTCGATGATAAAACGGTGTCTGTCGCCGCTCATAAAGAAGGTGTAGTCGTCGATGTCAACCAGGCATATCTCGGTTATGGAGCTTTCGGACTGCAGCAATCCGGTACAGTACCCGCATCCAATATACTTTCCATGGTTTATTTTAAACATCATACTGAACAGGAAATCAAAGATTTGCTGCTTCGCTCCGGTTCTTTTCAATATTATCTCGGTACTTCTTCTGTCGATAAGATATCTGCCATGTTGCGCGACGGCAACAAAAAAGCCAGACAGATTGTCGATGCTTGTGCTTATCAAATATCAAAAGAAATTGCCTCTTGCCTTATACCTTTGGATGGTAAAATAGACGCCGTTTTGTTGAGTGGAAAAATTTTTTCGGTGAATCGTTTTTTTAAGTATATTTCCAAACGAATTGAGAATATGGCTCCAATCTCGGTCTATGTTGAAGACTTTAGATTGAAAGCATTGATTTTCAATATGATGAAATATCTTAACGGTGATCTGAAAGCAATTGAATATGTTTAAAAAATTTTGTTTTGTCTTATTTTTGACGTTATTCTTCCTGTATAATATGCCATTGTCATCTTATGGACAACATTATTACATCGATTTTGAGTCTTCTGAAGAGTCTTCTATATGGTCTAATGTCAATGTGATTTTAGATACTGTTTTTTCTGATGGAAATCATGTTGCTTTGTGTGATACTAATGTTGTTTATGGTTTTGGCTTTAACATTCCTGTCGCTCGTGAGATGCGAAACAAAGCTGTTGTCATGTCATTGTCGATGTATCTCAATGCTTTAAAATGTCCTGATGCTCTTTTCGTGGTTTCTACTAATAGAAATGGCGAAAATATTTATTGGGCGTCGTTTCCTCTTGCAAACGGATTCATTGAACCTGGCGCCTGGTGGAACTTTTCACTTTCTGTCGTTATTCCCTATGACCACCATCATGATTCGGACTTGAAATGTTATATTTACAATGTTAAATCTAATGATAGAATACTTATTGATGATGTGGAACTTGAGATAAGTGAGGCGCCAAATCCTTCTTTCCTTCCGAATTTATCATCATCATATTGTTCATCCTATCTTTATAACATCTCGACAATCGACAGCACATTGACTTTGTTGTATTCTAAAAAAGACAAAAAACTGATGCTCGGGGATATCAGCTGTACTCCTGTTTCCAAGCCGCTGTCATTGTATTTGTCTTATATGATAGAGGGTGATACTCTTGAATGTCAATCTGATATGTGGAAGTTGACTAAGGTTTCCGATGAGTCGAATGTTACTATGCATTGTTTTAAAAACAAAAATGACATCGCTGTTACTGAGATGAATGTCGCTTCTACTGAAGGCAGTACTTCTCTTGATATTACACTGAATACAAAATTTAAAAATGATGTCAAACTGTTGCGTGCTTCATTAGTGATGCCTTTTTTTGCTGATGATGCAGTATTTTACCGGCGTTTCCCGTTGACAAGTCGTTATAAACAGGAGTATTACCTTGATAAAGAGGGTTTTAGTGTCAGTCATGGCGATGAACAAATCAGTATTTATCATCCGTCGAATTTGTCTTCAATACAGTTTGATGGGATAGATATGACAGCGGTCCTCAATATGGATTATCATCATGATCATCCTATGATACATTTTCCTTTGCGAAACGACACTGCCGACGTTTTCGTAGATGTCTCTCATTCTCGATTTGCCGGAAAAGAACGGCTTTCTTCTTCTTTTATCATCACTATTTCCAGGAAGTGCGATTTGCCACGCATCATGCCGGTATGGGAAGGTTTTGAGGCAGCCGTGATATTTACGGAACATGCCGACTGGTCTGATATTAAGACACATAGAGCGGTATGTTTCGGAAGTGAAGATATTGTTTCGGCGGATAGTGCTGTAGGAGGTTATGTATATTATGACGTGCCTGTGACTAAAAGTGTGTTCTTTAATAATCCTGACAGCGTATGCAATATTGAGAAAAATTCCGACTTCCCGGGATTGCATGCCTCGTTAAGTGATGATGATTTTCTCGATTTTATGATTCAATTGAAAAACAAAGGATTCGATATTTGTCTTCATACTCCGGAACAATATACATCTACACCTGAGAATCTTGAACAGGCAATGTCTTTCATGAAAAAACATTTTAATACCAAAACATGGATAGACCATGGCTACAACAATAGCGAAGTTCATAACCGAGAAGATATGGTATGCGACGGTTTGAATCCTTCTTCTCCTTATTATCTGTGTGACTTGTGGAAGCAAAACGGCGTGGAGTTTCCGTGGAATGCTTCTTTGGAAGAAACACGTATTTTCGATGCCTACAGGTTCGACTGTAATCTGACAGTGCCGTATTCTGCTTTCTCAGACTGCATGCCTTTGCCACGTGTTCATTATCTGCCTGACAATAAGGATTTTATGCTTTGGACGACGACATATACCATGGAACCTCTTTCTATGTGGGGCTATTATCTTAGCGAAAACAGACTGCGTAAAATTACTGATTTTAGAGAGGTGTTCATAATTCATTGTTATTCGCCTTGGGTGACAGAAGAGAGAGGGTTTTGGACAAATGATAATGGAAAGATAGTGGCGAAACCGGATTTCAATGCAGCTCTTCGGCGTATTGCTGTTCTTAGAGAGAAAAAAATGTTGTTGCCTACAACGGTGGAACGTTATATGCAGTATCAGAAACAGTTGCGTGATGTGAGTTACATTATTAATTATGATGGCAGTATCGTGCTCATTAACAATGGTAAGGATATAATAAAAGGTCTTACCCTTGTTTCGTCATCCGATATTATTGCTGTTGACAAACAATATGAAAAGAAACGTTCTGATGAAGAATATATGATATGGTTCGATTTGGAACCTGATGAGAAAGTGATAATTAAATAATTGAATATGACTAATATAGCTGTTTTCGTTTCCGGCAATGGTACTAATTTGCAGCGTATTGCCGATTTTTTTCAAAATGATGACAATGTCAATATAGTTTGCGTGGTGTGTAACAATCCTGCTGCTTATGCAGTGCAGCGTGCCGAGAAAATGAACATACCTGTCATCATGGTTGATAAAAAAACACTTAACGATGAATCTTTTGTCAAACTCTTGCAGGATAAAGGTGTTGATTTTATTGTACTTGCTGGGTTCTTGTTGTTGATACCTGCTTCACTCGTCAAGGCATATCCCAATAAGATTGTCAATATACATCCGGCTTTGCTGCCTAAATATGGAGGTAAGGGATTTTATGGAGAGCATGTTCATGAGGCTGTTGTTGCTGCCCACGAACCGGTGTCTGGAATTACCATTCACTATGTTAATGAGAAATATGATAGCGGAGATATTATATTTCAGGCACAGGTGCCTCTTGCCGACGACGAGACACCGGACAGCCTCGCAGCCAAAATCCATCAACTCGAATATGAACATTTCCCGGTGATAATTAAAAGTTTGATAGAATGACATTTTGAACATATCATATTGCCTTTTGTTATATGAAAAACAATATTAAGATTATGGCAAAAGGTAGCATTTTAATTTTAAAGGATAAGATTGATGTAAATAAACTTATCGAACAACTTAACATGGCTCTCTCAGAAGAGTGGCTTGCATATTATCAATATTGGATAGGTTCTTTCCTGATAAAAGGCAATCAACGGGCAGCCATACAGAAGGAATTGATGGAACATGCACAAGAGGAACTGAAACATGCAGAGATGCTCGCTAACCGCATTATTGAACTTGAAGGTAATCCCGTCTCCGACCCCGTACGCTGGTTCGACATGGCAAAATGTAAATATTATGACCCTAAAGATGAGAATATTGCTGTCGTCTTGCGCCAAAATATTGAGGGAGAACGTTGTGCAATTGTCAGATATAAATATATTATTGATATGACTCATGGTATAGATTATACTACTTGCGAAATGGCAAAACATATACTTCGGGAAGAAGAAGAACATGAACAGGAGATGCAGGATTTTCTTGATGACATCAATGAGATGCACAAGTGCATGATGAAACAAATGACTACTAATGATGTGAATATGTGATATATTAATGTAGCTGATTTGTTTTACGGATATTGTTGACAATTATAGAGGCTGACTGTTAATGTCGGCCTTTTTTGTGTTGATTTGAATTGATGGTTTGTCGGTCGCTGATGAAATTATATAAAGTTTTTATTAGAATGTCAATAAGATATGATTTGGAAATAATTTTTAAAAAGTAAGCTCCCACTAAAGTCGAATGGATGTAGTCTCAGTTTGTTTTTTCGGCTTGTTTGATATTTCAGGGTTTTCAAAAATATAGCTTTATATATAATACATTAACATTTTCGTGCTCTTCAATATTACAGTACAGTGAATGTTCATATACTTCCGTACATAATATATTATTAGAATAATATACAATAATCTGACTTTCATCTGTTTGTTGGTTTATATGTGCATGGTGTTCGAAGGATTTTTATTTCAAAATTTTACTTCATTTTTATCACATGTGTGATTAGTCGATTTATAAGTTTTACAAACATGGAATAATCAATATGTTTTGCATATTGTTAAGATTAATCTGCTTATTGTATATTATAAATAATTTTATTATTATGAAATAATCGATTTTCATCGCTTATTATTTTTGGTGATATGGCATATTATACTTAAAATAATAAATTTATATTATAGAATATGTGTATGATTTGTGGTTTGTGATTAGTTTCTGTTAAGTATTCCGGAATCCTTATCTTTATTCTGTATCTTTAATTTCACGCCGGATTTAGACTTGCCAAATGAGAAATTGTAAACAAGATTTATATACACCATATTGGCATTATTGATAATTCTTTCAGTTTCAGTGCGATGCAAGAGTGGTGTTCCAGATACGGAAGTAACCTGTTTCCATGAATCATAGAAGGGGTATCTTATACCTCCGGTAATGGTCAGGTTCTTTATTGGTTTATATGACAGTTCTACCGAAGCCATGCTTGGAATGCTTTTAGTCATCTGTCCGATAAGGGATTTTTTCTGGGTCTGGTAGAATAGCTGTAATACCCATTTATTGTATGCAAGATATATTGAAGGGATTATTGAATAGCCTGTATGGTTCCATTCTGAACCGCCCAATTTATTGATCTGATGGAACACTTCGGAGTACAGTCTCAATCTGAGTATATTGTTTGAAAATGGATACCATTGTAAAAACAAACTGGTTTTCATGTTCTGTGCATTGTCCAGATTGCCGAATGTCTCAATGATGTTATTATCATCGGATTGGAAAATCGGTGCGATGGCATCTTTTGTATATGAATATTCTACTTCAGCATTGATTACAAATTTTTTGAAGCCTTTGAAGTAGGATAGCGACAAATCGTGATTGTTGCTTGGCGTCAAATTGGGATTTCCCGCGAATATATAATTTGGATCCTTAAAATAAGGATTGTAAGTCAGTGAAGACACTGACGGGTTTTCGGTGTTCACTTCATAATTGAACATCAGGTCCGAGCTTTTGTCTATGAAATATCCCAATTTTACCTGAGGACGGAAATAGGTGAAATTGTAAGTCTTGTTTTCAATAGTGGTAAAAATATTGTTATTTACACCGGCACTTATACTGTAATTGAATTTTTTACCCATCATTCCGGTTATTCCCAAATAGGAGTAAATCTCATTGGTAGTTATCCGGTTATTTGAAGGTAAATTGTTCTGAGTGTTGTTGTTATACATATACCTGGTTCCTACATACAGGTTCGTCTTTCCCATTTTATAGTTATACAGTGCTTCACCGATAACGGAATACTTGTCCGTGTTTATTACCGTTGCTGTTTCAAAATCCGTTTTTTCATCCGGTAATTCTCTGTATTCATAGTCATAGTCGGATTTGTAGTATGTACCGACAAGATTCATAATAAGTTCATGTTTGGAGTCGAATGATTTGCTGAAATACATATCCATAACAGGACTGATGTATTTGTCTTTGTCCGAACTCTCGCCAATTTCAAGTGATTCCTCTCCATTTATTTTTGACATGATGTCCTGTATCGAAGAGCGTCTTCGGTTCAACGAGTTGAAGGATAGTTTTGCACTGAAAAGATAGTTGTCAACTTTCGAATTGTTGAAACTGATTTCAGCCATCTGCTGTTCATAGGCATACGGGCTGTTGCGTCCGCTTTTTGTCTTTTCGTAATCTGTTCCTCCAATCGAATACGTCATTTCTTCATCCAATACCCTTTTGTCGTAATTTCTGTAATTGATATTGTATGTCACGCCTATCTGCGAATTGCCCCAGTTGTATCTGAAGTTGACGACATTGTTGCCGAAGCCTGTGGTTACGGCATTCTGGGTGTTGATACCGACAGAACCTCCATCCTGTTTTTCTTTGGTTACTACATTTATTACCGCTCCTAATCCCATATTGAAGTATTGGATTGGAGGTTGTGTGTAATAATCTATTTTTGCAATGTTCTCGGGCGAAATGACAGATAGGTCTGTCGGAGTTGATGGAACACCGTTAATCAGAATCTTTACAGCCTTACCGTCCACCGATGAAACACTTTGATCAAGAACTTGAATCTTAGGAAGAAATTCCAATGCAGCCAACGCACTACTGTATTGTTCCTTTTCTACATTAGTTAATTTATACTCCTTCTTGTCAGCGAATCTTTCCACCATGTTTGCAGTTACGACAACCTCATCAAGGTCAAATATTCGTTTTTTTAATGTAATTATTCCGATATCAGTGTTTCCAACTACTGTGATTTCTTTTAAATAATCTTCACAACCTAAAAATGATATTTCCAATATGTATTTTCTGTCAACTATTTCTTCTATTGAGAAATGACCATCAATATCTGTCAAACAACCTTTATAAATTAATGTATCATTTATGGTGCGTAAAACTACAGAGGCACCTGTAATGGGAATATTGTCAGAATCTTTAACAGTTCCTTTTAATATATTCTGAGACCATGATGATATTGAAAATGATATTAAAAATAAACCTGTGAAAATAATCTTTACTTCTTTCATGATTTGCAATTTGTTGTTGCAAATGTAAATACATAGTAAGAATATTCCTTTGTTAGAATGCAAACATTTAGCTTACATTTGGCTTACATTTCACTGACAACTCTTTGATATTTATGATTTTCTTGTTTTAAGTATATAGAAATGTCCATTTACTGTTTCAATCTTTACATCGCTGACTTTTTCTAAAATAGGCTTTAGTCGGTGTACTAATGTATAAAGAGTATCGCGGGCATCTTCTTTTCCGGGCCAAAGACAATGGCAAATTTCTTTTATAGATAATCTATGATTCTTTGTTGTTATTAGCATCTTCATGAGTTGATGTTGCATAGGGGTGAAGTATATTTCTTGTTTTTTTTCATCAAAAAAAAGATTTGAAGATTTTGAAAAATGCAATGTTCCAAGATTTATAATTTCCGGTTCAATGCAAAAATTGTTGTTTTTGAGCGATTTCGTCTTCAGGTATATAAAGGAAAATATACACCATATTATACTTAAAACAAATAGAATAAAGGGTGTCTTTTGTTCAGACATTCTGAATATAGCAACTCTTGTACAATTGGGGTATGCTCTGATGTATAATCTTTCTTTTCCAACTTTGTAACTTATCGTATCACTACAAATGGATACTTTACTTGGTTCTTCTGTGCACATTGTCAAATAAGATGTTTCTTTTAGTTGGTCAATTTTCAATTTTGACCTGTACACTTTCAACGTATCAGCCGTTATACGATCTGATGTATATAGAATGGTTTGAGCCAAAGCCTGATTGACATCATTTATTATATGTTCTTTCGTTGTTGTATAGTTGCCATAACTTATGAACAATGATGGAATCATCAAAGAAAAATAAACTATTATTGCAGTTATAGGTTTCATATTCTATTTACTTAAATTATTGTCATTTACAAATGGTACAACATCCTGTTTACATTAATAACTTATGTGAGGTGTTTTGGTGTTTCTTAAAAAAAACGAAAGAGAATCTTTCTGTATCGAGTTAGGTTCACCCTTGTTTTTTATTCAGCAGATGTGTTGAAAATACTGTATTTATAAACTTTCCATAACTGATTTTATTATTTTATCGCATCGAATTTATTAGTTTCTTTTTTTGCATAATCAATGAAAAAAGAAATAACTTGGGGATAGAAATTCTCAAAACTTCCATATCTTGATTGTCTTTTTTCGTATTTTCGCAATAGACCCACCAGTTCAGGCATCCATCTGAAATTCCGTTGTATTTGATCCGATAACTCGTTTCTCACTTCCTGAGCAGTATAATTATGATCTAACATATAGCAGATAACAGCCGCACGGACAAGCGATTCATTTATCATAGTCTTCCAATTATTGTATGCCTGTTTTGACATACTCCATTGTGAAGACTTAAACAAATCTGTTGCAGCAGATTCAAGTCCCTTTACATTTTCAGGGTATTTGTTTTCATCCAGAAAATGATTGATGAATGAATGGTTAAATTCATGAATTAGTGTAGGAAGATAGTCTTTGCTATACATTGGCGTATCTTCTTTATTCACGTAATAACCAACAATAGCAAAGACCTCCTTCTTTTTCCCTGTTATTTGTCGGTTTACCCCATAGTTTCCGCCTCCATTGCAAAAACCGATTATAACAGAAAAAGTTTCCTGAGGTTCATTACCATAAAAATCAGAATACCAGTCTATATCAAAATAATTTATTACATTATCCTGATAAGACGTAATACCTTTTTCATAAAGGTCTTTATGAGCATTGAAAAACTCATTGAATTTTGTATCCTTATAAAAACTGTTGAGATAAGACAGAAATTCACCCTTATCTACATTCTTCCATCTTTTTTCTAATGTGGGGAAATCTTCCTCTATCAATGAATAAGTACCGTTTCGGTTATCGAGATGTATAGCCATTGACATGACTGCATCAAAAGAAATTCCATACGTATTTCTAAGTTCTTTCATATATTGTACAGCAGGATGTTCAGTATTATCCTTAAAATAGCAGTCCATGTCATTTATGTATTGACCTGCCATATCCATGTGATATTCAGGAAATCCGGCCATTCGGGATAAGATACTCATAAGCTCTACATTTTCATTTACCTGCGGAATTATTGACTGTGCTTTCGCACAAAAACATGCAATGAATATGGCAAAAAGGATTATACATTTTTTCATATTGTAACTGTTTTTTGGTCATAAAACTTGATACTGTCCCCAAAAGTGTGTAAAATTCAAAGTCTAATATTTTTTATTTGTTAAATTTTAAAAAATACAAATATAAATTTTACACAGGAGCAAAGATAAAAAAATTATCGAAAAGATAATCAAAGAAGGAAAAGGAATAGGAGAAATATTGAAAATGAGTTTGGAGATACTGATGAAGAAAAAATGGTAAGGACATAATATCAGAACCAATGACTTGTGTAATGGATACAGGTATCGAAAGACATAATGGACGTGGAGAAATATAGGATATGAAATTTCCGGGAATATGAAAATGAAACTTTTATCATGTTTTTGTAAATTGGATGAACAATGAGGTAAACGGTTATCATTTTACTTATTTGGATTGTCATTATAAAAATAAGAAGTATGACATACTCCATCAATTGGATAGAGAGAATTAACAGAGATAATAAGAGAACAACAAGAAAGAGAGGAGAATTACCTAATCCGGGATCAACGATATTGTTATCGGGATATGTAACGATGACGCGAAAAAGATGTGAATATAAGATGGCACTGTTTAGAAGGAAGATAAGAAATTCGGGTGGGAGGAATAAATACATATTGTCAAAGCCGCATGTTCCGACATGCCACCTGCGCGGTTTTATCTGACAATTATTTGACAAATTTTTTAAAAAATGTATAATCTGCAGTCGAAATGTGAATCTCAATTACACACCTTTTGAAACATTACTCAAATAAATATTGAGTTTAAATGCTTTTGTTGCATATTTAAATTTAATTTGTTATAAAATGAATGAAATATTGTTACTTTTTATATTCTTATCTCAATAATCTCATTTGCTATTTGGATTTCATGCTGTTGTTTATTATCAAAACAATAAAATAATTTCGATTGTATTTGTATTATTGAAACTGTATAATAAAAAAAATTGAACAAATTTGACTACGTTAAAAAAATATTTATATATTTGTGAGTTGATAAATAAAGTTTTTTATTGTTTTAATTCAGGAGAGTAATGGGAGAATCAAAACTTAAATCGTTATACAGGTTCTTGTCACCGAAATTTCAGAGTGTTCATTTGGATTATAAGGTTAATACTAAGCCGAGATGTGGATATGATAATCCATGGCATCCGCTTCTGTTCGAGGTGGTAAATGCTAACAGACAGATATACAATGATCTTTTGATGTTATTTTTGGAACATATTGATAAAATTCAGGAAATAAGAAATTCCAAAGATGAAACTGATGAAGACAAAATTGCATGGAATAACGGTTTTTTGCCTGGTCTTGATATTATTGGGATTTATGGAATGATTGCTAAATATAAACCTTCAAAGTATATTGAAATCGGTTCGGGTAATTCTACAAAGGTGGCAAGAAAATCCATTAAGGAGAACAACCTTAATACTGAAATAATATCCATAGATCCTTATCCGAGAGCCAATATCGACCATTTGTCGGATAAGGTGATTAGAAAACCTTTTGAGGATTTACTCGATAATAAATTTATAGTCGATTCATTGAATGAGAATGACATATTGTTTATTGACAATTCGCACAGAGTGTTTCCCAATTCTGATGCCATGATTTGTTTCTTGGAACTTCTTCCGTTTTTAAAGAAAGGTGTTGTAGTTCATTTTCATGACATTTATATTCCTTACGACTATCCTCAGTTTATGTGTGACAGGTTTTATAATGAGCAGTATATGCTTGCTGCATTTATTTTGGCAAATCCGGATAAATATAAGACTATATTACCTAATTATTTTATCAGTGAAGATAAGGAATTGTCAGATGTCATAGCACCCATGTGGAATCATTCCAATTTGGTTGGTGTGGAAAAACATGGAGGTTCTTTCTGGTTGCAGATAAATTAGGCGTATATATTTTTAATGTGTTATTCCTTGATGTCATTAGAGCATTTATCGTGTAAAATGACGTGAACGAATTGTCGCATGGAAGCGCGTCGATATTCTGCTTTTTTAATTGTTGATTGTCAGGTTACAACATTTTTATTGTCCATGAAATTGTAAAATAATTTTTTGGATGTATGAATTACATTGTTTTGGATGCAGCTGTTTTAAATTATTATAGATTAAAAAAAATTATACCTTTGCACAGAAAAACTGTTATTTGGATTGTTGTGTATAAAATGGCAATTATGAAAAAAATAGGTGTATTGGTGATATTTTTAGTGTTGGCTGTGGGATGTTTTGCTCAGGCTGACTGGGTGCTTGGAGAATGGAGAACTGTTGATGACAAAACAGGGGAAACGAAGGGAATAGTGGAGTTTTATCAAGATGAGGATACCGGATTGTATTATGGAAGGATATTGCGTGTTTTTTACAATGGTGAGGAACTTGAAGATTCAGGTTTCGAGAATATGATAGTCATAAAAGATATGAAAGAAGAAGACGGTATCTTGCAAGGTGGCATAATATATGAACCGGAGGGTAAGAAGAATTATTATGGAAAGATTTATCACAATGAAGATAATACAATCACTTTGCGAGGTTCCTTGGATAGAAGAGGGTGGTTGGGACGTTCGCAGACATGGGTCCGATGAGTGAAGAAAAACAGAACGTTATATTGCTGTAAATCAGTTTGTTGTTTTTATAATATATACCGTTTTTGTATTTGTAGGACATTTACGTCATGTTTGTCATTGGTGTTTGGCAGGTATAAGGTGGGCTGTATTACCGTTTTTCAGACATGTTTTGCATAAGTCTCGATGTGACATTAGTAAAAGATGTGGTGCGTCAACAATAAATGATGCACCACATCTTTGTCGATAATATTTTTGTATTACTTCAATTTTTTCTTGAGGGAATCGAGCATGTCAACAGTCATTTTGTCGAGGTCGAATTTAGGATTCCAGCCCCATTCATCGCGAGCGCAACTGTCATCTAATTTGTTCGGCCAAGAATCGGCAATAGCCTGTTTGACAGGTTCCGGTTCATAAACCATCTCAAAATCAGGTACATATTTTTTGATGGCGTTGTACAATATCTCAGGGTCGAAACTCATGGATGTAACGTTGAATGAATTACGATGTATGAGTTTTGACGGGTCGGCTTCCATGATGTCAACCATGGCGCCGAGAGCATCAGGCATGTACATCATATCCATAAAGGTGCCTTTTTTGAGAGGACAGACGAATTTCTCACCTTTCACTGCTGCATAATATATCTCTACGGCATAGTCGGTGGTGCCGCCGCCAGGCAAAGTCAAGTTGGAGATTAGTCCCGGAAATCTCACAGAACGTGTGTCAACACCGAAACGGCTGAAATAATAGTCACTCAAGAGTTCTCCTGTGACTTTAGTGACACCGTAAATGGTGTTGGGGCGTTGGATGGTGTCCTGTGGCGTCATGTCGTGTGGTGTTGATGGACCGAAAGCTCCTATTGAAGACGGAGTGAACACGGCACAGTTGAATACTCTTGCTGTCTCGAGACAATTTATCAGACTGCCTATTCCAACATTCCAGCCAAGCATGGGATTTTTCTCTGCCGTCGCTGAAAGAATGGCAGCCAGGTTGTATATCGTGTCGATATTGTATTTCTTCACTGCTTCTACGATCTGCATCATGCAAGTAGAGTCTATTCTCTCAAAAGGTCCTGTTTCAACTATTTCGCCTGTCAGTTGACGCAAATCACTCGCCACTACGTTGTCATTGCCGTAAATGCCACGCAGTTTTTTTACCAATTCAGTTCCTATCTGACCCCCGGAACCGACTATCAATATTTTTTTCATTTGATGACGCCTAATTCTTTACCAATCTTAACAAAAGCCTCTATACATCTGTCCAGATGTTCTTTTTCATGTGCTGCAGAGATCTGAACACGGATACGAGCCTGTCCTTTAGGAACCACAGGATAGTAGAAACCTGTTACGAAGATGCCTTCGTCCTGCATACGAGCAGCAAATCTCTGTGAGAGAGGAGCATCGTACAACATTACAGCGCATATTGCAGACTCTGACGGTTTGCAGTCGAAACCTGCAGCTAACATTTGTTTTATGAAATAATCGGTGTTAGAATGCAGTTTGTCTTGAAGTTCGTTTGTCTCTGTCATCATCTCGAACATGCGAATGCCGGCAGCCACGAGTCCTGGTGCCATGGAATTGGAGAACAGATAAGGACGTGAACGTTGGCGTAACATGTCGATGATTTCCTTCTTACCGGTGGTAAATCCGCCCATGGCACCTCCGAAAGCCTTGCCGAGTGTGCCGGTGAGTATTTCTATCTTGCCTCTGAGGTTGAAACGTTCTGTGACACCACGTCCGGTTGTCCCGACGACACCGGCAGAATGACTCTCGTCAACCATCACCATGGCATCGTACTTCTGTGCCAATTCATAAATCTTGTCAAGAGGACATACGTTGCCGTCCATAGAGAATACACCGTCGGTGACGATTAAACGGAAACGGCATTTTTGTGCATCTTGGAGCTGTTTTTCCAGGTCTGCCATGTCAGCATTGGCATAACGGAAACGTTGTGCCTTGCAGAGACGTACTCCGTCGATGATGGAGGCATGATTCAGTGCATCTGAAATAATGGCATCTTCTGCTCCCAGCAATGGCTCGAATACACCACCGTTGGCATCGAAACATGCTGCATATAATATAGTGTCTTCAGTACCAAAAAATTCAGAGATCTTAGCCTCTAATTTCTTGTGTAAATCCTGACAACCGCAAATAAATCTTACTGATGCCATGCCAAAGCCTCTTGCATCCATGCCTTTCTTTGCCGCTTCAATAAGTTTGGGATTGTCGGCTAAACCAAGATAGTTGTTTGCGCAGAAATTCAAACATTTCTTGCCTTTTACTAAAATCTCAGCACCTTGAGGACTCTCAATGATGCGCTCGTTCTTGTACAGTCCGTCAGCTTCGATTTGTGCCAACTCCTGTTTTAAGTAGTTTTGAAATTTTGTGTACATGATATTGGTTATTAAAAATTGTCTTATCTTTTTCCAACCTACAAAAGTAGAAAATAATTTTCTTTTTTTTACTTTTTTGAAATACTTTTTTTAACTTTTTTTATCGTTATCTTTTCTCGTGTTCTTCGGTTGAATTCGTTTTATTCACGAATTGTTTGTTTTTTTACAGAACATCATGACGGTTTTTCATTGATAATTGTTATATTTGCAAAAATAAATGACTATGAATGATGTTTTGGATGTTTTGAAAAACAGACGCAGCGTGAGGGCATATAAAGATTCCATGCCTTCCAAAGATGTTATTGAAAAGATTATGGAAGCCGGCAGTTATGCACCTACAGGGCGTAATCTGCAGTCGCCTGTGATAATAGCTGTTACTGATAAGACTGAACGCGATTATCTTTCAAGGCTTAATGCTGCTGTTTTGGGTACCGACAACGATCCTTTTTATGGTGCTCCCGTAGTACTTGTAGTCCTTGCCGACAGGAAGTGTCCTACATTTATTTATGACGGTTCCTTGGTGATGGGTAATCTTATGAATGCGGCATTCTCCTTGGGCATCGGCAGCTGCTGGGTTCATAGAGCTAAAGAAGTATTCAACAGTGAAGAAGGTAAAAAACTGTTGAAAAAATGGGGACTCACAGATGATTATGAAGGTATAGGTCATTGTGTTCTCGGTTATCCGGTTTCTGAAAGTGTTATGCCGGCCCCTCCGAGAAAACCGGATTATTGCCGCTTTGTGTAATATTTTCTTTGTTGAAAATATATATTGTACTGACTCTGATATTCTTGTCTTTTCAGATGAGAAGGTTTCGTTTTTTACAAATACAAAAAATTGTGTCTTCTTGTCAAAGACTCATTAAAATTTCGTTTCTTTGCATACTAAAACTTTAGAATAATGGAAAATAAACTTTATATTTACAACAGTCTTTCCCGAAAGAAAGAATTGTTCGAGCCACTTGCTGCTCCTCATGTGGGAATGTATGTTTGCGGTCCTACTGTTTATGGAGATGCTCATTTGGGGCATGCACGTCCTGCAATAACATTTGATATAGTGTTCCGCTATTTGAAACATCTTGGTTATAAGGTGCGTTATGTGCGCAATGTTACCGATGTGGGACATTTGGAGCATGATGCAGACGAGGGTGAAGATAAGATAGCAAAAAAAGCACGTTTGGAAGACCTTGAACCTATGGAAGTCGCTCATTATTATACTGTCAGATATCATTACAGTATGGATAAACTCAATGTGCTGCGTCCGTCGATAGAACCTAATGCTTCAGGGCATATCATTGAGCAGATAGCCATGATACAGAAGATCTTGGATAATGGTTATGCGTATTTGTCGAATGGGTCTGTTTACTTTGACATTGAGAAGTATGACAAGGATTATCATTATGGTATATTGTCAGGTCGCAATGTAGAAGAATTGCTTAACAACACGCGAGAATTGGCGGGACAATCCGAGAAACGCAACGGTGCCGACTTCGCCTTGTGGAAGAAGGCAGATGCTCGTCATATCATGCGTTGGCCGTCTCCTTGGAGTGACGGATTCCCGGGCTGGCATGCTGAATGTTCTGCCATGGGTTGCAAATATCTTGGGGAACAGTTCGATATTCATGGTGGCGGCATGGACTTGCTGTTCCCGCATCATGAATCGGAGATTGCCCAGTCTATGGCTGCCAACGGCAAGATGCCGGTACGTTATTGGATGCATAATAATATGATTACCATCAACGGACAGAAAATGGGTAAGTCGTTGGGTAATGCCATGTCACTCGAAGATTTTTTCGCCGGCAACCATAAACTGCTTGAACGTCCTTATTCTCCTATGACTATACGTTTCTTTATACTTCAGGCACAGTATAGAAGTACTCTCGATTTTTCCAATGAGGCTTTGCAGGCTGCCGAAAAAGGTTATAAACGTTTGATGGAAGCTTCTGAATCTGTTAAGACACTCGTACCTGATGATACAGCTGAAGACCTTGAAATACAGAAAATTACAGATTTATGTTATGATGCAATGAATGATGACTTCAACACTCCCGTTGTCATAGCTAATTTGTTTGAGGCTGTCCGTATCGTAAACTCTGTCAATGATGCTCATTCTAAAATTAATAATAGAGACCTGGAGTCGTTGAAAAAATTGTTCGATGTCTTTGTTTTCGAGATACTCGGTCTTGTAAATACTGAAAAGTCCGATGACAATAACCTTGTGGATGGGTTGATGCAGACTATTATCGATATACGCAAAGAAGCAAGATCTAAAAAAGATTGGGCAACAAGCGATTTGATAAGAGACAAACTTGCAGAATTCAATGTGGTGTTGAAAGATGGTAAGGAGGGGACTACCTGGAGTGTTAAATGATTGATTGTAGATATTAAACTAAAGCGGGCGTATCGAATGACACGCCCGCTTTACTTTAATATTTGATGTTATTATAAGATGTCGTAAAACATGGTGATTTTCTCGTTTAATATTGACTGAAGCTCATTACTTAGCTCAGTACGTTTGTTTTTACTTGTTATGTCATACATTTGGTTGATGAGTGCAAGGTTCTCACGAATACTTTCAGTATAATATTTTTTGAAACGAGGTTTTAGACTATCATAATAGTTTAGGTTATCTAAAGCGTTGGTTACTATTGTATTAACCAAATTGTCACCTTTGTCGGTAGCTCCGGCTTTGTAATATAAATCAGGATAATACATCATGTAAAAGTCGAAAGCCATTTTATCGTCAGGGAAGAATTCCAAACATTTGTCAATAACTTTTACAGCGGAGTCGTTCTTACCTTGTTCTTGCAAAGCCTGTGCTAAACGCAGATATGATTGTTTGGCATACAGAATGTTTCGTCTTGTTTCAGGGTCCAAAGTGACATCAGGGTCATTGATGTTGCCCCAGTTGACTTTGTTCATAAGCAAGTCGTATGAACCTTCTACATAAACACCTCCGGAATTTTTGTAATAATAATCAGCCTCTACGGGAATGAAACGGTGAACAAGACCCTCCTGATGCAGGTATTTGTCTATGCCCAACACATTCTTTATGTCACTGATGCTTGTGAAGTAAACTGCCCTCTCCCAGTTGTTGGAGGCGAAAAAGTCGAGTAACATGAGGTCGTTTTTATATAAAAGGTCAACATTATCCGGTATTGTCCAGAAAATGGTGTCAACAATTCTGTCTTTCATATTTTCCGGTACTATGCCGTTGCGTACGACAGCTTCCTTGTCAACAGTGAGTTTGAGTTTTCTGGATGGCAAATAATTGATTTTTTCACCACTTACTATTGGCAGTTGTGTCCTCGGATCATCGGATTTGATGAAATCAATGGCATCTTTGAGTTCAACATAATCTCCAATGACATCGTAAATAGCCACTCTGTCGTTTACTCCGTTGTCATATTGTTTTGGTGTCAATGCGAGAGGCAGTTTTTCTGAATCGTATGTCTTGCGTGCCATTTGATGAACATACCAATATCCTGATGATAGCATGAAATTGGCGACACGTACATCGGTACGATATTCTTCCACCTCTTGAACATACCATAATGGGAATGTATCGTTGTCTCCTCTTGTAAATATCACTGCATTAGGCTCTAAATTGGTAAGATAATTCTTGCCCCAGTCCAATGCCGATGTCTTTCCTGAACGGTTATGACCTTCCCAGCCTTGTGCACCCATCAAAACAGGTATTAAAAGGCATAAAACGCCAACAGATGAGGCTGCAACAGTTTTATTTTTTATCACTTTTTGAGCAAGTTCTGTCAAATAGAGTACTCCGAAGCCAATCCAGATGGCAAAAGCATAAAATGAACCGGCATAGGCGTAATCACGTTCACGTGGCTGATATGGTGTTTGATTCAGATACATCACTATGGCAAGTCCTGTCATGAAAAACAACAGGAATACTATCCATGCATCTTCAGGTTTCTTGTTTATTTGATAGAAGAGACCAATCAAACCGAGTATGAGAGGCAGGAAATAATATTCGGTATGTCCGGGATTCTGCATGCTTTTGGGCAGATTATCCTGGTCTCCCAATCGGGCATTGTCGATGAAACTTATGCCGCTTACCCAGTTGCCGTTTTCTATTTCTCCTTCACCCTGTATGTCATTCTGGCGACCTGCGAAATTCCACATGAAGTAACGCCAGTACATGTGTCCGCATTGATAGTCTATAAAATATTTTAGATTTTGCCAGAAAGAAGGACGTAAGACACGTTTTGTCTCTCCGTTATATTGTTTCTCGGTCACGGACTTCATCTTGGCTTTGTCTATGTAATGTTCGTATGTGCTTATATAAGTCTTTTTCGTTCCGTTCCACATGCGAGGAAATACTGTCATCATGTTGTCGTCATAGATAGGTTCGGTATTTCTTCTGTAATCGGTGATGACATATTTGCCTTTTTCCGTGTCTTTGACATAAATGGGACTTCCGTCCTTTGCATCGTATGGTTTGGCATTGTAATAAGGTCCGTACAAAATGGGCCATGAACCATATTGTTCACGTTTCAGATATGAAAGCATGGAAATGGCATCCTTAGGTTCGTTTTCATTTATGGGAGTGTTGGCATTGGCTCGTATAATAAGCATGAAGAATGATGAATAGCCGATTACTATGAACATAAATGACAAAACGATAGTGTTGAGAATTACTTTCTTATGTTTTTGGGTATAATATAAACCGAAAACTATCAATCCAATGAGTAAAATGAAATAAACAACAGTGCCAACGTTGAAAGGAGCTCCGAGCACGTTGACAAAGAATAATTCTATTTTTCCGGCGAGTGAGACTATCAATGGTATCAGAACTATTTGAATGAATCCTAAAAGCAGTATTGATAATATGCCGGAAAGGATAAACCCTTTTACTGTCGGTTTGTATTTTTTGAAATAAATCACATAAACAACGGCAGGGATACATAACAGGTTCAGCAGGTGGACGCCTATGGAAAGACCAATAAGGTATGCTATAAACAATATCCAGCGATAGTTGTATGGATCGTCAGCTACTTGTTCCCATTTCAATATTGCCCAGAATGTCAAGGCGGTACAGAATGATGACATGGCATAAACTTCACCTTCTACAGCGGAGAACCAGAATGATTCAGTGAAAGTGTATGCCAAAGCACCTACAGCACCGGCAGCAAGTACGGCTATTTTGTTGGATAAAGGTGCGTCATCTCCATTTTTAAGCCATATCTTGCGCGCAAGCAATGTGATGGACCAGAAAAGAAACAATATAGTCAAACTGCTGCAAAGGGCAGACATGATATTTACCATGAGTGCTACTTTGGTGACATCGCCAAAAGCAAAAAGCGAGAAGAATCGTCCTATCATCTGAAATAAAGGCGCTCCCGGGGGATGCCCTACCTGCAATTTATATGCTGTTGAAATATATTCACCACAATCCCACCAACTGACTGTGGGCTCTAACGTCAAAAAATAGACGATGGTGGCAATGAGAAATACCACCCAACCGACAATGTTGTTTAATTTTTTGAAACTCATGAGTTTATCTTTTTTTATACAAAAAATGTTTTGCAAAGATACTTATTTTTTGTAAAAAATTATATTTTTTTTAAACTATGGAAGATGTTTTGTTTTAAAATATTGATTTTCAACAAAGATTTTTGATATTAAAAAAATGTAAAAAATTAAGGAATTTACTTGACATGTAAGAAAAAATCAGTAATTTTGCAACCGCATTCATGATACAAGATGGTGTCGAATGGTGTAATGGTAGCACTGCAGATTTTGGTTCTGCCTGTCAAGGTTCGAATCCTTGTTCGACAACAAGTTAATCATAAAACCTGCTACGGTCGTAACAGGTTTTTTTATTTGTTGAATAAATGATGACAAAAGAACAAATATTAAATATTGCTGAAGAATGTTTGGAGGGAAGCGACAGGTTCGTCGTAGATGTCAATGTCGATAAAAATAATGTTATTGATGTTTTTATCGATGCCGATACTCAAGTGACAATAGAGAACTGTGTGGAGTTGAGCCGCTTTGTTGAGGAACATTTGAATAGAGATGTTGAGGATTATGAGTTGAATGTGTCGTCTGCCGGTATAGATTTTCCATTGAAGAAATTAAGACAATACAACAAATATGTTGGAAAAGATTTGTTGGTGTCTTTTGTGGATGATACAAAGAAAATATTTAGATTGATATCATTTGATGAGAAACAGATTAAAGCTCACGAGGTGGTTACAAAAAAGTACGGCAAACTGTCGAAAATGTCTTTGGCTGATGCTGTCAATTTGTGTTTTGATGAAATAAAAGAAGTAAAACCGTATATAAACTTTTAAAGACAAGAAAAAAATAAAAAAATGGAAACGTTGAACTTAATCGATACCTTTTCCGAATTTAAGGATTTTAAGAACATCGACCGTGAGGTGATGATGCATATTCTTAAAGATGTGTTTAAGGCTATGTTGGCAAAGAAATATGGAAGCGACGAATATTTCGATATTATTGTCAACATCGACAAAGGTGACCTTGAGGTCTATCATAATCGTGTTGTCGTCGAAGACGGCGAAGTCGTTAATCCTCTTAGCGAGATAGCTTATTCCGACGCCATCAAGATAGAACCTGATTTCGAAGTCGGTGACGAAGTGGCTGAGATTGTCAATATTCTCGATTTCGGAAGACGCGATATCCTTGCCATCAGACAAAACCTGCAAACCAAGATCTCTGAATATGAAAAAGACAATATTTATAATAAATATAAGGAAAAAGTTGGTGAGATTGTCAATGCTGAGGTAAACCAGGTCTTTAAAAAAGAGATAATGGTTGTCGATGAAGATAACATAGAATTGATATTGCCTAAAAGTGAACAGATTCCGGCTGATATTTACAAAAAAGGGGATTCTATTCGCGCTGTGGTGAAAAGTGTGGAGATTAAGAATGCCAAGCCGGTTATTATTTTGTCAAGAACCGATGAGATATTCTTGCAACGTCTTTTCGAGATGGAAGTTCCGGAAGTTTATGACGGTCTTATTACTATTCGTAAGATAGTGAGAGAACCCGGACAAAGAGCCAAGATAGCCGTCGAATCATACGACGACCGTATTGACCCCGTGGGCGCTTGCGTCGGCATGAAAGGTTCCCGCATCCATGGTATTGTCAGAGAGTTGAGAAACGAAAATATTGATGTTATCAACTATACTTCAAAACCCGACTTGTTTATCACAAGAGCTCTTAGCCCGGCAAAGATTTCTTCTATTATTATCAAGGAAGATAAGAAAACTGCCGAGGTATATATGGATAATGACCAGGTTAGCCTCGCTATCGGTAAGGGCGGATATAATATAAAACTCGCCGGAAAACTTACCGGTTATGCCATAGATGTCTATCGTAATACAGAAGAAATTGAGACTGAAGATGACGTTGACCTTAGAGAGTTTACCGACGAGATCGATGAATGGATTATCGAGTCTCTCATAAATATGGGTTGTGACACGGCAAAGAATGTGCTCGCCTATAAACCTGAAGAAGTGGCTTCACGTGCTGACCTCGAAATAGAAACAGTACAAGAGGTGTTCCGCATCTTGAATGCTGAGTTCGCTGACGAAGATGAATAATTTTTGTTATACATCGTAAAAGATTTGATTATTAACTAACATTTACCTATGTCCGAAGAAAATATAAATATCAGAATTTCAAAAGTAGCCAAGGAGTTCAATGTGGGTGTGTCCACCATTATTGAATTTCTTGCAAAAAAAGGTCATAAGATAGACCCTTCACCGAATACTAAAATAAATAAAGAGTTATATGCTTTGCTTGAAAAAGAATATCGTTCGGAGAAAGAGGTGAAGATGAATTCCGAACAGATCTTCATTAAAAATATAAGCAAAAAAGTAGTGCAGAAAAATACTGACAATGAGTTGGAGGAAGAAAAACTCTCTATTAAGACCAATATTATAGAAAATGCTCCGGAGACGTCTTCCCAATCTCGTGATTATAGTTCTGTCAAGAAAGTTGAAGAACCTGAGTTAAAACAAGAAAAGAAACAAGAGGAGGTGGTTTCAACTATAGTGGAACCGGTGAAGGTGAATGAGCCTGTGACAGAGGTGAAGGAAGAGGTGAAATTGGCACCTGTCTCTGTTGTCCGGCCTGTCGCGGAACCTAAACAGGAACCTGTACAGGAAAAAACTGATGACATGAAACCGGATTCCGTTGACAAGGTGACTCAGATGCCAACTGTGTCTGCTGACGAATATAAGGACCCTGTCAATAATAATGTGTCGTCACCCGATGATAATCTCCCTGTTCAGGACAAAGCAGGTATTCAGGTTACTATTGTTGGGAAAATAGACCTTCCTAATACTAAAAAGGACAAAAAAGGTAATGAACATAAGTCGGACAAATCTAATGATGATGGTAAGAAACCTCATAATCAACATAATAATAAAGGTGCTAATGATGCTAAGAAAGAACATGGTAAGGATAATGCCGTTAATAAGTCTTCTTTAGTCAAACCTAATGACAAACATAATCCTATCGATAATAACAAGGATAAGAAAGAACATATTCCTGCTGCTGATGTTGCAGCTACTAAACAGGAACAGAAACAGGAACCTGTGGGTCCTCGTTTTATAGGCACTGTGGTTGATAAACTTGAAGGTCCTAAGATAGTTGATAAAATAGATCTTCCTGATGACAATAAAAAGTTTAAAAAGTCCAAACCTCAACCTGTGGTTTCTTCTTCAGATGAGAAAATTGGTAAAGATAAAAAGAAAAAACGTAAACGCATAGACAAGAAACTTGTCGATACTAATGATATTATCTCTGAGAAATCAAAACAGGATAATAAAGGAGGTAAACAACAAGGTGGAAATTCCGGCAAATCCGGAGGAAAGCCTAATAAAGGTGACAAAAACAAATCTAACCGTTTTGGCAATAAAGGTAAAAATGTTGTTGAAGAGAAAGTGGAGGTGTCGGAAGAAGATATCCAGAAACAGATAAAAGAGACATTGGCTCGTCTGTCAGCTCCCGGTAAATCGAAAACTTCAAAACATAGACGCGAGAAACGTCAGAGTATTGCCAATGAAATGGAGGAGGAAAGAATGCATGAACAGGAAGAAAAGAAAATTCTCAAGGTTACGGAGTTCGTTACTGCTAATGAACTCGCAACCATGATGAATATTCCTGTTACCAAGGTCATTTCCACATGTATGACACTCGGCGTGTTCGTATCCATAAATCAGCGTCTTGATGCTGAAATTCTTTCTGTCGTTGCTGAGGAATTCGGATTCAAGGTGGAGTTTACAAGTATTGATGTGCAGGAGGCTATTGCAGAGAATGATGAACCTGACAGACCGGAAGATATGGTGTCAAGGGCTCCCATTGTCACTGTCATGGGACACGTTGACCACGGTAAGACCAAGTTGCTCGACTTCATACGGCACTCCAACGTGGTCGCCGGTGAGGCAGGCGGTATTACTCAACATATTGGTGCTTATGAGGTGCGTACCGAGTCGGGCAAGAAAATCATCTTCCTCGATACTCCGGGTCATGAGGCGTTTACTGCCATGCGTGCCCGTGGTGCCAAATTGACTGACGTCGCCATTATCGTTATTGCAGCTGACGACAGCGTCATGCCTCAGACTGTTGAGGCTATCAACCATGCTCAGGCTGCTGATGTGCCTATAGTCTTCGCAATAAATAAGATAGATAAACCTACTGCCAACCCTCAGAAGATATATGAACAACTTGCACAGATGAATATTCTCGTGGAGGAGTGGGGCGGCAAGTATCAATCGCAGGAGATATCTGCCAAGATGGGGCTCAATGTTGATAAACTTCTCGAGAAAGTGCTTCTTGAAGCTGAGCTGCTCGACCTTAAAGGTAATCCTAACCGTCTTGCCAAAGGTACCATTATAGAATCGGCTTTGGATAAGGGTAGAGGTTATGTCGCCAAGGTGCTTGTTCAGGACGGTACTTTGAGAATAGGTGATATTGTACTTGCCGGTACTACTTATGGCAAAGTGAAAGCTATGTTTAATGAACGTAATCAGCTTCTCAAGGAGGCAGGTCCTTCTACCCCATTGCTGCTTCTCGGCCTTAATGGCGCTCCTCAGGCTGGCGACAACTTCAATGTTATGTCGGATGAGAAAGAGGTGAAGTCTATTGTAAGTCGCCGCCAACAGTTGCAGAGAGAACAGGGGCTCCGAACCCAGAAACATATTACCCTCGATGAGATTGGGCGTCGTATTGCTATAGGTGATTTTAAAGAGTTGAATATTATTGTTAAGGCAGACGTCGATGGTTCGGTGGAGGCATTGTCCGACTCATTGTTGAAGCTTTCTACCAACGAAGTACAAGTCAATGTCATACACAAGTCAGTGGGTGCTATCAGTGAGTCTGATATCATGTTGGCTTCTGCATCTAATGCTATCATAGTTGGCTTCAACGTTCGTCCTACATTGCAGGCACGCAGGATAGCAGAAAGAGAACAGATAGATATTCGTCTTTATTCGATTATTTATCAGGCTATTGAAGAGATTAAGGCAGCTATTGAAGGTATGCTCGCTCCTAAGATGGAAGAGGTCGTCACTTGTAATATTGAGATTAGAGAAGTATTCAATATCAGTAAGGTTGGACGTATTGCCGGTTGCTTGGTGCTCGATGGAAAAGTCAATCGTCAGACTAAGATACGTATTATCAGAGATGGTATTGTGGTACATACAGGCACATTGGGTTCTCTGAAACGTTTTAAGGATGATGTTAAGGAGGTGTCCGCCGGTTATGAGTGCGGACTCAATATTCAGGACTACAATGACATCAAGGTCGGTGATATCATCGAAGGATATACGGAAAAAGAGGTGGCAAGAAAACTGTAATCTTTTTATATTTCAATAAATATGAAAAAGAGGGATATGATGTCTCTCTTTTTTTTATTTTATTGTTTGATATATTGAATGTTGTGTCATTAAGAAAAATAAAAAAAAAGAGGACGACATGCGTCATCCTCAAATTTATCGATTCAAATCAATATGATTTAACCTAATTTCACGCGGTAGAAAGCTGTAACTGTAGCGTCTTTGTCGCCGGTTTGAATATATTCTTTTACGCTTTTGCCTTCGGCTATCAAAGAGTCTTGATGCAACAAGGTGTTTGTTTTGTAGAATTTATTCAATTTACCCATGGCGATTTTCTCGAGCATGGCTTCCGGTTTGCCTTCATTACGAGCTTGTTCCATGCCGATTTCCATTTCGCGTTGTTTGACGTCTGCAGGGACATCGTTTTCATCTATTGAGATGGGGTCCATTGCTGCGATCTGGAGGGCTACTTCGTGAGCTATCTCCTTGATACCGTTAAAGGTCTTGTTGAAAGCTACTATGGTGGCAAGACGGTTGCCCTGGTGATTGTAGTTGGTTACAAAAGGAGCTTCTAAAGCGAAGTACTTGCCCAACTGTACTTTCTCACCCGTCTTACCGGACAAGTCGGTGATATGGTCTTCAATAGGACGACCGTTGAGTGATGCTGATTTAAGAGTATCGATATCTTTAATCTTATTGGCTACTGCGAAGTCGAGAATTTCTTTTGTGCAGTTTACGAAGTCGGAGTTGGCACCGACGAAGTCGGTTTCGCAGTTAAGCATCACGACAGCGGCGAAAGTGTTGTCTTCTGTTGTTTTGGAGAGGACACAACCTTCTGCAGCTTCGCGGTCGGCTCTTTTAGCGGCTATTTTCTGCCCTTTTTTGCGGAGATAGTCAATAGCAGCTTCATAGTCGCCGTTACATTCGACAAGGGCTTTTTTGCAGTCCATCATACCTGCGCCGGTCATTTGTCTTAGTTCATTAACTTGAGCAGCTGTAATATTCATGAGTTTAATATTTTACGTTAACAATCAGTTTTTTTTGTTGACAGATTTGCGAGGTCTTCTTTGACGTTTGCGTTCGTCTTTTTCCTCAGTATCGTCGTCTTGTACTTTTTCTTTGATTTCTTCTTCTACCTCTTCTTCGACAAAATCTTCTTTGTCTTTAGAGTTTTTACGTTCGGTAAGCCCCTCTTCTATGGCTTCTACCATTCTGCTGACGATAAGTGCTATGGATTTTGAAGCGTCGTCATTGGCAGGTATAGGGAAGTCGATGAGGTTGGGATTGGAATTGGTATCGACTATGGCGAAAGTAGGAATGTTGAGTTTTCTTGCTTCTGCAACAGCGATATGTTCTTTTATGACATCCACCACGAATACTGCACTTGGGAGTCTGCTGAGGTCAGCGATACTGCCGAGGTTCTTCTCGAGTTTCTCACGTTCACGTTCTATCTGAAGACGTTCACGTTTTGAAAGGTTGCTGTATGAACTGCTGGCCATCATTTTGTCTATGCTGACCATTTTACGCACGGCTTTGCGTATGGTGGAGAAGTTGGTGAGCATTCCGCCGGGCCAACGTTCTGTCACGTATGGCATGTTGACTCTTTTCACGAGTTCTGCCACTATGTCTTTTGCCTGTTTCTTTGTAGCTACGAAAAGGATTTTCTTTCCTGATCTTGCTAATTGACGAAGAGCATTTGCTGCTTCATCTATTTTGGCTTGTGTCTTGTACAAGTCTATTATATGGATACCATTACGTTCCATAAAGATGTACGGTGCCATGTTGGGATTCCATTTTCTTCTCAAGTGTCCAAAGTGACAACCGGCATCTAATAATTCTTCAAATGTTGTTTGTGTCATGAGATTTCTTTTTAATGTTTACATTCACGAATGCAATTGCTGAGTAGCTCTTTTATAGATCTCAACAATTTGGATACTAAACACAAATGCTTGCCTTTTGATAGACTAACGTTTGCTGAACTGGAATTTCTTACGGGCTTTCGGCTGACCGGGTTTCTTGCGTTCTACCATTCTCGGGTCACGACGCATCAAACCTTTAGCTTTCAAAGTAGGGCGATACTCCGGATTGATTTCGCATAATGCTCTGCTTATTGCTAATCTTAAAGCTTCTGCCTGTCCGTTGATTCCGCCACCGTCGAGGTTTACCTTGATGTCGAATTTTCCGATGTTGTCGGTTAACATCAAAGGTTGTTCAACAACGTAGTGAAGGATACTTGTTGGGAAATACTCCTTGTAGTCTCGCTTGTTTACCGTAATTGTGCCGTTGCCGCTCTTCATGTATATACGTGCAACAGCTGTCTTTCTTCTACCTAAAGCGTTGATTACTTCCATGATGATTATTTGGTGTTTATTTTAAGTTCTATTGGTTGTTGTGCCTGATGTTTGTGGTCAGGTCCTTCATATACATACAGGTTGCGGAATATGGCACTGCCGAGACGTGTCTTGGGAAGCATTCCTTTTATGGCATGTTCCAACACGAAAATAGGCTTCTTTGCCAACTGTTCCTTAACGGTTTTTACTCTCTGTCCACCGGGATATCCTGTGTAGTGAACGTATGTCTTCTGATTCATCTTGTTGCCGGTGAGGAGTATTTTTTCGGCATTGATAATGATGACATTATCGCCACAATCACTGTGGGGAGTATAGCATGTCTTCCTCTTTCCTCTCAAAATCTGTGCAACTTCCGAAGCTAATCTGCCCAGAACTTGTCCTTCAGCATCAACAACATACCACTTCTTGTTGGCATGCTCCTTATTGACGCTTACTGTTTTGTAACTTAATGTATCCATTTGATTAATAATAATTTATGCTGTTTGTTCAACATTTTTTGGAATCTCTTCAGACTGTTTCCCTCGGCTTAATGCCGAGATTTACCAGCCTATAGAAATCCCCTTTTTTTCTTGTTTAAATCGGGTTGCAAAATTACAATTTTTTTTGTATCAAACAAATAAGTTTGAAATTATTTTTTTATTTTTAAAAATCTTTGCAAAAGATAAAAAAATAAGCCGGTAAAAAAGATGTCAGGCTTATATGATTCTTGATAAATTATAGATAAAACGATATGCGTCACAAGTATTAAGATTTGATGTTTTACATGATAATATTTCTGTTTTATCATGTTTCAAGAGTAGTAATAATAAGTAGTAATAAGATTTGCCACCTCTACACTACAACATTTTTGCTATCTGCAATACCGACTATTTATATATCCGGCATTTGCTCCTTCGCTCCGCAACAATGAGGCAAATGACACTAAAGACCAAAAGTACAAGAAAATGAGTTCATGAGAAAAGTCTATTAAATACCATCAAATCCATTGATCAAATAAAACGAAGAAGCAAATGCCTGAAATTAAAATTGTTTTATCTCATAGTCATTCTTTTAACTGAACATAATCATATCGTTTTTTAACAAAAAGAAAAACAGATAAAAGTAAAAATAGGAAAATTAATATCAATTCCGTTATAATAAAAGCATTCGATTGAAATATATGATAGTTGTTTTCAATAATAACGAAATAAAAATAAAGAGCGACTTGTATCAAAGGTATTATTCCTGTAAATAGCAAAGTTATGAGATTTGATATCTTCGCTACTTGTTTAATGCAAATAAAGACCGTTTGTATTATTAAAACAAGTAAAACAAAAGATAACAAATACATAAAAGAATGTTCGCAATGTATAAACTGAAAGAAATCAATACTATTGTCGGTTGAAATTTTATAGCCGATAAATGTTCCAATTATAATGGCACAAACACTGATTATTGGATTTATCAAATAAATTCGCAAATAAAACTTGACAACATCAGTCCATTCAATTGTGGTTTTCTTGTAATTCTTTGGAAAAAGCAAAGACGTCGAATATGTCATAAATATGTAATACAGGAACAATATCACGAATAACTCACGGTAGTTTAGAAAAAAAGATTCTCCTCCCCGTAAGCCCGAAAGAAAGGAAAAAAATAATATCAAACAATTAATTAATATTATTTTGCTGTTGATCTTACAAAAAGTACTCATAGGCATTTGTATTATTTTATTCACATATCTCAACACATTCAACACCACAAGAATGAACAATTGTGCCTTGTCCATTATTTGTGCAATTTTGTGCACCTTCTTCAATTTGTTTGTCACAATAATAGTCAATAATCGATAAAATAAGGCATGCACCACCCCAAATAATTGGCCATACTGGAAGAAATTCTTGGGTATTATGATTATACCAATTATTCTCTCCATTAATCTCAACAATAGAGATAACGTCACCTATGTTTGCAAAATCATGAAAATCATAAGATGGCATATTGTCTTCGTGGCTTACAAAATAAATTTTCTTATCAGTCTGTGTGGTTACAAAAAAAGAAATTTCGTTACCTTTTTTCTCAATGTTGTCAAAAAGGCAAGTATCATTTCCCATTTTTATAAGCAAAAAATCATTACCTTTGTCAAGTATGTCTATTGGTGGAATGGAAGATAAATCAAATGTAATGTTTCCTATTAACTCTTCAATTGAATCTCCTTTAGAAGAAATACCTGCCTTTTTCCATTCAAAAAATGTCATACCATTTTTATTAAATGTTGTCGTTAATGTATTATTGTAATTATCATACGTGTATTTGATGATTGTTTTATCATTGTTATCTGAATTGATAGTATTTGTTGTATCAAACGCACTACTTGCCTTTTTACAACCAATAAAACATAAAATTGTAAAAAAAACTATGCTTATTACGCTGATAATTATATTTTTTTTCATAATATTTTTCCTTTTTTCTCGCAGTTCCTTAGACTGTTTTTTTGTGAGAAAAGGCATTTTTCTTTGCACTTTGTTAATAATTTTCCATTTTAATACGTGCTGCATTAAAACTTTAACTTCTTTTTACGAGCCAATCAATTCGGATGGATAATTAAAATATGTTTGATGCCTGTCGTTTTATTATCATCGACAACAGATAGCCGCGAAAGCTATACCTAAGATACAAACAATATCAAAAACAAGTCTTTGCCAACGGTACATCATTATGGCAAAGACACAGTTTTGGGAAGTTTTACTTTACAAAGTTGCCATATTGTATATATTTGTGTAAAAATGATTCGCTGGAATGGGTGACATGTAAAATCAAATCCCATCTTCCATATATAATCGGAGATATACAAATGATGCCGGTTTTGATAAATGAAAACCATGTTCTTGTTATTAATTACAGTTAAAAAATCAACTTTTAAAAGTTGGGTGTAAATATATAAAATATCTTTTTAAGATGCAAGAAAAATATTATCTTTGCCGTAAATTTTTTTCTCTTATGTCGATAATAGTTGAACATGTAACTAAACAGTATGATAAACAGTTGGCATTGAATGATGTCAATTTGAATATTGGTAAAGGTCAGATTGTCGGTCTTTTGGGTCCTAACGGAGCCGGCAAATCAACATTGATGAAGATCATTACATGCTTTATTCCTCCCACAAGTGGTACTGCGTCGGTAGAAGGCTTCGATATTACAGACAATCCCATGGAGGTACGTCGTTGTGTGGGTTATCTGCCGGAGCATAACCCTCTTTATTTGGATATGTATGTTAAGGAGTATCTGTCGTTTGTGGCAGGCATTCACGGCATACGCGGCAAAGAAGCCGACAACCGTATTGAAGAGATGATAGTGAAAACCGGTCTTACAGTGGAGATGCGAAAGAAAATAGGCGCTTTGTCAAAAGGCTTTCGTCAACGTGTCGGCCTTGCTCAGGCAATGATGCATAATCCTTCGGTACTTATTCTCGATGAGCCGACTTCCGGCCTCGACCCTAACCAACTTATTGATATACGAAATCTTATTAGAGAATTGGGTAAGGAAAAAACCGTCTTGTTGTCAACACATATCATGCAGGAGGTTGAGGCGTTGTGCGACAGAGTCGTTATTATTAATAAAGGTGTAGTGGTGGCTAATGACAGAATCGAAAATATCATGCACAACGAGGAAAATCGCAATGTCCTTGTAGTCGAGTTCGAGACCATTGTCAGAAAAGAATTCCTGTCTAAAATATCAAGTTTGAAACAAGCGAGATCAGTCAATGATACTCAATGGATATTGGAACCTAAAGGTGATTTGGACATGCGTCAGGAACTGATGCGTTTGGCTGTGGATAATAATATCATCATAAAAAGTATGCAACAGGAAGATGTAAGTATGGAAGAATGTTTCCAAAAACTCACTAAATAGTTTGTTGAATTTCTGCTGTCATACAGATTTTATAATTTTTAAGTTTTGAATATTAATGAAATTTTTGATTCATTGAAACAAAAATTGTAGGAGTTTTTCGATTTATAACATTGTAAATACAGTCAATGATATTGATATAATGGTATAATATATTGACGATCATATTGATATGGTTTGATGAGATAAATTTTTAAAATATGCTTGCTTTTATAAAAAGTTTGTATATTTGCAACGCGAAAGTGGAAAGATTTGATTGATTGCAACCACAAGAAAAAATGCTAAAACAATGTTTTTTCCTCTATGAACAATCTCAAGTTTTCCCTAATATATGTTAAATCAAAACAAATTTATTATGGGTTATTATTTTACATCGGAATCTGTTTCAGAAGGTCATCCTGATAAGGTTTGTGACCAGATATCCGATGCTATTTTAGATGAAATGTTGCGCAGGGACCCGGATGCCAAAGTGGCATGTGAGACAATGGTCACTACAGGCCTTGCTGTTGTTGCAGGTGAGGTCAGATACAATGGCAATGTGGATATTCAGGAGACGGTACGTCGTGTGATAGAGCGTATAGGATATACTAAAGCTGAATATCAATTTGACAGTAAGTCATGCGGAGTGTTGTCTGCCATACATGGACAGTCACAGGATATCAACAGAGGTGTGGTGCGCGACTGTGAAGAGGAACAGGGTGCAGGCGATCAGGGTATCATGTTCGGTTATGCTTCGAATGAGACAAATGACTATATGCCGTTGACTATCAAATTGGCTCATAGACTTTTGCAAGAACTCGCTGCCATACGTCGCGAAGGTAAGGTGATGAAATATCTTCGTCCTGATGCCAAATCACAGGTTACTGTGGAATACGATGAGAACTGGAAGCCTGTACGTATAGATACTATCGTAATATCCACACAACATGACGAGTTTAGCGAAGATGACGAGATGATGATACAGATTATTAAGGAGGATATCTGTAATATATTGATCCCGAGAGTTAAAGCCAAGTTGCAGAAGGAGATATGCTGTCTTTTTAAAGATGATATGAAACTCTTTGTCAATCCTACAGGCAAGTTCGTTATCGGTGGTCCTCATGGTGATACGGGAGTGACCGGAAGAAAGATTATAGTAGATACATACGGCGGTCGTGGTGCTCATGGCGGTGGTGCATTTTCAGGTAAGGATTCCTCGAAAGTGGACCGTTCGGCAGCATACGCTGCACGTTATGTCGCAAAAAATCTTGTCGCTGCCGGCGTGTGCGATGAGGTGTTGGTACAAATTGCTTATGCCATTGGTATAGCCCAACCTGTAGGTTTTTATGTCAATACTTATAATACTTGTCATGTAAAAGACAATGATGGCAATGTGATTTCTGATGCTTTGTTGGCGGAACGTATAAAAGAATTATTCGATTTCAGACCATACGCCATTGTACGTCGATTCGGCTTGAAAAATCCTGTCTTTGAGGCTACTGCTTCATACGGTCATTTTGGTCATGAGCCTTATACTAAAAAGGTGGAGGTGTTTTATGAAGATGATACTACTTATAAGGAAAACGGCAGGATATACAAAGATGTGGATTTCTTTTCATGGGAGAGACTGGATATGGTGGATGATATTAAAAAGTTGTTCTGATTCATGAATTATTGGTGAATTGTAAAAATTTTTTTCATAATTTTATTTTTGTGACTGTCTAACACAAGTTTAGACAGTCTTTTTTTTGAATACTTTTGATGCTGTATTTTGTCAATGATATTTTATATTGTTGATTCATTTCAAATAGAATCATGTATTCGTCATAATAAAAATATAAATATAAATGTTTCACATTAGTGAAAATTGTTTTTTAAAACCATCTTTTCTTTTTGAAAATAAATAACATAAGTATTGCTAATATTAAGCATATCAGCCATAACATATAATATCCGTATTTCCATTTTGCTTCAGGAAGATTGATGAAATTGGTTCCGTACATTCCGGCAAGAAAGGTGATCGGAATGAAAATTGTGGATATTATTGTGAGTGTCTTCATGATGGTATTCATCTTGTTGCTGACATTGGATTGATAAAGGTCTTTCAACTGTGAGTTGTGATCTCTGTGATTCTCAAAAGATTCCTTGATATGACTTATATGGTCTTCAACATCTTTGAAATACTTCTTTTGAGGTTCATGAATCAGTTCGTTATTTGTCTTTAATATAGTGCTGATTATGGAACTTAAGTTGACAACAGCCTTTTTACATGTCAGCAGTTC
Source organism: Bacteroidales bacterium Phil6 (assembly GCA_002633315.1). Lineage (GTDB taxonomy): Bacteria > Bacteroidota > Bacteroidia > Bacteroidales > F082 > Limimorpha > Limimorpha avicola. The sequence continues at coordinate 103,318 of NWBN01000031.1, forward strand.
TTTGTGTTTGGCTTGAATTTTCTGCATGATACTGCTGTCTGTGTTGTCGAATATAATGTCATCGAGTTCGTCAAGTTGTTCATTGATTTTATCTGAGATGTAGAAATAGTGGTCTATCACAATATCTATCATGACATAGAGAAGATAGTCAATATCGTTGCTTCTGAACTCTTTGTCTTTAAAACGCGTTTTTAAGACATTGAAAAGTGACAGTTCTTTCTCTTGAAAATAAATCAATAGGTTATCAAACAAGATAAAACTCAACTGATATGAAACTATGTTATTATTATCGTCTATGGAGAGACTTCGTACAGTAATGAATATATAGTTTTCGCGAAAATCTATTTTGGGATACAGCATTGTATTCAAAATGTCTTCTAAAAATAAATTATCGATTTTGTATATCTCTCCTATCTGGCGTATTGTATCAATGTTGGATAGTCCGGTGATGTAGATACATCGTTTGTCCGAAGTTGCCGGCATTTGTTTCAACTCGTTGACATCAACTATCTTATCATGTATGTCGTTTTCATTGTAATCTATGACATGTATGGAGGTGTCATTGTAGATGTTGCCGGAATATGTCAAGGTTCCGGGTGGTTTTCCTATATTGTTGTACATGTGTTTTATGTCGTTTGTTGTTATTTCTTAACAGTGAAACATTATTCAAGCTGAAAAAGTTGCTTGTAATGGTTATTTTAATGTCACTTTGGTGATACCTGTTCCTCCTGTTTCTAAACTTGCATCATGAAACTCCTTGATATTCGGGTTTTTACTGAGGAAGTCACGTATGATGCGTCTTAATATGCCGTTGCCTTTTCCATGCAATATGTTGACTTCTTTGATGCTTAATAAAACAGCTTCGTCGATATATTTCTCAGTCTCGTTGAGAGCTTCCTCGCCTCGTTTCCCTCTTAAATCCAATGTAAGGTTGAAGTTGGCAGCCTTCTCGTTGAGGTCGTTCATGATGTTTTTTCTGAGGAATGTAGGGTTGTTGGCAGCTTTCCTTGCTGTCGCCTTACTGATTTTTCTTACTTTGTCGGCAGTAGTCCTGAGGTTGACAGTGCCGAGACGTATGGTGATGTCAGTATCATTGATGTCAATAAGTTCGCCAACAATCTCCATTTCATTTATACATACTGTGTCACCGACTTTAAGTTTTTCATTAAGTTCTTTTTCTTGAGAATTTGTTTTTTTATCTTCCTCGAGTCTCTTCTCATCTTTGATGAGGCTGTCTTTCATTTTTTTAAGGTCGTTGCGCAACTCTTTGGTGCGTTCTTTCTCTGCCTGTGCCTCTTTGATCTCACGTATGGTGTTTTCTATTTTGGCATTGGCATTATCTATCAACTGTTGAGCCTCTTTATTGGCCTTTTTCATCAGTTGAGTCTTGTTTTTCTCCAAGTCGGCAAGCAATTTTTTGTATTTTGTCACCACTTCATCGAGAAGACTGTCAGCAACTTTAAGTTCATATTCTTTTTTTCGTAATTCTTTTTTCTCTATTTCAAGTTGTTGCAGTTGTTGTTCGAAGCTGAGGTGCCCTTTGCCGCTTAAATTCGAAGCTATTGTCAGAATGTCTTTTGGCAAGCCTGTTTTTCTTGCAATTTCGAAGGCAAAAGAACTTCCCGGTCTGCCTGTCATCATTATATAAAGAGGCTGCATGAAACGAGTATCGAACAACATGGCACCGTTGATAATACCTTCGTTGTCATCGGCGAGGAGCTTTAGATTGGCATAGTGTGTCGTTACCATGCCAAAGGCTTTCTTGTCATTTAGTTTCAGCAGGATGGCTTCAGCAATGGCACCACCGAGTTGGGGTTCTGTGCCGGAACCGAACTCATCGATAAGGAACAAAGTCCTGTCATCAGCGGCTTCAAGAAGATGCTTCATGTTGAGCAGATGAGAACTGTATGTGCTGAGGTCGTTTTCAAGAGACTGTTCGTCGCCAATATCAATAAACATGTTGTGAAAGATGCCGCAACAGGAATCTTTGTGCATGGGTACAGCTATGCCGCATTGCAACATATATTGGAGCAGTCCTGCAGTTTTGAGGCATACCGATTTGCCTCCTGCGTTGGGTCCGGAAATGATTAAGATGCGGTTGTCGGCATCGAGATGAAGGTCTAATGGCACAATCTCTTTGCCTTGTGATTTGAGTTTGTGTTCGAGTAACGGATGTTTTGCCTGTTTCCAGTCGAACATGGGACTGTCGTTGACTTGAGGCATCACTGCATCAATATTGTCGGCAAAGATGGCTTTGGCTCGTATGTAATCTATCATGCCGAGAAGATGCCATGCCATGACAAGAGATTGTAGCTCGGGACGTAATGTCCTTGAATATGATAAAAGTATCTTGTGTATCTCACGCCGTTCTGCGTATTCCAACTCTTTTATCTCGTTATTGGTATCGAATATTTCCGCCGGCTCAATGTAAACGGTTTGCCCTGTAGCCGACTCGTCATGTATGAAACCTCGCAACGATTTTTTGTCCGATGCCTTGACGGGTATTACGAGACGTCCGTTGCGTATTGTCAATTCATCATTGGCATTGGTCCAGCCTTTGTTCTTGGCATTGACGAGAAGTTGTTGCATGCGTCGGTCTATGGAACTTGTCTTACGTCTTATTTCGTTTCGTATCTCTGCAAGAACGGGAGAGGCGTTATCCGGAATCTCTCCTTTGTCGTCGATAAGACGTTCAGTGTCGATGAAAATCTGTTTGTTTATTTCTATTCCTTCTGACAGTACTTTCAGATAAGGTACTGTCAATGAGACTTCCGACTTGAAAAACTCCATGATACGCGACAATGACCTTAATGCCTGCTTTAAGGCAAACAGACTCTCTATGTCGATGACTGTCTCAGCAATGGAAAGGTGTTTGAAGACATCACGCAAGTCAAAAAAATCTTTTACGGGAAATGGCATACCGTTTGACAATAATCTGCGGAAGTCTTCAACCTGCAACAACTGTTCTTCAATGTGGACAATGTCGCTGCTGAACTTGGTATTGTCAACATTCTCAATGCCCATGACACTGATACATAACTCTTTAAGTCGTTCTCTTATGATGTTGAATCCGATCTTTTGTTCAAAATTGTCAGGATATACCATTATTTGTTTTTAAGTTTAGTTCGCAAAGATACAAAAAAATGCTTTTTAAATCGATTTTCAGATTCTGTTCTGTTGCTTGACAATGAAAATGACATCACAGATGTGGTTGAGAATGATGTTTGTTTTTCAAGAAGAATATTGATATTTTGACTTTTTCAAAATCTATTGTTAAAAGAAATATGAGATGGGTTTTTATATGACTGTAAAATTTGTATCTTTGCGGGAAAATAAGTAATGATTAGAATAGAGATTTGTACAAGTAATTATAAATCAGTATGTAATGCGCAGGATGGCGGTGCTGACTGTGCAGAACTGTGTTCGGCATTGGAAGTGGGAGGAATAACACCTTCGTATGGTGTGTTGGCTGAGGTTGCAGATGTCATGCGCATCCCGGTAAGGGTCTTGATACGTCCTCGTTCCGGTAATTATATTTATGATGACAGAGAGGTTGAGATGATGTGCCGAGATATTGAGAAAGTGGCGATGCTTGGCTATGAAGGTGTCGTTATCGGAGCTTTGAATGATGAAGGTGACATTGATGTCAAGGCAGTGGAATCAATGATGCGTGCCGGCAAAGGAATGAAGTTTACTTTTCATCGTGCTGTCGATGCTTCACGCGATATTTTTGAGTCTTTCCGTCAACTTGCAGAGTTGGGCTTCGACAAGGTCCTTACATCAGGAGGCTGTCATGATGCACCGCGTGGAGCTTCCGTTATTGCTGAACTACAAAAACGCTATGGAGACAAAGTGAAAATTATGCCGGGAGGTGGCATTAACATCAGTAATGTGGAGTCTCTGCTCCGGGCCACCGGCGTGTCTGATTGTCATGCTTCATTGACGGAGAATGTGACATGTTTTCATAAATCACTGTATCCTGATGGAGTCGATGCTACAGGCGCTTCCATGGTCTGGAAAGAATCCGACCTTAATAAAATAAAAATGTTCGTGCAGTTGTGTAGAAAATTATAATGTTATGAAAAATAATACATTTGTTAAAAAACTTCTCTTTCTGTCTTGTCTTGTCATTGTTGGTCTTACTTCATGTTCCGATAATGACGGAGTTACCGAATATCGCAGTTTGTCGCAAGGCTGGACTGTCACTACTGATACGTTGGACCTCAGTCTCGATGTATCGTTGCCTTCCGTCATACAGAACGATTTGTATGAAGCAGGAGTCATTCCTCATCCTTATCATGGCAAAGTTGAACAGGACCTTTTATGGATACCTCAGCGTGAATGGACGTATCGTCTTGTGTTCGATATGGATGATTTGTTGATGTCTAAAGATAATATTGAACTCATTTTTGACGGTATAGATACTTATGCCGATGTGTGGCTTAACGGCAAACATCTTTTATATGCAGATAATATGTTCAGAACATGGACCGCTGATGTTAAAGATGTTGTGAAACCTTTTGATAATGAGCTTGTCGTGCGATTCCTTCCTTTCGATAAGGTGCGTGACAGTCTTATTGAGACATATCCTTTGCGTTTCCCGGAAAAATATGCTGTCATGCGTAAGGCCGGATATCAGAATGGTTGGGACTGGGCACCGCGTTATCTCAATATTGGATTGTGGAAACCTGTGTCTTTGAGGGCTTGGTCCGGTATATCTCTTTCAGACGCTTCTGTGGCTACGGTAAAATTGTCTGACAATGAGGCGATGATGTCTTTGCATGCTACTATCGACAGCGATGTGGAAAATCCGGTTGAAATATGTGTTTTACAAGATGAAGATGTTATTTTGAATGAGACGATGGAACTTTCAAAAGGAAGGAATGAGATATCATTACCTTTTGTGATGGAAAATCCGCTTTTGTGGTATCCTAACGGTATGGGAGAACAGAATCTTTATGATTTTGACATTAAAATATTGCGTAATGGCATGGAGAAAGATGTTGTAAACGTGGTAACCGGCATTCGTGACATTAGACTTGTCAACGAACCTGACAGTATTGGCGCAGCCATGTATTTTACTGTCAACGGTTCACCTCTTTATATCAAAGGCAGCAACTATGTGCCTGAGGAGATGCTCACAGCACGCATGTCGCGTGATAACACTCTGTATCTCATTCGGGAATGTGTCGAGGCTAATTTCAATATGTTGAGAATATGGGGTGGTGGCATTTATCCTCCTGATTATTTTTATGATATATGCGACAGTCTTGGTATTATGGTATGGCAGGACTTTATGTTTGCCGGCTCGACATACCCTTATTCAGATGAGTTTCTCGACAATGTAAGGGAAGAAGCGGTGCAGCAGGTCAAAAGATACAGAAGTCATCCTTCTTTGGCTTTATGGTGCGGCAACAACGAAATAAGCGAAGGTTATTATAACTGGGGCTGGCAAAAGAGCCTCGGTTGGAGTGAGGATGAAGATAAAGAGATGAAAGAAGGATATGACAGACTGTTTGAAGAGATACTTGAAGATGTGGTGGAAAAATATGACGGCACTCGTTCTTATTGGCCAAGTTCTCCTTCAAAAGGGTGGGGACGCCCTGAGAGTCTTACTGAAGGTGACGTGCATTATTGGGGCGTTTGGTGGGGCGAGATGCCATACGAGATATATCGCGACAAAGTGGGTCGTTTCAACAGTGAGTTCGGATACCAGGCTTATCCTTCCGTTTCAACATTGAGAAAAATAGACCCTGACCTTGATAATGATGTTATCCAGGCTCATCAGAAACATGCAAGAGGTGAACTGCTAATGATGAAACATGTGAGAGAATATATAGGAAAACCGAAAGATTTTGAAGATTATGTTTATATGAGTCAGTTGTCGCAGGAATATGGTCTTTCCATTGCTATCGAGGCACAGAGAGCTGCAAAACCCCGCAGCATGGGCTCCCTTTATTGGCAACTTAATGACGCATGGCCTGTAATATCATGGTCTTCAATAGATTATTATGGTAACAAAAAGGCTTTGCAGTATAGATTGAAAGAGTTGTTCGCTCCTCTTTATGTCGGAATAAAAACTGTAGAGGATAAATATGTGCTTTGGGTTAACAATGATAATCAAACTGCTTTTGAAGGTCTTTTGTTGCTGGATGTTAAAGATATGAAAGGAAAGACAGTGTTTTCACAGAAGATTCCGGTTAAGGTAGGAGGGAATGGCTGTCATGATATTGAATTGGGAGATGATTTCTGTAGGGCTGTGAGACATCCTGAACGTATTTATGTCAAAATGACTGTTGATGACAATGACGGCAAGGTGTTCGAACGTCTTTGTTTCTTGACAAAACCTAAAGACTTGAAACTTAAAAAGACTGATATTGCTTTTGATGTTTTGCAAGATGATGGAACTGTTATTTTGAAAGTCCGTTCATCAGCATTGGCTAAAAGCGTCTATGTGGAATGCCGGAATGCTGAAGGCAGGTTCTCTGACAACTTTTTCGACCTTGAACCTCAAAATGAAAAAGTTATTACTTTTGACCCTGAAAATAATACGGATGTTAATGATATGAAGTTTATATTCAGAACATTGAATCCTTGATAAATAAAATTTAATTCCAAATCTGTAGATTTATTTCGAGAAAAAGGCGTGTCTGATTATATGAAATTTGACACGCCTTGTTTATAAGATATGAAATTCAATAAAACTTTTATTGTCGTTTTTTTAAATCATTAAAGTGCAATTGCGACAATAATACTTTCATGCTAAACCAAGAAAGACATCAGTCTAATTTCAAAACAGCAAGGAATGCCGATTGAGGAACCTCAACATTGCCTATTTGACGCATTCTCTTCTTGCCGGCTTTCTGTTTTTCTAACAATTTGCGTTTTCGGCTGATATCGCCTCCATAACATTTGGCTGTAACGTCTTTTCTTACTTGACGTACAGTTTCTCTTGCAATTATTTTAGATCCTATGGAAGCTTGAATCGCTATATCAAATTGTTGTCTTGGAATCAATTCTTTCAGTTTCTCGCACATCCTGCGTCCGAAAGCGTATGCATGGTCTCTGTGTATCAATGTTGAAAGTGCATCTACAGAATCGCCGTTTAGCAAAATGTCGAGTTTGACAAGGTTGGCAGGCTGATATCCTGCAATATGATAATCGAATGATGCGTATCCTCTTGAAATGGATTTCAGTTTGTCATAAAAGTCGAACACTATCTCACTGAGAGGCATTTGAAAAGTCATTTCGACTCTGTCTGTAGTGAGATATACCTGATTTTTCAACAAACCTCTTTTTTCTATGCACAGTGTCATTATGGGACCTACATATTCGTTTTTGGATATTATCTGAGCAATGATATAAGGTTCGTCTATATGGTCGAGTTTTGTCTGTTCCGGTAAACCGCTGGGGTTGTGTACATCAAGAACGGTGCCATCGGTAAGATATGCCTTGAACGACACATTGGGCACGGTGGTAATGACATCCATGTTGAACTCACGGTCGAGGCGTTCCTGTATGATTTCCATGTGTAACAAGCCGAGAAAACCACAACGGAATCCGAATCCCAATGCAGCCGAAGACTCCGGTTCCCAAACTAAAGACGCATCGTTGAGCTGCAATTTTTCAAGAGAACTTCTCAACTCTTCATAATCATCGGCATCGACAGGATATACTCCGGCGAATACCATGGGTTTCACATTTTCAAAACCGGCAATGGCATTGGAACATGGCTTGTCAACATGAGTGATGGTGTCACCAACCTTTACTTCCCTTGAACTTTTTATTCCGGAGATGATATAACCGACATTACCTGCCGACAATTCGTTTTGTGGCACCTGTTTCAGTTGAAGTACTCCGATCTCATCGGCATTGTATTCTTTCTCAGTGGCATAGAATTTTACAAGGTCACCTGTGCGTATGGTGCCGTTGATGATTCTGAAATAGGCTATTATACCTCTGAATGAGTTGAAAACAGAATCGAAGATAAGTGCTTGTAAAGGAGCATCAGGGTCACCTTTGGGTGCCGGAATCCTGTTTACAATGGCTTCTAATATCTCATTGACACCTAAACCTGTACGTGCACTGCATCTAAGTATCTCACTGCGTTCGCATCCTATTAGATCAACTATCTGGTCTTCTACCATATCGGGATTGGCACTTTCCATGTCTATTTTGTTGATGACAGGAATGATTTCCAGATTGTGTTCCAGCGCCATATAGAGATTGGATATTGTCTGTGCCTGAATGCCTTGTGAAGCATCTACGACGAGCAATGCACCTTCGCATGCTGCTATTGACCTTGATACTTCATACGAAAAATCAACATGTCCGGGAGTGTCTATGAGGTTGAGAGTGTATATTTCTCCATTATGTTCATATTTCATCTGTATGGCATGACTCTTTATGGTAATGCCTCTCTCTCTCTCCAAATCCATGTCGTCAAGAACCTGGTTTACCAACTCTTTCTTCGTTAAGGTGTCGGTAAACTCAAGCAATCTGTCAGCCAATGTGCTTTTGCCATGGTCTATATGTGCAATGATGCAAAAATTTCTGATATTTTTCATGGTGCAAAGATAATATTTTTGAGTATTCTTTTAAAAATTATTTTTGCGCTTTGCTTAAACATTTTTCGTTGGTTTACTTTATCACTTTTATTACTGAATTTGTTTATAATGATAGAAATGGTTTTTTGAAAGAGAATTATTATTATACTCTTTTTACAAAAATTTTTAAATAAAAAATTGATTATAGTTTTTTAATGAAAAAGTTTTAACTTTGCAAAAAATATCATTTAAAAAAAACATTGCATTTTTGAAATTGTTTGAACATTCAGTTTAATTTAAAAGTATAAATTATGGCAAAAATTAAAGTAGGTATTAATGGTTTCGGCCGTATCGGTCGTTTTGTATTTCGCGCAGCACAAGCACGCGAAGATATTGAAATCGTAGGTATTAATGACCTTTGTCCGGTGGATTATCTGGCATATATGCTTCAGTATGACACTATGCATGGCAAATTCGAAGGCGAGATTGCATACAATATGGAAAAAAGTCTTCTCATAGTCAATGGTCACAGTATTCGTATCACTGCGGAGAAAAATCCTGCCGACTTGAAATGGAATGAGGTAGGTGCTGAGTATGTCGTTGAATCTACAGGTTTGTTCCTTACAAAAGAAAAAGCACAGGGTCATATTGATGCCGGAGCTAAGTATGTTGTTATGTCGGCTCCTTCAAAAGACGATACTCCGATGTTTGTTTGTGGTGTCAACCAGGATGCATACGTCAAAGGAACACAATTTGTATCAAATGCTTCATGTACGACCAACTGTCTTGCCCCTATTGCAAAAGTGTTGCATGACAATTGGGGTATTACCGATGGTTTGATGACGACTGTTCACTCAACTACAGCTACCCAGAAAACCGTTGACGGTCCTTCATTGAAAGACTGGCGTGGCGGACGTGCTGCTTCCGGTAACATTATACCTTCTTCAACCGGTGCTGCCAAAGCAGTCGGTAAAGTCATTCCTTCACTTAACGGTAAACTTACCGGTATGTCGATGCGTGTCCCTACTCTCGACGTCTCTGTGGTGGACCTTACGGTGAATCTCGCAAAACCGGCTAAATACGATGAAATCTGCGCCGCCATGAAGAAAGCTTCAGAGGGCGAACTTAAAGGCATCCTCGGTTATACTGAAGACGCTGTCGTGTCTTCGGATTTCCTCGGCGATACACGTACCTCTATCTTCGATGCTAAAGCAGGTATAGCTTTGACAGATACTTTCGTGAAAGTGGTGTCATGGTATGATAACGAGATTGGTTATTCAAATAAGGTACTCGACCTTATCGCTCACATGGCAAAAGTTAATGGGTGATCAATGATTTATTAACAATGTATATTGTTATCTACATTGTTATGTTTTCGTTGAAACCTTACTGTTTTGATTGTTTTCAACTGATATGACTGTTTATCCATTTTATTTATCAGGATTTCTTGGATAACAGTTGTTAATACCCACGGGGACAATGAAATACGATAAGTTTAATACTGATTCGAATTTATTGTTGCCTCGTGGGTGTTTTTTACAATATGGTGTGAGACATGATTAATAGTGTCTTTCGGCAATTATTAATTGCTGTACAACATTTCTGAAAAAATGTTTATTCAAAAAACAGTAAATTGTTGACGATTGATAAAAGATTGACGTTTCAGATAAAAGATTATTTGGATTATCAGAAAACAAACAATATCATCGTTTACCAGCTTCCTGAGGCTCCGCCTCCTCCGAAATGACCGCCGCCAAAACCTCCAAACGATGATCCTCCTCCAAATGAGGACCCTCCTCCAAAATGATTGTTTCTGTTGTTAAAGAACATCGATAAAAGCCATAAATTGAATAAGTCTTTGCCATCGTTTTTAGAAGTGTAGGTGACACTTTTGCTTCTTCCCATTATTTTTATGATTAAAATCATTACGATTAATATTATTATGGGAATCAAAATCAATCCGTCATTTTCTCCATTGCTTCCGGCTGGCCTGAACTTGGCAGCGACAAGTTCGTTGATAATGGAGTCTATGGCTGTGTTTATGGCAGAATAGTAATCATTGTCAATGAGATGGCTTTTCATCTGAGTTTCGATGATTCTTTTGCAGACAGCATCGGTAAGATATGGCTCTATTCCGTATCCTACAGATATTGCAACTTCGCCTTTCTCTTTTCCTTTGGGTTTGATGAGCAATACAACGCCGTTGTTTTCTTTCCCGCCAACACCCCAGTTTTCTCCGATGCTATATGCATATTCGTTAGCGCTGTATCCTTGTAAACTGTTGACTAATACTACACATATCTGAGTAGAAGTACTGTCGTTATAATTTACCACTTTCTGTTCAAGTTGGTTGATCTGGTTTTTTGACAGTGTCGAAGTGAAATCGTTTACAAGACGTGGAGGTTCCGGTCTGCCGGGAATGTCTTGTGAGAATGTCGTTTTGCAAAAAAATAAAAAAGAGAAAAATAAGATATAATAAAAAATAGACTTTTTCATGTTGTTTTATTCAAAAGAAATTTCGTTGCTAAGCTCATCAATGTCGTTTTCCTGATGAGGAAAATATGCCTTTAATTTTTTACCACAGCGAAGTACTCCATATATTATGCCATCGGTAAATAAATTGTTTCTAAAAGATTGTGTCATGTCGTTTTTTATGTCTTTCCAAAAATCATTTTCAACGACATTGTTGATACCCTCATCGCCAATGATGGCAAATTTGTGGTCTTTTACTGCTAAATATATAAGTACGCCGTTACGTTGTGCGGTTTCGTTCATTTTAAGTTTAAAAAACACTTCGGTGGCTCTTTCTATGGCGTCGCCTTTGCAGAAATTGTCTATGTGTACACGAATCTCTCCGGATGTGTCTTTTTCCGCTTCTTGTATTGCAGCTACAATCTTTTTAATTTCTAATTTACTGAAAAAATTCCTGGCTGTCATATAATTAAGTTAAAAAGAGGCTGTCTTTTATGACAGCCTCTTCGTTGTCAAAACTCAACTTTGGGAGCGACTTCAGCTCCCTGTTGAGCCTCAAAATATGCTATCTTTTCAAAACCGAACATATTGGCAAATATGTTGGCAGGGAAATGTCTTATTGACTGATTATAAATTCTTGCAGTGTCGTTGAACTTCTGACGCTCCACCGTGATGCGGTTTTCAGTGCCTTCAAGTTGTGCCTGCAGTTCTAAAAAGTTCTGATTTGCTTTCAGGTCCGGGTATTTTTCTACAGTTACCAACAGTCTCGACAAGGCTCCGGACAACTGTTCCTGCGCATTTTGGAATGCCTGCATGTTCTCTGGCGTCATATTGTCGGCATTAAGGTTGATGGAGGTTGCTTTCGCTCTTGCTTCAACTACATCCGTTAAAACTTTCTGTTCGTGTTCTGCATAACCTTTTACTGTGGCTACCAAATTGGGGATCAAGTCGCTACGACGTTGATATACATTTTCTACCTGAGCCCATTGTGCATTGACGGCTTCTTCTTTTGATACTAAACCGTTGTAAGTGCCTTTTATCCAGGAAAATAGGAGTATTATGACAACAACGACAACGATAATGATAATTGTGCTTTTCTTTTTCATTTCATGAATTTGTTATTGCATACTGTCGAAATTGCGTTTTATGAACTCATTGAGTTCTTTTCCCTTTAAAAGATTCTTCGAGAGTCTGACAAGGTCGTATAATTGGGAAATAACCTCTTTTCGACTGTCTTCGTCTTTGTTAACGAGCGAATCTATCACATTATTGTTTGTGTTTACAATTAAAGTATAATGGTCAGGCATGTCTCCCCACATTGACATTCCTCCTATCATATTCATATCTTTCATACGACGCATCCATTCGTTTTGAGTAAGTTCAACAGGAGCGTCGTTTTCTTCCATATTGACAAATTCTATAGAATATATTGTCTTGTCTATGATAGCTTCAAAAGAGGCCTTGATGCTTTCTTTGTCACTGTCGCTTAACTTGGATGTCGTGTTATCTTCTTTCTTCTCAATAAGTTTGTCGATGGTGTTGGAATCCACTCGTGCAAATTGAGTATTCTCGAATTTCTGTTCCAGACTGTTGATGAAATGAGAGTCGAGGATTCCGTCCATCAAGAGAACATTATATCCGCGAGACTTGGCATTTTCAATGTTGGCGTATTGCTCATCTTCGTTAGTGGCATAAAGATAGACGAGACGCTTGTCTTTGTTTGTCTGATTGTCTTCTATCTTCTTTTTATATTCCTCCAAAGTATAATAATTGCCTTCCGTATCTTTAAGTAATGCAAACTTCTCTGCTCTTTCGAAGAATTGAGGATCGGTTATCATACCGTAAACGATGAATATTTTTATGTCATCCCATTTCTTCTCATAATCCGCTCTGTCTTTCTTGAACATCTCTTCAAGTTTTTCAGCGACTTTTTTGGTAATATAACCTGATATTTTTTTTACGTTCTGGTCGTTTTGCAGGAATGAACGGCTGACGTTAAGCGGGATGTCGGGCGAATCAATGACACCGTGCAACAGACTCAGAAAGTCGGGCAAAATACCTTCGACGGAGTCGGTGACAAATACTTCGTTGCAGTACAACTGTATCTTGTTGCGTTGAAATTCGTATTTGTTTTTGATTTTAGGAAAATATAGAATACCGGTGAGGTCGAAAGGATAATCTACATTAAGATGTATATGGAACAAGGGAGTATCGAAATTCATGGGATATAAGACATGATAAAAATCATCGTATTCCTTGTCCTCTATCTTGGATGGAGATTTCTTCCATAAAGGTTCTACACTGTTGATAATCCATGGTTTTTCAACAGTTTTTGTCTTAGGGTTGCCGTTTTTGTCGGTTTCGCCTTCTATTGGTTCTTCCTCTTTCTTCATTCCAAATTGGATAGGAACAGGTAAGAACTTGCAATATTTGTTGAGCAATTCTCTTATTCTGCCTTCTTCAAGAAATTCGGAACAGTCATCAGTGATATACAATATTACGTCAGTACCTCTGTCTCCTTTTTTGATAGGTTCCATAGTATATTCCGGGCTGCCGTCGCATTCCCATATTACACCTTTGTCTTCAGGGGCTTGTGTATATGATTTAGAGATAAGCGACACTTTGTCTGATACCATGAAAGCAGAATAAAACCCCAAGCCGAAATGACCTATTATGGATGCAGCTTCCGCCTCACTTTGTGTCTTGAATTTTTCAACGAATTCGGTGGCTCCGGAAAATGCTATCTGGTTAATGTATTTGTCTACCTCTTCGGCTGTCATGCCAATACCTCTGTCATGTATGGTTATGGTTTTCTTTTTCTTGTTTACATCGACTTTTATGGTTAAATCGCCCAAATCTCCAGTAAACTCTCCGGCACTTGCCAATGCTTTCAGTTTTTGTGTCGCATCAACGGCATTGCTGATGAGTTCTCTTAAAAATATTTCATTTTCAGAATATAAGAACTTTTTTATTACAGGAAAAATGTTTTCTGTTTTTACACCTATAGATCCTTTTGTCATAATGTTTTGTTTTTAATTTTTTTTGTTTTTATCAAAGTATGTGCCAAATTTCAAGACTGACAAAATGACTTCTTTATTATAAAAAAGTGTTATTTTTGCATTGATATTAATTATGCCATGGAACGTTTTTTTGAAAAACTGACAGCCGCTTTGCAACAAGGTTCTTTTGTGAAACTGACTTTGTCGAAACCTGTAGCTAAAAGTGATGAATTGCGTAATGTATATATCAAACCCGTCAGAATAAAAGACAGATTGATGTATTCATTTACATATAGATACGATAGGCGAGATGAGACTTTGAATTATGACTTGGAACAGTTCGTCTCATTGCTTGAATCTTTGTTGAATAACAGATTCCTCAGTGCATCTCTGTTTACCGTTACAGAAGATATCACCTTGTTGATAAGCCGCAAAGGGAAACCTACGCTGATTTGCAAGCCGGTCAAAGAGTACAGGGAGGTGGATCTGGAACATGACCATGTTAAAAATCGTCTGATAGATCCTCGTAATATATGGTGGTTCCGACTGGGACTTACTACACGAGAAGGTAAGGTGCTCGCCGATATGCAACATAAGTTCAAGCAGATTTGTAAATATGTAGAAATAGTCGATTCTCTTATTCGCAACACTTCTTTCGACGATGAGTTGAGAATTGCCGACATGGGTGCTGGGAAGGGATATCTTACTTTTGCTTTGTATGAATATCTGTCAAAAAATTATAATAAAAGATTTATATTGGAAGGTGTTGAGGTGCGTGAGGATATTGTGTTGAAAGTCAATGAGATAATACGTGATTGCCAGATGCCTGATTTTGATTTCATTCAGAGTGCCATAGAAGATTATAAACCTCAGAGAATAGATGTTCTTATAGCACTGCATGCATGTAATACTGCCACTGATGATGCTATCATAAAAGGGATTGAAAATAATGCAAAATTAATAATATGTGCACCATGTTGTCATAAACAGATACGTGCCGAAATGGAAAAATCCGGGGTCTCGGACTGTATGACACGTTATGGTATATTTATGGAGCGCCAGGCTGTCATGATTACAGATACAATACGCGCTTTGATAATGGAGTATTTTGGATATAAAACTCAAATTATGGAGTTCATAGAAATGGAACATACTCCGAAAAATGTGCTTCTCGTTGGAAAAAAGACTGACGTGGTGCCGGATAAAAAACTCATCATGTCTCAGATACAGGATATTAAGAAACATTATGGAATACAATATCATTATTTAGAAAGAATTTTTGAGTGACAATTGAGATGAAAAAAACATAAAATTAAAAATATGTTTTTGTTAAATAAAAAAAATACTTAATTTTGTGCATTGTTAGAATGAATTAATGATTAACTAAAATATTTAGAATTATGCAAAAGATTGAATGGGAAAAACTTCCTTTTGGTTATTATCCAACGAACTATAATGTGCGTTGCTATTACAGAAACGGTAAATGGGGAGAGTTTGAAATCTCGTCAGAGACAACTATCAATATTCACATGGCTGCTACATGTCTTCATTATGGACAGGAAGCTTTTGAAGGATTGAAGGCTTTCCGCGGTGCTGATGGCAAAGTTCGTATTTTCCGTCTTGACGAAAATGCCAAGAGACTTCAATCGTCATGTGACGGTATCATGATGCAACGTTTCCCTCTTGACAGATTTGAGGAGGCAATGATTAAATGTGTAAAACTCAATGCAGAATTTATTCCACCTTATGAAAGTGGAGCATCATTATATTTACGTCCTCTTATCATTGGTACGGGCGCCAAAGTTGGTGTCAGTCCGGCTGATGAATATCTGTTCCTTGTATTTGCAACGCCTGTTGGTCCTTATTTCAAAGGTGGTTTTATGGCTAACCCATATGTTATCACACGTAAATATGACCGTTCTGCTCCTCTTGGAACAGGTATTTACAAGGTGGGTGGTAATTATGCTGCAAGTATGCGTGCTCATATTGAGGCTTGTCATGGCGGTGAGTATGCCTGCGAATTTTATCTCGATGCAAAAGAAAAGAAATATATTGACGAGGCCGGCGCTGCCAACTTCTTCGCTATTAAAGATAATACTTACATCACTCCTAAATCGACTTCCATATTGCCATCCATTACCAACAAGAGTTTGATACAATTGGCAGAATCTCTCGGAATGAAAGTCGAACGCAGACCTATTGCTGAGGAAGAACTCGCTACTTTTGAAGAAGCCGGCGCTTGCGGTACTGCTGCCGTTATCAGTCCTATACAACGTATCGACGACCCTGAGACAGGTAAATCATACGTGTTCTCAAAAGACGGCAAACCGGGTCCGTGGAGTGAAAAGCTTTATAATAAGCTGCGTGGTATCCAATATGGTACAGAACCGGACGAGTTCGGCTGGACTACCATAGTGGAAGGAATATAGTTTTAACTTTAAAAAATATTAGTCTATGAGAAAACTTACACTTTTATTGTGCTTAGTATTTGCTTGCATTCTTCAAATGAATGCTCAGCAATACGTCTCGACTGAACCTTCAAACAAAAATGTTATTCTTGAAGAGTTTACGGGAAGAAACTGTGGCTATTGTCCCGATGGACACAGAATAGCTAATCAGATCATGCGTGATAATCCCGGCAGAGTATGGGCTATCAATGTTCATGCCGGCGGTTATGCTCCAACATCTTATCCTAACCTCATCTGCCAGGATGGTCAGACCATACATGGCGGATTCTCGATTTCCGGTTATCCTTCCGGTGTAGTGAATCGTACTACATCGAGTGCTATTGGCCGTGGTGAATGGACAAGTGTGGCAACTCAAGAATTGAATCAGCCGGCAGTGCTTAATGTTGCAGGTATGGCAGTCATCAATCCTGCTACTCGTATAGCTACCATTGATGTAGAAGTATATTATACCGCTAATAGTGCTCAAACAACAAACTATCTCACTGTGGCTATGTTGCAGGACAGTATTCTCGGTTCGCAGTCTGGCGGTACATCCAATCCTGAACAAATGATCAATGGACAATATTGCCACATGCACATCTTGCGTGATGTCATAACATCTTCTGCATGGGGTGAGGAGATTACTCCAACAACACAAGGTACCTTGATAACAAGAAGTTATACTTACGAGATTCCCGAAATTATCGGTGATCCCAATGGTGTTGAAGTAGATCTCGACAACGTGTTTTTCCTCGCTTGGGTTTCTGAAACTCAACAGGGTCAAGCAACACGTCCTATTCTTTCTGCTTGTGAAATAGAAACTAATATAGGCTCCGATGAACCTATTTTCCCGTATATCACAGGTGTGGAACAAATTGCCGGTGTTTCTTGTAGTCATACTAAAGAAGTTGTCATGACAATGAAAAATGGTGGCGTTGAAGAATTGACAAATGTTAAATTTGAGATTGAATTAGACGGCGAGGTGACTGAAAATGAATGGAATGGTTCCTTGCAGCAGTTTTTCTCAGAACAAATTACTCTCCAAATTGATGTCCCGTTCGGTACTCATAGCGGAGTAGTCAGAATTGTTGAGGCTAATGGTGCTCCTTATGATTTGGAACAGTCTTTTACCGTTACTTGCGATGAATGGATGGACTTGAATGTTACCGGAGAAGAAGTTACTTTCACTCTCGATATCATGCAGGATAAATTCGGTAACCAGACGACATGGGAAGTCACAGGTTATAATGGTACTGTTTATGCTTCCGGTGGTCCTTACACCATGTTGCAAGGTTCAACAGCAACAGAACTTCACAGAGAGGAATTTACTGTTCCTGCAAACGAATGTCTGTTATTGAGCATCTATGACAATGTCGGTAATGGAATTTGCTGTGCTTATGGTCAAGGTTACTATCAGTTGAAAGATGCAGACGGCAATGTCATTATTGATGGTGACGGAGAATTTGGTTCTGAGGCTTCTCACTTGATTTCAATCAATAGTGATATTACTATGTCAGTTACTACTGCAGATGCTACGGTACTGGGTCCCACTGAAGCAATAGTCGGAGGTTCTATCGCCGGCGGTACACCTGTCGAAGTGGGTGTTATGTATCGTACTGCAGACGAGACGACATATCATGAGGCTACAGCCGCTTCGGTATCGACAGACTTCGAGGTGCAACTTACAGGTCTTGCTCATAGTACAGAGTATATGTACAAGGCATTTGCAAGGACGGGTAACAGTCAAATTGTTTATGGCGAAGAAAAGTCTTTTACGACAGAATATGATGCTATAGACGAAAATAATGGTGTCAGTTGCAGTATTTACCCAAATCCTTCGAAAGGTGTTGTTAATGTAAGTGGCGTTGACATCGCTAAAGTTATGGTGTTTAATTCTTTAGGCCAACTTGTCGAGGTTATTGAGTCTGATAATGAGACATCGGTAAATATTGAAAATCTTTCTGGCGGTGTTTATTTCATTCGTGTTATGAATAACGAAGGCAATGCAACTACCAAGAAGGTTTCTGTAGTAAGATAACTTTTTGACATAATTGTCAAATAGAAAATAAGGTGTGAAGGATTTTTCCCTTTACACCTTTTTATGTTAAAAGTGAGAAGAAATTAAGATTATGTAAATCAAAAAATCTTACAAGTTAAGTTGTCACGGCAAAAAACATATTTTTGTCAAGGTACAATCTACAAACAAGTGTGTAAAGCAAATGTACGTGTCACATTTTATTTATGTTTTGGGAGCATACAGTATTATAGGAATAATTGCATCTTTTGTTGTAATTTTTTAGCTTCTTCTGCAGCATTTTCTGCAAAATGTGCATCTTTCGAGGCATAAATGATGCCTCGTGAAGAGTTGACTATCAGCCCACATTCCTTATTAATACCATTTTTTGCTACTTCTTCTATTGACCCGCCTTGTGCTCCTACACCGGGGACAAGAAGAAAATAATCCGGCAGTATTTCTCTTATTTCTTTAAGTTCTTCAGGGTGTGTGGCACCTACGACAAACATCAGTTTGTTACTGTCCGCCCATTCAGTAGCCTTGTATAAGACTGTTTTATATAAAGTGCCTCTGTCTGTGTCAATATATTGGAAATCTTTGGAGCCTTTGTTTGATGTCAAAGCAAGAAGGATAACCCATTTATTATCAAAATTCAAGAAAGGTTCTACAGAATCCAGACCCATGTACGGTGCCACTGTTATGGCATCGGCATTGAGTGTCTTGAAGAAAGCCTTTGCATAATTTGCAGAGGTATTGCCTATATCTCCTCTTTTGGCATCGGCAATTACCATAATTTCCGGGTAATGCTCTTTGATATAAGCTATTGTTTTTTCCAATGACAGCCAGCCTTTTGCACCATCAACCTCATAAAATGCCGAATTTGGCTTGTAAGCTATGGTATATTCTGCCGTGGCATCAATGATACTCTTGTTGAATTCAAAGACCGGGTCTTCATATTCGAGAAGATATTCCGGAATCTTGGCAATATCGGTGTCTAATCCGACGCAAAGAAAAGATTTCTTCGCATAAATCTGATTTATAAGTTCTTGTTTATTCATTATTCTAATCCTTCTTTTAGTCTTTCGGCATTTTCCGCCATTTGTAATTTTTCGATAAATTCAGACAGGTCACCGTCAATGATTGCAGGTAGATTATATACTGTGAGACCAATACGGTGGTCAGTCACTCTGCCCTGAGGCCAATTGTATGTGCGTATTTTGGCAGAACGGTCTCCTGTTGAGACCATGGTTTTACGCTTTGATGCTATATCTTCAAGATATTTGTTGTATTCACGTTCAAAAAGACGTGTTCTAAGGACCTTCATCGCTTTGGCGAGATTCTTGATCTGTGATTTTTCGTCTTGGCATGTCACCACTATGCCACTTGGTATGTGGGTGAGGCGTATAGCAGAATATGTGGTATTGACAGATTGTCCACCTGGTCCTGATGAGCAGAAAGTGTCTTTGCGTATATCTTTTTCATTGAGTTCTATGTCAAACTCTTCAGCCTCAGGCAATACTACGACTGATGCCGCTGAAGTATGTATTCTGCCTTGCGTTTCTGTTTTTGGAACTCTTTGTACTCTATGCACTCCTGATTCGAATTTCAGAAGACCGTATGCTCCTTCTCCGATAACATTAAACACTACTTCTTTGAATCCCCCGACTGTACCTTCATTCATGTCAACAAGTTCTGTTTTCCAGTTTTTTGTCTCACAATATTTCAGATACATTCTGTATAAGTCTCCGGCAAAGATACTGGCTTCGTCACCTCCCGTTCCGGCTCGAATCTCAACAATGGCGTTTTTGCTGTCCTGCGGGTCTTTGGGAATAAGCATGATACGAATCTCTTCCTCTATTTTGGCACATTTCTCTACTGCAATGTCAAGTTCTTCTTGTGCAATTTCTTTGAGGTCTTCATCTTTTTCGATTTTTAATATTTCTTTCGCCTCATCTATATTTGCGAGTATGGTTTTGTATTGAGTGAAAGCATTGACAACAGGTTCCAAATCCTTATAATCTTTATTGATTTTGACATAACGTTTCATGTCATTCATCAATTCGGGATCATTAAGTTGTTCTTTCAAAGACTCCCATTTTGTCTTTATCGCTTCCAGTTTGTCGATTATATCCATTGAGTTTGTATAGATTAATATTCAAATATGCCATATTGACTTTTTATCGTCAGATGTTTGCTGTCCGAAGGTTCAACATGACCGATAATTTGTGATTCAATATTGAAATTTTTGGCTATTTCCATCATTGTTTCTGCTGATGCTGTGTCCGTGTAAATTTCAAGTCGGTGTCCCATGTTGAACACTTTGTACATTTCTTTCCAATCTGTTCCGGATGCAGATTGGATCATTCTGAACAAAGGAGGTAATTCGAACATGTTGTCCTTCACTATGTGCAATTTGTCTATAAAATGCAGTACTTTTGTTTGAGCACCGCCGCTACAATGTATCATGCCATGGATTTTATGGCGTAACTCTTTGAATATTGGGACCATAATAGGAAGGTAAGTACGGGTGGGAGACAAGATAAGTTTTCCAACATCAACACCTTCCATTTCAGTTGGGTCAGTTAGTCTGTACGGTCCGGAATAAACCAAGTTTTCAGGCAAACTGTTGTCATAACTTTCTTTGTAATCATTGGAATAACAATGAGAAAGCATATCGTGTCTGGCAGATGTGAGACCATTGCTTCCCATACCGCCATTATATGAATTCTCGTATGAAGCCTTACCGTATGAAGCAAAGCCTACAATGACGTCACCAACCTGTATGTGGTTGTTTATTACTTCATCACGTCTCATGCGTGTTGTTACGGTACTGTCAACGATAACAGTGCGTACCAAGTCACCGACATCAGCAGTCTCACCTCCGGTAAGATATATTCCAATACCATGAGAACGCAATGCCGCAAGGAAATCTTCTGTTCCATTTATGATGGCAGATATCACTTCTCCGGGTATAAGATTTTTGTTGCGTCCTATTGTTGACGACAGTAACATGTTGTCAGTAGCACCGACACACATAAGGTCATCGGTGTTCATGACAATGGCATCCTGTGCTATTCCGGCCCATACCGACATGTCTCCTGTTTCTTTCCAATACAAATATGCGAGTGACGACTTGGTGCCGGCGCCGTCGGCATGCATTATATTGCAGAACTCATCGTCTCCTCCCAAGATGTCGGGTATGATTTTGCAAAAAGCATTAGGATACAGTCCTTTGTCAAGGTTTTTTATTGCTTTGTGGATGTCTTCTTTCTCAGCAGAGACACCTCGAAGTTGATATCTTTGTTCTATTGGCATAATATCTTGATATTATGTTATTTGAAGATTAATTTCATGGTGTTGATGTCAAACTCAAAGTTGCCGAATTTCTTTAACACTTTTTGTCCAATCACCCAGTCGTACAACAAGTTATTATATACAGTAACTTCAACATTGT
Source organism: Bacteroidales bacterium Phil6 (assembly GCA_002633315.1). Classification (GTDB taxonomy): domain Bacteria; phylum Bacteroidota; class Bacteroidia; order Bacteroidales; family F082; genus Limimorpha; species Limimorpha avicola. The sequence goes on from NWBN01000031.1 coordinate 125,250, forward strand.
AAAGAGTCTTGTCGGCTATGCGCATCTCTTTTATGACAAAGACAGAAAGATTTTTGATGGCACCTGCAGTGATGATTTTATCTATATCATCGCCTTTGAAGTCATTTTTAGTAATGATACCGTCTTTGAGCATTGCCATGGCTTTGATTTGTGACACGCCGAAGTCGAATGACTGGTCGTAAGTAATACGTTCTGTATATGCGTTTACAATGGCATTGAACGAGAAGTTACCTCTTGTATCTTGTACAAAGTCTATTTTATTATCTTCCGGGCGAAGTCTTATTTGTGCAGTCTGATTGTCATTGATATTTGTGCGTGGAACATAGTCTTTACTAAGCACTCTGAACTCTGTTCTACGATTTAGTTGATGGGCATATTCTTTAAGGTTGTTTGATTCCAGACTGTTGATATATTCTTCTGTCAACTGTGTTCCGGATTTAAATGTATAACCGTCAAATACATAATCTTTTTGCAATGTTCGTGGCACACGTTCACCGTAACCTTTTGCTGTCAGTCTCAGTGGATCGATACCTCTCAAAATAAGATAATCGACTACCGACTGTGCTCTTTTTTGAGACAAGATGTCATTACGTTCCTCGCTGTCGCGGTTATCAGTATGAGAGCCCAATTCTATGGTAATGGTAGGATTGATTTGTAGTGTTTCAATAAGACTTTGCAATGAATCTTCAAATTGAGGTTTAAGATCCCATTTGGCGAGGTCATACAAGATATCAGGCAACACCACCGGTTGATCCGGTATTGGTGAGAGGTCATAATCTTTGGTGAAATCACGGCTAAACTCCAATCCTATGGTGTTTATTGTGTCAGTCATGGTGAAATAGTTGTCTTTGTCTATCGTCAGGATATATAACTTGTCGAGGAACACTTGATTGTTGGTGAACAGGAAATTGCCGCTTTCACTGCTCAATGTAGAAGCCACCACTCCGTCTTCAGCTGTTGACAGACGTACATTAGCTCCTTCCACATATTGAAGAGAGTTAAGGTCTTTAATGTTGCCGGTGACAGTAAACAGAATGGGAGGTTCAATGAAATAGTAAATATCGTCGTCAAGACCATTGCGAGAGTCTCTGTTACTTGCGAAAAAGCCTCTTTCTTCCGCAGGATGAAATACTATGGCAAAATCGTTGCCTATGGAATTGATAGGAGATCTCAGGTTTTTGGGCACGCCCCAGTTACCTGTGCTGTCTATTGTAGTGACGAAGATATCCAATCCTCCCATTCCTCCATGTCCGTTTGATGAGAAATAAAGAGTGCTGTCGTTTCTTAAAAAAGGAAACATCTCATCTCCGGCAGTATTGACGACCGGACCGAGGTTAAACGGTCGGGAGAAATCAGATCCTTTGTCTTCTCTTGTTGTGACCCAGATGTCTTTACCTCCGAAGCCACCTTTACGGTCGGCGGCGAAATACATTATCAACTCATCGTCTGTCAGTGTGGGATGTCCTATTACGTCGAGACTGTCAATATTGGCAATAGTTACAGTGACGGGGTCGCCCCACGAACTGCCACTGCGCGAGGATTTCATGATTTGGCATCCCGACTCTCTGTTTTTATGGTTGGGACAGCGTGTGAAATACATGGTATTGAAGGCTTTGTTGATGAAAGGAGTACCTTCACTGCCTTCACTGTTTATAATATCGGCATCATCGGCGAGATTCACTTCGCCCCATTCACCGTTTTTGTCCTGTCTTACAGTATAAAAGTCAGCAAAATGTTGTCCTGTTATTACGTCTTTTTCTTTGGTGACTCCGCCTTCTCTTGATGATGAGAATATTATTTCATTGAAATTGTTGCTCGTCCAGGCTACTCCGAAGTCGCTGCTTCTGGAATTAAGGTTTTTCATCCTTGTCACTTCGTATTTGGATGGATATTCCATCCATTCTTGAATATATTGTATATCTTCTGCAGCTCTTTGTCCTCGAGGGTCATCTGGAACAGCTTCACTGTAAAGATTGTAATAATATAAAGCGTCTTCATATTTCTCTTCAGATTTCAAGACATCGCCATAATACAAATAAACTTCCGGATGTTCTTTGGGAAATTCAGATTTGACAACTCTTTTGTATTGGGCTGCAGCCAAACGATAAGATTCTGTGAGTCTGTAACATTCACCCAACTGATAGGTGATGCGAGTCCTTTCGTCTTTATATTTCTTTTTACCTGTTTTCTTATAAGCTTTTTTGTATTTTTCTATTGCAGAGTAATATTGTTTGCGTTCGAATGCTATATCAGCACTTTTTGCCGGGTTACGACGTTGAGCAATAACATCTTGTGCCGAGACAAAGCATAAAGCAAATAATATTGCGATAAGAATTGATTTTCTCATAGATAATATTTTTGACATAACGTCTTATATTTTGCAAAAGTATAAAATTATTCGTAAAAGAGCAAGAAAAATTACTGCGGTGGCATTTGCTGCTTTCAATGTCGTTTTTTCAAAAAAAAGTTCCAACCGAATTTGTATCCGGTTGGAACTTAATGGGCAGAGATTTTAATATTCTGCGATATTATTTGTTTTTCTTGCTATTTCCAAGAAGGAGTTCTTCATCATGCTTTTTGCCTTTGAACAGATAGTATGCTATAGGAGAAGCTACAAATAATGATGAATATGTACCGGCCAAGATACCTACCAACAGGGCAAATACGAATCCGCGTATAGTCTCACCGCCGAAGATAAAGATGGCGAGCAATACCACTAATGTAGAACCGGAGGTGTTGATCGTACGTAATAATGTACTGCTGACACCATTGTTGATACGTTCGAGCCATGTCCTTTTCGGGAATAATTTCACATTCTCACGGATACGGTCGAAAATAACCACTGTATTGTTGATGGAATAACCGATGATTGTTAATACAGCAGCTATAAACGACTGGTCAACCTCCATGCTGAAAGGAAGAACATTGTAGAACAATGAATACATACCTATCACAATTATGGTGTCGTGTGTAAGAGCGATAACGCTGGATACACCATATTCCCATCTTCTGAAACGTATGGCTATGTATGCAAAGATGATAATAAGCGAAAGAATAACGGCGATGAAAGCGTTGCGTGTCACGTCGTCAGCTATTGTAGCACCAACCTTTTGTGAGCTGAGGATACCAAGCATCATGTCGCTCTTGTCGCTGTCAGATGTAAATTGTTCGTATGTCAGATCTTTGCTGTAAAATCCTTTAAGACCGTTATAAAGGAGATTTTGAATCTCGCTGTCAACTTCAGGATCATTGCTGTTGATTTTATATTTAGTAGTGATTTTTACCTGACGGCTTGGTCCGTATGTTTTCACTTCCGGTACATCGTCATTAAACTCAGCTACATCACCCAATGCGTTACGCACTTGGTCGACAGAAACCTCTTTGTCGAAACGAACGACATAGTTACGGCCTCCCTTGAAATCAATACCGAGGTTAAGACCTCTCAATGCAAGAGAACCTACACTGACAAGGATGAATATACCGGCTATGACAAATGCTTTATTGCTGAATTTGATAAAGTCGAAATGAACATCTTTCAAGAAGTTTCTTGTCAGTTTGTTGGAGAAAGTAATTTCTTTGTTTCTTTTGAGCCAGCCTTCCAACACCAAACGACTGATGAAGATAGATGTAAACAAAGAAGTACAGATACCTATCATCAATGTTGTGGCGAAGCCTTGTACGGGACCGGTACCGAATTTAAATAATATGAAACCGGTGAGGAATGTTGTGATGTTACCGTCGAGTATAGCTGAGTAGGCTGCTTTGTAACCGTCCTGAATGGCTGAACGGAGACCTTTGCCGGCACGAAGCTCTTCTTTAATACGTTCAAAGATAATGACGTTGGAGTCAACAGCCATACCCAAAGTAAGCACTATACCTGCGATACCAGGTAGTGTCAATACCGTACCAAATGATGTCAATGCACCGAGCAGGAAAATGATGTTGACTACGAGTGCCGTGTCAGCTGCAAAACCGGCTTTGCTGTAGAAGAACAGCATGTAAATAAGGACGAGAACGAAAGCTATCACAAATGACCATAGACCGGAATTGATGGCTTCCTGACCGAGAGAAGGTCCTACGACGTTTTCTTCAAGTATTCTGGCAGGTGCAGGTAACTTACCGGCTTTCAAAATGTTGGCAAGGTCTTGTGCCTCTTCCACTGTCATATCGCCGCCCGAGATGGATGAGACTCCGGTAGGTATCTCATCGTTGACGACAGGATAAGAATATACATAATTGTCAAGGACAATAGCTATCTGTTTTCCAATGTTCTCACCCGTGAGACGTTTCCATGCTTTGGCACCTTCGCTGTTCATTCGCAGTGTTACTTCAACGCCGCCTGTTTGATTGTAGTCTTGGCGTGCTTCAGTGATTACCTCTCCACCGAGAGCAGCTTTGTTGTCTCTTGACATCTTTAATGCTACGAGGTCAACATATTCTGTTCCGTCTTCTGCAATATTAGGTTTTACACACCAGGCAAATTTCATGTTACGCGGGAAAACTGATTTCACCTCGTTTATCATTCTGTTTATGTTGGCAGTATCTTTTACCATGGCCATACCTACGCGGGCTGTTTGGGCGGGCAAGAACTGTCCTGACTCATTTTGATAGTATGAAGGTTGTAACACTGCATAAAGAGGATTGTTGGCAGAATATTCTTCCATAGCCTTCTCTCTTGCTAATGTCAATGAGTCTTTACTTTCTATTTTACTCAACAAAGTATTGTCGTCTTCTATCATGATATCAGCACCTGCTTCTTCGACTTCTTCATTCTCTGTAGAGGTAGTCGTTTTGTTGATTTCAGACAAACGTTTGTTAGCTTCATCAAAATACTGATAAAGTTCGCTGAAATTATAAGTCTCCCAAAACTCCAACTGTGCAGTTCCCTGTAACAGTTTACGGACACGTTTCGGGTCTTTGATGCCGGGAAGTTCTACGAGGATACGTCCAGAACCCTCCAATTTTTGAATATTTGGTTGAGCTACACCGAAACGGTCAATACGAGTTCTCAAGATCTGATATGAACGGTCTATTGCACTGTCGGTCTCATCTTTGATAACTTTGAGAACCTCGTCGTTTGTTGAGTTGACTGTTATGCCTTTGTCTTTGAATTCATAAAGGAATATGGAGGCTAATCTTGCGTTGGGATCCAACTGTGAGTAAGCGTCACCGAACAAGTCCACAAAATGTCTCTGGCTGTTGAGATGCTGTTCGTTGGCTATACGCATTGCCTCAACGAAATTAGGGTCGGTACTGTGGTTTGACAATGCCATGATGATGTCGGGTATTGAAACTTCCATCAACACGTTCATACCACCTTTAAGGTCAAGACCTAAATTAAGTTCATTTTCTTTGCAATCACGATATGTATAGTTAATTACCGGATATACTTTAACAGTACTCATGGAATCCAAGTAATAATTTTCTCTTGCATCTTGAATGGAATCCAAATAGTAATTAAAAGCTTCTTGATTGCCTTGGGCCAATTCATTAGCCAATCTTTCCGACTCTTCGCTTTTGGCAAATGTATCTGCTTTGTTTTCAATACGTTTCGTAACAAATGTGAACGACAACTGATACAAAGTAAACACTCCGAGCAATATTGCCAAAAGCTTGATAACTCCTTTGTTCTGCATTGTAAATCTGATTTTTATAAAAATTAAACTTTTCCTATTTTTTGAGGTGCAAAAATACTATATTTTTATTACTAAACAAAATTTTTTGAAATTTTGGTATAAATAGCGTTGTTTTTTAATATTTCAACCACTTCCATATCTCTTTGTATGTCGTTTTTTTACCGTACATCAATATACCGGTACGGTAAATTTTTGCTGCCACCCATGTAATAAAAACAAATGTTACTACAAGCAAGGCAACAGACAAGGTTATCTGCCAGTACGGCACTCCGTATGGTATTCTCATCATCATTGCTACCGGAGATGTGAATGGTATTATGGACAACCATGTAGCGAAACTGCTGTCCGGATTATTGATTATCATGGTACAACAAACCATTACGAACAACAATGGCAACGATATAGGCAAAACGAACTGCTGTTTATCTGTTTCATTGTCCACAAACGAGCCTATTGCAGCGAACAATGCAGCATACAACATGTATCCACCAATAAAATACAGAAGAAAACAAAATAGTATTCCTTTGAAGTTGATACTGTTTGCCATTTCCATGGCATTGACAATCATCTGCCGGCTGTCTGTTGTAACAGCTTGTTCATTCATCATTCCTGTCGAAATCATCTCATGAGGAGTGATGGCGAGCATTCCGGCTGAATATATCAACAGAGTCAACACTATCCATATCATGAACTGTGTCAAACCGACTAATGCCGTTCCTATGATTTTGCCCATCATCAGTTCAAAAGGTTTCACGGAACTCACGATGACCTCCACAATGCGGTTTGTCTTTTCTTCAATAACACCGCTCATCACCTGATTACCGAACATGAATATCACCATGTATATCAGCAGTCCGAATCCGAGTCCCAGAAACATCTCCAATATGTTGTATATGTTTTTCTCTTCATTGTTTTCGTCAAAACGTACACTTGTTATGTTGATATCGACATTGGCAGCCTTGACGAGAGCCGGGTCTATTCCCGAGGCAAGTAATTTTTGTTTTTGCAGTTCCTGTTTCATGATGTTCTCCAAATAGGAACTCAATGTTATAGGCAATGCTTTCTTACTGTACAACTTGGCGTTTACAGGCAGATTCAGAGAGGTACTCGGGATGTATAGTATGCCATCATAAACTTCTTGTTCTACAAGTTCTTTCAATGATTCAATGTCTTTGTCTTCAAAAATGAATGTATGTACATCGGTGTTTTTAAACTTGCCATTGAAAAAGCCTGTTTCATCATTAACGACAATGGTTCTTTTCTTGTCGAATTTTTCCGAGTTGTTCATCAGTATTGTCGGAAGAAACATCAGTGCGGCAAACAGTATGGGAGTCAATATTGTCATGATGACGAAGCTGCGTTTACGCACTCGAGTCAAATATTCTCTTTTTATGATGATTCCTATTTTCATATTTGTGAATTGTTTTTGTCGTTGATTTGTTTGATGAATATGTCGTTTATTGATGGCAACAATTCCTGAAATGAAACAAGACGACCGGTTTTTAATATTGATGTAATTAATTCATTGGAGTCTGTGTCCTTGTCCGTTTGTATTTTAAGATGAGTCACGCCATTTTGGTTCTTGTCACAATATGTTATTCTATAATAATCAGGGATGTGTATTTCTTCACTAAAGTTTTGTATTGCCAATTCAAAGATGTTGTTTTTGAACTGTTGTTTTATTTCAGTCACACTACCTTCAAGAAGCATTTTGCCTTTGTTGATAAGCATTATATTGTCGCAAAGTTCTTCGACCGATGCCATGTTATGTGTAGAAAACAGAATGGTGGCACCTTTGTCTCGTAAATTCAATATTTCATTTTTCAGCAAATTGACGTTGATAGGGTCGAATCCGGAGAAAGGTTCATCGAATATAAGCAGTTTGGGTTCATGTATCACTGTCACGATAAATTGTACTTTTTGCTGCATTCCCTTGCTTAGTTCTTCAACTTTTTTGTTCCACCAACTGCCGATCTCGAATTTGCCGAACCAGTATTTAAGTCTTTTTTCTGCTGTTTTGGCATCTAATCCTTTCAATTGGGCGAGGTAAACCGCCTGTTCTCCGACTTTCATCTTTTTATACAATCCTCTTTCTTCCGGCAGATAACCAATCATAGACACATGCTTTGGAGACAGCGGCGTTCCGTCAAACATAATGCGACCTTCATCAGGAGCTGTTATTTGATTCAAGATACGTATCAATGTAGTCTTTCCGGCACCGTTAGGACCCAGCAATCCAAAGATACTTTGTTTCGGGACGTTGAAACTGACATTGTTTAATGCTTTATAGTCAGAATATGATTTGCTGACATTGATTATTTCGATGAATGGTTGCATGATTTTCAAATACTAAATAATATTGACAAAATGACAGTCGGTTAAACATTTATTTGAATAAGGTTGCCAATGTCATATTAGTGGAAATATTGTAATTTGTAATCATAGACATTGGCAAATAGTTATTTGTTGGAGAAAAAGTCGCGTAATTTCTGGAAATAGCTTTTTTCTTTTTCTGATAGTTTTGGCTTCATACTGTCGCTATCGAGTAAAGTTTTCATCATTTCTTCTTCATTTTTATTTAATTTCTTAGGAATCCATACGTTAACATTAACAAGGAGTTCTCCTTTTCTTCCATAACTGTTGATTACGGGCAAGCCTTTACCTTTCAGTCTTATAACTTCGCCGGATTGTGTTCCGGCAGGTATTTTCAGCGTGGTAGTGCCATTGATTAGAGGAATTTCTACCGTACAGCCGAGGATTGCTTCGGGAACGCTGATAAACAGATTGTAGATCAGGTTCTCGTCTTCACGAATGAAGTCGGGGTGTTCTTCTTCTTCAATAATCACCAAAAGGTCTCCGGGTATGCCGTTATGTATGCCGGCATTGCCTTTACCTTGGAATGAAAGCTGCATCCCGTTCGCCACTCCGGCAGGTATAGTGAGGTCGAACACTTCTTCTCCTTTTACGACGCCTGTTCCCTGGCAGTCGGGACATTTGTTTTTTATTATTTTACCTTCGCCATGACATTGAGGACAGGATATTATCTGTGTAAAGAATCCTCCGCCTTGTGTTATTGAGCCACGTCCTTTGCATACGGGACATGTCTGCAGAGAACCGTCGCCGGAGCCGCTGCCGTTACAATGTTTGCATGTGACATATCTGTTGACTTTGACTTTTTTCGTGATGCCGTCGTTAATCTCCTGCAATGACAATTTGACACGCATACGCAGGTTGGACCCTTTGTTTACATATTTTCTGGAACCACCTCCGAAATTGAATCCGCCGCCTCCAAATCCAAAACCACCAAAGTCACCAAGGAAATTGAATAATATATCGTTTATGGAATAATTACTGAAATCACTTTCGGTGAATCCTGAATGTCCAAAACGGTCGTATCTTGCCCTTTTGTTGGCGTCACTCAACACTTCGTATGCTTCGGCAGCTTCTTTGAATCTCTCTTCAGCTTCCTTGTCGTCAGGATTTCTGTCAGGATGATATTTCAAAGCCATCTTGCGATAGGCTTTTTTTATATCATCGGCAGAAGCATCTTTCGATACTTCCAATATTTCATAATAATCTCTTTTCTCCATTACTAATTAAAATCTTTATTATCAACTGCCAACGACAACTCTGGCATATCTGATGACCTTGCCGTTGAGTTTATAGCCTTTTTGAATCACATCCAACACTTTACCTTTTTTGCTCTCGTCAGGAGCAGGAGTACTTGTCAGTGCTTCATGTTCGTCGGTGTCGAATTCTGCATCCATGGCATGTATTTCTTCCAATCCGTTTTGATTGAGCATGGTTTTTAACTTATTGTAAATCAATGTAACTCCTTCAAAATCGGCTTTATTGTCGCTTTTTTCCATGGTTTGCAAAGCTCTTTCGAAATCATCCAAAATAGGCAGCATCTTCTTGATGATGTCTTCTGAGGCTGTCTTAAACAACTCGGCTCTTTCTTTTGCCGCTCTTTTGCGGTAGTTGTCGAATTCTGAAAACAATCTGATGTATTTATCATTGACATCGGCGTATTTGGCTTCCAACTCACTGTTTTTCAATTCCAATTCATCAATCTTTTGTGATTCATTCTGCTGTTTGTCACATTTTTTTGATTTATTCTTGGTTTTTTTGCCTTTGTCTTCTTTTTCTTTATCGTTGCCGACATTAATATTTTCGTCAGACAGCGTTTGTTCATCATTGTTTTTGTTATTATTTTCCATATATTTAATTCGTTGATTTTAATTTGTTTTAATTCTATATCAAAAAACCTGCCAATAATACAGATTGACAAAATGTCAGTTTTAATTTCGTGGAAATATTGTCGAAATGCGACATAGGTGTTAAATTCTCTCTATGTCGGCGTGGATGGCTTTAAGACGTTTGTCTATGTATTGATAACCTCTGTCTATTTGGTCGATATTGTCTATTATGGATGTGCCATCGGCTGACAATGCGGCGATGAGCAGAGCTACGCCGGCTCTTATGTCGGGTGATGACATACGTATTGCTTTGAGTTCATGGGTATGGTCTAAACCAATGACGTTGGCTCTGTGCGGGTCGCATAATATTATCTGAGCTCCCATGTCTATGAGTTTGTCAACGAAGAATAATCGGCTTTCAAACATTTTCTGGTGTATGAGGACGGTACCTTTCGCCTGTGTGGCGACGACGAGTATAATGCTGATAAGGTCAGGAGTGAAACCCGGCCATGGTGCGTCGGCTATCGTAAGAATTCCTCCGTCCATGAATGTTTCCACAGTATAATGGTCTTGCTGCGGCACAATGATGTCGTCATCCTGTATTTTTAATTCTATTCCGAGTTTACGGAAGGTATCAGGTATTATGCCGAGGTCTTTGACACCGGCATTTTTTATTGTCAACTCGGAGCCTGTCATGGCAGCCATACCAATGAAACTGCCTACCTCTATCATGTCGGCAAGGAGTCGATGTTCTGTGCCGTGAAGTTCTTTGACGCCATGTATCGTCAGTAAATTGGACCCTATGCCATCTATGGTGGCTCCCATAGATGTCAACATGCGGCATAATTGTACTATGTAAGGTTCGCATGCAGCGTTGAAAATAGTTGTGGTGCCATTGGCGAGGACGGCAGCCATTATGATGTTGGCTGTTCCGGTCACCGATGCTTCGTCAAGCAACATATAAGTGCCTTTTAATCCGTCAGCAGGAGCCTTGAGACTGTAAAACTTAGTAGTCGGGTCTATAGTGGCACCAAGTTTTTTTAATCCGATGATATGAGTGTCAAGACGACGGCGTCCTATTTTGTCGCCTCCCGGATGTGGCAGAGAACTCCTCCCGTAACGGCTTAACAGAGGTCCCAATATCATCACGCTGCCTCTTAAACTCGTGGCTTTTTTTATGAAATCATCAGTATTGAAATATTCGAAATTGATATCTTCAGCTTGAACCTTGATAGTGTCACGTGCAGGTCTTTCTATTTTGACACCCATGCCTTTGAACAACTCGATAAGGTTGTTGATGTCGAGTATGTCAGGAAGGTTGGTTATAGTGACGACTTCAGATGTCAACAGACATGCACATAATATCTGCATTGCTTCATTTTTGGCGCCTTGAGGCGTTATCGTTCCCGATAATTTGTTTCCTCCAACTATCTTGAATGAACCCATGGTTATTTTTTGTTTGGTCTGTTGGGATTGTTGACTTTTACGGCATGTTGTTTCTTGACTTTCTTTTTCTTTTGCTGTTGTTGTGGTTGTTGAAGTTGAGGTTTTGAAAGTATCTCGGATGTTGGAATGAGTTTGGTATCCATAGGAAGTGTAAATTCTCCATCAGACAGTTTGTATAAATCATCGAGAATCAACAAGTCATTTACTGTGTCACGGTTCCAACTGAGATACGCTCTTTTCATCTGGTTGGCGATATTGTAGAGCAAGGCTTGTCTTTTGGGACTGTTTTCCATCTTCTTGATCTCTTGTATCATGTTGTAGATATGCTGTCCGTAATGACCGAATTTTATGTTGTTTTTATTATATTCAATAGGTTCCGGTTTCATTGTTTGGGTCTCCGGTTTTGGAGGATCGTAAGGAGAATCGACATCCAACTTGTAGCCTGATATGATATACAGATGATCCCATAATTTGTGAAGATAATCATTGGATTCTTTGACTTGGGGATTCATCTGAGCCATTACGTTGATGACAAAATGAGCTGCTTCTGTACGACGTTGACGGTCGTCTATATCCAAAAGATGCTGTATCATGATTTGAATGTTGCGTCCGTATTCGGATATCACGAGTTTGTCACGTTCGGTATTATATTTCATGCCTTCTATATCCATATCGTTATGCTGTTTTTATTAAATATTTAACGTTAAAATAGTGAATATGTTGTATGTTTATGATTTTAGTATGCTTAGTTTTGCAAATTTGAGCATTAATTGTTTTTGTCCGCAGTTGTCAAATATTACCGTAGCTTTTTTGTTAGGACCGCTGCCTTCAACCTTTGACACTGTGCCTTGTCCGAACTTGGCATGAAGCACCCGCAGTCCTTCTGTTATCTCCTCAGGTGCAGCCGGCACAAAGTCTTTGTCATCCGATTTAGGCATGGCAGTATTTGTTACAGGTTTTTGTTGTGTAACATTAAAATCGTCAAAATCCTTAAAAATATTGTATTTAGACCTGTCTCCAATAGAAGTGGTGCCTTTGAATGAGGCTTTTTTTGTCTTTTCTATCAGACTGTTGTCTATCTCATCTATGAAACGTGATGGCTCGCATAATGTCATGGTCCCCCATTTGTATCTGTTCTCTGCATGACTTAAAATGAGTTTTTTTTCTGCTCTTGTGATAGCGACATAGAAAAGGCGTCGTTCTTCTTCCAAATCTTCTTTGGTGCCTAACGATTGTACTCCCGGAAAGAGGTTTTCCTCAAGACCGGCAACATATACATAAGGAAATTCCAATCCTTTGGCACTGTGAATAGTCATCAATGTGACGCGGTTGTCGTCGTTTTCTGTCTCCTTATCTTGATCTGTAAGCAGTGCAACATCTTCCATGAATTTTGCCAATCCCACGTTGATACGCTCTCCTGTTGTCTCATCGACTTGTTTGTCGGAAAATTCCATAATGGCATTGAGAAGTTCTTCAACATTATCTACACGAGCCACACCTTCTGGTGTCGCATCTTCTTTCAATACTTTTATGATACCTGTTGTGTCGGTGATGTGTTTTGCAAGTTCGAAAGCGTTGTCTTTTTCGAGTCTTGTTCTGAAACTTTGTATCATCAAGACGAAATCTTTTATCTTGCTGAGACTGCGCGAGAGCTCTTTTGGCAATCCTTCATCGGAAGATATGACATCCCAGATGCTGCATTTTCTGTTATCAGCGATTATTTCGAGATGTTGTTGTGTAGTAGAGCCTATACCTCTTGTAGGATAATTTATGATACGTAACAATGCCTGGTCGTCGTTGGTGTTGACGACGAGACGGAAATAGGCGAGAAGATCTTTAACTTCTTTGCGGTCGTAAAATGACAATCCGCCATAGATGCGGTAAGGTATATCCTGTTTACGCAATGCCTCTTCTAACGGTCTTGACTGTGAGTTGGTTCTATATAATATGGCGAAGTCTTTGTAGTTCAGCTGTCTCGACATCTTAAATCCGAATATGGAATTGGCTATCAAAGTGCCTTCTTCATTGTCGGTAGTGGCACGTAGTAGAGTGATAAGTTCGCCTTCCTCGTTATCGGACCAAACTTTTTTCTTTATTTGTTCTTCATTTCTTGCAATGACGTTATTGGCGGCTGTTACTATTGTCTTGGTAGAACGGTAATTTTGTTCGAGACGTATCAGTTTCATATCCGGATAATCGGAATGGAAATTCAGAATATTGCGGATGTTGGCGCCACGGAATCCATATATGCTCTGAGCATCGTCGCCTACTACACAGATGTTTTCATGCATGGCGGCAATTCTTCTGATAATGATATACTGAGCATGATTGGTGTCCTGATATTCATCGACAAGGATATATTTGAAATGCCGCTGATATTTCAATAATATCTCCGGAAAGTCTTTCAATAATACGTTTGTATAATATAGTATGTCGTCGAAGTCCATGGCGTTGGCGCGTTTCAGCCTTTCGTTGTAGGCTTTAAAAATCTCGCCTATGAGAGGCTTGTTGGCACGAAAATCCTGTTTTTGTATCTCTTCGTCTTTACAATAGTCTTCGGCATTGTAAAGTGAAGACTTTGCCATGGAAATGCGACTAAATACCATCTTCGCAGGATAGACTTTGTTATCCAATTCTTTTTCCTTTATGATGTTGTTGATGAGTTGTTTGGAGTCATCTGTATCATAAATGGTAAAGTTTTGTGTAAAACCAAGATGCTCTGCTTCTATGCGGAGTATGCGTGCGAATATGGAATGGAATGTCCCCATCCATACACTTTTGGCATGAGAAGGGTCAACAAGTTGCATGATGCGTTCTTTCATCTCTTTGGCAGCCTTGTTGGTAAAAGTCAATGCCATGATGGAAAAAGGACTTATACCTTCCTGAATCATGTAGGCTATGCGGTGTGTCAGGGCACGAGTTTTGCCGGAACCGGCACCGGCAATGACCATGACAGGTCCTTCAACAGTGGTGACGGCTTCTTTTTGAGGCTCATTAAGATGTGCTAATATATCGGACACGGCAAAAAATTTGTGCAAAGGTAATAATAATTCATCTATAAATTTAAGTTAAGACAAAAAAATGATGAAAAGAGAATAGTTGTTGCTAAAAAGTGTTGAATAACAATAATATATGTATGTTAAGAAGGTATTGTGACAATATATTTTGGCGGTAAAAAAACGGTATCAAAAAAGGTTTGAAACAAGATAATTAAAAAAATCAAAAAAAATATGTATAAATGGTTGTGTGTTAAAGAAAAAGTTTGTAATTTTGCCGCCTGAAAAAGGTGATAAAGTAGCCTGACATAAAAGTGATAGGGACCTGATAAGTTAAACGTTAGAGGTTTCTACGATGCAAGATAATGAAATTCAGTTCTTTACATTCTTGTATCGTGTTTAGCAGAAGAGTCGAATGAAGAGACTTATCCCTCCCCTTGAACCTAATATATAAGGTGCTTTTTTACTTTGAGAAGATAAAAAAGGATAAAAAATCCTATAATTTGAGTAAAAATTAGTAATTTAAACAAAAGAAGAATGCCAACGATTCAACAATTAGTCCGCAAAGGACGGCAGAAATTGGAAGACAAGAGTAAATCTCCTGCCTTGGATTCATGTCCGCAACGTCGTGGTGTTTGTGTACGTGTTTACACAACAACTCCTAAGAAGCCTAATTCGGCAATGCGTAAGGTTGCGAGGGTGCGTTTGACCAACCAGAAAGAGGTTAATGCCTATATACCCGGAGAAGGACATAATTTGCAGGAACACTCTATCGTGATGATTAGAGGAGGTCGTGTTAAGGATCTTCCCGGTGTGCGTTATCATATTATCCGCGGTGCATTGGATACCGCCGGTGTTGATGGTCGTAAGCAACGCAGATCAAAATATGGTGCCAAGCGTCCGAAAAAAGTAGCAAAGAAGTAAATTAAAATTGTAAAAGTTTAGAACATGAGAAAAGCTAAACCAAAAAAGAGAATCATCCTTCCGGATCCTAAGTACGGTGATGTATTGGTCACTAAATTTGTGAACAATATCATGCTTAAAGGTAAGAAGAATCTCGCTTATGAGATTTTCTACAAGGCAATGGATATTATTGAAGCAAAACTTCAGGAAGACCCGATAGAAGTTTGGAAGAAAGCCTTGGCGAATGTAACACCTCAAGTGGAGGTCAGAAGCCGTCGTATTGGTGGTGCTACGTTCCAGATTCCTTCAGAAATCCGCCCGGCACGTAAACAGAGTATCGGCATGAAAAACCTTATAGGTTATGCCCGTAAACGTCATGAGAAAACAATGGGCGATAAATTGGCTGGCGAGATAATGCAGGCTTATAAGGAAGAGGGTTCTGCTTTTAAGAAAAAAGAAGAAATCCACAGAATGGCCGATGCTAACAAGGCATTCTCACACTTCAGATTCTAATATATATTAATAGGTGTAAATTAAAATGATGAATAACGACCAAAATATTGCAAATACTTTGTCTCTGACACGTAATATCGGTATCATGGCGCATATTGATGCCGGTAAAACGACTACGACAGAGCGTATTTTGTATTATACAGGTCGTAATCATCGTATAGGTGAGGTGCATGAAGGTACCGCTACCATGGACTGGATGGTGCAGGAACAGGAACGCGGCATTACTATAACTTCTGCCGCTACTACGGTGTTTTGGAATGTTGATGATAAGTCATTTAAAATCAATATTATTGATACTCCCGGCCATGTTGACTTCACTGTTGAAGTGGAACGTTCCTTGAGAGTGCTCGACGGAGCGGTCGCTGTCTTCTGTGCAGTGGGTGGTGTCGAACCTCAGTCCGAAACGGTATGGCATCAAGCCAATAAATATAAAGTGCCCCGTATCTGTTTCGTTAATAAAATGGATAGATGTGGCGCTGATTTCTTTAATGTCTTGGAACAGATAAAAAATAAACTTCATGCAACTCCTGTTCCGGTACAGTTGCCTATAGGTGAAGAAGATGGCTTTATCGGTGTGATAGATCTTGTCAAGAATAAAGCTATTATTTGGACTGGAGATGACGATGAATTTGGAGCTCAGTATGAGGTGACGGATATACCTGAAGAGATGGTAGATGTGGCGGCTAAATACCGTCGTATGCTCGTCGAAGGTTCTGCCGAAGATAATGAGATATTGTTCGAGAAGTTTATCAATGACCCTGAATCCATTACTGAGGATGAGATAATAGCCGAATTGAGAAAAGCTACTTTGCAAATGCGTATATGTCCTGTATTGTGCGGCGCTTCATTCAAGAATAAAGGAGTACAACCTCTGCTCGATGCAGTGGTACGTTATTTGCCAAGTCCTCTTGATATCGACTATGTCACGGGTGTTAACCCCAAGACAGAAAAAGAAGAAATACGTAAAGCCGATGCAAAAGAGCCATTCTGTGCTCTTGCATTCAAAATTTTGACAGACCCTTATGTAGGTCGTCTTGCTTTCTTCCGTGTGTATTCCGGTACTCTTAACGCAGGCTCCTATGTTCTCGACGTCACTACCGGCAAAAAAGAACGTATAGCAAGAATAATGCAGATGAATGCCAATAAACAAACCCCTCTCGACAAAATAGAGGCCGGCGATATTGCTGCTGCAGTGGGATTTAAATCCATCAGAACAGGTGATACCCTCACAGATGAGAAGAATCCTCTCTTGCTTGAAAGTATTACATTCCCGCAACCGGTGGTTCAAATAGCAGTGGAACCTAAGACTCAGGCTGACATGGAGAAACTGACTAACGCTCTTATGAAACTTGCGGAAGAAGACCCTACATTTTTGGTGTCAACAGACGAGAACTCCGGTCAAACTCTTATAGAAGGTATGGGAGAGTTGCATCTCGATATTATCATTGACCGTCTTAGAAGAGAATTCGGTGTAGAGATAAATGTCGGTAATCCTCAAGTCTCCTATAAGGAGTCCTTTACTAAGACAATACATCATCGTATCGTCTATAAGAAACAGTCAGGCGGTAGAGGTAAATTTGCTGATATAGAATTTGAACTCGGTCCTGCTGACGATGGTATGAGCGGGTTGCAGTTTGTAAATGATGTTAAAGGTGGTGATATTCCAAAGGAATTTATCCCTTCAATAGAGAAAGGTTTCAGGAGTGCTATGTCAAACGGAGTGTTGGCGGGATTTCCTG
The DNA here is from genome assembly GCA_002633315.1 of Bacteroidales bacterium Phil6. Lineage (GTDB taxonomy): Bacteria > Bacteroidota > Bacteroidia > Bacteroidales > F082 > Limimorpha > Limimorpha avicola. The sequence goes on from NWBN01000031.1 coordinate 142,682, forward strand.
TTGACTCTGTGAAAGTTCGTATTATAGATGGTTCGTTCCATCCCGTGGATAGCGACCAACTTTCATTTGAACTTGCGGCACAGATTGGTTTTAGAGAAGCAGGTGCACAAGCAGGTTCGGTGGTATTGGAGCCTGTTATGAAAGTTGAGGTTTATGTCCCTTCTGATTATACCGGAGAAGTTACAAGCGACTTGAACAGAAGAAGGTCAATATTGAAAGAAATGGATATGGAACACGGATATCAGGTCATAAGAGCCGATGTCCCATTGTCGGAAATGTTCGGATATATTACTTCACTTAGAACGTTGACACAAGGAAGAGGCACATTTAACATGGAGTTCAGTCATTATGCCGAAGTGCCTTCTGATCTTGCCGAAGTGGTGGTGAAAAAAGCTAAAGGAACGTATTTCTTTTTTTAAAAGAGATTAAAAAATAAAAGATAAAGAAAATAAATTAACAACAAATTCTTATGAGCCAAAGAATTAGAATTAAGTTAAAGTCGCACGATCACAACTTGGTTGATAAATCAGCCGAGAAGATTGTGAAAACCATCAAATTGACTGGCGCAGTAGTTAGCGGTCCCATACCGTTGCCTACCGACAAGAAAATTTACACGGTTTTGCGCTCTACTTTCGTACACAAAAAATCGAGAGAACAATTTGAGTTGTCGTCATACAAGAGATTGCTTGACATTTACAACTCGACATCACAAACTATCGATGCTTTGATGAAATTAGAGCTGCCCAGCGGTGTAGAAGTGGAAATTAAATTGTAATTGTAAAACTATCTAGTAATTAAAAGCGTAGTAGCATGTCAGGAATACTAGGAAAAAAGATTGGGATGACCAGCATATATGATGACAGCGGAAAGAATATTCCTGTAACGGTCATTGAAGCGGGTCCATGCGTAGTAACCCAAGTCAGAACAAAAGAAAAAGACGGTTACGATGCTATCCAAATGGCGTTTGATGAGAAAAAAGTGAAGAACACTTCAAGAGCTATGATCAAGCATTTTGAGAAAGCCGGAACAACGCCAAAGAAGATAGTGAGAGAATTTACGCGTTTCGAACAGGGATCAAGAAAAAACCTTGGTGAAATAGTAACCGTAAATGTGTTTGTGGAAGGCGAGTTTGTTGACGTAAGTGGTATCAGCAAAGGTAAAGGCTTCCAGGGAGTAGTGAAACGTCATCATTTTAATGGCGTTGGACAGTCAACTCACGGTCAGCATAACCGTTTGAGAAAGCCGGGTTCAATCGGTGCCTGTGCCTATCCTTCAAGAGTGTTTAAAGGATTGCGTATGGCAGGCCACATGGGTGATGCAAAAGTGAAAGTCATCAACCTTCAGATTGTAAAAATAGTACCGGAAAAGAATTTGTTAGTTGTTAAAGGTTCGGTGCCAGGAGCAAAGAACGGATATTTAAAAATTGAGAGATGGAGTTAGAAGTATTAAAGATTACAGGTGAGTCAACCGGTCGTAAAGTCGAGTTGAACGATAATATCTACGGGATTGAGCCTAATGATCATTGCATCTATTTGGATGTCAAGCTGATATTGGCAAATCAACGTCAAGGCACACATAAAGCCAAGACTCGTAGTGAGATATCCGGAAGTACGAAAAAACTTATCCGCCAAAAAGGTACCGGTGGCGCACGTCGCGGTGACATCAACTCCCCGGTATTGAGAGGTGGTGGTAGAGTGTTTGGTCCTGTTCCGCGTGATTATGGTTTCAAACTGAATAAGAAAGTCAGACGTCTTGCTCGCAAATCGGCTCTTTCATACAAAATGAAAGATGCAGAATTGGTGGTGTTGGAAGATTTTACGTTTGACAGTATCAAGACAAAGAAAATGATCGAGGTCTTGAATAACTTAAAAGTGAACGGCATGAGAACTTTGTTCTTATTCCCCGAGACAGACATGAATGTGGTGCTGTCAGCGAGAAATATTCAAAAGATAAAGATAGAACTTGCCAGAAACTTGAATACTTATGATATTCTGAAAGCCAAGAAGATTTTCATCTTGGAAAGTTCACTGAAACATATTGATGAGATTCTTGGATAACAATTAAAAACTGAAAACGATGATTATCATTAAGAAACCTGTTATTACGGAAAAAATGACCGCTATAAGCGAGAAGCTTAATCGGTATGCATTCATTGTTGACGTTAATGCTAACAAACTGCAGATCAAGAAGGCTGTGGAAGACCTCTACGGTGTTCATGTGAAGGCAGTCAACACAATGAGATATGATGGAAAGCTGAAGTCACGTTATACAAAGTCGGGCGTTGTCAACGGAAGAAGAAACGCTTTTAAGAAGGCTATAGTGACATTGGCCGAAGGTGAAACAATTGACTTTTTTAGCAACATTTAAAAGATGGCTTTAAAGAAATATAAACCTACGACTCCGGGTCAGCGCTTTAAAGTTATAAGCGCATTTGACGAGATTACGACCAGCAAGCCGGAGAAGTCATTGCTTGCTCCTAAAAAGAGTACCGGAGGTCGTAACAATACTGGAAAAATGACTGTCCGCAACATAGGTGGTGGACATAAACAAAAATATAGAATTATTGACTTCAAACGCGATAAAGATGGTATTCCGGGAATAGTGAAAACTATAGAATACGATCCGAACCGTACAGCACGTATCGCTTTGGTGGTTTATGCTGATGGTGAGAAGCGTTATATCATTGCACCGCAAGGCTTGAAAGTCGGGCAGCAGGTGATGTCGGGAAAAGATGCAACACCAAATATTGGAAATGCCATGTTCCTTAGTGATGTGCCTTTTGGAACAGTCATTCATAATATTGAGTTGCGTCCTGGACAGGGTGCCAAGATGGCAAGAAGCGCCGGTGCATACGCACAGTTGATGTCACGTGATGGCAAATATGCCATTTTGAAGATGCCTTCAGGCGAGACTCGTCTCATCTTACAGGCATGCAAGGCAACAATAGGAACAGTGTCGAATGCAGATCATAACCTTGAGAAATCGGGTAAGGCAGGACGTAGCCGTTGGTTGGGACGCCGCCCGAGAGTGCGTGGTGTTGTCATGAACCCTGTGGATCACCCTATGGGCGGTGGCGAAGGTCGTGCTTCCGGAGGTCATCCGCGTAGCCGTAAAGGCTTGCCGGCAAAAGGCTATAAGACACGTTCTCCTAAGAATGCATCAACAAAGTATATCATTGAAAGAAGAAAGAAGTAATTAACCAGGTAAAAAAAAGAAATTATGAGTCGTTCGCTTAAAAAAGGACCATATATCCATTATAAACTCGAAAAAAGAGTTTTGGATAATGTAGCATCAGGAAAGAAGACCGTCATTAAGACCTGGTCAAGAGCTTCTATGATATCTCCTGATTTTGTTGGTCAGACTATAGCTGTACACAACGGTAATAAATTCATCCCGGTATATGTAACCGAGAACATGGTGGGTCATAAACTTGGCGAATTCGCCCCTACAAGAACGTTTAGAGGTCATGCCGGAAATAGAAAAGATAAATAATAAGTAGTATGGGAGCAAGAAAACATAAAAGAGCAGAAGCTATAAAAGAAGCACGTAAACACAATGCCATAGCAAAGTTGAATAACGTGCCTACATCGCCTCGTAAGATGCGTTTGGTAGCTGATATGATTAGAGGAATGAAAGTGGAACTTGCACTGCATGCCTTACAGTATTCACCTAAGTCAGCAGCAAAGCCGGTGTATAAACTGTTACGTTCGGCAATAGCTAACTGGGAAGCCAAAAATGAAGGAATACGTATTGAAGACGCTAACTTGTATGTGAAAGAAATATTTGTCGATGAAGGACGTACACTGAAACGTATCCAACCGGCTCCGCAAGGTCGTGCACACCGCATCCGCAAACGTTCCAACCACGTAACGATAGTTGTCGATAGCAGAATAGCTAACGATAAAGATGTAGAAGCTAAAGTTGAAGAAAAGAATTAATAAGATTGTACAATGGGACAAAAAACGAATCCAATAGGTCTTAGATTAGGCATTATAAAAGGTTGGGATTCCAACTGGTACGGTGGAAAAGACTTCTCCAAGAAACTTGTGGAAGACGATAAGATCCGTAAATATTTGAACGCACGTCTCGGTAAAGCCGGCATCTCGAAGATAGCTATCGAACGTTCTCTCAAACTTGTTACCGTTACAATATTCACCGCCCGTCCGGGTATGATCATAGGTAAAGGTGGTACCGAAGTCGATAAACTTAAAGAAGAACTTAAGAAAGTCACCGGTAAGGAAGTTCAAATCAACATCAGCGAGATAAAAAGACCTGAGCTTGATGCATATATCGTAGCAAGCACTATCGCAAAACAAATAGAAGGTCGTGTGTCATTCCGTCGCGCTATAAAAACAGCAGTGTCAGGAACAATGAGAATCGGAGCAGAAGGTATAAAAGTCATTGCTTCCGGTCGTGTCGGTGGCGCTGAGATGGCCCGTCAGGAAACTTATAAAGAGGGACGTATCCCGTTGCATACATTGCGTGCCGATATAGATTATTCATTGGTAGAGGCTCATACTACCTATGGCCGTATCGGTATCAAAGTGTGGATCTGCAAAGGTGAGATATATGGTCGCCCGGAACTGGTGCCTACATCAACAAATAGTGCATCTAAGAAACAGGCAGCTCCGAAACAGAATAACGGACCACGCCGTAATAAACGTAATAAGTAAGAGAATAAAAAATCCATAAACGATGTTACAACCTAAAAGAACGAAATTCAGAAGACCTCAAAAAGGCAAAATGAAAGGTAACGCACACCGCGGACACCAACTTGCCTTCGGTTCATTCGGAATTAAAACAATGGAGGAGGCCTTGATAACAGCTCGTCAGATAGAAGCTGCCCGTCAGGCTGTCACGCGTCACATGAAACGTGAGGGACAGATTTGGATTAGAATATTCCCCGACAAACCTATCACCAAAAAACCTGCTGAGGTACGTATGGGTAAAGGTAAAGGTAGCGTGGAATATTTCGTCGCTCGCGTAACTCCGGGACACTTGCTTTTTGAAGCTGATGGCGTGCCGTTGGCAGTAGCCAAAGAGGCATTGCGCTTAGCCGCTCAAAAACTCCCGGTTACGACTAAATTTGTGGTTAGAAGAGATTATGTCGAATAAAAACATCACGGACTATGAAACAGAATGAAGTAATCAACGATTTGAGTACAGCTGATTTGATGGAACGTTTGGAAGAAACACGCACCCAATATGTTAAGATGAAACTTCAACATGCCGTGTCTCCATTGGAAAATCCTCATAAGCTTAGTGAATGCCGCAAATCTATTGCTCGTATAATGACCGAGTTGAGAAGACGTGAAATCGAATCAAATAAATAATTAACGACGAAAGGAAAATACAATGGAAAGAAATCTTAGAAAAGAGAGAATCGGTGTTGTTGCAAGCAATAAGATGGAGAAAACCATCGTCGTTGTGATTGAACGTCGTACAAAACACCCAATATACGGTAAATTTGTTAAGAAATCTACACGCTTTATGGCTCATGACGAGAAAAATGAATGCAATATAGGTGATACCGTACGTATCATGGAAACTCGTCCGCTGAGTAAAAATAAACGTTGGAGATTAGTTGAAATAATAGAAAGGGCCAAGTAATGATACAACAGGAATCAAGACTTTCAGTAGCTGACAACAGTGGCGCAAGAGAAGTGTTGTGCATCAGAGTTTTAGGTGGCACAAAAAAACGCTACGCCCGTATTGGCGATATTATAGTGGTAACAGTGAAAGACGCTCTCCCTAACGGTAACGTGAAAAAAGGAGCAGTGGTGAAAGCTGTAGTAGTACGTACTAAGAAAGAGACTCGCCGTATCGACGGTTCTTATATCCGTTTCGACGATAACGCTTGCGTATTGCTTAATAATGCCGGCGAAATGTTGGGAACTCGTATCTTTGGACCGGTTGCGAGAGAGTTGCGCGAAAAACAATATATGAAAATCGTATCTCTGGCACCTGAGGTACTCTAATCAAGAAAGGATAAGTTATGAGTAAATTGCATGTTAAAAAAGGTGATAACGTGGTGGTTATCTCCGGTACGCAAAAGGGAAAGACAGGTACAATCCTCAGTGTTGACGTAGAGAAATCTAGAGCAATAGTGGAAGGCGTGAACTTGGTTTCTAAACATTCACGTCCAAGTACTGAGAATCCTAAAGGCGGTATAGTGAAAAAAGAAGCCGGTATCCATGTGTCGAATCTTATGGTACTCGACAAGAATGGCAAAGCCGGTCGTATAGGTCGTAAAAAAGACGACAATGGTAAGAATGTACGTTATTCAAAAAAAACAGGGGAGGTGATTAAATAATGAACTATCAACCCAAACTCAGAGAACAGTATAAGAGTGAAATCGTGCCTGCATTGATGAAGGAGTTCAACTATAGATCCGTTATGCAGGTTCCACGGCTTTTGAAAATTTCACTCAATCAGGGTATTGGCGCTGCATTGACAGACAAAAAACTGATTGATTATGGTGTAGAAGAAATGACAGCTATCACCGGACAGAAAGCCGTTCCTACAATATCAAAACACGACGTATCAAACTTTAAGTTGCGTCGTGGTAACCCGATAGGCGTGCGCGTGACTTTGCGCGGTGACAGAATGTACGAATTTCTTGAACGCCTCGTTGCTGTCGCCTTGCCTCGTGTACGTGACTTCAGAGGTATTAATGACAAAGGTTTCGACGGACGCGGAAATTATAGCTTCGGTATTACCGAACAGATAATATTCCCCGAAATCGATATGGATAAAGTGAACCGTATTAACGGTATGGATATTACCTTTGTAACTTCTGCTAGAACAGACAAGGAAGCAATGGCCTTGTTGAAGCAGTTTGGTCTTCCATTTAAAAACCAGAAAAAACAGTAAGATATGGCAAAAGAGTCAATGAAAGCGCGTGAGCTTAAAAGAAAACAAATGGTTGAGAAATATGCTGCCAAACGTGCTGCATTAAAGGAAGCCGGCGATTATGTCGCCCTGCAGAAACTTCCGAGAAACGCTTCTCCTATTCGTTTGCATAATCGTTGTCAGCTTACAGGACGTCCAAAAGGTTATATGCGTCAGTTTGGCATCTCACGTATCAACTTCCGTGAAATGGCATTGAAAGGTTTAATTCCGGGTGTAAAGAAAGCAAGTTGGTAATTAATTAAACATTAAAACAATGATTACAGACCCTGTAGCAGATTTTTTGACTCGCATTCGTAATGCCGTCAATGCAAAACATAGAATCGTAGAAATACCTGCTTCCAACGTGAAGAAGGCTATAACAAAGATACTCTTCGAGAAAGGCTATATCCTTAATTATAAATTCGAAGAAGTTGGTCCCCAAGGTGTTATTAAGATAGCTCTTAAATATCATCCTGTTACTAAACAGCCGGCCATCATGACTATAGACCGTGTGTCACGCCCGGGATTGCGCCAATATGCCGGTTCTGAAAATCTTCCCAGAGTGTTGAATGGTCTCGGTATTGCCATCATCTCAACATCAAAAGGTATAATGACTGATAAAGAGGCTCGTAAGCTTCATATCGGCGGTGAAGTGTTGTGTTATGTTTCATAATAAGTAGGAGGTTAAGTTATGTCATTATCAAGAATTGGTAAATTGCCTATAGCAATACCTGCCGGAACTGAGGTCTCGGTAGAAGGTAACGTGTTTACAGCTAAAGGTAAACTCGGCAAGTTGTCACAAGACTTCCACGGTGACGTTATCGTTAAAATAGAAGACGGTCACGTTGTTTTGGAACCTGCCAACATTCCGGACGCCAGTGCAAAACATGGACTTTATAGAGCATTGTTCTTCAATATGGTGAAAGGCGTTTCAGAAGGATTCGAATTGGTTCAGGAACTCGTAGGCGTTGGTTATAAAGCCGAAGCCAAAGGTCAACAATTGGAATTGGCACTCGGTTTCTCTCATAATATCATCATGGTATTCCCGGAAGAGATTAAAGTAGAGACCGTTAATGAAAGAGGTAAGAACCCCATTATCAAGTTGCGTTCTTACGATAAACAACTGCTTGGTCAAGTAGCAGCAAAAATCCGCTCGTATCGTAAACCTGAACCGTACAAGGGTAAGGGTGTCAAGTTCGTCGGTGAAGTGTTGAGACGTAAACAAGGTAAAGCAGCAGGTAAATAATGTTTAAGTCGATAATTGAAAAACGCAATTAAGATGGCAAAAGTTAAAAAGATAGAAAGAAGATTGAATATCAAGAGACGCGTACGTAAAGTCGTCAGCGGCACAGCAACACGTCCGAGAATGTCGGTCTTTAGAAGCAATAAGCAGATTTACGTTCAACTTATTGACGATATAGCAGGTAGGACTTTGGTAGCAGCCAGCTCTCGTGAGAACGGAATCGAAGATGAAAAAATTACTAAAATCGAACAGGCAGCGAAAGTAGGTGCTCTCGTGGCAGAAAAAGCAAAAGCGGCAGGCATCGAGACTGTGGTGTTCGATCGTAATGGTTATTTGTATCATGGTAGAGTGAAGTCGTTGGCCGACGGAGCTCGTAACGGTGGATTAAAATTCTAAAGCACTATGTCAGAAGTCAACGTAAAAATAGTAAAAACTTCAGAGATTGAGTTAAAAGACCGTTTGGTTAGCGTACAACGTGTTACCAAGGTTACCAAAGGAGGACGTACTTTCAGCTTCTCCGCTATAGTAGTCGTCGGCAATGAGAACGGTGTGGTGGGTTACGGTCTTGGTAAAGCCAAGGAAGTACAGGCTGCCATCGCAAAAGGCATTGATGATGCTAAGAAAAATTTGATTAAAGTTCCTGTAATCAACGGAACTCTTCCTCATGAGCAATATGGCAAGTATTGCGGTGCATACGTGTATGTGCAACCGGCAACACCCGGTACCGGCGTTATTGCCGGCGGTGCAATGCGTGCTGTCTTGGAAAGTGTTGGTGTGAAAAACGTGTTGGCAAAATCAAAAGGTTCTTCAAACCCTCACTCGGTGGTGAAAGCAACCTTCGCGGCTTTGTCAAAAATGCGTGACGCTCACACTGTGGCTCAGATGAGAGGTGTTGATTTGGATGTGGTGTTTAACGGATAATCTTTAACGACAATGAAGAAAGTTAGAATAACTCAGATTAGAAGTGGCATCGGCAGACCACAAGATCAGAAAGATACACTCAAAGCATTGTGTCTTAGAAGAATGCATCAGTCGGTGGAAGTGGATATCGAAAATCCTTGCCTCGCCGGTATGGTGGAGAAAGTGAAACACCTTCTCAAAATTGAAGAAATTTAATTGTTGAACTAAGAAATTTGAATAAGTATGGATCTTAGTAATCTAAAACCGGCAAAAGGTTCTGTTAAAGGACGTAAGAGAATCGGTCGTGGTCAGGGTTCCGGTTATGGCGGCACTTCTACACGTGGTCATAAGGGAGCATATTCACGCTCCGGAACTACACATAAGATTGGTTTCGAAGGTGGTCAGATGCCTTTGGCTCGTCTGGTTCCTAAATTTGGTTTCAAAAATATCAATCGTAAAGAATATCGCCCGGTCAATATCGAGGTGTTGCAGGACTTTGCAGATAGCGGTATATTTGAAATCACTCCGGAATTGTTAGTGGAAAACGGTTTCGCTAAAAAGAATGAACGTATCAAGATTCTCGGAAACGGTGAATTAAATGCAAAAATGTCTGTAAAGGCTCATGGCTTCTCAAAGAGCGCTGAAACAGCAATCACTAATGCCGGTGGCACTGTAGAGATAATTTAACAACAACAAAACTGAAGAGATATGAAGGAGTTATTAATAGTTTTTCTGGTATGCTTGGTTATAGCCGCTATCCTTTGGATGAATAAGCGACTGAGAGAAAATGTTCGCAACATCTTTAAGATAGAAGAACTCCGTAAACGTATTTTATATACCATCTTGATAGTCCTTATCTATCGTTTTGGTTCATACGTGGTTCTTCCCGGTGTTGACCCCAACATGTTGACTCAATTGAAAAGCCAAAGCAGCTCAGGCCTCCTCGGTTTGTTGAATATGTTCTCCGGTGGTGCTTTTGCGAATGCTTCCGTGTTTGCTTTGGGTATCATGCCTTACATTACAGCCAGCATTATCGTCCAATTGTTTGGAATGGCAATACCTTATTTCCAACGTCTACAGAAAGAAGGTGAGAGTGGCCGTCGTAAAATTAATCAGATAACACGTTATCTTACAGTGGCTATTGTAGCTGCTCAGGCTCCGGCTTATATTACCAACCTCCGCATTCAACTTCCTGCTGAGGCTATATATCCTTTTGTCCCGGGCGGATCACCGACATTGTTCTTCTGGATATCATCAATTCTGATACTGATAGCCGGTACTTTGTTCGTGATGTGGCTTGGTGAACGTATTACCGACAAAGGTATTGGCAATGGTATTTCCCTCATCATCATGATAGGTATCATAGCTCGTTTGCCTTTTGCCTTATTCGCAGAAGTGGTGTCACGTTTTACCGAAGGTACAGGCGGTCCAATATTCTTCCTCTTGGAAATGGTATTCCTTGTCATCGTTATAGTTCTCACTATAATGCTCGTGCAGGGTACCCGTAAGATTCCGGTACAGTATGCAAAACGTGTGGTGGGTAATAAACAATATGGTGGTGTCCGCCAATACATTCCTTTGAAAGTCAATGCAGCAGGTGTTATGCCTATCATCTTCGCTCAAGCTATCATGTTTATCCCTATCACTGTGGTGGGATTTACACAAAGCGAGTCAATGGGAAGATTTATGGCTGCAGCTACCAACGTGAATGGTTTCTGGTATAACTTTGTGTTTTTCATCCTCATCGTCGCTTTTACTTACTTCTACACTGCTGTGACCATCAACCCGGCACAGATGGCAGAAGATATTAAAAAGAACGGTGGATTCATACCTGGCGTGAAACCGGGAAAGAAAACACAGGAATATTTCGATACCATCATGTCGAGAATAACCCTTCCGGGTTCAATATTCCTCGGAATAGTTGCCATCATGCCTGCAATAGTCTCTACACTTGGCGTTAATCAACAGTTCTCGCAGTTCTATGGCGGAACATCGTTGCTTATCCTCGTCGGTGTGGTGTTGGATACTTTGCAACAAATCGAAAGTCATCTTCTTATGCGTCATTATGACGGCTTGACAAAGAGTGGTCGTATAAAAGGACGTAGCGGAAGAATGTAAGATAGATTTCTAAATCATGATTCATTACAGAACAGAATCGGAAATAGAGTTGCTTAGAGAAAGCGCTTTGCTGGTGGGTAAGACCCTCGGCGAAGTAGGAAAGCATATACGTCCGGGAGTCCGTACCATAGAACTCGACAGGATAGCTGAAGAGTTTATCAGAGACAATGGTGCAGTGCCTGTGTTTAAAGGCTATGAAGGATTTCCCGGAAGTTTATGCATCTCCGTAAATGAACAAGTGGTCCATGGCATTCCCGGAGACTACGAACTTCGTGAAGGAGATGTGGTTTCGATAGATTGTGGTACTTTGCTCAACGGTTATGTCGGCGATTCTGCTTATACTTTTACGGTCGGAGAGGTAAGCGAAGAGGTGAGACTTCTGCTCGAAAGAACAAAAGAATCATTGTATAAAGGTATAGAGCAGGCAGTGGCAGGTAACAGAGTCGGTGACATTGGTCATGCCGTGCAAAGTTTTGTTGAACAATATGGCTATGGAGTGGTTCGTGAATTGGTTGGACATGGTGTCGGACGCAAAATGCATGAAGACCCACAGGTGCCAAATTACGGCAATAAAGGTTCCGGAGTAAGACTGTCTGAAGGTATGGTCTTGGCAATAGAACCTATGATAACGCTCGGTAAGAAGGATATTGTGATGGAACGCGACGGCTGGACAATAACCACAAAGGATCGTAAACCGGCAGCTCACTTTGAACATGATGTGGTAGTGCGTCAGGGAAGAGCAGAGATTTTGTCGAGTTTTGAATGGGCTGAAGAATCGGAAATCAATAAATAAAAATAGGATATTATATGGCAAAACAATTGTCGATAGAACAGGACGGAACAGTAATAGAATCACTCGGTAATGCAATGTTTCGGGTGGAATTGGAAAATGGATTGGTGATAATAGCACATATCTCTGGTAAGATGAGAATGCACTATATAAAGATTTTACCCGGTGATAGAGTGAAACTTGAGATGTCGCCTTATGATTTGACAAAAGGACGTATAACATTCAGATATAAATAAGACAAGCCTTCTCGAGAAGAGAGGTGATGATAATAAAACATTGACTTTAAGCGAAAAAATCAAAACATATCATGAAAGTCAGAGCATCAATAAAGAAGAGATCAGACGATTGCAAAATAGTGCGTCGTAAAGGTAAATTGTATGTAATTAACAAAAAGAACCCTAAGGAAAAACAACGTCAGGGCTAATATTAACAAAAAACAGATAAATTATGGCTAGAATTGCTGGAGTGGATATACCGAATAACAAACAAGGTCAGATAGCATTGACTTATATTTACGGTATTGGTCGTTCATCTGCAAAAACGATACTTGAAAAGGCAGGCGTTGATGCAGAAAAGAAAGTTCAGGACTGGACCGACGACGAACAAAATTCTATTCGTAACATCATCGCTGATGAATATAAGGTAGAAGGTGAACTTCGCAGCGAGGTGCAAATCAATATCAAACGTTTGATGGATATTGGATGTTACAGAGGAATACGTCATCGTCTCGGATTACCTCTTCGTGGACAAAGTACAAAAAATAATGCACGTACTCGTAAGGGTCGTAAGAAAACTGTTGCTAACAAGAAGAAAGCTACGAAGTAATAACGTAGTTGGATCATATTAAAAAACCATTAAAAAAAGTTCAAAATGGCAAAAACCACAAAAGTCGTTAAGAAACGTGTTGTGAAAGTTGAAGCTACCGGTAAGGCATTTATCAAAGCTTCATTCAATAACATCATCATTTCATTAACAAACAATGAAGGACAAGTCATATCTTGGGCATCGGCAGGAAAAATGGGATTCAAAGGTTCAAAGAAGAATACCCCTTATGCCGCTCAGATGGCTGCAGAAGATTGTGCCAAGACTGCGTATGACTTGGGATTAAGAAAAGTTAAAGCTTATGTAAAAGGACCTGGTTCGGGACGTGAATCAGCTATCCGTTCAATCCACTCAATGGGAGTTGAGGTTACAGAAATTATCGACGTTACTCCATTGCCGCATAACGGATGCCGCCCGCCTAAACGCAGGAGAGTGTAATTTGTGTTTAACAGTTTAAAATTTATTAGTTATGGCAAGATATACAGGTCCTAAAACAAAAATCGCACGTAAGTTCGGTGAACCAATTTATGGTCCGGATAAAAATTACGAAAAAAGAAATTATCCTCCGGGACAACATGGCGCAGCAAAGAGAAGAAAGAAAGTCTCTGAATATGGCTTGCAGTTGCAGGAGAAACAAAAAGCAAAGTACACCTATGGCATTTTGGAAAGACAGTTTAGAAATATCTTCTTGAAAGCCAGTAAGAAAAAAGGTATCACAGGTGAAATATTACTCCAACTCATCGAATCACGTCTTGATAATCTCGTGTACCGTTTTGGCATCGCTCCAACACGTGCCGCTGCACGTCAACTTGTGAATCACCGTCATATCACCGTTAATGGTAAGGTCGTTGACATACCGTCATATATGGCAAAAGTGGGTGACATCATTGCAGTGCGTGAGAGATCAAAGAGTTTGGAAGTCATTACCAATTCAGTGGAAGGCCACACCAATCGCTTTCCATGGTTAGAATGGGATTCGGCATCTCTTAGCGGTAAGTTTATGAGCTATCCAAACCGTGAAGATATTCCTGAAACCATCAATGAACAACTGATCGTTGAGTTGTATTCTAAATAATCGAATATAAACTGATATATGGCAATATTAGCGTTTCAAAGACCTGACACGGTCGTCATGGTAGAATCGACAGACAAAAAAGGTGTCTTCGAATTTCGTCCCCTCGAACCCGGTTTCGGTATGACTATAGGTAATGCTCTCAGAAGAGTGTTGCTTTCTTCACTCGAAGGTTATGCCATTACTTCCATACGCATTGAAGGCGTGGAACATGAAATGGCTCCTATACCCGGCGTGATAGAAGATGTAACCGATATGGTGTTAAAGTTTAAACAAGTGAGATTTAAACAGCAAATACCGGGCGAGACTTCAGAAAAAGTTACTGTGGTGGTCTCCGGTAAGGATGAATTTGTCGCTGGCGATATTAATAAATCCCTTTCCGTTTTCCAGGTACTTAACCCGGAATTGGTGATATGCCACATGGACCCTTCGGTGACTATTACTGTGGACTTGACAATAAACAAGGGAAGAGGTTATGTCAATGCTGACGAAAACAGAGTGGACTCCGCTCCAATAAATACCATTGCCATCGATTCTATCCATACTCCTATTCGTAATGTCAGCTTTAAAGTCGAAAACTATCGTGTGGAACAGAAAACAGACTACGAGAAACTCGTTCTCGACATTGAAACTGACGGCTCTATCAATCCTAAAGACGCCATGACCGAGGCTGCAAGAATTTTAATATATCATTTTATGCTCTTCTCAGACGAGAGAATAACAATGTTGGACGAACAGAAAATCGTTACCGATGATCTGGACGAAAATTCTTTGCGCATACGTCAATTGCTTAAGACTAAACTCGTGGATATGGACCTCTCGGTTCGTGCCTTGAATTGTCTTAAGGCTGCTGAAGTGGATACAATAGGAGACCTCGTCGCCCTTAACAAGGCTGACCTCCTTAAATTCCGTAATTTCGGTAAAAAGTCTTTAACGGAACTTGATGAACTTGTCAGAAGTAAAGGACTCGAATTTGGAATGAATATCAGTAAATATAAATTAGATAAGGAATAAGAAGATGAGACACAATAAAAAAATAAATCATTTAGGTAGAAAAAGCGCACATCGTAATGCTATGTTGTCGAATATGGCTTCTTCACTCATTCTCAATAAACGTATCATTACAACCGTTGCTAAAGCCAAAGCCCTTAGAATGTACGTGGAACCGATGATTACTCGTTCCAAAGACGATTCTACAAGTTCACGCCGTTTGGTGTTCAGCATGTTGCAAAATAAAAATGCTGTTACTGAACTTTTCCGTGAAATAAGCCAGAAAGTCGCAGACCGCCCAGGTGGCTATACCCGTATCATTAAACTCGGTAATCGTCCCGGCGATTGCGCTGATATTTGTATGATGGAACTCGTTGACTATAACGAAATCTATTCAAATACCAAGAAAGTCAAAGCAGCTAAGACGACTCGTAGAGGCGGTAAGAAAAAAGTCGCCGAAACAACCGAGACGCCGGCTGAAAACACTCAGGAATGATTCCTTAGAGTATATTTTATTGGGACGGGAGTTAAACTTTCGTCCCTTTTTTGTTGTTTGTTTCTCTGAAATATAGTATTTTTGCAACGCATAAAAATAACTGTTATATGAGTACTATTAGTTATGTTCACGCACGCCAGATATTGGATTCGCGTGGAAATCCTACAGTAGAAGTCGATGTCGTAACAGACGACGGTGTCCTCGGTCGTGCTGCTGTACCATCAGGTGCTTCAACAGGCGTCCATGAGGCTGTCGAACTTCGCGACGGCGATAAATCTAAATTCCTCGGTAAGGGAGTCCTTAATGCAGTGAATAACGTCAATACTGTTATTGCCGACGCTCTGACAGGCTATGAGGTTACAGACCAAAATGAAATAGATAAGCGTTTGATTGAACTCGACGGTACCCCCAACAAAGGTAAACTCGGTGCTAATGCCATCCTTGGAGTGTCTCTCGCTTGTGCTAAGGCTGCTGCCTATACTACTAACCAACCTCTTTACCGTTATGTAGGCGGCGTCAGTGCCAATACCTTGCCTATCCCGATGATGAATATCCTCAATGGAGGATCTCATGCCGATAATAGCATAGATTTTCAAGAGTTTATGATAATGCCCGTTGGCGCTGCTTCTTTCCGTCAAGCATTACAGATGGGCGCTGAGGTGTTCCATAACCTTAAATCGGTTCTTAAAAATGCCGGTTATTCCACTAATGTTGGCGATGAAGGCGGCTTTGCCCCTAATCTTAAATCTAATGAGGAAGCTGTTGAGGTGATACTGCAAGCTGTTGAAAGAGCCGGCTATCGTCCGGGCGAAGATGTTTTCCTTGCCCTCGACCCTGCATCCTCAGAGTATTTTATCCCTGAAGAAAATGTCTATCATCTCCATAAATCAACAGGTGATAAATTGACACCTTCTCAAATGGTGGATTATTGGAAAAACTGGACAGAGAAATATCCTATCATCTCCATAGAAGACGGCATGGCTGAAGACGACTGGGACGGCTGGAAACTTATGACCAATACTCTTGGCAATAAAATACAACTCGTAGGCGATGACCTTTTCGTCACTAATGTCGAACGTCTTAAAATGGGTGTCGAACGCGGTGTTGCTAACTCTATTCTTGTGAAAGTTAATCAGATAGGTTCTCTTACAGAAACTATCGCTGCTGTAAACTATGCCTATCGTAACTCATACACTGCCGTGATGAGCCATCGCTCGGGTGAGACTGAAGATACTACTATTGCTGACCTCGCCGTCGCTCTTAATACAGGCGAGATTAAAACAGGTTCTGCAAGCCGTACTGACCGTATAGCCAAATATAACCAGTTGCTGCGTATTGAAGAACAACTTGGTGATGTGGCTTACTATCCCGGCAAGAACTTCAAGTTCGGCAAATGATTTTTTATTATATATCGTGAAAGATGTG
This sequence comes from Bacteroidales bacterium Phil6, assembly GCA_002633315.1. Classification (GTDB taxonomy): domain Bacteria; phylum Bacteroidota; class Bacteroidia; order Bacteroidales; family F082; genus Limimorpha; species Limimorpha avicola. The sequence goes on from NWBN01000031.1 coordinate 159,429, forward strand.
CCTTAAAACTGTCCTGTCCTGGACAGTTTTAAGGCATATCTTTTTATTTATATGGACTTGAATATGATTAATTGATAAAGACTTATCGCTGTTGTTGTCGGTATTGCAGTGTTTTCTGCATTAAATCAATACTGTTGTTTTTCAGAATCTTCAAAATAATCGTCTTTGAAATTAACCAGATAAACCTTGTTCTTCGCTCTTGTGACTGCTGTGTAGAGCCATCGAAGGTCTGTTATGTCGTGCGTCTCTCCGTCCGGAAGGAATGGTGCATCTATGAATACATTTTTCCATTGACCTCCCTGTGTCTTATGACACGTTAATGCATATCCGAATTTGACTGATAGTGCATTGTACCATGGATTGTTCATCATGGCTTTATATCTGTCTCTTTTGTTAGGAATGTCCATATAATCTTCTTCTATTGCAGAATAAAGACGCCATGATTCATCGGAAGTGAGGACGGGACTGTTGCTTGTCAAAGTGTCCAACAATATCTTGACAGACAGATCAGAAGAATCCGGATAATCCGTCAACCTTATCTCGACATCGGCGAAATGGAAGCCATACATTTCCTCAAAATGATTTATCTTATTGATTTCTATCATGTCGCCATTGGCAATAAACTCAATTTCTTTGCTCTTGTCAGTCCAGAAATAGTTGTTCTTTACCACCATCAGCCTGTCGCCTGTCGATATTTCGCCTTCTTCTTGTAAAATACGTTGTCTTATTGCTTGATTGTATAATACGGCTCTTTTGTTTGACCTTACTATTATTATGTTTTCTGATGCTTCGGCACTGTTGAAGTTTTGTTGTAGCAATTCTTCAAAGTACAGTGGGTCTATGCGTTGAAAGTCGGAGAAATCCTTGGTGTGGAAAAAAGGGAGGCTACAGTCTTTATTTAGCAATTTGTTTCTTATCAGAGTGGCATTAAACAATACTCCGGATTCCAAAGACTGACGCATCACTTCTTTAAGTTCAAAAGAGGCTACTGTAAGATTGAAGCTGTTTTTTAAGATATTAATGTCGTTTGCAGGGCTTAGGTCTGTTCCAACAGGCGGAAGTTGGGCTTTGTCGCCTATAAATAGTAACTTGCAGTTTTTTCCGCTGAAGACATATTCTATAAGGTCATCGAGTAGGGAACGTCCTCCATATCTGTATTCGTCACCTATCATGGAGCATTCATCGACAATGAACAGAGTGTTGCGAGCCTTGTTTTCGGTACGTATGATTTTTATGTTGCCTTCACCGAGTTCGGCAAAACGATAAATCTTACGGTGTATGGTAGATGCAGGTTTTCCCGTGTAATTGCTTAACACTTTGGCAGCACGCCCTGTGGGAGCCAACAGACTGAAACTCATTTTGATAAGGGGAAGTGACTTTATTATTGCACTTACTAATGATGTCTTGCCGGTGCCGGCATAGCCTTGAAGCAGATATGTAGGTTTACTCTTTTCACTAAGAAGAAAATAAGACAGATGATGAAGCACTTTTGCCTGTCCTTCAGTGGGTTGATATCCAAAATGATTTACAAGATATTGATATAGAGTGTGATTGTCCATACACAATATATTTAGAATGGATAACCAATACCGAAGTTCCAAATGAAATTGGTGAGTTTCAAGTTTTTAAGTCTCCATCGTTCATTTTCAGGATATTCAGGGTCTCTGATAGGAGCAGCGACGTCAACTCTGACAAGGAAGAAAGAGAAATCGAAACGAAAGCCTATTCCGGCATCAATGGCAAGTTGTTTATAAAATGTGTTGAAATCGAATTTGCCATCGACAAAAGTACTGCTTTCTTTAGAGGTCCAAATGTTTCCCATGTCAGTAAAAATGGCACCTTTTAGGAAACCGTATATAGGGAAACGGTATTCTGCATTGAACTCGAGTTGAATATCGCCAATACGTTCTATGTCAAGATTCTGAGGATTGCTGAATCCACCGGGCCCGAGGTCACGGAAATGCCAACCTCTCATGCCATTCGAACCTCCTGCGAAGAAACTCTTTTCAAAAGGCATGTCGTATGAGTTGCCGTATGGTATGCCGAGTCCGACCATCTGACGTAATACAATCTGATGGTTTTCTCCAAAATAATGGTAAAAACGAAAATCTACCGAGAACTTTAAATATTGTGAATAACTTATACCGAAAATCTCATGATGATCATCTACTTCTTTCATTAATTTGGTGTTGTTAAACAACGATAGCAGATTTCCGGAAGACTCGAAGTCTATTTTGAAATAAAAGAAGTCGTTGAGTGTTCGTATGTTCTGGTTGCTGAAAATGAAACTGTAATCGAGACCGAATATTAAGTGGTTGGTATATTGGTCTTTGATACGCTGATTCGTCTCCTGGTCGAGAAGTTTTTTAAACTCTTCGGAAGGATTGACTTTAACACTGTTGAGATTAATGGGTGTTAAAATATGTTGAATGGATTGGTTCTGCATCCAGTTATAGCCAAACCCGGCAGTTAGTATGTATCTTGAATATATCGAACGTATCTGCATGTTGTAACCTGCAGTCAGACTTGTTCTCGGTTGATATTCAAGGACGAAGTTGGTTAACCCGAAGAAACTCAGAAAACGAGGAAACAGTATGCTGACGTCAACACCTAACTCTTTGGTGTTGAAAATACTTGTGTTGTTGACATCTCCACTTCCTGAATTGACACTTTGAGCCTGAATACCCGCTCTGAAGTTGATATTGAAAACTTCAGAACCACGGAAAATGTTTTTGTTCCGGAAAGTGACTTTCCCCAGGATACCTAAATCACCGCCTGAATTGGTGCCTTCTACTTGAATATTGTAATAGTTGAGTTTACCTTTTTGTAAATTAATGTTGCAATCCAAATAGTTGATACTGTCACCTTCTATTTCCAATGGAGTAAACTCTATATAGTTCTTGTTGTATATTTTCAGGTTGTTAAGACCTCTGTATGTTTGACTTACCCTGTAAAGACTGTATTTCTCGTTCGGGTGTATCTGTATCACTTGGTCGAAAGTTTTGTATCGTATCTTGGGATTGGTAGTGTTGACGAAATGGAAAGTGAAGTCGGGCATTTTTTTCGTTAAAGAAAATACATATTCTGTAGTATCCGGAACTGTCTGTTCCTCTTGTGAGTTGTAGTTCGGATTGATGAATACGTTGCGGATATTGTATTGTTTATGAGGAATATAAGTGTTGGTTTCTGAATCATAAACATTTTCTATGCGTAAGGTGATGTCTGCCCTTTGCTGCATGAAATTGGTGTCTATGTCATAATATATATAGTCCTTGGAGAAATAATAATATCCGTTGTTTCTTAGATATTCGGTGATTTTGTCCCTTTCGTCATCGAGAGTATATGCGTTGTATGTATTACCTGTTTTTAATGGCAAATCATCGAAAATCTCAGCGACGAGTTTACGTATAGTGCTATCGGCAATATCGAAACCTTTGTTTTGCACTTTATATGGTTTGGATGGTATTATCTTGTATGTTACATTGGTACGTTTGTTTTTTGTAATGTAACTGGAATATACCACAGATTTAAAATAACCTATGTTGTTTAAATAAGTGATTATCTGTTTTTCGGATTCATCCATAGAAATAGTACTCAAATAGGTTGGCTTGTTTCCCAGGTTCTCGTTTACCCAACGCCAGAATTTTTTATTGGTTTTGTCTTCTGTCTTGTAATATAGCCAGATTCTCGGCATGAACCCGAAAAAGGAATGTGTAGGTTTCAGGGAAATAAAAGGAATGATGTCGAATCTTGAAAACTCTGTCTTTGAAGAATCTATAACGACATGATTTGATGTTATGATACTCTTGTCATCAGGAATATAACCCTTGATGGCACAACTCGACAATAACAGAGTCGCGATTAATAACATCGATATTTTTAATGCTCGCTGCACAAAATAACATTTTTGCAAAGATACAATAAAGTTGCTTTAATGTTGAATTTATGATTTAAAATATAAAATTGTTGTTCATAAAAATGTGTTGATGTATTATTACATTGTTGATGTTTCTTATAAAAATATTAAAATGTGATTTGTTTGATGAATTTTTATTTTAGAATGCTATTTGTTCGTAATTTTATTTTAAAGTTGTTGAAAATGTAAATTATATGAAATCAGAGATTGAATTATCATGTAACTTGAACTCTCATCAATGGTGATTATATTATTATGTTAGGTTGTTTTTGAATAAAGTTTTATTGAGTGTTTTACAATTTGAAAGCAAGAATTTAAATACATTCGTGAGTTTGATATATTGAAGCATAATTTTACAGAATAAAATACTTGTAGTTTTCTATTTTTAATCGATGAAAATAAAATACCCATGTCGTGTATCGAAAATGTAATTTACAAGACATGGGTAAATGATGTTATTATGTTGATATTCAGGTGTTTGTTATACTATTTCTGCCACTGTGAAGTTGCTGCCGCCAATAAATACAACATCATCGGAGTCGGCATTGTTGAAAGCCGTGTTGAAAGCCTGTCTTACTGATTTGTAAACACTGCCTTTGAGCCCGAAGTGTGATGCTTTTCCTGCAAGTATCTCGGCATCTAAACCTCGTGGAATATCGGCTTTGCAGAAATAATATTCCGCATAACGGGGCAGGAGATTCAGTATTCCGTCTATATCCTTGTCGTTGACAACGCCGAGAACAAAATGCAACTTCTTGAATTTCATGTCACTGAGTTGCATTACTATTTCTTTTATGCCGCTTGTGTTGTGTCCGGTGTCGGCTATTGTAAGCGGTGTCCGGTTCAGAATCTGCCAACGTCCCATCAGAGAGGTGTTCCGTATCACATATTCAATACCGTCGTATATGTTCTTTTTCTCAATGTTGAATTTGTCTTTCAGCAACTCCAACGCACATACGGCAGTAGTGAGATTCTTTTTCTGGTAATATCCTAAAAGAGGAAATTTTACTTCTTCAAGATACAACTCATTGTTTTTCCAGATATCGAAAGCCTGGTAATCTATAGAGTCTATATGTATTTTGTCGCAATCTATTATCTGGTCGGCAAAATATATTGGACTGTGACACTCCTGAGCCTTGGCAATGAAGACTTTCTCTGTTTCTTTTTGTGTCTCTCCAATGACGACAGGTATCCCCGTTTTTATGATTCCTGCCTTTTCTGCTGCTATTTTTTCAAGAGTATCACCTAAAAACTGTACATGGTCGTATGAAATGTTGGTGATTATACTTAGTTCGGGAATAATGACATTGGTGGAATCCAGACGTCCGCCCATGCCGACCTCTACTATGGCAATGTCAACTTTGTTTTTGCTGAAATAGTCGAATGCCATGCCTACTGTCATCTCGAAGAATGACAGTTCCATATTTTCGAAGTCGTCTTTGTATTTCTCAATAAAAGATATGACATCGTCTTCAGCAATCATTTCTCCGTTGATGCGTATTCTCTCCCTGAAATCTCGAAGATGAGGGGAAGTATAAAGCCCTGTCTTGTAACCGCATTCCTGAAAAACAGAGGCGAGAGTATGTGATACCGTTCCTTTCCCGTTGGTTCCGGCAATATGTATGCTTTTGAAGTTGTTTTGAGGATTGCCGAGTAAATCGAGAAGTCGAATAGTATTGTCAAGATTGGCCTTATATGCAGCAGAGCCTATTCTCTGGTACATGGGCAACTTGTTGAACATCCAATTTACAGTATCATTGTAGTTCATGATGATTATGGTTTATTGTCGTATGATAAAAGTGTAAGTGATTGTTCCTTTTTGTTCGTCAGGGGCGTTAGGGTCTTCTGTGAATACGGCGTTGAGGGCAGCTTTTAGAGCAGTCTCGCGCAAAGTGGCATTGGTGGTAGTTGTACCCTTGCCGATAGAGACATTTTTTACCATACCTTTTTTATCGACGATAATATCCACCACTACCACGCCTTCTTCTCTGAAGTCGATATGAGGTGTAGGCAAATGTTTTGCTCCTCTGTTGCCTAATGAGAAGGATGGACCGCCTCCGCTGCCACCCTGTCCCTCGTATTTCTGTATGTTTTCCAAGCCTTCCGGTGTTCCCTGGTCTCCTTCGTTGCCGGTGATGCCTTCCGATGATGACGGCTGATCGGAGGTAGGAGCCTTGAACAGCGCTCTTTGATTGACTTCAGGTGTAGGTTTCTCTACAGGTTTCTCTTGTTCTTCCTGCTCTTCTACAGGCTTTTCCGCAGTTTTTTCAGGTGTCGGCTTTTCTATGGCTGGTGTTTCCTCCATGTCCTGTGTCACTGTCTTTTCTTCCACAGGTTGAGGCTGAACTACAGGTTTTGGCTGTGTTACAGTGGGTTTGGGGTCTTGTTTGATGCCCATGCCCTCATTGTACATCCCAAGGTCAACTTCAACTCCTGCTTCACCGGGTAATGGCAAAGGTGTGGTGAAAGCACAAAGCAACAACACTATCACCGCTGCTGCATGAACTAACACCGTTACTGTTAAGGCTATATATTTACTCTTGTTATCGTCCATATTTATTTCGCTGTCGTTGCCAAAAGCACCTTGTGATTGAGATTGCTCTCATTGTTGATGTCATTGACAGCATCAATGACGTTGACTATATATTGTACCGGGACGCTCTTGTCGGAACGCACTACAACAGTGCCGTCCGATACTCCTCCTAATGCCGCGACTATTTCACTTTTGAGGTTTATCTCGTTGACAGGACGTTCTCCTACATAATAATTCATCTTCTCGTTGATATAAACCGTCACTGTCTGTTTCGCCATGGTACGACTCTTGCTCGATGGCAATAATAACTTGATGGCATTGGGCGCCACTAAGGTAGATGTCAACATAAAGAATATCAATAAAAGAAATACCAAGTCGGACATTGACGACGAGTTGAACTCTACCTTTCTTTGAATTCTTCTTTTTAAAGCCATAATCAGTTAGCAGGTTCGTTTAATACATCCATAAATTCTATGCTCTTTGACTCGAGAAGACTTACTACATTGTCTATCTTGGAAACAAGGAGATTGTAAAATATAAAAGCTATGATACCGACTATCAAACCTCCTACCGTCGTTACCATTGCCTGGTAAATTCCTGTTGACAAAAGTTCTATGTCGATGTTGTTGCCAGCCATGGACATGTCATAAAATGCCCTTATCATGCCTATCACAGTGCCAAGAAATCCCAACATGGGACCGGCTCCGGATATCATGGCTAACAAGGCAACTCCTTTTTCAAGTTTGCTTACTTCTAAGTTGCCTACATTTTCTATGGCAGTCTGTATGTCGTTGAGCGGTTTTCCAATACGTGACAATCCTTTCTCTATCATACGCGAAATGGGGGTGTTGTCGCGTTGACATTCTTTCTTTGCTTCGCTAAGCTGTCCCTGTATCATGTATTCTCTTATGTTGTTCATGAAGGCGTCATTGCTTTTCAATGCTTTATTGATGGTGATAAACCTCTCAATAAAAATATATATGGTTATGATGGAAAAAACTCCCAATACAATCATAATCCAGCCTCCCTGAACTGCTAAATCCCATAATGATAATCTGATCTCTGTAGGTTCACTTACTGCTTCTGCAGCAGTCATTTGAAGAAGAATGCTTAATATTTTCATATATGTTTTGAATTAATTATGCAAAGATAGTGTTTTGTTTTAATAACAAAAATACTGTTGAAAAATTATTTAGGAAACCAAATTTTTCCACTCGAACTGTCGCTTTTTGCTCCTGTCACGGAACTCAATATGTTGATTTTGCCTTCTTTTCTTAATAAACCTAGAAAAGCAAAAACCAATGCTTCTTTGTAATCGATGATGTTTTCAGCAGGAATGATGACTTCATGCCCGGTGTTCTTTTTGATTCGTTCAACGAGAAATGTGTTTTTTGCACCTCCTCCGCTGATAAGCATCTTGCCTTTGTCACAGCCTTTGGCGGCTTCTCCCGTCTGTATGGCAATATGTTCTGCAAATGTCGCAAGTTTATCTTCCGTACTGATATTATAATCGTTAAATATTGGCAATGTTACCGATTCGAAAAACTCTCTTCCCAATGATTTGGGATTTTTATTTTTATAATAATCGTTATAGTTCAATGAGTTTAACAGTTCGATATTGATATTGCCTTTTCTTGCCATAAATCCGCATTCATCGTAATTCAAGCCTTCTTGTCGAGACAGATAGTTAAGAGCCTGGTTTGCAATACAGATGTCGTATGCTATTCTTATGCCGTCATTGTTGTCATACGATATGTTTGCTATGCCTCCAATGTTGAGACAAAGTGCATATTCTGAAAACAACAATTTGTCACCTATGGGAACTAAAGGTGCACCTTGTCCGCCTTTCTCAACGTCTTCACTTCTGAAGTCGTTGATGGTGATACAGTTGCATATATCTGCAATAGCCTGACCGCTGCCTATCTGTAAAGTGTATCCTAAATCAGGACGATGAAATATTGTGTGTCCGTGCGATGCTATGATGTCCGGTCTTAAATTGTTACGTTCAATGAAATATTTCGTTTCTTCGCCAAGCATGATGCCATATTCTATATCTGTTTTGGCAAGTCGTTCTTTTCCATAATAAAATGCTTGTGACAAAGTCTCTTTCCATTGTTCATCATAGCTAATGTTGTCAAAAGCCTTAATCTCGAAACGCCATCTGTCGTCATGGTAAAAGTCAACATCAACCATGTCGATGCCGTCAAGAGAACTTCCTGACATCAAACCTATAACATTGGTAACCATTATATTAAAGTTGATTCAATACTTTTTCCAATTGTATTCCTCTCGAGCCTTTTATCAATATGTCGAAATCTTTAATCTTGTTGTTTTCAAGATAATGGCAAAGGTCTTCCACCTTGGCAAAGGTTTCGTATTTTGCAGAAGCTGTTCTTTTAAAGGCATTGCCGACAAAAATCACTCTTTTGAAATGTAGTTCTTCGGTTAAAGATATTATTTTGTTGTGTTCATTGTCAGTCTCTTTACCAAGTTCCAACATGTCTCCGAGAATCAGACAGTTGTTTTCTCCACAGATGTTTCTGAAGTTACGTATGGATTTTTCCATACTCGACGGATTGGCATTGTATGCATCCATGATGATGTTGTTATGTTCTGTCTTGATGATTTGCGACCTGTTGTTGGTAGGTATATATGATTCTATTGCATGAATTATGTCGTTCTCTTCCACATTGAAATATTTTCCTGTTGCAACAGCAGCCATGACATTTTCAAAGTTGTATTCTCCAACTAAATTGGTTTGTATTGAGTGGTTGTTCCATTTGATGGAAAGACAAGGTGAAACTGTCGATATTTTGGCATGAATATCGGCTTTGTCGTCACTGCCGTAGGTCATTTGAGATATGCCTTGTGCCAAATCGACGAGAATATCGTTGTCTTTGTTGAGGAAAACAAAACCTTTGTTGTCTCTTAGATATCGGTATAACTCGTTTTTGGTGTTTATTACTCCCTGAAATGAGCCGAATCCCTCAAGATGAGCTTTACCTATGTTGGTTATGATTCCATAGTCGGGATGTGCTATCTCACAAAGCCTTTCAATTTCCAAAGGATGATTGGCGCCCATCTCAACGACAGCAATTTCGGTGTCAGGACGAATGTTGAGCAGTGTCAGAGGCACCCCGAGATGATTGTTGAAGTTGCCTTGTGTTGAAGTTACTTTATATTTCATGGATAGTACGGCAGTGATGAGTTCTTTTGTCGTTGTCTTGCCGTTGGTACCGGTTATGGATAAAACTTTAGTTCCAAGAACTTTTCTGTGATGTTCTGCAAGTTGTTGAAGAGTTTTCAGGCTGTCCTCAGTATGAAATATGCGTTCATGTTCCGGAAGTTTCTTACTGTCGGCAATGACACAACCGGCGATACCCTCGTCAGCCACGCTGAGTGCGAAATCATTACCGTCGAAATGTTCTCCTTTCAGAGCGACGAAGATACAGTCTTTGGTTATTTTGCGACTATCGGTGGTGACGGTGTTGCTTTTGCGATATATTTCATATAGCTTCTCAAAGTCTTTCATATCGATATAAATTAAAAAAGCCGCCAATAAATGACGGCTTTATGTCAGTTTGATATTCTTATTTTGCAATGGAACTGCCTATCATGTTCATTGCACATCTGAACCCCAATGTCGATGAGCTCTTGTCTTCATCCATAAAGCGTCTCACCGAAGGACTCAGGAAATAAGGACCGTCAGCCCAAGATCCTCCTTTGTAAACGCGTGACTTATCTGATATTAACGTCGTTGAACCATAATCATACATCTGTTGTGTATATTCGTCTTGTGGATTTTCGGCGTTGGTCCAGTCGTTCTGAATCGTCGATTTATAGTCACCGTCATTATAGTTGAGGTTATAACTGTCGCGGTAGTTGTCTCTGTTGCCTATTTCTTCAGCAGTGAGAGGAACGTTGACAAAACGACCGAGTGAGTCTATGTCTTTTTTGGTAAACAGGTTGCCACGATAAGGATTGTGATCTGCAAAGTCTTCAAAAGAAAGCGGACGGTAAACGTCTAACACCCATTCCGAGACGTTGCCAGCCATGTTATACAAACCATAGTCATTTGGCCAATATGATGTCACAGGAGCAGGGAATGCCGCACCGTCGTTAAGGCTTCCGGCAACACCCATATAGTCGCCGTCACCTCTCTTGAAATTGGCTATGAAACTGCCGTAATAATCTTTGGAATCGGTACGGAGTCCATCGGTGTTCCAAGGATAGACACGACGTTCTACAATACGTTCCTGTTGTGTGTTGCCGATAAGACCGAGAGCTGCATACTCCCATTCTGCTTCGGTGGGAAGTCTATACTTAGGTAACATGAAACCGTCTTCCATCTTGACATTTCTGAGACCTGTCTCACTATTGGGGTCGAGGTCTTCAAAACCGTTGGCTATGACACCTGTATATTGTCCGGCAAGATAAGCGTCAGTACTGAAGTTGGAATCTTTGTTTTGATTGGGGTCGAAGTCCAATATTCCGGCTTCTATGAGAAGGTTCTCATTGACACGGTCGGAACGCCATAAGGCATAATCATTGGCTTGTAACCAGGTGACACCAACAACAGGATAATCGCGGTATGCAGGATGACGGAAATAAATCTCAACCATGGGCTCATTATATGACAGGGAGTTGCGCCATACAAGAGTGTCCGGCAATGCATTTTGCACCATCGCAGGATAATCGCTGCCGTAAATACGGTTTAACCAATATATGTATTCGAGATAGTCAAGGTTGCTGACTTCTGTCTGATCCATGAAAAAGGAGGAAACAGTGACTTGCCTTGGAGCATTGTTCCATTCGTAGTAAACATTTTCCACTGTGGCACCCATGGTAAAGGTACCTCCTTCTATGGCAACTAATCCGGGACCGGTGATTTGTTCCGGCGAGTCTGTTACATAAAATCCTCCATAGTTGGGATCATTGTAATTCCAACCTGTAGTGCGTGACTTTTGATTTGATGACTTGCATGAAAACAATAAGGCACTGCCACATAATAAAATCGCTAAAATAGCCTTGACTCTGATTTTTTTACGCATTATCTTAATATGTTTAATTCATTTATTTAACTGAAAATCCTTCTCGATATTGTGTTTATCAGGATAATTTTTAGTGTCAAAAAATTCTATCCGTAATCAGTTTGCAATTTTACAACCTTTTTTTGAATTATTATAGTTTTTTTTAATTTTTTTTAGATGTACGATGTTACAATAAAAAAGATTAAATTTGCGTTTTAATCAAAAAGTAGAATACACAGGGGTATGAACCGATTAAACGTGCTTTTTAAGTTTTTATTTTTTTGTTCGTTGTCATTAATGTTATTGCTTGATAATCAGGTGTTTTCTCAAAATGTTGAGACAATAGATGATGGTATTAGTCATTTTGTACTTGACGATACTCTCTTTGTAACTCAACAGGAACAAAATATCGTTAATAAGGTGAATAGAAATGCCAAAGATGCAAAGTATTCTGACAATTCAGTTCTTTCTTCAGGAAAATGGTATAAAATAGCTTTGGATAATACGGGTATCTATAAAATCACTTATTCCGATCTGGTATCATGGGGTATTCCTGTCTCTTCGATAAATGCTCGTAACATAAGAATTTACCATAATGGCGGTGGCTTGGTTCCTGTCATTAATTCGGAACCTCGTTACGATGACCTTGTCGAGATTCCTGTTTTTGTATCTTCCGGTAATGAGAAGTTTGGAGAGAATGACTATATTCTGTTCTATGCTCGAGGTCCTGTGGTTTGGCAATACGATTCTTCAAACGCTTTTTATGAACATGTCAAGAATCCGTATTCGGAGAACTCTTTTGCTTTCCTTAATTTTGATCTCGGCGAGGGAAAACGTCTGCAATATGCTGAAGAATCGACTGGCTCAACAATACAAAATACTGTTTTTCTTGATGGTAAAGTGGTGGAAGAAGACTTGTATAACCTCAATAATATGGGTAAGACATGGTATTTCGACTTGTTTGATATAGTGCTGTCTCGCAATTATGACTTTTCTTTTCCTGATATCAATACTTCAAAACCGTCTAAACTCAGGATGGAAGTGGCTTCACGCAACTTTTCAACTTCTTACTTCTCTTTGAAATATAAAGGAGAACTTATTGATAGACTGACTTTTAATTCTATCAGTAACAGTAATTATGACTATGCATTGCACAAATCTACAAATGTTATATCTTTTAATGCGGTCAGTCCCGATGTTTCTTTGGAACTGACATATTCTCGCACTATGTCGTCATCTACAGGCTGGCTTGATTATATTGAGGTTAATGCATGGCGCAATTTGGTTTTCAGCGGCTCGATGATGTCATTTCGTAACCCGGAATGTAATGACGCATCTTCTGTATATGAATATGTTATGTCTAATGCTTCCGGTAATGTTCAGGTGTGGGATGTCACTGATCCTGTCGAGCCTGTCAGACTGAATGCAGACATACAATCTTCTACTCTTAAATTTAAAGTCAATGGCGATATCAATAATGAATTTATTGCTTTTGACGGACAGTCGTTTTACGCGCCTAAGTATGTAGGAGAGATTCAAAATCAAAACCTGCATGCCAAAAGAGATATTGATTATCTTATCATTGTTCACCCTGATTTTTATCAACAGGCTCAACGTCTTAAAGAATTACATGCCCTTATCGACGACCTCGTTATTGATATTGTCACTCCTGATGTTATTTACAATGAGTTCTCATGCGGTGCTCTCGATATTGCGGCTATTCGCGATTATATTAAAATGCTGCATGACAGGAGTTCTTCCGGACATAAATTGAAATATGTATTGCTTTTCGGTGATGCTTCATACGATTATCTCAACAAAAGCGGTAAGGTTTGTTTCGTTCCTACATACGAGTCTGTTGCTTCTTGTAATATGGCTGCTTCTAAAGTTACAGACGACTTTTTCGTCTGTATCGATGATAATGAAGGCAATATGGAAGACACATCATCGATTTGTGATATAGCCATAGGTCGTATCCCCGTCTCTACCTCCGAACAAGCCGAGAAAATGATAAATAAAATAGAGGCATATATCTCTAAAAGAACGGAGAATATGAGAAACTGGCGCAATATGATGACTCTGATTTGTGATGATGAAGAGAACAGCAATTCATTTTTGACATTGTCGGAAAGAATACAAGATACCGTAAAGGCTTTGGGTGCGGAGATGGTTTTTGACAAGATTTATTTGCCGGCTTATACACAAGTCGCTACTTCCAATGGACAACGCTCTCCTGAGACTAATGAGGCTATCACTAATCGTTTTGAAAGAGGCTCTTTGATAATAAATTATATAGGTCATGGAGGAGAGGTGGGATGGGCTGACGAGAGAATTTTGACTCTCGAAGATATTAATGGATTGCAAAATTATGACATGTTGCCGCTTGTCGTCACTGCTACCTGTGAGTTTTCGCGTTTCGACGACCATACACGTACCTCTGCCGGTGAATACCTGTATCTTAATGAACACGGTGGCGCTATTAGTATGGTGACAACAGCCAGATTGGCGCAGTCTTCTCCAAGCCAGTTGCTCCTCTATAGATTTTATAAAAAACTGTTCGATAGAGAACCCGACGGACAAATGCCACGACTCGGAGATGCTTACCTCGCTGCCAAACAGAATAGTAGTAGCAATACTAAACTTTATGTCTTTTTCGGTGATCCGGCCTTGCACCTCGCTTATCCTGAAAATAAAATAGAATTGCTATCTGTCAACGATATTTCTGTTGAAGATGGAATAGATACTCTGAAAGCTTTGAAACCGGTCAGTATGAAAGGTGCAGTAAAAGATTATTCAGGCAATGTAATGGACGATTTCAATGGTATTGTTTATGTTAGTGTCTATGATAAGGAAAATGAAGTGCAAACTCAAGGTTCAGACAACCCCCAGACAAATTTTAAAATAAATAACAGTCTTATTTTCAATGGTAAAACAGAAGTGGTAAATGGTCTGTTTACTGTGAATTTTACTGTTCCCAAAGATATAAATTACAGTTATGGAAAGGGTTTGATAAGTTTTTATGCTACTGACTACTATGAAGATGCAATAGGTATCTCTTCTAATATCATTGTTGGTGGTTATGATAATACTGCAATACCTGATGAGTCCGGTCCTGAAGCTCGTATCTTTATTGACGATACCCTCTTTGTAAATGGTATGAAGACAAATGAAAATCCGGTGTTTTATGCTTATATTAAAGACACTAACGGAATAAATACTACTGGCGCCGGCATTGGCCATGATATTACAGTACAACTTACGGGTGCAACTAATAAAACTTATAACCTTAACCAGTATTATGAATATCCTTTGGATACTGATTCTTATGGTAATGTGATTTATAGATTTTATAATCTTAATGAAGGATTGCATTATCTGAAATTCAGAGTGTGGGACATTTACAATAATTCTACAACAAAAGAATTGACATTCAATGTGGTAAAGAGTTCCAATATGTCATTGGATAATTTGATGAATTATCCTAATCCTATGAAAACAAGTACTTCTTTTGTTTTTGAACATAACCAGAAAGATAGCGAGATAGGAATAGTAATAAGGATTTATAATATAAAAGGACAGTTGGTACGCACCATAAAAGAATCACGTTATGGTTCTACATTGAGAATAGAACCGATTTATTGGGATGGCTGCTCTGATAATGGAGCGATGTTGCCTTCTGGTATTTATATCTATAATGTTACCGTAACAAATGAACGGCAGGAAACCATGATAGGTTATTCTAAACTTATAATATCGAGATAATGATCAGTATATGTTGCTAAAAATGTTTGCTTTTTTACATTCAAAATATAACAAGGCGTGGATGACGTTGTCGTGTGTCATGACAATTTTTTTCTTTGCTCCATATTATTATGCTGAAGCACAGTCTTTGAAAACAACATCAGTGTTAAATGAAGGCTCTTGGTATAAAATGGGTATTATAGAAGATGGAATATATTGTATCACTTATGATGACTTGGTGGAGATGGGAATACAACCTGAAACCTTGAATCCTAAAAAAATATCACTTTTCGGCAATTATCCGGGTATGCTGCCTGAAAATAATTCGGAAGGTTGTTATGACGACTTGTCTGAAATAAGTATTATAGTTAATGGTGAAGATGATGGCTCATTTGATGAAGATGATTATATACTTTTTTTTGGACAAAAACAGGTGGAATGGGACTTCGATTACATTCGTGGCGGCTATTGTCATCAGATTAACTTTTATTCCGACACTACTTATTATTTCCTTAATGTAAGTTCTTTGAATGATGGAAAAAGAATGCCTGTTGTCTCTCAGGAACAAACTGCTTCCACTAATGTAGTCAATGAGTTTTTGGATTTACGCTATCATGAAAATGAATTGGATAATTATTATAAACAAGGTAGAAGATGGTTCGGTGAATCTGTGTCCGGTGTTGACGGAAAAACCAAGACTTTTGATTTTGTGTTTCGTGATGTTATTGCAGATAGTACTAACTTTGCGAGATTTAATCTCGTTGGCAGTTCTTTAAATGAACGTTTTTATGCAAGAATAAAAATTAATGATAAGGTTGTTTTCGATAGTCTTAGAATAAATCAGAGAGTTGACCATGTTTTTGGTTATGAGGTTGATGTATTTGGAGATTTTACCCTTGATAGTGATACTCTAAGTGTGACATTGGATGTTTTGTCGCAAAGCGATGCCTCTACTGTATATGTGGATTTTTTTACTTTTAATGTATGGAGGAGTCTTCGTTATCATGGCGAACCTGTATTGTTTCCTGTTTATGCAGGACAATTCGCCGATGCTGTCACTTCTGTTTTTGTTGATGATGCTTATGGCGATTTGACTCTTTTTGATGTGTCAAATTCTTTGAATCCCAACGTTATGGAATTTTCAATGCTTCCCGGAGGCTTGGAGTTGCGGATGAGTTCTGTTATCGACCGTCGCTTTCTCCTCGTCGATAGTAAAGATTATCTTAATGTCGAATCTGTTAGGAAGATTGATAATCAGAATCTTCATTCTATAGATTATGCAGAGATGGTCATTGTGGCGCCAACTGTTTTTATGTCGCAGGCAAGAGAGATAGCAGCTATTCATGAACAATACGACGGTCTCAATTCTGTTGTGGTGGATATCGAAAAAGTATATAATGAGTTTTCTACAGGAACTCCGGATGTTTCCGGCTTGCGTAACTTCTTGAAGATGATATATAAAAGAACGGATGCCTTTAAATATCTTCTTCTTTTTGGCCGCGGAAATAGCGATTATAAAAATATCCTCGGTTATGGTGTGAATTTCATTCCGCCATACGAGGCATGGGATACATATAATGAGGTGATATCTTATGTTACTGATGATTATTTTGGAATGTTTGGGGAGAATGAAGGATTGGACTGTGACGGCGACGTGGAGATAGGTATTGGCAGAATACCTGCAGTCGATGTTGAAGATGCTGATGCTGCAGTGAGAAAAATAAAACGTTATATAGAAACTTCAGGTTATGGCAATGAGATGTGGCGAACTTCCATGATGTTTGTCGCTGATGACGGGGCAAGGGATTATGCCCGTACCTGCGACTATATGGAACGCAATATAGATACTTTGTGCCCTGCCATGAATATTGACAAACTTTATGAGGATTCTTATGTGCGTCAGAAAACATCTTCCGGATATATATATCCTGAGGCTACTGCCGACTTGTTGGAAAGTATCGAGAATGGTAAACTTATAATCTCTTATGTGGGTCATGGCGGCGTTAAGGGATTGACAGCCGAACAACTGTTGCTCGATAGCGATATAGTGAAACTGTCCAATTTCGATAAACTTACTTTTATGCACACCGGTACCTGTGAGTTTAGCAAATTCGATGATCCTACATTTATCTCGGCTGGCGAAAAAATGTTTTCTAACCCTAATGGCGGAGCTATAGCTATGTTGACAACAACACGTCCTACCCAAAGTTCCGATAACAGCATCTTGTCGAGAAACTTCTTTACGGTCTTGTTTAAACAAAATGCTATCAGAGATAAGTGCTTCGGTGATTTTGTCCGTGAGACAAAAAAAATATGTAACAGCAGACCTGGTTATCTTTGCTATGTGTTGTTGGGCGACCCGGCATTGAAATTTGCTTATCCTTCTCATGATATTGAGATTACTTCGTTTAATGATGCTCACGTTAACGAGTTGAACGTGGTGAAAGCAATGGGAAATGTTAATATTAAAGGTGTAGTTAATGATTATGACATTCATGATGTGTCGTTTAATGGGTATGTCTATGTCAAGATGTTTGACAATAAATCTAATTATTCAACATTGAATAATGAAGGATCGGGTTCACATGACTATTCATGTTATAAAGATGTGTTGTTTGAAGGAAAAGCAACAATAATAGATGGGTCTTTCGATATCTCTTTTACCATACCGAGAAGTGTTAATTTTCAAGGTAATAATGCGAGGATAAGCTTTTATGCTGTCGATACCGTACGCAATATTACTGCAAATGGTTGTTTCACAGACGTGATCGTTGAAGGTGTCGCCGATGTTGTTGTTGATGATTCGGGACCTGAAATAGAATGTGAATGGACTGATATACCTGCCTCTGACGGCATATTGTCAATATCCTTTTATGACCCGCAGGGTGTCATGCATTATGATTCTTCTATAGGCAGAGATGTGATTCTTATTCATGAAAGTCCTTCTGAAGTGGTTTATGAAAACCTGAATTCAAATTTTGAACCGGCTGCTGATGATTTTACAAGAGGTTCTGTAAATAAAACTTTTACCTGCCTTGAAAACGGACTGCATCGTTTTACTGTAAAAGCATGGGATACTCATGACAATGTGTCTGAAAAGACTATCGAAGTGGTTGTTGATGCAGCCGTCATAAAACCGCAACTGGCTCGTGTTGTCAATACTCCCAATCCTTTTAACGGAGATACTTATTTTGAATTCAATTATAGTAAGACTGATGTGTGTTTTGATGTTACTATTGAGATTTTTGATGTTATGGGACGCAAGGTCGCAAAATTAGAATACCCCAACTTGCCTTCAGGCACCAATTCACTGTATTGGGACGGCAATGTTGCGGGAGGTGCTCAGTTGAATACAGGAGTATATGTTTACAGATTTATTTTGAAAGATGTTGAAAACAATGTCTGGATAACAAATCAGCGTATGATGGTGGTCAGATAGATTTTATTTGATATTTTTTATAATAATTGAAGAAAAAGTACGTTATTTGCAAAGTGTATTTGTACGTTATATTATGAAGAAAAGAAGATTTTTATTTGCTCTCGTTATGTTGCTGACGATGAGTTTCGGCATTAAGGCACAAGAGGTACCTGATGTTTTGGGAAGATTGGATTATAATGTTATCTCTACCGCTGTGCCTTTTATGATGATAGCGCCCGATGCCCGTGCAGCGGGTATGGGTGATTGTGGTGTGTCAACAACTCCTGACGTTTACTCCATGCACTGGAATCCGGCTAAATATGCTTTTATCGAAGATGACTTCTCTGTCGGTCTTGCATATAGCCCTTGGCTTAGACAACTCGTTCCGGATATGAATATTGCTTATCTCGCTATTTCAAAACGTGTCAGTCCTATGTCAACAGTGGCAGCTACAGTACGTTATTTTAGTTTGGGCGATATCAACTTTACTTCTGGTAATAATGAAGATCTTGGCACATATTCTCCTAATGAATGGGCTGTTGATGTTGCATATTCCCGTAAACTCGGCAATTATATCTCTGGTGCCGTGTCGGGGCGTTTTATTTATTCTAACCTTACTCAAGGTATATTGGATTATACAAAACCGGCTATCTCTGTCGCCGCTGATATAGGTGTCTATTATAACAGACCTGTGTATTGGTTTAACAGTATCGATGCTGAGATATCATGGGGAGTTGCCATTACAAACATAGGCAGTAAGATGACTTATAATTCCGGAAATACTCGTAAGGATTTTATTCCTACTAACTTGCGTTTCGGACCAAGTATTAAACTTGATATCGATGATTATAATTCATTGGCTTTCTCATTGGATATTAACAAACTGTTGGTGCCTACACCTCCTGTTTATCTGAAAACAGCTTCCGGTACGGATTCACTCGATGCTTCAGGCTATCCTATTATATTTGAAGGAATGGATGATAATGTTTCATTGGTACAGGGTATTATTCAGTCATTTTATGATGCTCCGGGCGGATTCTCAGAAGAAATGAAGGAATTTACTTTGAGCGTTGGAGCTGAATATTGGTATAATAAAGTGTTTACAGTGCGTGCCGGTTTCTTCCATGAGGCTAAAATGAAAGGCGACCGCCGCTATCTTACTTTCGGCGCAGGATTGCGTTATAATGTTTTTGGTCTTGACGTATCATATCTCGTCCCTGTTAACAATACCGCTACCTCCGGCACTAACCCGTTGGAGAGTACTCTGCGCTTCGATCTGATATTCTGTATAGATAAATGGGGCAGTAATACTAAACTTGAAAGAACGCCATCTTCGAATTAATAATGATATAAAAAGGTGTTGATGAAGAGGTGTGACAATTCAAAATCGTCACACCTCTTTTTTTCGGATGTGAATTGTTGTATTGTCGTGTCGAGCCCTATTGTATGATGAACTTTTTTGATATTATCTTTCCGTCAGTTTGTCTTGCCAACAAAATGTATATTCCATCTGCCCACTGAGAACAGTCGATTGTGAGGCTGTTGTCGTTTATGGTACAGTGAAATATTGTCTGTCCCATGCTGTTTGTAATCTTAATATCTTCAAAATTGCCTTTAACGGTTATGTTATTATCTGCCGGATTAGGGAATATGCTCGTGTTGTTTGAGTCTTGTATGTCGGAATAAGGGTCTTCCATGACATGGATATAGCTTTCATGTCTGTAATGGTTTTGTTTTGTGACAGTTACTTTGATGACACTGCCGGCCGGTTGTGGCGTGAATGCAACAGTGTTGTAGTCTCCTGTCCCGCGTGCGGTGGCAATGAGATTGCCATCGACGGAAAGGGCAATCCCTGCTTCATGGTCGGCTTTGATGGCGGTAGAACAGACTCCGTATGGGATACTGTCGTTGTGTGACACTGTCAGATGTTTGGGCTTCTCGCTGAAAAGTTGAAAATAGGCATCACCGAAATAATGAAACAACTGATATGTTATTCTTTTGAAACTGTGATTATATGGCCACGACGATTGGTTGAGATAATATTTTCCTGCTACATTGGCAAATGCAGGACGTTGAAAATCAGATTGTTCATTACCGTAATCTGGAAGAAAACCGTTCCACAGATTATCATAAAAACCCCAAACGTATGTGTCGTTGACATAGGAATATGATGCCTGGGATGCTCCAATCACTGCTACGGCACCGTGTTCGCTACGCATGAATCGTTCTGCAAAACAGTCATCATCGCCATAACCGAATCCGAAGTCTCCTGTCATGCAATTGGCTGACATTACAAAAGTTAGTCTCTCGTTGTCGAGTTGACGGATAAGATCTGTGGAATAATATGGCTCGCCCCATGTCTTGAAAGTGCCATGGTCACGGTGTTGAATAATGAAAGTCCCTTCCTGAATGGCGTTGGTAATGTCTTGCGATGAACCGTTCCAGTCTTCAAGATGCGCCATGGTTGATGGGATATATCCGCAGCCTTCCGGACCGAAATATTGCACCACCGTTTCAGTATTTTGTCCCGTTGACCATACATCTGAAGGTGTCCCGCTGTGTATGGCATTGATACGTCTCGGATGCTTGCCCATATTGCTGAAAAAACCATTGACTACTTCAGAACATAACTGGAACCACCGCGATTCTTCGTAACCCATGGCAGTGATAGGGCTGTCGTAATATGAGGCATCATCATACGGGTGTCTCTCGTAATTGATAACTTTATATATCATGCCTGCTGCTTCTTTGCCGTCGGCAGCCGGCATTCTTGCTACTGCAATTTCGGGCAGCCCGTCGTTGTTGAAGTCGGTAAGTCTGTTGTCCGTAAGATAAGGCTCGTATTGCATTCCTCCCGGATGGTCATCCATGGCAAAAGTCGTGACGCCGATACCGCTGCCGGCAGGATAATCTCCTAATATTAGTACTGCAGAAGGTATGATATCATAATTGTCGTATGTGTTTTTTAGAAATTGACGTATGGAATCCGGATGATTACCTATGTCATCGATATTTATGACTTCTGTAGCAATGCCTTGTTCTTCCCTGAAACGTCTCAAAGTGTCTGCGTAACTTATCATCTCTTCATCATCGGCAGTAATGATGAGATAATCACAACCTTTTAATAATCCTTTGGCACGAAGATTATTTCTTTTGTCATAATCGTATTCATCTATGATATTATAGTTTAAGATCATGTTTTTCAAGATATTATCCCATTCTCTGCTTCTAAATCTATCTTCAGGACAATAGTCTTTCCCATTTTTGAAATGTAGTTTTATGCTTATGTCGTGATAAACTTTCAGTTGATGTCCGACAGGATTGAATCGGAATGGCGTCACGCTTAAAAGAACCAGATCCAAACCTCTCACTTTTACAGGCTCTGATATTTTCAATATCTTGTCAGGATAAAACCTGTCGTTTTTATATATGGAACTGTCTTTATAAACTGTTATTTCATCTGATTCGGTATCCAATTTCAATGATGAAGCCGGCAGAATGTCTATATCGGAGAATATAGTACTGTCATTATAATATATCTCAAAATCAAAGTCGCAGTCTTTGGGTATTGCAATATACCGGCTGCTGGCAGGCAAATTGGGTGTTCCCGCCTCGCTTGGCAATGTCATGTTGTTGATTCCGATTACGTCTCCGTCGCAGCCGTCAATCGACTTCTTGTTGATTCGTACTTCTTTTATGTAATGTCGTATAACTATTTGACGGTCTTTGCTTTCTTCTATGTAAAACCCATCTTTCGGATGATTGTAATACATGACGTTTTGACAATGACATTTACTCGAAAATACTATAAATACCATCATCAGGACTAAAAAATTGAAATGTCTGAAAAATATGTTTCTCATAAATGCAAAGATACGAATAACTTGCTTTAAAATGAGATGTTGTGTCGAAATAATGTGGTAAGGAATATGTTAAAATGTGATTTTTTTCATGCTTCGCCTTGACTGGCGACTTTTTTGATATAATGAAAAATTATTGTTTTGTGTTTGATGACATAAAAAAAGAGACAACAACGTTGCCTCTTTTTTTAACCTTAAATAATCTATAGGTACGGCAATGCCGAATCAATACTCGTCAGATACGGTGAGTTTTTTTCTCCCTTTAGCACGACGTGCCTTTAAAACTTTACGACCGTTGGCTGTTGCCATTCTTTCTCTGAAACCGTGCTTGTTTCTGCGTTTTCTGTTTGAAGGTTGATATGTGCGTTTCATTTTCTTGTGAATTTATTGTCTTTCAAAAACTCCTTTATTCGAGCCGCAAAGATAGTAAATTTTTTGTTTTTTAAAAACTTTTTGAGTAAAAAAACTAAAAATATATAAATTGTTGATTTTTATATATTTATATCTGTGATAAAATGAAAATACAACTATATAATTATGTTCGTATCTCTTGTTTTACCCTTATTGTTGACTTGTTTTCAAAGAAAAGTGTAAAAAAAACTTTGTAATTGTCAAGATAATCGAGACAATTACAAAGTCATGAAATTATGAATAAAAATTATTTGTTAGGGATATTCTTTAATGTCTCTGAAAGGAAATCCCAGAATAATGTCACTGTTTCTATTTTAAGAGCTTCGTCTGGCGAGTGTGGAAATACAAGGGTAGGACCGAATGATATCATGTCCCAGTTCGGGTATTTCGAGCCGAGTATGCCGCATTCCAAACCGGCATGTATTACCATAATCTTGGGCTCTTTGCCGTATTTTTCTTTGTAAACCTTCTGCATGGTCTTGAGAATAGGAGAGTTGATGTTAGGTTGCCAGCCGGGATATTCTCCAGATGATTCTGCTTTTGCACCATGTTCTGTGAGTAACTTGCGTATTTGTGCTGCCAGTTCGTCTTTCTTTGCATCTACAAGACCGCGTTGCAGTGAGGCTGTCATGATTTCATTGCCTTCAGTCTTCACTATGGCGAGGTTTGATGAGGTCTCTACAGTGCCTTCAAAATCTTTCGACATTCCTAAAGCACCGTTGGGATATGCAGCTATAGCTTCGATGAGATTCTTTTGTGTATTCATGTCTATGACTTCTTTGGGCATCTCTGCCGGCTCTGCGGTGATGCTCATGAAAGGCTCGGTATTGGCAAATTGTTCCTTGACAACAGCTTCAAATTCCGGTATATATGCTAAAAATTCATTCTCTTTGTCAGCTGGAATTACGACAGTGGCAAATGACTCACGAGGAATGGCATTGCGCAAGCTGCCTCCGTTGATAGTGGCGAGACGTAATCCGAAGTTTTCGGTACATCTGTATAATAAGGTGTTCATGAATTTGTTGGCATTGCCACGTCCAAGATTGATGTCCATGCCTGAATGCCCGCCTTTAAGTCCTTTCACTATCAGTTGATACGCTTTCATGCCTTCTCCTACGGCTTCCATGGTAGGGGTGAAGACTCCTACAGTATCGATGCCTCCTGCACAACCTACATATAACTCGCCTTCAGTCTCAGAATCCATGTTGATGAGGATATCTCCTTTCAACACTCCTGATTCCAATGCGTTGGCTCCTGTCATGCCGGTCTCTTCGTCTATGGTGAACAACGCTTCAATAGGACCGTGTTCCAATGTCTTTGACTCTAAAACAGCCATCGCTGCAGCAGCTCCGACACCGTTGTCGGCTCCTAAAGTGGTGCCTTTTGCCTTTACCCAACCGTCTTCAATGTAAGTCTCTATGGGATCATTCTCGAAGTCGTGCACAGTGTCGGCATTCTTTTGAGGTACCATGTCAAGGTGTGCTTGTAAAATGACTCCCTTACGATCTTCATAACCCGGAGTGGCAGGCTTGCGGATGATGATGTTGCCGACAGCATCAACAATGGTCTCTAATCCTAAACCTTCTCCAAAGGCTTTCATGAATGCAATGACTTTTGCTTCTTTCTTCGAAGGACGCGGAATCTGTGTCAAACTGTAAAAGTTCTTCCATACGCCATTCGGTTCCAAATCTTTAATACTACTCATTTTAACAGATTTTTATTTGTTGTCGTTTTTCTTTCTTTTTTTAACATAAAACGTGATATGTACTTATTTGTTGCGCGTCATCTCTTTTCGTCACGCTTTTACAGAATTTTTTCAGCGTTTTGATATTCCTTAATTATGAAAAGGTATCTTTTCTCAAGAAATATATTACATTTTATGCCATATCTTATAAAATTTTCGCTAAAATAGTCATTATTTTTGAATCTTTACTGTGTTTTAGAAAAATTTTGTTACTTCTTTAAATGTTTTTATGATGAAATAAGTATTGTCGTACATTATGTTATATGTTTTTTAAGTGTGAATATGAAATCACATTAAAATAACGTATCTTTGTAACGTGAAATGATGTTTATGCGTATTCTGCAAAAGAAATTTGACAAGATATGCCGTGAATGTGGATATGTACCTACGGCTCTTGTTACCGGTGCGAGTTCCGGTATTGGTAAGGTTTATGCCGAGACTTTGGCATCGTTGGGCTGTAACTTGATTATTGTGAGTAACCAGCAGAAAGAACTCGATGATGTGGCTGATATTATCAGGGAAAAATATAATGTTGAAGTGTTATCGCTTTTTCAAGACCTTGCCCTTGATACAGCCGCTGATGATGTCTTATCTTTTTGTCACTCTCATGAAATGACGGTAGATATCCTGATTAATAATGCAGGCATGTTTTTCTTTCATCAGTTGAATAAGGATTATGACACCCGCATGGATCTTATGTTAAAACTGCATGTTGTTACACCTACCCGTTTGTGTCGTCTTTTTGGTGATGAGATGCAAAAAAGAGGCTTCGGATATATAATAAATATGTCATCTATGGCGGCTCGTTTGCCATATCCCGGCATTACTATATATTCAGCTACGAAGTCTTATCTTCTTAATTTTGGCAAGGCATATTATTATGAGATGAGAGGTGGCGGGGTGAATGTCACCACAGTATGTCCGGGAGCTGTCGCAACGCCATTGTACCGCTTGAGTCAAAAACTGCTTCGTTTGGGAGTGCGTCTGGGAATAATTGCTACACCGGAATGGCTTGTGCATAAAGCCCTTTTAGGTGCTTTCAAAAGAAAACGTGTCGTTCAGCCGGGACTCATGAATGTTTTGCTGCCTCCTTTCCTTTCTTTGGTTCCTAAAAAAATCATTTATGCTATATGGAAAAAACTAAGGTGATAATAACAGGTGCTACAGGTGCTATTGGTTCTGCTGTGGCTGATTCTTTGGCATCACGTCATTGTGACCTTGTCCTTGCATGTCGTAATATAAATAAAGGTGAATTATTGCGCTCTTCCTTGTTGTCTCGTTATGATGACATTGACATTAGAGTGATGTATCTCGACCTCTCGTCTCTGAAATCTGTGGCGGATTTTGTCCGAATGATGGAAAAAGAAACAGTCAAACCGGATGCTGTACTTAATAATGCAGGCGTGATGTGTCGTGATTTTTCTCTAACTGAAGACGGTTTGGAAACAACTGTAGGCGTTAATTATGTAGCTGCGTTTTTACTTACTTGTCTTTTGATTCCTCACATGTCGGGAGATTTTAATATTGTAAATACAGTATCTCTTACTCGTTATATGGCTGATGTTGATGAGTCGCTGTTTGATTTTACCCCTGATAAATACGGACAGTTGCATGATTATGCCAACTCAAAATATGCACTGTTGCTTTTTACGTTGAAACTGTCAAAGATGTTGAATCACGGACATGTGAATATGACAGACCCGGGCGTTGTAAATTCTGATATGATAAAGATGAATAGATGGTTCGACCCTTTGGCTGATGTTTTGTTCAGACCATTGTGCAAGAAACCGGAAAAGGCAGCCATCCCTGCATGTAATGCTCTGTTCTCAAAAAGAAACGGTATGCTGTACCATGGCAATAAATTTTCAGTGTTGTCTGATAAATATCATAAACATCATTTTATTGATAAGTTGTGGGATATGACAGTACAGTTGCTTGCCGACAAGGGTTTTCCCCTGAATATACTGTAAAAAACAGCTGTTGTGTGATATCGGTCTTAAATGTTTGTGTCGATAATTAATTGCTCGCTTTTAGTAATTGATACAATAATTGTAACTCGATTCGTGTTGAGGATATTATAATGTATATGGGTAAAATAAGCCGAGTATTTTCCCGTATTGTGACAAAAATTGACAATGGTTTTAAAAATGTCGTATATTTGCCGAAAAATTATAGTAGTATGGATTTAAGTAAAGTTGTTGCAGTATCCGGTAAACCGGGTTTGTTTTTAATTAAGTCACAAGGTGCAGGTAAGATTATAATAGAGTCATTGCTCGATGGAAAACATACTCCTGCTTTTGCTAATGATAAAATAAGTTCACTTGAAGAAATAAGCATTTTTACCACTGATAACGACAAACCGTTGAAAGAGGTTTTTATGAGTATTCATGAGAAATTAGGCGACAATATTGGCTTCGACCCTAAAAAAGTTTCTCCTGTGGAACTGAAGGAGAAATTTATGCTCGTTCTTCCTGAATATGATGAGGACTCTGTTTATCCTTCCGATATGAAGAAAGTGTTCCAGTGGTATCAACTTCTTAATGATAAGGGTGTCTTGGATTTTACCGTAGAAGAGAAGAAAGAAGAAAAAGAGGAGAAAGATAATAAAACTGAAGAATAAATAATGACGTATCATTGTTGACATTCTCAATAGTAGTCGTATTGGAAATATGGTCGTCATTGATGTGACGACCTTTTTTAAAAACTTTATTATGAAAAATATGAAAACAATATCAAAACTTGAAATCATTATTAAAAAATGTTATGGCAATGTGGTGTTTTTTCTGTTGAGAGGAGACTCTCCTTTGCCGGATATTACAGCAGGACAGTTTGTTCAGATGCGTGTTGAAAATAATCCCAACGTTTATCTTCGTCGTCCCATATCTATTCATGATGTCGATTATCAGAATAATACTGTTAGCTTTCTGATTCAGGAGATAGGAGAGGGGACATGTTCGTTGGGAGCTTTGGCAGAAGGTAATGCTATTGATGTCGTATGGCCGCTTGGAAAGGGCTTTACTATTGCAAATAAAGGTGATAAAGTGCTTCTTGTGGGAGGTGGCATTGGCATAGCTCCTTTGTTGTATCTTGGTAAGAAATTGAAAGAAAATGACGTGGACCCGGTGTTTCTGTTAGGAGGACGTTCTGCAAAAGACCTTGTGAGACTTGAAGAATATAATGGCATAGGTGAGGTGTTCATTACTACGAATGACGGTACTCTCGGTGAGAAAGGTTTTGTCACTCAGCATACTCTGTGGAATGACAGGAGTTTCGACAGGTGTTATGTTTGTGGACCCCTCCCGATGATGAAGGCTGTGGCCGGGATGGCAAAGATGAAAAATGTTTGGTGCGAGGTGTCTTTGGAAAATTTGATGGCTTGCGGCTTGGGCGCTTGTCTGTGTTGCGTAGAGAATACTGTTGACGGTAACGTATGTGTGTGTAAGGAAGGACCGGTTTTTAATATAAATAAACTGTTATGGTGAACGAGATTATTAAACTTGAAGGCTTGACGCTGAAAAATCCGGTGATGACGGCTTCCGGTACTTTCGGTTATGGCTTGGAATATGCCGATTTTATCAATCTTGAAGACCTCGGAGGTGTTGTGGTAAAAGGTACTACACTGCATCATAGAGAGGGTAATCCTTATCCGCGTATGGCAGAGACACCTTCAGGCATGCTTAATGCCGTGGGATTGCAAAATAAAGGCGTGGACTATTTTGTGCAGCATATCTATCCTGCCATAAAAGATATAAAGACTAACATGATAGTCAATGTGTCGGGTTCTACCATTGACGATTATGTGGCAGCGGCGGAAAAGATTAATGAACTCGACAATATCCCGGCTATAGAACTTAATGTCTCCTGTCCCAATGTGAAACAGGGAGGAATGGCATTCGGCATTACTTGTGCCGGCATACAACAGGTGGTGACAGCGGTGAGAAAGGCGTATAAAAAACATCTTATTGTCAAGTTGTCTCCCAATGTCGGCAATATAGCTGAGATTGCCGTGGCAGCCGAGTCTTGTGGCGCTGATTCTGTGTCGCTTATCAATACCTTGCTCGGTATGGCTGTTGATGCGGAAACACGCCGTCCCAAGTTGTCAACGGTGTCCGGCGGGCTGTCGGGCGCTTGCGTGAAACCTGTGGCATTGCGTATGGTTTGGCAGGTGTATAAGGCAGTGAAGATTCCCGTCATAGGTCTTGGTGGCATATCATCGGCAACGGACGCCGTGGAGTTTATGCTCGCCGGTGCCTCGGCAATACAAATAGGTACCGCCAATTTCATAGACCCTGCCATTTCTGTAAAAGTGGCTCGCGGCATCGTGGAGTATTGTGAACGTCACGGCTTTGCCAATGTCAGCGACCTTACCGGCGCATTACAGCAGTAAGGTGCTAAACGATATTGACTTCCGGCTGTATATCTATGCCGAATTTTTTCTTGACACTGTCTTGTATCTTGTTCATGAGTGCCAGCAATTCTTTGCTGTTGCCATTGCCGTAATGAACAAGTACGAGTGCCTGCTTGTCCCATACTCCTACATTCCCTTCTCGGTGACCCTTCCAGCCGGCCTTGTCTATGAGCCAGCCGGTAGGAATCTTGACTCTTTCGTCAGTTTCAGGAAATGATGGAATATCGTGATATTTGAACTTTAGCCTGTCAAAAACTTCTTGTGTTACAATGGCGTTTTGAAAAAAACTGCCGGCACTGCCTATCACACCGACTTCGGGTAATTTATTTGCTCTCGTCTCTTTTATCGCATTCGCAACATCCGATATGCAAGGATTCGTTACCCCTCGCTGCATCAGAAAGTCTTTTATGTTACCATAATCGGTGCGTACTGTGCCGCGCTTCTGAAGCATGAAATCTACACTGTATATGAGAAATCTTTTGTATTCTTCCGTCTTGAAAATGCTGTTCCTGTATGAAAAATGACAGTCTTTATTGTTGAATGTAAATGTCTTGCCGTTATTTATGTCAATGGCATGGACCTGATGTATGCAGTTTTTTACTTCAGCACCATAGCTTCCTATGTTTTGTACAGGCGATGCTCCTACACTTCCCGGTATGTCCGACAGATTCTCCAACCCATAATAACCTTTGTCAACTGTGAGATTTACAAAGTCTTTCCATATTTCACCTCCGCAAACCCTGATTTTGATTTTGTCGGCATCTTCTTCCAATGTATTAATGCCTTTGTTGTCGAGATGTATTATCACTCCGTCAAAATACTCGTCCTTGAATAAAACATTACTTCCTCCTCCGAGTATGAACTTGCGCGAAGAGCTATATGCTTCATTGTCTATGACTTCTGTTAGTTCTTTCGTGTCGTTTATTCTTAAAAAATATTTCGCTGTGACATTAAAACCGAAAGTGTTGTATCCAAGCAATGAAAAGTCTTTTTCCATCAGTTCTTTTTATTTTCAAAAATATGATATTTTTTGTCATGTTAATATAAAAATATGTAATTTTATCAAACATAATTTGGTTTGATTTGAAACGTGTTATAGTATCGGTAATCAATGATTTGGTGACAGACCAACGTGTCAATAAATCTTGTTTGACATTAATGAAAACAGGATTTGATGTGCTTCTTGTAGGAAGAAAACAGCGCAAAAGTCCGGCAATGGATGAACGCCCGTACCGATGCTGCCGTATGAAACTGCTTTTTGAAAAAGGTCCTTTGTTTTATGCGGAATATAATATAAGACTGTTTTTGTTTCTGCTTTTTCATAAGTCTGATTGTTTGTTGTCAAATGACTTGGATACCTTGCTGCCCAATTTTTTGATTTCTAAATTGAAGAAGGTCCCGTTGATTTACGACAGTCATGAGTATTTTACCGAAGTGCCTGAGTTGGTGAACCGTCCCAAAGTACAAAAGGTGTGGCGCACCATAGAAGAATATGTGCTTTTTAAAATGAAGGAGATGATTACTGTTAACGAGTCAATAGCCGGTCTTTTCAGAAATAAATATGGTATTGAAGTTTATGTGGTAAGAAATATTCCTATGCGCAAGATGCTGCCGGAGCCTGCTACTCGTGAATCATTGCAACTGCCTGATGATAAACATATTCTGGTGTTGCAGGGGGCTGGCATCAATATAGAAAGAGGCTCCGAAGAACTCGTAGAGGCAATGGGATATCTCGATGACTGTTTCCTTGTAATTATTGGTGGAGGTGATGTTTTGCCTTTGTTGAAAGATAAAGTCGCTGATAATCATTGGGAAGACAGAGTGCGTTTCTTCCCGCGTATGAGCTATGCGAAAATGATGTCTATTACTCAACTTGCGGATTTGGCATTTACTCTCGACAAGGATACCAATCTTAATTACAGATACAGCCTCCCTAATAAACTATTTGACTATATCCAGGCCAACGTTCCTGTGATATCTTCCCGTCTGCCTGAAATTGAACGTATTGTCAGAGATTATGATATAGGTTCTTTTATTGAAAATCATGAGCCTCGAACAATAGCACAAACAGTGAAAGATGCTTTGTCGGATAAAGAACGTTTTGCTAAATGGAAAAATAATCTTAGATTTGCAGCTGAGAATCTTTGTTGGGAGAATGAAGAGAAGATTTTGATGTCCGTTTATGAGAAATATGTCTGATAATCATTTACATATAGTGTCGTTCGATGTGCCTTATCCTGCCAATTATGGTGGAGTGATAGATGTCTTTTATAAAGTGAAGGCTCTTGCGGAACGCGGCGTCAAAGTGCATCTCCATTGTTTCGAGTATGGCAGACAACCGGCTGAATGTTTAGAAGATATATGTTTTTCGGTAAATTATTATAAAAGAAATACTAAGGCTTCATTGCTGTTGAGACAACAGCCTTATATAGTATGTTCCCGTCATTCTGATGCCTTGTTGGAGAATCTTGAAAAAGACAATTATAATATTTTACTTGAAGGATTGCATTCCTGTGATGTCCTTCTCAATATTAATAATGGAAACCGTAAAATATTTGTCAGGACACATAATGTGGAACATGAGTATTATCAATATCTTGCCAGGACAGAAAAGGATATGAAAAAAAGAATGTTCTTGTTGATGGAGGCTGGTAAATTGCAACGTTTCGAATCGGTGCTTGCTAAAGCCGATGGTGTTTTCGCTATTTCTCCTAAAGATTATGAACATTTTGCTGAATATTATAATAAGGTGTCTTTGATAACTGCATATAATGCTTTCGATACTGTCGATATTATGAAAGGAAAGGGCGACTTCGTACTTTATCATGGAAACCTCGAGGTGTCGGAGAATTATGATGCTGCTGCATTTCTTGTGGAGGTGTTCAAAGATACGGATGTTGTTTTGAAAATAGCAGGCAAGAATCCACCTGCGTTTCTGAAACAAAAGATTGCTGGCATTTCTAACGTGGAACTGATAGAAAGTCCGGACGATGATGCCATGCAGGACCTCATAAGAAATGCTCATGTCAATATTTTGGTGACTGCCCAGTCAACTGGATTGAAACTTAAATTGTTGAATGCTTTGTTCAATGGAAGGTTCTGTGTGGTTAACAATAAAATGGTGGAAGGTTTTGAAACGAATGGACTGTTATATCAGGCTGATGATGCTGAGTCATTAAGAAAGACAGTGGCTTATCTGATGCAGCAGACTTTCAATGATGAACAAATTGAACTTAGAAAGAAAAAAATGGCAGAATTTTATGACCTTGCCGCTACAACGGACAAACTGTTGCAGCTGTTGTTTTAATCGGCGACTTTGCCTTCTGTGCAACGAATGATACGTGATGGGAACTTGCGAATCAGATTGTAATTGTGTGTCGCCATGAGTATAGTTTTTCCTTCTTTGTTGATTTTTGTCAATAGCATCATTACATCGTTTGTCGTTTCGGGGTCTAGATTACCTGTAGGTTCGTCGGCTATTATCACTTCCGGGTCATTGAGTAACGAGCGTGCTATGGCAAGACTTTGCTGTTCTCCTCCGGAAAGTCGGTATGGCATGTTCTTTTTTTTGTCAAGCAGTCCGGTAAGTTTGAGCACTTCGTCGATTTTTTTGTCAATGAGTTTGTCGTCAGTCCAGCCTGTGGCTTTTAAAACAAACGACAAATTGTCTTCTACAGACCTGTCGAAAAGCAACTGAAAATCTTGAAAAATAATGCCTATCTTACGTCTTAAAAATGGAATGTCTTTCTTTTTTATTGCAGTAAGGTCATATCCGGCAATGATGAAAACACCTTTCTTTGCCGGGATATCGGCATATAGGGTCTTTAGTAATGACGATTTGCCACTGCCTGTTCTGCCTATCAGATAAACAAATTCACCTTTATTGATTGTAATATTTATATCGTTGAGTATCAATTTGTTGCCTTGGTATATCGAGGCTTTTTCAATTTTTATTACCGATTCATCAGCCATTATGATAATTTTTTCCAAAGATAAATATTTTTACTGAAACTGACGGGAAATTTTGATGAATTTTGGAATAATAAGAATAACAAAATGTTGTGTGAAAAATATTTTTGTAAATTATTGTAGTGCGTTAA
Source organism: Bacteroidales bacterium Phil6 (assembly GCA_002633315.1). Classification (GTDB taxonomy): domain Bacteria; phylum Bacteroidota; class Bacteroidia; order Bacteroidales; family F082; genus Limimorpha; species Limimorpha avicola. The sequence goes on from NWBN01000031.1 coordinate 192,590, forward strand.
AAAAAATACTAATTTTGCGCCCGATATTTTATTGTTAACAATTAAAAGAAAGAGAGAGTATTTAACATGATTATTATTCCTGTAAAAGAAGGCGAAAGCATTGATCGTGCTCTGAAACGCTACAAGAGAAAGTATGAGAAAACCGGTGTGGTTAAAGAATTGCGTAATCGTCAAAAATTCACAAAACCATCAGTTGTAAAACGTGAACAACGTTTAAAGGCTATCTACGTTCAGCAGTTACGTCAGGCAGAAGAAAACATTTGATTTTTTATTGCGTTTTTTGCAAGAATATTATCGGGAAAACTTTGTTTCAGTCATGGGACAAAGTTTTTTTTATGTCGATGTAGAGTGAAGTCAAATAAAAATAATGATACTTTAGTGAAAAATTAAGAATATGGTGTTGTATATATGAAAAATAATTTTTATCTTTGACGCTGCAAAAGACAAGATATGATAGACCGATTTATTCGATATGTCATTGTGGAGAGGCGATATTCCGGGCATACTGCAGCTGCCTACAAAAGAGATTTGTGCCAATTTCTTCAATACCTTATTAATATATATGCCATAGATGACTTGTGTAAGGCAAATACATCTATGGTAAGATCGTATCTGGTTTTTTTGAAAGATAATGGTATGGAAAATAGAAGCATCAACAGAAAATTGTCGAGTTTAAGGTCATTTTATAAATATTGTCTTAGAGAAGGTGTGTTGGAAGTGTCTCCTTTGCAGGGAATAAAGTCGCTGAAACAACCGGGAGAGGTGGCGAAATTTGTTTCGGAACGTGAAATGGAAAATGTAAATTTTGAAGATGGTGATGATTTTAAGGTAAGAAGAAATGAACTCATTTTCGAAATGTTGTATCAGACAGGTATGAGACAGGCAGAATTGCGACAACTTAAAGATGATGATATTGATGAATTGAAGAAAAATATAAGAGTCATTGGTAAAAGAAACAAAGAGAGAATAATACCGATAAGTGAAGAACTTTTGTCGATGATAATACGTTATCAAAAGTTGAGAAATGAACAATTTTCTAATGAAAATAACGTTTTATTATTTGTAGATGACAGAGGAAAAATGATGAGCCCGACTTTTGTATATAGGGTAATTAATGGCATTTTGATGGGAGTGACGACAATAGAACAAAAGAGCCCGCATGTGTTGAGGCATACATTTGCAACACACTTGTTGAATGAGGGTGCTGATATCAGAGCGATACAGAAATTGTTGGGACATAGCAGTCTTGGTTCTACACAGATATATACACACAACAGTATAGAAAGATTAAGAGAAGTATATGAGTCGGCACACCCTTTGGGAGAAAAGAATATGAACAGAAGTCATCATAATGATGATTGATAAAATAATAACTCTAAAAATAAGGAGGTTAACATGAAAGTTACAATTAATGCAGTACATTTTAAGGCTGACAAGAAGTTAGAAAATTTCATCACGCAAAAGTTGGAGAAGATAGGTGCGAAGTATGCAGATATCATAGGCTTTGAGGTGACACTGAAATTGGAAAACACTGAAGTTCCGGAGAATAAGATAACGGATATTAGAATAATATTAAAAGGTAACGATTTATATGCGAGCAAGCAGAGTAAAACGTTTGAAGAAGCGACTGATATTGCTATAGATGCATTGAAAAAACAATTGGAGAAATATAAGAATAAAGCGGAAGTGTAATTTATTATATTGATTATCAGTGAAATATAAATTAAATTAAAAAAATAGTAAATTTTTTTGAGAAAACGTTTGTAGATTCAAGAATTATGAGTATTTTTGCAGACCCTTTCAGATGAAGTGAGGGGGTCTGTTTTGTTCTTAAACATGATGCCGGTGTAGCTCAGTTGGCCAGAGCACGTGATTTGTAATCTCGGGGTCGGGGGTTCGAATCCCTCCACCGGCTCGTGTAATTTCATGATAAATAAAATGGGGGAGTCGCATAGTGGCAATTGCAACAGACTGTAAATCTGTCCTCGGATGAGTTCGGTGGTTCGAGTCCACCCTCCCCCACAAAAAACAAGCGGAAGTAGCTCATTTGGCAGAGCGAAAGCCTTCCAAGCTTTAGGTGGCGGGTTCGAGCCCCGTCTTCCGCTCATAGAATGCCGGCGTAGCTCAGTGGTAGAGCACTTCCTTGGTAAGGAAGGGGTCACGAGTTCAACTCTCGTCGCTGGCTCTGTAGGATTTTAATAGAATATTTAACCTTAAGTAAAATAAGTTATGGCAAAAGAAAAATTTGAAAGATCCAAACCGCACGTCAATATTGGTACTATTGGCCACGTTGACCATGGTAAGACTACTTTAACTGCTGCTATTACCAAACATTTGCAGAATAAAGGTTTGGCAGAGTTCAAATCATTTGATTCAATCGACGCTGCTCCGGAAGAGAAAGAAAGAGGTATTACTATTAATACAGCTCACGTAGAGTATCAAACAGAGAAACGTCACTATGCACACGTTGATTGTCCCGGTCACGCTGACTATGTTAAGAACATGGTTACCGGTGCTGCCCAAATGGACGGCGCAATCATCGTTGTCGCTGCAACAGATGGTCCTATGCCTCAAACACGTGAACACATCCTTCTCGCCCGTCAGGTTGGTGTGCCGAGATTGGTTGTTTTCTTGAATAAAGTTGACTTGGTTGACGACGAAGAGTTGTTGGAACTCGTCGAAATGGAAGTCAGAGACTTGTTGAGCAAATATGAATTCGATGGCGACAATACTCCTATCATCAGAGGTTCAGCACTCGGTGCATTGAATGATGACCCGAAATGGACTCCTTGCATTGATGAGTTGATGGACGCTTGCGATACTTGGATTCCTGAGCCGGAAAGAGCTGTCGATAAACCGTTCTTGATGCCTATCGAAGACGTGTTCTCAATCACAGGTCGTGGTACAGTTGCTACAGGTCGTATCGAAACCGGTATCATTAAAGTCGGTGACCCTGTCGATATAATCGGTATGGGTGCTGAGAAACTGAAATCAGTTGTTACAGGTGTTGAGATGTTCCGCAAGATTTTGGACGAAGGTGAAGCCGGTGATAACGCAGGTCTCCTCCTCCGTGGTATCGACAAAGATGAAATCCGTCGTGGTATGGTTATAGCAAAACCGGGTTCAATTAAACCTCATAACCACTTCAAAGGTGAAGTCTATGTCCTTTCAAAAGATGAAGGCGGTCGTCATACCCCGTTTAGAAACAAATATCGTCCTCAGTTCTATTTCAGAACAACTGACGTCACAGGTGAGATTACTCTTCCTGAAGGAATGGAAATGGTTATGCCTGGCGACCACGTTACAATAGACGTTAAGCTTATCTCTGAGATAGCTATGGATAAAGGTCTCCGTTTCGCTATCCGTGAAGGAGGTCGTACCGTTGGCTCCGGTCAGGTTACTGAAATTATAGACGATTGATATAATAAATAATTGAGGGCGCCTGCTATTCCTTGGAGTAGGGTGCCCTTGTTTTTACAGGCGTAGCTCAATTGGTAGAGTAGTGGTCTCCAAAACCATTGGTTGAGGGTTCGAGTCCTTCCGCCTGTGCTTTAAAACAGTTCAAACAATATGAAAAAGTTTATAAACTACATCAAAGAATGTTACACCGAGTTGGTTGAAAAAGTTAGCTGGCCGACTTGGAAAGAACTCCAAAGTAGTGCTATCGTCGTATCCATTGCTTCCCTGATAATCGCAATAGTGGTTTATATGATGGATAAGTCTTTTGAAGTTTTGTTGGAGAATTTTTATCGTATTTTCTAACAAAAGTTGTTTGATCTAACTAATCGTCATTCAACTATTTTTTAATACTTATTATGATGAGTGAACAGAACGAAAAGAAATGGTATGTTGTTCGTGCAGTTAGTGGCAAAGAGAAAAAGGTAAAGGAATATCTCGATGCGGAGATTGCACGTCGTGCCGATTTACAAGGTCTGATTTCACAAGTGCTGATTCCAACAGAAAAGGTGTTCTCGGTACGTAATGGTAAGAAAATTAGTAAGGAAAGAAATTATCTTCCGGGCTATGTTCTTATTGAAGCCGTCCTTAATGGTGAGGTCAGTCATGTCATAAAAAATACACCTAATGTTTTGGGATTTCTCGGCACAAAAGGTGAGGCAGACCCGCTCCGCCGTGAGGAGGTGAGCAGAATACTCGGAAAAGTTGATGAACTTGCTGAATCAGGTGAGGGAAGCGACCTTACTTTTATAGTCGGAGAAACTGTTGTGGTTAACGACGGACCTTTCAGTAGTTTTAGCGGTATTATAGAAGAAGTTAACGAAGAGAAGAAAAAACTCAAAGTTATGGTGAAAATCTTCGGCCGCAAAACACCTCTTGAACTTAGTTATTTCCAAGTAAAAAGAGAATAGCGAATGTGATTAATGTTTCATTTAACTTTTTATAAGATTTTAAAATGAAAGAAGTAAGCGGATTAATTAAACTGCAAATCAAAGGAGGAGCCGCTAATCCTTCACCTCCTGTAGGACCTGCTTTGGGTTCTAAAGGAGTGAACATCATGGAGTTTTGCAAACAATTCAATGCCCGTACCCAAGACCAGGCCGGTAAAGTACTTCCGGTGATTATAACGGTCTATAAGGACAAGTCATTCGATTTTGTTGTAAAAGCTTCCCCTGTTGCTGTCTCTATACTTGAAGCAGCAAAGATTTCCAAAGGTTCAAAAGAACCTAACCGTTCTAAGGTTGGCTCTTTGACTTGGGATACTGTACGTGCTATAGCAGAGAATAAGATGAAAGATATGAACGCTTTCACAATTGAATCTGCAATGAGCATGGTGGCAGGCACTGCTCGTAGTATGGGTGTGAAGATTACAGGCGAATCACCTTTAAAAAAAGACTAAGTCTTTAAGCGTTTGTAGAACAAAAAAAAGAATTTCAAATGGCAAAAGTATCTAAACAAAGAAAAGAAGCTTTAGCTAAGTTCGACAAAAGCAAGGTTTACTCCTTGAAAGAAGCGATTGATATCGTTAAAGAAATCACTTACACTAAATTTGATGCTTCGGTTGACTTGAACATCCGTTTGGGAGTGGACCCGCGTAAAGCCAATCAAATGGTACGTGGTAGTGTCACTTTGCCTCACGGAACCGGTAAGTCGGTGCGCGTTTTGGTCCTTTGTACACCGGACCGTGCCCAGGAAGCAATAGATGCAGGTGCTGATTACGTCGGATTTGAGGATTATATCCAGAAAATCAAAGACGGATGGGTTGATGTCGATGTCATAATTACCACGCCTACAGCCATGCCTAAGGTAGGAGCTCTCGGTAGAATCCTCGGTCCTCGTGGATTGATGCCGAATCCTAAAACCGGTACTGTGACAATGGAGGTTGGTAAAGCTGTTCAAGAAGTAAAAGCCGGTAAAATCGATTTCAAAGTTGATAAATACGGAATCGTTGACTCACCGATTGCTAAAGTCAGTTTTAGTGCCGAAAAGATTTTTGATAACGCAAAGGCTCTTATCCAGACCGTTATTAAATTGAAACCGGCAGCAGCTAAAGGTACTTATGTGAAAAGTATCTTCATCTCGAGTACAATGAGCCCCGGAGTTGAAGTTGACGTTAAATCAGTAACTATCTAACCTAAAATAAGATTGACATGAGAAGAGAAAATAAAGAGGTTATAATAGAATCTATAACGAATTTGTTGAATACATCTGCTAATCTTTATGTGACAGATATTGAAGCTCTTAATGCTGAGAAAACTTCGCAGTTGAGAAGATTGTGTTTCAACAGTCAGGTCAAGCTTGTTGTGGTAAAGAATGCTTTACTGAAAAAAGCTATGGAAAGAACAGGTAAGGATTATGGTGATCTTTATACAGTTCTTAAAGGAACCACCGCTCTTATGTTGTCGGAAAATGGCAACGCACCGGCAAAATTGATAAAGACTTTCCGTAAAAATAATGATCGTCCTATATTAAAAGGTGCTTACATTGAAGAATGTGTTTATCTCGGAGATAATATGCTTGACACATTGGCAAGCATCAAGTCAAAGAACGAGTTGATAGCCGATGTTATCGCCTTGTTGCAATCTCCTGTCAAAAATGTTCTTGGAGCATTGCAGTCTGGTGGTCACATACTCAGCGGTGTCGTGAAGACCTTATCCGAAAGACCGGAATAATCAATGAATGTATCTCATTCACAAAAATAAAAAAAAAGAAAAAATATTGTATAACAAATAAAAACGAAGAAAAATGGCAGATTTAAAAGCTTTTGCTGAACAATTAGTAAACCTTACAGTAAAAGAGGTCAATGAACTCGCAGCAATATTGAAAGAAGAATATGGTATAGAACCAGCAGCAGCTGCAGCAGTCGTGGCAGCTCCGGCAGCAGGCGGTGAAGCAGTAGCAGCAGAAGAAAAAACTTCTTTTGATGTTATCCTCAAATCAGCCGGCGCATCAAAATTGGGCGTTGTGAAATTGGTTAAGGAATTAACCAGCCTCGGTTTGAAAGAAGCTAAGGAATTAGTTGACGCTGCTCCTAAAGCTATCAAAGAAGGTGTAAGCAAAGATGAAGCTAATGCACTTAAGGCTCAGTTAGAAGAAGCTGGTGCAGAAGTCGAAATTAAATAAGGATTTTATCCTGTAATAAGGGCATAAACACCTCGGCTCCTGTGATGATCAGGTGCTGAGGTTTATGCCTATATTTTTCGTTGTGAAAAACGCCTCTATAATTTATAGCTTTTAGAAATCATAAAAAATATAACACTTTGGCAGACAAATCATTAGAACGAATCAGTTTCACGTCTATAAAAAAAACTTTTGAATATCCTGATTTTCTCGATATTCAACTTAAATCTTTTCAGGATTTCTTCCAGTTGGATACTAATCCCGATAATAGAAAAAATGAAGGACTGTTTAAGGTTTTTACAGAAAACTTCCCTATTACAGACGCAAGAAACAACTTTGTACTCGAGTTTCTCGATTACTATATCGATGCACCACAATATGAGATAAGCGAGTGTATCGAACGTGGCTTGAGTTATTGTGTAAGACTTAAAGCCAAATTAAAACTTTCATGTACCGATGAAGAACATGAAGACTTCGAAACAATAGTTCAGGATGTATATCTCGGTTTGATTCCTTATATGACACCTCAAGGTACTTTCGTCATAAATGGAGCAGAACGTGTCGTGGTATCTCAACTGCACCGTTCACCGGGTGTTTTCTTCGGGTCAAGTGTGCATACCAACGGAACAACATTGTATTCCGCTCGTATCATACCTTTTAAGGGCTCATGGATGGAGTTCTCGACTGATATCAGCAACGTGATGTATGCTTATATCGACCGCAAGAAAAAATTACCTATAACTACTTTGTTGCGCGCCATCGGTTATGAAACAGATAAAGACATACTCGATATCTTTAATCTCGCTGAGGAGGTTAAAGTCTCGAGAAATGGTCTCAAGAAAGTGTTAGGTCGTAAACTGGCAGCAAGAGTATTGCGCTCACGTTTCGAGGACTTCGTCAATGAAGAGACGGGTGAATGTGTCTCCATAGAACGTAATGAGACTCTTATAGAAAGAGGTACAATACTTGAACCGGAACATATTGACATTATTCTTAATGCAGGTGTCAAGTCTATTCTGTTGCATAAAGAACAGGTTAATACTACCGATTTCGCGATTATTTTCAATACCTTGCAGAAAGATACCACTAACTCTGAAAAAGAAGCCGTGGAGTATATCTACCGTCAGTTGCGTAATGCCGAACCACCGGATGAGGAAACTGCTCGTGGTATCATAGAAAAACTATTCTTCTCCGACAAACGTTATGATCTCGGAGAGGTGGGACGCTATAGAATAAACCGTAAACTCGGATTGCAAATTCCGGAAGATGTCAAGGTTTTAACAAAAGAAGATATTATATCTATAATAAAATATTTGATAGACCTTTCAAATAGTAAAGCTGAAGTTGATGATATTGACCACCTCAGCAACCGAAGAATCAGAACTGTGGGAGAACAGTTGTATGCTCAGTTTGGAGTGGGTCTCGCTCGTATGGCTCGTACTATACGCGAACGAATGAATGTACGTGACAATGAGGTGTTTACACCGACAGACCTGATTAATGCCAAGACACTGTCGTCTGTTATCAACTCATTCTTTGGTACCAATCAGTTGTCCCAGTTTATGGACCAGACAAATCCTTTGTCAGAGGTTACTCATAAACGTCGTATTTCTGCTTTGGGACCTGGCGGCCTTTCTCGAGACCGTGCAGGCTTCGAGGTGCGTGACGTTCACTATTCTCATTATGGTCGTCTTTGTACCATAGAGACCCCGGAAGGTCCTAACATCGGGTTGATTTCTTCACTTTGCGTTTTCGCAAAAATAAATAAATTGGGATTCATAGAAACCCCATATCGTGAAGTTAAAGATGGTGTGGTTGACTTCCAGAAACAGCCAATTTTCCTTACTGCTGAAGAAGAAGAAGACAAGATCATCGCTCAGGCATGTACAAATATGGATGATGACGGAAAGATAACTGACGAAATGGTGAAAGCTCGTTATATAGCCGACTATCCTATTGTCACTCCCGATGAAGTGCATCTTATGGATGTGGCACCTAATCAGATATCGTCAGTGGCGGCATCTCTTATCCCGTTCCTTGAACATGACGACGCCAACCGTGCCTTGATGGGATCTAACATGATGCGTCAGGCTGTGCCTCTTATGAATCCTGAAGCTCCTATAGTAGGAACAGGTATTGAACGTTATGTGGCAAGAGATTCACGAATCCTTGTCGAGGCAGAGGGCGATGGAGAGGTGATTTTCGTCGATTCTACAAAGATAACAATAAAATATAATAGAACAGATAAAGAAAGACTCGTTAGTTTTGATGATGACATTAAGACTTACGAACTTATCAAATATGCCAGAACAAATCAGAATACCAGCATCAATCAGAAACCTATAGTGAGAAAGGGAGAACATGTTACCAAGGGTCAGATATTGACAGAAGGTTATGCCACTGCCGACGGAGACCTGGCTCTCGGTCGTAACCTTATGGTGGCTTTCATGCCATGGAAAGGTTATAACTATGAGGATGCTATTGTTATTTCTGAACGCATAGTGAAAGAGGATATCTTTACTTCCATACATATTGAGGAATTTACTCTTGAAGTACGTGACACAAAACGAGGTTTGGAAGAACTTACAAATGATATTCCCAATGTCAGTTTCGAGGCAACAAAAGAACTCGATGAGAACGGTCTTATCAGAGTTGGTGCTTTGGTGAAAGAAGGTGATATCCTTATCGGAAAGATAACGCCAAAGGGAGAAACTGACCCTTCACCTGAAGAGAAATTGCTGCGTGCAATATTCGGTGATAAGGCTGGCGATGTCAAAAATGCATCGCTTAAAGCCGGTCCTTCAATGAAAGGCGTGGTGATAGGAAAACGTTTGTTCTCAAGAGTTGTTAAAGACCGTAAATCAAAGTCTAAAGATAAAGATGTCATAGCAGAACTTGAAAAAGAATGTCAGACACAAGTCGATGAACTTAAATCAATACTCGTTGAGAAATTGTTCTCATTGTTGGATGGTCGCTCATCAATAGGCGTATATAATAACTTTAAGGAAGTTATAATAGCTAAGAAAGTGAAGTTTACCAAGAAAGTGTTGATGAACATTGATTATATGTCTGTCAATCCTTATAAATGGACCTCGGATCCCGAAATCAACGAGATGATAGTGACTATGATTAATAATTATAATGTCAAATACAAGAAGATTTTGGGTGTCTTTAGCCGTAAAAAGAATGTTGCAAGCGTAGGCGATGAGTTGCCGAACGGTATTGTTCAGATGGCAAAGGTATATGTCGCACAAAAACGTAAGTTGAATATTGGCGATAAAATGGCCGGTCGTCACGGAAACAAGGGTATTGTATCCAAGATAGTGCGTGAAGAGGATATGCCGTTCCTCGAAGATGGAACACCGGTAGATATTGTATTGAATCCCTTGGGCGTGCCGTCACGTATGAACTTGGGACAGATATACGAGACCGTCCTCGGTTGGGCAGGCAAGAAACTCGGTGTGAAGTTTGCAACTCCTATTTTTGACGGTGCTACGTTGGAAGAGATTAATGATTATTTGGCAAAAGCAGGTCTTCCTGAAAATGGAAGAGTGCAGTTGTATGATGGAGGAACAGGAGAACCGTTCGACCAGAAGGCTACCGTGGGTTATATCTACATGCTTAAATTACACCACATGGTAGATGACAAGATGCACGCTCGTTCAATAGGACCATATTCCTTGATTACACAGCAACCGTTAGGTGGTAAAGCACAATTCGGTGGTCAACGTTTCGGAGAAATGGAGGTCTGGGCTTTGGAGGCTTTCGGCGCAAGTAACATTCTCCAGGAAATATTGACGGTGAAGTCTGATGACGTGGTTGGTAGAGCCAAGGCTTACGAATCTATCGTCAAAGGTGAGAATATGCCTACTCCTGGTATCCCGGAATCATTTAATGTCTTAATCCACGAATTGAGAGGACTCGGACTTGAAGTTACGTTTGAATAATAAAGTTCTATAATATTTTGACCAAATATGGCTTTTAGGAACACAGTAAATAGCAATTTTTCAAAGATTACAATAAGTCTTGCATCACCTGAGTCTATATTGGAACGCTCATACGGTGAAGTGCTTAAACCTGAAACAATCAATTATCGTACATATAAACCTGAACGCGATGGATTGTTCTGTGAGAGAATCTTTGGACCGGTAAAGGATTGGGAATGTCACTGCGGTAAATATAAACGTATCCGTTACAAAAATATCGTTTGCGACCGTTGTGGCGTGGAAGTGACTGAGAAAAAGGTAAGACGTGAAAGAACAGGTCACATCAAATTGGTGGTGCCTGTCGCTCATATCTGGTATTTCCGCTCCCTGCCTAATAAAATAGGTGCTTTACTCGGAATACAGACAAAAAAACTTGACAGTATCATCTATTATGAGAGATACGTCGTCATACAACCTGGTATCAAGGAAAAAGATGGTATCAATAAATTGGATTTGTTGTCGGAAGAAGAATATCTCGATATTCTCGAGAATCTTCCTGCTGATAATATGCATTTGCCTGATGATGACCCAAATAAATTTATTGCAAAAATGGGTGCAGATGCCATTTATGACCTTTTGGCTCAATTGGATTTGGATAAGGAATCGGCAGAGTTGCGCGATAAGGCAGGAAAAGAGACTTCACAACAACGTAAGCAAGATGCATTGAAACGTTTGCAAGTCTTTGAGGCTTTTCGTGATGCTCAGAAACGTATAGAAAATCGTCCTGAATGGATGATAATGAAAGTGGTGCCCGTGATACCTCCTGAGTTGAGACCGTTGGTGCCTCTCGATGGTGGCCGCTTCGCTACTTCGGATTTGAATGATCTCTACCGCCGTGTCATCATACGTAATAACCGTTTGAAACGACTTATTGAAATCAAAGCTCCTGATGTTATCATGCGTAATGAGAAACGTATGTTGCAGGAAGCTGTCGATTCATTGTTGGATAACTCTCGCAAATCCAGTGCGGTGAAGACTGAATCCAATCGTCCTTTGAAATCACTTAGCGACAGCCTTAAAGGAAAATCAGGCCGTTTCCGTCAGAATCTGTTGGGTAAACGTGTTGACTATTCAGGTCGTTCCGTTATTGTCGTAGGTCCGGATCTCAATATGAACGAGTGCGGTCTTCCTAAAGATATGGCAGCCGAGTTGTTTAAACCGTTTATCATACGTAAACTGATAGAAAGAGGTAGAGTTAAAACTGTAAAATCAGCCAAGAAATTAATAGACAAGAAAGAAGCCGATGTATGGGATATCTTGGAGAATATCTTGAAGGGTCACCCCATATTGTTGAATCGTGCTCCTACCTTGCACCGTCTCGGTATTCAGGCTTTCCAACCTAAACTCGTGGAAGGCAAGGCAATACGGTTGCACCCGTTGGTATGTACCGCATTCAACGCCGACTTCGACGGTGACCAGATGGCTGTCCACGTGCCACTCGGCAATGCAGCAGTGTTGGAAGCACAGATTTTAATGCTTGCTTCGCATAATATTCTGAATCCAGCCAATGGTATGCCTATTACAGTGCCTTCACAGGACATGGTATTGGGGTTGTATTATATCACAAAACCGCGTAAAAGTACTCCGGACCACCCGGTTAAAGGTGAAGGAAAACGTTTTTATTCGGCAGAAGAGGTTATTATCGCTTATAATGAGAAAAAAGTCGATATGCACGCCATTATTTACGTTAATGTAACTGTGCGTGAAAATGATGAATTTGTCGAGAAAATGGTTGAGACGACAGTGGGACGTGTGCTGTTCAATCAGTTGGTGCCCAAGGGATTCGGTTATATCAACCAATTGTTGAATAAAAAGGCTTTGCGTGATATTATCGGTGAGATGGTGAAACTTCTTGGAACAGCCATCACAACGAAATTCCTTGATGATATCAAGAATATGGGGTATAATATGGCTTTCAAAGGCGGATTGTCATTCAACCTTGGTGATGTGTTGATTCCTACTGTTAAGGAAGAACTTATCAAACAGGCTAATGAAGAAGTCGCCGGTATTCGTGAAGAATACAATATGGGCTTTATTACAACAAATGAACGTTATAATAAGATTATCGATATTTGGGGACATGTGGTAACCAAACTTACCGAAGAGGTTATGAACTTGCTTCCTAAAGATGACCAGGGATTCAACCCTGTGTTTATGATGCTTGATTCAGGAGCCCGTGGTTCCAAGGAACAGATTCGTCAGTTGTGCGGTATGCGTGGCTTGATGGCAAAACCTCAAAAATCTAATGCTGCCGGAGGTGCTGAGATTATTGAGAATCCTATTCTATCCAACTTTAAAGAAGGTCTTTCGGTGCTCGAGTACTTTATTTCTACTCACGGTGCCCGTAAGGGTCTTGCTGATACGGCTTTGAAGACAGCTGACGCCGGTTATCTTACACGTCGTCTTGTTGACGTGGCACACGATGTTATTGTCACTGAAAAAGATTGTGGTACTTTGAGAGGATTGACAATAAGTGCATTGCGTAGAGGTGACGAAATAGTGGAATCTTTGTATGACCGTATCTTGGGACGTGTCGCTCTGCATGACATCTTCCACCCGCAGACCGGTGAGTTGTTGATTCAGGGAGGCCAGGAAATAACTGAACCTATAGCAGCTAAAATATGCGATTCTCCTATTGAGAGTGTTGAGATTCGCTCAGTGTTGACATGTGAGTCGAAACATGGAGTATGCGCAAATTGTTATGGCCGTAACTTGGCATCCGGCAAACTCGTGCAAAGAGGTGAGGCTGTTGGCGTGATCGCGGCACAGTCAATCGGAGAACCGGGTACTCAGCTTACATTGCGTACTTTCCATCAAGGTGGTACTGCTTCCAAAACTATGGACGACTCTTCAATAAAAGCTAAATATAACGGTATCCTTGAAATAGATGAACTTCGTGTTGAGGATTATGTGGATAAAGATGATAGAAAATATCAGGTGGTGATAGGACGTTCGGCTGAGATGAAGATTATCGACCCTACTACAGGTGTCGCTCTCACTACAGCTAACATTCCTTATGGCGCTAAACTTTATATTCCTGCAAATACAGAGGTGAAGGCAGGCGACCTTATCTGTGAATGGGATCCTTATAACGCATTGATATTGTCTGAGTATAATGGTAAGGTCCGTTATGACAATATTGTTGAAGGTGTTACTTTCCGTAATGAGTCTGATGAACAGACAGGTTATAATGAGCGTGTTATCATAGAGGCTCGTAGATATTCGAAGAACCCTTCGATTTCTATACTCGACAAGAACGGAGAAGTTATTAAGTCGTACGACTTGCCGGTAGGTGCTCATATTATGGTGGAAGAAGGCGATGTCATTAAAGCTTGCGACATGCTCGTGAAAATACCGCGTGCAATAGGTAAGTTGGGCGATATCACCGGAGGTCTTCCTCGTGTTACTGAGTTGTTCGAGGCACGTAATTCTTCAGAACCTGCTGTGGTGTCTGAGATAGATGGCGTGGTGTCTTTCGAGAAGAAATTGAAACGTGGCAACAGAGAAGTTATAATAACTTCAAAAACAGGCGAGAGAAAGAGTTACCTCATACCTACAACAAAACAAATCCTTGCCCAGGAAAACGATTTCGTCAAGGCAGGACAGCCATTGTCTGATGGTGCTATAACGCCTGCTAATATTCTTGCCATAGAAGGTCCTATGAAAGTGCAGGAGTTTATTGTTAATGAAATTCAGGAAGTATATCGTTCACAGGGTGTTACCATCAATGGAAAACATTTTGAAGTCATTGTACGTCAGATGATGCGTAAGGTGGAAATCGCAGACCCGGGCGATACCAGATTCCTTGAAGGAGAATTGGTTAATAAGGTTACTTTCCAGGAATGTAATGACGAGATATTTGGTAAAGTTGTAGTTACAGACGCCGGCGATTCAGAGAATTTATATCCGGGACAGATGATATCTTTCAGAAAATTACGTGATGAAAATTCTTTGTTGAAACGTAAAGATAAGAAACTTGTGGAGGCTCGTGATGCACGACCTGCTACTGCAGTACAGGTGCTCCAAGGTATTACCCGTGCCGCTCTTCAAACTGATAGTTTCATATCTGCTGCGTCTTTCCAGGAGACAACCAAGGTGTTGACTCTTGCCGCTATAAATGCTAAGACTGATACCCTTGAAGGTATGAAGGAAAATGTTATCGTAGGACATAAAATACCTGCCGGAACGGGTCTTCGTGAATATGACGACCTCGTTGTCGGTTCTAAGGAGGATTATGAGCAATTTACTGAGAAAAAATGACATCAATGTATAGCTGATGTTAAACGACAGAAGGTTGACTGATTTTTTAAGTCAACCTTTTTTTTATGAAAATAATTGTTATCTTTGTTGAAAATTTTTAATCGTAAGTTATGGATAATAATAAGGAAAAAAATCAAATTGGCATTGAGATAACAGACGAGGTCGCCGGCGGAGTATATTCTAATTTTGCTGTGATAGGACATTCTAATTCGGAATTTGTTGTTGATTTTGCCCAAATAATGCCGGGTGCACCTAAGGCAAGAGTGAAGTCTCGTGTTATATTGTCTCCTCAACATGCTAAACGTTTATTTAAGGCATTGGCGGATAATATAAATAAATATGAGGCTATGTTCGGTCCCATTAAAGACGTAAATGACAGAATGACATTCAACGTTGGTAATGGTACTGCCGGAGAAGCATAAATTATTATGAAAAGGTTGTTTTGCCTCCTCTTCCTGACAGTGACTCTGACAGCAAGAACGCAAAGTGTTACTGATGCAGATTTCAGGATCGTAGGTGATAATATAGAGATATATTATATGCTTGATGCTGTGTCTGATATTGATATCCAATGCTCTACAGATGGAGGTAAAACATTTGGACCACCGTTGAAACAGGTGAGCGGTGATGTGGGCGAGAATGTTATGCCAGGGAAAAAAACTGCAGTGTGGCACGTATATGCGGAACGCGACATGTTGTATTCTGACGCTGTGGTTTTTAAGGTGAAAATAAAAGAGGCTAAACGTACTATAGATGTCAACGGCACTTTGATAGAGATGATGAAAGTGATGGGCGGCTCTTTTATGATGGGAGAGAAACAGAAAAATAACGCTCCTAAATGTAATACTATGCCTGCACATGAAGTGGTGGTGAGTGATTTCTGTATTGGTAAGACTGAGGTTACAGTACGTATGTTTAAACAGTTTGTCGATGCTACCAATTATAAGACAGATGCGGATAAATATGGCGGCAGCTATGTCTGGGGCAGAGGCTGTTGGGAGTTGAAAAAAGGTGTGAACTGGAGATGTGACCAGGATGGTAATGTCTTGAATGAGGCTGACTACGACAGAGCTGTGATACATGTTAGTTGGAATGATGCAGTGGCATATTGTACATGGCTGAAACATGTTACGGGAGAGGATTTTAGATTGCCGACAGAGGCGGAATGGGAATATGCCGCTAAAGGTGGTGAGGATTCTAACAGATATCTTTTCTCAGGTGGCGATGATATTTATGATGTGGCATGGTATTGGTATAATAGTTGTAATGTGGGGAAAGATGATATTGACTATGGCGTGCATCATGTCGCTCAGAAACTGTCAAATGAACTTGGATTGTTCGACATGACAGGTAATGTGTCGGAATGGTGCGGAGATATTTTTGGGGATTACGAAGGCGGTTCTCAGATCAATCCTACTGGCAAGGATGAAGGGTCGTTTTTTGCGGTAAGAGGTGGAAGCTGGTATGATAGGGAGGAAAAATGCCGTATCCCTTATAGACAAGGTCTTGTCCCTAATACGCGTCGTTTTGATATCGGATTTAGATTGGCTTTGTAAGATGCGAAAACATTTGTTGACTATATTATTGGTATTGACGAGTTCGATGTTGTTTGGACAAATAGTGTCGTTGACTTCATCGAAACCGGTCAGAATGGTACGTCCTGAATCCGGATATAGTGTTTTCGTTAAGGCTTATGTGGAAAATGCAATTGATGAATGGCAGAGAAAACAACCGGGAGAATCTAATGCAAGATATAAAAACAGAGTTAGTGAATCTCATAAGCAGGAGATGATAGTCCTTTTGGAGGCTGAGGCATCTGATAAGTATTTGGAAGAAATATCAAGAACTTATGTCCTCGATTTGAATATAGATGGTTATGACAGGAATAATGAACAGATGATTATGTCTGAAAATTATTTTGGACGATTGTCGGTAAAGGTACCTGTCGTAAAATCTGATTATTTTATCTCTTCATGGTCTGATATGGTGTTGAAACCGGATTATTTTATTTATAAAGATACTCTTGGGTTGGCAAGGGTGGATTTTATGCTGCCCGACGGCTCGAGATTTCAATATATTAATAAGGTGATACTTGACTCTATGTATATGGGTGTACCTTATATGCTTTCTCCTGTATATATCTTTGGAGAAAGAGTGCGTAACGGTGTCGATGAGAAAAACCATAATATTGACAAGGATATTCCGGTGATCGATTCAGTGAATAAGAATACTTGGGTCGTGATAATAGCAAATGAAAATTATAGAAAGGAGCCTAAGGTTAAGTTCGCTAAAAATGATGCCGAAACATTTAAGAATTATTGTATAAAGACTTTATGTGTGCCTAAAAGAAATCTGAAATATATTCAGAATGCTACTTTGAAAGATTTTGAGACGATAATAAAATGGATGTCCGGCGTGTCTAAACAATATGGGGAAGATACGAAGTTCATTGTTTATTATGTTGGTCATGGCATCTCGTCGAGTAGAAATAGAAAATCGTATTTCGTACCTGTTGAGGGACGTTTCTCAAAAATAAAAACTTGTTTTAGTGTGGATTATTTTCTTGAAAATATGAGCGCTATGCCTGTAAAGTCGGCTGTTCTTTTTGTTGACGCAAGTTTCAATTGTTATAATAGAAAAGGTTCACTTTTGGTTGATGATATTACGTCAGGAATAAAATCTAAAACTAAGGTACTTAATGGTAATGTTGTGGCTTGCTTTGCTGCTCAGGGAAATGAAACGGCTTTTCAGTATGAAGATAAAAAACACGGAGTCTTTACATATTTCCTTTTGAAAGAAATACAAAACAATCCCTCAAATTTAACACTCGGGGGATTGTTTTATGAAGTTCAGAGTAAAGTTAAAACATACTCGTTGTCAGAATTTAAAAAAACTCAAACACCTTCTGTTATTTATTCGTCAAAATTGACTGATAAGTGGAAAGACATAAAACTAAGGTGATTGTTATATAAATGTCATATTGTCTTCAGTGGTGTATTTTTCACAGTAATGACACCTGAGCTTAATAACTCCATTTTCATCTTTTATGACATTGAATTTGGTCGGAATGTCTCTTTCCTTGTTGGTTACACAGTTGGGATTGAAACATTTAACTATATTGTCAACATAATCAGGAACTTCTACTGTATGTTTTTTTATGACTTCAAAATCTTTGATTTCTATTAACGTGGCAGTAGGAGCGACGAGGGCAATTTTATTGATGTCTTCAGGAGCAAAGAATCTGTTGTTGATTTTGATTATGCCTTTGCGACCGTATTTCTTGCTTTCGAGATTGGTGCCAAAATATATTGGACCATCGTAATTGTCAAGTCCCAATATCTTTACTACTTCGAAAACTTTGTCTGCCGGAATATGGTCGATTACAGTCCCGTTTTCTATTGCTGATACTATAAGTTCTTTTCTTTTATCCATGATTACAAAATTTTATTATTTAAGACCTAATATTGCAGCTATCAAAGCCTGTCTGACAAACAAACCGTTCTGGGCTTGCTGGAAATAATATGCCATGGGATTGGCATCTACGTCAACGTTGATCTCATTTACTCTCGGTAGAGGGTGCAATATGCGACAATTTGGTTTTGCATCGGCAAGCATGTGATTGCGAAGTATATATGAGTTTTTAACCTTTTCATATTCAAGAGGATCAGGAAAACGTTCCCTTTGAACTCTTGTCATATATATGATATCTGAATGAGAAATGACATCTTCTATGTCGGTATATTCATCATATTTCAGATTAGCGTCTTTGATGTATTGAATAACAGTGTTGGGCATCCTTAATTCTTCAGGAGAAACAAAGTTGAATTTTGCATTGAAGTGACACATGGCTTGTACAAGACTGTGTACTGTCCTGCCATATTTTAAATCTCCAACCATTGTTATCTCAAGATTTTCAAGAGTACCTTGAGTCTTGCGTATTGAATACAAATCAAGAAGACATTGAGTCGGGTGTTGGTTTGAACCGTCACCGGCATTTATAATTGGTACTTTGGATACTTCTGATGCAAAACGTGCAGAACCGTCTATCGGATTGCGCATTACTATTAGATCTGCATAGCTCGCAACCATTATGATAGTGTCTTTTAAAGACTCACCTTTCTGTACACTGGTACCGGCAGTGCTGCTGAATCCTATGACATTGCCTCCTAATAGTTGTATTGCTGTCTCGAAACTTAACCTTGTCCTGGTAGAAGGCTCGAAAAATAATGAGGCAATGACTCTGCCATTCAATAAGTTTTGATGACGATTCCTTTCAAAGTCTTCACCAATGTCAAGAATATGACATATTTCCTCTGGCGTGTAGTCGTTGATGGAAATCAAACTGCGATTTTTTAATGAAATTGACATGATAGACAATATGTTTTATGGTTTAACAAATATGATGTCTTTTGAGTAAAAAAAAAGACGGCCTCAAAAACCGTCAACGAAAATGAAAATATTTTAAGTCTAAAAGAATCTCTTCTTTCTAATACTTTATATATATCCGCTAAATTCCTTACTCTTGTCATCAAAGTGCAAAGTTACGTCATTTTTTGTTATTGTCAAGAGGTTTTTACAAAAAAATATGTTCAGAAAGTCTGACAATATGTCTTTCATAAGTAAAATCAGCATTAAAGTAATGCAATTTATAATATGGGATGTGTAAAGAAAAGAAAATGAAATTTGGTTTTGAAGAGAAGAATATGAGTTTTGATATTCTGTTTTTAACAATGTTAAAAGAAATTTTATCATAAATACTATTATATACCTATTTGTAATATATTATTTTTATAGAATGTTAATATGTTTTAAGATATCTTGTTGAATATAATATGATTAATAAATAAAAATTAATGAAAAAACTATTGACAAAACTTTGTGTGGTTTTTATCTTTGCGATAAGACAAACGTTAAAAAAATGCAAAGGAGGTATTGATATGATTGGATGGAAATCCTTGGTGTGAATGTCGGCAGTAAGGATGAAAATTTAGACATAAGATAAAAAGATGATTTTGTCAGACAAAAATTAATGTATGTATTAGAAGTGTTTATTTAGAATTTAAAACCAAAAAAATTATGAAACATAGATATTTTAGAAGTATTTTAAAAGTGTTGATTTGCATTATGGTTCTGGTGATGGCATTGTATGCATGCAGGAAGAGATATATTGAACCGATTCAGAAAATACCCGTTGATAATGATAGTGGTGCGGAACAAATCGATGCGTCAAGTATTGTTGGAAAAATAAAAAATTTTAAAAATAGGATGTCCATTGCACATGGTCTTGCTTCAAAAAGTGAGGATTTTATCAGCATCGACAGTGTGGTGTGGAATATTGAGGCTTTGTTCAATGCTTCATATACTTTTCCTGACTTGTTATATGATAAAATTGTTACTCAGGAATTGGTGTTTTCTGTACCTGTCAACAATAATGTCGTGTCGATGAGTGATGTGGCATTGTTATATGATCAAATTATAAATGATGTCAGAACAGCATATTCTAACGATGGAATTGTTCAAAACAAATCGTTAAAAAATGTGTTTTTTGAGAAAGGAGATGTCGAAAACAACCGTTTGGAGATAATAGCTTTGGTGTCGTCGGGAAAATCTAAACCTGAAGATCCAGGAAATCTTAATGTGTATTATATCGGACCTTTTGGAGAAGACGACTGCTGGTATTTTGGTGAGTACGGAGGCTCATGCGACGACCCTTCTGAATGGGGCGATGCAGCGGAATGGATAGAATATTGGATTAATTATTATTATGGATGGTCTCCGGCTGCTGTTGACGGATACAGGAATATTTATTTTTCTCAATCCATGATACATCTGTTGGGTAATGAATATGTAAAATATAATGGTGAATACTATATTTATTATTGGATTAATAATCTTCAATATCTGTATCTGAGCGGTTCTCTTTTGAATTATTATTTCCAAAATGAAGTTGATGTTATTATGGAACTTGTACCCAATGACCCTAAATATATTGACCAATTGCCTCAAAATCCGAAATTTATGGAGGTGGATATTCAAGGAAACAGTTCAGTGGTGTCAGGAGGAACTTTGAGAAGACATGAGAATTTCATATTATATGGTAAAAAAATAGCAATTCCGGTATTGGATTTGGGATTGCCGGTTGATTTGCTACAATAATAATTGTTAAATTAAAAAAATATTGTCATGAAAAAATTTACTGTCTTAATGATGTTTTTAACGACGATGGTCGTGAATGCTCAACAATGGGAAATAAGTTATCAATCTGAAAAAAATGAGTATTTCAGTGGTGGTACAATGGTCGAAAATGGTAATTATCTTGTCGGAATAACTACATTTTATAGTACTGGTTATGATTATAGACCGGTAGCGATATTTATTGATAATGATGATAATTATATACGTAAGGTGTTTACAACAGAAAAGAAAAAAAGTTTTTTCAATTCATCTATGAAGTTGAATGGCGACAGTATTATTGTTATCGGATTGGCGAGTGATGATGATATGACTGACGCTTTTGAGTATTTGTGGCTGTCTATTATGAATTCTGAACTTGAGATAGTGAAGGAGGAGTTTGTTCCATTGGATGAAAATTATTATTCGTGGAGAGACTGGTCGGTCATGACAAAATCTTATGATAATAATATTGCCATGATGGTTCAAGAGGAGAGATTGTCAGGAGATGGCGATTTAATATTCATGGAAGTAGATGATGATTTGAATGTTTTGAAGAAAGTTATTCATACCGGTCATCGTCCTTCTGGTGGAGTGCCTCATGATCTTGAGAAGATACCGGGAACAGAGGAATATTTGCTTATCGGAGAGGCTTTTGATGTTGCCGGACATATTACATTGAGCCGTTTTGACAAAGATTTGGAGTATATTGCACATAGCGTGCTGCCATTCGATTATTCGGTTTGTTGCATAAATACTGATTATTGGTATGATGATGAAGAATTTTTGATACCTGTAAGAAGGATTAAAGATGCTTCTTCAATTACGGATTACTATACTGAAGTGTTGAAAATGAATATTACAGGAGATGTTTCGGAAAGACTTCCTTTGATGCGAGTTGATACATCGGACTATTTGGCTCAATATTGCAATAATGTCTATATTAATGATTCGACGATATATATACTATCAGCGGTTTTTAGTCTTTATAATTTTTATGATCCGGAATATCTTCCTACTACTGTTACTATGATAGATAAAGATTTGAATTTGTTAGGAAGAAAAGAATTTGGTAATGATTGTGATATTGCATTGTCGGTAAATGCACAGCCTACAAAAGATGGCGGAGTTATTGTGCATTCTATCAATGTGACAGGAGAAAAACCAACAATAGTGCAGATTTTTAAGGTGTTAAGAGAAGATATAGAACTTATTGTTTCTGTTTCTGATAATATTGTTGAAAATATTGATGTGGATATATTTCCGAATCCGGCAAACGATATTGTGAATATAAAGACTTCAGGTTTTGAGATGAGAAATGCACGTATCCAGGTATATGATATTGCAGGAAGGATGTTT
Organism: Bacteroidales bacterium Phil6; assembly: GCA_002633315.1. GTDB lineage: Bacteria > Bacteroidota > Bacteroidia > Bacteroidales > F082 > Limimorpha > Limimorpha avicola. The sequence goes on from NWBN01000031.1 coordinate 214,942, forward strand.
TTGGATAAAACAATTGGAAGTAATGGAAACATTCTGACAATTGACGTTTCTCCTCTGAACAGTGGCACATATTGTTGTAAAATAATAGATGGTGATGATTGTATCTTGACAGGTACATTCATCAAAAAATAATTATAAACCAGAACCTTTAAAAACAAAATTTATGAAACATATTTTATTGGCAGTTATTATACTGCTGCAGATGATGTGTGCCGTGATAAAGGCACAGGACACTAATGGATGCGATATTTGTGGTCCTACTTCCGGACAATATCAAAATGAACCTAATGGAATGTTCTCGGCAACATTGGGAATTAATAATAGTACGACTGGAGTCTATTCGTTGGCTGTAGGAAACTCCGCAAAGGCAAAAGGTGGTACTTCTATGGCTTTGGGGACTTTTGTACGCGCAGAAGCTACCAATGCTGTGGTTATAGGTTCAGGTCTTGGTGACATGGATAATAAGGCTCTTATTAATAATAAACCGAATTCATTGATAATTGGATTTAACAGTAAAAATCCGACTTTGTTCGTCGGTCCGTCGCTTGGAAATGAATCGACAGGCAAAGTGGGTATTGGCAATGTTATTGAACCACAAGCTAAATTACATATAAAATCGGATTATAGTGAAGATGCCGGAGTTATTCTTGAACCCAAAAATAAAATGACTAACAAGGTGTTCCTCCAAATGTATGATGATAATCATGTGATATCGGTATCTAAAGATGGAATGGGAATAAAAGCTGTGGATGACAACCTGAGCATAGAGGCAGAAAGTGTTGCCCTTTTTGGTAAAATTGGCATTAATACTAATAATGTATTTGAAGATTCATATAACTATTCATTGGCGGTATCAGGAGGTATACTTACTAATGAGGTCTATGTCAAAGAGGTAGATGAATGGCACGATGATGTTTTTGAAGATGATTACAATCTTATCTCGTTGAAGGATTTAGAGCGTTATATCAAGAAAAACAGACATCTCCCGGATATTCCATCGGAATCTGTGGTGTTGACAGAAGGTTATGAAATCATCAAATTTCAGGGATTGTTGCTTAAGAAAATAGAGGAACTTACACTCTATACCATAGAACTGCAAAAACAAATTAATAGGCAACAAGATATTATCAATACTCTAAAATAGTAATTTTAAAAGGATAATATTATGAAACGGAAATATTATTTTGTATTTCTTGTGATAGTATTATGCTTGATCCAAACAGGTGATTTATTTGCACAGTATTGTTTGTCATTTAGTTATGATAATAATGGTAATAGAATAGAGCGGTGGCTCGGTGATGATTGCAATGATGAAAAAGAGTTTGACAAGATGAAAAATACTATTACAAGTGATTATGTATTGGATGAATGTGTTCTGGATGAGGAAATGAGAGTGTTTCCTAATCCAACCAGCGGATGTCTTACCGTGCAGTTGAAAACGATGGACAGTGATAATAAAGCAACATTATATGTTTATAATATGAACGGAGTGAAACTTGTTGATTGTCAGATTGGTTGTGAAAGGCATACTTTGGATATTTCGTGTTTTCCACGAGGGGTATATTTGATGAAAGTGGAGTTTGAAGATTATGTTCAGACTAAGATAGTGTTGAAACTGTAAAATGTTATTGTTATGAAAAGAGAATTATTGTTGTTTGTTATGCTTGTTGGAGGCTATATAAATGCTCAAGATATGTATCATCAAACAGATATTGTCCTGAATGAAGAGATGAATAATATTGTGAGTTATGTTTGTCAGGCAAGTAGGTCCATAACATTGAAAGACGGGTTTTGTTATAAACCTGCCGATGGTCATGATATGAAACTTAGTATAGACAGATATGGAGTCTTTTTGCCTGATGAAGGATATTATGGAGGTCCTGGGGTAGGCGACAATGGTGTTGTCGGCAGTTTGTCAGGAGTATATGATGTAAGTGAAATGGGCGGTGTTGTTTACAACATTCCTTTAAAAATGCCTTCTTGTATTGGAGATATCTTGCCTCAATTGTCTGTTTTATATAATAGTCAGGGAGGTAATGGTTTGCTTGGCTGGGGATGGAATGTTTCAGGATTGTCATCTATAACAAGAGTGAGGAAGACAATTTATCATGATGGGGAAATAAGTAATGTTGATTTTAATGATGATGTTTATGCTATTGACGGCAACAGGATGTTTCTGGTCTCTGAAGGAGTAGGTCAAGTAAATGAGTTGATATATAAAACTGAGATGGATTTGATGAGCAAAATAGTATCATATCCGGATAGTGATGGTCCTGATTATTTTGAGGTATGGAAAGCTGATGGCACAATATATGAATATGGCAATACTGTTGATTCAAAAATAGAGACTTCACATAACAGTAATTTGACATTAATGTGGATGCTTAATAAAGTGTCTGATAGAGATGGTAATTATATGACATTTCATTATGATGAGAATCAAAAAACAGGAGAGGTTTACATAAAAAGTATATATTATACTTATAATGATAAAACCAATCAGGATGCTGTTTATAAAGTGGAATTTGTCTATGAGGAAAAGACGGATTGCGATTTTGCATTTTGTGGTGATGCTATTATTCAAAGTAAAAGATTGTTGACAAATATCATTGTATCGAATATGTTGTCAAATAGTGAGTTATATAATTATTCATTTAATTATCTGAAACCACAATATTACGATAATGTGTATTTTATGTATCATAGACTTGTTGAGGTGACATTAACGGTTGATGGCGTCAGACTGAATCCAACGAGAATATCATGGAACGATAAATCGAAACATTATGGCAACGCACATCAGTCGTATGTTTTGGATAAAAATGTTTTCAATAAGGTCCCATTTGTAGGAGATTTTAATGGTGACGGTCTTTCTGATGTCATTTTGGTGCCCTATAAATTGGGTGAAACTTATCCGGGAAATGTTTTGGCTGATGTATATTTGAATACCGGGAAAGGAGGATTTGAAGACTTCCCGCTTACTACGATGATTTTTGACAAATATTTGGAATGGATTTATGTTGTTGACTTCAACGGCGACGGCAAGGATGATATTGTTTCATACAGTGTTGATAATGATAATGGTACATTGACAACAATGAATATGTATGTCAATAACGGGAAAACATTTGATCTTGTATATAATTATTCTGAAAATAATATTTTTAATATTTATCCGGGTGATTTTTTGGGAGAAAGAAAAGCTTCTTTGTTATTGATAAGTGGGAATTATGGGAGTTTGTCTCCAGATACTAACGTTAAATATTTATATTATAAAGATGAGACGTGTTTCAGTAATGTTGTGTTTTTTGATGATATGTTTAATGAGGCACAGCGTTTTCAACCAATGGACTATAATGGAGATGGTGCTTCTGAACTTTTGGCAACAAGAGAAAAAGAATCGGGATTTTATTCATTGATTTTGTATAATGGTTATTATGTTTTGATAAAAGAATGTGGGATAGATATCTCCCTTGATGATTTTGTCTTTCCCGGAGATTTTAATGGAGATGGTAATATTGACATTCTTGTTTATAGTCCAAAAACTTATTGGACAATAAGATTTTCCAAAGGGAATGATTATACGGACAAATATCGTTGTGATTATTCGACAATATTTGCAGGTGTGACACCTCAGCCTGTTGACAGGTATCTGTGTTCGTTGAAAGATTTGGCAAAGCCTACTGTAACGATAAGAACTGCGGATTTTGATGGTGATGGAACAACTGATATTGGCATATTTAAAAATTCCGGAGGTAATTATTATCTTGAAGTGGGATTTAAAATAGGATTGAAAGATGAGATGCTGTTTACATTCGCAAATTATAAAAGATATTATATGTCAATAAATTATGCACATCAGTATGTGCATCTTGGTAACTTTTTGGGACAAGAGAATATTTCAGTGTTGTCAAGTGTTAGAAGAATTCCTTATTCTGCTGAGACTCCCAAAATTGTTGCATTGAATCCTCATACTTCCATGTATGCTGTTGAAAGAATAACAGACGGTATGGGAAATTGCATGGGATTTGAATATGATTATCTTATGCCGAAGAATGATTCTCAATCATTTTACAGTTTAAATGCTCCTTCTTTGGAGAATGGTGTAATGTGTATTGGAATCCCGATTCGAGCATTGAGATCGGATACATTATTCTCAATCAATGATAATCCCGTCATTTCAAAATATTCGTATAATAATGCCAAGATTCATTTAGATGGACATGGTTTCATGGGTTTTGAATCTGTGATGAAAGAAGAATATGTAAATGGTGTTTTAAATAGAAAACAAATAACATATAATAAATTGTCAACAATGTCGGAAAACTTTATCATGTTGTTGGATAAATTGCAATTATTCGGGAATGATAATGTCTTGTTGAAAGAAGAGAACTATTTTTATGAAAAATACAGTTTTATCGGTAATGATAAAATAATTATGCCAATGATGGTGGGAAAGACTGAAAAGATATATGATTGTGACAAACGTGGTAAGTTGCATAAAGTTGTTAAGACTATTAATGAATATAATAGTGATTTGAACAGTACTGTTTATTTTAATGCTGTTATGTTGAATAGTGTTATAGAATCTGTGGATTATAAAGATGTAGGAGATAATCCTATGGATTATTTGTATTGGACGAAAGTAGAAAACTATTATAACCACGATTATGCAAATTGGCTTATTAACAGACCATCCATGATTGTTAGAAAACAGTCTTTTAAGTCGGAAAATGTTTTTGGGAATACTGAAATGTTTCATTATTCTGATGACAATAATCCACATCGAGTTATGATGACAGATTATATACCTAATGTTTATGGCGATATCACAGATCCTCTTTCCGTTTCGATTTCATTTCAGTATGATGATTTCGGTCATGTCGTGCAAAGGATGGAAACTTCTCCTTCATTTAAAGATGAAAAAGTGATAAAATTAGATTATGGTCCTGATTATCAATATAGATATCCAACATCGACAATTGATGAAATGGGGCGTAATCTGCAATCTTATTATGATAAGAATTATGGAATGCTTATTGCAATGACAGATTATAATGATTTTACCACAAACAGATTGGAAGATCCACTTGGAGTTAGACAGGATGTAATTATGGCTGATGGTATTAGAAATGTGAAGGTTAAGTTGTGGTCTGAAGGTAATGAATATGCACCTGAAGGAGCATCTTATTATATTTGGGACAAGACAACAGGCAAGGCAGAGACTATGACTTTTTATCATAAGACAGGTAAAGAGTTGAGAAATGTAAGTTTTAACCTTAATGGTGATGCTGTATTTGTTGACATGGAATATGATGACAATGGGAATCTTGTAAAGAAATCATTGCCATATTATAGAGGTGATAATGTTGATTATGTGTCGTTTACATATGATGTTTTTGGAAGATTGACAGAGGAGAGTCGTCCTGATGGAACTCATGCTGTATATCAATATGATGGCTATATTGTTGTGTTGACAACTTATTTGAATGATGGTACTGTCAGAAAAAAGATAAAAAAGACAAATCCAATGGGATGGTTAATTGAGATTGAGGATAATGGAGGTGCCTCTGTGGTGTATGATTATTATAGTAGTGGAAATATTAAATCTGCTAAGATTCTTGGTAATGAAAATACACTCATTAATGTGGAATATGATAATCGTGGCAATAAAAAGAAGTTGTCGGACCCTAATGGTGGTGTTTTGTGCTATGAATATGATGCAGCTGACAATCTTGTTAAAATGATTTATCCGGGAAATAATGTTACAACATATAGTTATAATGCTGTAGGACAAACTGTCAGACGTGTTGATAAGGACTCACATACCGGTAAGGAAATTGTTACTGAATGGATTTATGATGACAATGATGGTAAAATTGGTTTGTTGAAAAAGATAATATGTGGTGATAATCAAACGGTTGCATATAATTATGATGAATTGTTGCGTGTTACATCAGTTGATGAAGTGATTGATGGAAAAAAGTATTCTACATCATTTACTTATGATGAGGTTGGACGTAAATTGGAAGAGACATTTCCAAGTGGATTGACAATAAAAAATGTATATTCAAATTCAGGGTATTGCAGGTCGATAATTGATGTCGATAGAGAAAAAGTGCTATGGACAGCAAACAAAGTCGATTCATTTGGGAATATTGTGGAATTTGAGACTGCCAATGGTTGTGTATCGGAGTTTTCTTATGATGATTTGAATAACAGATTGTTGTCTATATTAACAAAAAAAGGTGATTTTGAATTACAGAATCTTGTATATTCATACGATGGCAACGGCAATCTTACCGGGCGTAGTAAATATACCGGAACAAAGGTTTCTGAGGAATTTGAATATGATAAATATGACAGACTTACGGAAATACGGCGTAATGGAATGACTACAGGAATAATGCAATATGATGTTTTGGGAAATATCAATAGCAAATCTATGGATGGCAAAGATATTTATTTTGAAGCAGAGTATGATACAGAAAAGCCAAATGCAATTGTAAAGGCTAAACTTGGAGAAGTTGATATTGAAGGGATAAATCATACAATTACCTATACCATGTTTGATAAAGTGGATAAAATAATTAGTGGAGACAATATGATTGCTTTTCAATACGGTTTTGATTATGAGCGATGTAAAGTGACATCAGTGGTAGATGGCAAGTTCCTTGAGAAAATCTATGTTGGAGGTTGTGAGTATGTTACTGAGAATAATAAGACAACTGTATATACATATATTCAAAGTCCTGCTGGAGTGTTTGCTGTAGAAGCGTTGACACCTGAAGGAGATAGAGTTTTTTATTTTATTTATAAAGACCATTTGGGTTCATGGAATATTATTACTGATGAAAACGGTAATAAAATACAGGATTTGAGTTTTGATGCGTGGGGGAATTTAAGGAATGCAGATACGTGGTCTGGCACATATAATGGAAATGTGTTGTGCGACAGAGGATTTACGGGGCATGAACATTTGAAGGATTTCGGTCTTATAAATATGAATGGAAGGATGTATGATCCGTTAATGTCGATGATGTTAAGTCCTGACAACAATGTTCAATTGCCAGACATGTCGCAGAATTATAACAGGTACAGTTATTGCTTGAATAATCCGTTGTCATATCACGACCCGACAGGAGAGTGGATTGAGTGGCTCGTACAAGGTTTGTGTGGTGGTGTTTTTAATATTATTAGAAATATACCTAATATTGATACTTTTGGGGAAGGTTTGTTGGCGTTTGGAGCCGGCTTTATTCAAGGCTGTGTTTCACAGGGTGTTATCTCTGCATCGTGGATTGTACAAGTCATGAGTAATGCAGCAATAGGAGGTCTTGTGGCTGGAACCAATTCATTCATAGCAAATTATGATGGGAGTGGAGATTATAATTCTGTAAATTGGTCTGAAGTTACAAAGTCATTTTGGGGCGGTGTCGGAAAAGGATTGTCAAAATCGACATTATGTGCATATATTCATGCTCCTAAAGATGATGAAGAGGGTTTGAGAGTGTGCGATTTTCTTGCTAATTCGCATGTTGCAAAACATGTAATAGTACAAACCGCATCAAGTTTTTTTGATAATCTTTTTGCAGGGAAATATGTTTTTCAAAATTTTAGACCTGGTTATGTCGGTTTTGATTTCAGCATATTGATACCGATATTTTATGATGTTCTGACTCAGCATGCCTATGCATCCGATTGGGCAGACCAACAAGTGGCACATTTCGAAGATGAACTGAGAAACACACTTTCGCCGGAAGAGAGAAATTGTGAAATAATAAGATGTATTGATGAAGTGGTAATTGATAATGGTAAGATATATGTTAAAAGTGTCATGTTCGCTATGCTCCCGGCACAAATTATTGAGGTGGTGCCTATCAGCTTCAGTAGAACTTGGACAGGAGATATGAATTTCTCGTTATTTATGTCTATGTTTTCAAATAAACAGACAAAACCGTTTAAACTTTGATAAAATTAAAGATTATACGTTCGTTTTTTGTTAACTTTGCAGCGAATAAACAGAAATAATTATGTTGGAAGAAGTTTTAAAACAGATTTTTATCGATTCTTTTAAGAAACTTTATGTTCAGGAACCTCCGGTTCAGCAAGTGGTTTTTCAAAAGACACGTCCTGAATTTGAAGGAGACCTTACAATTGTGGTATTCCCGTTTGTGAAGATTGCAGGCAAATCTCCGGAAATTCTTGCAAATGAAATAGGGAAAGAGATGATTAGAGAAAGTGCCTTTATTGCAAAATACAATGTCATAAAAGGTTTTCTGAATTTGGTTATTTCTGATAATTATTGGTTGTCATTCTTCCGAGATAATCATAGGGTTGAGAAGTTCGGATTTAAAAAGGTTGAAGGTGCTCCTGTAGTGGTTGAGTATTCTTCTCCCAATACCAATAAGCCTTTGCATTTAGGACATATTCGTAACAATCTTCTTGGTTGGAGTGTTTCTGAGATTTTAAAAGCTTCCGGAAAGAATGTTGTTCGTGTTAATCTTGTTAATGATAGAGGTATTCATATTTGTAAAAGTATGATTGCTTGGAAAAAATGGGGTAATGGTTGCACACCGACTTCAACAGGGAAAAAAGGCGACCATTTGATAGGTGATTTCTACGTATTGTTTGATAAGTATTTCAAAGCTGAAGTCAAAAGTTTGCTTCCTGAAAATTTTGATCAGCTTGATGATGATGCAAAAGAAAAAGCTAAAGCTGCTGCAGAGGAGGCATCTCCATTGATGAGAGAGACACGCGAGATGTTACGTCAATGGGAGGCTGGTGATCCTGAGGTGCGTCGCCTTTGGGAGATGATGAATCAATGGGTTTATGATGGTTTCGATGTAACATATAAACGTCTCGGTGTTTCATTTGACAAAGTGTATTATGAATCTCAGACATATTTGTTGGGAAAGAGTACTGTGATGGAAGGTTTGGAGAGAGGTGTCCTTTATCAACGTCCTGATAAATCCGTCTGGTGCGATCTTACGGATGAAGGTCTTGATGAAAAACTGTTGTTGCGTAGAGATGGCACTTCGGTATATATGACACAGGATATTGGAACGGCTCAGTTGAGATATAACGAATATAAACCTGAAAGAATGATATATGTTGTTGGTAATGAACAGAATTATCATTTCGATGTTTTAAAAAAAGTACTTGTTCGTTTAGGCTATGAATGGGGTAATGACATAGAACATTTGTCTTATGGTATGGTGGAGTTGCCAAGTGGCAAGATGAAATCACGTGAAGGTACAGTCGTCGATGCTGATGATCTTATGGATGAAATGGTGGCAACAGCAAGGTCTGTTTCTGAGGAACTCGGTAAGGCTCGTGACTTGTCTGCACATGAGGCTGATGCTTTGTATAATACTATAGGTCTTGGGGCATTGAAATATTTTATTCTTAAGGTTGATCCTAAAAAGACCATGTTGTTCGACCCTAAAGAGTCAATAGATTTTAATGGTAATACAGGTTCATTTATTCAATATACTCATGCACGTATATGTTCGGTGTTAAGAAAGGCATCAGAATTGGGCATCATGCTAAGTGATGATGTGACAGTGTCGGATATAATGCCAAAAGAAAAACCTTTATTGGTGAATATCTATAATTGGCCGATGTTACTTGAACAGGCTGCAATAAACAGAAGTCCTGCCATGATAGCAAATTATATTTATGATTTGTGTAAGGAGTTCAATCAGTTTTATCAGGAGTGCAGCATTTTGAAGGAAGAAAATGAAGACCGCAGGCTTTTTCGTTTGCAGTTGGCGGATATGACAGCAAAATTGTTGCGTAATGTAGGAGAATTGTTGGGCATATCGATGCCGGAAAGAATGTAAGTTGACATATTATGAATGTATTTTTCTTGTCGGACGCAAAATTGGGAATGATCTCTTTGCCTGAAGAAGAGTCAAGACATTGTGTGAAAGTACTCAGAATGAAGGAGGGAGATCGTTTCTGCGTCTCGAATGGGAAAGGCTCTCTGTTTGATGCAGAATTAATAGATGCGAATCTAAAGAAAGCGGTGGCGTCTTTGTATAATGAATATTCAGGGTATGACAATAAAGATTTTGTTTTGGAAGTAGCAATAGCACCGACAAAGTCAAACGATAGAACGGAATGGTTTCTTGAAAAAGCGACAGAGATAGGTATAGATAAGGTCAAACTTTTTGTTTCATGTCATTCTGAACGTAAAGTTGTTAATGTGGACAGATTTAGAAAAGTTATGATAGCTGCCTTGAAACAGTCGATAAAGTCGAAATTGCCATTGATAGAAGATGTAGTGTCATTAGAAACACTCGTGAAACAACCTTTTGAAGGAAAGAAGTATATTGCTTATATCAGTGAAAATGTTACTGAACAATTGTGTGATATATATAAAAAAGGAGATAATGTGTTGATTTTGATAGGTCCGGAGGGTGATTTTAGTCCGGAAGAAGTGCAGCTTGCAATGGATTATGGTTTTATTCCCGTTAGTCTTGGTCATGCCCGTCTTAGAACTGAGACAGCGGCATTGGTGGCTTGTCATACTGTCCGGTTAATAAATCAAATGAAAGGGTAATGTTATGTCTTTTAATGTTTTATTTCGATTGAGGGTATTCGTCTTGTTGTTTGTGATGCTTGTTCCGAAGTTTTTGTGTGCTCAACCAACATCAATAGCCTTGTTAAAGTACAGAGGTGGTGGAGATTGGTATGCTAATCCTACATCACTTCCTAATCTTGTCAAGTTTTGCAATCAGGAAATTAACACAGAACTCAATACAAATATCGCTACGGTGGATGTGGGAAGTCCTGATATTTTCAATTATCCTTTTATTCATGCTACCGGTCATGGCAATATAACTTTTAGTGATGCTGAGGCGGCTAATTTGCGCAAGTATCTTCTCGCCGGTGGATTCCTTCATATAGACGATAATTATGGTATAAAGGATTTTGTTATGAGAGAAATGAAAAAGGTGTTTCCTGAACTCGATTGGACGGAATTGCCTTATTCACATCCTATCTTCGAAAAACCTTATTCTTTCCCGGATGGGTTGCCCAAGATTCATGAACATGATATGAAAGCACCTCAGGCCTTTGCTTTGTTTTATGAAGGAAGAATGGTTTGTCTCTTTACTTATGAATGTGATCTCGGTGATGGTTGGGAGGACCAACGTGTTCATAAAGATTCTGACGAGGTGCGTCTAAAAGCGTTGAAAATGGGAGCTAATATTATTGAATATGTATTCTCATATTGATGCTTATGAATAATGTTATTGCCAAATTTAATAAAATATGTCATTATTGCGGAGCAGAGTTAAAAGGTCGTTCCGATAAAAAATTTTGTGATGACTATTGTCGAAACAATTATTATTATAAGATAAATACACAAAGAACTTCGTATATAAAAAGGATTAATTCTGTATTGCAACACAATCGAAAGATATTGCATTCTCTTTGCAGTTGTGGAAGAGTGCTTGTGCCTAAACAGGAGATGGATTCGCTTGGTTTTGATTATGAATATTTTACCGGGTTGTATAAAACAAAGAAGGGCGTTGATTATTTCGTTGTTTATGATTATGCTTTTTCTGTTGTCAATGAAAAGATTGTCTCAATAGTGAAATATTTGAATAAGGTGTAATATTCAATATTTTTAGGGTGTATTTGTGATATGGTTTTTATAATATCTGTTTATGAAATATGTTAATGACAAAGTTAGAAGACAAGATCGTCTTTTAGAAAAAGAGAAAGCCTTGATTTTATTGCGTTGTGGAGAATATGGCGTTTTGTCAATGATTGATGATACGGAGAATAGTGCTTATGGTGTTCCTGTTAATTTCGTATGGGACGGTGCGACCTCTCTATATATACATTGTGCTCCGGAAGGTCATAAGTTGCGTTGTATTGCATTAAATTCCAATGTTTCATTTTGTATTGTGGGAAATACTAATGTTATTTCAAATAAATTTACTACAGAATATGAAAGTGTAGTGTTAAGATGTACTGCAAATGTCGGACTCACTGTTGATGAAAGGAAACATGCATTGGAACTTATATTAAAGAAATATTCTTTACAAGATATGTCTGTTGGACTAAAATATGCAGAGAAATCGTTCTTCAGAACCGAGATTATAAGATTGGATATTATAGAATATAGTGGGAAATGTAAAAAAGTTGTCTAAATATCTTCATCGCATTTGACAAAATATTTTTACTGAAAAATCAAATTTTTATCATCTGTTCTTTCTGAATATTTCAGACATAATTATTCCTGCAGCTATAGATGCGTTCAGCGATTCTGTCATTCTGCCATTGCCTTTTGGTATGTTGACAGGACAATTGATATACTGCATGATGTTTTCTCTTATCCCATGTGATTCGCTTCCAATTATTAATACTCCTTTGTTTCTGATTATATGGGTGTTGTAAATATCTTTACCTTCCATTAAGGCTCCGTAAACAGGAGCTTTGACTTCATTAAGAAACTTCACAATGTCACATTCCATAATTTTTATTCTAAATATCGACCCCATCGATGATTGAATGACTTTGGGCTGCCAAGGGTCGCATGTATCTTCGCTTGTTATAATATTATTAATTCCAAACCAGTCTGCTGTTCTGATTATGGTGCCCAAGTTGCCAGGGTCATTGATGCCGTCTAACATTAGCAGTAACTCATATTCACTATCTTCGGAGTTGATATGATGTTCAGGTATTGCAGCGGTTGCCAAGATACCGGGAGGTGTAATCATATTGCTTATCTGAATCATTTGTTTTGCCGTGATAATGTCGTAATGTGACAGTTTTTCTGCAAGATTTTCATTTTTCTCTACCCATGAAGCCGTTACTGTGATGCTGTCTATGTTTAATTCGCTGTTTATAAGTTCTTGTACCAACTTGTTACCTTCGACAGTAAACAATCTTAATTCTTTTCTATATTTTGTTTGTTTTAATGATGCTATTTTTTTAATTTCACTGTTATTCATTACTTCATGATTTTATTTATGCAAAAATAATAACTTTACATATTGATGTAACATATAGCGTCAAAACTTAGTGTTTTTCCAGGTATGAAAAAAGCCGAAGTCATGACTCCGGCTAAAAACCTTAATATGAAAAATTTTTTTTACTTATTATTCAGCGAAAACTTCAAAACTGATTTCTACAACTACATCTTTGTGCAATTTGACTTTAGCTGTATAATTGCCTATTTCTTTGATGCTTTCGTTGTCAATTATGATTTGTTTACGGTCGATGTCAATATTTTTCGCTTCTTTAATAGCGTCAGCTATTTGAACGTTGTTTACAGAACCGAAAATCTTGCCTGTTGCAGCGGCTTTGGCAGGAATACGCAAATTGAGACCTTCCAATAATGCTGCTATGTCTTCTGCCTGTTTCTTTATTTTTTCCTGTTTGAACATTTGTTGACGAATGTTCTCGGCAAGGATTTTACGTGCTGAAGATGATGCAACTATTGCATAGCCTTGAGGGATGAGATAATTACGGGCATATCCCGGTTTTACATTGACGATGTCGTTTTTATATCCCAAATTTTTAACGTCTTGTATAAGAATAATTTCCATGTCTTGTCCTCCTAATTATTTCAACATATCGGCTACGTAAGGCATTAATGCGAGATGACGTGCTCTCTTGACAGCCTGAGCAACTTTTCTCTGATATTTTGTAGATGTACCGGTGATACGGCGAGGTAATATCTTACCTTGTTCGTTAACGAATCTCAAAAGGAAATCAGCATCTTTATAATCAATGTATTTGATGCGGTTCTTTTTGAAACGGCAATATTTTTTCTTTTTGGTATCGACTGCTATGGGAGTCAAATATTTGATTTCTGAATTTGCTTGTGCCATTTTTTTAAAGATTTAATGTTAGACAATTAATTGGCCTGAGCTTCGGCTTGTTCCTGTGCTTTTCTGCGTTTCTTCTCGTTATAAGCAATAGCATGCTTGTCGAGTTTTACTGTCAAGAAACGAATTACACGTTCGTCACGTTTCAATTCAGTTTCTATTGTTGCGATAACATCACCTTCGGCTTTGTATTCTATCAGTTGATAGAATCCGGATGACTTCTTTTGAATTGGATAAGCCAATTTGCGCATTCCCCAGAAATCCTTAAATACGATCTCTGCACCATTGTTGGTCAGCAAATCTTCGAATTTCTTTACCGCTTCCTTCATCTGTTCTTCAGACAAAACGGGAGTTAAAATGAAAACGGTCTCGTACTGATTCATAACTTAATTTATTGATTGTTAAACAATTAAATATAATTAAACATCATTTTATTATCGTGTGCAAATTTAATAATTATTTCTTTTCTCCCAAAGAAAAAGAATGAAAATTTTTATATCATGATAATGAATTGATAATCATTTCATTACATATAAATTCCGCTGCATGGCCGTCACCGAAAATGCTTGGAAAATGTTTGGGAGGATTCTCATTGTATTCATGATATGCTGATATGATTCTGTCTTTATTTGCATCGACAATTACGGCAGATCCTGTTTCTACAATCTCTTTCCATTCTGTCTCACTGCGCATGATGATACAAGGTTTGTTGAAAAAATATGCTTCTTTCTGTACTCCTCCTGAATCCGTCATTATCATGGCTGCACTTTTCTCCAGATTGATCATGTCTAAAAATGATGCCGGCGGTATGATTTTTATATTGTCACAACTGTAAAATTTGTCATATAACTCTTTGTTCAAATTTGTCTTCAGTGATTTTTCAGTCCTTGGGTGCAATGGCAGAACTATTGTTTCGTGTTGCGACAATTTTAAAAGTGCAATTATGATAGAGACTAACCTCATTTTGTTGTCGGTATTGCTGTCTCTGTGTATGGTACAAAGTATAAAACTTTTGCCGACGAGGTTTTCTCTTTTCATGATTTCGCTCTTTTGTTCGGCTATTATAGAAAAGTATTTGCTGTTGTCATACATTACGTCTCCGCAATGATAAATGCCGGGGTTGTCAATTGTGAATTTTTTTTGGTTGTTGGGATTGAAGCCTTCACGTACGAGATTGTTGTATCCGGTGGTAGTGGGAGAGAACAGCATGGTAGAACAATGGTCGCAGCAGATTCTGTTTATCTCTTCCGGCATTGTTTTGTTGAACGAACGTAAACCGGCTTCGATATGAACAATAGGAACATGTATTTTGGAAGCTGCTATTGCTCCGGCCAATGTAGAGTTTGTGTCGCCGTACAATACTATGTAATCCGGTTTTTCTGATAATAAAATATCTTCAATGCCTTCAATCATTTTTGCAGTCTGCTTTCCATGGTTTAGTGAGCCGACTTTGAGATTGTAATCCGGTTGAGGAATATTAAGTTCGTCAAAAAAAACCTGTGACATGTTGTCATCGTAATGTTGTCCTGTATGTACCACTATTTCCGTGATACTATCACTGAAGTGTTTCCTGATGGCTCTGCTTAATGCTGCAGCCTTGATAATCTGCGGTCTCGCTCCTATAATAGTTACTATCTTTATCATGTCGGATGACAATTATTTGAAGTTTACAGGTGATGCAGTGGGATATTTTTAAATTTAAAAACAATATTTTAGTTCTCCCGGTTTTACATCATTCCTTCATCTGCAAAACTATAATAATTATTGTTACCAACAATGATATGATCGAAAATTTTTATGTCTAAATATTCTCCGGCTTTTGCCAATTTTTTTGTGAGACGAATATCGTTGTCGCTTGGTGTTATGTTACCTGACGGATGATTGTGACACAAAATAATGTTTGAGGCATTGTTGTCGAGGGTTTGTTTGAACACAATTCTCGGGTCAACGGTAGTACTGTTGATGCCTCCCATGCCTATACGCTCTGATTTTATAACCACATTGTTGCTGTTCAGTAGTAATATCCAGAATTCTTCATGAGTCATATACGACAGATGTGGATAAATGACTTCAAAAGCGTCATTACTGCATTTGATACTCTTGTGTTTTGGAATTTCGGCATAACGACGTCTTCTGCCAAGTTCCAAAGCTGCCACTATGGTGATGGATTTGGCTTCTCCCATGCCATTGTATTTCATCAATTCTTTGACATTGAGTTTGGACAGTTGTATCAAATCGCTGTTAATGTCATTAAGAATCCTTCTGGCAAGGTCAACTGCATTTTCTTTGTTATTGCCAGAGCCAATAAGTATGGCAATCAGTTCGGCATCGGTAAGAGCTTCTTTCCCTCTTTCCAGCAGTTTCTCACGCGGTCTGTCCGACATCGCCCATTTGCTGATCGGCGTTTTGTCACCTCCTTTCATTTATATCTTCACAATAATCTGAGGGCAAATTTATAAGTGTCAGTTATATTAAAGGAAAGAAAATGTTGAAATCGTTGTTTTGTAAAGATAAATTAACTGTTTCCGGACGGATTTTGTAAAGAACTTAATTTTTTTTTTTGATATTGTTTTTTTATTAATAAGATAATTTTGTAAATATCCTCTATGAATAGTTGTAAATTCGGAAATTGTAAATTTTTTTCGGATATATTTGTTGAAGCACAATCTGCGAGGAAGAGAGACTTTTTTAGATTAACGACTTTGTTGCAAAAATCAAATAAAGATTTAATTTGATAAGGGAAAATATTTTTCAAGATAACGAAAAAAGTGTGCCGAAGTGACACACTCTTCTTAAACTAATCAATAAATCATTAGTAACAATTCTGTTCCAATATAATGTAACGCTTAAGCTAACTTGCTTGTAAAACGTGTTAATTTTGATTTTAAGTTAGCAGCTTTGTTTCTGTGGATGATACCACGTTTAGCTGTTTTGTCAATCAAAGAATACATTTTTGAAAGTTGAGCTTCAGCTTCTGATTTATTAGTCAAAGTTCTAAAACTTCTTATTGCTGAGCGCATTGCTCTGGCATAAAAACGATTGTGTAAACGTCTTGTTTCTGTCTGACGAATTCTTTTCAACGACGATTTGTGATTTGCCATATCTAATATTCCTTTTGTTTCCTAACTTTTATCTTTCAGCCTGCAAAATTAGAAAATTTATCGATACAAACTACAAAAATCTTAAAAAAAATTGCCATATAGATAATATGCTGATTATCAATTGATTTTGTTATTGCTTTTACCGTTGTTTTTTTATATTGATTAGGTGAGAATTATTACTTCAACTTGGTTTTTCGACACATTGTCATTAAATTATTTCTGCCCATAATTCAGATTCGTCACCTTTGTTTATTATATCTTTCACAATAACATCCGCAAAGGTGTTTTTTTTAATGTCTTTTGTTTTTAATCTCAATGGTATGTAATTTTCTCCGTATCCCAATGCATTGCCGTTGACAACCCGTTCGATGAGCATGCGTTGTCTTTTGCCAATCATCTGTTTGTAATATGCGATTTTGTTTTCTGCCGATATTTGCCTTATTGCAGCACTGCGTTCGTTCTTTGTTTTCTCAGGAATCTGATTCGGCATTGTTGCTGCTTTGGTGCCAGTCCTGACAGAATATTTGAATGTATGTATATGGCTGAATGATAGCTGTTTACATGCCTTCACACTTTCTTTGAAATCTTGTTCCGTTTCACCCGGGAAGCCAACAATCAGATCGGTGGTGATGTTGAAATCCGGAATGACGTTACGTATTCTTTTGCATATTAGGGCGAACTCTTCGTATGAGTAATGCCTGTGCATTTGTTGTAAGATGTTGTCCGACCCGCTTTGAAGACAAATATGCATGTGTGGAGCGAGTTTCTTGTTTTTAAACAGTTCTATGAAACTGTCACTGAAATTATCTGGTTCTATAGATGATATTCTCAATCTGAAATCTCCTTCTATATATAGAATGTTACGCACGAGCATCTCGAAGTCGGTGTTTTCATGTTTGTATCGTCCCATATTGACGCCTGTCAAAACTATTTCTTTAAAACCGTAGCGTATTACTTCTTTGATATTTTCATAGATATCTTTGTCGGAGCGGCTGACAGCTCTGCCTCTTACAGAAGGAATGATGCAGTATGAACAGAAATTGTTGCAGCCGTCGTGTATTTTTATCAAGCTGCGTGTATGAAAGGTGTCTGATGCCGCCGTATAGCTGAAGAGGTCTTTCTCAAAACTCTCAGGTTCTATTTTAAAGTCTTTGAAATGCCCGTCAATAATGTCGAATAGTGCATATTTGTGTTCATTGTCAATGGCATAGTCCAATAATTGAGAATCTGTTAGTTGTTGTTTGTGATTGTTTACCATACACCCTGTCGCCACGATAAGGGCGTTATGGTGTTTGCTGCGTATCTGATGCAGTGTCTGCCTGCATTTCTGGTCGCTCTGATTTGTTACAGTACATGTATTTACGACATAAATGTCTGCTTCATCCTTGAAATCCACCAGTTCATATCCGGCATTCTTGAATCTCGATGCCAAAGCATCGGTTTCGTAGAGATTGACTCTGCATCCCAATGTCTTGAACGCAATTTTCATAAACGTATAAATTATTCTCCAATCAATTCACCTTCAATAGACAAAGCGGTGGCAGATGTTACTTTTA
The DNA here is from genome assembly GCA_002633315.1 of Bacteroidales bacterium Phil6. Lineage (GTDB taxonomy): Bacteria > Bacteroidota > Bacteroidia > Bacteroidales > F082 > Limimorpha > Limimorpha avicola. Next base: position 233,449 of record NWBN01000031.1, read on the forward strand.
CATTGACAATGCTGCCACAAAGACTTTTGTTTTCAGAGTAAAAGCGTATTACAATTTTACCTTCTGTATGTCCGGTGAGATAACCTTTCTTTCTGTCTTCACCGCTTACAAGAACACGAACAGTTTTGCCTATCATACTTTTGTTATATTCCAAAGAATGTTTCATGAGTTCTTCTGTAAGAATGTGATAACGTTTGCGCTTTATTTCTTTCGGAACATCGTCAGCCCAAGATGACGCAACAGCACCCGGTCGTACGCTGTATTGTGCTATATAAGCCATGTTATATTTGAATTCTTCCATGGCGCGACGTGAGTTCTCAAATTCTTCTTCTGTTTCTCCGGTGAAACCTACTATTATGTCGGTAAAGATTGTAGCTTCCGGTATTAATGTTCTTATACAGTTGATAATATGTCTGTAATCATCTATGGTATGATTTCTGTTCATGCGTTTCAGCATGGCATTGTCTCCGGATTGTATAGGCAGATGTATTTGTTTTGCCAAACATCTGTATTGGGAAATGACTTCTATGACTTCGTCGCTCATGTCGCGAGGGTGGGGAGATGTAAAGTAAACCCAGAAGTCTTTGCCGCAGCTGTCGCCATATTTTCCTATACGGCGCAACAGTTCGGCAAAATTTATTTCTTCGCCTTTTTTATCCAATCCGTAAGAATTGACATTCTGTCCGAGTAGCGTAATGGATTTATAGCCGTTCTCTACGAGACCTTTCAATTCTTTTATGATGTCTTTTGAATGTCTCGAAACTTCTCTTCCTCTTGTATAAGGTACTGCGCAATATGTACAAAATTTATTACATCCGTTTTGTATAGGTATGAAAGCATCGAAAGAAGAGTTGTATTCCGGTTGTATCACCCAAAAACGTTCCATGTTTGCCGACGGGTTGATAATATGATTCTTGTCTGATACCTTTGTCGTTATGTATGTTATACTATTGTCAACCTTATCTGTCATCATTGGAGTGTATATATTTGTTCCGTATTGACGTATCATGTCGGGCAGGTCAGGCAACTCGTTCATGGTAAATACGAGGTCGAACAGTTTGAGAAAACGGGTTCTGTCGGCAGGTAGTATGCAGCCGGAGACGAAAGTGATACAGTTACGACTCTGTTTCAGGTCATTCCACTTCAGAATTCTGCTATAAACTTTATCTATGCCTTTTTGTCTGACAGAACATGCAATGATTCCTAAAATGGAAGCCTCTTCTTCATTCTCAGTAGGTGTGAATCCCATTCTGTTTAAGACAGTTCTAACTCTTTCGGTGTCGCTTTGATTCATTTGACAACCTAATGGAAGCAGATAATATTTCATTTTATGATAGTTTAAGGCATTTGAACTTGCAAAGATACTAATTTTTGTCGTTTGGCAGTTGTTCTTGTTTTTGCTTAATAGATAAGTTTGAAAATATCTTCAATTATGTTTTTGTATCGGCTTTCCGGTACATTTGGCGGAATTTTTGTACTTGCATTTTGCAGCAATTTTTGTGCTTCGTTTATGGCTTCAGGGTACAGACTGTCTGATGCTAATGCTATATGACATATAGTACTTGTCGTTTCATCAATGTTGATATCCATATCCAACCATCCCCATTCATATTGAGTACATTTTTTTGTATGAAAATCTTTCCATTTGCCGTATAGATATTCGTCGCTTGCGAGTATTTTGCTGTTGGATATTACGCCATTATTGCATAAATCGTTTAAATCCAATGTTATTGTGTCGTTGTCGTATATTTCTTTGAATGAAAGTATGAGATAAGGTATGATGCTGTCGGATGTTATATCACATACTTCCGAGAGGTTGATAATACGGCTTGTGACAGATCTTACACCATGTTTTTGAAGTTTTGCGGGGTTTACTTTAAGGTATTTTTTCAAACGGGATTCATCTGTATTGATAAGTATGGTGCCATGATGCAATCCCTGTGATTTTGTAAAGGCAAAGGCATTACCTGAGAATTTCCTGTTTTGGTAAGTGATGTCGTTGCGTCCTGAAATCTCGGTTTCCAATCCGAAATACCGTAATGCATTTTGTATTACCGACATTTGTTTTTTGACATCATATAGTTTTTTTGTGGCAATGAAAGAGAAGTTGATGTTGCCGAGGTCATGATATACTGCGCCACCGCCTGACCTGCGTCTTGCGAGCTTACCACCTTCAGCAAGCAGGGTGTCGACATCACATTCCGTATATGGATTCTGATTGGTGCCAATGACTACAGTTTGTTGATTTTTCCATAAAAACATGGTGACAGTGTCATCTTTCTCAGTGTCGAGTAAAAAACTTTCAATAGACAGATTTATGTATGGGTCATATTGATTGCCTATTATGATTTGTAATATTGGGTTCATAGTTATAATATGTAGCCTAAGCTGATATATACTCCGAAATTTTTGTTGGCACCTCTGTCTTTGAAGACATTGGTGAATCCTGTATATATTCTGAGCCCTATGGATAAGTTGTTGGTGGATTCCATTAATAAGTCTTTGGTAAATACACCGAATACGGCTCCGAAATCAAAAGGATTGTAAATGCTGTGATTATGCTCGAGTTTTATCCAGTCGGAGTTGCCGGTTTTCATTTTTGTGGTAGAACTGAGGCAGTAACCGAACTGTGGACCAATTTCCAATCCTAAAATATTAGCGAAATAATATTGATAAAGAACAGGTATGTTGATATAAAACAACGAAGTGTTGTAATATTCTTTTACATTGACGTCTTCCCACACTGCAAGTTGTTGTCCTGCAGTAGAGAATTGCAACTCTGCAGAAACGGAACTTTTATTGATGGGATACAATACTATGCCTGATATATGTGCACCCACCTTCAAACCGCTGTCTTCTTTAGAATTTATTTTAGTAAGGCTGAGTCCGCTTTTAATACCAAAACGAACTTCCTGAGCATTGGCGGTCCTTGATAACAGAATTGACAATACAATCAGTAACAGGTACAATCCATTTCTCAGTAGTGGTCTTATGGATGTGTTTTTATTGACCATATCTCAAAAAAGCCACTTAGACTCTAAGTGGCTTGGTTTATTGTAGTCTCTAGGGGATTTGAACCCCTGTTACCAGGATGAAAACCTGACGTCCTGACCAGACTAGACGAAGAGACCTTCCTGTTTTGTGTTTGCAAAGGTACTACTTTTTTCTTTTTCTCCAAGAAAAATCTTTACTTTTTTTTGTTTTTTAAAATATTTATTGTAAGATATTGATATTCAAATGTTATTTTTAGACTTGTTGGATATTTGTGGCTTTTTATATGACTTTATTATAGTTTTTAAGATGTAAAATCGAGTTTTTTGTCATTGTGAGTTATTTATTATGAGTAACTTTTGAGGTCGATTCGATGTGAAGTTTAGGGATATTATTCAAAAGTAAGAGATAATTGGAAAGTTTTGTTATGTAATTTATCGAAACTTGAACTGTAAATTACATTCTCTTTATCGAGGATATTGAATAGACCATATCCCATTTTTACTTCTATTCCCATTTTGAAATAACCGGTATAAAAATCGAATCCGGCGCCAATTTCAGCAGCTAAATCTGTCCTTTTAACCCGTATGTTGTCGATTTTTGTAGTATATTCGTTGGTGATAGGGTTGAAGACCTCTATCTGATTTTTCTTTTGTGAAGCAAGGTCTATCTTGTAATTCAGTCCGGTTATGAGATATGCAGCCACATTATTGAGTCTTTTTGACCTGTATTTGACTTGTAAAGGTATTTCGACAAATGTGGAGTGAATGCTTTTAGTTATATCGTAATTTTTGTGTTCAATTTCTCCGTTGCCAAGGTCATTCGTTGTATGTAATGAATATAACATTTTTCTTTCGCCAAAACTCAATGATGGTACAAGTCGTAAGTCGAAATATTTTGCCAAACGTAAATTTCCTACTATTCCAACTGTAAATCCATGACTGCTGAGTGGTTCGGCATTATATGTATAAATGGTGACTGATTGAGACGGACAATCCGGCCATTCAACTGGATGATGCTCAATGTTTTGATAATTGTCAACATAATTTATGGAATATAACATCTGGTTATATCCCAAAATAAAACCAAAATGATATGGTTTATCATCGTATGTAGGGAGGTTCTTTGGTATATTGCGTTGTGCTTCAACGTTTTGTACAAAAAGAAACAATAATGCTGCTAATATTGTCAATATTTTTTTGAATGACATAAACTTAATTTTTATTTCAAACGACAAGATGCTACAATTATTTTGCATGTTGACAAATTTGGATTACGTCTTAAGTCAGATAAGGTATAATTTCTCGGTTTCTGCCAATAGTCGTTGTCTGTCAATAGGGACTGCACCTATCTCTTCACAAACGAGACCTCCTGCTAAATTGGATAGTGCAGCTATGATATAAGCATCCTGTTTACAAACCAAACATAACATTGCAACGCTCAGCACTGTATCACCGGCTCCGGATACATCGGCGATTCTACGTAAAAATGCTGGTATATAATCATATTTTTCATTGCCGTTTTCTTTTATCAGTATGCCTCTTTCCGACAATGTCGCCATAACATATTTACAGCATAATTTCTCTTGCAGAGCTTTCACACCGGTGAAAATTCCTTCTATAGTGTCGTCCGAGAAATTTCCGTTTAATCCTTCCCGCAATTCTTTGAGATTTGGTTTAAACAGAGTAACGTTCTTGTATGCCATGAAATTGTTTTTCTTTGGATCTACTGCAATAGGTATGTTGTTTTTTGCGGCTAATTCTATTACATTGACAATAAGAGACTCTGTAAGTACGCCTTTGTTATAGTCCTGCAATATGACACCATCTATTTTTTCTGTCTCAATGATGTGTTTGATATTGCTTATCATCATGGAAAATTCCTCATTGGTGAGATCGAATGTATCTTCGCTGTCAACACGCAACATTTGTGTGTTATTGCCAATGATGCGGTATTTTGTTGTAGTTATTCTTTCGTTACTTCGTATTATGCCTGCTGTAGGCAGGTTATGGTTTTTCATTAAAATGAAGAAGTCATCAGCTTTGCTATCATTACCACAGACGGCACATAAGACAGGTTCTGCTCCAAGTGACTTTATGTTTTGTGCTACGTTGGCAGCCCCGCCAAGTCTTGAAAAACGTTCTTTCACAGATACAATGGGAACAGGTGCTTCAGGGGAAATACGTTCAACTTTCCCTTTTAGATAAATATCAAGCATGATATCTCCAATAACCATGATTCTCTTCTTATTGAAAGAATCAAATAATGTTTCTATTTGTTTTTTATTGATATTCAAGATTTTATTTTGATTTGTTGACGACTTCTTACTATTTATTTGTATTATTTAAGTTTGCTCAATGCTTCTTTTATACGTCTCATGGCTTCATGGAGCTTGTCTTCCGAAGTGGCATAAGACAAACGGATACATTCGTCGCAGCCGAAAGCACTGCCGGCGACACAAGCGACATGAGCATTGTATAACAGATACATACATAAATCCTGACTGTCTTTTATCACAGTTTTCCCATCGCTTTTGCCATAGTATGATTTTACTTCAGGGAACATATAGAAAGCACCTGCCGGCATGTTGAGACGTAAGCCTGGTATCTCAGTCAACAGATTGAATAACATATCTCTTCTGTTGCGGAAAGCTTTCAGCATATTTTGAATTTCCGGAGAGTTGTCAGGACACAACCGCATGGCTTCCAATGAGGCAGCCTGTGATATGGTGCATATTCCGGATGTGTATTGTCCTTGAATCTTGTTGCATGCTGATACTATCTGTTGAGGTGCAGCAATATATCCTACTCGCCAACCGGTCATGGCATAGCCTTTGGCGACACCGTTGACAATGACAAGACGTGATTTGAGTTCTGTGAACTGTCCCATGCTTTCATGTTTGTGCTCGTATTGTATGTATTCGTAAATCTCATCGGATATGACGATGATGTTTGGATATTTCTTGAATACTTCTACCAATGATGCAAGTTCTTCTTTAGTATAAACAGAACCGCTTGGGTTGCAAGGGGTGCTGAATATGAAAGCTTTGGTCTTGGGAGTTATGGCAGCCTCCAATTGTTTTGCATTGATCTTGAAACTTTGTTCTGCTGTGGTATTGATAAATACAGGTGTGCCATCGGCAAGTTTCACCATCTCAGGATAAGATACCCAATATGGAGCAGGGATGATGACTTCATCGCCCTTGTTGATGATGGCTAAAAATACATTGGTGATAGCCTGTTTGGCTCCATTGGATATTATAATATCAGTGTCTTTGTAGTCTAACCCGTTGTCACGTTTGAGTTTCTCGGCAATAGCTTTGCGCAATGCCGGAACACCGGGGACAGGAGGATAGTGGGTGTCGTTGTTTTCTATGGCTTTGATACCTGCCATTTTTACACTCTCAGGGGTGTTGAAGTCAGGTTCGCCTATGCTTAATGAAATGATGTCAATACCCTGTGCTTTTAACTCACGACTTTTCTGAGTCATTTTTAATGTGGCTGATTCAGCCATGTTGTTGACTCTTTCTGACAAAATAATGTTTTCCATTCCTTGTTATTTTTAGATTTAATATTATCTTGTTGTAGCTCAATGATATTTAGTCTAATGGGCTGTTTTTTTATGCTGCAAAATTAGTGATTTTTATGATAGTTTCACTTTTATTGTTTTTTTTTATTCTTTATTGCGAATAATCTTTTATATTTGTGGCAAATTTTGAATATGGAATATTTGATATATATTGTCATCGCTCTTTTTTTTGTACTATTGTGTTATAATTTTTTCGTCATGCATAAGAGTGGAAAAGATGATAGACAAAATACTGAAGTGTTGGTAGATACTAATAAAATGGCGACGGTATCGTACAGAGTCATTGTACCTCTTAAGATACAGGCTTGTGAGAGATTGCTGCTTTTTTTGGAACGTATTCAGTTTCCGGTTTTAGTGAAACGTGTTTATATGCAGGGTATCTCCCGCAATGACTTCCAGTTTTCGTTGCTTCAAAATGTTCAGGATGAATTTGAACATAATCTTGCACAACGTTTGTATATCAAAGAAGATACATGGCATATCATAGAACTTGCCAAAGAAGAAGTGCTTCAAAATGTCAATGCTGTATTTGCTGATAATCAGGATGCTGAGGTCAGTGCTATAGCTGCAACATTGATGTCATTCAAGAATCCTATTGCAGAAAATGCTATTATCAATATAAAGACAGAGTTTGATGCTTTGTTTATTAATTAACAGTTTATATCATGGAATTTACAGCATTACAAATTGCAACATTACTTTCCGGAAAAGTTGAGGGTGATCCCGATGTAAAGGTCTTTAATATTGCAAAAATAGAAGAAGGAGCTCCCGGAATGTTGAGTTTTCTTTCCAATCCCAAATATACACCTTATATATATACAACACGTTCGTCTATAGTATTGGTAAACGACAGTTTTCATCCTACGGAGCCGGTGTCGGCTACTTTGATAAGAGTGTCTGATGCTTATGCTGCTTTCGCTCAACTTCTTTCAATATATCAACAATATGTTGGCAATAAGGTGGGAATATCTTCTTTGTCATTTATATCTAATGATGCTCGATATGGGAATGATGTGTATATTGGAGAGTTTGCTTATGTAGGACAAAGGGTAAAAATAGGAGACCGCGTCAAGATATATCCTCAGGTTTATGTGGGTGATGATGTGGTGATTGGTGATGATACTGTGTTATATCCCGGCGTTAAGTTGTATGCAAAGACTGAGATAGGAAAGAATTGTATCATTCATGCCGGTGCTGTTATTGGTGCTGACGGCTTCGGCTTCGCATTGCAACAGGACCATACGTATAAAAAGATTCCGCAAATTGGCAATGTCTCTATTGCCGATAATGTTGAGATAGGAGCTAATACTACAATAGATTGTGCAACAATGGGTTCTACTCGTATTGGACAAGGTGTCAAGCTGGATAACCTTATACAGGTGGCTCATAATGTTGAAATAGGAGAGAATACAGCTATGGCAGCACAGTCTGGTGTTAGCGGTTCTACTAAAATAGGTCGTAACTGTGTTATTGCCGGTCAGGTTGGTATAGCTGGACATATTGAGATAGCTGAGTGTACAAGTATTGCGGCACAATCTGGTGTCCTTGGTAGTATTAAAGAAAAAGGAAAGAAATATATGGGCTCCCCGGCTTATTATTATTATGATTTCATGAGAGATGTGGTGCGTATGCGTAATTTGGAAAGTCTTGAAAAACGTGTTGCAGAACTTGAGAATCTTTTGAAAGAAAAATGATTCTTCCTTTTTGACATTCTTGGTTTCAAGATGTTCAATGACTAAGTATTATCAAAAGTGTTTGTGGTATAATGAGGTGTATAATGTACCATTTGTGGTGGATGTTGTTTGTTCTAAAAAAAGATATTTAGTTTGTTGTTTTTGATAAAGATAAATAAAAAAACACTAATTTTGCACCCCGTAATATAATGGTTAGGTGATAATGGTAAAACAACGTACGATAAAATCAGAAGTGAGCATTAGTGGTGTAGGATTGCATACAGGACAGAATGGCGTTCTTACTTTTCGTCCTGCAGAAGTAAATCATGGAATAAAATTTAGAAGAATTGATGTAGAGGGACAACCGCTGATAGATGCTCGCGTTGAAAATGTCGTGGATACTTCACGCGGTACTACTATTGAACAGAATGGTGTAAAGGTATATACTGTTGAACATATTCTCGCATCTTTGAAAGGATCTGATATTGACAATGTCCTTATCGATATAAATTGTGAAGAACCTCCTATTTTAGACGGCAGTGCCAAAATAATGATGGAAAAACTTAGAAATGTTGGCTCTGTAGAACAAAATGCAGAAAGAGAGTTTTATGTGGTGAAGAAAAAAATTGTCTATTACCACCCTAAGGTTGGCTGTGAGTTGACAATTGAACCTGCTGAAAAGTTTACTATCGACGTTAAGGTGGATTATAAATCACAGGTGTTGAATGTACAGGAGGCTCATCTCGAGAGTTTTGACGATTTTGAAGAAGAAATAGCCCCTTGCCGTACTTTTGTTTTCTTTCAGGAATTGGAGATGTTGTTGCAGCATAATCTTATTAAAGGTGGTGATTTGTCAAACGCCATCGTGTTTATTGAGAAATATGTACCTGAAGAAGAATTGCGTCATGTGGCAAAATTGTTCAACATCGATTCTGTTGGCGTCTATGATGGCGGCATACTTAACAATACAAGCCTCTATTTTGAGAATGAACCGGCAAGACATAAGCTTTTGGACCTTGTCGGTGATATGACTTTGCTCGGTAAACCTATACTTGGTAAAGTTACTGCCTACAAACCTGGTCATTTTGCTAATACTGAATTTGTGAAGTTGATTCTGAAAAACTTGAAATAATCCCTATTTTCATAATGAATATATTGAATCGGCAATTGCCGATTTTTTTTATGAATGAAAGAGAGGTTTTAATGAACAACTATGACTTTATCTCATTATAACAATTACTAAGGAATAAACCTACTTTTGTTGTACTGTAATGTTCCAATATCGGTGCCCGCAATGTTTCAGGGTCGTATGTATGACACCTGTTTATCATCGTCATAATAGCTTCGGATAGATTCTTGCTGTCGTTGGGTTTGACAAGTATTCCATTCTCATTATTTATGACTTCATGGATGCCGCCGACATTTGTGCTTACTACCGGTATTCCGCATGACAAGGCTTCTAATATGACAACCGGCAGGTTCTCGTAGTTACTCGACAAAACAAGAAAATCGCCTTGTGAAAGTGCAGAGGCAAGTCCATTTCCTTCCAATAGCCCTTTGAATATCACGTTTCCATTGAGTTCTAATTGCTTGCAATATTTTTTCATGACTTCGAAATCTATGCCATCACCAATCATTTCACAAAGAAAATCAATATCACTGTTTTTAATGATTTTTAAAGCATCGAGTAAGCCGCTTATGTTCTTGGATTTGTTCTCAAAACAACTGATGTGTATTATCTTGACTGTTTTATTGTAATGTTTTGACGGAACGAAAATGTTGGTGTCAACTACGTTGGGTAGAATTTTATAGTTGTCATTCAATAGTTTATGATTTTTCATGGCATTACCGAGATTTTTTGTCACTGTAGTTATCATTGCAGCTTCTTTTACTACTTTGCGTGTGACTAATTTTCTGATGACACCGTTGAAATCATTACCGGGAAGATATCGAGACCAATGTTCGGTAATAAGGTAGGGGATATGATGCAGTTTTTTTTCAAATAATGCTATCACTCCTAATCGTGTCAATATGTGAACATGGATAATGTCGATTCTGTCAATAAGCGACAATGCTTTTCTGTTGGCACGGAAGAAACGTATTATGTTGATGATTTTATTGTTGTTTTTTCTGTAATATATTCTGATGGTATCGACATTGTTCTCGTATTGTCGTTCTATTTCGAATTTTTTTTTGGCGTTTTCGTCCGCATGTACATAAACGACACAGATGTCATGAAATGCTGACACCGCTTCAGCATGACGTTGAATGAATAATCCGTACATGCTGTCATAACGGTGTGGATACCATCTCGCCAAAAACACTATTTTCTTCCTGTCGCCCATAATTTGTCATCGCATATCGATAACTTCTACATCAGGATGACTTTCCTCGTCGAAAACAAATGTGTTTTGAGGAAGTTCCTGATTTGTGATGAACTTGTTTATGATATAGGAAAATATGTTGTCATCTTCGTCATACACATGAATTTCTTTGAGATGAGAAGTTTTCTTGTCGATGTTGACTATTATTTTTTTGAATTTATCTTCATTTTGCGGTGTTATTACAAAACTTTTGAAGTCTTCATTTTTATCGTCGAGAACCACGTTGACATTATCATAATATGATTCTATTATTGAAAGTGGGGTGTTGCTTCCATCTTCTGCATTGACATCGCTTATCATGACCTCTGCATCATCGGGAAGATATGTCCATAATGTGTTGCCGTCGCATATCAATAACTGACTGCCTAAGTTTAATCTGTAGGCATCGCCTTGAAGGAACCCACTACCCGTTATAGTCTCATTTATGCCGACAACATCATTCGTCATCTTGTATTCAAAACTTATTTCTATATTTTTATAAGCTTTGATGCCATCGATAACAGAACGGAACATTTCGTCAGCTTTTTGACAATATGCGGACATTGATGTAAATAATACTAAAAATGTGATGTACAGTATTCTTTTCATATCATTCATTATAATTAAGGTCGTTAAGAAGTTGATCGAGTGCGTATTCTGTTTGTATTTTTACTTCACGTTGTTTACTACCGGCAAAAGGTCCTACTATACCGGCGCATTCCAGTTGGTCTATGATGCGACCGGCTCTGTTGTATCCAATTTTGAATTTGCGTTGCAGCATGGAGGTTGAGCCTTGTTGTGATTGGACTATCAGACGTGCTGCATCTTCGAAAAGCGGGTCTCTTTCATTGGGATTGATATTTTCCTTATCTAGTGTATCGTCTTGTTCATCAGGACAATCGGGTAGTGTGTAAGCTTCAGGGTAAGCTCTTTGGGCGCCTATGAACTCAGTTATGGCTTCTACCTCCGGTGTGTCGATGAACGGACACTGAAGTCTTACCAAATCATTGCCTGTGGACAACAGCATATCTCCTCGTCCTATGAGTTGTTCGGCACCGGTACTGTCTAATATGGTGCTGGAATCTACACGCGACATGACACGAAATGCCATACGTGCCGGGAAGTTGGCTTTGATGGTTCCGGTAATGATATTGACCGAAGGACGTTGCGTAGCAATGATGAGATGTATTCCTATTGCACGCGCAAGTTGAGCAAGCCGAGTGATAGGTGCTTCTATCTCTTTGCCGGCTGTCATGATAAGGTCGGCAAACTCATCTACAACAAGTACTATATATGGCATAAAGCGGTGTCCTTCGAGTGGGTTAAGACGTCGGCTGATAAATTTTGCATTATATTCTTTGATGTTGCGTACTTGTGCATCTTTGAGTAACTCATAGCGGTTATCCATCTCGATGCATAGTGAATTGAGAGTACGCACGACCTTACGTACGTCTGTTATTATAGATTCTTCTGAGTCAGGGAGTTTGGCAAGAAAATGTCGTTCTATCTTTTTGTAAAGACTTAACTCTACCTTTTTGGGGTCAACGAGGACGAATTTCAACTCTGCCGGATGCTTGCTGTATAATAAGGATGCTATTATTGCATTGATACCCACTGATTTACCTTGTCCTGTGGCACCTGCCATAAGTATATGTGGCATCTTGGCAAGGTCTGCAACATAACTTTCGTTTGAGATAGTTTTTCCTATGCCGAAAGGTAACTCATAATTACATTTCTGGAATTTTTCAGAACTTATTATACTCCTCATCGACACTATCTGCGATTTGTTGTTGGGAACTTCAATACCTACAGTACCTTTACCCGGAATTGGCGCAATGATACGTATTCCCAATGCTGACAGACATAAAGCAATGTCGTCCTGAAGATTCTTTATTTTGGAAATACGTACTCCGGCAGCAGGAACAATCTCATATAAGGTAACAGTCGGTCCTACTGTGGCTTTTATCTTGGAGATGGCAATGGAATAGTTGGACAAAGTTTCAACAATTTTGTTTTTGTTGTTTTCTAACTCTGCAGTATCGATGGTGGCAGTATTGTCTCCGTAATCTTTGAGGAGATCTAATGTGGGAAATACATAATTCGATAATTCGAATCTTGGATCATAAGCAGTGTCTAATCCGAAATGTTCTCCGTTTTCTTTAACCTGTTTCTCTTCTTTTATCTCGGTTACTTCCATTGATATATCTGAATCGGACTCATTATGAGAGTCGTCATCTGATGAGGACTCTTCAGGATGTGTCGTTATCTCGAATGTCGGGTCGTTGTCGTTATTTTTTTCTTTTTTGATTTCCCAACTGAAATTAGTATCATTGTCATCTTTGTAATCTTCATTTTCTTTGTCGATAGGTTTTATTAACCATTTGTTTTCGTCTGGCTTATTTGGTTTGTTGTCATTGTCTGTATCTTCATTATCATTATTGTCGTTTTCATTATCATTATTCTTTGTTTTTTTTCTCAAAAACTCAAAAGTGATGTTGAATGAATAAATTATATAGGTCAATCCTGTCAGTAAAAGCAATATCAATATACCTATTTTGCTTATATAAAAGTCTAAAAAGTCATAAACCACTTTACCGGTTATTCCATAGTATTTTTCCAACTCGGTGCCGTTTTCAGATGATGATTGCATTATTAGGGCAAACAGTAATGGGATCCATACGAAAAACATCAAGGCATTTTTACATATTCTTAATATGTATAATTTCGGACGTCGGAAGATTAAATTAAGACCTATTCCGATAATAAGAATAAGAAAATAAACAGAACCTATACCAAACATACGGGAACTAAGGAATAATCCAATCTTGCCACCGAGTTTCCCGGTTATCTCGTAGTCTAAAAAAGCATCGACAAACGACAATAGTATATATATCCCCAATAGAATGAGGAAAATGCCAATAACTATCCGTGTTCTTATGTCTGTTTCTTTCTTTTTTTTGCTTACGGAAGCATTGTCGTTTTTTTCTTTACTTTTCTTCTTGGTTTTCATTTTTATGTTATGTGATGACTTATTTTACTACTCTGAAAGTTTTGTTAAAACGTATTTTACCTTTGTTTGTATCCATTGACAACCAGACAAATATAGGTTTACCGACAATATGATCTATTGGGACGTAACCCCAAAAACGGGAATCTTGTGAATTGTGACGGTTGTCACCCATCATCCAGTAATAATCCATCTTGAATGTATAACTGTCGCTCTCGACACCGTTAATATATATTTTACCGTCTTTAACCTTTAAATCGTTATGCTCGTATGCTGTTATTACTCTGTCATAAAGGGCAATATTTTGTGGGTTGATTGACACCGTGACGCCTTCTTTTGGGATCACTATAGGTCCGAAGTTGTCAACGTTCCATTTGAAATTGACAGTATCATTAGGAAATATCTCTTGGCTGACATCTTCACCTTCTTTTGCAATCATACGTGTTACAGATATTACAAAAGGCTGTTTTTCAAATTCTTTTGCAACAGATTCTGTCATGTTGAATATGAATTCATTTGGTGATGCGGTGCGATATGCTTCGGTAATATCGTATTTGTCGAGTATATGACTGTTTATATTGGTGCCTGTTATTTTTACAAGATAGTTATGCTGAATATTGGGCAGTATTTCTCCTATGCTCCCGTTGATATATACTATACCGTCGATTATTTGCAATGTGTCGCCCGGCATTGCTATCACTCTTTTGACATAATTCTCTCTCTTGTCAACCGGTCTTGTGATAATACGCCCGAAGTTGGTTTTGTCATTGTTGACTCGTTCTCTGCCATAACGTCTTATGAGTTGATAGTAAGTGACGTTACTTTGATATACTTCACTTACTGTGTCGCCGGCAGGGAAGTTGAACACTATAGGGTCATTGCGTTTTATATCGCATATTCCGGGAAGACGTCTATATGGAAGTTGAGGATGTGTGATGTATGATTTTGTTGTCTTTGACCATGGAAGGGTATGATGTACAAAAGGGAACGACAATGGAGTGTTGGGTATGCGCGGTCCGTAGTTGATTTTGCTCACTACGAGGAAGTCTCCGACAAGCAATGACTTTTCCATGCTTGAGGACGGTATTCTGTATGCTTCGAAGACGAAAGTCCTTATTATCAAAGCGGCAACTACTGCCCATATTATGGAATCCAACCAGTCGCGCACAGGTGCTTTCTTAGGTCTAACGGTAGTCCTCGGGTCATGATATTCAACGTTTTGAAAACCTATAATGGGCATGTATATGTATGGTATCAATGCAGCGCATACAACCTCCCATAATTTGAACTTGCCGTAACACTTTGCCAATTCAATGAACATCAGCATCATTACGAAAAAGTTGATATAAGGAAATATCAGGAATACGTAACACCACCATTTTTGCCAATTGATGATTTTTGAGAATATGTATAAATTGAAAAATGGTATTATTGAGTAGTATCCTTTTTGTCCTGCTTTTTTAAATAAATTCCAACACAATGCTATAGGAATTGTGAAAAGAATGGGTACTATGATAATGAATGCTAACATATTAATTATTATTTATATTTTCATTTAATAAATCGTTCATATTATATAAACCTTTTTTGCCTCTCAGGAACTCGGCGGCTGTCACTGCTCCAACGGCGAAACCTTTTCTGCTGAATGCCTGATGCGATATGTTAATCTCATCGCATTCTGACACGGCTTTGACATTATGGATTCCAAAAACTTCGCCTTCGCGTATGGAGATGACGGGCAATATATCTTTTCCCGAAACATCTAATGCCCATTGTGAATAGTTGCTGTTGTTTACAATTATGTCATTGGCAAGTTTCACTGCTGTACCGCTCGGCTTATCCAATTTATGTATATGATGTGCCTCTCTTATTGACAATCCATAACCGTAATTTTGTGCAAAGCGAGCCAGCATTTTGTTTATCATGAACATGAAATTCATTCCTATACTGAAGTTAGGCGCGTAAAACAGTGCTTTACCGTCATTAAGGCATCGTTCTCTTATTTCATTCTCATGTTCGCTCCAGCCTGTGGTGCCGCATACCACTGGAATGTCTTTGTCGAAACATTTTTTTATGTTGTCAGGTGCAACTTTAGGCATACTGAATTCTATGGCGACATCGGCAGTGACGACAAGGTCTTTGTTGGCATTCCAATCCGACTCGTTGTCAATGACACAAACAATATTGTGCCCCCTTTCAAGGGCTGTTTTTTCTATTTCTTTCCCCATTTTACCGTATCCTATTATTGCTATGTTCATCGTTGCTGTTTTAAAAGTTCAACTTAAAAGTCAATCCTGTTGTCAATCCACAATTGCTATAGTTATAACATGTATTGTTGAAATGGTCTATGCTGAGACTGAGGTCGTCGCCTATGTCATAATGAAAAAAATGTGCATCTACTGTGGCATCTATGATGTTGAGTCCGTACCAGATGGCAAGTATGATCCAACTCAATTCAGTGTTACGTCTATAATAGTCGCGCATCGATATAAGGTTGTCTGCCGTATAACGATCAGCCAATTCCTTTATGTCATCTCCTACGTCGGTATTGACTTCAGTCTTATAGTCGTAGGCTTTTTTATAAATCTTATATTCATTGTTATTGGATATGGCGAAATAAGATATGGTACCTATACCGGCATAAATGACCGGTATCTTCCAGTATTTTTTATTGTAGCCTTGACCCAGTCCCGGCAGAATGGCAGAGTACAATGCCGCACGTTTGGGATTGTGTGTTTTCAATGTCATTTCTTCGCTTTGTGCTTGTAGATTACCTAAGAACATCGAAAGCAGCAATGTCAGTATGATTGTTTTCTTCGGCATTGTCACTTGTTGTTGCTGATGATGTTGATTAGTTTGTCAAACTCTTCATCATTTTTAAAGTTGATGGTGATACTGCCTTTGCCTCTGTTGTTGCGATTTAGTTTTACGCTCATGTTCAGGCTCTTTGATATGTTGTCAATCTGTTTTTTGAAACTTTCCGGGATATAGTCAGACTGTTTCTTTACGCCTTTGCCAACCGTTTGGGATTCTACAAGTTCATGGGTAATTTTTTCTACTTGCCTTACATTAAGGTCTTCTTCAATGACACGTTTCAATATCAGCAGTTGTTTTGTGGTATCGCCTATGTTAATCAATGCTCTTGCATGTCCCATGCTGATGAATCCGTCTCGTAGGGCGACTTGTATCTCGGGTGGTAATTTCAACAGTCTCAGGAAATTGGTTACCGTTGACCTGTCCTTACCTACTTTTTCGCTCAATTGTTCCTGGGTCAACTGACATTCTTCTATGAGACGTTGGTATGACAAGGCTACTTCTATTGCGTTAAGTCCCTCTCTGTGAATGTTTTCTATGAGAGCCATTTCCAACATCTGTTCATCGTTGGCTACACGAATAAATACCGGTATTTTTTTAAGACCTGCCATTTTCGATGCTCTGAGACGACGTTCGCCGGAGATGAGTTGGTATTTGTCATATCCCATTTTTCGTACTGTCACGGGTTGAATGACGCCTTGTGTCTTAATTGATTCGGACAATTCCTGCAATGCTTTTTCATCGAAATCTGTTCTTGGCTGGAACGGATTCGCCTCTATCAGGTCGATATCTATCTCAGCTACGGCGCCTGCCACATAACTGCCGGATATATCTGTTGAGGTAATATCGGTTTCCTGACTTTGCAAAATGGCGTCAAGACCTCTCCCTAAAACTCTCTTCTTATTCGGTGTTGTCATTGTTCGATTTTATCTATTAAATTGTTGCGTTGTAATATCTCTCTTGCGAGGTTGATATGGTTTATGGCACCTGTGCTTGCTGCATCGTGCATTATCACTGACTGTCCGTAACTTGGAGCTTCGCTAAGTCTTGTGTTTACATTGATGATGGTATTGAAAACCATGGATTGGAAATGTGTTTTTACCTCTTCTACTACCTGTTTCGATATTCTTGTCCTTGAATCGAACATTGTCAACAAGATGCCTTCAATGTCAAGTCCGGGGTTAAATCGGGCTTGTACTATCTTGATGGTGTTTAGCAATTTTCCCAGACCCTCTAATGCGAAATATTGGCACTGTACCGGAATAATGACAGAGTCGGCAGCTGTCAATGCATTTATGGTTATTAGTCCCAATGAAGGGGAACAGTCTATGATGATAAATTCATAATCGTCTTTGATATTTTCCAAACTATTGCGCATCATTCTTTCCCTCTGGGGCATGTTGATAATCTCTATTTCCGCACCTACAAGGTCTATGTGAGCCGGCAGGAGATACAGGTTGGGCGTCTCTGTCTCTTTAATGATACTTTTAGGATCCAAGCCGTCTATGATACACTCATATATGCTGCCGTCAATGTTTTTGGGGTCAAAGCCTATGCCCGAAGTGGAGTTCGCTTGCGGATCGGCATCTATTAGCAGTGTCTTGTATTCAAGAACTCCAAGACTTGCAGCAAGATTGATGGCTGTGGTGGTCTTGCCGACTCCTCCTTTTTGATTGGCTATCGCAATAATTTTTCCCATTTTTTATTGTTTTATGTAGTTTAAAAAATAAAACGTACAAAGATACAAAAATTACATCACATTTTAATATTTTTATCTTATATATTTTATCAACATTCTATAAAAAAACGAGTCGTCCGCCCCGAACAACTCGTCGTGATTATCTTAATTAATAAATATTTTACTGTCGTTAAACAGTGCTTTAAACGGATTATGATTGTTTCTCTAAATCATCAAACCATTTATCGACGTTTTCATCATCGACTTTCTCTTCTTTTTCTTCTTTGTCGAAATATCCTTCCGGATAAACGCCTGTTTCAATAAATTCCAATGCTCCTTTCAATGCGTTGCTGAATTTCTCAAAATCTTCTTTGTATAGGAAAATCTTATGTTTTTCATAAAAGAAACGATCTTGATCATTGCTGAAACGTCTTTTACTTTCAGTAATGGTGATGTATTTTTCGTCACCTTTTGTGCTTTTTACATCGAAAAAATATGTACGTTTTCCTGCTCGTACCGCCTTCGAGAATATCTCTTCCCGATTACTCATCTTTTCATTTTCTTCCATATTTCTCTGTATTTGATGTCTATATCTATTACGGAAGCAAAAATACAAATTTTATTTAATAAACTGTTGTTTTGTAAAAAAAAATTTTTTTTTCAACGAATTGATGATTTTTTTATCAATTTATTAAAATTACTTACCTTTGACAGTCGAAAATGAGTATTTTTTTAAATTTTTTAATTATGAATTTAAATCTGAAGCGTCCTGTAGCGTTTTTTGATTTGGAAACCACAGGTCTGAATCCGGTACATGACCGTATTATTGAAATAAGTATTCTTAAAATTGATGTCAATGGCTTTGAGGAACAAAAGTCCTGGCGTATAAATCCGGGTATTCCTATACCTCCGTCTACTACGGAACTCCACGGTATTACAGATGCCGATGTGGCAGATTGCCCTACATTTAAACAATTGGCTCCGACATTGTCTTCATACTTTTTTAATTGTGACCTCGCTGGATATAATATTTTGAAATTCGATCTGCCTTTCATTGTTGAAGAGTTTATGCGCGCGGAGGTTGATTTTGATGTGCGTAACCGTAATGTTATTGATGTCATGAATATCTTCATGAAAATGGAGCCTCGTACCCTCAGAGGTGCTTATCGTTTCTTTTTTAACAAGGATTTGGAAAATGCTCATAGTGCTTCCGCTGATACTTCTGCCACTTATGAGGTGTTGTGTGCCATGCTCGATAAATATCAGAACAGAGATTTCGTCGATAATAAGGGCACGGTGATAAAACAACCTGTTTCCAACGATGTACATGCTCTTGCCGTATTCTCGGCTCATCATCAGAATGCTGACCTTATGGGACAAATTGTTTATGATGAGTTCGGCAGAGAGGTGTTTAAATTCGGTAAATATAAAGATATGCCTGTGGAAGATGTATTTCGTAAGGAACCCCAGTATTATGACTGGATTATGCGTAGCGACTTCCCTCAATATACAAAAAAAATCATTACTGGTATTAAACTTCGTATGAGTGGAAAAAATATAAAATATTGAATATGAAAAAAATATGTTTTTGTTCTTTGTTTTTGACACTGTCTGTATTATCTTTGGCTCAGCCTCTTTGGATGCGCTATAATGTTATTTCTCCCCAAGGTGATAAAATAGCATTTACTTATAAAGGTGATATCTATGTCGTTGACGTTGACGGTGGGTTGGCACGACAAATTACTACCTCTACTGCTTATGATTATAACCCTGTATGGTCTAATGACGGCAAAAACATAGCTTTTGCATCAGATCGCTATGGCAATTTTGATGTGTTTATTGTTTCTTCAGAAGGGGGACAGGCTAAAAGGATTACTACAAACTCGGCTCCTGAGATACCGCTTGCTTTCTCGCCCGATGATAAAGAAATCTATTTCTCGGCTCATCTGCAAAAGACTCATACCAATGTGCAGTTTACAAGTGCATGGCTTACGGAATTATATAAGGTGAGTTGCAATGGCGGAAGACCCGGACTTGTCACCGATGCTACTGTTTGCAGCGTCTCTTTCGATGCCGACGGTGAATCTTTTCTCTATTATGACAGAAAGGGCGGTGAGAATATCTGGAGAAAACATCATACATCTTCCGTGGCTCGTGACATTGTTTATTATGATGCGCAAAACAAAACACATACTATTCTGACTGCCAATGCCGGCGAGGATAGAGACCCTGTCTTTCTTCCCGGATATGACAAGATGGCATTTTTGAGTGAACGCGATGGCAAAAACTTCAATGTTTATTTGTCTGCTGTCAGTGACCCGGACAATGTTACTCAGATTACGGATTTTCCTGTACATCCTGTTAGATTCTTGTCAATATCTGATAATGGCATACTGTGTTATGGTTATCAAGGTGAGATATATACGCAGACTGTAGATGGTGAGCCGCGTAAGGTTGAAATAGAAATAATATCCGATTATACCGAACAGATAGAACGAGGCAAGTTTGGTCGTGCCGGTGATTTCTGTATCACTTCCGATGGTAAGCAAATAGCTTTTGAGGCACGAGGCGAGATATTCGTTACTACTGATGAATATAAAACGACAAAACAAATAACGAAAACTCCTCAGTCGGAGAGCAGCCCTTCTTTCTCTCCTGACGGAAGAAGTATTGCCTATATGTCGGAACGCGATGGCTATTATAATATCTATGTCGCTAAAATAGTACGCGATGAAGAGGTTAACTTTGCTTATTCTACTTTGATAGAAGAAACTCCTCTTTTTGAAGATGACGGGATAGAACGTACTACTCCTCAATTTTCTCCGGATGGAAAGGAAATAGCATATCTTGAAAACAGAAACATATTGAAGGTGATAAATCTTGATACTAAAAAAGTTCGTGCCATAACAGATGGTTCCAAACATATTGGCAACGATGCGAATCACGAGTTTTCATATTGTTGGTCTCCGGATAGTAAATGGTTCGCTATAGAGTTGATTACCAATATGCGCTCTCCTTATTCCGATGTTGCTGTTGTATCTGCTTCAGGGGATAAGATAATATACAACATCACTAATGACGGTTATATCGCCGGTGGACCTCAATGGGCTTTGGATGGCAATGCAGTGATTTTTTATTCCAATCGCTACGGTATGCGTTCTCATGCTTCATGGGGAAGCCAAAATGATGCTTTCATCGCTTTCGTAAATCAAGATGCATACGACAAGTTCCGTCTCTCTAAGGAGGATTATGATTTGTTGCAACAGGAAAAAAATCTTATGGAGACTCTTTCAGGCAATAAAAAAGATAAAAAGGACAAGAAAAAAGAAGTGAAGAAAGCTATTGTTGTGGAACCTGAACGTATTGATGAACGTATAATAAGGCTTACACCCATGTCTTCGCGACTGTCCGGGATGGTGATGTCTGCAAATGGAGAAAAACTTTATTTTTTAAGTTCTTTCGAGAAAGGCTATGATTTGTGGGAACTCGATGTTAGAGAAAAATCTACAAAAATATTGAAGAAACTTGGTGGAGGAGGAGCTGTACTGGAAATCAATGATAAAGGTGATGTGTATGTTTTATCAGGCGGCAATCTTCAGAAAATTGACGCCAATGGCAAGGCAAAACATGTTGAATATGACGCTACTATGGAACTCGATAGAGCGGCAGAACGGGAATATATGTTCAATCATATCTTTTTGCAGCAAAGTAAACGTTTCTTTATGCCCGGCGCTAATGGTGCTGATTTTGAGAAGATAAAAAACGATTATTATCCGTTTTTGAAACATATAAACAACAGTTATGATTTTGTTGAACTTATGAGTGAGATTCTTGGCGAACTCAACGTATCTCATACCGGTGCAAGGATGTATGGCAATGGCAAAGACGGTGATGCAACGGCACAATTGGGATTACTCTTCGATACATATTATGAAGGCGATGGATTGAAAGTGGCAGAAGTGCTGGAATATGGTCCTTTCGATGTTGAAAATACCAAGATGAGAAAAGGAGTGGTGATAGAAAAAATTGATGGAGTAGAGGTATTGGCAGATATGGATTATTATCCGTTGCTTAACAAAAAATCCGGAAAAATGGTGTTGTTGTCTTTGTTTGATCCTTTAGAGAAAAACCGTTGGGATGAAGTTGTAAAACCTATATCCAATGGCAAACAGAATGAGCTGATGTATAAACGTTGGGTAAAACACAATGCCGAGGTCGTTGACAGTCTTTCAGAAGGCAGATTGGGTTATGTCCATATCCGAAGCATGGGAGATCCGAGTTATCGTGATGTTTATGCCGACATACTCGGAAAATATAATCTTCGCGATGGAGTGGTTATAGATACCCGTTTTAACGGCGGCGGTCGTCTGCATGAAGATATAGAGGTGCTTTTCAGCGGAGAGAAATATCTTGAACAGGTGATACGTGATTCTGTGGTGTGTGTCATGCCGTCGCGACGTTATGTGAAACCTTCGGTAATGATAATAGGTGAGGCAAATTACAGTAACGCTCATGGCACACCATGGGTGTATAAGTACAAGAAAATTGGCAAACTTGTCGGAATGCCCGTTCCCGGTACCATGAGCAGTGTGACATGGGAGACTCTTCAAGATGAAAATTTGTATTTCGGACTGCCGGTGGTAGGCTATCGTACAGAAGATGGAGTCTATCTTGAGAATACTCAACTTGAACCTGATGTCAAGGTCAGAAATACGGTGGAAGAACTTACACGGGGCGTAGATGAACAGCTTAACGCAGCTGTCAGGGTGTTGCTTGAGGAACTCGAGGACTTCCATTATTGGGGTAAATGATAAAAACAGACTCCGACATTATTGTCGGAGTCGTTTTTTTATTGGGGAAGACATAAGCGGGATTCTGTTACCTTATAAGATAAGGTGATTGTCATTTCTCTAGGTTTGACGTCACCATCAAACTCAAGCGACCTACCCACCCGGCTCGGACGAGCAGCCCTCAAACACCGGTATATTTGGTTTTGCAGCCCATAAGGTTTACCCCGTCATCATGTCGCCACAATGACGCGTGAGCTCTTGCCTCACGTTTTCACCCTTGCTCTTTAGAGCGGTAATTTTCTGTGGCACTGTCTGTTATCTTTTCAGATACCTTCTTGTTAAGAAGTATGGTGCTCTGTGCTGTCCCGACTTTCCTCACGCAAAGCATAATCATGCCCCGCCTGCGACAATCTTGCTTCCCGTCTGCAAAAATACAAAGTTTATCGAAATGACAGACATTTTGCAAGGATTTTGTCATTTATATGGGAATTGTCAGTAATCTAAACCTGGTACATTGACATCCAACATGTCGTAAAGGTCATCTATGCACAGACTGTCATCATAACGTTTTACAACGGGAGGCAGCGTGCCTTTTTCATGAACATAGCTGTCTTCATGTATTCCTTCCTGCAAGAATCTGTTTATGTTCTCAAACAGATTATCATCATTGTCGAAAGTGTATAACTTGTCATTGTCTGTTAAGACCTCAAAGACGAATCTGCCTTCTTTGTTTTTCTTGAATCCGTGTTCGTTGTCAGTGACAATGAAACGTTTAAGTCCGAAATCATATAAAAACGGCATGATTTGACAGTCGTCGCGAAGCGAGAGGGAACATACTCCATTGTCGTTGATGACAAATTTGCCTCCTATAGACGGTTTATATGTCTTGTTATAGTATTCTTGTGCTTTTACTGCATCATCTATGTCGTCGAAACGCATGTAAAAGTCATAATATCTGTGTTCCATAATGATTTATTTTCTTGTGCAAAATTACGTTTTTTTGTGAAAGAAAGATTTTGTAATAATGAAAAATCATATTTGTGCCTGTTGCATTTCCATTTTTGCCATTTTAAGTACTTCTATGCTCGGATATCCGAAATCTTCCGTTATTCTGCCGAGAATGAGATAGGTGCCGTCGCCTTGAAATGGATATGTTTTCAATATGTTGGGAAAATGTACACTGTCGAAAAAATCACCCTGCGAATCTATGAAAGTGGCGAATTGCATCATATCTCCGGTAATGGTTATTGTGTTTTTTATGGTGATGAGATGCCCAAGCATACGACATTCTCTGCCAATGTTGTTCATCATTTCACAGGCTTGTATGTCTCCTCTGAAACGTATTTTCAACATGTCGAACCATGATAATGTCAGAGGAAAACCAAACAACTCTATTTCATCGTATGCGTCTTTAAGTGCTGTGTTTTTCGTGACGGGAAGTCTGAAATTATCATCTCCTTTTTCGTCATAAATGAAACGATATTGATTGACATCGTTTTGTGAATATTTATTATTAAACATCATTGCTTCCCATAGAAGTTCTGTTTTGTTTTTACCGGTGAATGCAAAGGCATTGCTTCTTATCAATAATATTATCTGTTCAATCTTTGGATGTAATCGTTCTATAAAATCTTTTATGCTCAAGTATTTGCCGTACATTTCCCTTTCCTTGCATATATTAATGGCAAACTCCTTTTCCAATCCTTGCAGATGAATGAATCCTATATATGCTATATCTCCATAAAGTGTTGTCAGATAATGACTGTTGTTGACACACAAATGATGAATATTGCCGCCCTTTTTCTTTAATTCATTGAAATATACCCAAGTGGGATAAAATCCTCCGAAATTGTTGATGACAGCAACTTGAAACTCCAATGGGAAATGAGCCTTGAGATAAAGGCTCTGCATACTCTCCACGGCGTAAGATGCCGAATGGGCTTTGGAAAAAGAATATCCGGCAAAAGATTCTATCTGTCTCCATACTTCTTTGATGATATCGTCATTATAACCTCTTGATTTACAGTTATCAAAAAATTTTTGTCTCAATCTGTTGTATTCGTCTTCCTTATGACGTTTGTTATTCATCATACGTCTAAGCAAATCTGCATCGTTAAGGTCTAATCCGGCAAAATGATGACATACTTTCAAAACATCTTCCTGATATACCATGACACCGAAGGTTTCTTTGAGCAAACTGCCTATCAGAGGATGTATGTATTTGATGTCGTTCTGATTGTGAAAACGTTTTATATATTCTTTCATCATTCCTGATTTGGCTACTCCCGGACGTATTATGGAACTTGCGGCAACAAGTGTTTCATAACTGTCACATTGCAGTTTTTTCAACAGTCCTCTCATTGCAGGACTTTCTATATAGAAGCATCCGTTGGTATCTGCATCGCGTAACAACTGTCGAACCTCCTCGTCTTTTTGTATTTTTTCCGTATTATGTATGTCTATGTCGATATTTCTGTTTTTCCGTATCATTTCTACGGTATCTTGTATATGGCCTATGCCTCTTTGACTTAATATGTCGAATTTTTCAAAATGAAGACGTTCGGCAACATACATGTCGAATTGTGTGGTCTGAAATCCTTTTGGAGGCATGTCGAGAGCGGTGTAACATGTTATGGGTTCTTCCGTTATCAACACTCCGCCGGCGTGAATGGAACGTTGATATGGAAAATCTTTCATACGTTGTGCCAAACAGTGTATCTTTTGCCATAAGACATTGTTCTCCGGGCATGTCGTCGATCCCATCTTTTCAATCTCTTGTTTTGGCATGCCATATATTTTGCCGAGTTCCCGCAATAAAGATCGTTTTTGGAAACTTATGGTAGCTCCCAATAGTGCAGTGTTTGTTCTTCCATAACGGCTGAAGATATAACTCGTTACCTTGTCACGGTCTTTCCATGAATAGTCTATGTCGAAATCAGGAGGACAACTTCGTCCGCTGTTGAGAAAACGTTCAAAATAAAGGTCTAATCCTATAGGGTCAACGTCAGTTATTCTAAGACAGTAGGCGATGATGCTGTTGGCTCCGCTGCCTCTGCCAATGTATGGTATCCCTTTCGATATGGAATATCGTATGATATCGGCGGTGATGAGAAAATATGACGCGAAATCCAGTCTGTCTATTACTTCAAGTTCGTGCTCTATGCGTCTGTATGCCTCTTTGTTGTTATTCCCGTAACGGCTTGTCATGCCGTCAAAAGCCATCTTTCTTAACAGTTCATAATCATCGTATCTGTTGCCTGTGTAATGTCTTTTGTTTTTTGCCGTCTTAAAGTCGAAATATATATTGCATTGTGAAACAAGACGTTCGCTTGTTTTTACAATGTCTTTGTACAATATGAAGGCTGCATTTATACGATCGGGGCGGAGCAGTATCTCATCGGGCATGGCATGTAACATGGGGTCCAATCGACTTATCAGCATGTTGTTGTCTATGGCTCTCATACATTTGTGGAGATGCCAGGAGTCTTCATCTTTGAATGTCACCGGCTGCATTATCACAACTCTGTCTTGGTACTTTCTTATGTCAGATGTGATAAGACGTGCTGTCTGAGATAACCGTATTCCTATATATTCATTGTCTTTCAGTTGTTTTACATTCTTATTTCCCAATGGATATATGGTGTAAACATTATTCCACGAGGGAGCATCGGCTTCGTAAGTCATTTTGCTGATGTTATGTCTGCTGATGTGTTCGTTTATCTCTCTGAAGCCTTCGTTGTCTTTTGCTATGGCGACATATAATAATTCGTTGTTGTTGCGAAACTCTGCACCTGCAATGGGTTTTATTCCGTATTTGTTGCATTCTGCCACAAAGTCCGGGATACCCATGGTCGTGTTGATATCGGTGAGGGCAAGACTGCTTATACCGTAATAATTAGCCTGACGTACAAGCTCTTCTATGGAATAAGTACCGTAACAAAAACTGTAATATGAATGTGTGTTGAGATACATGATTATATTGTTATTGCTCTGTGTATGGCATCTTTCCCGAAACGATGCCTTATACTGTCTATGGCACTGTATAAGTTGTCTGTTACAGTGTTGTCCTCAAACATGTCGAGTTGTCGGGATACATTTATCAGGTTGCTGAATCTAACCCCTATAAGTCTTATTAACAGTCTGCGGTTGTATAACTTGTCGAATAGTTCATATACTGTATTTGTCAGTTTGTGGTCGAAGGCTGTATATGCTATCTGCTGTTGCCGGGTATGTGTATCAAAGTCGGCATAACGTATCTTTATAGTGACACATCCCGTTAGTTTTCCTTGGTTTCTTAATTCAAAAGATAACTGTTCGACCATTGCCGAGAGATGCTTGTGTAACAATACCATGTCTATTGTGTCGTTTTCAAAGGTGTGTTCTTTGCTCAACGACTGCTGTTCTTCGTATTGTTTTACAGGACTTGAGTCTATGCCGTTTGCTTTTTTCCATATCTCCAGTCCGTTTTTTCCAAGCGATTGTTCCACAATATGGATGGGTATTTTACGCAAATCACCTATAGATATAATGCCCATCATATTCAGCAGCTTGTGTGTTTTCTCGCCTACCATTGGAATCTTGCATACTGACAAAGGATCTAAAAAATCATGTATGTCTTGATGTTTTATATATAATTCTCCGTTGGGTTTGGCTTCATCAGTTGCAATTTTGGAGATGGTTTTATTCTCTGATAATCCGAATGATATGGGCAGTCCGGTATTTTTTATGATAAATTGCCTTAATTCATGAGACCATTTGTAACATCCGAAAAAGCGGTCCATGCCGCTGATGTCCACATAATGTTCGTCTATGCTTATCTTCTCGAATATCGGCGCTTTTTCGGCTATTATTTCTGTAACCATTTTCGAATACCTGCTGTATAATTCATAGTCGCCTCTTATGAAAATGGCTTGCGGACACAATCTTTTCGCCATACGCATGGGCTGTGCCGAATGTACTCCGAAACGTCTCGCTTCATAACTGCATGTGGATACTACTCCACGGTCTGATAATCCTCCTATAATGACAGGTTTGTTCTCCAATACAGGATTGACTAAACGTTCTACAGAAACAAAAAATGTGTCTAAATCCAAATGTAATATTGTCCTGTTCATATATACCTTATTTATTAATAGCTTTATATCTTATATGTTTCTGAATTTTTCTTCTTGAAAAACAATGTAAAAAAAATAACCTTAAAATACTTGACAAAACGTCTTTGTTGTTGTATTTTTGACGAAAATTTAATCAAAAATAGCGACGAAAAATTAAACATTTTATTTTATTCTGTCAAGAGGAAAAGGAAAAAAATATGTATTTCAGTTCTAATATAAAATTTTTAAGGAAAAGAAGAGGGCAGACTCAAGATGATATGGCTTTTGCCATGGGAATAAAACGTTCAACGTTAAGTGGTTATGAAAACGATGTGGCACAACCCGGTATTGACACATTGATATCGTTCTCAAATTATTTCAAAGTGGCTATTGATACTTTGGTTAAAGTGGATCTTTCCAAGATAGGAGACGAGATGTTGAGTCAGTTGGAGCGAGGATACGATGTTTTTCTTAAAGGAAGTAATATAAGGATTCTTGCCACTACCGTCGATGCCGGCAACAATGAGAATATAGAATTGGTAAATGAAAAGGCTAAGGCGGGTTATGCTACAGGTTATTCTGATCCGGATTATATCAAGGAGTTGCCTGCTTTCCATTTGCCTTTTCTTTCCATGAACAGAAAATATCGTACATTTCAGATAAGTGGAGATTCCATGTTGCCAATACCCGACAAGTCTTATGTTACAGGAGAATACGTGTTGGATATCACAGATATACGCAGTTGGCAGGCATATATAATCATCACTGTAGATGATGGCGTATTGTTTAAGGTGGTGGAAAACAAGTTCGATGAGGGCTTTTTCAGACTGTATTCACTTAATACTTCATATAAACCTTATATTTTGCCGTTGGAAAATATAAGAGAAGTCTGGAGATTCGTACATTATATAAGTGACGAGCTTCCTGAATCTCTTGATAATGATAGAGATGTGATATTTAGGACTATGGGGGAAATAAAAGAAACAATAAAAACCATCAGTAAAAAACTTGATGACCGTGATAAATGTTGATGATTTTAAAATAAAATTTGGTTTGAAAATAAAAAAAATGTATTTTTGTAAGGTTAATGTTAACTATAAAATAAAAAAATATGGAAAAGAGAAATTTTATTTTCAGCATTTTTGCTATGGTCATATTTATGCTGTTGGTTGGTTGTAAAAAAGATAATGGCTCGGAAGATGATAATCCTGTAACTCCGGTTGTCGAAAAAACGGAAACACCTGTATTTTCACCGGCAGCAGGGAACTATATAGACAATGTTACGGTATCATTGTCATGTGCGACGGAGTCGTCCGTTATTTATTATACTCTTGATGGTTCTGAACCTAATGATTCATTGTCATTGATTTATAGTGAGGAATTTGTTCTGGAGGAGACTACTACAGTTAAGGCACGCGCATATTCTCAGGATTATGACCCGAGCGATGTGGCAACAGCGGAATACGTCATCTATTTGGATAAGGTGGCGACACCGGTATTCGTTTTGCCTCCGGGTACTTATAATAATGAGATATCAGTGACCTTTTCTTGTGCTACAGAAGATGCAGTCTTATATTATACTCTCGATGGTTCTGAGCCAAATGACTCTACTTCATTAGAGTATGTGTCCAATATAATTTTGAATGAAACGACAACTGTTAAGGTACGTGCTTATAAAGACGGGTTGATGCCAAGTGAAATAGCTGTTGGCGAATATGTTATCTCAATGGAGAAAGTGGAAACTCCTACGTTCTCTATAAACGGTGGAGAGTATGAAGAACCTCAGTATGTGGAAATATATTGCGATACTCCGGATGCCGTTATCCATTATACTATAAATGGCTCTGATCCTAATCAACTGTGTACCAAATATACAGAACCTATATATGTGCCTACATCTCGTACCATTAAGGCTCGCGCTTATAAACGCGGCTTTGTGGAAAGTGACGTCGCAGAAGCAGTTTTCAATATTAAAAAATATTGTGAAGGAGTGCTAAAAATACAGATTGATGATCAGATACCTACAGAATACGAGATTAAGGACTTCTCTCTTAATTCATTTAATGGAAGAGTATCCTTGAGATTGTTGACGGAAAATGATAATGTAAATACTCTTATCTCTATAGCAAATACCACTATGCCTACTGATACTGTTCTCATGTTTAGCAAAGTGGAAGATGGTTATTGTACCGGAAAACTCTATGAGAATGGTTCAACCTTTATCCTTAGAGATGGATATCTTTCCATATCTTCGGAAGGTGATGTGAGAGTGTTTGAATGTAATGACGTTAGAACGGATTTAATGAGCAAAAAAGAGAAAAAGACATCTTTGTTGTTGAGAGTGATTCTATAACTAATAAAATACTAAATTAAAAATTATAGCAATGAAAAAAACATTTTTTGTATTGATGATGGTTGCTTCTATTGCAACATTGTTTACAGGCTGTAAAAAAGAAAATTCAGATGATGTAACACCTACACCTCCTCCTGTTTACAGTAACCAGTTTACTATAGGCGATAATACTTATGATATAGTTTTTGCCGGTAAAATGAATGGAATATCAGTTATTCCCGGAATTAATCTTAATGTTGTTGCTTTTGCTTCTGCACCATTGGAGTCTGAACATAACAACTTGTATTGTGTAATATATGATGGAGAAATAACCAACGGTACAATTAGTGTGGCTCCGGATTCAACATCTATGATCCCTATGCCAAAGGTCGTCGCAATTCAAGATGTTAATCTTGTTCAGGTGCTTTCTGATATTTCGAATGTTTTGTATGACGGCATAGCAATGGGCATCGGTGGAAATCTGACATTGAATGAGGAAAATGGCACTTACACAGTTACAACAGAGAATATGACATTGTCATTGAATAATAGTATTGTAAATGGTTCTATCGAATATCAGGGAACTGTTTCTGATATATCTTTTGCTAATGGAGGAAACTTTACTATTGATGGTCAGGAACATACAATATTGGCTGCCGGTGTTATGGATATGACTTATTATGGAACAGCTATGCGTGTCATGGCATTTGTGTCAACAACAACAACAGATATAATAGCTGTTAAAATCGAAAATGAAATAGAAACGGGTTCTTTCCAAATCCCATTGGATAAGGCAGTTTTTATGATTCGTAATTTTGATATGTCAACATATAATGGAGATATTTCTGTTGCGACAAGTGGTACTTTGACTGTATCAGATGCGGGTATGTCTATGTATCAAGTTACTATTAATGATGCGTCATTTGTAAGTTTAAACGGTTCTTCAGTTGTAAATCTCAATTATAAAGGTTATATTCCTGAATTGTCTTTGCGATTTGAATAGTTGATAAGTTATTCTTTAAGTTGAATTTGAATAATTTGAAATGTTGCTGTATTCTTATTATTTTTAAAAAAATGTAAATATTTATAAAATATTTTTAAAAATAATGATTGTTTAAAAAAATATATTATATTTGCAGCATCTATAGTAAAATAGATAAAATTGCGGAAGCCGAAAAGCTTAGAGTAGGCATTAATTAAATTAATATTATGAAAAGAGTTCGTTTATTTATGATTGCAGCAATGGCCGCTTTGATATTGGTGTCTTGCGGTTCATCAAAAGAAGCAGTTCAATTAACAACAATTCCTTGTCAGGAATGTAAAGCTACAGCAGAGACATTCCGTTATCTCGGTCAGGAGGTCTCTGACTCGGATTATCAAAGTCAGTATGCCCGCTCAATGGCTGCAAATGTTGCACGTACTGAATTGGCAGCAATGGTTAGTGCTACTATTGAACGTGTAACTGATAATTATGCCGGCCAAATTGTCAATAATGAAAATAGCGATTTTAGCCGTAATGTGAAAGATTTGGCTCGTACTGTTGTAAATCAACTTGTTAAAGGTACTCCGGTAACTTGTGAAGCAAAAGAAGCCGGTTCTAAAAAAGGTTCTACAATCTATTATGCTTGCGTAGAACTTACAGGTAAATCGGTTCTTGATGAATTGGCTAACCAGATTAGTAATGATGAAAAATTGAGAGTTGAATTTGAATACGAGAAGTTTAAAAAAGTCTTTGAAGAAGAGATGAGTAAAATTCAACAATAACTTAAACAAAAGTACTGAAAAAAGCGGGTCATCCCGCTTTTTTTGTTTTTTGTTATTCTCCTGTTGGTATCATAGCTTGTTTATTATTATATTTGCATATTATTAAATTTTTGCAAAATGAAAAAAATACTGTTAGTTATATTGTTATTGTGCTCAACTACAGCATTTTCACAAAATACGGTTATTATCCCAACTCCTCAGATTAATGAATTTAAGGATGAATGTTTTATATTGAAAGACCCTCTTTTGTTTGTGTGCGATGATACTAATCCTGATGTTCAGAAAATTGTCAATGACTTTAAATTTGAGATGAAAGACATGCTTGGCAATAAGATAGTTTTATCTGAAAAGGTTAAAAGGAAGTATTCGGCTGTAGTGTTTGAGATGGTCGATGATATTGGAGTCGATAAATTTGAGGAGCAGGCATATATCCTTGATGTTACTGAAAATGTCATTACTTTGAAAGCTACTCATTGTCAAGGCTTGTTTTATGCTACCAGAAGTTTAAAACAACTTGTTCGTTATGCTGTAATGGAAAGTGATATTCCTGCAATTCAGTGTCAGCATATAGTGGATTGGCCGGATTTGGAATATCGCGGATGGATGGATGATATTAGCCGGGGCCCTGTACCTACGGTGGATTATTTGAAAAAAGTTATCACCACTCTTGCCGATTATAAAATGAATTTTTTTAACCTTTATACAGAACATCTTTTTAAATTAGAGTCGTATCCGGATATTGCTCCCGCTGATGGATTTACAACATCTCAGATTCAGGAACTTGCAGATTTTGCCAATGGTTATTATGTCGATTTTATGGGTAACCAACAATGTTTTGCCCATGCTGAAGAAATACTTTGTAATCCATTGTATCACAATATTATGGATACAAAATACAATTTTAATCCTGCTGTAGATGTCACTTATGAGTTTTTTGAAAATGTGTTTTCAGAAGTTGTTCCGGCTTATCAATCGAGATTCTTTAATATTAATTGTGACGAGACTGAGGGTTTAGGTGGAGGAAGGGCGGCTGCTTATGTTGACAGTGTAGGGCAGGAGACTGCTTATTGCCGCCATATAAATAGAATATATGATATTTTGAAGAAATATGATAAGGAAGTTTTGATGTGGGGAGATATCATTTCCAAGACTCCGGAACATATAAAGGATTTACCTGCCGATATGCAATATATAGTGTGGAGTTATGTTCCTTCTGATGATTTCTCAGCTATGATAAAACCTTTTAAAGACTCCGGCAGTGTGTTTTGGACTGCTTCGGGTGCATGTATGTGGGCAACGGCATTCCCTGATATAAAAAGTTATATGAAAAATATTGCCAACCTTGCTCGTGATGCAGCGGCATACGGTTCTAAAGGTCTTATGAATACTGCTTGGGATGACGCAGGGGAGTCATTGTTTATGAGTGCATTGCACTCAATGGTATGGACTGCAGAGATGACCTGGCATGCCTTGAATCCTTTATCTTCACAATCAGAATCGGAAAGATTGAATAGAGAAATACATTTTAATGAACTGTTTAATATTCATTATTTTAATTCTATGGACCATGATTATGTTGCTGACATGTATGCTGTTGCTGATTTGTGCCATATTACTGAGACTTCTAAATTGATGAATTTCAATGCTCTTTATGAGGCGTTTTTGGAATTCTATCCTGACCAGGTTGATTCTGTTGCTTTCCGGCGTTTTACATTGGCACGGGATTTGTCGGATGAAATTTATTCACGTCTTTCTTCTGATATTGAGAAATTACAAGTAAATTCGGAATTATTGGAATGTGCTGCTGTTGCAGCTTATCGCGTTTATGCAACAGCAACGAAAAATCTTCTTAAAATTCAGCTTTATAATACTTTGAATAATCCGACTCAACAGAATATAGACCTTGTTAACAGAGGAACGGATGATTTTATCGAGATAATAAGACATCTGAAATATTCATATTTGCGTCTTTGGGATAAGGAATGTAGGGCATATTCTCGTGATTTTGTGACGGCACGTTATGACAGAATGATAAATGAATTGTTGCATGCTGATGAGAAAGTGTTTATTGAAAATGAAGGTGTCATAGATGGTTATCCTGTTGTGGCATTGCGTACTGTCTTTAACGACAGAACTATTTATTATACTTTGGATGGCAGCCTCCCGGATGGTAATTCTCTTGTTTATAAGGATCCTGTCCGTATAACACAATCAGGTCTTTTACGTGCTGTAAGTTATGACGGAAATACATGTTCTGATGTTAATGAACGTTTTATGTTTTATCATAAAGCCGTGGGGCGTTTGAAAAAATTGAACAGCTCTGTGGGTGATTACAGATCGGAATACAGTGGGGGCGGCGATGATGCCTTGCTTAACGGTGTTACAGGTTCTAATGATTATAAAGATGGCAATTGGCAGGGATTTTATAATCAGGACCTTGACATAGAAATAGACCTTGGTAAGAAAATGATTGTGAATGAATTGAATGTTAATTTTATGACTAATCCTTACGATTGGATTATGATGCCTCGTTTCATGGAAATTTATACATCCTCTAATGGTTCTCAATTTACACTTTGGAAAACATATAAGTTTGATGATGAAGTTCCGCAGAATGGCAATACCATAGTGAAAAAATCCTTGTCTGTAAATACAAGAACCCGTTATTTGAGAATTGTAGTTAAAAAACCGGGTATCATACCGGAAGGACTTCCGGGTCATGGATATCCGTCATGGCTGTTTGTTGATGAATTGATTGTGAATTAATCGTTGCGGTTTTAATTTCAAAGATATATTATATTACATCAAAAGATAGTATGTTAAAACTTAATCTTGACATACTACCTTTATTTTGTTATAATGAATAAGCATTAAAATGTCATGTATTATTCAACATATAAATGCCGTGCCACATCTGTTTATTAAAATGTTTGATATTCCTTATTGGATGTGGTGTTGAATGTGCTATTATTTGTTCAATATCAATTTCTTGTAAATATTAAACTCTTTACCTGTTACTTTTATGATATATAATCCGTTGTTAACTTCATTCATAGAGAAAGATACCGCAGATATTGATGGTGTAAATCGGGTATCAAATTTTTTTACGAGCAACCCGTTGCTGTTATATACTGAGATGGTGACAGGAGTACTTGTCGTTAGTCCGGAATAAGATATATAAACATTGCCATTGGTAGGGTTAGGGTAAATGTGGAACAGTGAACCGGCATTATGTTCATCTATGCCTATTGGCTCGTAACCCATAGTATAAAGAGGTGTCCATAAAGTATCGATGCCGCATTCTGTGGTGACGTAGCAATAGAGATAAGCATAGCCGGGACGTGTTAGCGATACTATGGCACTGTTTTCACTTGGAATAAGTGTCCAGCTTTCACTTGATTCCGAAGTTACAAGATCCCATTCGTAATTTTCAGGAAATCCTTGTTCAATTCCTCCACCGCTTGCATTACGAATGCTGTACTCGTAAAGATCAAATCCTGTTCCTGTGAAGAACAGAGGCGGAGTGATGCCTGTTATTGGGTCAATTTGAGGTACACTGTGTAACCATAAATCGAGATTTACAACTTCCAAACAACCATATTCATTGAGTGTATGTATTGTGTCAACATAATGGGCCGGATTGGTATATGAGTGACCTAACATAGTGAATGAACCACATGAAGTCTCTACTACATAACTTTCGGTGGATTCATTGATTGTAAGATGCAATGTTACTATACTGTCGCAACCATTGACTGTGCGTAATGTTTTGGTATAATCTCCGGATTCGTAAAACACTTCACCTTCCCATGTAAGGACATCGCAATGTGTCTGATAGTCATGAATCTGATTTTCACCGATATAGTTGGGATAACGTTCGAAATAAAGTGTCACCACACTGTCGCAACCGGCAAGACTCTCGAATGTGTGAACGTATTCTCCGCTATTATTTATGACGGTGTCGCCGAGAGCACCCCAGTTCCATGTATATGGCTCATCACATGTAGAAACAAATACGTTTTTCGTATATTGGTCTGTTATTGAGAGGTTTAGAATTATAATACTGTCACATCCGTTAACAGATTGAAGTGTATGTTCGTATGTTCCTGCTTGTGTAAGGTTTTCTCCAAAAAATGGGTATGAACCACCGTCACAGATAGATTCATTAAGATTTGTCTCATAAGCAGGGTACACTGTAAGATTCATGGTTACAATACTGTCACAGCCGAAACTTGTCTGTTTGGTGATGGTCTGTGTAAAGGTTCCGGCTTCTTGTGTACTGATATTGAAACCATTTGAAGTATAATAGCCATTACCGCTATATTGACATACCTCATCGAAATCCTGGATATCGTTGTATTGAGGGTGCACTACTATTGTGATAGTAGGCGTTTGTTGTGTTTGACCGTCAAATATTGTACATGTATATTCCGTTGTTATGTCTGGAGATGCTACCGGGTTGGGGATGCTCGGATTGCTTAATCCGGTCGTCGGATTCCAGGTATAAGTATAATTTGAGGTGCCTCCCGAAGCCGTTGCATGCAGTGTGGTTGATTCTCCCTGGCATAATTCTGTATCATCGGCATTTACCGAGGCGGTCATGGCTGTGCCGTCAACATTTATGGTTACTCTGTCATCGTCAGTACAGTCACTTGAGCCGGAAACAGTAAGCGTAAAAGTTGTGGATTGTGTCAATGCTCTTGTCTGAGTCGTTTGAGCATTAGGATTGACAACTTTGTCAGCAGGTTCCCAGCGATAAGTAAAAGTACCGTTACCTCCGCTTCCTGATAATGTTGCTACTCCGCCGTATCCAATGGTCTGATCCGGTCCTGCATTGGCATTCGGGTTGGAATATACTGTGACTTGTTTGGTTTCTGTATCAACACATTCACCGCCTGTCAGAACGTTAAGTGTGACGGTATATGTGCCACCTTGTGCGTATGTATGTGATACTGAGGCACCACTGCCTGTAGAGCCATCGCCAAAGTTCCATTGTCTGGATGTAATACTGCTCTCATATCCTGATGGAGAGGTTGTTGAGGTACATGTGAATTGTGTGGGTGTTCCTTGACATACCGAAGTGTTTGTGAAACTTGCCTGAGGCATAGGATGAACAGTAACTTCAATACTTACAGGTTCACTTTGTTGTGAGCCAATTTGTATATGACATGTGTATGTTCCTGCCATCGACATGGTTACATTACTACGTTGTGGACTACGTTGATTTGAAGTCCATCCTCCGGGACCTGTCCATGAATATGTAGCCCCTTCAATATCTTCTGCTCTTAAGTTTAAAGTTCCTCCCACGCATGGCTCGTTGCTGCTGATTAGGGGGGGTAATATACTACAGTCTGTAGTTCCTGTACCACTTGTTTTGCTGAATGTGATATCGCAAGGTTGGTTGGAATAATTAGTGATAATCAGAATATAATATTCTCCTGTTTGTGCGCTGCTTGGTATTACACATGTTTCTGTAGGATTGGCTGAATAAGAACAACTGACTACTTTGTTTGATGTTAATCCGCTAGGACAAGGCTCGACAGGGTCATCAAAAGGTCCCCAACAGCAAAAGTCTATATCTCTACTTGGTGTACTATACATATATATATTAATATTACCCGGGTCTGCTATTCTCATGTAATACCATGCCGGATTCGGGGTTGAGCCTAAACAATCGTAATATGGTCCTCCTTCTCCACTACCTGCATTAACACCTGCAGGAAATTGATAAAGACCTACATCGGTACAGAATGGTTCGGCGAGATTACAGCGGTTGTTTTGTCGGCTCTTGATATATATATCCATCATTAAGTTGTTGATATATTCATCGGGCAACTGACTTTTCCATTCGTAAAATTTTTCACCGATAATATCTTTACTCATCTTTTCAAATGATGCAGCAGTCTCTTTTCTGAAATTTTCAAAGATGTTATGTAAATTGTTGTTATTGAAACTATCATTAAGTGAAATGACAAATATTCCATTCCCTTCACCTTGCCCGACAATAAATCTTGAATCATTGACTAATGTATAAAGGAAATACATTCTTTCTTCAAAAGTATTAATGTCAGTAATATCGAATTCGATATTGTTATTTTCGTAATTAATATTTGAGTAAAAATTGTTTTGCGCCTGTAAAGTTATGAAAAAGAATAACGCAAGGATGATAGATAAAAATTTTTTCATATTCAATTGTTTTGATATGTATGGTGCAAATTTAGTATTTTTTAACATGAAATCATAATTTTTTTGAAAAACTTTTGCATTATTTGTTTTTTTATTAAATTATGGAACTTTTTTTAATTCATGAAACAGGTCTTTATTGTGATAAATATTTGTCGATCAATATAGTTTTATGATGTAAGAAAATCAATTTACTTGTAAGTAGCAAAAAAGTCGATAAGTTTAGCAATAGCAAGACCTCTGTGAGATATTCTGTTTTTTAGTTCAAGAGGCATTTCGGCAAAGGTTTGTTCATATCCTTCCGGTTTGAATATGGGGTCATAGCCAAAACCTCCGGTGCCATGTCCTTCTTTTATGATAGTCCCATTGACAATACCTTCAAAATAATACTGATGTCCTTCTAAATTAAGTGCTATTACAGTTCTGAAACGCGCTTTTCTGTTTTCAATGCACTCCATTGCAGAAAGAAGTTTGTTGACATTGTCCTGATATGAACAATTTTCTCCTGCATAACGTGCAGAATATACTCCGGGTGCACCATTCAAGGCTTCTACTTCTAATCCTGTATCATCGGCAAAACAATCCAAATGATAATGTTCTGTTACATAATTTGCTTTAATTCTTGCATTGCCTTCAAGTGTTTCTGCTGTTTCTTCTATTTCTTCTTTACAACCTATATCGGTTAGACTAATTATTTCGTGATTTTTTAACAATGCTTTGATTTCCTGTAATTTATGAGCATTATGTGTGGCAAATACTAATTTTTTCATAGTTGTATTTTATAGACTCCAATCTATTGGAGAAATGTTATTGCTGGTTAAATATTGGTTTGTTAGTGAAAAATGATGGCATCCGAAGAATCCCCTGTGCGCAGCCAAAGGTGATGGATGTACAGTTTTAAGTATGAGATGTTTGTTACTATCGATAAGTCTTTCTTTGGAAATGGCATAATTACCCCACAATAGGAATACGAGATGCTCTTTCTTTGTCGATAGCCCCTGTATGGCAGCATCAGTAAATGTCTGCCAACCAATGTTAGCATGGGATGCAGGGTTTCCGGCTCTCACAGTGAGACTTGAATTGAGAAGTAAAACGCCTTGTCTTGCCCATTTTTCTAAATTGCCATTTTTCGGTATGGTAATGCCTAAATCAGAGTTCAATTCAGTGAAGATATTTTTTAGACTTGCCGGTGCCGGTATTCCGTCAGGAACGGAAAATGCCAACCCATGTGCTTGTCCCGGATTGGGATAGGGGTCTTGTCCTAATATTACAACCTTGACTTTATCAAATGGCGTCAAATTGAAAGCATTAAATATTAATGGTGATGGAGGGTAAACTGTATGGTGTTGTTTCTCATTGATTAAGAATATTTTGATGTTTCTGAAATATGGTGATTCAAATTCATTTTTTAAAATTTCATACCATCCGTCTTCTATTTTTGGTCTTTTTACTTCAATCATGATATTTTTTTTGAAAAACATGTACAAAATTCGATAAAAAATTCGTTTCTTTGTAATGTAAAATGAAAAAAATTAAGTAATGAAAAGATGTGCAGTTTTGTTGGCTGTAGTTATCACATTGGGTATATTGATGATGTCCTGCCGTTCGACATCGTGTCCTGCCTATGGAGACTATCGTCAGTATCAGATTGAGACAGTATATTAATTATTTGTGGTGACTTGTCATTTAATGATATAACTCATCGGAGACTTGTGTTTTCGATGAGTTGTATATTTTTTTGGAATGATTATGAAATATGTATAGTATTATTATTTTGGACATTATTGTCAATGATATGTAAGTTATATTGAGTATAATTTGTTGTAAAAAAAAGACCGCATACATGCGGTCTTTTTATAAAAATTAGATTTTTATCGTTAATAAACCAAAATCTTAGATGAATTCGAGTTTGCACCTGCTTGTACTTTCAGAATGTATGTGCCGGTTACCAAGTTACCTACATTAATGTTGATCTGATGTGACCCTTGTGTAAAGGTACCCAATGTTCTGTTGGCAACCATACGACCTGTTATGTCATATATTTGATAAGCAACATTGGATTTCTCAGTGAGGTTGATACTTATTGTCGCATTTTCTACGACAGGATTCGGATATACACTCAAAGCCAATACAGTATTGTCTTCAATTTCAGCTACACTGTTTTCAATACCATCTATATGATAGTTGTCGCATCTTAAAAGACCTCTTCCGTATGTTGCAGCGTAAATCATACCTTCATTGAATATACCATCATGAACTATTACAGTTGTATCATTCATTTCATCTACGAGATAGGTATAACGGTTGTCATGATTTTCCATGGTTTGTTGTTTGAGGTCCATTACAGGTACATTAGCGAGAGTGCTGCAAACTGTCCAGTTGCCATTGAAACCATCTGCAGTAAAGATGCCGTTTTCAGTACCGAGCATTACTTTTCCTGTGGATTTTTCAATAATGCTTGAGTAAACCGGAAGTAAAGGCAAGTTACCCTGAATTGACTCAAAGCTGTCACCTCCATTTGATGAATAGAAGACATAGTTGCTATTGCCGTAGTTTCCTAAGGTTACTATTACATTGTTTTTATCGCGAGGGTCTATTGCGATACTTGTGATAGCTTGGCTATTCATATTTTGCAATGTATCAAACGTGATGACGCAAGCTGTTGAATCTATGCAAGCTGTTGCTGCTGTTATAGCATCGCTAAGACCTGTGAATCTGTATAAATCGCCTGTTACAGTTCCGACGTAAGCTTCATCTCCGTCTGTTGACAGTGCCACTGCAGAAGCTATACCATTGATACGACCTATTCTCCACCAGTCTGTCAATTCATCAAATTTGATGACATTTCTTGCAAGGAATACCGTATCTTCAACAGCTACTATCATTGATGCTGAAATGATATCTCTTACTTCTATAGAGTCACCATTGGCAAGAGGTT
This sequence comes from Bacteroidales bacterium Phil6, assembly GCA_002633315.1. Classification (GTDB taxonomy): domain Bacteria; phylum Bacteroidota; class Bacteroidia; order Bacteroidales; family F082; genus Limimorpha; species Limimorpha avicola. The sequence goes on from NWBN01000031.1 coordinate 274,663, forward strand.
CGGTAAGAGTATAATCAAAAGGATAGTCTCCGTTGTCGCTGATTACTTGAACAACATCACCGGCTGCCAAATCTTCTTTTGCATAATACCATACTGTTTGAGGTGTCTTGGTATCGTTGTAGTTTTCAAATAACACAAATGGAGTCTTGAAAGCATTTGGATTATCAGGATGACCTTTGGAACCATAGAAGTTTTGGTTATAGTCGTCACCCGCTGTTTCAGTTCTGAGGATAGGGAATCCGTAAGCAGATACACTTCCTGTTGCTGTAAGGAACATGTATTCAGGATTTATGGTTGAAATAGCGCATGGACCACCTGCAAATGAAGGATTAAATGAGCCGAACATGCTGAATGTAGTAGTTGCCATATCTTCATTCGGGAAAATGGCTCTACCTGTTGTCACATTGTTGACATTCTCATCACCATAAATACTAATAGTACCGTGGTCGAGAGACCCGCCCAAAACTCTATTGTTTAATCCGGAAATACCCACAGCCAACATACGTGCTACAGAGGTGTGTTGTTCTTCAGTTATGAAATAACGGTTGCTGCTCTTGAATGAGTATGCAGATTCATAATATTCTCCTTTAAATACACCACCTTCTGTACCAACGTAGAATACATTTTCATTTTCAGGGTTGAAAACTATTGTTTGTACTCCTGAATGTATGTATGTAAAACGGGTGACATCAGTTGACAAATACGACAATAATGGGTGTGATGAACTTAAAGTGATACATCTTGGGGTATAGACACCTATGTTTTGTGAATCTTCCAAAGTCCAAAGGTCTATGCCTCCAACCAATACTTTTCTCGGGTTGTTGGGATAGACAATCATATAATTATCAATAAATCCACGAGTGTCGTAAATGTTGTAAATATTGGTTGCAGAGAGAGCAATTTCCCATGTTGTACCATGATCTTTAGTGTAGTAAATATTACCGGTTCCGTAAGTAGCTGTCAGGCAACTGACATACATGTAGTTAGGGTCTGATGGTGATACTGCAATGATTTTTATCATATCATCTGAAGGTAACATGTTCTCTTCTCCATTGGAAACCAAAGTGAAGTTCGCGTTGTTGGTAGAGAGATAAACTTGATTGTCAACAACAGCAAGCACTGTGCCGTCAGTAGCAGTTTTGACACTTGTTGCAACACCTTCAACTGCCGTATTCCATGTTGCAGCGCCATCGTCGCTGTATCTCAAACCTCCGTTGGTTGCAGCATATAATCTGCCATTAATTATTGCCAACTCATTGACGAATCCCCAACCATTATCTGTTGTAGGTGTTGTTGAGGTCATCAATTCATAATGTTGACCGTCTGTAGATTTAAAAATACCCTGACCGGGGAAACTGTTTTCATATCCTAATGTAGAAAGACCATTAATATCCTGAGCCATGCGACCGTCTCCTGTTCCAACGTAGGTGTTGCCTTGTTCGTCTTGTACCATGCAGCTTATCATGGCTTGAAGATCGGCTGCCAACTGCATTGTGATACCTCCATTAGTGGTTTTGAAAATGCGACCTCCCATTGTACCAATTAATAAGGTGTTGCCTGTTGCATCTTTCTTATCGTATGTAATAGCTCTTGTAAGTGAACCATAGTTGTCAGGTCCTAAATCGATCCAATTTAAATCATCTCTATCTTTTGAGAATGTTCCATTTACTCCGTTTAACAATTCTGCCGGATCAATGAGACCTGTCTCCTGATTGGCTCGAACTGTCTTCATGTACGATTCAAAAGTGGGAGATGAAGCTTTACGGGGCGTGTATTTGCCTCCGTCTTCGGCTGCATTAGCCACTAATCCAGCTTGTGCTAACACCATGGTTATCAAAAGCATACTTAACGGTAAAAATCTTTTTTTCATATCACGTAATTTAAATTTTGTTACTTTTAAACAAAGTTCATTTTAGGGTGCTAAATTAGAATAATTTTCTGTTATACGCAAGATATTTTAAGAAAAAATGACATTTCTTAACGAAAAAAAGTTTTTGTGATTTGTAAAGTGTTAATTTACACATACTTATAGTTGTGTCTCGTAATGTTAAAATTTTATTACGCTGTTGGATGGCAACCAACCGGTGTTGCCGTTTGCGATTTTTATTTTTTCCCAGCCGTCAATATTATCTAATATCTCAACTTTTGTTCCTTCGTGTAATACAAATAAATCCACACTTGTCGCTGAAGGAGAACTTTTTATTGTTATGGTACTGCTTATTATTATTCCTTCCTCAAATTTGTATGCATCATTGTATTTTTGAGCCGATATGGTGAAACTGCAAATACAGAGTAATATACATAGTATTGTGCTGAAAAATGTTGTTTTCTTAATCCATGCTGTTTTTGTCGTGAGATATAAAAATATTAATGCTAATGTCAATCCAAATAATATTAATGATATTGTTGCCCATTGATTTATTGAAAACCAATTACTTATATTAATCCACCATGTCTTGAGAAATACTTGAGGCACAACTTCTATCTTGTCTGTAATAAATAAATTGGCCATGGAGAGATTTGTCTTTATATCTTCATCGTTAGGACTTATTTTTAACGCTTTTTCATAATTCAATATTGCCTTGGGATAATTGCCGGATTTATAGTAAGCATTGCCTAAGTTGTACAATAAAGCACTTGATATGAGGTCTTTGTCGAGAATACTTTCGTATAATATTATTGCAGTGTCATAAACACCTTCGTTGTAATAAAAATTAGCTTGTTCGAAAATTTCCTTGGGTTTCTGTGCCTTGACTTCAGGAATTAAACCAAAAATTATTATTGCAAATATTATGATTATATGTTTCAATGATTTCATGGTTCTTATTTTAACAGTTTTTCAACTTTAGTTATGATTTCTATACCTCTTTGATATAATTCATCCATTTTTTTGTTGGGATCTCCTGGTGCAAATAGAGCAAATTCACAGTTGTGTATTAATTCAATGAATTGATTTACTGTCTCTTCCGGAATGTGCTTTTCTATCATTTCTTCTTTTATGGAATCTGTTGACAATTTGGCTTTGGAGATATTAAGTTTATCTGATATATATCCCCAAAGGGCTTGCGACAGTTCATTATAAAAAGCTTCCTGTTTGTTTTCTTTTAAATACTGATGAGCGTTTTTGAGTCTTTTTCCTGCAATTTTATTAGCTTTTTTATTGCGTACCAATACTTCATTTTTATTGAATTTATTAATCTTCTTATATGATATATAGGCAATTGTGAAAATGATTATCAATATCACTATTGTCATAAAATACAATGTGGAGCCAAAGAAATAGCTGTTTTTGGAAGATAATGTCAAGTCGTTGGTTTTTATGTGTTGTATATCGCTGCCAAGTATCTTTATTTCTTCCTGTCCCGGAGCATAAATCACCCCTCCGCTTTTATTAGTAGTTTCAGAACGTTCTACATGCAGGTCGTAAACATCTGATGAAAGAGTGACATATTGTTCTTTTGCCGGGTCGAAATAGGTAAATTTTACAGGTTCTAAAGTAAAATCTCCTGATACCCTGGGTATTACAACATATTCGGCTTTTTTTGTTCCGCTTATGCCGAATGAATTATTCTTTGTTGATGTTGTTATTTTAGGGTCATAAACTTCAAAATCCGGAGGAAAGACGGGTTTGGGCATGTCGAGCAATTCAATATTGCCTTTGCCTGTAACAGTATATGTTATGGTGAATGCCTCATTGGATTTCATCTTTGTTTTGTCAATCTTTGAACTGAAAGAATATTGTCCTACCGAACCGTTGAATGTTGCGGGTTTGTTTGCAGGAAGTGGTTTTACTTCTATTTCTATTGGTTGTGATGTTATTTCTTTTTTAACATTGGTATATGTGCTTCCCATGATATTGTCAAAAAAACTTTCGAAAGGATCATAACTTTGTCTTGTTTGCCTTTCTTGTCTTATCTGTGCAATGCAACTTATATCGAGCGGATCTATGGTCAAGTTGCCGCTTTTTTGAGGAAAAAGAACGACTTCCTGTATTGTCACTACTCTGTATTCCTGCCCGTTACGCATTATTGACGATTGTTGCAAATTGCCGTTGTTGTCAGATATGTCCTTAGTCCAAAATCCTGAATATGAAGGACTTTTAGATATTGACAATTGTGAGATGGGTATTGTAAAATATATTTTGTATGTCAATACGAGTTGCTCTCCTAAAAAAACGCTTTTCTTGCTTGGTACTGCTTCAAGTATAATGTCCTTAGAATTGCTTCGGCTTGTTTGGGATCTGCCGGATACAGAGCCGCTGTTTCCGCTCCCTCCAGAAACAACGGTGATTTCTACAGGCTCGCTTTTGATTTTTGTTTTGTTTACTGTGATGGTAGCCTGTGGCAGGCTGAAAGTACCTTCTTTTATGGCTCTTAAATAAAAAGAGAAAGTTTGTGTATTGCTTCGAGTCACAGAACCATTCACAATATTGGTACTCGAACTTCTTGATGTGAAAGGACCGCCTATCAATTCGAAATCTTTGAAATCCGGTTTTTGAAAGTCTTTTCCGTCGCCGTTCAATTCGTATGACACCTGAAATTGTTCACCGACCATTACTTGCTTCTTGCAGATGGTCTTGAAAATAACATCTTGGGCATTAACACCTAATGAGAAAAATAATAATATCAATAAATATGTTAACCGTACTTTCATCTCTTCTGAAATTATCTTGCAAAGTTACAATTTTTTTATCACCAATCTTTTTGAATATTTCTCTTTTGCATCTTTGATGCTTTTCTTTCATTCATCTTTTCCATAGTTTCCTTCTCTTGGTTTTCAATAGCTTGCAACATTCGTTCTGCGTTTTCCTTAGACATCTCTTGCTGTTCTTGTTGCTGCTGTTGATCTTGATTTTGCTGTTGATCTTGATTTTGCTGTTCTTGTTGCTGTTGTTGATCTTGATTTTGCTGCTCTTGTTGCTGCTGTTGATCTTGATTTTGCTGCTCTTGTTGTTGCTGTTCTTGTTGCAACTGCATTTTCCATCTTGCATATTCAAGATTGTAACGTGCATCCTCATCTTCCGGATTCAGTTTGATACAATTTTTATATGCATCAAATGCTTCTGCATATTTTTCTTGTGCCATCAGAGTATTCCCCAAGTTATAATAGGCATCGGCTTCGACATTTTCAGGCACATTTCTGTTTACAATATCTGAAAAACATTTGGAAGATTCTTCGTAATTGCCTTGTTCATAGTATGCATCACCCAAGTTGAACTGTGCTTTGTGGTTGTATTTGTCTTCCAATGATTTTTTGTAATCCACTACTGCTTCGGAATAGTTTCCGTTTTTGTATTCCCTGTTGCCCTGACGTATCAACGCCTTGTTGTTTTGAGCTTCAGCATGATAACATACCGATAACAACAATAATGCAAATAATATTTTATTTAGAGTTTTCATTGTCAATGTCGAAAAATTTGAATTTGTTTTCCCATTCTTTTTTACCGGAGGCAAGCATTATTTCTAATATCAGCAATAATATTGCAGCGCCAATGAACCATTGGAACTGGTCTTCATAGTCGGTAAATACTCTTGATTCTATCTCTGTTTTATTTGCCTCGTTGATTTCGTTGAATATTTTATCCAATCCCACGTTGGAGTTTGAGGCTCTTACATAAATACCGTCACCCATTTCAGCGATTTGACGCAACATGTTGTCATCGAGTTTTGTTATTACTATATTGCCTTCTTTATCTTTCTTGAAACCGGTTTGTTTGCCGTATTTGTTATAGATAGGTATAGGTGCGCCATCTTCGAGTCCCATGCCTATGGTATATATTTTGATTCCATATTTTACAGCTTCTTGCACGGCTTTTACAGCCTCTCCGTTTTCATGGTCTTCTCCGTCGGATATTATTATTATGGCTTTTGCATGTTCTGTATTGCCAAACGACTGTGTCGCAAGTTTTACAGCCGGGCCAATGGCAGTACCTTGTGTCGGAATAAGGTTAGTGTTTATGGTTGAAAGGAACATTTTTGCAGCAGCATAGTCTGTGGTGAGAGGCAGTTGTACATAAGCATTGCCGGCAAATACAATGATACCAATTCTGTCGCCTTTCAGTTTTGAAATGATATTGTTGATTGCCTGTTTAGACCTCTCCAGTCTGCTGGGTGCTATGTCTTCGGCATTCATAGAGGTGGAAACGTCTATGCAGAAAAATAAATCTATGCCTTCTCTTTTTACATTCTCCAATTTTGAACCTGTCTGTAAATTGGCAGTTCCAATAATGGTTAACGTTATTATCAGTATGAAAATGATGAATTTGATATTCTGTCTTTGTCCTGAATAAAGAGGCATCAGATATTTCTTGAGTTTTATGTTGGCAAAACTCTCGAATCTCTTTTTGCTGATATATCTTGCTAAAATGTAGGCAGCTATGATAATCGGTATGGCAATGAGCCAATACAGATATTCAGGATGCTCAAACTTTAATATATTGGTTTCCATGCTGTTCTCCTTATTCTGTAAAAGTTTTGAATAATGTGTTGCGCAATATGAAACTTATCATCAAAAGTATGAGAGCCCATATTGCAAACGGATAGAACTCTTCGTAAAGACGTTTAAATTCGTTTACTTCTATCTTTGAACGTTCCAAAGTGTCTATTTCATCGTATATTTCCTGTAGTTTTTCGTTGGATGTTGCTCTGTAATACATGCCACCTGTGGTATTTGCTATTTCTTGCAACAAAGGTTCATTGATATTGACAGGAAGTTGTTGATATTGAGTTGTTCCGAAAGGTGTCTGAACAGGATATGGAGCTGTACCTCTTGTTCCGACGCCAATGGTGTAAACTCTTATTCCGTAAAGTTTTGCCATTTCCGCGGCAGTGGATGGATCAACCGAGCCTGCATTGTTGTCGCCATCAGTAAGTAGTATTATGACTTTTGATACGGCGGGGCTGTCTTTTAATCGTCCCACCGACGACGCCAATCCATCTCCTATAGCGGTTCCATCTTCCAACATGCCGCACTGCATGTCTTTTATCATATTCAACAACATTCCGTGGTCTGTTGTCAAAGGTACTTGTGTGAAAGTCTCGCTACTGAACACCACAAGTCCTATTCTGTCATTAGGTCTGCCGTTAATGAAATCGGAACCAACGGCTTTTGCTGCTTCCAACCGGTCCGGTTTTAAGTCACAAGCCAACATGCTGCTTGAGATGTCCATGGTCATTACTATATCTATGCCTTCTATGTTGGTGGTCTTGTTTGACGAACTGCTTTGTGGCCTCGCCAATGCTATTATCATTAATGCTAATGCAGATACCTCCAAAACAAAGATTATATGTCTCGCATATACTTTCCAACTCTTGGGCAACTTGTTGAAAAAACCTGTGTCCGGGAATTTAAGATATGCTTGTTGCTTGTTTTGATTGAAAATGTACCATACTATAAGCAACGGTATGATAATCAATCCATAAAGGAAATATGGTGATGCAAATTCAAAAGAACTCATATAGTGTCCTCCGTCTTCTGATTTTCAATGTCTTCTGTTGGTTGTTCTTTCTTTATGAGTTTGTCGAGCTTTTCCTGTTCGGCTTTCTGTTTCTCGACTTCTTGATAATGAGAATAACTTTCTTCAATAAAATCGTTGATATTGTTGAATGAAATCTCATTCTCATCATTTGTCGGTATTGCCTTTGCAAATTTGACGAAATCTGAAGTCTGCAAAGTGTTTCTCAATTTGTCAAAAGTCCTTTCTTCGAGTTTTAATGTTCCGACTTCCTGCAAAATCTCTTCAGAAGTCATTTCTGCAGCATTGATACTGAATTGTCCCCTGAGATACTCTCTTACAATGTCGGTAAGTTCAGTGTAATATTCCTTGAACTTGCCTCGTTGCCATAAGTTGTTTATTTTAAGTGTTTGCAGTTTCTCTCTTGCAGTGATGATTGCCGGTATAGTGGGTTTGATATCTTCCTTGTTTTCTTCTGTTGGTTTTCTTCTGAATTTTTTAATGAGGAAGATAATACCAAGTATTATGGCAGCAATGACAATGATTATTCCGGTGTATTGTATGCCTTCTTCTAAAGAGAAATATTGTTTAATAGGAGCTTTGATGGCTCTGAAAGTTTGGGTGGTGTCTATAGGGGTAGGGGCAACGTAAATCTCTGTGAAGTTGGTACTTAAACTGAGAAGTATGCTGTCTCTTTCTGATTTTGAATATGGAATGGACACCTTCGGTATTATGACATTTCCGGTATCGAAAACTGAAAGTTTTAATGTTTGTGACAACAACATGTCATCACTGTCTTTGAAAGGAGTTTTGACTACCTCGCTTTTTTCTATTATGTCTATGTTTTTGCTTAAAGTGTCATTAAAAATGTTTAAATCGATGTTATAACTTGAAGGGACCCTGATATTCAACTCATAGTCGAAAGGCTGTCCGACATGTACAGTGTCGGTCTTGATTTTACCTACAGCATATATGTCCTGTGCCTCAAGATATTGCGTCCCCAAAGACAGCATCAGACAACAAAGTGTCGTTGTCAATGACTTGAATATTATATGTTTGGCATTCAATGATTTCATCTTTTTGATTCTCTTTTCTTGAACAACTGCATAAGTGGTTTTACATAGTCTTTGTCAGTGTATATCAATGTATTGTCTATACCATTGTTGGTAAATATACGATTCAATGCCGAAGTTTCGTGTTGCACGAATTTTTGATATGCTTCTGTCCATGCACCCGTTGATGTGTCGATCCATACGTCTTTGTTGGTTTCGGTATCTCTGAATTTTACCAGACCTATTTTGGGTATGACAAGTTCTCTCTTATCGGTTATTCTCAGAGATATAAGGTCGTGTTTGTTTGCCGCCATTCTTAACTGCTGTTCAAAGGGTTTTGCTGTCATAAAGTCGGAAATAAGAAAAGCAGTGGTACGTTTTTTTATGGCACTTGTCAAAAAACGAAGACCTTCCCCTAAGTCGGTCCCTTGATGTGAAGGAGTGAAAGTCACAATCTCTCTTATTATGCGTAAGATATGGGAAGTGCCTTTCTTGGGAGGAATGAACTTCTCCACTTGGTCACTGAAGAATATTACTCCCACCTTGTCATTGTTTTGTATTGCGGAAAAAGCAAGTACGGCAGCTAATTCAGCAGTGAGATCTCTCTTCGTGATATCAATGGAACCGAAATCATTGGAACCGGAGACATCAATGAGTAACATCACGGTCATCTCTCGTTCTTCTTCGAAAATCTTTACAAAAGGACGGTTGAAACGGGCAGTGACGTTCCAGTCTATGTTGCGAATGTCATCTCCATATTGATATTCGCGTACTTCGCTGAATGTCATGCCTCGTCCTTTGAAAGCACTGTGATATTGACCTGAAAAGATATGGTTTGACAATCCTCGGGTCTTTATCTCAATCTTTCTGACTTTTTTAAATAATTCGGTTGCTTCCATATTAATTATTACGGAACTTCTACAACGTTGAGAATTTCATTAATGACTTCTTCGGTGGTGATGTTTTCAGCTTCTGCCTCGTATGTCAGACCGATGCGGTGACGCATCACATCGGCAGCAACAGCTCTCACATCTTCCGGTATTACATAACCTCTGCGTTTGATAAAAGCATACGCTTTGGCAGCCATTGCCAAATTGATGGTGGCACGTGGCGAACCTCCGTAACTGATGAAATTGGTTAGTTTTTTTAATTTGAAATCTTCGGGATAACGAGATGCAAATACTATGTCGGTGATGTAATTCTCTATTTTCTCGCTTAAATATACTTCCCGGCAAACTTTTCTTGCATTGATGATATCGTTTGTTGTAGTCACTTTTTGTGCCTGAGGATAATTTTTGTCTATATTTTGCCTTAAAATGATTTTCTCTTCTTCTTTTTTCGGATAGTCTATTACGATCTTCAGCATGAAACGGTCAACTTGTGCTTCCGGTAATGGATATGTTCCTTCCTGTTCTATAGGGTTTTGTGTTGCCATGACAAGGAATGGGTCGGGAAGGGCAAAGGTGCTGTCTCCTATGGTTACTTGATGTTCCTGCATGGCTTCCAACAAAGCACTCTGTACTTTGGCAGGTGAACGATTTATCTCATCGGCTAATACGAAATTGGCGAAAACAGGTCCCTTGCGAACTATAAACTCTTCTTTTTTTTGACTGTATATCATCGTACCTATAAGGTCGGCAGGCAATAAATCGGGAGTGAATTGTATTCTGCTGAAATCGGCATCTACAATGTTCGCCAATGTTTTTATTGCCAAAGTCTTGGCTAATCCGGGGACACCTTCCAACAAAATATGTCCGTTGGACAATAACCCAATAAGCAGTCTTTCTGTCATGCTTTTCTGCCCGACAATTACTTTGCTCATTTCAAGGTTAATCAAATCGATGAATTGACTCTCTCTTTGGATTTTTTCGTTCAATTCTCTGATATCTGTATCAATCATTTTGTTTTTGATTTTAATTGTTTATTACATTTTGTTTTAAACACGCTTTTCGTAAAAATATTGTTCGATTTTTAACTAATTTTTAAGATTTTTTAAATTTTTACATATTATTATTCTAATGAAAAAGAACTTCGTGATTGGCATGAATTTTTGACATTTTTCAAAAATGATGCTCACGAAGTCCTTCTGTCGGATTGTTGTATTATGTTTGTATTTACAGTTTAGTTGGGACAAAATTCACTGAGTTGTTCCATGAGTTTCTTGCGACTGTAAAAGATACGACTTTTTACTGTGCCTATGGTGAGTTTTAATGTCTCTGCTATCTCTTTGTATTTGTAACCGTCATTGTACATGTCGAATGCTTTCCTGAATTCGGCATCGAGTTGCTTGATTCCGTGCTCTAACTCTGAAGCATAATACATGGATTCAGGATCGGTGTCACTGTTGGAATTGCTGATGTTGAGATAATACAAGTCTTCAGTTTGGTCGATAATAGTTTTGGATTTTTTCTGTCTTCGGTAATTGTTGATAAAAATATTTTTCATTATTGTGTAAACCCATGCCTTGAAATTGTTATGATTGACATACTTCTCTCGGTAAACAAGTGCTTTCAGGAATGTTTCCTGTGTCAAGTCTTTGGCATCGTCTTCATTGCCGGTGAGCTGTTTCGCAAAAGTCTCAAGATACTTTTGCATCTCTGTTAGACTTGCATTAAATTCTATTGCTGTCATTTGGTTGTTGTTTTTATTTGTGCTGCAAATCTTACTTCATATTTTATTTTTGTCAAGAAAAATTTTTTAATAATAATTATATTCCTGTTAATAATCTTGAATATCAATATATTGAAAAAATGTAAAATATTTGTTAAATTTCTAAAGTTAACGGTTGTATTCATAAAGTTAACAGGATATATTTAAGTTATCGGTTGTAAATTATAAGTTAAAGGTATAAAATTACTCTTTTAACAATACATTAATATTTGTTGTTTCAATATGTTCTTTTTATGTCTTGTTTGTTATTTTATTTACTATTAATAATTAAATATTTGATATCCAAATATTTAAAGTTAAAAAAGTTGTTTTATTATTAAAATGATTGTTTTTACTTGTTGTAGTCGTGAACAATAATCTTTGTTTTACATTTATTTTGTAAATTGTTATGTGTTCGTATTTATTTGTTATGTAGAAACTTTTCGTCATTTGAAAATTAAAAGTTTTTTATAAAAATAGTGTTGTTATTTGTTAAAAAAATGTAATTTCGTAAAAAAATAAGCTATTGTAATTATGTTTGGAAAAATTGGTATTGCAGGGGCTGGAAATTTGGCTTGTGTTCTTTGTAAGGCATTGATAAATAAAGGAATAATGCCATGTTGCATATATGTTCGTGATAAAACCAAGGTCGATGACCTGGCACGGGAATTGGGGGGCCGAGTCGTTGATGACATAAATGAGTTGATGGATTGCGACATTGTAATTGTTGCTGTTAAAGATGATGCTATTGAAGAAGTCGCAGCTAAACTTTCCGGTTTTCAGGGATTGTTATTGCATACTTCCGGAATAAAAAGTATGGATGCTTTACTTCCTGTGAAACGTAGAGGAGTGTTTTATCCGTTGCAAACATTCAGTAAGGGTAAAAAGATAGATTCCAAGACTACACCTATATTAATTAATAGTTTTGCTTCTGAAGACCTTTCTTTGTTGGAAGATCTTGCTTCTACCATATTTGGCACTGTTTATCATTGTGATGATGAAAAACGAAAAAAAATTCATCTTGCTGCTGTTTTTATGTGTAATTTTGTAGATGTTATGATGGGAATAGGCGCGGATTTGTTAAATGCTGAAAATCTGTCTCTTGCATTGATGAAACCATTGGTGATGGAGACAATGGACAAGATTTTTATGACAAATCCTCACGATGCTTTGACGGGTCCGGCAAGACGTAAAGACTTTGGTACTATTGCAATGCACCGTGAAATGCTTGAAAACTCTCACGATGAGTTGGAGATTTATGATATTTTGACAGATTATATTTTAAAAAGGTTCTGATGATGAGAAATTATAAGGAATTGTTAAATGATGTTACGACTTTTATCTTTGATTATGATGGAGTTATGACTAATGGCGATGTACTCGTGAATGAAAATGGCGAGCCTTTGCGGATGGCTAATGTCAAAGATGGGTATGCTCTTCAACTTGCACGTAAACTTGGATATAATGTAGCTGTCATTTCAGGCGGTTATTCACTTTCCATATTGAATAGAATGCAGATGCTCAATATTGAAGACGTCTTTTTGCGAGTCGCTGATAAAATGGCTAAACTGAATGAATATATGGTATATCGCAATATAAAACCCAATCAAATTGTTTATATGGGTGATGATATACCTGATTATTTGCCGATGAAAGCTGTTTCTGTTCCTGTCTGTCCTGCCGACGCTGCCGAGGAGATAAAATCTATAAGTCTGTATATCAGTGCTTTTGGCGGTGGGCGTGGCTGCGTGAGAGACATTGTGGAACAGGTGTTGAAAGTTCAGGGTAAATGGATGCTGAATTTTGAGTCTCATCTTTGGTAATGTTTTGTTTATGAAGAAAATAAAATACTTCTTTAAACTTGTGAGATGGCAAAACCTGATAATGGTGGCTTTGATGATGTTTTTGGTGTATTATGCTTTGATGTCACCGTTGTTTATGACAAGTTATTCTACTGTCGTGCCGGATTCACTGTCGTTTTTTTTGTTCGTCCTCTCAGTGATATTTGTGGTGGCTGGCGGGTATGTTATTAATGACTGTTTTGATGTGGATATTGATAAAATAAATCGCCCTGATACTGTCATAGTTGGCAGAGTGTTGCCAAAGTCAACAGCTTATGTTTATTATTGGATACTCAATATTCTTGGCTTGTGTTGTTCCGTGGTATCCGGGGTGAGGGCTTTGAAGTTGAACTTTTTTCAACTTGTGGTTTGTGTCGTTTTATTGGCACTTGTTTTATATTTGTATTCCCGTACATATAAACGTAAACTGTTGATAGGCAATATAATTGTGGCTCTTTCCGTGGCATCTGCCGTGGCATTGCCTCTCTTCTTCGAGATGATATATTTGTCTCAAGATGCATTGATTCTCAGCGTGGTTAAGGATGTGATGCCTTATATTGAATATAATGTGTTGATTTATACAGCTTTCGCTTTTCTTAGCACGCTTGTGAGAGAATTGATAAAAGATGCTGAAGACTATAAAGGTGATATGCAGGATAATTGCAGGACATTGCCTGTTGTTGCAGGACTTACTGTGACGAAAGTGATGGTATGTGTCTTGATAATATTATTGCTTGCTCTGGTGGCTTATTTCCAATATGTATTATATTCCATGGACAATAATGTCGCCCTTTTGTCGCTCATTGTAGTTGATATTTTGTGCGTGGCTTTGATCATGCAGGTGCTTAATGCTGAAAAGAAAAAGGATTTTCATCGCGCCTCGCTGATGGCCAAGATATTGATGTTGTTCGGAATTATTTCTATGATTTTTGTGTGATATGTTGAAGAATCTTGAAAAATATGATGTCGTACTTGCATCGAAATCTCCGAGGAGGCAGGATTTGTTGAAAGGTCTTGGAATAGATTTTACTGTGATGACAGCGGATGTGGAAGAGACTTATCCGGAACATCTTGGTGTTGAAGATGTTCCGGCATTTTTGAGTAAGAAAAAGGCTCATGCTTTTGAAGGTGAGAAACTGCCGGAAAATTTTCTGTTGATAGCGGCCGATACTGTGGTGATTTGTGATGACTTGATCTTGGGTAAACCAAAAGATGAAAAAGATGCTGAGAGAATGTTGAAAATGCTGTCCGGTCGTACTCATAAAGTCATTACAGGAGTGACAGTCCTTACAGCTGCTAAAACGCGAACATTCTCTGTTACTTCAGAAGTGACGTTCGACAATCTTGAAGATGAAGAGATAAAATATTATATAGACGCTTTTCACCCTTATGACAAAGCCGGAGCATACGGAGTGCAAGAATGGATAGGTTATGTCGGAGTTGCTGAGGTGCGCGGCTCTTATTACAATGTGATGGGATTGCCAACACAGCGTCTTTATCAGGTGTTAAAGTATTTTTGAGTAAAATTGAGAGATTTATGATAGAAAAACCGCTTATTTTAATTGCCAATGATGATGGTTATCAAGCAAAGGGACTTCGGAAACTTGTCGAGTTGATGCGCAGTATCGGTAGAGTCGTCGTCGTGACGACGGAACAGCCCATGTCGGCTCAAAGTCATTCGATAACGACAAATATCCCTTTACGATACAGACTTCATGAAAAGAGTAATGATTATATGATGTATATATGTAACGGACGTCCCGCCGATTGCATAAAATTGGGATACCAGCAGATTATGGAACAGCTGCCTGATTTGGTGGTGTCGGGCATCAATCATGGTTCCAATGCTTCTGTCAATGTTGTTTATTCCGGCACTATGGGAGCTGTCATTGAGGCATGTATGGCTAATATACCTGCTGTCGGTTTCAGCCTCGACTGCTACGACAGTGATGCCATCTTTGACCATGTTGACGATTATGTTATTGATATATCTGATAAAGTGTTGACTAAAGGACTGCCTCCCGGTGTCTGTCTTAATGTTAACTTCCCCAAGTTCTCCGATGACGCCATAAAAGGCGTTAAGGTGTGCCGTCAGGCAAAGGCTCGCTGGGCTGAGAGTTTCGATAAAAGAAAAGACCCTATGGGAAGGGATTACTTTTGGGTGACAGGTATCTTTATTGAAGATGAATGTGAAGAGGATACTGATATTTATGCACTTAATAATAATTATGTCTCAGTGGTGCCTTCTCATTATGATTGGACTTCTTATTCAGCATTGAAAACAGTGAATGGTTGGTTTGAAAATAACAATTTTGATATTAAATGAGATATTACATAATAGCCGGTGAGGCTTCCGGTGACTTGCATGGCTCCAATCTTGTAGCTGCTCTGAAACGGCGTGATCCTAATGCTGTCATCAGGGCGTGGGGAGGTGACCTTATGCGTAAAAAAGGCGCTGAGATTGTGAAACATTATAAAGACCTCGCTTTTATGGGTTTCGTCGAGGTGTTGTTTCATCTTAAAACAATCTTAAAAAATTTTAACTTTTGTAAAAAAGATATTAAACAATTTGCTCCTGATGCGGTGATTCTTATAGATTATCCCGGCTTCAACATTAAAATGGCAAAATATGTCCGTAAACTCGGAATCAAGGTGTTTTATTATATTTCCCCTCAAGTTTGGGCATGGAAACGAAGAAGAGTTTTTACCATAAAAAAAACAGTGGATAAAATGCTCGTCATTTTGCCTTTCGAAAAAGATTTTTATGATTCTTATAATGTGGACTCCGTCTTTGTGGGACATCCTCTCCTCGATGAGATGTATTCTATGAAACATGTTGACAGACAATTGTTCTATAAACAGAATAGACTGAATCCCAAGAAAGAGATTATTGCCATGCTCCCGGGTAGCAGAAAACAGGAGGTCGCCAAGATGTTGCATGTCATGCTTGAGGTGGTGAAAAAGTTTCCTGATTATCAGTTTGTGGTGGCATGTGCTCCGTCTCTGCCGGTGAGTTATTATAAGTCGTTGATAGGTAAGGCTAATGTGCGCTTCGTCGTGAATAGGACATACCAGTTGCTTCAGGTGTCGAGTGCTGCCATGGTAACTTCAGGTACCGCAACTCTTGAAACAGCATTGTTGGATGTTCCTCAGGTGGTTTGCTACAAAGGCAGCAGAATATCTTATATCATCGCTAAAAATTTAATTAAGGTCAAATATATCAGCCTGGTTAATCTTATTATGAATAAACCGGTGGTTAAGGAATTGATACAGGATGATTTGACTGCTGATAATATAAAAAATGAGTTGAATCAACTGCTTAGAAATCCAAAACGTCAAAAACGCCTCTTGGAAGATTATGACGAGCTGAAATACCGTCTCGGCAATGAAGGCGCTTCGGACAGAGCTGCCAATATCATAGTGGAGAATATCTACCGGCCTCGTTGATGACGCTTGGCATATTTTTTTGTCATGCTAAATGACAACTTCCTGACTTTAGTCTGATAAGTCTGTTTTTACCTTTTTTATCATAATGATATTCTTAAATGTATTTTAAGATATTGGTTGGTTTTTCTTAAGGAATTTTTACTTAAATCTTAATAAAAATTAACATAAAATATTGAATATCAATATTATATGAATTATAAAATGTCGTAACTTGCGCTTTAAAACGACATGATATGATAAACTGGTTCAAATATCCTTTTATTAGAATTTTGATACCTTTTACTGCCGGTATTATTATGGCATTTGTTTTTCGTGATGCCTTGTCATTGTATCTTTTTGATATGATGGTCGTTTCAGTGATATTTTCCTTGTTACTTGTTGTTTCGTCATTTTTCATAAAACGTTACGACAGACTTTGGCTTTTCGGTATTTTACTGTTTTTTGTCATGATGATTGACGGTATGGTATTGGTTTGTCTTCGAAATGACCTTGGTAAATATCATATCTCTGAAGTGATGTCTGATTATTCGTTTTGTGTGGCTCGCTTGTCGGAATGTATAGTGGAGAAAGAGAACTCCGTGAAAGTGGTGATGGAAACCTTGTGCGTGGCAAATGATGACGGCAAGATGATTGATTGTGAAGGTAATATTATGTGTTATTTTGAAAAAACTCCTGAAAGTCTGTCGTTGGAATATGGTGATGTCATAGCTTTTATCACTAAGCCGGAAATTGTTTCTCCGGCATTGAATCCGGAACAGTTTGATTATAAGAAATATCTTTTGAATAAAAATATCACGCATCAGGTTTATCTGAATAAAGATTCATGGATTGACTTGGGAGATGACATCTCGAATCCTATATATGGATTTTCCTATTTTTTGAGAGATTATTTGTTGAGAACAATGTACAGTCTCGGCATTGAAGGTGAGGAGTATTCGGTTGCTGCGGCAATTTTGTTGGGTTATGATGATGAGTTGGGAACAGAGTTGCGGCAGAAATATGTCGTTGCCGGAGCCATGCATCTGCTGTGTGTCTCAGGCTTGCATGTTGGTGTGATATTTATGTTGTTTTCCTATATGTTGGCGTTTTTGGACAAAAAACATGGAACTCAGCAGATAAAACAAATGATATTATTGTTTCTGATATGGTTTTATGCTTTGCTTGCCGGTCTGGCACCTTCGATACTCAGAGCAACCATAATGTTGTCGTTTGTCGTTATCGGTAATATTATAAAACGTAAGGGCATATTGATGAATACCATAGCTGCTTCGGCTTTTATCTTGTTGCTTGTAGATCCTGCGAATTTGTTCGATGTTGGATTTCAGCTTTCTTATGTTGCCGTTATAGGTATTGTCGTTCTTCAGCCGCATATCTCGCGTATGTTTTATTTCAAATACGGGTTGATAAACAAAGTTTGGGAGATTACATCGGTGAGTCTTGCCGCACAGGTGGCTACGGCGCCTTTCGCAATTTATTATTTTCATCAGTTTCCTTCTTATTTCTGGCTGAGTAATTTGTTTATGACTCCCGTTTCTACTGTGGTGATAACGGGTGGCATGATTATGTTGTTGCTGTGTTTTCTGCCATATTTCAATATTGCAGTGGCATTTTGTGTGAAGATGATGATTAAAATGATGAATGGTGCTGTCGTTTTCATCGAGAATATGCCGTTTTCTTTAATAAAAGGACTTTATATTGACAAAATTGATTTTGTTTTGCTGTTGATTGCCGTTTTGTGTTTGCTGCTGTGTGTGGAGTACAGAAACAAAATGATGTTTTTTGTCTTGCTTGGTTCGGTTTTACTGTTTGGCATATCAGGATTGTCGAGGACAATAGAGCAAAGAAATACTTTCTCCATGACGGTATATTGTATCAACAAGTCAACGGCTGTGGATTTTACATTTTCAAACACTCATATACTGCTGTGCGATACTGTATTGATGTCGAATTCTTCGGCAATGGCGTATAATATGGAAAACAATCTTATAAAAGAAGGTGTATTTCGCAGGGGACATATTATGTCGGCGGATGATAGGCATATTACATGTAAATATTTGAAAAAACGGGAAAATCTTATAAGTTTTGGCGGGAAAACTATGGCTTTGATAGATGATGTTATGGAGCCTGATTTAAAACTCGAACGTAAGATACATTTGGATTTTATGATAGTGCGTGGACGCATGAAGACAACTCTTGAGAAACTTCTTGATGTATATGATGTTGATTTACTGATTGTTGACAGTAGTGTTCCCGATTATCTCAAGGATAGATGGAAAGAACAGGCTGCTGAGTTGAATATTCCGTGTTGGGCTGTTAAAGATGAAGGAGCTTTTGTATATAAAGGTAAAATATGATTCAAATTATTGATTGTCAGTATTTAATGAAAAATATTCTGAAAGGATAAAAAAAGTTAAAAAAATGCTTGACAGTAAATGAAAATATCGTATCTTTGCAACGTCAAAAGACAAGGTTCTTTGGATTGATGGTTCGGTAGTTCAGTTTGGTTAGAATGCCTGCCTGTCACGCAGGAGGTCGCGGGTTCGAGTCCCGTCCGAACCGCAGAAAGATGCAAATTCACACCAATGGGATTTGCATCTTTTTTTTATGTCATAATAACATGTTTCCCGAATAAAGTTTTTTATCTATCAAAACAGATAATTGTCAATGATGTATGTTGAAGAAACAGAATTTTATTAACTAAAAATGTTGATATGTTTTTTTGATAAATCATTTTATTATCGGATTATATTTCCTATTTTTGTGTGGAGTTGAATTGGCTTGTAAAAATGAATTGATTGAAGAAATATTATAGGCAGATTCGTGCATTAAAGTTGAAGATTTATAAAAATTGTCGTTGTTCTGCAAAAGAATAATAAAAACACAAGATTTATATTTATGGGGAAATGGATGCAAAATATTGAAATGTCGCTGTTTGAATTATGTAAATGTCTGATAGGGATTATATTTAAGTGATAAAAAGACAGATGGATACTGCTGAAATAAAATATTGTTGAAAATATGGGAGTATGTTACTTTTGAATATAAGAATGCTGAAATACAGATATATAAATCATTTCGGGATACTTGGTCTTTCTTCATTAATATAATAAATGATAGGTTTGTTGAAAAATTATATTATGTCATTTGCCGTCTCGAAAATATTATTGTAGGTGTTGAAAATAAGAGTTGGTTATTAAGAATGAGAAAATATGAAGGTTCCTAAACAATTCAATAATATAACTGAACGTGTCATAGATGATTTGAAAGAGGTATTGTCATCAGGCAATAGCCAAATCTCCATAGCGGCAGCCAGTTTTTCCATTTATGCATACGAAGCATTGAAAGAAGAGTTGGAAAAGGTGGACTGTGTAAACTTTATTTTTACTTCACCGACATTTTATGCAGATAAGTCTGAAAAGCAAAAAAGAGAGTTCTATATACCGAAACTGAATAGAGAAAGAAATCTTTTTGGTTCTGATTTTGAAATAAGGCTTCGCAACCGGCTTACGCAACGTGCCATTGCTAAAGAATGTGCAGACTGGATTCGCAGAAAAGTCCGATTCAAAACCAATATTACTCATGGGTCCATGAACTCATTCCTCAACATAAGGAATGAAGAGGAGACTTATACATATATGCCTTTTAACGAGTTTACCACTACCGAACTTGGGCTTGACAGAGGAAACAATATTTGTCCTATGGTTGTAGGTATGCCCGGACATAGTTCGACAGATATGTTTCTGAATAACTTTAATGAACTTTGGAAGGACAAGGAGAAATTTCAGGAGGTGACAGAAAATGTAATTGAAAATATTGAGACGGTTTACAAGGAAAATGCCCCTGCCTTTATCTATTTTATTACTTTGTATAACATTTTCAATGAATTTTTGGAGGATATTAACGAAGATGTCTTGCCTAATGAGGCTACCGGATTCAAAAACAGTGTTATTTGGAACAAACTTTATAATTTCCAAAAAGACGCGTCTTGGGCAATAATAAATAAATTGGAGAAATACAATGGATGTATTCTTGCTGATAGTGTGGGTTTGGGAAAAACTTTCACCGCACTTTCAGTTATCAAATATTATGAAAACCGAAACAGAAATGTTTTGGTTCTTTGTCCTAAAAAGTTGAATGACAACTGGCAGACATTCCGTTCCAACTATAAGAACAATCCGGTGTTGGCAGACCGATTGCGTTATGATATTTTGTTTCATTCCGACTTATCGAGGGATAAAGGGTCGAGCAATGGACTTGACCTGGAACGTGTGAACTGGGGAAACTATGATTTAATTGTCATAGATGAAAGTCATAATTTTCGCAATGGCGGTCGATTTGACAATGAGGACGAAGAAGATGATTTCAAGGAGAACCGTTATGCCCGGTTGATGAATAAAGTCATACGCAGTGGTGTAAAAACGAAAGTACTTATGCTTTCAGCCACACCTGTTAACAACCGTTTCAACGATTTGAAAAATCAACTGCAATTGGCGTATGAAGGCAAGGCCGAAAATATAAACGATTTGCTTGATACGGGAAAGAGTATAGACAGTATTTTCAGAGATGCACAGACTGTATATTCAAAATGGGCTAAACTGCCTCCGGAAAATAGAACCACGGAAAAATTAGTAGATTCATTAAACTATGATTTCTTTCAACTGCTCGATGCCGTTACCATAGCTCGTAGTCGTAGCCACATCATCAAGTATTACAACACGAACGATGTGGGAAAATTCCCTACACGTCTCGCACCTGTATCTCGCAGACCCAAACTTACGGATTTGAACGATGCCATAACTTTTGCAGATATTGCGGAAATGCTTAATAATCTTAATCTTTCCATATACACACCTTCATTTTTCATATTTGATAGTGAAAAGGATAACTATGGTATTGATTTTCAAGGTAAAGGACTTACTGTGGATGGTCGTGAAAAAGGTCTTAGAAAATTGATGGCAATCAACCTGCTGAAACGTTTAGAAAGTAGCGTGAACTCTTTTCGCCTTACTTTGACAAGAATACATGATTTTATAAAAGATTCCATTACTGCCATTGATAAATTTCAGGAAAGCGGTGCCGGAATAATTGATGTAACTGAATTCTCGGATGATTTTGATAATGAAGATAATGAAAACGATCCTTTCGTGGGACGTAAATCGAAAATCAATCTCCGGGACATGGATTATGTGAGTTGGAGACGTGATCTGAAAGCAGACTTGGAAATGCTTGAGTTACTTATATTCATGTTGAAGGATATTACTCCGGAGCATGACACTAAATTGCAGCAGCTCGTAGCTGACTTGAAAAACAAGTTTGAACATCCGATCAACGGTACGAACAAAAAGGTATTGGTTTTTACTGCTTTTGCCGATACGGCAAATTACTTGTACGAACAGTTATCTGATAGAATCCTGAACGATTGCGGACTGCATACGGCTCTGATAACCGGTAGTACTGAGGGTAAATGTACTTTACCGAAACTGAAATGTACGTTCAATGACATACTGACCTACTTTTCTCCGATGTCAAAAGACCGTGATGCCATTCATCCGGACGACACCAGGGAAATTGATGTGTTGATTGCAACCGACTGTATAAGTGAAGGACAGAACTTGCAGGACTGTGATTATCTGATTAACTACGACATTCACTGGAATCCGGTGCGCATCATTCAGCGTTTCGGTCGTATCGACCGTATAGGTAGCCGCAACGAGGTGATTCAACTGGTGAACTATTGGCCGGATATGGAGTTGGATGATTATATCAAACTGAAAGGTCGTGTGGAAAGCAGAATGAAAGCGACTGTTATCACCAGCACCGGTGATGACAACCTTTTGTCGGTCGATGAAAAAGGCGATTTGGAATACCGCCGCAACCAGTTGAAGAAACTTCAAAATGAAGTAGTCGATATTGAAGATATGGATACCGGTGTCAACATCATGGATTTGGGGTTGAATGAATTCCGTTTGGATTTATTGGCGAATCTGAAAGAGCATCCCAACATGGATTTGACACCCTTCGGAATGAGTGCGGTGGTAAGTGCTTCCGAATTGGTGGAGCCGGGTGTGATGTATGTGTTGAAGAACAAGAACAATGCCGTAAATATCGACCGTTCCAATTTACTCCACCCATTTTACATGGTTTACATTTCACACACCGGAACCGTTATCTGCGACCATTTGTCGCCTAAAAAACTGCTCGACAAGATGCGTTATGCCTGCAAGGACAAGACAGAGCCCGACATGACCCTCTGCAAGCAGTTCAACAAAGAAACCCGCGATGGCAAGAATATGCGTCATTACAGCAACTTGTTGCAATCGGTAATTGAAAGCATTATCACGGTGAAGGAAGAGAGCGATATAGACGATTTCCTGAATGGGGTGCAGGGTAACCTGTTTTCCAATGAAATTCGTGGGTTGGACGATTTTGAGTTGATAACATTCTTAGTGATAAAATAAATATGAGGAAATTTACTGACAAAGAAAATAAATGGATAAAGGATTTTGTAGAACTCAAAGATAAAGGATTAAGCCACCTACAAGAATTACAAGTAGCCAAAATATTGCGTGCCGAATTTTCTTTCTTCGCTCTTAAATGGACATACAGAGAAAAGCCGCAGATTTCCTTATACAATAGAATGAAAGATAAGGATAAGGCAGAAAAACAATATTATGATATCTGTGATTTTATCTATTTTATCAAAGAATTAGAGTCTCTTGGCTTTATTGCAATACAAAAATTTTATTCAAAAAAGGAAGATGTTGGATATAATGTTTTGTATGATAGAGATAAATATATTTATGACGAAAAAACCGATCAATTTAGGCCTACTGAATGTACTGATTTGAGTTCCTTTATTCCCGGTGACTCTTCTGGTAATGAATTTCCAATGGAGAAAATGGGCAATGATGTTTATGTCTTATTCCAAATAGGCCAGACTCAAAACATAAACCTTGATTTTGCATATGATCTGCAAAAATATGGGTTAGGGATAATTTACCCATTGCCGTTAGCGGTAGATTATGTCAATAACAATTTCAAAACATTAGAAGATCAGTATCATGATGATGAAATGAAAGTTGCTTTAGACTCAGCAGAAGAAAGTAGAAAGGCTGCAAATACTGCATTTTGGTCTTTCATCGTTGCTATTGTTTCATTGATTGTTTCTATTGTAATACCAATGTGTTCTTCGCAAAAAATCGACCCTGACCAAATTACCACGATTGAAAAGACAATAAAAGGCGTCCGTATAGAGGAGCCTTTGACGGTTGAAATTAAAGATACGGTTTTGACTAAACCAGTAAGTGTTAACGAGCAAACAACCTCTTCCCACCAACTGTTAAGTATCCCATCAAAATAGCTTATGTACGGCCTTCCCATATCAACAGAAATAAAGCAGCCATTGCCCAAGAAAAAGATTTATGCCAAGTTTGACTTAAAGCCTGCACAACGCAAAATTTTCGATGCCGATATTGACCGTATCGATATTGTAGCGGTAGTCTCCCCGGCAACGATACCGGCATTGGGCGAAGGAGCCGAGGTAAAAGGGGTTTATGTGCTCGATGTGCAGATGAAACACAAGGGGTACGATGTGAAGAATATCCTGTTGCTGGACAGGCTTATCGGTCAGAAGATGGTGTTTGCCTTGAAGTATGAGAATCAGGTGCGCTTTGCCGTTTTTCATACGAAGTTGTTTGAGTCGGATTGGAAGGCTGCCGAAGAAGCCTCCATTTTGTTGTCCGGATTGAATCTTGACAGTGTATGGGAAAACATCATCAAGCAGGTGGGGCAGATAGATGTGGAAGAAGGCAGGTCGCTGAACGAGCAAATACGATTTGACGAGCAACAAGCAAGAATCGGTGCACAAATTAAGATGTTGGAGCGTAAACTTGCCATAGAGAAACAACCGAGGAAGAAAAGGGAGTATTTTGAGTTGATAAGGAGGTTGAAGGAGGCTATAAGTTAACAGGCTAATAATGGGGAATTATAAGTTTTGGGGCTTATAGTTGGACATTATAAGTTAACAGGCTAATAAGTTATTGTGGAAAAGGAATAAAATTGGAAGACGAGTTTAGTGTAGGAAATGATTGTAAAAAGGTTATATTGGTACAACCTTTTTTGTTATCTTTGCACCGTACATTTGACAAACATCAATACTAATGAAATATCTTAATGTAAAAAAAGCATTGGCTGCATGGCAGGATTTGCAGCCGTTATCCGATAAAGACAGGGAAAGGCTTAGCCGACGTTTTACTGTCGATTTTAATTACAACAGCAATCATATTGAAGGTAATACGTTGACATACGGACAGACGGAAATCCTGCTTCTTTTCGGAAAAGTGATTGGAGAGGCGGATGTGCGTGATGTACAGGAAATGACAGCAAGCAACGTTGGACTGCGGATGATGACAGAAGAAGCAGCAATGAAAGATATACCATTGACGCAGAATTTTATAAGGACATTGCATAAAACCATATTAAGGGAGGATTATACAGTATATCGTGATTTGCCGGGGGGATTACAGACAAGTTATGTTATTCATGCAGGTCAGTATAAGACGCGTCCAAATAGTGTAATTACACGATATGGGTACAGATTCGAGTATGCTTCGCCTGAAGAAACTCCCGGGTTGATGAACGATTTGGTGGAATGGTATAATGCAGCGGAACAGGAAGAGAAACTCTCGCCCGTTGAATTGGCTGCGCTCTTTCATTACCGTTATATACGTATTCATCCTTTTGAGGATGGTAATGGCCGTATAGCCAGACTTATGGTAAACTATATATTGAGTCGTCACAATTATCCGATGATTGTGGTTAGAAGCCGTAAAAAGAGTGAATATTTGGAAGCGTTACATCAGACCGATCTTGAAGTGGGTCCTGTTCCAAGCGATGGAGCACATGCAGATATTAAAGATATACGTCCGTTTATGAAATATTTTAATGACTTAGTGGCTACGGAAATGTATAATTACGTGTTGTTTGTGAGTGAAAAGAATGAAAATGTGTGGTGGTATGACGGTGAACGGATTGTGTTCCGGACTCCTAATTATGCGAAGATACTGAATGCCATGCTTACACAGCCCACCCTGACCATTGCGGACATGAAAGAGGGGACAGGTATCAGTGTAACGGCTATTCAGAAATTATTAGACCAGTTGATTTCAAAGAAGTATGTAGAACGTGGTGAAAAAGACGGTAGTTGGAGGGTGTTTGTAACGCAGTAATGATTAAGATTTAAAGATTATGGACAAACTGAAAATGCAGAGCCTTGATGTAGTAGGCTCCAACATAGAGAAGATACAGCAGTTGTTCCCGAACTGTGTGACGGAACGATTGGGTAAGGATGGCAAGCCCGAGTTGGCTATCGATTTTGAAAAGTTGCAGGCCGAATTGTCCGCCGAGATTATCGGCGAGGGCGAGGAACGCTATCAGTTTACCTGGCCCGACAAGCGTGCTGCCAATCGACTGGCCAATACACCCACGACGATGACCCTGCGCCCTTGCCGCGAGGAGAGTGTGGATTTTGACCATACGCAGAACCTCTATATCGAGGGCGACAACCTCGATGTGCTGAAAGCGTTGCGCGAAACCTATCTGGGTAAGGTGAAGATGATTTATATCGACCCGCCCTACAACACCGGCAATGATTTTGTTTATAACGACGATTTTGCACAAAGCCGTGACGCGTTTGAAGAGACCAGCGGACTGTTCGATGAAGAGGGCAACCAGACCATCGACCCGATGCAGCGCAATACCGAGAGCAACGGCCGTTTCCATACCGACTGGCTCAATATGATCTATCCCCGCTTGAAAGTGGCGAGGGATTTACTTACAGATGATGGAGTTATATTTATTTCAATTGGAGATGCCGAAATAAATAATCTTCATAAACTATGTAATGAAGTATACGGAGAGTCTAACTTTATAGCAAAAATAGTCATTATTACAGGTGCCAATCAAGCAGGAGAAGGAGTCCTTATTCAAAAGAACATAGAATATGTTCTTTGTTATGGCAAGAATATAATACAGACTACAATCAATCGTGTAGATAAAACCGAAGAATCTTGGCGAAACCTAAATGATGCACCTTCCTCTCTTGTTACTCGTCCTGATATGGGATATACTATTTATTATAATCCTAAAACAGAAGAGATGCTTCCTGTTTATGATTATGATAAAGCAAAATTAAATTTAAATGATGAAGATGAAGTCTACTCAACAGATTTAGATCTCATTAAGAAGGGGTTTATTCCTGTGCGACCGGGTAAACGTAATGGATCTTTGCATAGATGGAGATGGGGAATAGAGACCTTTAAAAAGCGTATATCAGAAATAAAAATGTTCTCAACCAAAGGAGATTTTATTCCCAAATTTATGCAGGGAGGATTTAACCCTCCTAAAAATTATCATAATTTTCCGGGTGGGGCTTCTGAATTAAAACTATTATTTGGAGAAAAGATACCTTTTGATTACCCTAAAGGTGTTTCTTTCCTTAAATACTTTGTAAGCATAGGTTCAGAAACAGACTCTATTATTCTTGATTTCTTTTCCGGGTCGGCCACAACGGCCCATGCCGTGATGCAACTCAATGCCGAAGATGGAGGCAATCGCAAATTTATTATGGTGCAACTGCCCGAAAAGACCGACGAAAAGAGCGAAGCATACAAAGCCGGATACAAAAACATCTGCGAAATAGGCAAGGAACGGATACGCCGTGCCGGAAGGAAGATAAAAGAGGAAAACAAAGACAAAGAGGGAATAGAAAAGCTCGACATCGGATTCCGCGTGTTGAAACTGGACACGTCAAACATGGAAGATGTGTATTACACTCCGCAGGAGTTTACGCCGCAATTACTGTTCAACGAAAACGTGAAGGCCGACCGCACGGGTGAAGACTTGTTGTTCCAGGTGATGCTCGACCTCGGCATAGAACTCTCGGCCAAGATCGAGACTCGACAGATAGCGGGCAAGACCGTCCATATTGTAGATGACAACTATCTGGTGGCTTGCTTCGACCGCGATGTGACCGAAGCCGCCATAAAGGAAATAGCCCAGCTGCACCCGGTGTATTTCGTCATGCGCGATGCCTCGGCCGCCAACGATAATGTGATTGACAACTTTGAACAAATATTCCGCCACTATTCGACGGATACAAATTGTAAAATATTGTAATATGAACGCAGCATACAACATACCACAATTACCGTTAGGGTTTGACTTTGAAACTAAGGCTGTCTTGCGACAACTGAATAGATCAAACAAACGGTTGGCAGAACTTAAGGGCGTAGCTCTCACAATACCGAATGAGAATATTCTTCTCAGTTCTCTGGTGCTCCAGGAGGCTCTTGACAGTTCTGCCGTTGAGAATATAGTCACCACTTCTGATGACCTGTATAAGGCAGATCTTCATTTCAGAGATGGAATCGTTAATGCAGCGACTAAAGAAGTTCTGAATTACCGGCAAGCCATGCAGAAAGGATTTAATATGGTGAGGCACAAGCATGTATTGTCTCTCAATGACATTAAGGAGATCCAACATGTTTTGGAGAATAATAATGCAGGTTTCCGAACTCTTCCTGGAACCACGCTGAAATCTTCTAAAGGAGAGACAGTATACACACCGCCACAGAGTGGTCAGGATGTTCTGCGATATATGACTAATTTAGAAGAATATATCAACATATCCGAGCTTCATGATATAGACCCCTTAATCAAACTTGCCATCATTCACCATCAGTTTGAAAGCATTCATCCATTTTATGACGGAAATGGCCGTACAGGACGTATTATCGCTATTCTGTATCTGGTAATCAATGATTTATTAGACCTTCCTATTCTGTATTTGAGTCGGTACATTACTCATAATAAAGGAGATTATTACCGTTTAATACAAGCAATTCGAGACAAGGCCCCGGATAATTTCGATCAATGGGAAGAATGGATATTATTTATATTGAAAGGCATAGAAGAGACATCCATTGATACGATGAGATTGGTAAAAAACATATCAAAACTAATGGCTGCATATAAAGCTAAACTTAGGCCACTCTTTGGTCAGCAATATAAACACGAGTTGATTAATAACCTGTTCTTTCATCCGTACACAAAGATTGAGTTTATGGAGAAGGATATGATGGTCCAAAGAAAAACCGCGGCAAAATATCTCGACAAGATAGTTCAGGCAGGTTTATTGGAAAAGGTAAAATTGGGTAGATCAAACTATTACATCAACAAAGATTTGATATCATTATTTATATCACAACCTATTCACAAGATGGATACTACGACAGAGGCGATTGAATCTGTCAATGAATAGAGCGTTGATATGTACCCGAAATCTTGCTTTTGGGTACATATTGGTCAGAATAAGTCCATGAAATCCCCTTTTGGGGTACACGTTATTTCAAATTGGTAATATTTCCCGGCTTTCGGGTACGTATTAGAGACATAAATATAAATGAAATTCAAATTTAAGATACAGCAATACCAGACCGATGCCGTGGAAAATACGGTGGCGGTATTTCGGGGACAACCGTCGCATACGCTGTCGGCCTATCGCAGGGATTTGGGAAGTTACAAAGAAAAGCGGATTACCTACAAGGAGGAAGAAATCGGCTACGGTAACCACCGCTTGGAACTGGACAGGCAGACGATGCTCCGGAATATCCGTTCGGTGCAGAATTTATACGATATAGCTCCTTCGGAAACACTGGCCAAAGGAGTGGCACCCGTGAATCTGGATATAGAGATGGAGACCGGTACGGGCAAGACATACGTATATATCAAGACGATGTTTGAGCTGAACAAACAGTATGGGTGGAGCAAGTTTATTGTCGTGGTGCCCAGTATAGCCATTCGTGAGGGCGTAGCCAAGAGCTTTACCATGCTGGAAGAGCACTTCATGGAACTCTATGGCAAGAAAGCCCGGTGGTTTGTTTACGACAGCAGCAACTTGCAGCAGCTGGACAGCTTTTCGTCAGATTCGGGATTGTGCGTGATGATTATCAATACGCAGGCCTTCGCCGCCTCCATGAAAGAGGGAGGCCGCAGTAAGGAGAGCCGCATCATATACTCCAAGCGCGACGAGTTTGGAAGCCGCCGCCCGATTGATGTGATTGCGGCCAACAATCCTATTGTCATTATGGACGAGCCGCAAAAGATGGAGGGTGATGCCACTCAGGACGGCATCAAACGATTCAATCCGCTGTTTGTGCTGAATTATTCGGCTACACACAAAACCAAACATGACACAGTCTATGCGCTCGATGCACTGGATGCTTACCGCCAGAAATTGGTAAAACGCATTCAAGTGAAAGGGTTTGAAGTGAAGAACTTCAAAGGTACAAACAGTTTTCTGTATCTTGACAACATAGTACTTTCACCGAAAAAGCCGCCAATGGCCAGAATTGAATTTGAAACCCAAACGGCATCGGGCACCATCGTGCGAAAAACAAAAACTTTCGGTACTGGCGACAGTCTGCGTGAAGAATCGGGATTGGCCGAATATGAAGGGTTTACTCTGTCTGAAATCAACGCCAAAGGTTATGTTACATTCCTGAATGGCGTCACACTGCGGCGAGGTGAGGTAATCGGAGACACAAGCGAGTTGACGATGCAGCGCGTGCAGATAAGGGAAACCATCAGGTCGCACTTTGAGAAGGAACGCCGGTTGTTCAAGCGGGGTATCAAGTGCCTGTCGCTCTTCTTCATCGACGAAGTTGCCAAATATAAGAGCTACGACAAAGAGGGAAATGAAGTGAAGGGTGTGTTCCAAAAGATATTCGAAGAAGAGTATGCACGCCTGGTAAGCGAAGAGTTCCACATCTGGGACGAGGATTATAATGAATACCTGCGTCGGTTTACACCTCAAGAGGTGCATCGCGGCTATTTCTCGATAGACAAGAAAACCAATCGGGTAATAGACGGAAAGGTGGAGAAGAAAACCGGCTTGTCGGATGACATACCGGCATACGACCTGATATTGAAAAACAAAGAACGCTTGTTGAGTTTTGAAGAGCCTACCCGCTTTATCTTCTCACACTCAGCGCTGCGTGAGGGATGGGATAACCCGAATGTGTTTCAAATCTGTACGCTTCGACACTCCAACTCGACCACAGCCAAACGACAGGAAGTAGGACGTGGCCTGCGCCTTTGTGTGGATAAGAACGGAGTCCGTATGGATAAAGAGCTGTTGGGTGAAGATGTGCATGAGATAAACAAACTGACGGTCATCGCCAATGAAAGTTATGCCGATTTTACCGGTGCGTTGCAGAAAGAGACCCGCGAGGTGTTGCGCGAACGTGCCGCCAAAGCAACCGTGGCCTATTTTACCGGCAAGCAGATAAAGATCGGAGAAGAGATTCATACCATAGACGAATCGGAAGCAAGCCGCATTATCATCTATTTGGAAGACAATGGCTATATTGACGAGGATAAGCATATCACACCTGAATACCGCGAAGCAACAGCCAATGGGAGTGTGGCCTCGCTGCCCGCAAAGTTACAACCGATAGCCGAGGGAGTAACCCGACTGATCAATTCTATCTTTGACCCGAAAGCTCTCAATGATATGGTGGTGGAAGAGAAAACCACTATCCCGGAGAATAAGCTGAATGAAAACTTTGGCAAAGACGAATTCCAGGCATTATGGAAAGAAATCAACCATCAATATGTTTACACGGTAAGCTACAACAGCGATGAGCTGATTAAGAAAGCAATTGAGCACATCAATGCAGAGCTGGATGTAAAACAGCTCCGTTATATCATGGTTGAAGGGACGCAGGATGAAAAACAGGTAACAGAATTTGGCGATACCCGATCACAATCGCATCAATTGACCGATGTATGTACCTCGACGGTCCGTTACGATCTGGTAGGTGATATTGCCAAGGGAGCGAACCTCACGCGTCGCACAGTTGTGAAGATACTGCAAGGTATCAAAGAAAGCAAGTTGTATTTGTTCAAAAACAATCCCGAGGAATTTATCCGGAAGGTTATCAGCATCATCAAGGAACAGAAGTCCACGATGATTGTAGAAACAATCCATTACAACATGACCGAGGGAAAATATGACAGCAATATCTTCACGGTAAAGAGTAAAATGGACTTTGACAAGGCCTACGAGGCTAAGAAACATATAACCGACTATGTGTTCAGCGACAGCAAGGGAGAACGACAATTTGCTCATGACCTTGACGAAGCCAATGAGGTTGTGGTATATGCCAAGTTACCGCGGACCTTCCAGATACCGACTCCGGTCGGAAATTATGCACCGGACTGGGCCATTGCCATGGAAGTAGATGGAATAAAGCATATTTTCTTTATTGCGGAAACCAAGGGAACAATGGGAACGATGGAAATCAGAGGTGTAGAAAAAGCAAAGATAGAATGTGCCGAGAAGTTGTATAACTCTATCTCTACAGCCAAGGTAAAGTATCATACGGTGACAAAATATAGTGACCTTATAGATGCAATGAATTCTATTGTGTAGATTCATTGCTAATATGTTTTTTATTGCTGTCCGATAAAATTTTCAAGTTTGTTTATAATATCTTGAGAATCGAATTTATATGCTGTCAAATCATACAGATGGTTTGTTGTTGTGGTTTTGTATCGATAATCAATAAATTATAATAATTTGTCAAAATATGAATCTCAATTACATACTTTTGAAACACTAACATATAAAGGAATAAAATCTGCTGATAAAATTCCATGAAAAATTTGTCGTACAGTAGATTTTACACATTTTTGAGGACAGTATCGCAATGAAATAATTGTCATCCGCCGAAGTCATCAAATGCAATCATTTCTTTAGGGACACCGAGGTTGTCGAGCATGTTGAGCACTGCTGCATTCATCATGGGCGGTCCGCAGAGATAATATTCTATTTCTTCAGGTTCTTTATGGTTTTTAAGATAATTTTCGTACAGCACCTCATGGATGTTGCCGACATCGCCTTTCCAGTTGTCTTCCGGCAATGGGGCGGACAATGCCACATGGAAGCTGAAATTGGGATTTTCTGCTTCTATCTCTTTGAAGTCGTCGATATAAAACAACTCTTTGAGAGAACGGCCTCCATACCAGAATGATGCCTTGCGTTTGCTGTGTTTTGTCTTGTAAAGGTCGAGGATGTGGGAACGCATGGGAGCCATACCGGCGCCACCGCCTATGAAAATCATTTCTCTGTCGGTATTCTTGATGTGGAACTCTCCGTAAGGACCGCTGATGGTGATTTTGTCGCCTTTCTTGCGGGAGAAGATATAGGAAGAACATACGCCGGGATTGACGTTCATGAATCTTCCTGTTTTCTTGTCGAATGGTGGTGTGGCAATACGTACGTTGAGCATTATCACATTGTTTTCTGAAGGTCGGTTTGCCATGGAGTAGGCTCTGAACTGAGGCATGGGATTGTGCATCTTCAACTCCCACATCTTGTATTTGTCCCACTCGGGACGATATTCCGCCTCGACATCCATGTCTTTGAAGTCAATGTCAATCACAGGAACATCAACTTGAATATAACTTCCGGACAGGAAATCGAGATGTTCTCCTTCAGGAAGTTTTACAATAAATTCTTTGATGAAAGTTGCCACGTTACGGTTGCTTATCACTTCGCATTCCCATTTTTTTATTCCGAAGATCTGAGGGTTTATGGCAATATTCATGTCTTCTCTTACTTTGACCTGACAACCGAGTCTCCAGTTTTCTTTTTGTTCTTTTCTGCTGAAGAAGCCTGTCTCTGTTGGCAGTATGGCACCGCCACCGCTTATTACCCTGCAACGGCACATGCCGCAAGTGCCTCCACCACCACATGCCGATGGTAGAAAAATCTGTTGATTTGCCAATGTCGTGAGCAACGAATCGCCTGGTTCCACTTCGATGATTCTTTCGTTATTGATTGTGATTTTTACCTTGCCCTGCGGTGTCAATCTCTTTTTCAATATTACGAGTATTCCCACGGGTACAAGTACTACAATGAGAAATACTATTATACTTGTTATTATGATGGAAACTATTGTTGTCATTGTCGTTTTGTTTTGATTTACAATTTAATGCCAAGGAAAGCCATAAATGCTATTCCCATCAGGCCCGTAATGATGAAACTTATGCCGGTGCCTTCCAATGGTTTGGGAATCTTGGAATAACGTATTTTTTCTCTTATTGCCGCTATGCCGGCTATGGCGATGAGCCAACCGATGCCGGAGCCGAAGCCATATACAATGGATTGAAATACAGTACCGAAATCTTTTTCCTGCATGAACAGAGAACATCCCAAAATTGCGCAGTTTACTGCTATGAGTGGAAGAAAGATACCTAATGAAGCATATAAGGCGGGACTGTATTTCTCTATCACCATTTCGACGACTTGTACCATGGCGGCTATGATGGCGATGAAAAGTATCAGACTTAAAAATTCAAGGTCCATATTGGCGAATACGGGACTTATCCATGCCAAGGCACCTGCCGACAATACATATTTGTCTAAAAGATAATTTATTGGTACCGTAATTGTTAATACGAAAACTACTGCCAAACCGAGTCCTATGGCAGTTTTAACGTTTTTTGATACAGCCAAATATGAACACATGCCGAGAAAATAGGCGAAAATCATATTGTCGATAAAAACCGACTGTATAAATATGTTGAAAGTTCCCATAATTCCTGCCTTTATTTTACAGAAGTTTTTTTAACCCAAATTATTATTCCTACGATGATAAGAGCCATTGGAGGCAATATCATCAGTCCGTTATTCATGTATCCGATGTCGTATAGTTTTTGAGGTATGATTTGATAACCCCATAATGTGCCGGAACCGAGCAACTCTCTGAAGAAAGCTACTATTATGAGAATCAAGCCATATCCTAAACCGTTGCCAATGCCGTCCAAGAAAGACTCCCATGGACCGTTGGCCATGGCAAATGCCTCGAGACGTCCCATGACTATACAGTTGGTGATGATAAGACCGACAAATACCGAAAGTTGTTTGCTGACATCATAGACGAAGGCTTTAAGTACCTGGTCCACCAATATTACTAAAGATGCTACTATTACGAGTTGTACTATGATACGAATTTTGGGCGGTATCCCTTTTCGCAGCAATGATATTATCAGATTTGACAGGGCGGTGACTACTGTTACGGAAACAGCCATGACAAAAGCCGGTTTTAGTTTTGCCGTCACGGCAAGAGCGGAGCATATTCCCAAAATCAACACCGTGACAGGATTGGCTTCGCTGATGGGACGCAATAATATTTGTATGTTCTTATTGTTTGTCATTTTGTTTCTCGATATAAGGTAAATATAACTCTAATGTGTTCTTTATCATATCATTTACTCCGTTAGACGTTATCGTTCCGCCGGATATGGCATCGACGGCATATTTTTGTTCTTCTGTGTCAAGTGCGGAGATGCCGCCTTTGACGACAGCAATAGACTTGAAAACACCGTTTTTGAATAATCTCTTGTCTTTGAATTGATTTGAGAATTTTTCCGTCGTTATTTCGGCTCCCAAACCCGGTGTCTCGGATTTGTGGTCGAAGACAGTGCCTATCACAGTGTCGAAATCTTCCGACAGTGCCATATATCCCCATATAGGACCCCAAAGCCCGGTGCCTTGCAATGGTATTACATTAATAATTCTATTGTCATATTGCAATACATATACAGGAAGTGAATAATCTTTATTGTCAGCCATTTTTGACAATTCGTTTTTAAGATTAATGTTGAAAGCTTTGCATTTTGTTTTAACGGCATCGCTACATTCATCTATAATAGTCCCATCATTGTTAATAATAAGCATCTTGGTACAATATTTGTCGAATAATGAATATACATCTTCATTATTTGTCACTGTAATACCGGCAGCTTTCATGATATTCACCATCTTTTCATTGTCTTCGTTTTTTTTCTGCAAAGGATATAACAATGTTGCCGTTGCAGAAAGTATTATCGCTACAATTATCACAAGTGTTATGGTATATCTGAAAATATATCCGTTCGTCATGAGGACCTCCTTTCCGTTTTGGCAAGACGGCGTTTGCGTTTTCTGATGTTATTGTTTACGACTACATAATCTATAAAAGGAGCGAAAAAGTTCATGAGAAGGATGGAAAGCATCATTCCTTCAGGATAAGCCTGATTGATAACTCTTATCATGATGGCAATGGCGCCGACGAGGAAGCCGTAGATTATTTTCCCCGTATTGGTCTGAGCAGCTGTCACCGGGTCTGTTGCCATGAAGAAAGCTCCAAAAAGGAAACCACCTATGAGGAAATGTTGCCAGAAGGTTACCTCCATGGCAGGAGTGCTGCCTATTAGGTTGAATGTCAATGACATTATTATGGCTCCGGCAAAAACTGACAATAAAATCCTCAAACTTATCACTTGTGTCAATATCAGGAACATGCCGCCTGTCAAGATGGCGAGTTTGGAGGTTTCTCCGACGCTTCCCGGCATGAAGCCGAAAAACATGTCTGATATGTTTAATGATTCCATCACGTTGCTTCCGTTAAGCAGTTCTCCTAATGGCGTAGCACCACTATAAGCATCGGGTTTGTCAGCAATCCAGATATCATCGCCGGACATCTTGGACGGATATGAGAAGAAAAGAAAAGCACGGGCGAGAAGGGCAGGATTGACGATATTCATTCCGGTGCCCCCGAATACTTCTTTACCTATTATGACAGCGAAGGCAACAGCAATGGCAAGCATCCACAACGGTATGTCCGGCGGCATTATCAACGGTATCAGAAACCCTGTCACAAAATAGCCTTCGTTGACCTGTTCATGACGCACCTCTGCAAAAATAAATTCTATTGCAAGACCGACAATGTAACTCACGAGATACATGGGAATGACTTTCATGAGTCCATAACCGACTGTATGCCAAAATGTTACATTTTCTCCTGATGATAAGAAATGCTGATATCCTACGTTGAAAATACCAAAGAAGAAACAAGGCATCAGAGCTATCATCACAAAAATCATGTTACGTTTCATATCCACGGCATCACGAATATGAGAGCCGTTTTCTGTGACAGTGTCGGGAACATAAAGAAATGTCTCGAAGGCATCGAATGTTGAGTGCAGTTTCTCAAACTTGCCACCTTTCTCAAAAGCCGGTTTTATCTTGTCTAAAAAAGCTCTTAATCCCATAACATTAATTCATTTCTTTATGTATTAAATCTATACCTTCTCTTATGATTTTCTGTATAGGTGTTTTTGAGGGATCTATAACCTCGCATAATGCAAAATCTTCTTCATCGACTTCGTAGATGCCAAGATTCTCCATAAGATCTATATCTTTGATGATGCACGCCTTGATGAGTTGCAGGGGAAAAATGTCGAAAGGAAAGATTTTCTCGAACTCTCCTGTCATGATATAAGGACGAACTCCGCCATGCATATTGGTATCCAACACATATTTGCGTTTTGGAAAGAGATATGACAGGAAGGTATGGGAAAAACTGAATTTGTTGATGTTCGGTGCCAACCATCCGAACAACTCATGATGTCGTCCTTCCGGTATCACTGTCACGGCATTGTCGTAAAAAGAGATAAAACCATCTCTATCTATCTTTTTCCCTGTCAATACATTGCCGCTTATATATCGGTTCTCTTTGTCACCGGTGTTGTTATTTACAAGATCCGAGATACATGTTCCTATAATAGATTGGTAATAATGAGGATGTAACACTTCGGAACCTGTCAGAGCGAATACTCTTTCGCCGTTGTAATATCCGGTTTCAAAAAGTTCTCCTATTGTAAGTATATCTTGAGGATAACAATACCAAATTATCTCACCTTTGTTGATAGGATCGAGTCTGTTGATTTGAGTACTCACGTTGCCGGCAGGATGCGGACCGGTAAAATAATTGATATTCACTCCTTTAATATTTGTGAAAATGTCAGAATTGTCACCGTGTCTTACGTTGAGGTGTACTTTGCCGTCGGTAAGGCGGGTCAGCACATCTATTCCTTTTTGGAAGATGTTTTGTTTGTTTTTAATTATTAAGGTGTTATCCGGAGCAAGAGGGGCTGTGTCAAAAGTAGAAATTACAATACATTTTGGTTTTTCCAAAGGGTTGGCAATGATAGAGTAGGGACGTTGCCGTATCATTGCCCAAATACCGCTTTGAACAAGTTTTGATGTTATTTCTTCGCGTGACATCCTCAAAGGGTCGCCTTTGCCGAAGTCTATCTTGTCATCTCTGCCGTCTGTTTCTATGACAATCTCTTTAAGCTGCCTTTTCTCGCCGCGTATTATGGCTTTTATTGTACCGCTTGTGGGAGCCGTGAAAAACAGATCTTCCCTGTAT
Organism: Bacteroidales bacterium Phil6; assembly: GCA_002633315.1. Lineage (GTDB taxonomy): Bacteria > Bacteroidota > Bacteroidia > Bacteroidales > F082 > Limimorpha > Limimorpha avicola. The sequence continues at coordinate 312,428 of NWBN01000031.1, forward strand.
TTGTCGTGAAACAAAATACTCCCGGCTTTGACCTTGTCACCTTCTTCTACATGCAACTTGGGATATATGCCTATGAAGTCTGTAGGTTTTATGGCACAGTACTGTGGCTCATGATGCTCCACTACATGTTCGGCTTCTCCGACAAGATTAATGTTTAAGCCTTTTTTTATTTTGATTATCTTATCCATTTGACTTGAAATAACAAATCAACAACCAAAATACAATTTAGTTTTGTATCACGACATGTTCTGTCCAATTATGACTGCCGGAAATTATTTTAATGATGTAAACACCGGGCGCAAGACTACTTACATCAAGAGAAATACTGCCGTTAGTCGGATTGATATTTCTGTTCAGCACTTTGTTACCTAATATATTAAATACTTCTAACGATGATTTGTTTTCGTTGTTTGCAGGTAAAACTATTGTCAGCATTTCTTTTGCAGGATTGGGATAAATACGCAGTTCAGACATATCATCGTTCTCATCTACGGAGAAATGTGACATGTTTATTGTTTTGGAAACAGTATTGCTTAGACAGCCGTTGTCGATGTAAACGGAAAGCGTGGCATTTGGTTCTTTGAAATTGTTGTTCCAATACAATGTGGCTTTGTTGCCATTTGTGACAATCTCGGCAGCGTTTTGTGGTTCTATGTTCCAATGATATGTTACATTGTCAAGGTCAACAATATGATATGAAGTAGTATCGGCATTATCAATGTCTATGTAGGAGATACCATGTATTGTGTCTTCAAGTTCGATATAGTTGTTTATGTAAAGATTTATGGAACTTTGATATGATATATCGTAATTGTCCAAGGCAGTGAGATTCAGAACCGTCATACCGTTTGATATGTCTTCCGGACCTGGTGTATATGATGTTACAAGGTTCTGCGGATTTTCAAAATAACCATCTCCATCAGAACTCCATAGTATTGATTTGTAATTAAATCCGTATGCAGTATTTGTTGTGGCCGGTTGATCTTCACAGGTGAATATGTCATCATCGGCACCAATGATGCAGATAGGAGAGGGCGCCCATCTTATCAAATCTATACGGGCATCGCCCCGGTCAGCTCCGCTTTCGCGTGAGAAAACCCACTGTAACAGATACTGTCCTGCCTCAATCGGTTGTTCAAAATATGTCCAACCATCGCCTTCTAAGACAAATGTCTCAGTGTTGATTTTGAAAATGAATTTGTCATCTTTATTATCAGAAGGTTTGAAATAAAATGATATTTTGTCGTTTTTATCTGTTGTTATTCCCATAATCAAGGTAGATTTTGGTGTGCTGTTTACAGATGTTGACTTGTAACAATAATTTCCTTCATAAGGGTCGGTGTCATCGAGAACCCATGGAGCTGCACCGCTGTTACTCCATTGCGCTATCGAGTTGAGTGTCTCATTTTCAAAATTTTCTGTCGTATTGCCTAATGAGACTGTGTTTTCATGTATTGACTGGTATTTCCCGGATGTGATAGTCAGTCTGTCTGTCAGTATGGCTCCCATCGGGCTGCCATCATTGACATTGACAGTGAATGTTACAGTTGTACTGTCGTTGCTGTTAATTCCCTCAATAGTAATGATATCTTCATTGACAGAAATGAAAGGAGCAAATATTTTATAAGAAATATTGACATGATTACTTTTGTTGTGTCCTTGATTTTTAATGGTAAATGTTAAATTTGATGTTGAGGCTGCCTGTAATCTGTCTGTTGCATTGCCATTTTCGTCTGTGATGGTATAATTTGTCATCATTAAAGAAGGAGCATAAACAGGCAATTTGAAATCGTCAGTAAATGAATACTCATTGTTGTTTAATGATAACGTGAATGGGATGTATGTCATGTCAGGCACCTCATCAGATACTCTTATTTCAAAAGCAGAACTTAGAGATGCTATATCATCAGTGGAGATACTATTGAACACAGCTGTATTATTAAGTATCTCGACGTAAGGTGATGTTGTTGATAATACGGCTGTCACGTCGTTTATTGTTTCTGTCCCAACATTATGCAGGGCGACATTGAGACCTGCCGTCTCATTGTAATCTAAGTTGTTGCTGTTATTGTCGTTTACAGTGCAGTTGTCGAAGATGAGATATGGGCCTTCGTTGGGAATGACGGATATTTTCCCGGTATATCTGTAGTAGTTTTGTTTTGTTACGGTTAGAATGACTTCCGTTCCTACAGATTGCGGCGTTACTGTCATTTCCATTGGCAGGCCTGTGGCGTAGGCAAGACCTATTATCTCGTCGCCTACTGATAGACAAATTGTTGCATCTTTATCGGCAGTGATTTGATAAGTTGTGGCACCGTCTTTTAAAACGGGCAACATATCAACTGTAAGGTATTGAGGCATTTCTGTATAGAGGTTCATATATGCGTCTCCATGATGATGGAACAGATAGTAGGTTATTTCTTTTCCTTGCCAGGAACTGACCCATGACGATTGTTCCAGGAAATATTTTCCGGAGACATTGGCGTAAGATGGCAAGATGAAAGATTTTGGGTGCTGAGTGCCGAAGTCGGGCATGAATTCCGGCCACATATTGTCGTATGCACCCCATACATATACATCGTTGACGAAAGAATATGACACTTCTGTTGCGGCAATAAGTCCGAGAGCACCGTATTGGTGACGGTGAAAAGCTTCAGCGAAACAGCCATCTTGACCTCCATAATTGAATTTTCCTGTCAGACAATTGTTGGACATGACAAAGGTGAGATCTTCGTTGGTAAGTTTTTTTATAGATCCTATGCTATATGACGGTTCGCCCCACAATTCTTCAGCTCCATGGTCACGATGTTGCAGTATAAATGCACCATTGTTGATCGCCTCGTTTACATCTGCGGCTTTGGCATCCCATTCAGTAAGATGCGACATGGTTTGAGGGATGTAGTTTAAGTTGTTGGGACCGAAATAATTGACAATGGAAGGAGTGTTCTCATTTGTTGACCATCTGCTGCCCGGAGTACCTTCGTATATTGCATTGAGACGAACCGGGTGTTTGCCGAGACCATGTTCCCAGAAACCGTTTACTACCTCTGAACACAACTGAAACCAACGTTCCAACTGATAACCCATGGCGGTGATGGGTTTGTCATAGAAATTACTGTTTGTCGGAGGATTACGTTCATATTGCAAATCTTTGTTTATGATATGATAAAGTTCATCGTAATCACGTCCGGTAATTCTGGCGGTGATGATGTTGGGGAGATCGCTGTTGTCGGTTATTCCGTAAGGATTGTCTGATATATAGGGGTTGTAGGAACCTCCACCTGGGTGGTTGTACATATTATGCGACACTATGCCTTTTGTACCGTCGGTGTTATGGTCTCCGAGGAAAAGAACTGCTGATGGGGGAACATCCCATGTGTTGTAAGCATTTTTGATGTATGAGCGTATTGTATTGTAGTCGTTGCCTCCACATTCACTCACCGTGATAACTTTGGTGAGAATGCCTTGTTGGCTGCGGAACAGTTTTATCGAGTCGGCAAGTTGTATAAATTCTTCATTGTCAGGTGTGATAATCAAATACTCGCATCCGGTGTCGCCTCTTTCCACTGATTCTCTGATAAAACTTTTGTAGTCGAATGGTTCTATGACATCATTGTTTATCACCATGTCGCTGATGATTTGGTTCCAAGTGTCACTACGATAACGAGGATCTCCAAAGGTGCCTTTCCCACCTTCGAATTCAATGTTCAACTCAATGTCATAAGCCACAATGAGTTGTTTTGTCACCGGATTGTATTGAAAAGGAGTGACACTGATAATGGCAACGTCAACATCTCTGATTTGTGTTATTTCAGATATTGCTATTTGGTTCTCAGGATAGAAAGCGTTTTTATTGTAAACCGATTCGTCTTTTTTCCTTATGATGGGATTGTTGTCGTTTTCCAATACAGGTTCAGGAGCCGGTAAAATATCGACATTGTCAATGTTTTTGGTTTTCATGTTTTTAACGGAAACCTTGATGGAAGCGTCTTTGGGAATTGCCACGTATCTGCTTGATGAGGGAAGATTTGGTTTTCCGGGATCACCGGGAAGGAATATGCCATGTAATGATATGATATCGCCGGAGGCATCATTATATGTAGTATTTTCTATGGATAAATTGTTAATACAGTATCGCAGAGTCAATCCTGAACGGGTGCTGCTACAGATAGAAAAACCGTCGATGCCTGTGTTGAACTGATAATCGTAAGATTGGGCGTTTAGATTGAAAGACAATATGATTGTCAACGCGAAAAGTAAAATGTACTTAATGTTAAAAGGATATGTTTTCATTTTATTTGGAAATTGCATTTATAATGTTATGATAAGCATTTTCTGTACATACGAACCATATTTTGTCATTGTCTTCAAATATGGTATCTGCTTTAGGATTAAGAATAAATTCACCATTGTGTTCTATTGCTATGACCATGGCATTGTATTTTTCTTTAAATCCCGATTCTTTAAGATGTTTGTGACATAATGTATGATTCATTGATACCACAACGTTGTGTAATTCCATTTCCTTATTCTGTCGTTCATTAATGAGTTGTTTTTTTTCGACTTCAATAAAAGGTCTCAATTTGTTGATATTGTCATCACTCCCGATCATACTGATTTTATCGTATGGATAGAATACCATTTTATTGTCTGGCAGGTCATAAAATTTATCACCACGTTGAATACTAATTATATTAACATTGTACTTACTGCGAAACATTGTGTCTTTCAGTTGTTTGCCGACGAGTTGACTGTTTGGACTCACCAACATTCTTTCAAAATGGAAATTCTCCTGCAATATTTCAGGAATAATAAATGATTCTTGACTTTGTCGGTTATTTAAATTTTCAATAAAATGTTTCTCTATTTTGTCATAAAACATCATGATGTGAGACGATATGGCAAGTAGTGCTGAATAAGCGAAAGATATGCCGAGTGTTATGATAAAACTCGCGTCATTATATTTGTCAATAATAAAATATACAACACATAATGACAATAAATAGCGTAAACTTGTTACTGTAAGTACTATGATTTTATTCAGATTACTATTGACACTGTTTAAATTTTCCTGAACAGAGAATTTTGATTTAAATGCCATAGCCCAAATAAAGGGAGATAACAGAATAAGTGTTACCGAGGTATTGATTATACCGGACCATGGTGCAACTGTATATTTGTTTATAAAAGGTGTAATGAAAATAAAAACAAGGAATATTATTGCAATGATGATAACAGAATATATTACAAGTCGTTTCATTTGACGTGTCAAAAACATGCGTAATGCTTGATTATTATCGTTAACGGTTTTGGTATTGTTATTAGATGAGATGTTATTAATCGGTTTTACCAATGGTTCAAGTTTATTATAAACTGGTGTTGCCAAACGCATTATATATGGAGTAAAAAATGTGGTGATGACGGAAACAGATACTATTACCGGGTATAAAAACGGTTCTATTACTTTGAAACTCAATCCAAAGGATGCTATGATAAAAGAAAACTCTCCGATTTGGCAGAAACAAAACCCTGATTGTATTGATGTCTTGAGGTTGTGACTTGTAATGAAAACTCCCAAAGTAGCGCTAAGACTTTTCATTATCATTACTGTTAAGGCAATTATCAAAATGGGGAGTGCATATTCTATTATTACGGAAGGGTTTATCATCATTCCTACAGATACAAAGAACACTGCACCGAACAGATTTTTTATAGGAGCGATAAGTCTTTGTATTGTCTCAGCCTCTATTGTCTCAGCTAAAATGGAACCCATGACGAATGCTCCCAAAGCAGGGGAGAACCCTGCATAGTTGGCAAATACCACCATGATAAAGCATAATCCGAGTGAGAAGATCACCAGGGTTTCTTCAGTCATGAGTTTTCTTACAAGTTTTAATACCGTAGGAATCAGATAAATGCCGAAAACAAACCATGTCACAAGGAAGAAAGCCAATTTCAACATGTTGAATAACAGTTCTTTCCCGTCAAATTGCTTGCTGACGGACAAAGTGGACAATATCACCATGAGCAAGACAGCCAAAAGGTCTTCAACGACGAGTATACCTATCACATTATTGGTATATTTCTCCTGTTTTAACTTCAAATCATCAAAAGCTTTGATAATTATAGTTGTCGAGGAGATGGATAGCATACAACCGAGGAAAATACAGTTCATCTTGGACCAGCCGAGAAGATGACCTATGCAGGATCCTGATATCGACATTATGATAAGTTCAATAATTACAGTGATAGCTCCAACAGAACCAACTTTTTTTAGTTTCTTAAAACTGAACTCAAGTCCTAATGCGAAAAGAAGAAATACCATTCCTATGTCACTCCAAGTCTTGACACTATTGGTATCGACGATAAATGGAAAATAGGAGAAGTAAGGACCTATCAGAAAACCGGCCGTTATATACCCAAGGACAAGCGGTTGTTTTAACCATTTGAATAAAACGGTTACTATACAGGCTGTTGCAAGAATCAACGCTAAATCAGAGAATAAGTTCTGAACTTCCGCCATTTCTATTTTTTTTTGCAAATTAAAAAAAAAGGTTGCAATTATGCAACCTTTTACTAAAAGATAATATGATATTATCATTTGATGACTATCTGTTTTCTCCAGATATTGTCTCCAGATTTCACTATCAGCAGATATGTACCTTTGCTTAACATATTAGTATTAATTGTCTCGTTGAGACCGTCTTTTGCAGTTGTGCTGTTATCATATACTTTCTCGCCTAATATGTTGTACATTTTCAATTCTGTTTTGCCGTTTAATCCATCGATCTTGATGTTTACGACATCATCAGCCGGGTTTGGATATACCATAATATTCTGCAAGGAATGCTCGTCTATGCCTATCATACTTGAGGTGACAGTCAGAGGTTCAGAGAAATCAGAATAACCGCATAAATCATGATATGCTCTCACGCTGATTTCTGCATTGCCGTTGTAGTTTACATTCCATGTCACGACGGCTTCTGTGCCATTGGCTTCTATGGTACCGGCTTCGGCAGGGCTGATATTCCATTCGTATGAAGCCATACCTTCTATGAGTTCAGTGGTATATGTCGTTGTTGCTGTCTCATCTTTGGCAATTATCTCGTCACCGACAGGTTTTGCCGGAGCCGACATATTGATGGAATTGACGGTGAATGACACAGAACAATCAGATGAACAACCGTTTGCATCAGAGATAGATGTAATGGTGTAATCTGTTATTTCAGGATTTACAGTGAATAACAACAATCCTGTTTCGTCAACGTCGAAAGTTTCTTCATTGATGGTTACAGTGTAAGGCGCAACTCCCGTAACGGTAAGGTTCATTTCGACAGGAGTATTGGAACATGCCTCGTATTCTGTTGTTGTCAATGACAGTGTCGGCAAATCATTTATTATCAGAGTTATGGAAGATTCTGATGTTGAGCAACCTTCAGCTGTCACCGATAGAACCACCTCACCATTAGCTATGTCTTGTGTACCAGGAGTATAAGTCACTTCAGCAACAGAGTTGTCATTGAAAGTTCCATCACCTTCAGTTCTCCATGTCAAAGTATTGTAATTTGCAGCGTCAGCAACAATTGTTGCACTCTCTCCTTGGCATACTATCATAGATTCGGATGTTGAAACAGCAGTTTCTCCCAATATGCTGAGAGCAATAGTAGTTGAGACAGTGCTACAGCCTTCGACAGTCAATGTAAGGTTGACAGTGCCGTTGTTTATGTCATTTTCACCAGGAGTATAAACGGCATTAAGTTTGTTGACATTGTCGAATGTTCCGTCGCCGTCGGTAGTCCATGTTATAGTATTATAATCTGTCGCTGTGGCATCTGATATATATGTTTCATTAAAACATATTGTTGCTGATTCTTCCGTTGTCACTGTTGCATCGCCCATGATAGTTATTACCATGTCATCGGATAACGTGTTGCCTTCTTCGTCTGATGCAGTAAGTGTAAGTATAATTTCTTCATTTTGGGAGTCTTGGGATCCGAGTGTATAGATTGCATCTAATTTCGAAGGATCATCGAAAGTACCGTCTCCGTTTGTTGACCATGTCAAAGTGTTATAATATTGAGCAAAGCCGTCCAATTGAACATCTGATTCAGGACAGGCCTGTAAGTCTCTGCCGGCACTTACCGAAAGAGAACGTGTTGCAGGAAGCATGACAAAGTCTATCCAGGCACAGTCTTCTCCTGATGACACAGAATTGTCTTTGGAATATGTCCATGTAAAACTATGTTGTCCTCCGTTGACAGGATAAGATGCCAAAGTCCAGTTTGTAGAACCGCTCCATGAGCCTTTAGACTGATTGTCAATGTAGAATGTTAATTTATCGTAATTTGACTCTGAGGATACTTTGTAGTAGAATGAGATTGTGTCGTTATCGGCGCATTCGTAATTCAGTGATACTGTTGTAGAACCGCCGTCGCTAATTCTACCAGATTGTAAACAATAGGAACCTTCATACGGGTCTTCGGTACAGAATGTCCATGGTTGTTGAGAATTGTTGGTCCAACCTTCTCCGAGTACGCCGAGTTCGAAATCTTCCACAATAAGACCTATTTTTGATGTAAAGTCCTTTGTCGCAGTATAGTGTCCTGATACACAGTCTAAGGTGTATTCTGCAGCAACACCGGCAGGAGCATTGGAAGATACATAAACTGTAAATTGGGCTTGGCTTGAACCCTCTGCCTCTATGCTTTCTATTACTACCGGCTCTGAAAGAACCTCAATATATGGATTGTTCATGGTAAGGTTGACATTAGCGGCAGTAGTGTTGCTATTGCCCTTGTTAAGAATAGTGAAAGTCAGTATGGCTTCCTCGGCCGGATCGAGACGACCGTTACCATTACCGTTTGTTTCAGTTATTGACACACTCCCGATTTGAAGTTCCGGAGCGTATGCTTTGAGAGTGATATTGCTTTCATAAGTGTCATCTCCTGAAACTATTGTCAACAAGAAATCGATATTGGTTTTATTAGGCACCTCATCAGAAACAGAAAATGAGAAGGCATTGTCTATGTTGATTGTCTGGTCCGGATTTATGGAATTTACAGAAGTACTGCCATTGATAATTTCTGCATATTCTGATTCTGTTGTCAATGTTGCAGTACCCTCACTTGACTGTTCCACACCAACATTTTTGAGAACTATATCCAATCCGGCTTCCTCACCAAAGTCAAGTTGGGCATTTTCATCACTTAGTGAATATTCATTTAGTGTGATATAAGGGCCTTCTGCTACTATTACCATAATTTCAGATTCATGACGAAGGTAATTCTGTCCGGTTACGACTACATCAATAATTGTTGAAGGATTCAGTACCGGTATTTCCAATGTTTGTGGTGAACCCAATCCTTCAGCTACAGCAATGATGTTGGTTTCTCCGTTTTCAGTTACCGTCAAAGCAATCTGAGTATTTTCCGGAGCAGTAATCTGAATTTGTGTCTGACCTGTCATCACTACTTCCGGATGTGATACTGTCATAGTTTGTGGCACTTCTGTATAAATACGCAAGAAAGCATCGCAGTGTGCTGTAAACATCTGGTATGTGATGTCTTTATCTGATACGTTGTATGGCCAGGAACTCTGTGCGAGGAAGTATTTTCCTGCTACATTGGCGAATGAAGGCATCCAGTTTCCTTCGTTAGGGGCGAGAGGTCCGTAGTCTGGCATGAAGTCAGGTTGAAAATGATCTAATACGCCCCATACGTATGTGTCGTTGACAAAAGAATATGATGTTTCGGTTGGACATAGCATTGCCACAGCACCGGCATTCTGATCATTATAGGTATAACGCATAAAGGCTTCTGCAAGACAATCTTGCGAGTAGTTGAATTTACCTGTAAGACAGTTGATAGACATGACGAAAGACATCTTGCCTACATTGGTTAGCTGTGATACATTTGAATTGTCGAAATCAGGTTCACCCCAGCCCTGTTCAAAGCCATGGTCGCGGTGTTGGAGGAGGAATGCTCCGTTGTTGACAGCCTGTACTATCTGACTTGCAGTACCACCGGACCAGCCACCGAGTTCACTTGGAGTGGCCGGGATATATCCTAAACCGTCAGGTCCGAAATAGTTGACTATATAACTTGTATTTTGGTTTGATGACCAGGAACTTCCTGGAGTTCCGCTGTATATGGCGTTGATACGTTGAGGTGTTTTTCCTTGTGAACGCAAATAACCACCTACAATTTCCGAACACAACTGGAACCAGCGTTCTGTCTGCCACCCTAATGCAGTAATGGGGTTCTGATATGAATATTCATCCATGTTAGGGTTCGTATATTCATATTCTATTTGTTTACTTACAAAGACAGGGACTTCTTCGGCAGAACCGGCGATAAGACGAGAAAATGTCATATCTGGAAGAAGATCACCGGTCGGGTCTGCATATTGATTATCTGAAATACAAGAGCCATTATATGGATGGGATACTGTCTCTCCGGGAATGCCTAAACTTAAATTGGTGTTGTGATCTGCTAACAAACATACGGCAACAGGTGGAATATCCCAAGTGTTATATGCGTTGTGGAACCACGCTTTTATCTCATTTGTAGATGTCACACCCATCTCATCCAAACGTAATACTTCGGTAAGGATGCCTTGACGAGTACGGTACTCTTTTAATATCTCTGCCTGTTCTTCCCATTCATCATTGTTGGGTATAATAATAAGATATTCATAACCTTCATCGCCATCTCTTAACCATTTCTGCATACGTGCTTCATAGTCTATCTTTGGCAAAGAATTATAATTGATAAGGTTGTTCTGAAGTATTGGATCCCAATATGGAGAACGAAGCCTGTCTTCTCCAAAATGACCGTTACCTCCTACAAATTCTATTTCAAGTTCTATACTGTGATAGACAACAAGTTCTTGTTTTACAGGATTGAATTGTATCGGTGAAATGCTTAATGCTACTGAATTGACCCCGCGAAGTGACATTATGTTACTTGTACTGACGATTTCTGCAGGATACAGCGCATCTACAGAATAAACTTTATCATCTTTGACATAATTCATGTCCGGTTCCAATGCTTCATTCTGACATCCTAATGATGGAGCTACATTGATGCCACTTATCACTTCTTTTTCAATGTTTTTTACATGCACAACAGCTTCTGCTCCTTGTGGTATTGCGATGAATCTGCTGAAAACAGGAACATTAGGTAATCCTTTGTCATTGGGTATCGTAACACCGTTGACTCCAAGTTCATACATCGTTTCATCATTGTAACTAAATGACTGTAATTGTAATGTGCTGATATTAAAATTGATAGCAACATTACCTTTTGATTCGTGTACCAGGTACATACCATTTTTGTCGTGATTGTACGTTATTGTACGTACATCATCGGCGAATCCTGACATGGCAGTGAAAAGCACTATGGCAATAACACTTAAAAGACGGGATAAGTAGATTTTTTTCATTTTGATAAAATTAATTTAATAAAACACTGCAAATTTAATGATTTTTTTTAAGAATTTCAAAAAAAAGCAGGTTTTTTCAAAAAACCTGCTTTTTATAAAATATAATTGAAAACTTACTTTACAATGATATTTTTGATATAAGAACCTTTGCCGTTAATGATTCTTAAAATATAAACACCTTTTGAGAAATTACTTATGTCGATTTGAGTTGAAATGCCTTCGGGACCGAAACTTTCTTCACGTACATAAATTTGTTCACCTAATACATTATATATATATATCAAGGCATCGGAATTATACATTCCTTCCATTTTGATGTTGATGATATCTTCAGAAGGATTCGGATATACTGACAATGTATTTAGCGAGTTCTCTTCTATGCCTATGTGGCTTAATACTATCTCAAGAGGTTCCGATTCTGGCGACTCTCCGCATATACTGTTGACAGCAACGACTGATAATGTTGCTGTTCCTGTTCCTTGTGCATTCCATGTCACAGAGACTTCGTTACCGTTGGAAGTAATAGTGCCTGCTGTCTCTGGCTCGAGAATCCATCTGTATGTTTCTGTATTGGCAGTAGGAACGACGCTGTAAGTATATGTTAATGTTTCGTCAAGGTTTACGATAGTCTCTCCGGTTGGTCTTGAAGGTGTTTCAGGTGTTTGTAAGACAATAAGTCTGAATGCCTCATTTACTTCGGCATGACAACCGTTGGAGTCATAAATATCAGTTATATAATATTCTGTAATGTTGTAATCCTGTACTCTGAACTTCATTACTGCATCTTCGCCGATTTCGTATGTTTCTTCCTGACCTTCGACCTTTACCTCGTATGGTGCAACACCTGTCAAGGCAAGTTGTACGTCGATATCCTCATTCAGACATGTCTCTATTTCTGATGTCAAAATCTGTAATGTCGGGAGAGGATGAGCAGTAAGAGTTATTGTTTTTGTCACTGTTGAATTGCAACCCTCGGCTGTTAATGTCAATTCGACATTTCCGTTGGCCAGATCTTGAACACCGGGGAAATAAATAGGTTCTAAAGTATTGGCGTCGTTGAAAGTGCCGTCTCCATCTGTCGTCCATGATAATGATTCAATATTTTCAGCTGTGGCAGTGATGTTGACAGGATTGTCACCGCATATCGATATGTATTCTTCTATTTCAATGATAGGAGCATCAGTAATATTGAGAGTTATCTCACTACTTGCGTTATCACAGCCTTCTATTGTCAGAGTCAACACTACATTACCATTGGAGATGTCTTGTGTGCCGGGATGGTAGTATGTATCTAATGAAGAAGTGTCGTCAAAATAACCGTCTCCATTTGTTGTCCATGTCAATACATCATAAAATTCTGCTTCTGCAGTTGTTGCGTATGTTTCGTTGTAACAGACGAATGCTTCATTATCCATGGTGATGACAGGATCGCTCCATATAATGAGATTGATGTCATCAGAGACTGTAGTGCCTGACCCTGTCACAGTAAGTGTCAAAGTGACATTGCCGTTGTCAATATCCTGTGTACCAGGGGTATAAACGGGGTTGAGAACGGAGGCATTGTTGAATTGTCCGTCACCGTTTGTTGTCCATGTGATACTCTCATAACCGTAGGCATTTCCGTTTAGTTCGGCATTTTCATCGTGACATAAAGTCATGTCAGAGCCTGCTGAACAACTTGTTCTTATAATAGGAGGGAATATCACGAAATCGATATATGCACAATCGTCGTTGCTGCTGCCTGATGCGTTTTTGACATACTCGAATTTAATGATGTGAGTCCCTTGAGATATAGGAGTATTGACATTTCTCCAGTTGTTGACTCCTGAAGTTGATTCTATTTCTTCATTGTCAATGTAGAACTTGAAGAAGTCTCCATTTGCTTCCGAAGATACTTTTCTCATAAATGACAAAGTATCGTTTTCAGTAACCTCAATCTCTATCTCTAATACAGAACTCTCATTGTTATTGATAGCTCCTGATTTGAGACAGTAATTACCTGAGTAAGGAGATGTCTCGCTGATTGTCCATGGGCGAGTCTCATCATTCATCCATTCGAATTGACTTAAATCGCCACTTTCAAATGTCTCTATTGGCAGATTCATACGGGTGTAGAAATTGTTTTCTGCCGTATAGGAAGCATAGGAAGAGTTGACGGTAAAGTTAGCAATTTCTCCCATAGGGATATTATTTTCTGTTGATACGTTGTACTCAATATATGCAGAATGTCCTACATTGAGGTTTGTTGTTGTGGCAGTGTTCTCCGTTATATTGACAAATGTGGACGTAGTGCTGAGTGTCGAAATGATGGACTTGGCAGTGCTGTGACCATTGTTGATTAGTTGCAGTCTGATAACTCCTGATTCATTTTCATCAAGACGCTGATTGGAATTGTCATCGTTGACAATTTCAAAGATTTTCATGATATTTATATTTGGAGCATAGCCTGTGACATTGAATTGATATTGCCAAGAATAATCTCCACTTACCATTTGTAAATTAAACCTGTTGACATAATTGTCAGGCATATTGTCGGATGATGATATTTCGAATACGTCATTTACACTGATTTGTTGTCCGCTGTTGATACTGTTGATAGTTGCATTAGGGTTATTTATGGTAATATATGTAGATGTTGTTGTAAGTGTAGCTGTTGCAGTACTTGAAGGCACGCCTCCATTATTTTTGATGGTGAAGTTGAATGAAGCGCTTTCGTCATAATCCAATTGTCCATTGTTGTCCTCGTCATTGATAGAGAATGCAAGTACATCGAGAACAGGTCTGTTATTAACCACTTCTACTTGATCGACATAACGCAGATGATCCTGTTTTGTGATGACGATATCCAATGTCGTACCTGAAGACTGAGGTGTAAAACTTATTGTCTGGTTGTTGCCGGTTGCTTCAGCCGTTGCCAGAATGGTATTGCCGTTTTTTGTTATTGCTATGAATGAACCTGCTGGTGCCGTTACATGAATTATACCTTCACCATCATAGACTTCATCGTCATGTGATACACTAAGTTGCTGAGGGACAGTTGTATAAAGACGCAAGAAGGCATCGCAGTGTGCAGTAAACATCTGATATGTGACATCCTTGCAGTTGTTGTTGTATGGCCATGAACTTTGGGATAGGAAATATTTTCCCGCAACATTACCGAATGCAGGCATCCAGTTACCTGAATATTCAGCGTATGGACCGTAGGTAGGCATGAAATTCGGATCGAAGAGGTCATACATACCCCATACAAATACGTCATTTACAAATGAAAATGATACCTCGGTAGGACAGATGGCTCCTACAGCACCGGCACCTTGTCCGTTATAGGTACGGCGCATGAAAGCTTCGGCAAGACAATTTGAAGAATAATTGAACTTACCGGTCAGACAGTTGATTGTCATGACAAAAGTAAGTTTGTCAGTGTTTGTTAACTGGTTTATATTATTTACACTGAATGAAGGTTCACCCCAACCTTGTTCATATCCGTGGTCTCGGTGTTGAACGATGAAAGCTCCATTATTTATTGCTGTAACGACTTGTGATGCAGTACCTCCGGTCCAGCCTCCGAGTTCGGTAGGAGAGGTTGGCAGATATCCTAATCCATTTTGTCCGAAATAATTTGTCACAGTGGCAGTATTTTGTGCTGTTGACCATATATTGCCGGGAGTACCTTGATAAATTGCGTTGATACGTACAGGTGTCTTACCTTGTTCTCTCCAATAACCGCCTACAACTTCGGAACATATCTGGAACCATCGTTCTGTCTGCCATCCGAGAGCTGTAATGGGATTTTGATATGAATATGAGTCCATGTTAGGGTTGTTGTACTCATAGTTTATAGTCTTGTCAACCATCAATTGAGCTTCTGTAGCATTAGCAGCTACTAAACGTGAAAAACACATTTCCGGAAGATGGTCGTTGGTGACATCTGCATACTGATTGTCAGTTATACACGAACCTTCTGTTATGTGAGACACAACCTCGGCGGGTATGCCGGACGACATATTGGTGTTGTGATCTCCAAAAAGCAATACCGCTACAGGAGGAATATCCCATGTATTGTAAGCATTATGAAAAAACGACTTCAGCTGTGCCGTCGTAGTACATTCCATATCATCAAGGCTCATTACTTGTGTCAGAATACCTTGTTTGATACGATATTCAGCAAGTCCTTCAGCTATAGGACGAAAACTCTCGTTATTAGGTATGACGATGAGATATTCGCAACCGGTAGGTCTGTTGTTAGACCATTCTCTCATACGAGCCTCATAGTCAATGACCGGAAGTTGGTCATAGTTAAGCAGTACATTTTGAAGTATTGGGTCGAAATATCTTGAACGATAACGCTCTTCTCCGAATTCTCCGTTACCTCCTTTAAATGATAATTCAAGGTCAATATCATGATACACAATGACTTCCTTTGTGACAGGGTTATATTGGAAAGGTGTTACTGATACAACTACTACTTGTACACCTCGTATTGTCATGACTTCTGATATAGTGAAAGGTTCTTCCGGATAGAAAGCATTCTTGTTGTAAATATCAGGATTCTTCTCGTATGTGGCAGGTCTGTCGTCAGTATCGGACAATATAGGTGCTGCTGCCATGATGTCCATATCCTTTAATACCGTAGTCTTGAAATTCTTTACTTCCAACACCGGAGTAGAACCATTGGGAATAGCTATGTATCGGCTGTTGGTTGGTAAATTAGGGTTTCCTGCATCCGAAGGCAGTGTTACTTCGTTGATGTGCAGTTGTTGTCCGGAATAGCCATTATCGGTGATATCTTCTACCGATATTTTCTTTAAGGAATGACTGATGCTAAGACCGGAACGTGTGGCTTTCTCAATAACAAAACCTTCTTTTGATTTTCCATTATCAAATTGATATTCTGTTATTTGAGCAAATAATCCTTGCCATGTAAGTGCAAGAACTAAAACGGTAAAAGTTTTTATAAGATGTTTCATCAATTTATATTTTTAAAACATTAGACAAGACCGGCGAATCCCATAAATGCCATAGCCAAAATACCGGCAGTGATGAGTGCAATAGGTACTCCTCTCATACCTTTGGGCGCTTCCATGAGGTCTATGTGCTCACGTATTCCGGCAAAGATGATTAAAGCCAATGCGAAACCGAGTGCTGTACCGGCAGCAAAGACTACTGATTCGGCAAGTGAAAGCATGTGGCTGACACCACCAAAGGTATATTCCTTTGTTACTACATTAAGTGCTACACCAAGTACGGCACAATTTGTAGTTATCAAAGGAAGGAATACTCCTAATGCAGAATAAAGTGATGGGCTTATTTTTTTCAGGATGATTTCGACCATCTGTACCAATGCTGCGATGATGAGTATAAATGCTATCGTCTGTAAAAAAGTCAACTCCAACGGGATAAGTATGTATTTGTTTACTAATGATGTGACTAATGTCGCGAGGGTAAGAACAAACAATACTGCAGCACCCATACCCATTGCTGTGGATGTCTTCTTCGAAGTGCCGAGAAAAGGACATATACCCAAAAACTGAGCAAAAATGATGTTGTTGACTAATATTGTCGATATTATTATGATTATAAATTTCATGGCTGCTGTTATTTGGTTTTAAGTTTGTTTACTATGGCTATGATATAACCCAATACTATGAACGCACCCGGTGCAAGAACGAAAATGAGTATGGTATTGGCATCTTCAGGTACTAATCTGAAATTGAAAATAGAACCGCTGCCAAGTATCTCACGTATGCTGCCGAGAATGGTAAGCGACATGGTGAAACCAAGACCCATTCCGAATCCGTCCAGTATGGATGGCCATACAGGATTCTTTGATGCAAAAGCTTCCGCTCTTCCCAATACAATGCAATTTACTACTATAAGAGGAATGAAAAGTCCCAAAGTTTCATATATCGAAGGTACGTATGCCTGCATCGCTAACTGTACTACGGTGACAAATGATGCAATGACGACTATGAAACAAGGGATGCGTACTTTGTCAGGAATGAAATTCTTGAGTAAAGAAATACAAAGGTTGGACATTGTCAATACGAATGTCGTTGCCAATCCCATCGACATGCCGTTGATGGCGCTTGTCGTGGTGGCGAGGGTGGGGCAACAGCCCAAAAGTAGCACTAATATGGGATTCTCCTTTATAAGTCCTTTGGTGAAATTTTGCCAGTTATTCATTGTCTCCTCCTTTCTTGATAAAGCTGTCGCGGTTGGCGGCAAAGCCTTTGGTGGCATTCTCTACTGCTTCAGAGAAAGCTCGCGAACTGATGGTGGCTGCCGTGATGGCATCTACATCGCCTCCGTCTTTCTTCACTTTAAGATTAAATGTGGCAGGATTCTTGCCGTTGTATTGTGATTTGAACTTTTCGTTAACCATATTGGCTCCGAGACCCGGTGTCTCACTTTGTGTGAGTACCGAAATGTTGTTTATGGTGCCGTCTGCGAGGACTCCTACCATCAATTCTATTTTGCCGCTGAAACCTTTACCTGATGATGCTTTGATGGCTGCTCCTATGAGTGAACCGCTGTCATCGTATGCTACATTGTATATCATGTCATCTATAGTGTCGGTTTCTATTTTTGCAATGACGGCATCGGTTTTCAATACCGTGTTGATAGCCGTTTCATTTTTTTCTTTTTCTACTTTGTCTATGCCGGGTTTTGTCATGTTATAGAAAAATCCCAGCACACCTCCCGACACCATGGTGATGACGGCGAGGCTGATTAGCATGTTGCCTAATGTTGATTCTTTCTTTGCCATAATGTAATTTTTAAAGATTCAACTTATTTCTTCACCACACCGAAGCGTTTTGGCTTGAAACCTTTATTAATTAATGGTACGAATGCATTCATGATAAGAATGGCGAATGACATTCCTTCAGGATATGCTCCCCATAAACGTATTATTATCGTCAACGCACCTACTCCTATGGAGAAGACTATTTTTCCTCCCATGGTCATAGGTGTAGTCACCATGTCTGTTGCCATGAAGAAAGCACCAAGCAGGAGACCTCCACTGAGGATATGATAAAGGGGATTTACATATTGAGCAGGATTGATAAGCCAACATATTCCGGCGATGATAGCTACTGTGGCAATGATAATGACCGGAGTTTGCCAGTCTATCACTCTTCTTATGATGAGGAAAAGACCGCCAATAAGTATGGCAATGGCGCACATCTCAGCCAATGAACCTCCTCTGTTGCCTATCAAGAAATCTATATAATCTATGTTTTTAGTAATCTCTTCCACGGTAAGCCCTTGTGCCAGTCCTTCTTTCAGGATACCGAGTGGGGTGGGACCTGTCACGGCATCGAGTACTGTGTTGCTGAAGACAGGATGAGGAACCGGCCATGTCGTCATGGCTACAGGGAATGAGATGAGCATAAAAACACGACCTACTAATGCAGGGTTGAACGGATTCTTTCCCAATCCGCCAAACGACATTTTGGCAATACCTATTGATACGGCAGCACCTATGACGAGCATCCACCATGGAATGTTGGCAGGTACGTTGAATGCCAGGAGCATTCCTGTAACAAGTGCAGAACCGTCGCTGATGGTGTTGGGTCCTTTTATCATGTATTTTTGTATCAGCCATTCTATCAGAAGACACGACGCTACCGATATTGCTACAACTCTTAAAGCATTGAGTCCGAAGAAATAAATCGATACTAAAAACATTGGCAGCATGGCAATCACCACGCTATACATTATCTTTTTTGTACTTTCTTCTCCATGAACATGTGGAGAACCTGATATGGTAAATTGATTCATGACTTCTCTTATTTCTGATTACGTGAACGAATGATTTGTCCTGTCTTTGCTTTTCCGAATCTTATATAATCGAGCAAAGGTATGTTGGCAGGGCAAGTGAACTCACATGAACCGCATTCTATGCAATCCATAATGTTATGACTTTCGGTACTTTCAAAGTCTTTTTGTCTCGACACTCTGCACAAATAGTAAGGTTCGAGACCCATAGGACATGCCTGTATGCATTTGCCACAACGGATGCAGTTACCTACTGTTCGAGGTTGTGCATCTTTGACATTGAGCATTAGGATGCCCGATGTACCTTTTATTACTGGGAAGTCTGTCACCGATACTGATTTTCCCATCATGGGACCACCGTTGATGACGTTGGCGGTATCCTCAGGCAAGCCACCGCAGGCCTCAATAAGCAGGTTGGCAGGCGTTCCTATCCTTACCTCCAGGTTGGCAGGTCTTTTTAATGATTTGCCTGTCACAGTCACTATACGCGAGATAAGAGGTTTGTTTTTCTGTACAGCCTCGTAAATTGCGTATGTGGAAGCAACGTTGACGACAACGCACCCGGTCTCTATAGGCAGTTTGCCGGATGGCACCTCACGTCCTGTGGTCGCCTTGATAAGTTGTTTCTCACCGCCCTGTGGATACTTGGTCTTTAACAATTGTACCTCAATACCATTATAATAGCTGTCGCTTTTTATCATCTTATCAAGATACCTTGCTGCATCTATCTTGTTTTTCTCAATGCCTATCAATGCCTTAGGTGCATCGACGGCTTTCATCAGTATTTTTACGCCAATAAGAAACTGCTCTGCTCTTTCGAGAAGCAGTCTGTTGTCACAGGTGAGATAAGGCTCACATTCTGCGGCATTTATTATTACGAAATCTGCTTTTTTGTCTTTGGGAATAGATAGTTTCACGTATGTTGGGAATGTAGCTCCTCCCATACCTACTATGCCGTGAGTTTTGACTCTTTCGATTATCTCTTCTCTTGACAGTGTGATGTCTCTTATGATGGTGTCGCTTGTGTCGATTCCTTCTGCCCATTCATCACCTTCCACATCGATAAAGACTGCTGGTTTACGATAGCCTGTATGGTCCATCACCTCGTCTATTTTAGCCACCTTGCCACTTACCGAAGAGTGTACATTTGCTGAGATAAATCCTTTGGCTGTACCTATAAGCTGACCTGTTTTCACTGTATCGCCCTTGTTGACGATGACTTCAGCGGGAGCTCCTAAACACTGTCCGAGTGGTATTATCACTTGTTTAGGTATGGGGAACCTTTCGATAGGTCGATCCGACGAAAGTTTGTTTTCTTCCGGATGAACACCACCTTTAGGGAATGTTTTTATTGGATTCATGCTAATTTTTTACTTCGTTATTAACTGATTCTTTATTTTCTTCTTTTGGTTTTCTTGGAGGGAAGTTTACCTCAATGATGCTTCCTCTCGGGCACACCTCAACACATTTGCGGCATGACTTGCATTTTGCAGGGTCGATATATGCCAGATTGCCACGCATCTCTATTGCTTCGAAAGGACATGTCTTGAAACATTTCTGGCAGCCGATACAACTGACTTTACAGTTCTTCATGGCAATGGCGCCTTTCTCTACGTTCATGCAGCTGACATAAACTCTGCGGTCGTTTTTGCCGCGTGGACGTATCTCGATGATGTTGCGTGGACATACTTTGGTACATGCACCGCATGCCACACATCTTTCCGGGTCCACTACGGGAAGTCCGGTGACGCCGTCGATGTGTATGGCATCGAAAGGACATGCCTTGACACAGTCGCCGAGACCGAGACATCCGTTGGGACAGCCGTTCTCTCCGGCGTATAAGGTGTTGGCAAATGCACAGATGTCGGCACCTTCGTAATGTACTTTTGACGGGGCATTCTCACAACTGCCGTTGCAACGTACCACTGCAATCTTGGGTTCTTCCGCTTCCACTGTCAATTGAAGTATGTCGGCAACCTTCTGCATGTCGGAACTCGGACAATGCAAGCCTGCCAGACTCTTCTTTTCTGCTGCCGCCTTGACACATGCTTCTGCAAAGTTGCGACAACCGGCATAACCGCAACCACCGCAGTTGGCTCCTGCCAATGCCGATTCCACTTCATCAATCAATGGATTTTCTTCTACTTTGAATTTTTGGGCAATAAAATACAAGATAATTGCCAGAATTCCTCCCATTACCCCTAAAACTATTAGGGAATACAATAAGACTCCGTTCACTGTTTATGAATTTTTATGTTATTAGATTGTACATTTTCAATCATGGACATGTTCTGCCTTTTTGTCTGCAAAATTAAACCCATCTTTTGATATTTCAAAATTAAATTTGATTAATCTTGTTTCCTTGCGTTAAAACTTCATATTTGAATTGTTTCTTTATCTTGTTTCGGAAAAGATAAAGGACAAAATAATATATCCCTACTACAGTAAGGGCTGCAAGGGCAACGTATAAGTCATTCATGCCCATGACGCTGAATAATAATATCATAAATATCAACAAGACTGCCGGGACAATGTATGCATACAACACGGCTTTGTTGCCTTGTCTTGCGCTCATTCTGATGCTTACCGGTTGTCCTATACTGTATTCTTCACCATTTTCAACAGAGATGACAAGTTCTTTTTCTGCCATGTCTGCCACATTGCATGCTGATTTTATATTGCAACCTCCGCATGCTCCGGATGATACGATTTTTACTTTTATCTCCTTATCCGTTACTTCCGATACTACTCCCGGGTGTGATACATACTCTATTGCCATCATTCCTGATAATTTCAACATGCAAAAATAAACTTTTTTTGTTGACAATCGGCAATTTTACTATTTTTGCCACTATGAACAAGATTAAAACAAAATACAACAGATATAAACGCATTTACAAAATACTTATAGCCAAATTGGTGAGGTTGTTGCGTATCGTCAAACTGCCGGGTTTTGAAGGTATGCCTCTTTATGATGTCCTGGTATATTTTGTCAATGGATTTACAAAAGGTTATCTTCTCGACAGGGCTGCCGCTGTCGCGTTTAATGTGTTCCTTGCCATTTTTCCTGCTGTGATGGTGCTTTTTACCATAATACCTTATCTTCATATAGATGAGGCTTATGAGGTTTTACTCAATACTTTGTCTGATATGTTGCCGGGTGAAGCGTACGGTTTGGTGGAAACTACAATAACAGAAATAGTTTCAATAGAGCGAGGCGGACTTTTTTCAATAGGTATCCTTCTTGCTTTTTATTTTAGTATAAGTGCAGTGACGGCTTTCTTTCGTGGCTTTGACATGAGCGTTAACCGCATAGGTTCCATGTCATGGTTCCAAAAACAGTTCAATGCTGCTTTTGTGATGATAATACTTGTTGTGTTGTTGATATCCTCGACAATACTTATCGCCATGGGAAATACTGTCATCTCAAAAGTATTCGTCGAGATTGATATAAGTAATAAATTCGTCATTTTTATTACAAAGTTGATACAATGGCTGCTTACGGTGTTCATGCTTCTTGTTGCTGTATCAGTGTTGTATTATTTTGCCAATCCTAAGAGAATAAGGTTTAAGATCTTTACTCCGGGTTCACTTCTGTTTACAGGTCTTTTCATTGTCGGCACTATCGCTTTTAAAGTATATATCAACAATTTCTCTCGTTACAATGCTCTTTATGGTTCTATAGGAGGTTTGTTGATATTTTTGCTTTGGATGTATTTTAACTGTATTCTTATTTTAATTGGCTATGAACTTAACATAAGTATTGCCATGGTAAAACAAAAAGGCAATAATGATACTATTTTTGTTGAGGATTTGAAATGACGATATTTTTATCTTTTGTCAATATTTACTAATTTTGTCCCGTTTTTTTGTTGTAATAATTGGAAATGAAGTTTGGAATAAATGATTGCGGGTCTGTTGTTGAAAAACGGTTTTTAGGTTATGCCTTGCCGAGTATAGTGGGCATGTTGATTGTTTCATTTCAAATGATGATAGACGGCATATTTGTCAGCAAGGGTGTTGGCGCATTAGGTCTTGCGGCTGTCAACATTTCCATGCCTTTGATTAATGCACTTCTCAGCGTTTGCATCATGATAGTTTCCGGTGGTGTCGTTATTGCCGGTATCGCCAAAGGCAGTGGTGATGATGCTCTCGCTCGCGGATTCACAACTCTGACATTTGTATTGCTGCTTGGAACCTGTCTTTTTATGTCTGCTGTCTTGATGTTGAATATCAAGGATATATGTTATTTGTTGGGCAGTGACGACAATACATATCCTTATGTCAGGACATATCTCGGAATACTTGTTGCCTTTTTCTTTTTTTATTGCATACCCAATTTTACAGAGGCCTTTACCCGTTTCGTTGACAAACCCAACTGGGTGTTTGTCAGTGGTGTGATATGTTGTGTAGTCAACGTGGTTCTTGATTATTTTTTTGTGATACGCTGGCAGTGGGGCATGAGTGGTGCTGCTTATGCTACTGTCATAGCCAATACTTCGGCAGCTGTGGTGCTTGCTCCAAATCTTAAGATGGGTAGGATAAGAGGAGGTTTGAAAGATATATGGAGAGTGTTTTACAATGGCAGTTCCGAAATGTTGACGGCAGTGTCGTCGGCAGTGACGATGTGTGCTTTTAACATAGTGCTGATGAATGATATAGGAGCCAAAGGCGTGGCTGCCTTTACTATTGTGTATTATATGAATATGATAGTCAATATGTCGATATTCGGACTGTCTCAGGCTTTGTATCCTCTTATGTCGTATGGACTCGGAGCAGGAAATTATGATATGATACGTCGTCTTCTCGGTGTGTCAATGAAAACAAGCGCTGTGATAGGAGTGTCGGTATTCATTGTAATACAGTTGTTTAAACGTCCGATAATAAGGGTGTTTTCCAATGACGATACAGTGCTTTTTTCTCTTGCGGTCACGGCAGCTACATACGTTACATTGCATTATCTTGTGTCGTTTGTCAATATATTGGGAAGCAGTTTCCATACAGCAGTGGAAAAACCGTTGGAGTCGGTGGCGATAGCATTATGCCGTTCGTTGATATTCGTGCTTATACCTCTTTTTGTATTGCCTCGTTATATAGGCGACATGGGTATATGGATAGCAATGCCTGTGGCTGAAGTCGCGACTTTATTTGTGACTGTGCCTCTGATGATAAAGTCAATGCGACGACTGCACCGAAATCTTGCAACTGTTTTATGATTTATGATTCTTTTTCAAGTTTTACATTCATATTTTATTGAAAAGTAAAAGGCAGAACACCTTTTATCATGTATTCTGCCTTTGCCTGTTGTTACAAACGAAATTTATTGTTTCATCCACTTACCGGTTTCAACTTCCTTGCCATTGCTATAGACTTTCCAAAAATACATTCCGCTGTTCCATTCATCTGTTGTAATTGTGGTAATGTTTTCTGTAATGTCTTGTCTGTAAACCAATTTACCTTGAATGTCATAAACTTCTGCTTTTGCGTTTTGAAGAGCAGTTTTAATGTTTAGGATATTGTTTCCGGGATTGGGATATGCTATGGCTGAATGAAGTCCGTATTTGTGTGCTTCGTCTATTCCCAAGAATGCTTCGGCAGGTATTTTAACGAGTGTGTGATAGTTTTTTTCAGAATCATATATCCAAGTCTTACGAATAATAAGCAATAAGCCGTTGTCGGCAGTTTTTATGTATGACAATAACTCCATATTCGTGTTGTCTTGTTTCTCGTAATAAAGTTCTTTAATTATATTCATGTTCCTGTCCAAGACGTCGATGGTTATCCACGACTCATATTCGTTAAACATTCCTCTGTTTCGGGTATATGCCCAATAAACATATCCTTCCGAGAAATCGACAGGCGACCATAATGAAGGAAAATCGTAGTCGTCGGAGTTAGATTCTATTCGATTTAAAACGTTTAAGGTCCCCTTGTCATCTTCTATTTCTATAAGAGATGCACTAAATCGATGTTCATCCTGGCTGTTTAGATAATCTACATTGCTGGAAAGATACGTTGTTCCCCACGGACTTCTTTTAACCATGGTATAATCATACCATCTTGGAAATCCCCAATGTCCTGGTTGAAATGCTGTAGGAACTTTACAGGTTTTTACATATTGGAAATTTTTATCCAACAATACTGCAATCTGACTCCAGTCAGACTTGTTATCTGACTCCGTCCTGCTTTCACATGCAAGATCGTAATGAACATAGTAAGAATCATTACCTATCATTAAATCACTGAAGCAGAAAACATTTACTGCATATTCACCCAAATGTATTTCATTGCTTTCCGTAATAGTTCCGTTATAATCCATCTTGAAAAGAAAAAGAGAATCAATAGGACCGGGTTCAAATTGATCGGTTCTCGTCTGATTCTTGACAAAAGAACCTACTATTTGACCGTCTTCCTCAAAACATGACGTAAGCCTTATTTTTGCCATATAATGGTTCGCATTGGCGATATAGTCAAGAGAAGTACACGATTCGCATATAGTTGTGTCAAGTGTTGTTCTGTATTCAATTGAATCGACCATGTTGAAATCGGAATCCAACTTGTAGAAATACAGAAAAGCATCGTTGATGTCC
Organism: Bacteroidales bacterium Phil6; assembly: GCA_002633315.1. GTDB lineage: Bacteria > Bacteroidota > Bacteroidia > Bacteroidales > F082 > Limimorpha > Limimorpha avicola. Next base: position 338,239 of record NWBN01000031.1, read on the forward strand.
GGAATGTAATTGGGCGATGTTTTATTTCTGTCGGGATTGTATGTTCCCATAACAATGATTTTATTGTCTTCCGTTTCAATGAGATATTGATCATCAGAACGGTATCCTGGTTTCGACCATCGTTTTTCATTTAATAATACACCATCCGGTGAGAATTTCATTATTGATGGAAAACTGCTGTTTGACGCCTGTCCGCTGCTGTCAATAATACACCATGCAGAACTGATTATGATATCATTGGATTCCAACTCAATCATAGAATGCATTAGGTTTGGAGACACTGAATCGGAGAATACATGTTCAATGGTATATTCCCAATCATATTCTTGACAAAAACTTTTGTTGCCGATATGTGATATTATCAACAACATGAAAAATAACCTGAAATGTTTCATTTATTCTAAAATATTATGAGTGACTTAATGAACTTGTTTAGTTGATTGACATTGTTACGCCGGATTTAGTACCGGCTTTGTTTGTCTCGTTTAGTTTCAAAAACTTTTGAATCTTTTCATAAATGACTTGGCTTTTTAAATTGCCTGTGTTTGAAAAAACGTTTTTGGGTGTCAACGCTTTTTTGCAGGATGTAAATATAATTGCTGCTGCAAAAAAATGTCGCTCAGACTAAAAAGAAAAAAAGTTTGAGATTTTTATTCATAATAATATATATTTAAGACTATTTGACAAAGATAAAATATTTTTTTTAATTGAAAAAAGTTTTTTTAATTTTTTTTAAAAAATTATAAAGTACGATAATCAATGATATATCAAAATGACTCGTTTTTTATTATTATCATTTAAAATAAAAGATATTGCTGATAAATATTTCATGTGAAAATCCTCATAATCTAAACTCGAGTAAATCTTTATTTGACTTTTTGAAAATTATCGTATCTTTGAAGTCTGAAAATGAAAATTGTGTAAAATGAAGAAAGTGGTTTTCGTGGGAAGCGGTGCTATCGCCACTGCATTGGGTGATATTATTGCAGAGAAGAAAAAAAATGAGACAATATTGCTGTCCATAGAAGATGAAGTCGTTAAAATGATTAATGAGCAACGTCTCAATACATTATACTTTCCCAAATATTTGTTGAGCGAAAATCTTAAGGCAACAAACGACAAAAGAGTGTTGGAGGATGCCGATGTGGTGATGATGGCAATACCTTCTACGGCAGTGGTGGATTATCTTAAGGAGAATCAGTCGTTTCTCAATCCTTCTGCCTTGATAGTCAACCTTGCAAAAGGTTTCGGCAATGGTGGTCAGATAATACCCGACAGCCTGACGAGTTTTTTGCCCAATCCTATCATTTCTTTGAAAGGTCCTTCTTTTGCACGTGAGATTATCAACAGACAGGAAACAGGTCTTACGGCTGCTTCTTATGACAAATATCTGTATCCTATCATCACCGACTTGTTTGAAGGTACTAATATACGTACAGATTTTACTACTGATGTTTCAGGCGTGGAACATGCAAGCATTCTGAAAAATATCTACGCTATTATAATAGGTATGGTAGATGCAGGTTTCGACTCTGCCAATATGAGAGCAATCGTTATAACAAAAGCTCTTAACGAAATGAGAAATCTGGTTATGGTTTTCGGAGGCAGAGAGCAGACGCTGTTTAACTATTGCGGATTCGGAGACTTCTCGTTGACTGCCCTTAACGACATGAGTCGTAACAGAACTCTTGGTTTGCTTATGGGTAAAGGCTTCTTTACCAGCAGTATTTCCGACAAGGTGGTCCTCGAAGGTCGTATCGCCGTGGATGTCTTTTATAATAAATTAAAGAAGAATGATTTGGATACAGAAATGTATCCATTAATGTCCGAATTATATAAGGTGTTCAATGACCCTGACTATAAGACAATGCGTTTTGTAAGGAATATTCTCGCTAAATGACAATCTGAGATGGGTATTGTGGCAAGACAGAGTATCAAAGGCACTATCATCAATTATATTGGTGTTGCGGTGGGGTTTGTCACTACATTTTTTGTGATGACGAAATATCTTACTGCTGAAGAGGTGGGATTGACACGCGTGCTCACCGACGCAGCCATATTGATGTCGAGCCTCGCCCAGTTGGGCACCAATACCTCTGCAATGCGCTATTATCCTTATTTTAAAGATGACGCTAATCGCGATAATGGTTTCTTCGGCTGGACCATTCTTATTCCTGCTATAGGATTTGTAATGTTTTTGATATTGTTTTTCATCTTTAAAGATTCTATAGTTTATTATTTCTCGGAATCATCTTCTTTGTTTGTAGATTATCTGTATTTTGTCATTCCAATGTCATTTTTCATGTTGTATTTGACGGTCTTCGAGACGAATTCCAACGTGTTGATGCGCATTGCGCTACCAAAGTTTATCAGAGAGGTAGGCATACGTGTCTTTACTCTTGCAGATTATCTTCTTTATGCTTTCGATATCATTACTCTCGACGGCATGGTGATAGGCTTATGTCTTGCTTATGTCATAGCCACTCTGTTGAATGTTGTCTATTTATTGTCTTTGAAACGGGTGTCATTCAAAATCAAACCGTCATTTGTCTCAAAATCGTTGCGTAGGGACTTTTTATTATATACTTTCTTCTTATTAGTATCGTCGATAGTTACTAATGTGCCGGTAATCAATACATTTTTCATATCCGGAAGTTTGGGCTTGGCATTTACCGGTGTTTATACCATTGCTGTGTATATTTCGAATCTTGTGGAAATGCCATATCGTTCTTTAGGTGCCATATCAAAACCTCGTCTTGCACAGGCAATCAAGGATAACGATATTTATGAGACTCGTGAATTGTGTAAAAGCGTATCCTTTCACCAGTTGATAGTAGGATTGTTGGTCTTCTTTGTTATTACTATCAATATAGACTTGTTTTATACCATACTTCCCAATGGAGAGGTTTATGCTGACGGCAAATGGGTGTTTATCCTTCTCGGCATTGTAAAACTTTTTAATTCGACCCTTAATATTGGCGTTACGGTGTTGAGTTATTCTAAGTATTATTACTTTTCTCTGTTTTCTACCATTATATTGATGGTGTTGAATATAATATTCAATATCAACTTTATTCCGGTACTTGGCATGGAAGGTGCCGCTCTCGCATCTTTACTGTCGTATGCTATATATTATGTGTTGATTTTGTCTTTGATATGGTTTAAATTGAAAGTATCTCCGTTCTCCGTTAAGCAGATTACTGTTATTTTCTTGATTATTATACTTTTTGCTATAAATATTCTGATGACCGATACGATATCGGTATGGTTCGTAGAGTTGTTCAATGCCTCTGTTTTCGGAATCATATTCGAGGCATTGCTTCGTACTGTAATACTCGTATTCATCGCTGTGTTTGTGATATATCATCTGAAATTGTCGGAACAGATTAATGATATTATTGAAAAGGCTTTACCTTTTATAAAAAAATGATATTTCCTGTTTTTTCTGAAGATTTACAAGTTGAAGTCAGAGTATTTTGTTAATTTTCATGAATAATTATTTTGTCGTAAAAACAATTTTGTGATATAAATTACTATCTTTGTGGCATAAAAAATGAGTTTATGATAGTTCGCAGCAAAGCACCTCTTCGTCTTGGTCTTGCCGGTGGTGGCAGTGACGTATCGCCATATTGCGACATTTATGGAGGTTATGTTCTTAATGCTACAATAAATTTATATGCTTATTGTACCATAGAAGAGACAGATAATGGCAAGATTGAAATCGAAGCGACAGACTTGCATCAGCGGCAGATTTTTGACTGTATAGGAGAATTGCCTGTCGATGGACAACTCGATTTGCATAAAGGTGTTTACAATTATATAGTAAAGAAATTCGACTTTAAGCCTTGTTCATTTAAAATCACTACTTATTCCGATGCTCCGGCAGGTTCCGGTCTCGGGTCGTCATCTACTATGGTGGTTTGTATCATCAAGGCTTTTGCTGAATGGCTTAATCTGCCTGTTGGTGAATATGAGCTCGCTCTTATGGCATATATTATTGAACGTAAAGATTTGGGACTTAGCGGTGGAAAACAGGACCAATATGCAGCTGCTTTCGGTGGATTTAATTTTATGGAGTTTTTGAAAAACGGGCAGGTCATTGTAAATCCCTTGAGGGTGAAACGCTGGATCATCGATGAGCTGGAGTCTTCCTTGGTGTTGTATTATACCGGTGCTTCAAGGTCTTCTGCCGCTATCATAGAAGAACAGAAGAAAAACACCTCCTCGGGCAATGTGTCTGCCATCGATGCCATGCACAAGATTAAACAGAGTGCTGTCGATATGAAAACGGCATTGCTTAAAGGTGATATCAAGACGTTTTCTTCAATAATGGGTGAGGCTTGGGAGAACAAAAAGAAGATGGCCTCCGCCATAACCAATGATGAGATACAACATGTTTTCGATATTGCGATGGCTGCAGGTGCTGTCTCGGGCAAGGTGAGTGGCGCCGGCGGTGGCGGTTTTATTTTCTTTGCCGTGGAACCTACACGCAAACGTAATGTGATTGAGGCTCTCAATGCTTGCAGAGGACAGGTCTTTCCTCTGTCTTTTAGTGACGGTGGCTCTCATGGGTGGAAAATTTATCATGAATAAGATGGATGTCATAATATTGGCAGGCGGTCTCGGCACACGTCTGCGCTCTGTGGTGTCGGACTTGCCCAAATGTCTCGCTCCCGTAAACGACAGACCTTTCCTTTATTATCTGTTTAAATATCTTAAAAGATACAATATCGACAGAGTGATACTTTCAGTAGGATACCTCCATGAACAGGTTCAGAAATGGGTTTCTTCGGTCAGGTCGTTGTTTCCTTTCGAGGTGCTTTATGCCGTGGAAAAAACTCCTTTGGGAACAGGCGGTGGTGTTAGGTTGGCAATGTCGTATGCTGACACAGATGATGTCTTGATATTGAATGGCGATACTTTTTTTGATGTTGATTTGTTGAAAATGTCACGCTCTCATCTGTCTTCCGGCAAACCCGTCACCGTCGCGTTGAAATATCTTGAAAACTTCGACCGTTATGGTTCTGTGGAACTTGATGGTAATGGCATGGTGGCGGCATTCCATGAGAAACATTATTGCGATAATGGTTTTATCAATGGCGGCGTTTGCATGATAAAGAGAGATCTCGAGATGTTCAATGGTATGCCGGACAAGTTTTCTTTTGAAACAATGGTGTTGGAACCATACGCTGCGTCTCTGAGAGTTAATGGTTTCGTTAATGACGGCTATTTTATTGACATTGGTATTCCGGAAGATTATGAAAAGGCATGTATGGATTTGAAAGATTATAAATTCTGAACCATGAAGATTGTATTGTTGGGAACATCATATCCTTATCGCGGAGGTCTCGCAAGTTTTAATGAACGTCTTGTCCGTCAGTTTCAAGATGAGGGCTTCGATGCTGAGATATTTACTTTTACTGTACAATATCCATCGCTGTTGTTCCCTGGTAAAACACAATATTCTACTGAACCTGCTCCTGACAATTTGAGAATAACACGTTGCGTTAATTCTGTGAATCCATTTAACTGGATTAAGGTGGGAAGAAAATTGATGAAATCGGCTCCTGATATTGTGATAATTAAGTTCTGGATTCCGTTGATGGCTCCTTGTTTCGGCACAATAGCACGCATTGCAAAACGTAATAAAAAGACCAAGATTGTCTCTATCCTTGACAATATTGTACCTCATGAGAAACGTTGGGGCGATAAGTTACTTGCAAAATATTTTGTGAAATCTGTTGACGCTTTTGTCGCCATGTCAAAATCTGTCAAGGACGACCTTGCTGCTTTCGATACTGTAAAACCTCGACTGCTGATGCCTCATCCGGTTTTTGATAATTTTGGCAGCAAAATCGATAGAAAAACAGCTTTGTCATTTTTGAAACTTGATGAAAATCAAAGATATATGCTGTTTTTTGGAATAATACGAGATTATAAGGGGCTTGATTTACTGTTGCAGGCGTTCTCTGATGAACGTTTTAAATGTTTGAATGTAAAATTGATAGTCGCAGGAGAGTTTTATAATGATGAGGAATGTTACAGAAAAATGGAACAGGACCTTAATTTGAAAGACAGAATTATTTGGTTCGACAAGTTCATACCGGACAGCGAGGTGAGGTATTTCTTTAATGCGGCTGACATTATTGTACAACCTTATAAGTCGGCAACACAAAGCGGTGTTACCCAGATTGGTTATCATTTTGAACGACCTATGCTTGTAACCGATGTGGGTGGATTGAAGGAAATTATTCCTGATGGTAAAGTTGGTTATGTCGTCAAACCGCAAGCAGACAGTATTGCTGAAGCATTGCTGGATTTCTTTACTCATGACCGTATGAAAGAGTTTGAAGATAATCTTAAAGAAGAAAAAAAGAAATATTCATGGGCTAACATGACGCATGGCATTATAGAAGTTGCTCGTAAATAATTATTGATAATGAAAAAGTTGATTTCATTGATAACAAGGATTTTCCCTCGTCAGATGTTGATAAGGTTCAGTTATCTTTTCAGTTTGCTGATACGACCGTTTTATTGGGGCAATAAGGTGGAATGCCCGATTTGTGGAGGACATTTTCGTAAGTTCTTGCCATACGGATATGGCGAAGCTATGGATAACAGATTGTGCCCCAAATGTTTGTCCCTTGAACGTCATAGGTTGTTATGGCTTTATCTAAAAGAGAAAACAGGCTTTTTTACCGATAACTTGAAAGTGTTGCATTTTGCTCCTGAACAGCCGTTTTTGAAACGTTTCAGGGCATTGAAAAATCTCGATTATACTACTGCTGATATAGATTCTCCCATAGCGGACCTTCATCTTGATGTTACAGAGATGAATATACCTGATAATCAGTATGATGTGTTGATTTGTAATCATGTGCTTGAACATGTTGACAATGTGGACAAGGCTTTTTCCGAGATAAAAAGAGTTCTGAAGCCGGGCGGCTGGGCTATTCTGATGGTGCCTATAAATCCTGATGTCGATACTTTTGAAGATCCTTCTGTCACTGATCCTGAAGAACGAAAACGTCTTTTCGGGCAATATGACCATGTGCGACAGTTCGGACGTGACTATGCTGATGTACTTTCAAAAGCCGGATTCAAAGTCACTGCTGATAGACTTTATTATGAGCTGCCTGATGAAAAAAGAGAAAAAATGCATCTCGCAAGAAAGGGAGAGGAACTGGTTTATGTTGCCAAAGTGTGATGTTATTTACTGCCATTATTTGATTATTATATTTTTTATTGAAACAATAATAAAAGGAATTACATTGTTTTAGTATCTTTATTATTTAAGATGATAATTTGATTTATTACTTTCTTAAAAAAGCAATGATTTTTTTGTCTGACAAATGAGGTGTCTTTTGTTTTCATTACTGTCCGGCGGAAATTGTGCTATTGAGATAATTATATAGTATATGATTATTTTGAATAGATTTTGCATTTTATCAACATATTGTAGAGCGTTATATATAATGTATCTGTTATTGTTTGTTCATAGATTTAAGATATAATATTTTGTTATAAAAATATTAATTTATTGATATTTAAAAGTTATATCAGCCTTTAATAATTTTTTGTTGAAAACAATGTTTTATAAGAAAAAATATTTTAGATTTGTCCTGTTTTAAATGATATTGTTGATATTCAGATAGATGATAAAGGAAATAAGAGTAATGAATTTAAGAAGAACAATAGAAATATGTTATATAAAGAATAGGAAAAAACGACCATAAAAAACAAAAAATGAAAGGAATAATGACTATAGACGGACAAATTTTTGTGACGTGGCGTCGCATTACGGTGCAGGTTAGCAAGGTTCTATTGGAGTCATGCGCCGCACGAGAACTACTCAGAACGTGAACAACTTCTGCTTTAGCAGTGAATGTTTTCTGTTTTTTATATCATGTTAAATGGTCTGACAAAAGAAAATATATGTCATTAAAATTACTTGTAAATACAACATTAAGGAATATTTTTTGTTACAATAAAAAAATAATAAAATGAAGAGAGTACATTTATTTACGATTATTGTAGTTTTGTTATTGTACGGCAAAACTTCGGAAGCTTGTACCGGCATCTCTATGACTGCCGGGGATAAGAGTTACATTCAGGCAAGAACAATAGAGTGGGGAGGATCTAACCTTGAGAGTCAATATGTTATTGTGCCACGTAATATGACACAGACCTCCTATACTCCAACAGGTGTCAATGGTCTTACTTTTAAGTCCAAGTATGGTTATGTCGGACTTGCTGTGGTGCAAAAGGAGTTCGTTGCAGAAGGCATCAATGAAGCCGGATTATCGGCGGGGCTTTTCTATTTCCCGAATTATGGCAGCTATAAGGATTATGATTCCAAATACAACTCAACTACTATTGCCGACCTTCAACTCGTTTCATGGATGTTGTCGCAATTTGCCACTGTAGATGAAGTTGTCAACTCAATTAATAATGTCAGAGTGGTATCTATACAGAATGATGAGAATTCGTCTTCATCGGCAATACATTGGCGTGTCGGTGACCCTTCCGGAAAACAGATAGTGATAGAGATTGTTGATGGTGTTACCAATATTTATAACAATACTGTAGGTATCCTTACCAATTCTCCCGGTTTTCCATGGCAACTTACGAATCTTAATAATTATGTGAATCTTCATGCCGGTTCTGCTGCTCCTAATCTTATAGATGGCATGAAACTATCTCCTACAGGAGCTGGTTCCGGTTTACTCGGACTTCCGGGTGACTATACTCCTCCGTCCCGATTTGTGAGAGTGGCTTTCTTTAAAGCTACAGCACCTGTCCTTAATACTGCTTTGGAGACTGTAAATCAGTGTTTTAATATATTGAATAATTTCGATATACCTATAGGTACAGAGTTTACAAAAAATGAAATTACTGATTTACCGAGTGCTACACAATGGACTTCTGTCATCGACCTTACACATAAAGAGGTGTATTTCAAGACTATGTACAATAATACTATCAGAAAGATTTCTCTTGATGATATAGATTTTGCCAAGGTAAAATATCAGTCACATCCTCTTGATAAAGAAAAAGTTCAGCCTATAGTGGATATTAAGATAAGATGATGATTTATCATCAAGGCATTACGGATGTCATGTAATGTTAATGTAACAATTTGTCGATTCGTTAATATTATAAAAGAGTGCGTTGTTGGCGCACTCTTTTCATTTGAATAGTTCAAGAAAAACAAAATTATTGTTTATTTTCTTTCTCAGCTTTTTCAAAGTTTTCTTTCAGTTCATTCAAAACTTCAAGGTCGCCCAATGTGGCACGTTCTACACTGTCGTTGATTTGTTTAACGACACGTTTTGCGCTTCTTTGAGCTTTCTCTTTGCTTTCGTTCTCGGCTTCAGCCTCAGCAGCGGCTTTGTCTTCCCAGATACGAGAATGTGAGAGTATGATCTTCTTGTTTTCTTTTGAGAACTCAATGACTTTGAAAGGCAATTTTTCATCAACTTTGGCTGTGGTGCCGTCTTCTTTTTTAAGATGACGATTTGGGCAGAAGCCTTCTACACCGTAGAGTAATGATACAACTACGCCTTTGTCGCTTGTGTTGATGATGGTTCCTTGTTGGATAGAACCTACTGTGAACACGCTTTCAAATACATCCCAAGGGTTCTCGTCCAATTGCTTGTGTCCTAAACTGAGACGGCGGTTTTCTTCATCGACATCAAGAACAACGACTTCAATCTTATCACCGATTTTAGTAAATTCTGCCGGGTGTTTAATCTTTTTAGACCAACTGAGGTCTGAGATGTGTATCAAACCATCAACACCTTCTTCCAATTCTACAAAAATACCGAAGTTGGTGAAATTGCGTACTGTAGCAGTGTGTTTGGAACCTTTTGGATAACGTTCTGTGATGTTTGTCCATGGATCAGGGATGAGTTGTTTCATGCCGAGTGACATCTTACGTTCTTCACGGTCCAAAGTCAAAATCTTGGCTTCCACTTCATCTCCAATCTTCAGGAAGTCCTGTGCTGTACGAAGATGTTGTGACCAGGACATTTCTGACACGTGAATCAAACCTTCCACTCCCGGAGCTATTTCTATGAATGCACCGTAGTCGGCTATGACAACGACTTTGCCCTTAACGACGTCTCCGACTTTCAAATTAGGATCCAAAGCATCCCACGGATGTGGCGTGAGTTGTTTCAAACCGAGAGCAATACGTTTCTTGTTGTCGTCGAAGTCGAGAATGACAACTTTGATTTGCTGGTCTAATTTGACTATTTCTTCCGGATGATTGATACGTCCCCATGACAAGTCGGTGATGTGGATAAGACCGTCAACACCGCCGAGATCGATGAATACACCGTATGATGTGATATTCTTGACAACGCCTTCAAGAACCTGACCTTTCTCCAACTTGCTGATTATTTCCATCTTCTGCTGCTCAAGCTCGTCTTCTATCAATGCTTTGTGTGATACAACGACATTCTTGTATTCCTGGTTGATCTTGACAACCTTGAATTCCATGATGCTGTCAACATAAACATCATAATCTCTGATAGGTTTGACGTCGATTTGTGAACCCGGCAAAAATGCTTCAATGCCGAATACGTCAACGATGAGACCTCCCTTGGTACGGCTCTTGACATAACCTTGAATGATTTCTTGTTTGTCGTATGCCTCGTTAACACGATCCCATGACTTCAGAATACGTGCTTTCTTGTGTGAAAGTATCAATTGACCGTTTGAGCCTTCTTGATTCTCAACATAAACTTCAATCTTGTCTCCAACCTTTAAATTGGGGTTGTGACGGAACTCCGAAATCGGAATAACACCATCTGACTTGAATCCGATGTTGACTACTACCTCACGTGTTGTCTTGGCTACTACCGTGCCTTCAATGACTTCATGATCACCGATTTGACTCATGGTCTTTTCGTACATTGCCTCTAATTTGGCACGCTCTTCACTTTTGTAATTGTCGTGTTTTTTCGGATCACTGTCCCAATCGAAATCTTCAGCGGGAACAGGACGTACTTTACTCTTTTCTTCTTTTACATCTTCTTTTAAAACGTCAACTTTCGGTTGCTTTTCGTTGATGATGTTTTCGTTTTCGCTCATTTTAATTTTTTGTTTTTGTACCCTATCACCGTCCCGAATTCCGTAACAGGGGATTGTTAAACTGTTGTTTCTGCTTTAAGTCATTGATTATTATCATGTAATTACCAATTCCGAGAATAGACTTAAAACGCCTGCAAAATTACTAATTCTTTTATTTGTTTCAAAGTTTTTTTTGTTTTTTTTGAGTTTTCTTTCTTGTTTTCAATATTTTGTATCTTGCAAATGTTTTATTTTTAAATAGTAAAACCTTTTACTGTTAAAATAGCTTGCTGTAGTCCTTTGTAAAATTTGATGAATATTTCATCTGCTATTTGTAAGTCTATTGATTGTCAAACGTATAATTAAAAACCAATGGTGTTCTGCTGTAGTCATTCTAATTGTCATTATAATATAAAATATTTAAGTTACATTTCTTGTTTTCAAAACACATTTTGATGATAATTTAACTTGCACAATTAATAATTTTTGAAGATGAAAGATTTTGATTTCTTTTCTGTAGATTATTCCTGAAATAAAGATGACTGATTTTCTTTTTGTTGTTTGACTGATGTATTATGATTGGCAATTTACACACTGCATTTGCCTATTTATAAATATGTTATATAATGGATTGATTAGTAGTTGGATAATGTTGAGGTTTTGTTTTTATGACAGACAAATGTCACTATTTGTGAGATTGTCTTTTTTAGTTAAAGTTTTTTTGAAAGATTCATTAAAACATGAGTTTGTTTATTCAAAGTGCAGTTTTGTTTGTAATATAATGACATTCATAATCTTCGTGTTTAATTCGTTTTAAGTTCTTGTAAAATGTCAAATTGATAAAAAAATATTAAAATCGAGTTATATATTATTAAAAATTGTATTTTTGCAGCGCAAAAAATGTCTTAATTAAATTAAAAAAATGAAAAAAATGATTACGATGAAAAGATTTGCAGTTATGACATTGTTGTCATTGTTTTTGGGCGTTTCATTAATTACAAGTGCTCAAACTAACGTTTTGCGTAATGTTAATATTGATGGTGTCTCATCTCGAAAGACTAAGATTGTTAATAGTGAGAGGGTTTACAATTACAAGGGTATTTATGTCACTATAATGGCAGAAAGTCTTGCATGGCCAAATTCTATTTCAAATGACAAGCGTTTTGCTGCATTGCAATCGTTTGATGGTGAGATGAGTTACGTTTGGAGTTTATCAGGAGAATTGTATAATGTGTCAGGTGTGTGTTATGGAGCTTCTGATGCTGGCATTATTGCTGGTACGTTTCGTAATGATAATGAAGATGCTGTAGCTGGAATTTGGTACTCTGATATACAATCATGGGATTTTTTGGGTTATAATCCGGATTTTCCGTATGTATCTGGTTGTGGTGACTATAATGGTGCTTGGAATATGACTAACGAAGGAGATGTTATTGTTGGTCTTCAATATACTACTGAGTATAATGCTGTAGCTATTAAATATTGCAATGGGCAATATTCTTGTCTTGAAACTCCTGCAGGTAGCAATTCAAGAGCCAATAGTATCAGTGATGATGCAGAAGTTATCAGTGGTTGGTACACTAATGAGAATGGTTTTTGGATTCCTGTTGTATGGGATAATGGCACACCTGTTGATGTTGTGGGAGGAGATGCTGACGGTGAAATGTTGGCTGTATCATCGAACGGCAATTTTGCTGTTGGTTATATGGACACACGAGGTTTACGCTGGAACCGTAGTACAGGAGAAACTATGGTGGTCGAGAATACTATTGACATGAATAGCCTTTTATTTACTAGTGTTGCCAATGATGGTACTGCTTTTGGTTATACTGCAGGTTTTCCTCCGTTTGCTGAGAATAGACTCGCTGTTGTTTTAACTCCGGAAGGCGAACTGATGACTTTTACCGAATATGCTGAAATGCGGGGCATGACTGATGCTTCAAACTGGTCTTTCTATGCTATTGGTGATGTCACACCTGATGCTGGTGCTGTTGTTGGTATGGGAATGGACCCTGATGGTAATCAAGTTACTTTCTTGTTGGATTTCGATTATGTAGAACTTTGTGGTGCTCCTTCAAACCTTTCTTATCAAATTGAAAATATTAATGACGTTGTTCTCTCTTGGACTGCTCCGGAAAATGCTGTAGGCGTTACATATGAGGTCTATACTGATGCCTCCGCATCAACGCCTTTGGCTGCCAGTATAGAGAATACAACGTGGACAGATCTGGATAAATTAACAGGAAAATATTCATATATCGTTCGTGCTAACTGGTCTGATACCTGTCTTTCCAATCCTTCCAATAAAATCGATGTGGTGGTTAATAATTGTCCGTCTTATGAGATGTGCGACATAGTGTTTGAGATGAGTGATAGTTATGGTGACGGTTGGAATGGCTCATATATCGATGTTATAGTTAATGGTTCTGTAATGAGAGAGGTGACTCTGCCTGACGGTGCTGAGGGTACTGAAAATGTTTCTCTTTGTTCCGATGAAGTACATTTTGTATGGCATTCAGGAAACTTTGACGATGAAATATCGTTCGTTATAAAAAATACAGATGGTGAAGTGATATATAACTCTGAGCAGGGAATAGAAGCAGGAGAGTTCTTGATATATGACCATGTATGCACTAATGTGGATGTCATAGAGATGACAGAAGGGGCTGTAAGCGTTTATCCTAATCCTGCAAATACTCAGGTGTCGGTAAAAGGCGAAAATATTGACTCTGTTGAAATTTATAATATGATGGGGCAGTTCGTGAAAGTCGTTAACTCAGATCTTGAGGGTACTGTTATTAATACAACAGATTTGTCGGAAGGAAGCTACTTGTTTAGAGTGGTATCCAATGATGGACAAATAATAACTAAGATTGTCGAAATAATTCGATAAAATTATATAGTGATACAGATCATGAGAGAGGATGTGTTGTATTATACATCCTCTTTTTCTTATTTATGTTTTTTTTGATTGTCTTATAGAAATGATTAAATTTGCAGAAAATTTAACTTATGGCTCTTAATTGTGGAATAATAGGATTGACAAATACAGGCAAGACAACTATATTTAATTGTATATCAAATACTAAGGCGGAAGTTGGATTTGCTGTCAAGTCTAATATTGGTATGTGTGAGGTCGTTGATAAACGTCTTAAACTTATTGACAATATCTCACATTCACGCCGTATAGTGCCGGCTACGGTCGAGATTGTCGATTTGCCGGGTTTGAGTAAGGGCGGACAGGGCGTGGGCAATAAATTGCTTGCCGAAGTGCAGACTGTCGATGCTCTTATCCATGTGCTCCGCTGTTTCGATGATGTCAATATTCCTCATAGTGAGGGTAATATAGACCCTGTCCGCGACATGGAACTCGTGGATCTGGAATTGCAGGTTCGTGACCTCGACCTCGTCACTCGTAAACTGCAAAGAATAGAAAAGTTGCTTAAAAATGGCGAGAAGGATAATAAAAGGGCTTTTGAGGTGCTTTCTGTGTATAAAGAGACATTGGAAAATATGCAAAATGCCCGTAATGCTCCCGTGACTGACGAAGATAAGATATATATACAAGATATTCAACTGCTTACCGCAAAACCTATCATGTATGTCTGTAATGTCGATGATGCTTCGGCTCTCACCGGCAACAAGTATTCCGATGCTGTCAAAGCAGCTCTCAATGACGAGGATATGCTGATAATAGCCGGGAAATTGGAGTCGGAGATAGCTGAACTCGATGATGACGACAGGGCTTTGTTTATGGAAGATGCCGGCTTGACAGAACCTGGCGTCAATAAACTCGTGCGCCTCGCTTATAAAACTCTTAAACTGCAATCTTTCTTTACTACAGGTCCTGATGAGACACGCGCCTGGACCATTCATTGTGGCGATACTGCTCCTGTAGCTGCCGGCGTCATACATTCCGACTTGCAACGCGGATTTATTCGTGCTGAAGTGATGTCTGTCGATGATTTCCTGCAATTAGGCTCTGAACAGGCTGTGAAAGAGGCAGGCAAGTTCCGCGTCGAAGGTAAAAATTATATCGTTCGGGATGGCGATATACTCAATATTCGTTTTAACGTATAACTGATATGCTGTTTATGGATGAGTTCGTGGTTTTGATAGATAATGACGACAACCAAATCGGGCTGATGGAGAAAATGCAGGCTCACCAGCAAGGTGTGCTTCATCGCGCTTTCTCGGTATTTGTCTTTAATGATAATAATGAGATGCTCCTCCAGCAAAGAGCATTGTCAAAATATCATTCTCCCGGACTGTGGACTAATACATGTTGTAGTCATCCACGCGATGGAGAGTCATATCTCGCTGCTGCTCAACGTCGTATGATGGAAGAGATGGGGCTGCAATGCGACGTGGAGGATAAATTCAGTTTTATATATAAAGCAAATGTGGGACTGGGCCTTGTGGAACATGAACTCGACCATGTCTTTATCGGTCGTACTAATCAGATACCTGTAATTAATAAAAAAGAGGTGGAGTCTTGGCGATATTCTTCAATGGATGAAGTTAGGCATGATTTGAAATATCATCCCGAACTATTTACCGAATGGTTTAAAATAGCTTTCGATAGAGTCGAGTGTTATTTGTCAATGATGAAATGATATTTTAGTTATCCTGAGTATTAATCATTATAATAAATTGATTGATATTGTCAATTTTTCAGACAACTTATATTTGACGGTTTATGAATTTACTGTCAATCTCGAAATTCTGTAATTCGTCTCTTCTCGTTAAATAATTATTTCTCAATTATCAAGACTGTTGTTTGTACTTTGAAGAATATGAATAGGATTTGACGAAAACTGTTTGAATGTTTTTTTAATATTTTATATTTGATGGCATGATATGCTGTCTTATATCTCGGAAATATCCTGAGATGTCTTGACTGTGTTTAATGATGATGTGATTTGTTTTGCATTTTACAGTAAACTGTCTTGACAATCTGGCAGGCTGAATTGATATCTATTTTTCCTGTATTCAACATCAGGTCATATCTATGTGGTTCTCCCCATTTCTCTCCGGTATAATATTCATAATGGTGGATGCGGTTGCGGTTAATCCGTTTTATTTCCGTTTCAACTTTATTTTTTTCAAGACCATATTGGTTTATGCATCGTTCAATGGAACTCTCAATGTCGCAATAACAAAATATTTTCAATACGTTGGGATATTCTTTCAATACGAAGTCTGCACATCTGCCTACAATAATGCAGGATTCTTTCTCGGCGAGTTCTTGTATTATTTTATTCTCAGATAAAAACAGTACGTCATCGTATGATAAACTCGATTCTATAGGTCGTTCGCTGTTTTTGGAAAGAATACATTTTAACCAATATGATGGAATCGACTGTTCGTTTTTTACGATATATTCTTTATCTATACCGCAACGCAAAGCCGCCATCTCGATGAATTCTTTGTCGTAAAGTCTGATTCCTAATTGCTTGGACAACATCTCACCTAACAAATGACCTCCACTGCCATATTCTCTTGCTATTGTGATGATGTGGTTCTTATTGTTTCTTGACGACTTGTCTCCCTCTATCTCAGAGTTTATTATCCATTTATCAAAAATACGATAATAAGGACTGACAAAATGTACAATGGGTCCGACTAATAGAGCTGCCGCTACTGTTCCTTCACGTACACCATGAATTCCTGACATGAAAACAAGTGATAAAATACAGGCAATGACAAGTAGTGTAATGTCAAATCCTAATTTTACATAACCGAATTCTTTGTGAAATCTGCGTGTAATGACGTTTACAAAGTATTCTCCTGACATCATGGCTGCATTTGCTTTCACTTCCAAAGAAATACCGAGTGCCAATATGATGCACCCAAGAAGCAATACTGCAATCTGACATAAATAATTTACAGGATTAAGCCATGAAAGCATGTACATGGAACAGTCAATGAATACTCCAAAACAACAGGAAATAGGAATTTGAAGTAAATACATCCGCATGTCTGATTTCAATTCCTTACGCGTCATCAGAAATAATTCCAATACTACAAACAAAATGTTTATGATAATTGTCCAGATTCCCATACTGTATGGAGTGAACATGCTTAGGACGTATGTAACACTCGTAATGGGTGAAGTCCCTAACATGGCTTTGGTGATAAATGCAATTCCAAATGCATTTATGAAAAGAGAAATGATAAACAATAAATATCTTCTTGACGTATATTTGTTCATATTCGTTATTCATGTCTAAAACTTGACAAAAATCAAAATATTTTTTTATTTAGTACTAATGAAAGAACAACTGATTTTGGTTTAAAACGAAACAATTCTTATTTTTGCAAAAAATATATATGAATGAAAAGTGTTATTATTAACAATGTTATTGATAAGCATGATCAAACACTGAATGTCCCGTATAATCTTATAAATGACAATGTCTTGTCTGCTTATGAACGTATCGAATTTGCAGAAGGCTTCTTCTTTATTCTCGTTACAAACGGAACAGCTGTGTTATCTGATGCCAACCGTAATTATAATGTGTCGAGGAACAGTTTTATCGTTCTTACACCAAGTATTCATGTTGTTTTGTCAGATATGAGTTGCGATTTCTCGTTGATAATCCTTTATGTTGAACCGGATTATTTTGACACATTGTCTGTAGGTGAACTCGTTTACAATCAGATCTCTCAATATACAGGTAATTATCAGGTGCCTGTTTTCTTTTTGGAAGATTTTCAGATTATTTGTTTGCGGAAAACTTTTAATCTGTTTTCTGAACAAATTGGTAAAATGCATCTATATCCTGATGGTGCCATACGTCATTTGTGTAGTTTTATGTTGTTGCAGATAGCAGACTTTCTTTATCATAAAAACCGTAATACATCTGTCTGCATAAAACGTTCTACTGAATTGTTCCGTAAATTTAAAAAATTATTGATGCATAATTATAGAGAACATCATGATATACGTTTTTATGCCGAGAATTTAAATGTTTCTACGACATATTTGTCGCGTATCGTCAAAAGTATAACAAATCGTACCGTATGTTTTCATATTTCGGAGTTGCTTTGCGCAGATGCTAGAAAAATGTTGGAATGTACTAACTTGGATGTCAAGGAAATTGCTGATGTTCTCGGCTTTTCAGACCAATCGGTTTTCGGGAAATTCTTCTTGCGCAAGACAGGTGTGTCTCCCTTGAAGTTCCGGATGAGAAAAGTAAGATAATTATTATTAAGGTTGATGAATTATGTAAACTGTTGTCATTAATTTATTCCGGCCTATGCCAACTTTGGAAATACGGCATTATTGTCTGATGTTCTTAATGTGTTTGTGAGATGTTATTCCTTTGATTTACATCTGCTTTGTTTGATTTGTTTGAAAACAAGTCTCAAAACATGATTGCTGTTTTGTTTCTTTTGCTCTGTTATTTTTGAAAAAAACGAAAAATCTCTTGACATTAATAAAAATAGTGCTATCTTTGTGGTGTCAAAATAATATCAAAATAGTATCATAAATCTTAAAAATATTTTTTATTATGAAAGAAAAAGAGTATGAATTTAAAGGATTGTTGGTCAATGGCTTTTTAATGATTTTCTTACTGTTGGCTGTTATCGGATTGTCGATTTATTTTGCAGTTACTGTGCAAACGACATTGGTAATTGTGGTATGTTCCTTGTGTATTTTTTTTGCCTTGGTGTTTTGTTTCGGTTTCAGGATGTTGGAACCCAATGAAGGCATGGTGATGTTGTTTTTTGGAAAATATCGCGGTACTCTTACGAAAGTAGGTTTTTACTGGGTGTGTTTTTTGTATTCATCCAAAAGAGTGTCGATGAGAGCGAGGAATCTCAATGTGGAACCTATAAAAGTCAATGACAAGACCGGTAATCCGATTATGATAGGTCAGATTTTGGTGTGGAAGTTGAAGGATACTTACAAGGCGATGTTTGAAATAGATTCTCAGACCATGGCAAGTGGTGGAGCTTCGGTAAGTGTAACGGTGTCTAACAGGATGCGTGCCTTTGAGAGTTTTGTCAAGGTACAGAGTGATGCAGCCTTACGCGAAGTGGCCGGCTTGTATTCTTATGATGATAATGACGACTCGCAGTCGGGAGAACTGACATTGCGCTCAGGAGGTGAAGAGATAAATGTCATTCTTCTTCAGAAACTTAACGACCGTCTCGCCATGTCGGGTCTTGAAGTGATAGAAGCTCGTATCAATTATCTTGCATATTCTCCGGAGATAGCCGCTGTCATGTTACGTCGTCAACAGGCAGCCGCCATTATCGCTGCAAGAGAGAAAATAGTCGAAGGTGCCGTGTCTATGGTGAAGATGGCTCTCGACCGTCTCAGCGAAGAAGAGATTGTGGATTTGGATAACGACAAAAAGGCTTCCATGGTGAGTAATTTACTCGTCGTATTATGCGCTGACGACGCTGCCCAGCCTGTAGTCAATACCGGTACATTGTATAATTGACGATGATGAAAAAATCGTCAACTTGTTATTTGTCGGTATGTCTGTCATTTGTAATGAATCGTATTATAGTGAAACAGTCAAAGATGTGTTGATTTAGTTATGGCAAAAGATAATACAACTAAAAATTTTGTTCTTCGTCTTGATGCCAAAACGATGGAGGCTGTCGAGAAATGGGCTGCTGACGAGTTCCGATCGGTAAACGGACAACTTCAATGGATTATTTCTGAGGCTTTGAAGAAAAATAAAAGACTAAAATAATTATATTATGTTGTACAAAGATAAGAATTGTCCTAAATTAGGAGAATTACCTGTAAGACCTTATGACAGAGTTTTGGAAATATTTGTGGTGTTTATATTGATGGCTTCTTATGTTCTTTATTTTACCAAAGAAAATTGGTTGCCTGCTGACATTGTCATAGATAAGGAAATGAAAACCGGAGTTTTGATAATGCTGATTATGGAGACTTTTGTTGCTCTTCTTCTCGGTTTTTCTGCATATTCATTGGTATTGATAAATGTTCCTGTTGTCATTTACGAAGAGGCAAGTTTTGTTCAATATACCATGATCTCACGTATGGTAAGAGAACTCAATGTCTTGGTCTCACTGCTGTTACTTGCCATTGGAGGAGGAATTCTTTATGGCAATGAAAGGGTAATCATTTGTCTTACTATAGGCATTACAGCGATAATAATACTATTTATTGCGGTAAAATCCGTTATCATAACAAGAAAAGGCAAAGCTATTGCCGAAATGTCTAAATAAATTTTGAAAATATTTCATTCGTTGAGCCATTCCCATTCTGTAGTGAGAGTGGCTTTTCTTTTTAAACAGTTGTCATCTTCACAAATGAACTTGATATCATGTTTGTCAAGAATGATGCGGTAAATACCTATTTCTCCTTTGCATGAACCTGTGTCAGTGGAGAAAATGATTTTTTTGTCTTGTAATTTATATGTTCCAGCAATTGGATTTGATGCATCGATGCCGGCAAAGTCTATACTATAGGAGTCATCGTTCATTGTTAGTACAGCTCCTTCTGAAGTGCTTAGCCAATAACCGTTAATGCTGGCTTTTATATTTGTCTTGTCGTTGACGTGTTCGGCTACAGGTTTTTCCGTTTTTGACGTGTCCTTGTCATTTGTTGTTTTTTCAGGCTCTTTCTTTTTTTCTTCTTTTGTTTTATTGTCTCTATTATCAATTTCCTCAGCTTTTTTTTCTTCTTTCTTTATATCTTTTACTGAAGCGGAAATATCGTTTTTTACGATTTCCGTTACTTCAGTATTATTGTCCGTTTTGTTTTTCTTGTTTAATAATTTATAAGTTCCCCATACAAGAAAAAAGATAATGCCTAAGATTATTAAGGTAAATAATATCTTGCCAAAGGTAGTAAGTTTGACTTTTTTCTTCTTTTTCTTGCCCTTGCCTGAGGGTTTCTTTTTTGCGTAACTGACGGTATTTGTCTTTGAGTTTGCCATCTTTGTTTCTTTTTTGCAAATTTATATAATTTCTTGCAGCATTCATGAATTTTGGTTGATTTTTTTTAAATTTGCACTCTAAAAATGAATATTATGCAGGAAACTATATTGATATTGGATTTCGGTTCACAGGTGACTCAGCTGATAGGCCGTCGTCTTCGTGAGCTTAATGTTTATTGTGAGATACATCCTTACAACAAGATTCCGGAAATAACATCGGACATAAAAGGTGTTATATTGAGCGGCAGCCCTTCGTCGGTACGCGACAAAAATGCTCCTTTTGTCGATATTACCGGAATAAAGGGCAAATTGCCTCTGTTAGGGATATGTTATGGTGCTCAGTTTATTGCCTGTCATTACGGTGGTGAGGTGGATGCTTCCCTTGCAAGAGAATATGGCCGTGCAATGCTGACAATCACAGATAACCAGTGCCTGTTGTTTAATGGTGTCTCTAAAACAAGTCAGGTCTGGATGTCTCATGGCGATACAATAGCAGTGTTACCGGAAAAAGCATTTGTGGTGGCAAGTACGGAAGATGTAAAGAATGCTGCATATAAGATTGATGGAGAAGAGACGTATGCGGTACAGTTTCATCCTGAGGTGTTCCATACGAAAGAAGGACATAAGATGCTCGAGAATTTTGCCATGAAAATTTGCGGTTGTCATGGCAATTGGACACCGGATTCTTTTATTGATAGTACAGTGGCTTCATTGCGTGCCAAATTGGGTGATGACAAAGTGATCCTCGGTCTTTCCGGTGGTGTGGACAGTACTGTAGCTGCAGTTTTGCTCAATAAGGCAATAGGAAGTAATCTTACCTGCATCTTTGTCGATAACGGACTGCTGCGTAAAAATGAGTTCGAAGATGTCCTCGATTCGTATAAGGATTTGGGACTTAATGTTATTGGTGTTGATTCAGGAGCGTTGTTTCTTGAGAAACTCAGAGGTGTCACCGACCCGGAGGCAAAACGCAAGGCTATTGGAACGACATTTATCGATGTCTTCGAGACGGAAGCCAAGAAGATAAAGGGTGCCGGGTGGCTCGCTCAGGGTACTATCTATCCTGATGTGATAGAAAGTGTCAGCGTCAATGGACCGAGTTGTAAGATAAAGTCTCATCATAATGTAGGTGGGCTTCCTGAGAAAATGAATCTTAAGATAGTGGAGCCTTTGCGTTCATTGTTTAAAGATGAGGTTCGAAGAGTCGGCAGAGCATTGAATATCAAGAGAGAGTTGGTGGGGCGTCATCCTTTCCCCGGTCCGAGTCTCGGCATACGTATCCTCGGCGAGGTGACGGAAGAGAAATTGCGTATCTTGCGTGATGCCGACGACATCTTTATTAAAGGATTGCGCGATTGGAAATGCGAATTGCCAAGTGCTTCCTATCCTGACGAGGTGGCTGACAACCTTTACGACAGTATATGGCAGGCTGGGACTATGTTGCTGCCGGTAAAAAGTGTAGGCGTCATGGGCGATGAACGCAGTTACGAATATACCATAGCATTGCGCGCTGTCATTTCTACTGACGGCATGACAGCCGATTGGGTGCATCTGCCGTATGACTTCCTCGCTAAAGTGTCCAATGACATTATTAATAAGGTGAAAGGTGTCAACCGCGTGTGTTATGACATCAGTTCCAAACCTCCGGCGACAATAGAGTGGGAGTAAAAGTTTGATAATTACCGTTATAGCCTCATGTCTTTCTGATGTGAGGCTTTTTTATTTGAATTAATGTTGTAGATATTAAAAAATATACTACTTTTGCGCTTTCAAATTTTGGAGTAAAACATATTGATTTTATTGTTATTTTTATGAAAAGGAATGATCTTAAACAGCAATTTGGAGCGTATTTGTTGTTGATTTTTGGCAGTCTTCTCTTTGCACTCGGAGATGTCAAATTCGTGAATCCATATCTCCTGGCACCGGGTGGAACATACGGATTGGCGAATGTCTTGAATACTGTTTGGCCATGGAAGATAAGTCTTTATGCCCTTTGTATGGATGTTCCGCTCCTTCTTGTCGGTACTTGGATATTAGGTCCCCGGTTCGGTATAAAAACGGTCATATCCACAATCCTTATCTTCGCCTTTACATGGGTGATAGAGACTTATTGGGGATATATGCCTTTGATTCATAATGGTTTGTTTACTAATGCAGCAGAGTTGGAGGCTAACTTTAAAAATACTTTGGTGCAGGTGCCTCATAGCGAGAACTTCTTTGTGCCGGATTACTTCCTCAATACTCTTGTGGCAGGCGGCATCTATGGTCTTGCCATAGGCATGATATTTAAATCAGGCGCTACTTCCGGCGGAAGCGATATCATTTCCATGATTATTCATAAATATACCAAGATATCTCTCGGTACTCTCGTACTTATTGTTGACTCTTGTATTACTTTGACATCTTTTATAGCTTTCGGACAACTGCGCCTGCCAATCTATTCCATTTTGCTTATTGCCATAGAAAGTAAAGTCATTGACCTTGTGGTTGAGGGTGTCAAAAGTTATAAGACGGCATTTATCGTTACTGACAAGATCGAAGAGGTTCGCAACTATATTTTGCAGGATATAAAACGTGGCGGTACTTGCTTCTCCGGTAAAGGTCTTTATCAAGGCGTGGAACGTAAGATGATTTACGTCACTCTTGACCGTTCTGACTTGGTGAAACTTAAATCTCACCTCAGAGCGATAGATCCTAATGCTTTCGTCAATGTGGTGGAAAGTGCTGAGATTATGGGTAACGGCTTTAAGGCTCTGCCGGTTGAGTGATCGTTATCTTTATTGAAAAGGTTATAGTTTTTTTAATAAATATGTTGAAAGTATCCGAAAAAGCCGGATACTTTTTTGCATATATATTTAGATTATGAATATCTCAATTTTGTTGGATTTATGCAGTAAATACCATGTTTTTGTTATTCTCTAAAGAAATAATACCGTATTTCGGCGATTGACAATGGTGGGGTAAAAATTGTATTTTTACCAAAGTAATTGTTGATAAATCCTCCTTTAACGTACAATTACGATGCCATTTTAAGATTGAATTATTATGTTTTTAGGTTAATGAAAGACAAGTCGTCAATCGATGACTTGTCTTTTTGAAGTTGTTTTTAAAAAAACTAATTGATTCTGATTATATAATTATCACATGTAAATTTTTTAATTAAAAGTAACATACTTATAAAGGAAAAATATAGAATATTTAATTTTTTGTAAAAAATTATCATTTTATGATTATCATTTTATGATAATTTGTATCTTTGCAAAAAAGTAAAACAATGATAAATCCTTTTGTGACGACAGGTTATGTAGGACCTGAGTATTTCTGTGACAGAGAAAAAGAAACATGCGACATGGTTTCTTTGTTGACTAATGGCAACAATATTGCTCTGATCTCTTCTCGTCGTGTGGGAAAAACAGATTTGCTTAGACATTGTATAGAACAACCGGAAATAAAAGATAAATACTACACTTTTATTGTCGATATTTATTCTACTCGTTCTCTTTCTGATTTTGTCAACACTTTCGGGAAAGTGATATTGGAAGAATTGAAACCAAGAGGTAAAAGGGTATGGAGTAAATTTGTTAATATGTTATCGTCATTAAAAACGGGTATTTCTTATGACAATTCCGGAACTCCTTCATGGATGGTATCTTTGGGGGAATTAAATACTCCGCAGACCACTCTTGAAGAGATATTCGGATATATACAAAATGCCGACAAACGTTGTATAGTGATTATTGACGAATTTCAGCAGGTGTTGAAATATCCTGAAAATAATATAGAAGCAATAATTCGTACATACATGCAGTATTGTAGGAATGCCAATTTTGTATTCTCCGGTTCGCATCGTCATTTGATGGGTTCTATTTTTACTTCTCCTGCACGACCATTCTATCAAAGCGTTACAATAATGGATTTGCCTTTAATCGATAAGCAGAGATATTTGGATTTTTGTATGTCGCATTTTAAGAACGGCAGGAAAGCGCTTGATGCAGATGTGGTTGAAAATCTTTATGATGAATTTGAGGGTGTGACTTTTTATTTGCAGAAAGTTATGAATATTCTTTATATGCAGACAAAACCGGGTGCAAAGTGCAAATTAAGACAGTTGAAACCGGCAATAGATTATATAGTCGATTTTACGTCAGGTACATACGAGGATCTTTTATACCAACTGCCTGATAAACAAAAACGTGTTTTGTTGGCAATAAGTAAAGCCGGAAAAGCAATAAATGTTACTTCAGGCTCCTTCGCAAAAAAATACGGACTTATATCTCCAAGTTCTGTCAGTTCCGCCATCAAGGGGTTGTTGGAAAAAGACTTGTTGACACAAAATAAAGGTGTTTATCAGGTTTATGATAAATTTTTTGAGAGATGGCTCATAAAGAAGTTTTGAAGATAATGATACTGTTGTTACTATAATGGGTTTGGCATTTTATCCTATGTTTTTGTTATTCTCTAAAGAAATAATACCGTATTTCGGCGATTGACAAGGGTGGGGTAAAGATTGTAACTTTGCCGACGTAATTGTTGACAAGTCCTCCTTTAACGTACAATTACGATGCCATTTTAAGATTGAATTATTATGTTTTTAGGTTAATGAAAGACAAGTCGTCAAGTTCGACGACTTGTCTTTTTATGTTCAAATATATTTTTCTAAAAAACGTTCCATGGCACGATAAAAGTCGAACCTGTTTTCTTCGTTGTGGAATCCGTGTCCTTCATCATATTTTACCATATAATCGACGTTGACACCGTTTTCACGCAGGGCTTCAACCATTTGGTCCGATTCTGCCTTGTTTACTCTCGGGTCGTTGGCACCTTGGGCTATGAATAGAGGTGTCTTTATTTTGTCAACATTGTAAACCGGAGAACATTCTTTCATTATCTCTTTGTCCTTTTCCGGGTCTCCGACCATTTCGTACATCATTTCCAACAATGGCTCCCAATACGGAGGGATAGTCTTCATGAAAGTGAAAAGGTTGGAAACGCCTACATAATCTATGGCACATGCATACAAATCAGGTGTCTTGGTGATACCTGACAATGTGGCATATCCTCCATAACTTGCACCATAAATGGCTATTTTGTCTTTGTTGACGATACCTTTGTCTATCAGATAATTTACTCCGTCTGTGATATCGTCCTGCATGGCACGTCCCCATTGTTTGTATGATTTTTCCTTGAATGATCTGCCATAGCCTGTCGAACCTCTGAAATTCATCTGCAACACTGCATAACCTCTGTTGGCAAGAAACTGTACCTCCGAGTTGAATCCCCAAATGTCACGATGCCATGGTCCTCCGTGAGGGTTGACGACTAACGACAGACCTTTGGCAGTGTCGATGTCATAACCTGTCGGCAGCGTGAGATAACCTTCAATCGAAAGTCCGTCACGTGCCTCATAACGTATCGGTATCATGCTTGCCATTTCATCTTCTTTAAGCCATGGCTTCAGTTCTCCTATCTGTTTTATGTTGTCTTCTGCCACATCATAAAAGTAATATTTCCCGCTGTTGCGGTCGTTGTAGGCAATGACAATCATTTTGTCTTCGTTTTTGTTGCTGCATGTGATGCCTACGTTGAACCCCGGAAGATGTTTTTCTATGTTGTGAAACATATTTTCTGTGTCTTTGTCAAAGAAATGACGTATCCTGCCTTTGTGTCCGACACATGAAACAGCTGTCAGTTTTTTTCTTTTGTTGGAATAGCTGACATTGTCGATGTCGTATGTGGGATTTTCATACAACACTTCTATTTCTTCGCAGGTGTTTGGATTCATCAGGACCAATGCCGTTTTGTCACGTCCGATGTTGGTTAGTGCATAAACGAGTTTGTTGTCGGGCGTAAACTCTGCAAATGACAATTCTTCACGGAAATTGGTTTTCAGGACCTCGCGGAAATCCTCTTCTTCGTTGTCACGGTACAATATAACGGTGTTGACGCCATCTTCAATGGCATAGCCTACACGCAATTTTCCGTCGTGGTCAAAACCCCAGTCCTGTATGTTGCCGGGATTTTCGTATAATAAAGTACGTTCTCCAGTCTTGACATTAAGTCTGTAAGGATCGAACACCTGGGGATTATTCTCGTTGGTAGCAATAATGATATTGTCTTCGTCATTGTCGAGAGTGTCGAGTATCATGGCGCGAACATTATCGACAGCACAGTATTCTTTTATTTCACATGTGGCAGTATCTATGCCGAACATTTGATAGTTCTCGTCGCCACCTTTGTCTTTCAAGAAAACTATGGTGTTGTCATTAGCCCAGCAATAACCTTCGATGCTGCGCTCTGTCTCGGAAGTCAATCTTCTTGGCTCTCCGCCGGTAACGGATTGAATGTAAATGTTTAGCCTTTTCTCCCATGGTGCAAGATATGAGAAATATTTTCCGTTGGGAGATATCTGATAATCAGTGATTTCAACATTTCTGAAGAAATCTTCCATTGGTATGATTTTTCTTTTTACTGTCATTATAATTGGTTTTTTCTTTATATCTTCAAGAATCGTTCCATTTTTATATTTTGACATTTTGTCGCATATTATGACAGACATATAACATGCAAGCCACGGACAACATTATGCTGCCCGCGGCATTACGTCATTTGAAAAATGATTCTTACTGTTAAGGTAGTTGAAAATTACTTTGCTATTTGCTTTTACTCTTTTCTGTAAATATTGACAATGTCATCTATGTCCATGTTGTACAACTTCATTTTCTTGAATAACATGGGAATTTCATTTTCGATGAACTCTTTCTTCTGTTCTTTGAGAATCAGTTCCTTAGCATCTTTAGAGATAAAATATCCAATGCCTCTCTTGTTGAATATTATCCCTTTATTCTGCAAATATTCGTAAGACCTTACAACTGTATTGGGGTTGACACCAAGTTCTATACCCAACTCGCGTACCGATTGTATCCTTTCTTCAGCTTTTAATGCATCGCTTAAAATCAATTCGTTGATACGGTCGCAAATTTGCAGATATATAGGCTTGTGTTGATTGAATTCCATTTTTAATATTTTTGATTGCGTATTTTATAATATGTACCGTAAAATGTAGCGATGGCTATCAGGGACGTGATTATTATTAGTGTTATCATAACTTTGAACATGATATGATATGCTTCATCATGTGTCAAATTACAGCCTTCGTCGAATTTCGTTCCTGTTATAAATAATAATAATGTTATAGCAAAGACTAATAACAAAGTCTTGCTGAATTTATGTTTTTTGAATACCATGTTAAAGAATGAGAAGATGCCTATTTGCATTATTGATGAAGTGATAAGTAATATAATAATGGATAAATCCATTCGTGATTCAAACAGTTTAGGATAATTGAGATTTATTGAAGTTGAAAACAGGAAATTTTTGTAATCGGTACCGGGTATGATGGTGAGTATTGAGTCGATTATAATTGCGCCGGCAAAATATAACAAAGGAGTGATGATAATGCAATATGATAACATGCTTAAAAATTTCTCTAAATTGGAGGCCGGTAACAAAGCTCTGTATATTCCTGTTTTATTGTTGTTGTAATTTGCATACAGTCTTGAAGGTGTCAACACCATGAGTAATGATGTGAAAAACAAAATGGTCATCAGTCTGCTGTCAGAGATTGTGATATATCCAGGCCGAAATATTTTATTAACTAATACTGTAAAAATGGGGATAACCCATAACAGGTAAATCATAGTGGCAAACCGTTTGAAATTTTCAAATCCTTCTTTTTTGAAAAGATGCCAAAATCTGTTTATGTTGAATGTACTATTCATAATATCTTGATTTATATGTTGTTGAATATGTTTTTTATTAACTCTTTGTTTTTATGGGCTGTGTTGAACAATGCTTCAATGTTGATGTTGCTTTCTTCATTATTGTCATTTAGAATGACATTGATATATCCTCCAGGCAACATCTCTGAATATAAAGCATCGCTTCTCATTTCCTGATCGTATGAGAAAAACAGTTTTGATGCTATGCTGACAGTGTCTGCTGCAAGAATGACTCCTTCATTGTCAAGAATAATTATGTTGTCGAGCAGATTCTCAACGTCTTTTACCTGATGTGTAGAGATAATCAGAGTGGTCTTTTCATTGCAGTAGTTGGCAAGAATCTTTCTTAGCGAGGCTTTGGACGGTATGTCCAGTCCGTTGGTTGGCTCGTCGAGAAACAGATATTCGGTTTTTAATGCCAAGGCACTCGCAATGATGGCTTTTTTCTGTTGTCCGAACGACATGGTTTTATAGTTTTTTGTCGGATCTATCTCGAAATCATGACATATCTTGATGAAATATTCATGATCGTAGTTTGGATAAAACAAACCTAAATTTCGAGAATATTTTTCAGATGTACCGTTGTAGCCGACAATTTCATCCGGAATGAAAAATATGTTGTTTAAAAAGTTGGGGTTTCTGTCAAAAGGTATGAAATTGTCAACAATGCAACTGCCTTTAGTTGGCTTTTGCAACCCGCAGATTAATTTTAACAGGGTGGTCTTTCCTACGCCGTTTTCTCCAAGAAGTCCGTATATCTTTCCTTTTTCAAAGGTGATATTGAGGTCCTTGAATACTTTCGTTTTTTGATAATTGAAATCTAAGTTGTTGATACTAATCATAATGGCTGATATTAATGTTGTTATAATTTATTGGTGTAATAGATAACTAATACACTGCAAATATACGTTGAATTTTATTTTTGTCAAGAGTTTTATGCGTTTTTTTTGCAAAAAAATAAAAATTTTCTATAATATATTGATAAACAATAAATTATAAACGACAAAATTTGTTGAGAAAGTTGATTTTTTCTAAACGAACGTAGATAATTGTAAATCGACATCGTTATTTTCTGATGGTTTTTGTGTGTAAAAGCCAATGTGTTAGTATAAAACTGAAAAATGTCTTTTAGGAAGTAATAATGGCAATCAATGATTGTGCTGTTACTTTTTGATGCTTAATATAAGTCCCAACACGACCCCCAAGAAAGCGGCAAACAGCACCTGATAGTTTCCCGGTAGCAGGAAGGTTATGGTATGAGCCGGATACCAGAATAAGGGGATGGTTTTCTTAAACACAAAGCCGTACTGTATATTCCAGTCTATCTTGCTTGCCATTGTTTCCTGTATTTTCAGTTTATGGGAGAAGAAACCTTTTAAAGTGCCGCCGGTCTCCATGATATGAATATCCGTAATCTTGTGCAATGTCATGAAGATAGGAGCAAATATGGTATTCATCAGAACGCTGATGCAGAGAGCGACGAAAAATTTGTTAAGACTCAGCGGGCCTGAAAACCAAATAGCAGCCTTGTTGAATCCTATGTTACTCAAAAAGGCTATGGTGCCGCTTTTGAATATCGTCATTGCCATTGCTATTCCCATGCCGAGAAAGCCCCACACCAACATGCGTGGCAGTATTCCGAAACCGTTTTCATTATACACTCCTTTGCGTATTCTCAGTGCCAGCATTTCTCCGAATGTGGCTAAGATGGCAAATTTAAAGAAACTCATTATCATACCGTGTTCTCTTGTCATCTTGTTGAACCATTCCAAGGCACCGGGTGCAAACGCAAAAATACCTGTTACTGCCAACACTGCAATAATGGCGATATAATCGTTCTTTTTCATCTTTGTGTTTTATTAAATATGAGAAAGGTGTGCAATAATACAGATTACTGTCATAATTACACACCTTGTTGTATAATGAATTATTTCTCTATTCTTATTCTTGCATCAACGGCGACTACATTTTTCGGATTGCCGAGCAATGGGTTGAGGTCCATTTCTGCAATTTCTGGTGCAGCCATCACCAAGGCTGATACTCTTGCAATCTGTTCTGCATAGATGTCGATATTTACAGGTTGCTGTCCGCGAACACCTTGCAGTATCTTATATCCGCGCAAGTTTTTCATCATGCTTTTTGCCTCTTCAGTGCTTATCGGAGCCAAAGCATTCTGTACGTCTTTCAGCACTTCTATGAAGATGCCACCCAAGCCAAAGAACACCTGATGTCCGAATTTTGCATTGCGAATGGCTCCAATATATACCTCAGTGCCGTCGAGCATCGGGTACATCTCCACTGCATAGGTGTCTTTTATCGCCATGAGGCGGTCGAACTCTTTGCCTACGGTCTCGATGTCGCGTACATTGAGAGTGACACCTCCTACATCGGATTTGTGTACCGGACCAACAACTTTCATCACAAGCGGATAACCCACTTCGTTGGCAAAGTCGAGAGCTGCCTGTTTCTTGTCAACTACACGTATCTGTTTTTGTGCTATGCCGGCAGCGTCGAGGAGTTCGTAAATTTTGTCGGGTGCGATGTATCCGTTTTCGCAACTGTCTATGACTTTGCGTACGCGCACTTTGTCAATCTCAGGCATCACTATGTCTTCAGGTTGTGGTTTCGGTGTGTTGTAAATCTTACATAATGCATTGCCGAATACACACTCTTCCGGGAAGTTGATTCTATGTTTGTTGTTGATGAAATCGGCTATCTCGTCTTTTACGTTGATGATAGAAGGCAGGATGGGGAAGATGGGCTTTTTGCAGGTCTTCATTTTCTCGTCAAGAACCTCGTAAACCTCCCAGTTGGGGAACAATCCCGGTGAGCCGAATATCACGCACATACAGTCAATGTTGTCGAAGTCATTTTCGCAGGCGTCTATGATATGTCCGAGTTGTTCTGCTGTTCCGGTGGCAAGGAAGTCGATAGGGTTGCCTACCGATGAGCCGGGGAACAGTTTGGCAAGCAAGGCATCGGCTTGGGGACCTTCAAGATGTGGCACATCCATGCCGTTGTTCGACAGCACGTCGGTAAGCATGACGGCAGGTCCTCCTGCGTGTGTTATGACAGCCATGTTTTTTCCTTTTACTTCAGGGTGCATGAATATGGCACATACCGTAGTGAGTTCCTGACGGTTGTGGCAGCGTACTATACCCGCTTTGCGGAACAGTGCATCTACTACAGAATCGTCAGTCGCCAATGCTCCTGTATGCGATGATGCTGCTCTGCTGCCTGCAGCAGAACAACCGGACTTGATGGCTGCTATGCGACACCCCTTGTGTATAAGTGAACGTGAGTGTTTCAACAGTTTTTGTGGATTGCCTATCTTTTCCATGTATAACATGATGACTCTTGAACTCGTCTCAGGGTCGAAAGTCTCGTCGAGATGTTCCAAAACGTCTTCTATTCCTATTTGAGCAGAATTGCCAACTGCCCATACACTGTTGAATGTCAATCCATTGGTAATGCCGTATTCTTTGATGAACACTGCCGTGGCACCGGAGCCTGTGATAAAATCTACTCCATGAGGATCAAGACGCGGTATGGGAGCATCGAAAGCACCGCAATAATTTCTGTTCAGGAAACCTGTACAGTTGGGACCTATCAAACTGCCTCCTACACTGTTGATTGTGTTGGCAATATGACGTTCATATTCAGCACCTTCTGCACTTTCTTCTCCAAATCCGGCTGAGATGATGATAAATCCTTTTGTTCCTTTTTCAAGTGCGAGAGTGTCAACGGTAGAAGGACAGTATTTGGCTGCTATTGCTATTATGGCACAATCTACTTGAGGAAGCTCTTCGACTTTGGCGTAACATTTTATACCTTGTACCTCAGTCTCTTTGGGGTTCACAGTGTAGATCTCTCCTTTAAAGTTGCTTTTTTTCAAACTCATCAGTACACGACCTCCGGGTTTGTGTACATCACTCGATGCACCGACAACAACGATGCTTTTCGGATTCAATAATTCTTTTGCTATCATATATTTTATAAATTGTTAATATTCAGTGGTTTGTAAAGTATTGTGGATTTATTTCTTTTTTTGCAAATGTAAAAAAAATACTATTGCGGAGCAACAAACCTTATCTTTTGTTTTAAGTTTTCAATAATGATGTGGTTATCGCTGTATATTTCACCGTCTATGGATACTGTCATTTCATTTTCCGACAACAGTTCTACTGTCTTGGCTCTTCTGTAAACTATATGCCTTTCATATTTTTCTTTGTCGAGATGCAATCCTTTCTTATAATCGCCAATCATGCATATTAATTTCAGTCTTGGAAGAGGTTTTACGAGACATACCTCTAACAGTCCGTCATCGTTGAGAGAGCGTGGCGCGCATTTGTATGAGCCTCCTACATATTTGCCGTTGGTGACGGTGCATAGCAGCAAGTCGTTGTCGTTAAGCGGTTCTCCGTCGGCGATGACTTTGCATCTGTTGTGCATGCCATTGAAAAAACCGTATAATATTGCTATGGGATAACTGTTGTTTCCTCCAATGATTTTCTTTCTTCTTATCTCGTTCATCTTTTTGGCAACGACGCTGTCAAATCCGAAATGTGTAGCATTTAAGGCATAGTTGTCATTGACTTTCATAATATCTACAAGATATTCTTTCCCGTTTAACAGTCTGTCGATATTGTTGAAATTCTCTTTGCTGTCGTAATATTTTATATAATCATTGCCGCTGCCGTATGGAAGCACGCTCATACTTGCGTTATCATATCCCATTATTCCTGTAGCCACCTTGTTGATGGTGCCGTCTCCTCCGCAAGCATAAAATCTAACTTCTTCATGATGATTATCAAGATAATTTCTGATATATGCTATGGAGTCATTGGCAGAATTTGGTGTAACGATATCTACATCCATACCGTTACAACTTTCAATTATTTTTTTTACCATACCGAGACATGACACTTTACCGGCTTTGGTATTCACAATGAAAATGTGTTTCATGACTTTCATTTATCCTGCAAAGTTAGAAATATTATAGTTCTAATTAACATTTTCTTTGAATTTACTTTTTTATATAAATCTTCTTTTTATGAAAAATAGTTCATTGTGTTGTATGATTTTGTATTTTTGTAACTAAAATTATGATGAAATGACAGAGAAACTGCCGAAATCTTTTTCATGTGATATTCAGATTCAATCGGGAATTTGTGATTCTTTGTTGAGGTTGAAGCCGGAAGCTGCCATGCTGATGATACAAGACATAGCAGCACAACATGCCACTTTGCTTGGCATTGACGACCCTAATTTGAAGGCTAAAGACAATGCCTTATGGGTTATTTCACGTACTAAGATGATTTTTAATGATATACCTCAATGGTATGACGTGGTAACCGCTAAAACATGGCCGTCAAGACCAACTGGAATACGTTGTGAACGCAATTACTCTATAACAAAAGACGGTAAACTGATGATTGCTGCAATATCTGAATGGGTTATCATTGATGCCGGTACAAGAAAACTGAGAAAGGTTGAAACAACGCATTTCCCTTCAGATAATGAGATAGAATGGTTATCGGACAGGATGGTGACATCTCCTTTCAGAAGGATAAAAGACGACTTTAGTGAGGATGATTTGATATATTCGAGAATGATACGAAGCAGTGACATTGACATAACTCATCATACTAATAATGCTGTTTACTGTTCCATGTTCTTGGATACTTTTAGAGTTGCCGACCTGGAGTCCTGGAAGATGTCAGAGATAGAAGTATCCTATCATAATGAGAGTATAGAAGGCGAGATATTGCATGTTTATAGAAAACAGAAAGAAGACGGTTATTATTTTGCAATAAAGAATGATGCAGGGATATTGATAACTACTGCCTTTATCTTGTTCGTCGATAAATAAGACCTGAATTGATAAATAAAAAATCCTGCTTTGAAGCAGGATTTTTCGTATGTAAAAGTTAAATTATTCCAAAATAACTGATATCGAAATTGTCTTGGGACCCACTTTACCTGTAATCATGGGAGAGGCATCAGTGATATAAAGTGCTGATTTTCCTGTAATTTCTTTTATACGTTCTTGAATATACAACACTGCTTCCATGTTGTCGGCATGTGTGATGGCATAATTCCATATCTTATTGCCTTTAACGAATTTTTTGAACGATTCAATAACTCTGTCATGTGATTTTCTACTCGAGAATGACACGTCTGACAATGTTGGCTTGCCGTCAGGTTTTATGGTAATTGTAGGCATTATGCCTAAACATTTCACTATGAAACTCTTAAAATTACTGAGACGACCTGATTTGAAAGCATATTTTACTGTGTTGCAGCAAACCCACATCTTGGAGTTTCGAGTCCATTCTTTCAATTTTTCCACCACTTCATCATGCGGCATTCCCTGTTCTATACATTCTGCTGCTCTCACAAGCATGAGACCGAGACTGCTGGATGCTGAGTGTGTGTCTACAACACTGATTTTCTTTCCGGTTTTCTCACTGACTTTTTCTGCTGCCTTACGGCTTCCATTGATAGTACCGCTTAGACATTCCATGATATGTGAACTTATCACGGAGTCGTAATGGGAAGTGAGATAGTTGTATTTGTTTATGAATTCATTAAGACTCGGCTGTGCAGAAGTAGGCAGTTCTGGATATGAATACAACTTCTCGATAAAAGGTTTGGATTTGATGGTAAGATGGTCCAAATAGCATTCTTTGCCGAAGTGTATGCTGAGAGGCACTACTTGAATATGGTGTTTCAACAAAAGTTCTTCCGGCAGGTCACAAGTGGAGTCTGTCAGTATGCCTATGTTGCTTTTTTTGTTGGCAACTATGTCGTTTTGCATAACCATATCTTCCACTTTCTGGTATATGATGTTGCCGACTTTTTGTATTCTTTCCATTACCACCCACGGCATGTCGGTATGTATGTGAAGTCTCATCTTGGTAGTAGAGCCGGCTACAACCATGCTGTCTCCCAAGTCTTTTATCATCTCACTAATGACTTCTTTCGACATGTTTTCTCCCGACAACAGCGACTCGGTACAATATCTGAATGTGATGTTTTGATGGTCAAAAGTGTCGAGCCATTCAGTTTCTACAATATCTGAATTGTTGATAGTTATTGTTTTCAGCCCGCTCTTAAAATATTCCACCATACCTTCGAGGAACACCACGAAGCCTTTTGCTCCGGCATCCACAATGGACTTGGCTTTGGTGGCGATCCATCGTGCTGTAGATTTCAACGATTCCAATGCCATGCTGAATGCATTAAGCAGTATGTTTATGAAGTCATCGCATGAATCCTTCATATTGTAGATGCTGTTAGCCCAGTCTTTTATTACGGAAATGATGGTGCCTTCCTGAGGATTTGCTATGGCATCGTAAGCATATTTTACAGCTTTCTGCATCGATTCGGCAAAGTTCTTTACTGTCAGATGTACAACATCGCCAATCTCCTGGCTGAATCCATAGAGATATTGTGCGAAAATAATTCCTGAATTGCCTCTTGCTCCGATGAGTGCTGCATCTGCTATGGCAGTTGCAGTTTGTTTTACACTGTTTTGAGGATTTACATTATTGACAATGCTCAACATCGTTGACGCCATGTTGCTGCCTGTGTCGGCATCTGCTACTGGGAATACGTTTATCTTGTTTAACAAGGCTTGGTTGTCGAGAATTTTTTGTGCTCCGGCAACAAAGCAATTATATAACTGTATTCCATTTATTTCGGTGACTCTGTTTTCCAAAGTATAACGTTTTTCAAACTCGTGCTGCAAAATTAGACATTTTTTTCAATATTACAATGAAAATTTGTGATACCTGTTGTGTCATTAATTTAATATATTGTTAATCAATATTATATGAAGTTAAAAAGATGTTGTTTTGATTTCTTTGATAGAGAAAAAGTGCTTGTTTCCTTATTTCCTAAGGTATAAATCTAATGTGTTTCTGGTTCATTTATCGTGTTCTTCTTTGTCTTACTGCTTCAAAAGTCACTATTGCCGTTGTTACAGATACGTTAAGGGAATCGGCAATGCCATTCATAGGTATAATGATGTTCTGGTCAGCTTCTTGGAC
This sequence comes from Bacteroidales bacterium Phil6, assembly GCA_002633315.1. Taxonomy (GTDB): domain Bacteria; phylum Bacteroidota; class Bacteroidia; order Bacteroidales; family F082; genus Limimorpha; species Limimorpha avicola. The sequence goes on from NWBN01000031.1 coordinate 375,079, forward strand.
CCAGATATCCGATATTCCTGTAGCTTCTGTCCCCATTACAATGGCAGAACCTTTTCTGAAATCAGCTTCTAAGTAATCTATTGAAGCCTTTAGGTATGTACAATATATTCTGATGTTGTTCTGTCTGAGCCATTGGATACATTCTTCTGAAGTACATGCAAATAATGGGACACTGAAGATACAGCCAATGCTTGCCCTTATTGCATTGGGGTTGAATATATCCGTTCGAGGGTCTGCTATGATGACAGCATCTACACCGGCAGCATCGGCAGTACGCATTACAGCACCCAGGTTGCCGGGCTTTTCTACTGTCTCCAACACTATTATAAGTGGGTCTTTCCCTGGTTTGAAACTGTTGAGTTCGGCATATTTTGGTACAGCTAATGCTAATAACCCGTCGCTTCCTTCACGATACGCTATCTTGTCGAAGACATCAAGACTTACTTCTTCCACATTCTTAGATGGTATGTCTTTCCCTTTATCTGCTATTTCCGGACATATATATAAGGTGTCGATTTGAAAACCGCATGTTACGGCACGACTTATCTCCCGGTATCCTTCTATTATAATCTTGTTCTGTTCCTTTCGTTCTTTGGCATTACGCAATTTAACAAGATTCTTTACTTGGGGATTTGTTTTACTCGTTATCATGACGTTTTATTTTTGATTGTGACAATATCAATCCTGTAAACACTAACAATATGCCTGTTATTTTGGCAGTGGTGACACTCTCTTTTAATATGAAATAGCTGAATATCGCGGTGAAGACAGGGATGAGATTGGAATATACGTTGGCTTTTGATGCACCCAATTTTCTGTAGGCAAAAGTCCAAAGACAATATGCTATGGAACTGCAAAACATCCCGAGGCATAGTAGAGGAATTATGTATGTTCCTATTCCGGTGAAGTCTGAAGGAGTGTTTTTTTCCATGATGACAAACATGGGGATGAAATATATACACCCAATGATGTTTTGTGTCAGCGTTACTGTCAATGGATTATATAGCAACGACAGTTTTCGTAAAGAAATAGAGTATGCCACTGCGACTATTACAGCTAATAAAAGAAAAATTATGCCGACAGGTGATGCTGTCAATTGTAAACTCTTGTTTATCAACATGACGACTACACCAATGAATGAGCAAACAAAACCCATGATGTTCAGTGTGGAGAGATGTTCTTTAAGGAAGAATCTTGCTGCAATAGGGGTGAACAGAGGTATGGTGGCTATAAAAGTAGAACTGATGATAGGAGAGGCATACAGCAGACCGTAGCTTTCAAAAATGAAATACAAAAACGGTTCTAAAAATGCTGCTAAAAAAAACAAAGGCAGATCTTCCTTTTTTATTTTTTCAAGTCTTTTTGTCAATAATAATATCACAGTCATGAATATTACTGATATTATCAATCGGAAGAATATTGTCGTCGAGGGATTTAAATACTTGAAAACCTGCGTTGACCATATATATGACATGCCCCATATCATCATGGCAACCACACTGCCAATATGCACAAGATATCTGCTGTTTTTCATGTTGCAAAAATATTGGTTTTTATCTAATGTTTTGCATTTCGAGTTTATTTCTTTTTTTATTCAACAAAATGATTGTTGTTTTTTTAGAATATATATCTTTGCAAAGATAATTCGTACTGTTTTTGTCGTATTGAATATGTCTGACGGCATGATATTTGTATATTTTTTTGTAAAATTGTTAAAAAGATTGAATTATGAAGACTTTTAAAATGTTTTTAGGTATTTTTCTAATGATTTTGGCATTGACTTCGTGTGTGGTAGGTCCTGCCGGTCCTGTTGGTCTTGCCGGTCCGGAAGGGAATGCCAATGTCGTCTCTTCAACAGTTGAGGTGGGTTCTAACGACTGGGTTTATGATGCAAATGGTTCTTGTTGGGTTTTGGACCTCTCATGGAATGAAATAGATGTGGATATGGTTGATTATGGAGCGGTTCTCGTGTATTTTGAGAATCCAAATCCGTCAGTATTGGCATGGCATCAACTGCCGTTGACATTGTATCCTTCTTCACTCTATTCATCTACGATGGAGACTTCGTATTATGACTATGGATTATCTATATTCTGGACTAATTCAGATTTGCAACAACATGAGAATCCATGTTATCTTTATGGCTCTAATCTGACTTTTAAAATAGTTCTTATCGATGCTACTGTTTATATGGATTATCAAGATACAGATTTTAGCAACTATGAGACTGTAAAACAGTTGTTTAATCTTCAAGATTGATATTTTGGCAATATTGTCGATATTTTCGACAATGTTTGATTTATATTAGTATAATCTCAGTGACATAAATGTCATTGAGATTTTTTTATATATAATGAATGCCAAGAAACAAGTAAAAGTGTATTTTTGCCGTATAAAACGTTGTTATATGAAGAAGATACACAATTCATGGGTGAACCACCCGGGTTATAATTGTTTCGGTTGCAGTCCGGATAATCCTCATGGACTGAAAATGGAGTTTTATGAAGATGGAGACGATATTGTATCGATTTGGAGACCTACTTTCGATAGTCAAGGTTGGATAGGTGTTCTGCATGGTGGGATACAGGCCGCTCTTGCTGATGAGATATCTTCATGGGTGATATTTCGTAAATTGCAGACAACAGGAGTGACTGCCAAATTGGAGGCTCGTTATCGTAAACCTATTTACATATCGGATGACCATATTACATTACGTGCCCGTTTAATAATGCAACGTCGCAATATGGTGGAAATAGAAGTAAATATCTATAATGCAGCGGATGAATTGTGCAATACGACAAATTGTGTTTATTTTGTTGAGACACAGGAGAGTGCCGTAAAAAATGGATTCCGCCACTTTGAATTGGAAGAATAAATGCCTCGTGCCTAAATCTTTACATCATATTATCCTGTTAATAAAAATGATAATATACTGAATAATATAGATGTAATGGAGTTTTATCAATGATATTTTCTCATTGCTAAGATAATTTGATGTTATAGGAAACATTAATATTTGCTTTGGTGTTTTATCTAATAAATTTTAATTGATTATGAAATTGATTTTGAGTGATAAGCCTCTTGAAATTTCCACACAATTAGGAGAAAGGTCGGCATATTTCGATCTTTCAAGTATGAAGATATCAAATTGTGTAGGATGTTTCGGATGCTGGGTCAAGACTCCGGGGAGATGTGTCATACGAGATGATGCCACGATGATTTATCCTTGTATTGCTGAAAGTGATAGTGTACTATATGTCAGCCGAATAAGATACGGTGGATATGATACTGTGATGAAGACCATGTTGGAGCGAGCTATTCCTGTACAGCAGGCTTTCATACGAATCCATTGTAATGAAACGCATCATGTTCAGCGTGATGTGGTACCTAAAAGGGCTGTTATTGTTGCTTATGGTGCAGTTGATGAGGAGGAATGCGACATTTTTCGTCGTCTTGTGGCACGTAATGCATATAATATGTGCTTTGAAAGTTATGATATTATTTTTGTTGTCGAGTCTATGGTAAATGAAACAGTAAAACAAATATTGGACAAATGGGAAAAATCATGATATTGAACGGCAGTCCGAGGGCCCCGATTTCGAACTCAAAACAATATGCCGAGATTTTTGCTCGTTTTTGTAAAATTGAAACGGTTTATCATAATATTACGAAAACAAACCATAATGAGTTATGTGCCGGGATGAGTGGTTTTTCAGATGTGTTGTTTGTTTTTCCTTTATATGCAGATTCCTTACCGGTCGGTTTCCTTGATTTTCTTAAAACATTGGAAAATAATCCTCCGGTAAATAAACCGACAGTGTCCGTTTTGATAAATTGCGGTTTTTTGGAACCGGAACAAAATAAAGTGGCAGTTCAGATGATAGAACTGTTCTGCCGTCGTAACAGTTATGTGATGGGTTCTGTCCTTATGTTGGGCAGCGGAGAGGCAATATTGAAAACACCTTTTAAATATGCAGCCGTGCGAGCCATTCGCAATTTGGCAGTGTCTGTCGCAGACAAGCATTATAATACTTTTAATGCTACTATGCCACTATCTAAAAAAATGTTCTGTTTGGCAGCCAATATACATTGGTCTCTTTATGGAAAGAAATTCGGAACGACGAAAAAACAGATGCAAACCATGAGAATTGAAGGTTGAAAACCTGAGATTTTTCACTTGATATACAAGGGATTCTTTTAAGATAAGAGTTCTTTAGAATCTGACAATATCGTTATTCATAATTTTAATGAGGATTATGAGTATAAGTATATGACTTTGAAGACAACAGCTATTGTTATCAATTGTTTGAGTTTGATGATATGATTTTATCAGGTTTTATGTTTTAATAAAATTCAATCTGTTATCTATATTTTTTCCATGTTCTGTACGCATTTTTCGTTTATTTGTAGTATTTTTGCAACAAATATATTATTATGGGAATAAATGACAAGAAAAGAGGTCCTTTTTCGAGATTTTTAATATTTTTGTTCAAAACTGTACTTTATGCTGTACTTTGTGTATTGATAGTGCTGATAGTCATGAATGTTTTTGTTCCAATATATGATTATGGTGAACCTAAACCTTTCTCAGGTGATTATCTGCATAATCCTTATCAAGACATGAATCCGGAATATTGGAAACAGTGTAATTTCCATGCTCACACTGATCAATATGGCGGTGTTACAGATGGACGTAATACTCCCAATGAAGTGCTCGACAGCGTGTATAATGCGTTCGGTTTTGATCATATTGGCATATCCGATTATATGAAAATCAATGACTATGTGAAGTTTAGACCTGGTTATATTCCTGCATACGAACATGGTTACAATGTTTTTAAAATCCATCAGTTGTGTCTCGGAGCTGAGAAGGTGCGTTATATAGATTATTTCTTTTTTCAGAATCTTAGCATGAAACAACACATGATCAACAGATTATCTGAACAAAACCGTCTTGTGGTGGTTGCACATCCGAGTTTTGTGGAAGGCAGCTACAAGGTGGAAGATATGAAATATCTGAGTAATTACAAGTTGATGGAAGTTTTGAACGGTTACTGTCTCTCTCCTGAACATTGGGATATGGCGTTGAGTAACGGACATCTTGTTTATCTCATTGCAGATGATGATTCACACAACTCGCTTAGTTCAAGGGATGTGGCATGTCGTTTTACGATGATAAATACTAAGGAAAATAATGCCGATGATCTTCTTGAGGCGCTTGTTTCCGGCAATGCAGTGGGGGTGGATTTCAAAAAGATTTGGCAGGAATCATTACCTGACAAAAGAGACAGATTGGAGAAAGATCTTCCTTATCTTAAAAAAGCAGAACTTGTTGACACCGTGTTTACCGTCGGTGCTTCCAAAATGCTTGCTAAAGTGCAATTTATAGGACAAGGCGGCAAGATTCTCAAGGAAGTCGATTATGTTGATGAGGCATCATACAACATCAGACCTGAAGACCAATACGTGCGTACAGTGTTGTATTTCGTGGATGGTACAGCTCTGTATCTCAACCCTGTTACACGTCATGATAGCCCCGATATCGTTAAACAACGATTAGACCATTTGTCATATATTAAAACAACACTGTTGTGGCTCTCCTATTGCCTTGTCATATCATTAATAATAGCATTTTTTTCTGCCAAACGTAGAAAAAACAAAAGGAAAAATGTGGTTGTAAAAAAATATTGAAAGGTAAAATTGAAGCGAAATGTTATTTGTTAAAAGTACTTCACTATATAGATTTCATTAATTTATTTTGTTTTTCCTAAAACGAAAAATAAATAATCGTTTTGATTTTCTTAATATAATCATCCTAAATATAGTCGATGCTGTTTTCGATTAGATAAGACATTATTGTTTATTATGTTTCTACATTCGTTACACAATGAAGTGAACGCAAGGAAAGACGAAATTTCCATTTTTTAAAATAAAATATTTCGTTTTTAATAATTACATTACGTTAATTGACAGTAATTAAATAATCACCATTGTAACGGTTCCATAGTTGTTCATTATTATTCATCATTTTGAATAATTTCTTTCTCCGAAGATACTGCTTCCGACACGTATTAAAGTGGCGCCTTCTTCGATTGCAATGTTGTAGTCATGAGACATACCCATGGATATTTCATTGAAAGACGTGCTGTCCGGGAAATAATCTTTTTTAAGGCTGTCGAAAATATTTTTCAGATGATGAAATTCGTTTCTGATGGTTTGTGTGTCATCAGTCAGTGTTGCCATACCCATCACACCACAAATTTTGATATTCTTCAGTAATTTGTATTCTTCTGAATCAAGAATCTGTCGTGCTTCTGCAATGTCCAAGCCGAATTTTGTTTCTTCCATGGCAATATGAAATTGAAGGAGACAATCTATCACTCTGTCATTTTTTTTTGCTTCTTTATCAATACATTGAAGCAGATAGAGGCTGTCAACAGAGTGTATCAAAGATACAAATGGTGCTATATATTTGATTTTGTTAGTCTGAAGATGCCCTATGAAATGCCATATAATATCATCAGGCAGTTGTTCGTGTTTGTCACGCATCTCCAAAGCCTTGTTTTCACCGAAATGACGTTGTCCGGCATTATAAGCCTCCTGAATGTCACTTGCCGGTTTCGTCTTGGAAACAGCTACAAGTGTCACTGCTTCGGGGACGGATTCTTTTATTTTCAACAAATTGTCTTTAACCATTACAATGATGTTTATTTTGAAAACAGTAAAAGTCGAAGCATTGTAAAAACTTTTTCGAGATTGGCCATGGCACATCACGTTTTCACAATTTATTGCAAAGATACAAAAATTATGCTGTTATTGTCAAGGTCTGAAAATAGTTTATATTTGCAAAAATTTTTAGTGATGAAAAAAGTTGTTTATACACTTTTTAAGATGCTGATATTCTTGCTTCTTCTCTTTGCTTTCATGAGAGTTGTGTTTCTTGCGAACTATTGGCATTTGGTAAAAATAGAATCTATTCCGTATGTAAAGATTCTTGAAAGTTTTTGGAGGGCGTTGCCATTGGATATTGCGACATCGTGTTATCTTCTTTTACTGCCGGCTGTCGTCATGATGATAGGTGTCACTATCAATAAAGATATGTCTTTCAGATTTTTACGTTATTATTTCTATCTTGTCGTCGCCGTATATATATTAATAGTTATGGGAGAGATAGGGATATACGGAGAATGGCGTACCAAGTTGTCACACAAGGCATTGGTATATCTCAGGCATCCGGCCGAGGTTGTCAATACCGCCAAAACGCAGCAAATAGTATGGCTTGTTTCCTTATGGGCGTGTTTTACTCTTCTGTTCTCGTGGTGGTATGTACGTTGGATAGAACCTCATAAAAATGTTTCTGACAAGCGTCCTCGTTCTTTGATAGCTTATCCGCTGACATTCATAGTTGTGTTGGGAATGATGTTCATCGGTATGAGAGGCGGACTCGGTGCTATACCTATTTCCACAAGTAAGGGATATTTCTGTTCGTATAAGATGGTAAACGAGATGACAGTGAATCCGGCATACAATATTGTGGAGAATATACTGAATACCAAAAAGATGGATGATAATGCGCACTTCGACTATATGAATGCTGCCATGGCAAAAAAACGTACGGATGCACTTAATGCAGTAGAGTGCGATTCCACCGTTTCCATATTGAAATACAAAAATCCCAATATTGTCATAATACTTTTGGAGAGTTGGTCTGCCGATTTGATAGAATCGTTGGGCGGAGACCCTTCAATAACGCCTAATTTCAGAGAGATGGAAGCGGAAGGACTGTTGTTTACCAACTTTTATGCAAGTGCCAACAGGTCGCAACAGGCAATAGCATCTATTTATGGAGGTCTTCCCGGTCTTCCGGTGACAACGATAACAAATCATCCAGAGAAATATCATGCCTTGCCATCTTTGACAAAATATCTTGATTCGATAGGATATTATTCCAGTTTTTATTTTGGCGGCGAGTTGTATTATGGAAATATTTTGTCCTATCTGCGATACAATAAATTTGATAAAATCGTCGAGGCGAAGGATATTCACGAGAATTTCAAGAGAGGAAAACTCGGAATTCACGATACCGACATGTTGCCTTGGTATGTACATGAACTTTCCAAACATCCGAGACCCTTTTTCAGTACGGTTTTTACGGTAAGTACTCATTCTCCTTACGATTATCCCAAGATTTTTGAGGAATTGACATGGCCGCAGATAGAGAAACCTTATGTCAACTCTGCCCGTTATACTGATATAGCACTGAAGATGTTTCTTGATGAGGCTAAAAAACAGGAATGGTACGACAGTACTTTGTTTGTTTTTGTCGCAGACCACAGTCATTCTACCTATAAAAACAACAGGCTGGAGTCTTTTGAGCATCATAAGGTGCCCATGCTTTTATATGGTGAACCTCTTATAGACTCATTAAAGGGTAAGACTTACGACAAGATAGTCGGGAATACTGATATTCCGGCTACATTGCTTGCACAACTTGGTCTTCCTCATGACGAGTTTTATTGGAGTAAAGATGTGTTTAACGTATGTTATAAACCGTTTGCATTCTTTGAGTTGTCCGGCGGAGTGGGATGGAAGACTCCGGAAGGAGAATTCGTATATCTTAACAATTATGGTTATATTAAAAATACCATTGCCGATTCTATAAGCGATAGCATTATTTCTGATGGCAAGGCTTATATGCAGCATCATTTTAACCTGTTTAATAGTTATTGAAAAATTGTAAGGATAAAAGAAAAATAAGTATATTTGCAGCAAAATAATTATTATGTTTGAAGGATTAAGCGAGAAACTTGAACGTTCGTTCAAAGTATTGAAAGGTCAGGGATATATTACCGAAATTAATGTGGCGGAAACCTTGAAAGAGGTGCGTAAGGCACTGTTGGATGCCGATGTAAGTTATAAAATCGCCAAAGACTTGACAGATACTATCAAGGAGAAAGCTTTGGGACAGAAAATACTGACAGCAGTGTCGCCGAGCCAGTTGATGGTGAAGATAGTGCATGACGAGTTGGCAGAGTTGATGGGAGGCGACCATGTGGAGATTAATTTGAAGGGCAATCCGGCTGTCATTCTCATTGCCGGTCTCCAAGGTTCCGGTAAGACGACATTTTCGGCTAAACTTGCCAATTATCTCAAACAGAAAAAATCTAAGACAGTGCTTCTTGTCGCCGGCGACGTCTATCGTCCTGCTGCCATAGACCAGCTTAAAGTGTTGGGCGAACAGGTTGATGTGGAGGTCTATACTGAACCTGACAGCAAAGACCCGGTGAGAATAGCTCAGAATGCCATAGATTATGCGAGGAATCATAATAAGAACGTTGTCATCATTGATACTGCCGGACGTCTTGCTGTAGATGAACAGATGATGAACGAGATAGCAAATATAAAGAAGACTGTCAATCCGCAGGAGACTCTCTTCGTCGTCGATTCCATGACAGGTCAGGATGCTGTCAATACTGCCAAGGCGTTCCATGACAGACTCAATTATGACGGTGTGGTGCTTACCAAACTTGATGGCGACACTCGTGGCGGTGCTGCCCTTACCATACGTTCCGTCGTAAAGAAACCTATCAAATTCGTGGGTCTCGGTGAGAAAATGGAAGCACTCGACGTATTCTATCCCAAACGTATGGCAGACCGTATCCTCGGCATGGGCGATATAGTATCTCTCGTGGAACGTGCTCAGGAACAGTTCGATGCTGAAGAGGCTATCAAACTCAAAAAGAAACTTGCAAAGAATGAGTTTAATTTCAACGACTTTCTTAAACAGATACAACAGATAAAACGTATGGGCAGTATCAAAGACCTTGCTGCCATGATACCGGGAATGAATAAAATCAAGGATGAGGATATTGATGATAATGCATTCAAAAGTATTGAGGCTATTATTGGCTCTATGACACCTGCCGAACGTGAAAACCCGAAAATACTTAACGGCAGCCGCCGTCTCAGAATAGCTAAAGGTAGCGGTACGGATATCGTTGAAGTCAATCGCCTGATAAAACAGTTTGATGAGACATCCAAGATGATGCGTATGATGACGACAGGCGGCTCCAAGAAGATGATGCAACTTATGTCTCAGATGAAAAAAAGAAAATAATGAATTATGAATGCTGATAACAAGATAATAGATGGCAAGGCTATTGCCTATGCCATGAAAAAAGAAATAGCGGCAGAAGTTGCTGCCATGTTGGACAAGGGTATCGAAGCACCTCATCTCGCTGCTGTTATTGTAGGTGAAGATGGCGCAAGCAAGACATACGTGGCATCCAAAGAGAAGGCATGTCATTCCGTTGGTATGACATCTTCGGTGTATCGTCTCCCGGAAAAGACCTCAGAGAAAGAACTCTTGGATTTATTGGATTTTCTAAACAAAGATGACGAAATAGATGGTTATATAGTGCAGTTGCCTCTTCCTAAACATATTGATGAGACAAAGGTGACACAGGCTATCATGCCATCAAAAGATGTCGATGGCTTTACTCCATATAATATAGGACTTATGCAACTCGGACTGCCATGCTTCCTGCCGGCTACTCCTTTCGGAATAGTTGAGTTGTTGAAACGCAGTGGCGTGGAGACAGAAGGAAAACATGTGGTCGTGCTTGGTCGTTCCAATATTGTCGGTACCCCGGTGAGTGTCATGCTCTCCCGCAAAGGTAAAGGTGGTGACGCTACAGTGACATTGTGTCATAGCAAGACCAAGAATCTTGCCGAGATAACACGCCGGGCTGATATCATTATTGTGGCTATTGGTAAACCTTTGTTCCTCAAGGCTGATATGGTGAAGGAAGGCGCTGTCGTCATTGACGTGGGCATTCATCGTATTGCTGACGAGTCTGCAGAGAAGGGTTATGTCATACAGGGTGATGTCGATTACGATGAGGTATATAAAGTGGCATCCAAGATAACCCCGGTACCGGGTGGAGTAGGCCCCATGACAATAGTGTCGCTGCTGTATAATACCTTGCAGGCTGCAAAACGTAAAAGATGATTTTTTTTCGCAATATTGCCGGTGTTTTCATTGTTATTAGTGATATCGGCAAGGTTTATGTTATGATGGACAGTTTTGACAATGGAAGATTACTTCCTCTAATGGAGGAGTTTTATACCCTTCAGGGTGAAGGATTTAATATGGGATGTGCAGCATATTTCATACGTATAGGCGGCTGTGACGTAGGTTGCAGATGGTGCGACTCCAAATTGTCGTGGAATGCGGATTTGTATCCTCCTACACCTGCTGATACCATAGTGAATAATGCTTTGAAATATCCTGCTAAAACAGTGGTCGTGACAGGTGGAGAACCATTGTTGTATCCTCTTGATTATCTTACTGATGAGCTTCACCGTTGCGGAGTTAAGACTATGATAGAGACTTCTGGTTCTCATCATCTTACCGGCACATGGGACTGGATATGTCTCTCTCCAAAACGTAACATGCCTCCTTTGGATGAGGTGCTCATGAAAGCTAATGAGTTGAAAGTCATAATAGAAAATGAAGACGACCTGACTTGGGCTGAGGATAATGCGAGAGTGGTTTCGCAGAATTGCAGGCTGTTCCTTCAACCTGAGTGGAGCGTTTCGCAAAACATAATGCCATGGCTAACAGAATATGTCATGCAAAATCCGAAATGGCGCATCAGTCTTCAGGCTCACAAATATATGTGTATTCCTTGATATTGTTGCTGTTGTTGCCATTATCGGCATTTGCACAATCTTTTCATACTGAATCTAAAAAGGCGGTCCGTTCTTTCACTACGGCGGTGGAACATTATGATAACGGACGTCTCGATCTTGCCTTGTCTGCTGTCGATAAAGCCTTGTCTTTTGATGATACTTTTCTTGATGCCATTCTTTTGAAAGCCGAGGTGTCTGTTGCTCTAAACAATGACAGTGTCGCCGTTTCTTGTTATGAGCGCCTGTTGTCGCTTGATTCTCTTGCTTATCCGAGGACCTCTCTGTCATTGTGCCGTCTGTATCTGAAAAAAGAGCTCTATGAAAAAACGATAATGTTATCAAAATGGTTCCTTTCGTTGGACGGTCAGAGTGAGAGTTCCCGCAAGACAGCTGTAAGTCTCTTGGAGACAGCGGCTTTCAGGAAAGAGGCTGTTTCTTGTCCTGTCGATTTTGAACCTGTCAATATTGGCGAATTTGTGAATACCGCTGCTGACGAATATGTTAACCATCTTACATCTGATGCTTCCAATATTTTGTTTACCAGACATGTCAATGACTCTGTCGTTGCGGAGTCATTGTATATATCTCGTTGTGTTGACGGTGTGTGGTTGCCGGCGGAGCCTTTTTTATCCTGTTATGCTTCTAATGGCGACATGGGAGGTGTCAGTATGAATGAAGATAGAAATGTCATTTATTTCTCAGGTTGTGGTTGGCATGATGGTCGTGGCAGTTGTGATATTTATATGTCAGAGTGGAATGATGATGCATGGAGCTTGCCTGTCAATGTGGCAACTTTGAATACAAGTGGTTGGGAATCGCAACCTTGTTTGAGTAACGACGGGAAAGAGTTGTATTTTGTAAGGCGTAGTGCTGTTAATGGTAAATCTGACATTTATGTCACTGTCTTGCAGGATGATGGCAGATGGAGTACACCGAAAAAACTGAATAATAACATCAACACCGATGGCAATGAAATGGCACCGTTTCTGCATAGTGACGGTAATACATTGTTTTTCTCGTCTGACGGACATGTCGGAATGGGAGGGTATGATATTTTTATGAGCAGAAGAGACAGTCTCGGAGAATGGGGCATGGCACATAACATGGGATATCCGTTGAATACAGCAGGCGACGAGATTAATATGGTGGTGGCTGCCGATGCACGACAGGCATTTATTTCTTCTCGACGAGAAGAAGGATACGGAGGATATGACATTTATGCTTTCGAACTCGATGATGTATTGCGCCCGGAACCGGTGGACATAGATACAACAATAGAGAATTTATATAAAACTGCTCTGTCAAGAGGGAATAATGCCATATTGCAGAATATATATTTCGAGTTCGACAGTGCCGTGCCGGATACTTCCTCTATGGCCGGGATAGACGCTATAGTCCGTTTCTTGTCATCAGACCCTCAGATGAGAATACTTGTTATCGGTCATACCGACAATATCGGAGAGGAGGATTATAATATGTCATTGTCGGAGCGTCGCGCCGCAGCAGTACGTGATGCCTTGATACAAAAAGGTATAGCACCACAACGATTAGAGATAACAGGTGAAGGTTCTTCTTCTCCATTATTGCCTAATGATACAGAACATCACAGAGCACTGAATCGTAGAATAGAGATTCGGAAACTGTAATAATGCTTTTGGGAAAGTGATTATTATAATTTCCTTGTGACATAAATGGAGTTTAAATCTTTTCGATGTTTTTATTTGGAATAGATACCGCTAAATGTTAGGTTGTTTTATATTGGATAATAATTGTTTTTGTATGAATATTACTGAAATGTCTTTAAAAGAATTGTGGGAACTGTTTCCAATAATTTTTGTGGATTATGATAAAAGTTTTGAAGGACAGTATTTTGAAGAAGAGAAGATATTGAAATCTTTGTTACAAGAGAATGTAAAAAGAATCAGTCATATCGGGAGTACGGCAATTAAAAATATAAAAACAAAACCAATAGTTGATATTTTGATAGAAATAGAAAATAAGGAAGGTATTGATAAAATTAAAGATATATTGTTGAAAAATGGATATATCCTTATGAACGAAGATTTAAATGATTTTAAGATCTCGTTTAACAAGGGATATACTATAAATGGTTATGATGATAATGTTTTTCATATTCATATAAAAAAATATGGAGACTGTGATGAATTGTATTTTAGAGATTATCTCAATGATAATTCAGAAAAAGCAAAGGAATATGAAAATTTGAAGTTGTATTTGTATGAAAAATATAAACCTGACAGGGATTTATATACTGAGCACAAAAAGGATTTTGTTGAAGGAATAGTGGAATTGGCAAAAATGAAATACAAGGACAGATATTAATTACTATTGAGTTGATGTTGTAGATAGGATGTGTTTTATAACAGTTTTTCCATGGTGATGAGACAGCCTTTTCTCCAGAAAAAATGACCTGTTTCTGTATAACCTAATGATTTATAAAGTCTTAATGAATATGGATTGCCTGAGAAAGTGTCAAGTCTTATGCTTTGAAAGCCTTCATGTTTTGCTTCTTTTTCTATATGTTCCACTATGATACGTGCCAATCCTTTGTTTTGAAATTTTGGACTGACACATAATCTGTGTACTATCATAAATTTAGCATCAGGAAAGTGCCATTTTACCTTGTCGTATTCTTCGTCATATTCTGTGTTGGTTACATAAATGGCGGCTATTTCATTTTCAATATTGACTGTTGTCAATTCTTCATTTGTAATATCTTGTGACAGAATATCTCTATTAGGATAATCTTCATCCCATTGATAGATTCCTTGCGATTCCATCTGACGTATGGCATTTTTAATCAGTTCGCAGATACTGTCTATTTCCGAGATGTCGGCTTTTTTATAAATAGGCTTCATCATGTTATATTAGTTTTGATAATATAACTTAAAAATATTGAATCTCAATGATAAAATTATCTTTTTATTATCAATTCATCTAAAATGACTTTAGGAACATAATGTTTTCCATTCTCCCTGTAATAATTATGACTTTCATTTTCATGAATGTCAACGAGTTCTATATCTTCAATTCCTTTACCTATTGCCAGAATCATAACAGGCTCATATTCAAGTTTAAACTCTTCTTTTATTTTCAATTTGTTAAAAGCGCCTATACAAATGCCGTTCAAACCTATTTCCGTAGCCTGAAGCAACATACTTTGTGCCGAGATGCCGAGGTCAATATCTACAAAATGGGATTCCGCTACAGTGGAACAGATAATGATGAATGCATTGGGTTCTGTTCCTTTATATGGAAGATTCAATTCCGGCAAAGCACCGCCTAACTTGATGTATGGCAATACCTTATATGCTTCATCGGACAATACCGGTCTGAATCGTAACACTTGCTGATTGCGTGCCGACGGTATAATGGTATTGACGGAAATTATTTTTCTCAATTGATCTTCTCTTACAATGAAAGAACTGTCGTATCCTCTGTGACTGCGGTTTTTTGACAGCAATTTGTTTAATGATAAAGACCTGTGTTTTGAAGAGTGAGACGGTGTATTCATAAACTCTTCCATCTTTTTACCTAAATAGTCATCTGCCATAATAAATCCATATCAATTGTTCATATTTTCTCTTCTTTCTTCTCTCGCTTCTTTTTTTCTTAACTTCTTGAGTTTGCGTTCTATGGCTTTCCTATGGAATTTAGGGTCTCCGTCGAAGCGGTATTCTTCTCTGAAAAACTCGTCGCGGTTTTCATTAAACACCCATATCAGTCTGACAGTAAACAAGTTGTTGTACTGGTCTCTTGTCCATGTATAGGAGTCGTCAATATATGTAAAGTCTCTTGTTCTTATTTTTGCCAATGAATACTGATAGCGTACGCCTAATTTAAGACGTTCGTATAGTCTTAATTTTACTTCCGCCAAGATACTGTAGTCATTGGGGTTGTATTCTCCTGAATTGACTGTGACGTTGGTTCTCACTCCGTGTTCATATTCTCTAAGACCAACAAGTCGTCCGTAAGAGAATCCCAAACCGAAAGATGTTACCTGTTTATCCGTGAAATACAGCATGACAGGTACTTCTGCATAGTTCATGAACAAGTCGTATTCTCCGGTCTTGCCGTCTCCATTGTCGATATACTGTTGTCTTTGATGGGACCCTTTCTGATTGAAAACCACTTCAATACATCCTTCAAAAGTGAAATTGTTCTTCTTGTATATAGGTACTATGGCTCCGAGTCCGCCGTAAAAGCCGAATTTTTTGAATCCGACCACTTCGTCGCCATCAACTTGCGACATGTTGAGTCCGAGAAAGGCTTCTCCCTTGATAATCTGTGCATTAGTGTTATGGCTTGCAATCAGAAAAATCAAAACAGACAATATAAACAATAACCTTTTAGTCATAAAAACCTTTTTGTATTAAACGTCAGACAGAAATAATTAGTGTATCAAAAGAGAAAAACATGATGAAACAGAAGTTATTTCATGCTAAGACTTATCCTTTTTCGTGGTATATCCACATCTGTCACTGTCACTCTAACTTTTTGATTGAGTTTCACCACCTCATTGGGGTCTGTGATATATTTGTCTGACATCTGACTGATATGAACAAGTCCGTCTTGATGTACACCAATATCTACAAAAGCGCCGAAAGCGGTGATGTTTGTCACTATGCCATAAAGTTGCATGCCTTGTTTCAAGTCGTTTATCGTTCTGATATTATTGTCGAACTCGAGTGTCTCGAAGGTTTTGCGAGGGTCGCGTCCCGGTTTCTCGAGTTCGGCTATTATATCGTTTATTGTTTCTATTCCGAAGTCTGCTTCTATGAAGTCTTTGGGTCTTATTTTGCCAATAAGTTCTTTGTTGCCAATCAGGTCTTTCACTTTGACATTAAGTTTGTCAGCCATTTTCTCCACAATGTGGTAGCTTTCCGGGTGCACGGCACTTGCATCGAGAGGCTGTTCCGCGTTGTGAATGCGTAAAAAGCCGGCGCATTGTTCGTAAGCCTTGTTGCCGAGACGTGGCACCTCAAGAAGTTGACGTCTGTTTTTGAATCCTCCGTTTTTGTTGCGGTATTTCACTATATTATTGGCAATCTGGGGTCCTACGCCGCTGACATAGGATAGAAGTTGTTCGCTTGCCGTGTTGAGTTCTACACCGACGGCATTGACGCAACTCTCAACGACGTTGTTGAGTTCTTCTCCGAGAAGTTTTTGGTTTACGTCGTGTTGATACTGTCCAACGCCTATGGATTTAGGGTCTATCTTGACAAGTTCAGCCAATGGGTCCATCAATCTTCTTCCGATGCTCACAGCACCACGTACAGTGATATCATAGTCCGGGAACTCGTCGCGTGCTATTTGTGAGGCGGAATATACCGAAGCACCGCTTTCGTTGACCATCACTGCAGTAATCTTACGGTCGAAAGCAATACTCTTGATGAAATCTTCTGTCTCGCGTCCGGCAGTGCCGTTACCTATGGCAATGACATCAATTTTATAGGCACTTACAAGATAGCGTATCTTGGCAGCTGCCTGTTTCCTGTCGTTCTGCGGCGGATGAGGATAAATGGTCTCGTTATGTATCAATGTACCAAATTCGTTAAGTATCACGACTTTACATCCGGTCCTGAATCCCGGGTCCAAGGCAAGTACTCTTTTTTGTCCGAGAGGTGCGGCAAGTAATAGTTGTCTCAGGTTCTCGGCGAAGACTTTTACTGCTGTCTCATCAGCTTTTTCTTTATAATATGCGCGCATTTCTGTCTCTAATGACGGCTCCAACAGCCGTGCCCAGGCATCGTCGATGGCATCCTGTACGAGATCTGTAGAGGCATTGTCGGCTTTTACGAAGATATTGTCGAGAGCTTGCAATACATCGTCTTTGTTGACATTGAGTTTAACTTTCAAAAGACCTTCCTCTTCAGCCCTGAACAATGCGAGGATACGGTGCGAGGGAGCTTTGTCCACAGGTTCTTTCCAGTCGAAATACTGAAGATATGTCTTTGCTTCTTCTTCCTTGCCTTTTATTACGGTAGAACAGATGATGCCGTCTTTGCGGTACATTTTGCGTATGGCATTTCTTCCGCTGATGTTTTCCGACACCCATTCCGCCATGATGTCGCATGCACCTTTTATGGCATCTTCAATGCTATCTACATTTTTTTCTTTGTTGACGAATCTTTTTGCCATGCCATCCACGTCATCGCTATGTTGTGACATGATGAGTTTTGCGAGAGGTTCCAGCCCTTTCTGACGTGCTATTTCCGCTTTGGTACGCCGTTTAGGTTTGTATGGAAGATAGATATCTTCCAAATCTTGCATGGTAGAGGCATTTTTTATCTGTTCTTCGAGTTCCGGTGTCAGTTTTTCCTGTTCTGCTATGGATTTCAGTACAAACTCTTTGCGTTTATCGAGTTCTGCAAGTTGTTTGATACGTTTGTTGATGTCAGCAATGGTCTTTTCATCCATGGTATTGGTCATTTCCTTGCGGTAACGGGCTATGAAAGGTATTGTGGCACCTTCATTGAGCAAAGTTATCACGTTGTAAGCCACCTTTTGGCTGACACCGAATTCTGCTGCTATCTGATTGCAAAAATATGTAGTTTCTGTCATTTAGGTATCTTTATCTTGTCCAAATTTCCCATGCTGACTCGGCTTGGGAATATAACATTTTTAAACCGTTATGTATTGAGGCACCGCGTTTTTCAGCTTCGCTGAGAAAGACGGTCTTCTCAGGATTGTATATCAAATCTATGAAAACATCGTTGTTTTTTATGCTGTGATAAGGCAATGGCAAGGTGTTGCCGACGTCAGGAAACATGCCGACAGGTGTTGCCTGTATTATAAGACAATAATTATCAAACCCGTTAAGCATCAGTTCGTTGTATGACATGTCTCCATTCTTTCTGTCTCTGCTCACAACAGCAAACGAGATACTATATTTTTTCAGTACATATTGTACAGCTTTGGAAGCACCTCCGCTGCCAAGTATTAAGGCATAATTTATGTTTTTCCCTTTTATAGCTTCAGTCATGAGAGTCTCGAAACCAATGACATCGGTGTTGAATCCGGACAGAGTGTCATCTTCATTGCGACGTATTACATTGACGGCTCCTACGGAAGAAGCACTCGCATCGAGATTGTCAAGATATTGCATTATGTCGTGTTTGAATGGATATGTCACTGTAAATCCTTTGATATCTTTATTTCTCATGACAAAATCATACCATTCTTCAAGACAGACGGTGTCGAAGTTGAAAAATGAGCAGTCGAGACCTTCCTTTTCGAATTTTTGTGAGAAGAAATTTCTGGAAAAGGAATGTTCCAATGGATGCCCTACTAATCCGAAACGCAAATGCGACATGATGATTGCTGTTATTGTTTTTTAGCCATTTTTTCAGTAAGTACTATGATACTTGCGCCTATGAGTATTATTACGAGAGCAATGGCAAATTGAATATTCATTTCAGGAAGGAAATAATCGTATCCCGTGGTGATTTCTTCATTGCCGACTATTGTGATGACAGCATTTTTCCATGGCCATATAATAGGCATGGAGCCTAATATGAATCCTGTCAGAAGTGCTATGGTGATGTTTCTGTATTTCTTGAAAATCCATGACAAGACATGAGAGAAAGCTATGAGCCCGACGACTCCGCCTATTATCACGGGAATCAATATTTTGAGATTCAAGTCATTGACAGCGTCGATCATGATGAGCTGATAATTACCCATAAGGACGAGAACGAATGAACCTGACAAACCCGGCAGAATCATGCTGCATGTGGCAACGGCTCCGCATATCAACAGATATATAAGGTTGTCATTTTCCTTTGCCGGCTTGCCAAATGCGATGAACAATGCTATTGCTGTGCCGATGATAAAAGAGAGAACGACCTTCCAGTCCCATTTTTCAATTGTGATACCTACGTAATAGATAGATGTCAATATTAATCCGAAGAAGAATGACCAAAGATAAATAGGATGATGTTCGAAAAGATAATCGAAAATACGGGCAACGGACAATATGGCTGTCAACACGCCGCAGCCTACAGAGCATAAAAATATCAAATCGGTATATTTTGCAAATTCTTTGAATTTGCCGCTGAAAAGCAGTTTTATTGCAGTGAGATTGAATGATTTCAACGAGTCTATCAGACGTTCAAAAATACCGGTTAGAAGGGCAATGGTGCCACCTGAAACCCCCGGAATTACATTTGCTGTACCAATGCCTATGCCTTTAAGTAAGTTACTAAGAAATTGATTCATAGTTGTTTTGTTTATTATTTTTAATTTTGTATTCTTCTATCAGGTCATATATCATTTGTTTGTTATCCATTTTGATGTTGTCGAGAAACTCCAGGAAGTTGACATGTACTTCAAAATCGAGTTGCAGAGCTTTTTCAAGATACATCATTGCTATATTGTCTTCTCTTTGTATAAGATATAATATTGCCATTCTGTAGTGCAGCAGTCCGCTGTCCGGATTAGAGATAAGACCTCTTGATACGGCATTAAAACTTTCCTCATAATCATCTCTGTTAAGATAATACTCCATCATGATTGCAAAAATGACATCGTTGTAAGGGGCTATTTGTTCCGCTTTTATGAGATATTTAATAAGATGTTTAGAGTCATTAAGTTGAATGAGTAAATCGATGATGGTAAAAAGAAATATGGTGTTGTCAGGTTCGAGGTTATGAGCCGTTTTAAGATATAGATATGCTTCTTTGAGATTGCCTTTCCTTATGAGAATGAAACCTTTGCCGGCGTAAGCGGCACTAAAGGAAGGATCGATGGAGAATGCTTTTTCAAAACTCTTCATTGCATCTTCAACAAGACCGGATTTATTTTGTGCTTCTGCCATCATGCAATATAGTTGAGGTGTCTCAATTCCATTGTTGACAGCTTCATTTACAGTATCTATTGTGTTTCCGAACATGGAATTGAAGTTATAAATGGCAGCCATGTCATTGTATGTGTTGGTACAATGGCTGTCTATAGCGAGAGCGTATTCAAAACACTCTGTCATTTTCTCGAACTCTTGCTTTTTTGAATGGCATAAGGCTAAGGCACACCATGCCTCAACAGAATATGGATTCTTGTCAATTTGTTCCGTAAAAAAATCTATGGCGTCATTTTCTTTTCCAAGTTCGAGGTAACAGTTTCTGATGTCGAAAAATTGATCTTCCGGATAAGGGTCGTTTTTTACAGCTTTCAGATAATATTGCAGTGCTTTTTCTATGTTGCCTGTGTTGTGATATTCACATGCGATAAGACTTTGTACCTCATAACGCTCATCAGGTTCGAAATAATACAAGGCTTTTTTATATGCCGATATGGCTTTGTCGTTATTACCCAAATCAGAATAACATGCACCTAATGTTATCAGATAATCAGCATTGTCCTTATCCAATGTTGGGTCGTTGAGTAGTCTTAGTGCACCTTTGACATCATTGTTGGCATAGCATTTTTTTGCTTTTATAAGTTGTATTATTGGGTCATCTGAATAGATGTCAGCGGCAAAATCGGCAATGATATTGACTTTTTTAACGTCGTCATTATCAATATAATATTCTATCAGACAATTAAGTTCATCTATGTCAAAATATGAGAATTTGTTGTTTTTAAGCATGTCTTCGAATCTGTTAACCAAATCTTGAATATATTGGCTATCTTCATCCCATAAATTATTCTTGTCAGAATCCATCTCATATTTTTTTGCAAAGATACTAATTATTTTATAATTTTGCCAAAAAAAATAATACTATGCCATTAATAAAATCAATCTCGGGTTTTCGTGGTACTATAGGAGGAAAACCCGATACAGGCCTGACTCCTGTAGATATTGTGAAGCTAACGTCTGCTTTTGTTTGTCTTATACGTCGTAATGGTGTGAAACGTCCGCGTATTGTGGTAGGACGCGACGGACGTATATCAGGTTTTATGGTTAACCAGTTGGTTTGCGGAACCTTACAAGCCATGGGCGTCGATGTCATCGATATAGGTTTGAGTACTACTCCTACAACGGAGATAGCCGTCACCGAGATGAAAGCCGATGGAGGTGTGATATTGACGGCAAGTCATAACCCCAAAGAATGGAATGCTCTCAAACTTCTCAATAATAAAGGTGAATTCATCTCTTCGGAAGATGGTAAGTGGCTGCTTGATATGGCTGATAACATGGATCTTGAGTTCGCACCAATAGATGAGATAGGTACATATTCTTACAGTGAAGGTTGGATGGAACGTCATGCAGAGATGGTGTGCAGACTTCCTCTCGTGAAGAAAGAGGTCATCGCCAAAAGAAATCTTAAGGTAGTCGTCGATGGGATTAATTCTACCGGTGGCATTGCAATACCAATGTTGTTGGAAAAACTTGGTGTCAAGGATGTGACAGTTCTTAATGAAGAGGTGAGCGGTGTCTTCGCTCATAATCCGGAACCGCTTGCTGTCAATCTTGTGGAGACGTGCGACATGGTGAGAAAGCTTGGTGCCGATATTGGTATCGTCGTTGACCCGGATGTTGACCGTCTTGCTTTCATCGATGAAAAAGGAGAGATGTACGGCGAAGAATACACTCTCGTGACAGTGGCGTCGTATATACTTGATAATGTTAAAGGCAATACCGTTTCAAATCTGTCATCTACCCGAGCTTTGAGTGATATCACTAAAAATGCCGGAGGCGAATATTATGCTTCTGCCGTGGGAGAAGTCAATGTGGTGGAGAAGATGAAAGAGGTTCATGCAGTGATAGGAGGCGAGGGCAATGGTGGCGTAATTTATCCGGAACTGCATTATGGCAGAGATGCTCTTGTAGGCGTAGGGCTTTTCTTGACATATCTCTGTGAGAAACAATGTTCCTGCTCTGAATTGAAGACACATTTCCCGCAATATTATATGTCGAAAAACAAGATTCAACTGACACCTGAGACCGATGTGGATGCTATTTTGTCGGCAATGGCAGAGAAGTTCTCCGATGAACGTGTCACTACAATTGACGGAGTTAAAATTGACTTTGCCGATGGCTGGGTACATCTTCGCAAATCAAATACAGAGCCTATAATAAGGGTCTATTCCGAGGGTAAGACAGAGGTTGATGCAGACCGTTTTGCTTCAATGATGTTGGAAGAGGTAAATAAAATCATTTAATGTTTTTGTTTTATATGTAAATTTGTATATTTGCATGATAAAAACATTTAAATGAAGATACATTATAAAAGAAAAAGCCACCGGAAGAACAAGTTTTACAAGGTGGCTTTTAAATTGACATTCAATCAGTACAATTCGCTTCTTAATTATTGCAGGGCGCGTAAAACCACACCTATAAAACTTATCAAGAGAAGTATTGAACGTTTTACTTCCTGTTATACTTATGAGGTGCCGGATGAGTTGTATCTGTCTGAAAAACAGTTGGAACTGTTTGATGAAGATGAAGTCAAGAATATTTGAGATTATTTGCTGTCGAAAGGCAAACGATTCATTATCGACCTTCCTAATGTTATCTCATCGGCATATTCCAAAGCATCGCCTACAGAGATGCCTTTGGCAATTACAGTAATCTCTCCTTTGAAATCTTTCAACATCCTATATATATAGAAATTGGTGGTGTCGCCTTCGATAGTGGCAGGCAATGCAAGAATAATCTCTTTTATCTCTTCATTGTGAGTCCGTTCTATCAGTTCTTCTATTTTCAAGTCAGAAGGACTTATGCCTTCCACTGGGTTGATGACACCTCCCAAAACATGATATATTCCGTTGAATGAGTTGGTTCTTTCTATTGCCATGACATCGCGCATGTCTGCCACGACACACAAAATGCTGTTGTCACGTCTCGTGTTGGAACAGATGGAACATATCTCTTCATCGCTGATGTTGTGGCATCTTTTACATAATACAATGTTGCTTCTCATGTCGATGATGGATTTTGCCAGCATTTCCGAAACGGCAACATCTTCGTTGAGCAGATGTATCGCTAATCGCAATGCAGTTTTTCGTCCTATGCCGGGCAATTTCGACAGTTCTTCAACAGCTTTTTCCAATAAAATCGAGGAGTATTCTGCCATCGGATAATTTTTCTGCAAAAATACGTTATTTTACAAAAGCATAGTATCTTTGCATAAAATATTTGATGATGAAAACTGATGGCTTGAAAATAATTATTTTGTCTGTTTTTTTGACGTTTTCTTGTATCAATGTTATGGGGCAGAAATATAATAATATTGATAAACAAGGACGTAGGCAGGGAAAATGGATTGAATATTTTGATAATGGAAAAGTGAGATTTGAAGGACAGTTCAAAGATGATTTTCCTACCGGAGAGTTCGTCTATTATGATGAGTCCGGTGCCGTTAAGGTGAGAAATAATTATTCTTCCGATGGCAGTGTCGCAGAGAGTGTTATGTATTCTGATTCAGGTGTAGTTGTGGCTCAAGGTAATTACAAGAATAAGAGGAAAGATGGTCTGTGGCGTTTCTTTTCTGAAAAGGACGGTTCTTTGATACTCGAGGAGAATTATTTGAACGGACTTCAAAACGGTAAGTCATTGGCTTATTCCAACGGCATGGTGATAGAAGAAGTTAACTACCGGAACGGCGTTAAACATGGTTTTTATAATAAGTATTATGACAATGGCGTGCCAATGATGAAGGCATGTTATAAAAACGGATTCCTCGACGGTGCTTTTGTTTCATATTACCCTAATGGCGTGCCGAAATTTGAAGGAATGTACACTGATGGAGAAAAAGTGGGCGAATGGAAGACATACGATGCAGAAGGCAATGTCGTTTCAGTAGATGTACACCATATCGAGAATTATGACGACCCTGCCTTGAAAGAAGTGGATCTGGAATAAAAACAGCCTGTCTCAAAGACAGACTGTCATCATATCTGTAGAATCTGTCCGTAATAAACAACTTCGTTTTTTCAGAGTGTTTCTGTGTATAAGAAAAAGAGATACATTGAAAATGCTATAACATCGTTGTTACAAGATTTTTTTCAATTCCTCTATTTTGTCTATTATTGGTAATGCAGTCTTTTCCAATCTCTGTTTTGAGATATGTCCCTGGCTGAATAAGATACACCTGAACCCGCATTCTTCCGATACTTCTGCATCATGGAGTGTGTCGCCTATCATAAGGCATTGTTTTGGTTCTATACAAAGGTCTTCGACCATCTTTTTTCCTATGGAGACTTTTTCTTTGGCAAAGTCGTCTTTTATACCGTAAATGCTGTCGAAATACTCGTTGATGCCAAAGTCTTTCACCATCTTTTTCAGGAGGCTGTCTTCCATGGCAGACAAAATGATTTGTCTGTAGCCTTTCTCTTGCAGATATGACAATGTGGGTTTAACATCCGGAAACAGGTTTACTTCGTTCTGTCTCGATTTGTACAGATTGATAAATTGCATGGCCGGACCTTCAAAAGGCTCGTTCTTAAAATCAAAGCCGGATTTCTCGTAATACTTTCTCACGGGAAAATCGAAGATGTCTCGGTATTTTTCTATTGTCAACTCCGGCAGACTTCTGTCTCTCAACAGTATGTTTATGGAGTCAATACTGGTGTTGATGTCGTCTAACAGAGTGCCGTTCCAATCCCAGATGATTGTTGTTATGCTGTCTTTTGACATTATTTGCAGTGTTTCGTATAATCTACCATGTTGGGACGACCGAGCTCTTCTGCTTTTTTGAAATAATAACATGCCATGTCCATGTCGTTTATTCGTCTGTAAATCAAACCTATGTTAAAATAAGGTTGATAGTAGTCCGGTTTTATCTCTATGGATTTCATGAAGTCGGCAAGAGCTTCTTCACTCATGAAGTTGTTTTCCTTGGCACAACCTCTGTAATAATAAGCTTCATAATTATTGGGGTCGTATTCTATTGCTTTGTCTAACGATACAATAGACTCTTCGAATTGTGAATGATAAAGATAATCGATGCCATTATCCAAATACAAACGCGATTTCTCGGGATTGGGACCACAACTTTGCAATGATAATAATGCTGCTACAGCAAATACTGACAAAAACTTGTAAAATTTCATATATTTAATAATTAAAAATAAATCCAATGCCATACAAAATTGCCGTTGGTGTTGTATTCCAATGCCGGTAACGGAATTTTGATGAAATTCAAGATTTTTAACGTGGTTTTTAAAAATTTATTGTTTGTTGGGATACGTGTCAGGTCGATATCCGGTGAAATATAGAATTGTCGGCATCGTTGATATTCAGGTACTGGTATTCCGTTATGCGATGATACATTTTCAAAAGCTCCTGTCATTCCGTCGGCACCAAGACCTATTGCAACGTTGATCCAGGAGGGGAATTTGCTGTCTTTATTGAGTATCAATGATTTAATATTGAATGAGAACCATATCGTCATACCGTTGTAATCTTTTATTGAATTTTCTATTATGTTACTTCCGAGCAAATCCGGACGATATTGTGAATATTTAGTTTGATGGAACGAATATTTCATTGTGATTTTTTGTTCATGCCAAAGTAGTTGTTGTGACATGAACAATGCCGTTCCGAAGGTGTTGGCAGCCATGTCTCCCCATGAGAAGCCCCAGCCGGAGGACATTCCGTCGAATACTTCCACTATGCCGAGAAACACAAAACCCAACGAGCCGCCGCATATTATGGCAGGAGTTTCTTTCATGCCTACTGCTTTGAGCAGTTCATATCCATACAATCCGACAGTGTATGTGGAAAAAGCATGCCCGTATTTGTCCATCTGCAACCATTCCCCGTTGTCATTGTAGAAATGAAAAGGCTCTTGTTCATAGTCTGCATACCAAAGATAATACAAGCCTGTCATGGATGCTGTCAATGCTACCGCTTCCGAACCTAAAACTATTGCAATATTTCTCTTGTTTTTTTTCTCTTCGTTAGAAGGTATTTTTATCAAAGTCTCCTGCGCCTGACAACTGATTCTGCAGAAAACAGTGATGATAATTGTTGCGTAAATTATTGATTTGAAACATTTTTTATTCATAATGTTCAAGAATTGCTTTAATATTATTCAATATGTCGTCCAAAAGATTTTGACTTTTGGCTTCCGCTATGAATCTCAGATAAGGCTCGGTGTTAGAAGGTCTGATACTGAACCAGAAGTTTTCATAGTCAAGTCTGTAACCGTCGAAATCATAAAACTGAACAGGTTGTTTTTTGGCAAAGAAATAATTCTTTACATCTTCCATTGCATCTTTCTTGTTTTCGATTTTGAAGTTGATCTCTCCGGTATTGAAATAGTCTGAGATTTTGCTTGTTAACTCCGACATTGTCATTCCTTTTTCCTTGAATCTCAACAATATGCGTAATACTATCAAGGCTGCCATTATTCCGGAATCGGAATAGTAGAAGTCTCTGAAATAGTAATGACCGGCTAACTCGCCTCCATAGCAGCCGTCCAATTCTCTGAGTTTCAAGGCTGCGTATGCTCTTCCTACTTTCCATGTCACGACTTCTGCGTTGAATCTTTTCAGGTATTCCTGTACGGCACGCGATGACCTGATGTCTTGCAGTACTATGCCTTTCTGTTTTTTTTCTTCGAGAAAATAATGTCCTAAAAGGGCAATGATAAGGTCAGGAGAGACAAAATTGCCTTTTTCGTCTATGAAAGTAATACGGTCGGCATCGCCATCGAAAAGAAGTCCGATATCGCAAGCGTGTGACACAACAGTGTCAGTCAGTTGTTTGCGATTTTCCGCTTCGAGAGGATTGGGCTCATGCCCCGGAAACCTTCCGTCCGGATTGTCATTGATATATACAGGAGTGTCGCCAAGCAGTTGTTTTATGAATAATGATGACATGCCGTTACTGCAATCTACGGCTATTTTCAAATTTGATATATCGACTTTGTATTGGCTGAGAAAGTTGATATATTGTTCGTAAATGTCTGTCTTGTTGATGATTCCGCGTTTTTCAGCTATAGTGGTGATTTTATCTGATTCCACCAAACTCTCCAATTTGTCGAGTCCCGAATCATATCCAATTGGTGTGGCATTTAATCCGCTTATCTTCAATCCGTTATGATTGGAAGGGTTGTGCGATGCCGTAATCATTACAGAAGCATGGTAACCCATCTTGGCAGTAGTCCAATATATTAATGGTGTTGTTGACAATCCTACGAAATCGACAGAAACGCCTCTGTCATTGAGTCCTTTCGCAAGGTTGTACATGACAGTGTCAGACGACAGCCTGATGTCCTGTCCGACAAGAATATTATTGAACCCAACTATGTCAGGCAGGAAATAACCTATCCTGTAAACTGTCTCTTCGTTCAGGTCTTTGCCCCAAACTCCTCTTATGTCGTATGCTTTAAAACAATTCATTTCCAAATTTTTCTGTTGTCAAGTGCTTTTCTGTATTTTTCTGCATTTCTGTTATGTTCCGAGATGGTTTTAGCAAAGTTGTGGTATCCCGATAAATCTTCTTTGGCACAGAAATACAGATATTTATGATTTTCCGCATTAAGGACGGCGTCTATGGCTGATATTGAAGGTATGCAGATAGGACCCGGCGGCAGTCCTCTGTATTTATAGGTGTTGTATGGAGATTCCACTTTTTTATGCACGTCGAGTACACGTGTTATGCTGAAATCACCAACGGCAAAAACCAGAGTGGGGTCTGCCTGCAATGCCCAGTTTCTTTTCAATCTGTTAAGATATACTCCCGCTATGCGTGGCATCTCCTCAATTTTGAGTGTCTCTTTGTCAACTATGGAAGCCAGTATGCTCACTTCTATGGGAGTGAGGTCGAGATTTTCAGCTTTCTTCAGGCGTTCGTTGTTCCAAAAGATGTCGTATTCTGTTTTCATACGGTCGATAAACTCTGTCGCATCGGTATTCCAGTAAAATTCGTATGTGTTTGGTATGAAAAGACATGCAATGTTGTTGTCGTTAAAACCTCGTGATATCAATTCTTCGTCATGTAATGCAGCCTCTATTATTGATGAAGAGTCTGCCTCAATCTGCTCGCTTATTCTTGCTGCAAATTGTTCCTTGGTCCTGATATTGTTGAAAACCACCTGTACCGGTGTCTGATGTCCGAGATTCAACATATTAATCAATTCGTGGGTAGTCATGCCGTCAGACAAGACATAATGCCCGGGCTTCACATACTGACAATAGTTTCTTTTTTTTGCATACCATTCAAAATCATTTTTATGTATAATCAGATCTTTGGAATAAAGACTGTCCTTTACTGTGGAGAAATCGGCATTTGTAGGAATATAAAGAGATATCTCTTCCTTGCCGTCGGTAAAAATGTTGGACATCATAAGTATTCTGTATAACCTGAACAATATCAGAATGGCGATTGTCAGCAAAACTAAATTGAATGACATGACAATCAGCCATGTTTTTTTGTTTTTTATTTTTTTCGATTTTCTGTTTATTTTAAACTCAGTCATTGGTAATCTTTGTTAATATATTGGTATTCAATCTCATCGATAAAGCCTTTCGGAGTCTTTATCCATTCTTTCCTATGACCGCATTTCACAAAACCCAAAGTCTCGAAAAGATTAATGCTGTCGATATTGTCAATACTTGTCAGAATATACAATTGTTTAAGTATTAAGATATTAAAACAGTAATTGATAATCTTTTTCAAAGCAGAAAGTGCATAACCTTGTTTTCGATATTTTTTCTGTATCAGAATGCCTATTCCGGCTCTTGAGTTGACAGGGTCATAGTCGTAAATATCTATGCAACCAATGCTTGTTCCTTCTTTGTTGTCGATCATCAGCCGCAGTTGTTTCATAGAGAACAGGTCATTGTTGTTCATTAAAAACTGTTCTATCTGAAACAAGGAATAAGGAGTGTAGGTCTCGCTTACTCTCCATATCTCGGTATCGTTTTCCCACGCATAGATGGTATCGGCGTCGTTCGGTTCAGCAGCTCTTATATTGACAAAAGGGTTGTTTTCAGACATTTTGATGTATTTTAGTTTGCAAAGATATAAAATCCGTCGAAAACAAAAGTTGCAGGACCTGTCAATACGATATCTTTGAATTTATCACCTTCACGTTTGAATTTGACATTAAGTTTGCACAGTACGGTGTTGATATTTATATCGTTGCCTCCGAACCACAAAGATGCTGCTATGGCAGCAGCTGTCGTCCCGGTGCCACATGCCAATGTTTCATTTTCCACACCACGTTCGTATGTCCTGATATTGTATTTATTGTCAATAACTTCCATGAAATCGACATTGATACCGTCAGTAGAGATGTTTTTGTCGTAACGTATTTTTGCACCTTCGTTGAAGACATCGAAGTTTTTCAGGTCGTGCACCATTGTTACATAATGCGGAGAACCGGTGTCAACAATTAGAGTGTTGTCAACTGATTTATATGAATCCACATCTTTCATGCTTATTGATGCCATAAACTCTTTTTCCGACATTTTTTTTACATTATAATGATGTATTCCGTCAACAGCCTCGAAAGTATGTGTATGGCATTGTATTCCGCAGTTGTTGGCAAAAGCGGTAATGCAACGGCCGCCGTTGCCGCAGAAACTGCCTTCTCTGCCGTCGCTGTTGTAATATGTCATTTTAAAGTCATGTTCTGATGAAGGCAATAATAATATCAGTCCATCGGCGCCGATGCCGGTACGTCTGTCACATAACAGGCAAATCTGACTTTCTGTCATGAGAAAATGTTTTTTAAAACAGTTTACCATGATGAAATCGTTCCCGGCACCATGAAATTTGCTGAATGCAAGATATTTATAATCAATATTTTCCATTAAATAAAATTTTGCATAATGTTTATATAATTTGGCAAGAAATTTGATGTAAAGATACATCGAAATAAAACATAAAACCAATTTTTTGCAAAAAACATGATGAAAAAATTGAGGTCGTTGTATAATAAGATATACCGATGTTATGTTATATTTAAGAAACAACAATAAACTAACTAATTTTTATAACAATGAAAAGAGTAAATTTTTTAATCGGGGTTTTGGGTGCGGCAGTGATTGCATTGTCGGTTTTGGTAGCGCGAATTTATCTCAAAGAAGACAATACTGAAAAAACTGTCGTCTCCAATATTGCTGTGTCAGGACAATCGACGGCTGAAGATATACTGACACCTCAGTTTCATAAAGTGAACTATTCGCCTGCTGCTACTGACAACAATTTCGTCAAGGCAGCGGAAAGGACCGTCAATACAGTAGTGCATATACGTACAGAGATAGTACGTAAGGGCAACAGTTATTATGATTTCTTCGGACCTCTTTTGGAACAGCTTTACGGAGGACGTATTGAGGTGCCGGACAATGTATCTGTAGGTTATGGCTCCGGTGTCGTATTGTCGCCTGACGGTTATATCGTCACAAACAACCATGTCGTCGATGGTGCTAGTAAAATAGAGGTGACATTCAACGACAAACATAAAAGAGAGGCTGTCGTTATTGGTAAAGACCCGAGCACTGATCTGGCTTTGATTAAGGTTGAGGCAGAAGGACTTGAATATCTTACCTTTGGCAATTCTGATGATGTACATGTGGGCGAATGGGTGCTGGCTGTCGGTAATCCTTTCAATCTCACTTCTACGGTGACTGCCGGCATTGTCAGTGCTAAGGCACGTAATATCAATATTCTTGGTGATGGCAGTACGATAGAGTCGTTTATTCAGACCGATGCCGCCATAAATCCGGGAAACAGTGGTGGCGCTTTGGTGGATATTGACGGCAACCTTATTGGTATCAATGCGGCAATAGCTTCGCGTACAGGTAGTTATGAGGGATATTCTTTTGCCATACCGTCTAATATTGTACGTAAGGTGGTGGAAGATTTCTTACAGTATGGCTCTCTACAACGTGCTTATATCGGTGTCGCTGTGGCTGAGATAACACAGGAACTTGCTGAAGAAGAGAACCTTGATGTGTTGTCGGGTGTTTATGTCATGAATGTGGAAGATGGCAGCGGCGCTCAGGAGGCGGGATTGAAAAAAGGTGATGTCATATTGAGTGTCAATGATATTACTGTGGATTCTCATCCTCAACTTGTTGGCGTCATAGGTCAGTATCGTCCGGGAGATAAGGTGTCTTTGAAAGTGAAACGTGGCAAGAATACCGAGATTGTCAGTGTGGTGCTTAAAAACAAATTCGGAACAGAAGAGATGACAAAGGCAAGCGAATCATTTTATAACAAGGAATTGGGTGTTACTGTACAGCCTGTTCCGGATTATCTGAAGGCTGAACTTGGTGTGAATTATGGACTTAAAATTGTCGATGTTAAAGATAGCGTTTTCAAGATGAGAGGTGTGGATGAAAACTTTATCATATTGTCGGTGAATAATATGAAAGTAAGCAATGCTGAAGACCTTGACAAGGCATTGAAACTCAGTAAGAATGGCAAGACTCGCGTGGAAGGCGTCAATATTGACGGAAGTTGGAGAACGACATTCGAGTTTTATAGATAATAAATTATGGTTTCTGTGGTTTTTATATCCCGTGGGCAAGGCAATTGTTGAATATACGCTTTGCCCATGGCATGACACAGACATCGACATGATAACAAGAACGGCATTTGCGCTTTAGAGGTTTTTCGTAAATGTTAATTTAGATAAAACCATTTTCATAAATTTTTGTTATCAAAATAAGAAAGTGAATTATAATGAGACAATTAAAGATATCAAAGTCAATAACAAACCGTGAACAAGGAGCATTGGACAAATATCTTGCCGATATCGCCAAAGAAGAAATGGTGACACCGGATGAGGAGGTCCTCCTTGCTCAAAGGATAAGAAATGGCGATCAGGAGGCTGCCGACCGTTTGGTGCGTGCCAACTTGCGCTTCGTGGTTTCAGTGGCAAAACAATACCAGAATCAGGGACTCGGATTGTCGGATTTGATAAATGAAGGTAATGTCGGTCTTATCAAGGCTGCAAAACGTTTCGATGAGACAAAAGGTTTCAAATTCATTTCATACGCTGTGTGGTGGATAAGACAGTCTATTCTGCAGGCTATTGCCGAACAGTCACGCTTGGTGCGCCTGCCTCTGAATCAGACCGGCTGGCTTAGCAGAGTGAAAAAAGTGTCTTCTGCCTTGGAACAGAAATATCAGAGAAAACCTACTATCAGCGAGATAGCTGAAGAACTCGACATACCGGAATATAAGGTGGAGGCTATCCTGAAAATGAATTCAAAAGAATTGTCAATGGATGCTGCCTTGTCTGATGATGAAGATGTTACCCTCCTCGAAACAATAGTGCCCGATGATGAGGTGGCTACTGATGAGGAACTTACCAATGAATCTGATGGTGCCGCAATTCAACGTTCCATGATGATATTGTCTGAAAAAGAAAGACAAATAGTCAATCTTTATTTCGGCATAGGTACCAATCACAGTTATACATTGGAAGAGATTGGCTATATGTTTGACTTGACAAGGGAACGTGTGAGACAGATAAAAGAAAAAGCCATTAAAAAACTGAAGAAACGTTCTCACGGCAGTCTGTTGCAGGTTTATCTTAATCAATGACAGATGATGAAACATTGGCGGCGTGTGGCTTTGAAGGCTTGAGACGCCGCCTTTTATTATGAAGTGTCGTTACATATCACATTTACATGTCATCTTCATCATATCTTGTAAATCATCTGTAACTTGCCGTCGATTTTCTTGTTGCCTTCTATGGATTCCAATCCGCTACCTATAATGTCAACATTGTCGTATATTGTCATGCCCAACTTGGCTAAGACCTGTAATCTTTTGAATGGTCTTATGTTATAACATAGATATATTCTTATTCCTTTGTTGTATAATGAACTGACGGAAAATGAATATAATACGTCGTTCTCATAAATGTATAACCCTCCTTTTGAACTGTTGAAAACGGCATATCTGAAATATAATTTCATGATTTCATTATAAGGCCGGAAAACTATGTCTTGATATATAAGATATGACATGTTTCGTTCGCCGTCAAAGTTTTTGAAGTGATATTCAATTAAGTTTTTGAAAGTGAAACGTTTAATGGAATATGAAATGTCAAAACGCAGCATGTTGCCATGTTCTTCGTCTGTATATCTTTGATAAACATCCGTATCGGCAGTGTTTTTGATTCTTTTTTTGTATCTGTATTGAATAAAGAAACTGCTTTTTTCGTTTATTGAGTTTTCGATTTTAATGTTTAATGTATTGCCGTAGGTCGGAGAATAAGCGGTGTTTTTCACCCAATCACTGTTGAACATGTCGGCACTGAAACATAATTTCCATTTGGGAGTCATGGAAACACTCCCGCCAAGATAAAAGCCTTTTTCGTTCCTTGTATTGCTTGATGAACTGAAAGCGTTGTTATACAGATTGTTGTATCGTTTGTCATAATTTCTGTAAAGTAAGGTCAAAGTAATATAACTTCTCGGTTGTACAGTGACACCTGATAACAGGGCGAAATATTTGCAGTACAGTGACACTTCTCCGAACAAAGCAATTTTATTCATGATATGGTAAAAGTCTATGCCTTGATTTACAATGGTTTTTCCTCTGAAATAGAAAATGTTGTATATTCTTTCATCGGGATAAAGAGCTGCGCTCATGTCTGTCTTGTGAACTGTATATCCGATTTGTGTATCTTCATTTTTATATGACAGGTTGAAACCGTAAAAATGTTGTTTGAAGGCTTTTCTGTCGAGAATGTCGCCTGCTGTTCTGTGCAGACCGCTTTGTTGTATGCTTGTTATTTCTTCTGCATCGCCCTTGTCGTCTGTAATGCTGATATTGCCGTCGGCACGTTTGAAAGAATAAAAAATGCTTAAATCCATGTTTTTGTATGACACTGTCGTTGCAACGCCTCTGAAATAACGTCCTTCGTTGGCAGATTTGCTAGCACGTATCTTTTTGCCTTTGCGCATGATATTGCTGTCGCTGCCGAAGAACGACATCCCTGACCCCAATGTCAGCCCCTGACCGAATGACAGTTGATAATCTCCTACGGCAAAGTCTTTTATCCATTTTGTTTCATGCAGGTATATGTGGAAAGAGAAGAAATCGAAGCCTTTGTATGCTTTGTCGCCTAGCGTTTTTCTTATACTGTCGTTTATTTTGTTAAGAAAAAAATATTCTCCTGCATCTTTCTCCAAGACGAAACCAAATTCCAATCTGTTGACAAAATTGAAATTATATCTGAGAAACAGCCTTTCGGGACTTCCTAAATATACAGAATTGGGCTTGTCGTATAATACTGAGTCCGAAACATTTTTATAACCTTCCTTTTTATTGAAACAGCGGTCTGCCTGTAGCACTAAACGATGACTGCCGCGGATGAATATGTCTTTGAATCTTGTTTTGTTTTCTGTTTCCTTTTGAAATGTTATTATCGGCTTTAATAACCGTTTTGTGTTGTCGTCTATACTGTCTATCGCAAGTAATTCTTCGTAAAACATTATGTCCCCGTAATTCTTTCTGTATTCTTTTATTTTATGTAGATGAAAAACATTGATAATGTTGTAATTCACAAGTTGTTCCATATCTTCACTATTGATATTTATCGGATTGTCGAATAATGATTGGTAAATCTCCATAATTTCCGAATAATCTTCGTTGTCGCTGTCCGTCGATTCAGCCATTTGTTGAATATGTTGCATTAAAATGTCTATTTCGTGCTCTTCCTGTGAAAATAATATCAATGGCATGAAAACGCATATCGTTGTCAGTATTTTTTTCATGATGGTTTCATTTTGGTGTTTTGGTAAGTCGATTTTTGATTATTGAAATGATTGTCAAGACCTTGACTTTATATTGAAAATTATGCTGCTTTGCAGGGAAACTCCTAATTGACAGTGCATGTTTGATGAGATGTCTATTGTAATGTTTTTGAACGAATAACCTGTTCCGAAGCATATAATCCATGGGTTGGACTGTATTCCGCATCGCAGGTACAGATTCTTGTAGGCCTTGTATTCGATGCCGAACCTCAACTTGAAATTGGCTTCAAAATCTTCCTCTATCTCAGTTGACATGCTGAAATCGTCTGTCAGATTGTATAGCAATCCGGCTCTCATTATTATCGGGAGTTTGTCTTTGTTGAGGGATTTGATTTTTGTCAAGACAGGATTGAACAGGTAAGCCGCCACACAAAGTTTTTCGGTAATGTCGTATGACAATCCTGCTTCGAAAGTGGCGGTATGGTATTTTTTATAGTCTTTGGAAAATGCAAACAGAAGATAATCTAACTGTATGCCGATTCTCAATGATTTGCCGAATGAACGAGCAAAGGCGATGCCTATTTTATTTTCATTATAATGAGTGAATCCGAATTGTCTTACGCTTAAACCAATGACCCCGATGTCGAGAGGAATGAGAAATGCAGCGTTTTTATAGCCAAGTTCTTTCATGAGGAATCTGTTTTCATAATAAAAACCCGCACTTATGTGTCTCCACTCTGCCATGCCGGCAGGATTGTTGTGTATGCTCCAGAAATCCGACATCGCTACTGAGGTATAACCCATACCGGAGCATCTGCCTCCGACGGGCGAGGTGAAATCCCATGCCATGACATGCTCTGACAACAGGATTGTCACCATGATGGTGATAATACTATGTTTCATAAATTTATCGTTTTGGTTTCTGCTACGAAAGTATGTATTTTTATTTTATTTGTAAATAAATTATTATATTTGCAATGTTAATTTTTATTAAGAATATGGAATATCTAATTTACTTATTATCAATAATTTTGATTATAGTTGGTCTTATTGGAGATATTTTGCCTGGAATTCCCGGCGTTCCTCTCTCTTATTTGGCATTAATTTTATTACATTTTACCGACAAAATCAGCTATACTCCTCAAATGTTGATTATAACAGGCGTTTTATGTGTTGTCATTACGGTGTTGGATTATGTGGTG
Source organism: Bacteroidales bacterium Phil6 (assembly GCA_002633315.1). Classification (GTDB taxonomy): domain Bacteria; phylum Bacteroidota; class Bacteroidia; order Bacteroidales; family F082; genus Limimorpha; species Limimorpha avicola. Next base: position 411,609 of record NWBN01000031.1, read on the forward strand.
CCGATATGGGGCACCAAGAAATTCGGCGGTACTAAAGCCGGGGTGCGCGGCAGCACCATAGGATTGATTATCGGTGTGTTGGTGTTGCCTCTTTTAGGTATAGTCATTGGTCCTTTCGGTATTGTCGGACTGTTGGGCGGTCCTTTCTTAGGGGCTTATATTGGAGAGAAAATTGCCGGAGTGGACGACCATAAGGCTTGGCGTTCTGCTGTAGGCTCTTTCATAGGCTTCGTAGCCGGCACATTTATGAAAGTCGCATATAGCCTGGTGCTCGGCTTTATCGCGATAAAAGATATTGTAATGTCTTTCTTTTAATTGTTGATATGCTATGGATACAAAGGAAAAAGCATTGAATATTAGACTGTCGATTCTGAAAATGTTGACAAAAGCAGGCTCAGGACATACCGGAGGCTCAATGGACCTGGCTGATATCTTTGCAGTGCTGTATTTTAAACATCTTAATTATAATATTGATAACCAATATGATGAAGATAGAGACAGAGTGGTCTTGTCTATTGGTCATACTGCTCCGGTGTTATATGCCACATTGGCAGAGGCTGGGTTTTTCCCTAAGGAAGAGTTGTTGACATTGCGTGATTTCGGAAGCCGTTTGCAGGGGCATCCGAGTAAAGATTTCAATCTTCCGGGTGTGGAGACCTCGGCAGGTTCTCTCGGACAGGGTCTTTCCATTGCTTTGGGCATGGCATTGGCTGCTAAGATGGACAATAAAAAGCACAGGATATATTGTATCATGGGCGATGGAGAATTGCAGGAGGGTAGCGTATGGGAGGCTGCCATGGCTGCGGCTCACCATAAACCGGATAATCTTTGTGCTGTGGTGGATAGAAACAGACTGCAAATAGACGGTGATACCGAAAATGTAATGTCTTTGGAACCTTTGAATGCCAAATGGAAATCTTTCGGCTGGTATGTTATTGATATAGACGGACATAATCATAATCAGATTGATGCTGCTTTCTCTAAAGCCAAGTTGATAAAGGATAAACCTGTACTTGTTATTGCCAACACAGTGATGGGTAAAGGTGTCAAAAGTATAGAAAATAACTGTAAATGGCATGGCAAGGTGCCTGACAAACAGCAGTTGTATTCTTTTATTGAAGAATTGTATAAACAATATTGCGTGTCATGAGAGAATTTATTAATAGAGGTAACAAAGCTACTAAAACGGGTTTTGGTGAAGGTGTCAGAAATGCGGCAGCCGTCAATGATAAAGTTATTGGCATTGGAGCCGACATCACTGCTTCTGTGGGTATGAATATTTTCTCCGAGGCATTTCCTGAAAGATTCGTTTCGCTCGGTATTGCGGAACAGAATTGTATCGCTGTTGCTGCCGGAATGGCTCTGTCAAACAAGATACCTGTCTTTAGTACCTATGGCGTCTTTGCAGCGCACCGTGCCTGCGACCAGATACGTATCTCTGTGTGTTATAATAATTTGCATGTCATTATAGGTGGCGCTCATGCCGGTGTCTCTGTCGGTCCCGATGGTGCCACTCATCAGGCTCTCGAGGATATTGCCATGATGCGTGTCCTACCACGAATGACGGTGATATCTCCTTGCGATGCCACTCAGACCATGATAGCAACGGAAAAGGCTATTCTCGAATGTGTCGGTCCGGTTTATCTGCGCTTCGGTCGTGAACCTCGACCGGATTTTACTGATGTGAATCAGGATTTTGTTATTGGAAAAGGCCAGATATTGAAGGAAGGAAAGGACATTTGTATCATTGCGACAGGTCATGAGGTCTGGGAGAGCATCCTTGCAGCACAACGTCTCGAGAATGAGGGCAGATCTGTTATGGTCGTCAATATTCATACTATAAAACCTTTGGACGAACAACTTCTTCTCGAGATAGCTGACCGTTTCTCTACTGTTTTTACTGTAGAGGAACATCAGATTATCAGTGGACTCGGTGGCGCTGTCGCTGAGTTCTTTTCTGAAAATCATCCTGTCAGAGTCGTTAGAATAGGTATGAACGACACCTTTGGTGAATCCGGACAACCGGAGGAGTTGATGCATCATTTTAAACTCGATGCCGACGGAATATATGAGAAAATTGTCTCTTCTACCTTATAATACTTGCTTGAACAGGTGATTCCTTTAAAAATATACGTATAATTACGCGGCATCCGTCTGTACCTCAAAAACTACATAGAAAAAATATTCATTGTTTTTATGAATTAATAAGATTATTTCCTACATTTGTGGGCAAATAAATGTAAACCATGAAGAAAGTACTTATATCCGTTTTGTTTTTGTTTGTAACAATGGTTTCATATTCTCAGATAAAGGTATTGTCCATAGAACCTGACGAGGCAGACCTTACGGCGAGGATAAATCCCAAGCAGGACCGTAACGGATTCAATTGTGCCATGTTGAGGATTACCACGATGGGAGTGAACGGAGAACAGAGACGCAAGTTTCGTTTTTCAGGAGATATGGCAACGCAGATTGTTGACGTCAGTTTTCCAGAAGGAGAGATATGGGTGTATCTGTCACCGGGACGCAGCTCGTTGATTATTGTTCATGATGATTACGGAAGAGAGATTTATGACATGCCGTATGACTTAAAGGAGAAGACCTGCTACAGAATGGTAATAACCGTCGATAAGGAGGATATAGTGAAGAATTATCTTATAATAAAAGCGGACCAGCCTAATGCGTTGATATATGTGGATGATGTTTTCATGGGAGAGAAAGAGGTCGCCCTGTTGTACAGCGCAGGTGATACGCATAAATGGAGGATAGAATGCGACATGTATCATTCGGAAAGTGGAGAGGCAAAGATAAGTTATACGGGAAATACAGTGGTGGAAAAGACTTTGCGACCTGCATTCGGATATTTTAACCTGACGACAAAGCCTGAAACGGGTGCCACAGTGTATGTGGACGGTAAGAAAACGGGAGAGACACCGTATTTCAGGGATAAGATGAAAAGCGGAGAGTATAAGGTGAAGGTGATGAAGGAGATGTATTATCCGGAGGAAAGGAGTTTTGTGGTGAGAGACGGAGATACTACGAATATGGTAATAGAGATGAGGGGAAATTATGCAAATGTTACGGTAGAGACGGATGCCGGATCGGATATATATGTTGACAATGAATATAAGGGTAAGGGCAGATGGAGCGGTAGAATGATAGTGGGAGAACATTTGTTTGAGGCAAAGAAGGAACTGCACAGGACAACGCAGCAAAATGTGACTCTGACAGCCGGTATGGATAAGAAGATACAGATACCGAACCCGGAACCTGTTTGTGGTAAGTTGAATGTTACTACGACTCCTTTGGGAGCAAAGATTTATATTGATGGAAAAATGGTGGGAAGTACGCCTAAATACATAACGGATGTGATGATAGGCAGCCATGAATTGGTGTTGGAGAAGAGCGGATACGTCACCGTGAAGAAGACATTGATGTTGGAAGAAGGGAAGGAAGTGAGTGTGAACGAGAAGATGAGGTTTGTCGGCGGAGAAATATCGAGTGGGGATGATAAAACTCGTGTTGAAGAAAAAGAAGAGTATGTACAGACGGAGAGTGAGAATACGGAAGTTTTAAGTGAGAATACTGAGAGTGTGAATACGGATAAAAAACAAGACAAACCTGTTGATGTTGAAAAGAGGAAAACGGATAAGGTTTTTGATTTCGGTTGCGGTCCTGTGGTGGGAGTTCAGATGACCTCCATGGCGGACAAGATTGCCAACATAGAATGGAAAACGGGTGTCACCTTTGGATTGTTTGCCCGTTTTGCAATAAAAAATTTCGTTGTACAACCGGAGGTGACATATAATAACTCCGTATTTGATTTTGTCTCCAAGGATTCTGAGCCAAAGGGCAGTGTAAGCCGTACATATTTGTATATTCCACTGTTGTTGGGATACCAAACGAAAGGAGAATCGTTTAAGATGAGATTTGCAGCCGGACTTTCATATCAACTGCTGATTGGTCGGAAGATAGTGTTTGAAGGCAATACGGACACTGATGCCTTCAAGCACGGAATGGGCATAACATTCAATGTGGGAGCAGACTGGAAAAGGGTGGTGATAGATGTAAAGTATGACATTGGGTTGACGCATTTCTATAAAGAACAGGGAATATACAATGTTTTGGGATATTATAAAGGAGAAGAATTTGTATGTTTGAGCAATTTGAAACAGAATGTCTTATCCCTGACAATCGGATTTAGATTGTTTTGACAAAAATAACGATGTGATATTATGAAAAGGAAAGTTATTTATAAGGTTAATATAATGGCATTATTGGTATTTTTGCCGGTAATGCTGTTCATGTGTAAGAACAGCAAATATTCTGATTTTATAATAAATGATGCTGAAGGCATACAAGAACCCATTACTCCGACAGTAACAACGAATGAAGTTACAGACATTACCATAACATCTGCAATATGCGGCGGAAATGTGACCGCTGACGGAGGTGCTGAAGTAACAGCGAGAGGAGTATGTTGGAGCACGAGTCAGAATCCGACAATAACCGATTCACTTACGACAGATAGTATTGGACTCGGAAGTTTTACAAGCAGCATTACTGGTCTTAGTGCGGGAGCCACATATTATGTAAGAGCCTACGCCACGAATGAAGTTGGTACTGTGTACGGAGAGGAGAAAAGATTTACCACAAAATATGGATTTGTTGCTGAGATTGTTACGAACGAAGTATCAGATATAACGATTACAACAGCAAAATGTGGTGGTAATGTTATCAATGACGGAGGTACTGAAGTAACGGCGAGAGGAGTATGTTGGAGCACGAGCGAAAATCCAACGATAACGGATTGCCATACGACAGACGGGAATGGAACGGGAAGTTTTACGAGTAATATTACAGGTCTTACTAAAGGCATTACATATTATGTAAGAGCGTACGCCACGAATGAAGTAGGTACTGTGTACGGAGAGGAGAAAACGTTTACTACAAAAGACGGCATTGCAGAGATAACAACGAATAATGTTACAGGAATAACGGAGACGACGGCAGTATGCGGAGGAGAAGTAACGGATGACGGAGGAGCAGAAGTAACGGCGAGAGGATTGTGTTGGAGCACGAGCGAAAATCCAACGATAGCGGGTTCCCATACGACGGACGGAAGCGGAACGGGAAGTTATACGAGTAACATGACGGGACTTGATGCAGGAACCGTATATTATGTGAGGGCGTATGCGACAAACAGCGAAGGAACATCGTATGGCAGTCAGAAGAGTTTCAGCACCAAAATCAATGGACATGATTTTGTGGATTTAGACTTACCGAGCGGGTTGAAATGGGCGACATGCAATGTGGGAGCGAAATCATCATCGGAATACGGTAATTATTATGCCTGGGGAGAAATTGAAACCAAAGAAAGTTACACTCAACAAAATTGTGTAACATGGGAACAAGAAATAGGAGACATAAGTGGAAATCCGCAATACGATGCAGCGCGAGCCAACTGGGGAGGTACGTGGAGAATGCCGACAGAAGTGGAGTTTAGAGAATTATTAAACTATTGCACATGGACATGGACGATTGAAGGAGGAAATAATGGTTATAGGGTAATCGGACCAAACGGGAACAGCATCTTTCTACCTGCTGCGGGTTACCGTTACGGGACGTCGCTTTACTACGCGGGTTCGTACGGAGGCTATTGGTGTTCTACGCCGAACGAGAGCAGTACTCAGAGTGCGTGCAGCCTTTACTTCAACAGTGACGATCACGACACGAATTGGTACAGCCGCTTCTACGGTCGATCCGTGCGCCCTGTTTCAGATTAAAAGCGTAGCGCGTTGTATTTATTTGGTTCATTTGATTTATTTATCGTGCGGCATCTGAAAGCCGCACGATGCAGATACCGCCTTTCGGCGGTCGAAAAATTTTTTCAAAAATAGCGACATCAAAGAAATGGTAAAAACTTTTACCGTATGATATCAAGTGTTTAATTGTATGTAGTGATTTAAACTTACGTCTCTCGATATATTAGCCGAATAAAAGATTCAAATGCTTGTTTTTCAAAATATTTATTTTTTAATATATAAATTAAAAAAATTATTGTTTTTATGAAATTAAAAAGATTATTTCCTACATTTGCGGGCAAATAAATGTAAACCATGAAGAAAATACTTATATCCGTTTTATTTTTGTTTGTAACAATGGTTTCATATTCTCAGATAAAGGTATTGTCCATAGAACCTGACGAGGCAGACCTTACGGCGAGGATAAATCCCAAGCAGGACCGTAACGGGTTCAATTGTGCATTGTTGAAGATAACGACAATAGGAATAGACGGAGAGCAAAGGAGGAAGTTCTTTTTTACAGGAGATATGGCGACGCAGATAGTAGATGTCAGTTTTCCACCCGGAGAGATATGGGTATATCTGTCACCGGGACGCAGCCAGTTGGTGATAAGACATGACGACTATGGCAAGACCATATACGACATGCCGTATGCACTGAAAGAGAAGACGTGTTATGCCATGGTAATAACGGCAGACAAGGAAGTTAATAATGTAGTAAGAAACTATCTTATAATAAAAGCGGACCAGCCCAATGCGTTGATATATGTGGATGATGTTTTCATGGGAGAGAAAGAGGTCGCCCTGTTGTACAGCGCAGGTGATACGCATAAATGGAGGATAGAATGCGACATGTATCATTCGGAAAGCGGAGAGGCAAAGATAGGCTATACGGGAAATACAGTGGTGGAAAAGACTTTGCGACCTGCATTCGGATATTTTAACCTGACGACAAAGCCTGAAACGGGTGCCACAGTGTATGTGGACGGTAAGAAAACGGGAGAGACCCCGTATTTCAGGGATAAGATGAAAAGTGGTGAGTATAAGGTGAGAGTGGTGAAAGAGATGTATTATCCGGAGGAAAGTAGTTTTGAAATAAGAGAGGGTGATACTACGAATATGGTAATAGAAATGAGGGGAAATTATGCAAATGTTACGGTAGAGACGGATGCCGGAGCGGATATATATGTTGACAATGAATATAAGGGTGAGGGCAGATGGAGCGGTAGATTGGTAGTGGGGGAACATTTGTTTGAGGCAAAGAAAGAATCGCACAGGACAACGCAGCAAAATGTGACTCTGACAGCCGGTATAGATAAGAAGATACAGATACCGAACCCCGAACCTGTATATGGTAAGTTGAATGTTACTACGACTCCTTTGGGAACAAAGATTTATATTGATGGAAAAATGGTGGGAAGTACACCTAAATACATAACGGATGTGATGATAGGCAGCCATGAATTGGTGTTGGAGAAGAGCGGATACGTCACCGTGAAAAAGACATTGATGTTGGAAGAAGGGAAAGAAATGAATGTGAACGAGAAGATGAGGTCAGTAGGAGGAGAAATATCGAGTGGGGATGATAAAACTCATGTTGAAGAAAAAGAAGAGTATGTACAGACGGAGAGTGAGAATACGGAAGTTTTAAGTGAGAATACTGAGAGTGAGAATACGGATAAAATGCAAGACAAACCTGTTGATGTTGAGAAGAAAAAAACGGATAAGTTTTTTGATTTCGGTTGCGGTCCTGTGATGGGTGTACAGATGACCTCCATGGCGAACAAGATTGCCAATATAGATTGGGAAACGGGTATCACCTTTGGATTGTTTACCCGTTTTGCAATAAAAAATTTCGTTGTACAACCGGAGGTGACATATAATAACTCCGTATTTGATTTTGTCTCCAAGGATTCTGAACCAATTGGCAATATCAGCCGTACATATTTGTATATTCCACTGTTGTTGGGTTACCAAACGAAAGGAGAATCGTTTAAGATGAGATTTGCAGCCGGACCCTCATATCAACTGCTGATTGACCAGAAGATAGTGTTTGGAAATAATACATATAGTGATGTCTTCAAAAACGGAATAGGCATAACATTCAATGTAGGAGCAGACTTGAAAAGGGTGGTGATAGATGTAAAGTATGACATTGGGTTGACGCATTTCTATAAAGAACAGGGAATATACGATGTTTTGGGATATTATATTGGAGAAGAATTCGTATGTTTGAGCAATTTGAAACAGAATGTCTTATCCCTGACAATCGGATTTAGATTGTTTTGACAAAAATAACGATGTGATATTATGAAAAGAAAAGTTATTTATAAGGTTAATATAATGGCATTATTGGTATTTTTGCCGGTAATGCTGTTCATGTGTAAGAGCAACAAGTGTTCTGATTTTATAATAAATAATTCATTTGAACAAATTGACGGACAAATCAACGGTTATGATTATGTTGATTTGGGATTGCCGAGCGGGTTGAAATGGGCTACATGCAATGTAGGGGCAAGTTCTCCATCAGAGAATGGTAATTATTACGCATGGGGAGAAGTTGAACCCAAATCGAATTATGAAGGGGGAAACTGTGTGACAAATGGGAAAGAAATAGGAGATATAAGTGGAAATTCTCAATATGATGCAGCGAGAGCCAACTGGGGTGGTACGTGGCGATTGCCGACTATTGTAGAATTCGCTGAATTGATAGATAATTGTATTTGGATTTGGACAAGTGAAGATGGAAATTATGGCTGTAAGGTGATCGGACCAAACGGGAACAGTATCTTTCTTCCTGCTGCAGGTTATCGTGATGGAGCGTCTTTTCTCAATGCAGGTTCGTATGGTGGATACTGGAGTTCTACACCGGACAGCAATACTCGATACTCATATCGACTCAACTTTTACAGTAGTACTTACAACACGAATTGTTATTATCGCTACTATGGTCGTTCCGTGCGCCCTGTTTCAGATTAAAAACGTTATGAAGTAAACTAAAAACTTTTACCGTACGATATTAAGAAATTGAAGTAACTGCAAAAATTAAATTTATGATTTTCACAGTTACTTCATAATGATAATATAAAAATTGTCAATATTTCATTTTAATAAAAATCTGTCGCCTGTGTCTTCAATGACTTTCTTTTTCCAGGAGTCGGGATAACCGTTTTGTTTCGGTGAGACCGGATAACCCCAAGGGTTGCGGATGAAATTGCCGTCCTGTTCTTGTTTTATATTGCTGTCCAAATACTTCACCAACAGGAAATTATCCAGTTCTTTCCATCGTTCGACAGTGTTTTTTCCGGCATTGCATGAATATTCCGTAAGTAAAACTCTCGCTTTTTCGGGATTTATATCATAAAGTTTTAAAGCCTCTTTATCTATGGTTTCAACTTCTTTTTGATATGTGTTTTCCAACTCGTTCTGCACTTTAATGATATCATCGATTACACGGTTGTAGAAGAGGTATTTGAAATGAGCGAGACGGTTGAAGACCCAAAAAGCGGCATTGTCGGAGTAAGTAAGCATGTCGCCATTGCCTTGTCGGAACTCTACCGGAACTTCGTCTATGGAGCAATAAAATGGTGTGTAAACTGTTGAGTTGGTATCATCGACACCAAACCAGATGATGCCACCTATCTCATCGGGCAACCAATTACGTGACTGTGCTATAAAGGAGAATCCTGTCTGTTGTGTGACAGTGGTACGCTCATGAAAGTATTGTTTTCCTTCGTATTCCCAATACAAAGGAGTCCAACGGTAGGGTGAGCCGAATGGGTCTCCGCCAATATCCTGCGATTTGTCGTATTCCGTGCCTTGAAAATAATTGCGCATGAAACTCATCATGTCACTCAATGATATTTTACGGTTAGGTTTGACATACAAAGGCAGACGTTCAGCTGTGAGGTCTTTACCTGTGACGTAATCCAAATATTGGTCCATGTCGTCGTTAATCTCGTTGAACATAGCCCACACTCTCATATCGCATATACGTGCAGCGGAGAAATCGACAGGAGCAAAGGCGGCACTGAAGTCGAAGGCTTGGTCTTTGCCTGTAAAATAGCCCTTACGACGGGCGAAGTCAATAATGTCGTGCTTGTAAATCACTTCTACATCATCGTTATAAAGTCTTTTCCAGTCCTTGTCGGTGATGGATTTCTTACCGTCACGCAAAGGAAAAGTCGTTATTCGCGCCGCATTGGCATGTCCGGAGACGTAACCGTCCGGGATACGGATGGCTACCCATACGGCACCTCTGTCGGCATTGACGGTATCACCGGTCTTTTTGTCATATACAGGAGTATATCCTTTGCCTGTTATCTCCATATACCATACCTCGTTGGCATCAGAAATGGAGAATGTCTCTCCGTCGCTGCCATAACCGTATTCTTCCACCAAGTCGGCCATTATCTTTATCGCTTCGCGTGCCGAGGTGCTGCGTTCCAAGGCTAAAAACATAAGACTGCCGTAATCGATAATTCCTGTAGGGTCGATGAGTTCAGTCCTGCCTCCGAAGGTGGTCTCTCCCAAAGCTACTTGATGTTCATTGATATATCCTATTACTTTATATGTATGTCCCGGTTGTGGCACTTCACCTCTCGGCTGATTGGTACTTCTGTCGTAAATCACTCTCATGCTGCCTTCCTGCCGGTCGGCTGACGGGGTGAAATATAACTCTCCATATCTTATATGCGAATCGGCAGCGTATGTGATGAAATTGGACCCATCGACCGACGCTCCTCTCGTGACGAGAAAATTGGTACATGCCTTGCCTACTGTACTTGCAATCAACAGTATAAATGATAATGTGACAACTTTTTTCATTGGTAATGTTTTGATTATAATTAATATTTGTTGTTCGATGTAGTTGAATTTGTTTTGCAAAGTTAATCAAAATAAGGAATAATAATTCAAATTGACAGTATCTTGTTTTAAAATGGCAGACAATATCTTAAAAAATAGTATTTTTGTAAAAAAATAATATGAAAAAGACATCTGTACCATTGGCGGAAAGGTTGCGTCCTACATCGCTCGACGACTATATAGGACAACGTCATCTTGTGGGCGATGGAGCTGTGTTGAGACGTGTCATCGAAAGCGGACGAGTACCGTCCATGATATTCTGGGGACCTCCCGGGGTGGGTAAAACTACTTTGGCATATATTATTTCCAAACAGGTGAAACGTCAGTTTTATGTCTTGAGTGCCGTGACAAGCGGAGTGAAAGATGTTAGAGATGTCTTTGCAAAAGCTCGTATGGCTCCGGATACTCCGGTGCTGTTTATCGATGAGATACATCGTTTCAGTAAATCACAACAGGACTCACTGCTCGGTGCTGTGGAGAAAGGGCTTGTAATATTAATAGGTGCTACGACAGAGAATCCGAGTTTTGAGGTCATTTCTCCCCTTCTTTCACGCTGTCAGGTGTTCATTTTGAAGTCTTTGGAGAAAGAAGACCTTGAACAGCTTTTGTCTAAGGCAATAGAGACTTTGGAACAGGATTATGAAAGAAAGATAATACTCGAAGAAAGTGAGGCTCTGATGCACATTAGCGGAGGCGATGCCCGTAAACTGCTGAATGCCGTCGAATTGGTGGTTTCCATGATTTACGAGTCAGACCCTGATGTGGAAGCTGTAGTGATAAATAATGAAGTTACAAACCGTTATGTCCAGAACAATCTGCTGAAATATGACAGGTTGGGGGAGATGCATTATGACATAATATCTGCCTTTATCAAATCCATACGGGGAAGCGACCCTAATGCAGCAGTGTATTATCTCGCCCGTATGATAGATGCGGGCGAAGATCCTTTGTTTATTGCAAGACGTATGCTTATTCTGTCTTCGGAAGATATCGGCAATGCCAATCCCAATGCTTTGCTGCTTGCCAACGCCTGCTTCGACGCAGTCAATAAGATAGGCTTCCCGGAAAGCAGGATAATACTCTCACAGACAGCTATTTATCTTGCATCCTCCTTGAAAAGCAATGCTTCGTATCTCGCTATTGATAATGCACAGGAGATGGTGCGTAAGACAGGTGATTTGAGCGTGCCTTTACACCTCCGCAATGCTCCAACGAAACTTATGAAAGATATCGGCTATAGTGACGGATATAAATATGCTCACGATTATGCCGGCAATTTCGTGGAACAGGAATTCCTGCCCAAGGAAATAGCAGGCACCAAGTTTTATGAGCCTCAGAATAATCCTAAAGAAAATGAGTTGCGTAATATCCTGAGATACAGATGGAAGTCCAAATATAATTATTGAATGCTGTTCTTGAATCTTTTACATTGATTCAATTAAGTTCGGGCATAATCCAAAATTGATTCCCTAAAAGATATGTCTGGATTTTAAAATTTTTTGGTAATCGATAAACAGGTGTAAGACCTTTCTGATGCGTTTACGCTCCCTTTTTCATCATATTTGTCATTTCATTGGTACTCTTAAAGGCATAAATTATTTGGTTAATTGCGTTCAGCCACGCATTATGCCCTTTATACAATATGTTGATAATATGATATTGGTGTCTAAAGTGATTATCTTTTATATATATTCCAAATAATGATTTTTTATCGGACAGCATGGTGTTTGTAAAGTTTGTTGTTTTCGACCACGCGAATATACAAGTTTTAAAGCATTGAAAAAATCGTTGATCAGTCTGTAACTATCTTAATAATACAAGCTAATGTTATAAGAATGATAGCGATAGAGTTGATTGTTATCCCGAGTGTTCTACTGCGAGAATCATTCTCCTTATTGGCACGAATGAGGTTTGTTGTTGCTATGCATAATAATAATAAATTGATGATATAAAAACTAATCATACTAAAAATGGTTTTTAAGTTGAATTAGATGACAAAAATACGGAAAAATGTTATATATGCTGAAAGTTTTAACCGTTGAAACAAAAACTAATCACAATGTTCGATAAAAACAGTTTCAAGAGATTCGAAATGAGTTGTCGTCTGTTTTCGACAATTATTTGTCATTGAACTTCATATTTTTATTATCGACATTTTGAGGATAGTCATATTTGATGTTTTTGATACGTGTATTATGTTTTTGTTTTTAATGTATGTCGTTTGACATTGATTTATATAAAATACGGTGAGAATTTTAATAATTCAATACTTTGATTTTGATAAAAATATCTTTAAAAATGTTTTAGAAATTAAGAAAAATCTTCATAATTTTGTGGCGCGGTGTTAAAAATCATTAGTGTATGGAACTCCCTGATACGTATTCTTTGGAAGAGAAAACAGAATTGAAAAAAAGGTTTGATGAAATTATAAACCTTTGGCATACAAGGAAAAATCCTCAGGATGTGGAGATGGTTACAAAGGCATTTTATCTTGCAGCAGATGCTCATAAAGACGCCCGTCGCAGGTCCGGAGAACCTTATATGTATCATCCTCTCGCTGTCGCCAAAATTATAGCAGGCGACATGAGTATGGGACGTACATCGATAATTTGTGCATTGTTGCATGATGTTGTGGAAGATACAAGTTATACACTCGATGATATTAGAGAACTTTTTGGCGATAAAGTGGCAGAGATTATTGACGGTGTCACCAAGTTGGAGATGAAAGACTTTAACAGTGATGTGGAAAGTATTCAGGCTGAGAACTTTAGAAAGATCGTCATTTCCATGTCGGATGAGATACGTGTCATACTGGTGAAAATAGCCGACCGTCTGCACAATATGAGAACTCTTGATTCCATGCCTCATTATAAACAGTTGAAAATAGCATCGGAAACTATAAGTATTTATGCCCCTTTGGCATACAGATTAGGTCTTTATGCCATAAAGTCTGAACTTGAAGACCTTTCACTTAAATATATCAATCCTCAGGTTTTCGAATCGGTGAGTAAACAGATGAGTGCAAGAAGAGAGGATAAGATTAAGGAGTTGCAAGAGTTTGTAGAACCTGTGGAAAAAGACCTCCGTGATATGGGTATTAGTTTGAGAGTCAAGATTCTGGAACGACCTGTCAGTGCAGTTTGGGAACGTATGCAGAAATACGGACAGTCACTCGACGATGTATATGATGTTTTTGTTGTCCGTCTGATATTAGATTGTCCCAAGGAGTTGGAGAAGATAAAATGTTGGGAGGCTTATGCTGTGTTTACCATGCATTATAGACCTAATAGTTCCAAACTTCGAGACTGGGTTTCATTTCCTAAAACTAATGGCTATGAATCTATTCACGGTGTGTTTATGAGTCATCAAGGTAACTGGGTCGAGGTGCAATTGCGTACGGAAAGAATGGAAGACATTGCGGAACACGGTTTTTCGGCGTATTGGAAATATAACAATACCGGCAATTTCAACGACGAGAGTGGTTTTGAACTCTGGCTCGGAAAAGTGCGCGAAATGGTGGCTTCAGGTTCCGACTCGGCAATAGAGTTCTTTAACAATTTTAAATTAGACCTCTTTAAAGATGAAATATCGGTATTTACTCCGCAAGGTGACATCATTACCATGCCAAAGGACTCTACTGTCCTCGATTTTGCCTATACCATTCACAGCGAACTCGGTAACCATTGTATCGGTGCCAATGTCAACAAAAATCTTGTCTCGTTGGAATATGTCCTTAAAATGGGCGACCAGGTGGAGGTTATCACTTCCGCATACCAGTATCCAAGAGAAGAATGGTTCGGATTTCTCGTTACTTCAGTCGCAAAATCACGTCTGAAAGCCGGTATCAAAGATTACAGGAAAAGTTTTAAAGAGACAGGTAAAAAAATAATGTCCGATATCTTTGCCAAACTGAAAATAGAGTTTAGCAAACACAACAGAAACCTGATGGTGGAAAGAAAACATCTTTCGGGTAGAATAGACTTGTATTATTATTTTGCAATAAAGAAGTTTACACAACGTGATGTTGAGGATGTCTTCTGTGTGAAAGACGGTATTTTTACAGGTATTACAAAATATTTTACATTTAAATGGAGTCCCAAAAATCAAGAACAGTTGCCTAAGGAAATATTGGAAAATAATGTTGACTATATTATCTCAACATGTTGCAACCCTATACCCGGCGACGATGTGGTGGCTTTCAGATTTCCTAATGAACCTTTAAGAGTGCATCGTTCGGATTGCCCTGTAGCCATAGAACTTATGGCAAAACACGGCAAGAATATCTTGAAAGCGAAGATGAAATTGGAAGAGAACTATAGATTTATTGCTACTCTGCGAATTATAGGAGTGGATAAGATGGGCTTGTGCACCAAGATATTGCAGATTATCACAGATAAGAAAAAACTCAATATGCACAGTTTCGAAATGCATTCCGAAGTGGGTTTTGCCAAAGCTACAGTAAGTCTTTTCGTGGATAATGTGAAAAGTCTTGACGACCTTGTTAAAGATCTGAAGTCTATAGAACTCGTAAAGAAAGTCGAAAGAGTAAAATAGACTTTTTCTTGAAAAATGTGATGCGTTTTTGATTTGTTATGAAAAATTTTGTAACTTTGACAAGTTAAAAATTATGTTTGCCAAGAAAGCAAAGTGGCTATGAATGAGTTGAATGATGATGATATTCCTGCTAAAGTGAAGGCTATATTTACAGAATATCTCAAGAAGCATAACCTTAGAAAGACTCCGGAACGCTATGTGATTCTGGATACTGTTTATTCCATAGACGGACATTTTGATGTTGAAACACTGTACAACAAGGTCAACGGCTCTAAGTATAGGATATGTCGTGCCACATTGTATAATACTATAGAGTTGCTTTTAGACTGCAACTTGATAATAGAACATGCATTCGGCAAACGTAAGTCTCAATATGAACATTCTTACAAATGTAAACAACATGGTCATTTTGTGGATTTGGGTTCCGGTGAGGTGACAGAGTATTCCGACTCGCGTATCCAACAGATACAAAAGTCGGTAGAAGAGGCACTCGGTGTGGAAATCTCTTATCATTCATTGACATTTTACGGTTATAAAAAAAGAAATAATATTTAAATTAAATTGATAGTTATGGCAAAGTTGGATCTGCTCCTCGGGCTTCAATGGGGCGACGAAGGCAAAGGTAAAGTCGTTGATGTGTTGACACCTAATTATGATATCGTTGCTCGTTTTCAAGGCGGCCCCAATGCCGGTCATACCATAGAATTCGATGGTAAAAAATTTGTTCTGCATACCATACCTTCCGGCGTGTTTAACAAAGGTTGTACTAATATTATAGGCAATGGCGTGATAATAGATGCCAAAATATTGAAAGATGAGATAGATGACCTCCAAAATGCCGGCGTGGACGTTAAGGCTAATTTAATGATATCTGACAAGGCTCATCTGATATTCCCTTCTCATCGCGCCTTGGATGCCGCCAATGAAAATGCTCTCGGCAAATTGAAAATAGGTTCTACCCTCAAAGGTATAGGCCCTACTTATACTGACAAAACCGCTCGCCGTGGAGTCCGTGTAGGCGATATTCTGTCTCCTGACTTCTTGAGCCGGTACAATAAGTTGAAAGAAACTCATCTTGCCATGATTCGTAGCCTCAATTTCGACATAGATACTCTTAAACTCGATAATATGTCGTTCGAGGAATATGAAAAGACGTGGTTCGATGCTGTCGATTTTCTTAAACAGTTCAGATTTATCGAGAGTGAATATTATATCAATGATGCTCTCGACAAAGGCAAGAGAGTACTTGCTGAAGGTGCTCAAGGCTCTATGCTCGATGTGGATTTCGGTAGTTATCCTTATGTCACCTCGTCTTCGGTAGTTGCTGCCGGTGCTTGCATAGGTCTCGGCGTCGCTCCTGTAAGGGTCGGTAAAGTATATGGTATCTTTAAGGCTTATTGCACTCGTGTTGGCATGGGACCTTTCCATACTGAATTGTTCGATGAGGTGGGAGAGACGCTGCGTGCCAAAGGTCATGAGTTCGGCGCTACTACAGGCCGCCCGCGTCGTACCGGCTGGCTCGACTTGCCGGCTCTTAAATATGCCTGCATCATCAATGGCGTTACCAATCTCATGATGATGAAATCCGACGTGATGAATGATTTTGAAGAGATAAAGGTGGCTACAGCATACGAATACGATGGCAAAGTGATAGATTATCTGCCTTATGAGGCTGCCAAAATAAACCTTAAACCTGTTTATACTACCCTCAAAGGCTGGAATTGTAACATTACTGATATTATTCCCAATGAACTTGAACAATATATCGGGTTTATAGAGAATTATCTCGGTGTGCCGGTTTCTTTCGTCTCTTATGGTCCGGATAGAACGGAAAATATTGTGAGAGACCCGGAACTATTGAAATGATGAGTTTTTGTTCATGATATGACTGACTTGCTCAGCCTTTCGAAAGTTGACTGTAATTTGTTACGGCTTGATATGATGCTGATTCTGAGACTTTATAACAGGCAAAACTTATAGTCAACTTTTTTATGTTAATGATAATCAATATTATATACGTTATGAGAAAATTGTCAATTCTGCTTTTCAGCTTGTTGTTTGTGATGTCTTGCAACACTGAAGAACATTTTATCTCTGATGAGAAACAACGTGCCGATGTCCATGATGATTTTATTAAAAAAATGAATGATTTGCCTGAAGGTGACTTGTTCTCTGTTTTCTCGCAAGACCTCAGTACTAAACAGCGTGAAGCATTGGAATTTTTGTATGCCTATATGCCTATAGGTGACATTACTGATTATTCAGGTGATTATTACAAGAGAAATGTCGATGCTGCTTTCATGGCGCGAGAGACAATGCCATGGGGTAAAAATGTGCCTGAACGTGAGTTTAATCATTTTGTGCTTCCTGTGCGTGTAAATAATGAAAACCTTGATGATGCCCGGTTTGTATTTTATGAGGAACTGAAAGACAGGGTAAAGGATATGTCTATGTACGATGCTGTTCTCGAAGTCAACCACTGGTGTCATGAAAAAGCTAACTACAAAGGGTCTGATATAAGGACAAGTTCGCCTTTGGCGACGGTGAAGACCTCATGGGGACGTTGCGGTGAAGAGTCAACTTTTCTCGTCGCTGCCTTACGTTCCGTTTGTATTCCGGCACGTCAGGTCTATACCCCGCGTTGGGCTCATTGTGACGACAATCATGCCTGGGTGGAGGCTTATGTCGATGGTACTTGGTATTTCCTTGGAGCCTGCGAACCGGAACCGGTACTCAACCTCGGCTGGTTCAACGCTCCTTCTTCCCGCTGTCTGTTGCTTCATACTCGCGTATTCGGACGTTACTTCGGGCCGGAAGAGGTGATAGAACATACTGCTAATCATACTGAGATAAATGTGGTGGACAATTATGCGGATACCGGCAAACTGACGGTAAAAGTATTGTCTCATGATGGCAAGCCTTTGCAAAATGTACCTGTCAATTTTAAGATTTATAACTATGCCGAGTTTAATACTGTGGCAACTAAACTTACTGACAATAACGGATTGTCATGGCTGACTGCCGGTAAAGGCGACATGATGGTTTATGCCGCTTCTGACGGAAAATTCGATTTCGAAGTCGTCTCTATAGGTGATGCAGATACCGTTACTCTTGTACTCGATAAACAGGAAGGTGCAGAGTTTTTATGTGAATTTGATATTGTACCTCCTGTGGAGAAGGCTCGTATTCCGGAGGTGTCGCAGGCTATGCGCGAGGAGAATGACAGACGCTTTAGATATGAGGACTCCATACGTAATGCCTATATTGCTACTTTCGAAGAGGGTCGTAAAAATGTTTATGCTCCTGACCTCGACGATGACGAGTCGCTTATTAATGGCATAATGGAGAAATCATGGGGTAACTATCAGACTATTAAGGATTTTCTTGACTATGCTACGAAGAAGGACATGCGCGGCAAAGCTGTCTCTATTTTATCTAATATTTCTGATAAGGATTTGAGAGATGTGACAATGGACGTGTTGGTGGATAATCTTGACAATACTGTCGTTGTGGATACACCTTTGTATGAGGCTTATATCCTGAATCCTCGCGTGTCTGACGAAATGATACGTCCTTATAAGAAAATTCTTGCCGATGAGTTTGCCTCTGTGGCTGTGTCGTTCAAAGACAATCCACAGAACCTCGTGGCTTGGGTGAGAGATAATATTGAGATACGTAATGACTTGAATGTTAGAAATATACCTATGTATCCTACCGGTGTGATGAGAGCTTTGACAGCTGATTCACATTCCCGTGACATCTTTTTCGTCGCTGTGGCTCGCTCGCTTGGAATACCTGCCCGCATTGACAAGGTTACTGGTAAGGTCCAATATTATGACAATGATAATTGGATCGATGTGGATTTTGATAATGTGGCTACCGTGACTAATACTGAGAAAGGTACTTTGGTGGCTTCCTATATTACTAATGGTCTTGTCGATGACCCTCGTTATTACACACATTTCACCATAAAGAAATTTAATGGCAATACATTTGATCTTTTGTCTTATGATGCCAAAGACCCGGGTATGGATGTCGGTGCCTTATATTCCGATATCTTGAAAAATGGTCTTGTCCTCGACCCCGGCTATTATGTCCTGACAACAGGCACTCGTCTTTTCGATGGCTCGGTACTTTGTAAAATGTCTTCTTTTACAATTACTTCAGGAAAAAAGACTTTGATAGACTTGGAAATGCGTAAACCTTCCGAGAATTTAAAAGTATTGGGAAAGTTTGATGCTGACAGTAAGGTGAAACTTCTTGATAAAGAAAGTATTGTTACGCTTGCTGACTTGTGTGGCAAGGGATATTATGTGATTGGTTTGCTCGATGGAGGCAGCGAGCCTACCACTCATGCCATGCAGGATATCGGAGTCTTGAAAGAAGATTTTGAAGAATGGGGAGGCATAATGGTGTTTGTCTTTTCCGATAAAAAATATTATGACAGTTTTATATTGAAAGACTTCAAAGACCTTCCTGTAAATGTGGTTTATGCTTTTGACGAAAATAATCTGTTTGAAAAAGCAGTATCCAATATGAAATTGAATGACAAGGATTTACCTGTGTTCATGATAGCTAATGCCGATGATGAGGTGATATTTGTATCTCAAGGTTATACTATTGGTCTCGGTGAACAGCTTGTGAAGACTATTGGAATGACTGGAAAATAATTGTATGTCACAAATGTTGTTGTATTGATATCATTTTCTTAAAAACTGCCTAAACTTGTTAGATGGCATCTAATATGTTGATGGAATGACATTTGTGTCTTCAGTAATTATCTCATATTCGGATATGTTATTAATGATTTTTATTGGACAAATAAAAATGTATATATTTGCCCGGCAAAATTAAACAGCAGTATATGAAATGGCAATACATATACTGCTTAATAGTCTTATTGTCAAGATGTTAAATTGTTTTATCTGACAATTTAATGTTTTTTGTTGGTTGAGTTTTTTTGTCTGTTTCTTTATTCGGGCTTATTTTTTCGTGTAATGATTGTGTTATCTGGAAGAAGTTGGGTATGTAAAGAATGCCCAGGACAGTATTTGCAAGCATTCCGAATACAACGGCTGTACCGAGAGCTATACGGGAATTTGCTCCGGCACCTGTGGCGAAGATAAGAGGTATAATACCTATTATGAACGTCAATGATGTCATAAGTATGGGACGTAGCCTTATGCGTCCGGCTTCTATTGCCGCATCTCTTATACTCATGCCTTTGGCACGAAAATCTACTGCATATTCCACTATCAGTATGGCGTTCTTTGCAGACAAGGCTATCAATAGAATTATACCTATCTGCGTATAGATGCTTATGGGAAGGTTCATTATGAAACAACCTATAACAGTACCTAACAATGCTAATGGAATACCCAGAATGACTGCAAAAGGATTTGTCCAACTTTCATACATGGCAGCGAGGACAAGGATGACTAAAATCACGGCTAAGGTGAAAATCAATACTATTGTATTTCCGGATTGCTCTTGTTGATAGGCTATGGATGTCCATTCATAGCCGAAAGTGTTGTTGAACAGACGTTCTGTCAGTTGTTCCATGGCGCTCATGCTTTCTTTGGTACTATATCCCGGTGTAGTGATGGCAGTGATTCCTGCAGCAGTGTATAAATTGTATCTGTTAATTTGTGACTGTCCCATTTTTTCTTCTATAGTGGAAAATGATGAGAACGGTACCATCTCGCCTTGACTGTTGGTGACACTCAGTCGCAAGACATCGTTGATGATACTGCGGTTCTCTGCATTTGCCATCAAGATGACTTGGTAAATATTGTTGAATTTAATGAAGTCGTTGACATACCTTGATCCCATGAAAGAAGATAAGGTGCTGAAAACGTCGTTGAGTTGAATCCCCATCATGGCTATCTTGTTGCGGTCCATGTTGAGCAGGTATTGTGGACTGTTGCCTTGAAACTGCGATTGTAATAACATCAAGGCAGGTTCTTGATGATAATTCGTCATAATGCTGTTGACGGCATTTTGCAGTTCTGTGGTGCCTAAGTTGTTACGGTCTTCTAACATAAATGCCAGACCTCCTGACTGTCCGAGTCCCGGTATTGCAGGAGGGTCTATGGCAAAAACAGTGGCTTCCTGAATGTCGATGGCTGCTTGTCTGTTCAGTCTGTCGATGATGCCGGAGGCTGTCTCATCCTTGCCTTTGCGGTCTTTCCAGTTTTTCAACATGACAAATATGGTGGCTCCGTTTGACAAATTGCCGCTCTGCAACATGGAATAACCGTTGATTACAATATAAGTCTTTACTTCCGGATAAGTGTCAAGATATCCGGTGATTTTTGCCGTAGTCTCCTGTGTGCGTTCTAAACTCGCTGCATTGGGCAGTTTAACGCCTACTATGAAATATCCGAGGTCTTCCGACGGAATGAATTCCGATGGCCATTTGGCAAAGGTAAATAATGTTATTCCGGAAATAAGAAGAAATGAACTCATAACGAGTACAGGTTTCCTGAGAAACCGTCCTACCAAGCCTGCATAACGCGTTACCAATTTGTCGTAAAACTTGTTGAACCATCTGAAAAAGAAAAATTTTGGCGTTGAACTGACAGGTTTCAATATTATGGCACACATGGCAGGAGTGAATATTATCGAAGTAAATCCGCTGAGTACAGTGGATGCCGCTATTGTCAGGGCAAATTGTTTGTATAACTGACCCGTGACACCTCCTATGAATGCTGTCGGAATAAAAACGGCAAGCAGTACAAGGACTATGCTGATGATGGGACTTTGTATCTCTTTCATCGCTATGGTGACAGCTTCTTTTTTGGAATATTTTCCCGTATTCAACAGTCGTGAAACATTCTCCACAACGACTATGGCATCATCGACAACTATCGCAATGGCAAGTACTAATCCGAACAATGTCAATAAGTTGATGGAAAATCCGAATAGCTTCATTATGGCAAAGGTGCCAATAAGTGAGATGGGTATCGTCATAGTCGGTATTATCACGGCACGGAAATTTTGAAGGAAAATGAACATTACCAGAACAACGAGTAATGTTGTCTCTATCAATGTTTTCAATACCTCTTCTATTGAGGCGCCGACATAGTCTGTAGTATTCATTACAGTTTGGAAACTGACGCCTTCAGGAAGAGAAGCCTGCATTTTTTCAACACTTTTATTTACTTCTTTAGCCACCTGCAAAGCATTGGATTCGGGCAGTTGGTTTATTGCAATGGCGGCTATCTGTATATTTTTCTCTGTCGTTACTACGGAATATGTCTTGGCACCTAATTCTATGGTGGCTATATCTTTGAGACGCAGGTATTTGCCGTTGTCCAATGTCTTTATGACAATATTGCCGAACTCTTCAGTATCATTTAGTCTGCCTTTGACATTGATGGTATATTGAAAAGGAGTATTGCCCGATGTAGGCGGTGCTCCGGTAGCACCGGCAGACACTTCTAAGTTTTGTGCCTGTATCATGCTGTAAACTTCCGACGGTGTGATGTTGCGTATCCTCATCAATTCAGGGTCAAGCCATACACGCATGGCGTATTCGGCAGCTCCGAAAATTTGTACGTTGCCAACACCCGGCAATTTCGATAACTCGTTGACAATGTTTATTTTAGCATAATTAGACAGATATAAACCGTCGTACTCTGGCTTCTCGCTTGTCAATGATAACAACATCAACATGTTGGTACTTTGTTCTTTAACCGAGACACCTTGTTGTTGTACTACGGAAGGCAGACCTGAAAGTGCAATGTTGACCCTGTTTTGTACCAATATGGCGGCTTGACTGATATCCGTCCCTAATTCAAAGGTGACAGTCAAAGTGTATTGTCCGTTGCTTGATGAAGTGGAGTTCATGTACATCATGCCTTCAACACCATTTACTTGTTGTTCTATGGGGACACCTACGGTTTGAGCAACTGTTTCCGCACTTGCGCCCGGATAAATGGCTGATACCATAACTGTAGGTGGTGTGATGTCGGGATATTGCGCTATCGGTAATGTCTTTAATGTCACAAGTCCTGATATTACAAGAACTATTGCAATGACAGAAGCAAAAATGGGTCTTTCTATGAAAAACTTGGAAATCATGGCATTTTCATTTTATCGGTTCTATTTTAATGCCGTTTCTTACCTTTAACAGGGCTTTAGTGACATAGCGTTCTCCTTTGCTAAGACCTGAAGTGACCTGTATTAAACTGTCGTTTATAATCTGTCCTACTTCTATATGTCTGTATTCTACTGTGTTATCATCGTTGACGACATAAATGTAACGTCCGAGTTGGTCGGTACCGGTAGAAGCATCATTGATAAGTATGGCATTTTTTTCTTCGCTGTAAGGCAACTCTATTGTACAGTACATCCCGCTTCTCAGACCCCATTTGTTGTCTTTTATCACGGCACGAAGGTTCAGCGTACCTGTCGTTAATGTAACGTTAGGCGACAAATAATCGACAGAGGCTCTTATTGTCGGCATTAGTTCGTTCATCATGCGAATGTCGATGCTGTCACCTAAAAGACTTTTCCCTTTGTGAATTCTATTTAACACTGCCATGTTGAGATATTGATTGTCCTCAATGTTGAAATATACATATATTGGATTGTTATTATATAAGGTGGCAAGTTTTACAGGTTGTACTGAACCGGACACATAATTACCGACATCTATGTTGTTGACGGATACATAGCCTGATACCGGAGCTTTTATGTAACAATATTCTAAGTTTTTTTCAGCTGTTTGCAGTGCGGCTTTCGCATTTGTCACTGCAGCTTCAGAGGTGCTTACTTTGGTATTTGCCTGTATTAGTTCTATCTGACTGATGGCATCGCTTTGAGAGGCTTCGAGCATTCTTTCATAGTTGTTTTTTGCATATTCCAAAGTTGCTGTCGCTGAGTTCAACTGAGCTTCTGCCTGTTGTACCGCATTGAGATATAACTCCGGTTCTATTACGAAAAGAACATCACCTTTGTTAACCATCTGTCCGGGTTTGTAATTCTGCTTGATAAGATATCCGTTAACTCTTGCTACTATGTCTATTGTACTGTTGGACTGCAGATATCCGGGATATTCTTTTGTCAACACTATATCTTTGACAAGTGGCGTCGCTACAGATATTTTTGGTGGAGACGATGCCATGGTAGCTGACGTTTTTTTCTCTTTGCATGATAATAATAATGTGATGCAAATGACTGTTGTTACTACAACAGAATAGAGATATTCTAAAAAAGTTTTCATCGTTTGATATATTAATTTTTACCAACCGCCTCCAAGTGCTTGATAGAGACGGACTAATGAAATTAGAGCTGAATTTTGTGCTGAAATGAGGTTGTTCTGATATGACAATAACGACCTTTGTGCATCAAGGACATTTGTAAAAGTTCCAAGTCCCTGCTTGTATATATCGACAGACAAGTTTAATGTCTTTATTCCTTCATTGACTACATGTTGATATTCTTGTATGGCTTGTATTGCATTGGCATAAATGTTCATGATGCTTTCTACTTCCTGTACGGCATTTAGTATAGTTTCATTATATTCTTCAATACTTTCTGTTAAAGTCATTTTAGCTTTTCTTGTGGCATTACGTACCTGAAAGCCGGAAAATATGTTCCATGTCAGAGTAGGGGTAAACTGATAAGTCATACTGTTGGCGTCTGCGAGATTTTCAATATTATGAGATAATAATCCAAAACTACCTGATAGATAGAGTTTTGGATAATAATCTGCTTTTGTGGCACCTAAAGCGGCACTGTTGGCTTCAATGGCAAGTTCTGCCTGTCGTACATCCATCCTCCTTCTTATGCTGTTTGCCGGTATCCCGGCATCTATAATCCTCACGACATTTGGCAATGGTCGGTGATTTTCCAATATAGATGTTATGTCTGACGGATATACACCTATTAATAATGCGATGTTGTTGATATATCTCGTAATATATGATTGTATCTCAGGTAATGCGGCTGTACTGCTGTAATATACTGATTTGGCTTGTGATACATCCAATTGAGAACCTAAACCGGTGTTGTATCTTGCCAAGGTGATATTCAAAATGGCTTTTGATGAGGCTATGGTTTCTTTCAAAAGATCATACTGCTGCTGATAACTCCTTAAATTGAAATATGCTATTCCCACTTCTGCACAAATATTCAATATGGTGTTGTAATAATTTGCTTCGACAGACATATATTCTTTCTTCATTGCCTTGACATTGTTCCTTACAGAGCCGAAAATATCAATTGCCCATTTGCTGCTCATCGAGACTTGCATGTAGTCCGTATAACGGTTGGGATTTTCAATGGTGTTGTCATACATGTTGAGGCTGCTGCCGCTATTATAATATCCCATATCTAACGATATGTTGGGAAAATATTCGTTCTCGGATTCCTTGTAATTGTAATATGCTTTGTTAAGACTTGCTTCCGCAGATTTTAAACTGTAATTGTTGCTTATGGCTATTCTTATCAGAGAATCCAAAAGCATGTCATCGAAACTTGTCCACCAATTAGTGTCAATTTTATATTCCATATTAAATAAGGTGTCGTTAGTCCATTGAGACGGTAGTTCCCTGTCAAGATAGTTCATGTTCTGTGTCAAACTTGATAATGGGATGATTAACATGATAATAACTGAATATACGGAGTATTTCTTTGTCATGATATGGCTGTTGTTCTTTTCAAATATCTAACAATGACGATTCTAATTTGTTTGTAAAACATAATATTTATTGTTATGATTGTAATTTATTTACAATTACAAGATTTTTTATATGCAGTGGTTATGGATTCGTAATAAATTAAATAATGACGATATGGTTTGATGTTTTAAGGGAAATGATTATCTTTGCAGGAAAATATGGAAATATGAATAACATAAAGATATTTTTTGTTTTGGCAATTTTGTTGCAGTTGTTTGTTACAACTGTGGCACAGGAACGTGAAGATTTACAATTTGAAAATCGAGGTTTTGAAGATTGGGAAAATGAAGGTACAAATAAGGTGGAGCCGGTTCATTGGCATTCATTTAAGACAGCTACCGGTGCATTCAGCGGACTTATGGCGCAGCAAATAGAACCTTCTTTTATTGTAAGACCTGGAAGTAAAGGCTCCCGCAGTGTCAGGATCTATCCCCGTAATGTGGTCGGTATTACCGCTAATGGTAATTTTACCAATGGAAGAATTAATGCCGGTAGCATGACGCCTTCAGGGACAAGTAATTATAATTATACTCAACGTACCAACAGTAATTTCAATACGCCTTTAAACACAGTGCCTGACTCGCTTACCGTATGGGTGTGTTTCAGAGCTGTCGATGCCTCTTCTTTGGCAAATGTCTCTGCGGCAGTACATGGAGATGCCGACTTCCAGTGTCTTGGTGACGGCAGTATGGCTCCTGCCGATATGTTGTGCGCATACGCTGATATCAATTTTGCCTCAACATCGCATGTTGGTTCCTCAGACTATTGTTGGATTCGTCTTTCCGTGCCTTTTACACGTTATCCGGAGATATGCTCCGACCCGCGTTATATCCTTGCTACTATTACTACTAATGCCATACCTGGTATCGGCAATTCTTCAGATGAACTTTTTATCGATGATGTTTTGTTGATTTATAATCCTGAAGTGAAAGTCGGTAAGTTGAATGATTTTAACATCTTTAAACCTTCCGATGGCTCTGATGCCCGTTTCGATGTCCCTTTCGAGCTTTGTGGTACCATGTCGCCTGACAATCTTAATCTCGAACCTAATGTGGTTATTGCTCAGTTGTCTGATGCGGATGGCTCTTTCGATAATCCTTTGGAGATAGGAAGAGTGACTGCTGATATAAGCGGCATTATTCAATGTCACGTCCCTGCTTCAGTAGAGAATGGTACAGGCTATAGAGTGAGGGTGGTGACAACAAATTATTATATGGTGTCGGAAGATAATGGTGTTGATATTACTGTTAGAGAGCAGGATGAAGATGAATGTTTTATCGATGTGATGATGAATTTGCATGCTGCCGGTTTCATCAATGGGGTAGGCTGGTATCAGCGCGGTGAATCGGTCACTCTGCGGGCTGAGAATAACGATGGTTTTTCTTTCGTTCAATGGGAAGAGAATGATATTGTGTTGAGTAAAGATCCTGTATTGTCTTTTGTAGTTGATGGCAACCGAAGTTTGAAAGCTGTCTTTCAATCTTCTATTGGTATTGAAGAGTCATCATTGATCGATTTGCAATTATATCCTAATCCTGTCAAGGATATGTTGTTTCTGAAATCAGGGTCTGAAATACGGAAGGTGGCTATTTATTCATCAACAGGCAGCAAGGTATATGAAAAAAACTTGAACGATAGAGAATTACATATAAGTGTTAATGACATGACAAGCGGTAAGTATATTCTTAAAATATACAATGCTCACGGTGTTATTTGTAGAAATGTTGTGGTGTTATAGATTAAGATATGAAATCAGATAATTATCCTTTTTTGAAAAATTTGAAGAGAGGAAGATTTTTTCTTCTTGCCGGTCCTTGTGTCATTGAGGACGAGGAATCTCCTTATTATATAGCTGAAACATTGAAAAAGATAACAACAGCTTTGGATATACCGTTTGTCTTTAAAGCATCATATCGTAAAGCTAATCGTTCTCGTTACGATTCATTTACAGGAATAGGTGATGAGAAAGCCTTGAATGTGCTTAGAGATATAAGTCGGGAATTTGATGTGCCCGTAGTTACCGATATTCATGCTGTAGATGAGGCTCGCATGGCAGCTGATTATGATGTCGATATCTTACAGATACCGGCATTTCTATGCCGTCAAACTGAATTGCTCGTTGCTGCGGCTACAACAGGTAAAGTTGTCAATATCAAAAAAGGACAGTTCCTTTCGGGTGCTTCGATGCGTTTTGCAGTCGAGAAGGTACAACAATCAGGCAATGAATCTGTGATGCTCACGGAAAGAGGCAACTTTTTCGGCTACCAGGATCTTGTAGTAGATTATCGCAATATTTATGATATGAAAAAATGTGATGTCCCTGTAATTATGGATGTGACACACTCTTTGCAACAGCCGAATCAAACGGAAGGTGTCACAGGTGGTAAACCGGAATTGATAGGTCTTGTGTCTAAAGCCGCTATCGCTGCCGGAGCTGACGGCATCTTTATGGAAACTCACCCTGAACCGGGAATGGCTAAATCCGATGGTGCCAATATGTTGCGTCTCGACCTTGTACAGCCACTTCTCGAACATCTCGTCAGAATTAAAGAGGTCATAGATTTCGTATGATGCAGGCTGTTTTATTGTCGTCTCTATGTAATGCGATAAGGGATTTTATAAAGATATTTGCAAAAAATAAAATCGAGTGACTATGCAATTGTTGCCATTCTATTTCGTTTTTTAAATTTTTTATAACGTTGTTTGCTGTTTAATACTTGTCATAATTATAATTTGCTGTTGCTGCGAATATACTCTAATAATATCTGCATTGACTATTTGTAATTTTTAAATTTTATGTAAAATATTAAAAAAATGTTGCAAAATAGAAAAAAATTGTATTTTTGCAGTCCAAATCTAACATAATGATAGTAATGGATGGCATATTAGTAACTTCAGGCAATAGGTCTTCAATTGCCATTTCAACCATTACCCCCCCCCGTGCGATAGTTATGTAATTGATAATCAATATTATAAGTATATTTTGAATTGCTGTTCCCTCGGAGCGGCATATTGTATTGGCTTGTTGTCCGAAAAAGGACAGCAGGCTTTTTTTATGTCTGATGTTAAATTAAATTATAATTGAGATGATTAAATGTAAAAAACTGAAAGCCATTGTTATGGTGTTGCTTTTGTGTGCATGTAGTGGATTGTATGCACAGAGGTCGGATGGGTTCTTTAATTATTCCCAACATGATGAAAGAGAAAATGATTCACCGTTTGGTACCAACCCTACCACAAGTAATTATGGACCTGTTGGAAGCGGATTGTTGGTATTGGCCGCTATGGGAACATGTTATGCAATAATAAACATTAGAAAGAAAGGAGAGAAGAAATGAAAGTAAAAGCTGTTTTGGTACTTCTTGTATCGGTATTGTTTTTTGTACAATGTAAGAAAAAAGAAGAAGTAGCTCCTGCTGATACAGGCGAGAAAGTAAGATTGGAAATAAAGGCATCATGGGGAGGCGAGAAAGTCGGAATAACAGATGAGGGTCTTATAGGAGTGGTGAAATGGGAAGAAGGAGATAAGATATATGTAGGACATGAAAGCGGATGGCTTGGAGAATTGGTGGCATCAGGAGTAAGTGAAGACGGAAAGACTGCTTCATTTTCAGGATCTATTACAACACCGACAGGTTCAACGAAATTACATCTGTTTTATCTTGGAAACAATGTTCCTGCAACAAATAGTACAGAATCGGTCGTAATAGATTTTAGCGATCAAAAGACAGGAACGTTAGATGACATAGCGGATAGATTTCATATAGCATACGCGGAGACGACATTCGACGGAACAGGCGTAGCTCAAAGTGTGATAATGAAGAATAAAATATCTATTATTAAGTTTGACTTGAGTAACTTTGTATATACAGATAATTTGGGAATAATGCTAGGAGAGCCTGTTTATATGCATGGCGAAGATTTGTCTTCGGAGTTGGTGATAAACTGTAATGGCACTATTGCAAGAAAAGGCAATAAAGTGATACAACTTGGATGGTCGGCAAATAAACTTATAGGAGAGACGGGAGAGACATTAACCGGTGCGACTAAATATGTGGCATTGATACCTAATGACTTGCCGATGGACAATAATCTCTCCAAGGCTGCTAAATCCGGAAAAATGACTCTCAGATTCGACAGTAATCATTTTCTTTCACAGCATGTTATGAATAACGGTATTGTTGCCAATGCTTTTTATGGTTCAGGCGATGCCAAGGCGTCAGGAGATCCTGTGAAACTGCTGACATTGGATGTTACGGGTACGGATAATAACTATAGGGTGACACCCGGGTTGTTTTTCGTGGATGAGGCAAAAACACAGATGGTGAGATTCTCAAGACAGAATTTGAGTGTTAGATTGTATTCAGATTATGTAGGTAATTCATCTAATGGTAATAATATTACAGTTCCTCCTACTCAATGGTATTGGCATTTTGGTGATAATACTGTAGAACTGCAGTTTAAAACATATTCTCTTCCCAATAATACAGTTGGCGCTGTGTTGCCTAATGATCGCGGTTGGTATGACATGTTCTGTTTTGGTACTACCGGATATAATAATTGTTCGCCGTTTAATTATCAGGATAATTCTGAGCTATATTGGCAGTCGAATTTGTTGCAAAGCACTCCTTCAGGTATTGGTACAGGTCCGAGTGATTGGGGCAGTGTTGCGGGTCGAGCTGAATTTGATAGAAGTATTGGTCTTAAATATAATGATGAATTCGAAGAAGAAAATTTTATTCTCTGTGATGGCTGGAGAACACTTTCCGAATCTGAATGGATTGGATTGTTTAATTTGTATGGAAACACTACGAATAGCAAAGAGGTAATTGTCAGATGGCCACGTGCAAAGTCCTTGTGGAGATACACTGTTGTTCATACGTTCGGAAAAGCCTTGCTGCCTTTGGAAATGGAGAATGTATTGAATACATTAAATGATGAATATCTGATAAATGAAGTTCCAATGTCATCTACGGATGAGATGACACAACTGTCACATCGAGGATTACTTTATCTTCCGTATTCAGGGTTTAGAAAAATTGAAAATGATAATGTACAGATGTATCTTTATGCAGACGAGGATGATCGTGTATATACATATAATTTCCCTGGAAGAACTACAGTTCATACAGATAGAGTGGACGCGACAAAATATTGGACTTCAACTTATGGTTCATTCTCGTGTGGCAGAGCATTCTCGGTGAGAGATGGAGAGGCTTCCGATGTCTCGATTACGACAGGTCTTGCCGTAAGATTGGTCAGAAATATTGAAAATTTCCATAATGATGGATTGTTATTAACACCTACTTTTTCAAACTGACCGTTTTTAATCTGAAATTATAAATGAAGTTAGTCGATATAATAAAAACAAAAGGAAAAATCGAGTTCATATAGTTAAGCGACATGAATTTGTTTTTTCCTTTTTTATAATAAGTTGAAAGATGTTGTAATTTACCGATATATGTTGATGACAAATATCTTATCGTTTATGGTTATAATTCAAATATACATATAAACGCATCTTTTATGTCATGATGGTTCTATGTATAGCTGAGTTGTCCGAAGTAAGTTTTCAAGTTAAACATTTCAAAGATTAATTTTTAAGTTTTTTTTATTTTCATGGTTTGTATTGTATAGCCGGACTTAATGTTTGGCTATGCTTTTTTATTTAGTTGATATTGAAAAGCCGGTTAATAAATTTTTGTGTTGCATATCTGTTATACAAGGAATGAATATTATTTTCTTATAAAATTTATATGTTTTTGATTAATTAATAACAAGATTTATGATTTGTGGAATATTTGAAAGTTTGACGAACTGTTTGTTGTTTCTGCATGAGACATAATACTATTTTGATGTTTTTTTGTGAGTTGAAAACTTTATGCTTTAGTACATATTTATTGAAATGATTTTTTAGATAATCTAAAATTTTCTTGCAACCTATTGTTTTTTTCTTTAATTTGCAAGCGTTATTTTAGATTGATTTGTTTAAATTGAAAAGCAAAATGTATTTTGAGAATTATTAATCATTCAAAATATCAACATAATTATTGACTAAATTTAAAAAATCATGAACTGGTATTTCAAATGTTTTCGACAGTATGTAGATTTTAATAGTCGTGCGCGGCGTAAAGAGTATTGGATGTTTGTCCTTAGTAATTATTTTATTATTAGTGTAATAATAACTTTAATTGATGTTTTTTGTGGCACATTGATAATAGCATGGATATATTCTTTGGTGGTTCTTATTCCATCGTTGGCAGTGTGTGTGAGAAGGTTACACGATATAGGTAAAAGCGGATGGATGATTTTTATTGTCTTGATTCCGATAATTGGGGGGATTTGGTTAATTGTTTTATATTGTAAGGATAGTCAACCTGGAGAAAATAAATGGGGTCCGAATCCTAAAGGCTTATAATATTATGAAAACCAATACATCAGGATATTATCTGTATTGGTTTTCATTATTGTTGATTAATAGATGTTTTATTGAAACAACAGTATAATTAGAACCATTTTATTTTCCTGAAAATGACAAATGCCATAGCTGACAATATGACAGAGAAACAAACAATAAGTGAAAATGCATGAGGCAATTCTTCTATATGAATATCTACATTCATTCCATAAAAACTGGCAATTAATGTAGGTACCATAAGTACTATGGAAAGACTTGTCATACGTTTCATAATGATATTCACATTGTTTGATATTATGGAAGCAAATGCATCCATGGTGCCAGTAAGAATGTCACTGTAAATGTTTACCAGATTGTGAGCTTGTTTCAATTCTATTAGTACATCTTCGGTAAGTTCTTCATTCTGATAATCTTTTTCGCTGAAGATGTTCTGGAGTTTTCCTATCAATACCTCGTTGCCGCGTATAGAAGTGTTGAAATATACCAGGCTTTTTTGCAGATTCATCATTCTGAGCAGGTCTTCATTACGGATACTCTGTTCTAATTCCTTTTCTGCATTGTTGACTTCGTTGTTTATTTGTTTCAAATACTTAAGAAACCATACGGCAGAGGAATAGATGAGTCGTAGAATAAGTTCGTATTTATTGTGAATGTCAATATTTTTACGTTGTGTATGTTCGATAAAATCGGGTAACATCTCAGTGTGATGATAGCAAATAGAAATGACAAGTTCGTTATTTGTAATAACGCCGATTGGGACTGTAGTATATGGGATCTTTGAGTTGTTTACCTGTATAGGAATGCGAATTATAGTAAGTAACCAGTTGCCTTCTGTTTCAGTGCGCGGACGCTCGTCGGTATCGGCAATATCGTTTAAAAAAGATTTTGGAACTTTCAATTCATTTTCCAAGTAATGGAAATCTGTTTTATCTGGACATTCTACATAAATCCAGCAGTTGGGCTGCCATAGTGCTTTTTCTACAAAACCTGACTTGCAAAAAAGATACTTTCTCATTTTATTGCTCCTTTCTTCATTTTATTCTAAAGGAGCAAGCACAGAATAGACGACTCTACTCACTATACTCCTTCAGAGAGTGATTAGAATAATTGTAATATGTTCGCGAGTTGGGATCGTCCATATATTGAAAATTTAATAACTTATTTTAATGCCTGTGTGATGAACAACAATAGTTTTATGCTTACACATGTTGCAATACACACAAACATTAATTTAATGCAAAGATAGTACTATATTTTGAATTATGCAAGATTTTTTAGTGATTTGGCAAGAATTTTAATTAAACCATTCTTCAGTTTTTTGTAACTATAAAATATTGTTTACTTGATAAAATGTAATTTATTATTCATATGTGTTTTATGACATGAAACATTGAAAGATAATTTATAAAAGTATCATATTTTTTTTGTATCCAATTGTCTGATCATATATTTTATTCAAAGTTTCATAACTTAAAAATGTTACACGTTTATCATCAACTAATTCTTTAAATGCTCTATAATGTAGTTTTTTGTCGAATTCACTTGCACGTTTATTATCGGCAACTATATACATTTTACTGTGAAAATCTTGAAGGTCAAAAAATTTTAGTAAAGAGTTTTGGATATCAGTCGAGTGTTCAACTTCAAAAAAAGCATACGGCATTTTGCGCTCATTAAACCAAATGACATCTACAGTTGCACTCCTATTAACCAACTCGGGAAATGAAAATTTTGGAATAGAATTAAGTGTGCGAATTTCTTTTAATGTAGTGCCAGCGTATTTTTTGTTTTTATCTTGTTCCGGAATATAGGTATGAAGTTTTCTATAATTTCCAATTTCTAATAATAAACCCTGATAATATGAATGATTGAAATTTTTTATTATGACAGAGTCGGCATTATATTCATTTTCAATAATGAATCCATTAGCTTCAAGTTTTTTTTGACAAGAAGTCAAAGCCCATAATCCGGGTTTTATTTTATAGATTTCCTTTCGTTCTTGAACTATCCTACGTATGCTTGCAAAAGGCGTTTTGGTATTCCATTCACAATCTCGTATTTTGAAGACTTCTTGATTGAGTTGCCCAAGAGTTGCAATACCTCCCAGCCGTTTTATTGTTTCTATAACAGCTTCATATTGTTTCATATTATAATAATTACTATATAATGTTAATTATAATTTGGTATAATCTCATTCTAAACATTTATTAATAAATAATCTATAAACATTTGTTTAAATAATTTCTGAAAGATTTGGCGGCAGTGTCCGTTCAATATCCATTAGCAATTGAGTCTTCCCGCCTGCCCATTTCACAAAAGGTTTTGCCGTTTCGCTTGTTTTTCTGTACATCTATATTGACACATATTTATTCGCAAAGATATGAAATCCCAACAAAAGTATGACGAGTTTTTTTGTCTCTTTTATGGTCTTTATTCTTCTGATGTATTATCAAAATGATCAAGAAGTCCTCTTTTCTTCATTTCCTTGACAGTGAGTTTAGGCTCATAAATGACATCCATGCCGCTTGACTTTTTTAACAACAGCACATATTCTTCTATGCTGCAGGTGTTTATTTCTTTACGAAGACGGTTCAACTTGCGAGGATTGCTGACCGGCCATATATAAATCATCTGTTTGCCATCTACATTTACTGTATATGATTGCGTTCCGTATTTCTGCGGTTTGCCTTCATACATCATTATTCTGTCAGTAAGTGTGGCAAGACCGTTGGCAGAGATCAGTCCCTTCTTTGAGGCTCGTTTCATAAGCGGCAGATATTGTTTCTGTTGTTTAATGCCGGCGTGATCTATTATTAGCCATATAGCCTCGTATGATTCAAGGTTGAGCCCTTCCGGTAATCCGTTTGTTAGCAATGAGGAGACTAATTCGATGTTTTCTTCATCTATTTCTTTCATTTGCTCCGCAACTGTCATTAGAGAATCAATAATGTTGTCGGTATATCCTTCAATACTGCCTTTTTTGGTTAGATTCATAAGTTCTATTCTGATGTTTTGGTCTCTTTCGTATGCTTTCGCCAACAATGAGTCAATTTCATTGTGTTCTTGTGAATATGCAATGCAATTGCCAAGCATAAAAAATGCAACTGCCAATAATGATTTGATAAATAATGTACTTTTCATGTTTTAAGATTTAAAATTTTAAATTCAATAATTTTTTCTGTTCTTCGAATGGTTTTGCATAGATGAATTATTCCACGATTGTTATTATTAAAAATCAAGAAGTGAATTTCTATCTGAAGCTATCTCTTCATATATATCTATGAATATGTCTTCTTTCGTATATATTAGATATATAAAGATAGAAGATATAATAATCAAGACAATAAACGTATAGATTAATAATACTGTAAATGATTTGATTGTTGTCTTTATCCATCCGGAGCCTTTGTAAACTTTGTATGAGGCTATTACGGTATATATGAAAACTGATGCTGTGAATAACAGAATTACTATACCTCCATATTTCCATAATTCACCGATTATAATATAACATGACAACAACATAAAAAAGAAACTTGCCAGATGCAGTGAAAATACAAAGTTTCCCATATAAGAAAGCATGTATTTGCGGTACATGCCTTTTAATATAAGTGCGAATAGTGGAATAAGCAGTAAAGTCACCAATGGAGCATATTTGCTGATAATGCCAATAATATGTTCCTTGAAGATGGTGATTTTTGTCATCGTATTCGAAGTGTATTTGTAGTTGAACTCAATGAGAGGCATACCGTTCCATTTCCCAATGACATTATAGATTTTTTTTGAAAGAAGCTCTTTCGGAACTCTTACGGTGAGAGTATCCTTGGATGCCGAATTTTTTCTATCTGATATGCAGTTGATAATACTGAAGACTTTTTGATAGTTTGCAATGACTGCACTGTCGGATACCATAACTACTACGGTATCTTTGGAATAAGTATTGTCAAGAGTAATGCCATTGGATATTAGTTCATTGAATGCCAATGTCTCATTAATACTTCTCGTTCCTGTACTCATCATTGTATCGATTTTTTTGTTAATGAAAATAAAGAAAAACAGGAAAAATATCACTGTGATAAACATTAAAAGTCTCATTGGATGGACGTATGAGACAATCTTTCCGGCATTGAATTCATTAGTAAGAAATCCGGGTCTTAGCAACAGCATCCTGAGTGTTGTCCACACTTTGCCGTCGAATTGATATACATTTTCAAAATATTGCAGAATATATTTCCAAAACGGCTGTTCGGTATCAAGGGCATATTGTCCGCATTGATAGCAATACATTCCTTTCAATTCACAGCCGCAGTTCTTGCAGAATCTGTAACCGGGCACGGTTTTCTTTCTTATTCTTTTCAGCTTCTTGTATTCTATGCTGCGTAACAGTCGTTTTTTTCTTTCAGCTGTTTTAGATATGTTGTCAGTATCTTTTTTCATAGAATAGAATTATTGACCATTGTTATACCTTTTTTGATTATTGAACTTGTTTTTAAACAGTGCATTTATATAATGATATGACAGGTTTTTCATGCAAAGGTAAGTAAAAATATTTGTTCAGGATATGTGAAATATAAAAAATGCGGATGTTTTTTATTATCTGCATGGGGGGGGGTAAATGCTTGATTTTTAAATATTTAGTCATGTATGTGCAATGAGAGATTTTCGTTGTTTTTTCAATGAAATGTTGATGTTTTTTCTTTCGGATGTTTATGTTGTATGATTTTGGATGGTAAGATTATTTAGTACATTTTTAAAAATGATGTAATGTTTTTTCTGATAATATTTTGTTGTTTTTTTAAGTGTAAAAGGAGATATTTGGTTATATTTGCATAAAATATTGTTATGAAAATACTCGATATTCCGGCAATAAGGGAATGTGACAGATATACTGTCGAGCATGAGCCGGTTGCATCCGTTGACTTGATGGAGCGCGCTGCCAATGCTCTAAAGTCATGGCTAATGGTACATGACATCGTTAAGGCAAAGAATATTAAGATATTTTGTGGTATGGGTAACAATGGAGGTGACGGTCTTGCTCTTGCCCGACTGTTGTCGTATTCAGATATTTCGTCTGAAGTGTATCTGTTAAGATTGTCGGAGCGGTTTTCTCCGGATTGTGAGACTAACTATTTGAGAATTAAAGACATAGAATGTGTTAAGATATTTGAGCTTTTTACTGAGGCGGATTTTCCGGTTATCGACACCGCTGATGTCGTCATAGACGCTGTCCTGGGTTCAGGATTGAATAAACCTTTACAAGGTGTGATGGCACAACTTGCTGAATATCTTAATGATATTGATGCTGTTAAAATAGCTGTCGATATACCTTCCGGTATGTTTGCCGATAGAGTTCAGCCTTGTGATGCTATGGCTGTTAAAGTTGACTATACTCTGACCTTTCAATTTCCTAAATTGTCTTTTCTTTTTGCAGAAAATGATTCCATAGTAGGAGAGTGGCATGTTTTGGATATAGGTCTGCATCGTGATTTCATTGATGCTGTTGAGACAGATAATTTCTTTACTACAGAAGATGTGGTACGTCCGATTTTACGTTCGCGTCCCAAGTTCTCACACAAAGGGACATACGGTCATGCCTTGCTTGTTGCCGGGTCGGAAGGTATGAGTGGAGCATGTCTGCTGTCTGCAGAGTCATGTATGCGCTCCGGAACAGGACTGTTGACTGTTCATCTTCCTTCTTCAGTAGCGCTTCCTCTGATGTCGTATCTTCCGGAAGCAATGTCAGAAATAGATAGCTGTCAATCTCATAATACTGCTGTCGGAGATCTTTCACGTTATACAGCCATTGGCATGGGCCCTGGTCTTGGACGACACAGCGATACTGCCGCTATGATTAAATCTGTTTTGAGAGATGCAGATGTGCCAATAGTTCTTGATGCCGACGCACTTAATATACTGTCAGATAACAAGACCTGGCTCGAATTTTTGCCGGCAGGTACTATACTGACACCGCACCCGAAGGAATTTGAACGTCTGTTCGGCACTTGTGCGGATTCTTTACAACGTCTTGATTTACAACGCAAGATGGCAATGAGATATAATATAATCATTGTGTTGAAAGGTGCCTATACTTCTGTTATGATGCCTAATGGGAAATGTTTCTTCAATTCCACAGGCAATCCCGGTATGGCAAAAGCAGGAAGCGGAGATGTGTTGACAGGTATAATATTGTCGTTGCTCGCTCAGCACTACAGTCCGGAAGAGGCCGCTGTGTTGGGTGTCTATGTCCATGGCCTTGCCGGCGACGTGGCGGCTTCTCGTCATGGAATGTACGGAATGTTGTCTTCCGACATATCCGAATGTTTAGGCGATGCCTTTCTTGAAATAGCCGGGCGTCAATAAATTTTGTCTATATTGGTATCGTCTTCAACTCTCAGATTTTCAATGATGAACTCTTGACGGTCTTCGGTATTCTTGCCCATATAATATAATAACATTTCCGGTATGGTGAGGTCGTTGCGTAAAATAATGGGCTCCAATCTCATGTTGGGACCTATGAAATAACTGAACTCGTCTGGCGATATCTCTCCTAAACCTTTGAATCTCGTTATCTCAGGATTTTTGCCCAATGATTTTATGGCGTTGATGCGTTCTTCATCGGTATAACAGTATATGGTCTGTTTTTTGTTGCGAACTCTGAAAAGAGGAGTCTGTAGGATATACAGATGTCCGCCTCTAATGACGTCTGGATAAAACTGCAGGAAAAATGTCAGCATCAGCAGGCGTATGTGCATGCCGTCCACATCGGCATCCGTGGCTATGACTATATTATTGTATCTCAGATTTTCTATGGACTCGTCAATATTGAGTGCAGCCTGCAACAGATTGAACTCTTCATTTTCATAAACTATTTTTTTTGACAGGCCGAAACAGTTCAACGGCTTGCCTTTCAGGCTGAAAACAGCCTGTGTAGTGGCGTTGCGGCTCTTGGTGATGCTTCCTGATGCTGAGTCACCTTCGGTGATGAACAGTGTGGACTCAAGTCTCTTCTCATGATTGGTATTGTAATGCACCCTGCATTCTCTTAGTTTCTTATTGTTGAGACTGACTTTCTTGGCGCTCTCTTTGGCAAGTTTCTTGATGTTGGCCATGCCTTTGCGCTCTTTCTCATTCTGTATTATTTTACGCATGAGCGCTTCAGCAACATCGCTGTTGATATGCAGGAACTTGTCGAAATGACGTTTTATTATGTCAGTTACGTATGCTCTTATCGTCACATCTCCATCTTTATCCATCACAGTGGAACTGAACTTTGTTTTTGTCTGTCCTTCATATTCAGGATTCATGACTTTGATGCTAATAGCGGCAATAAAAGAACTGCGTATGTCGCTTGTTTCATAGTCTTTATTATAGAACTCTCTGATGGTTTTGGCTATAGCTTCCCGGAAAACATTGAGATGAGTGCCGCCGAGCGGGTTGTATTGTCCGTTGGCAAAAGAGAAATATTCTTCGTTAGAAGTGATGTTGGAATGTGTAAAGGCACATTCAAAATCCCCTTCCTTGATATGAATAATAGGATAAACACAAGTCTCCAACTTGCCAATACGTCTTTCCAAAAGGTCGAGAAGACCGTTCTTGGCTTGATATTTATGACCGTTGAAATTTATTGTCAACCCGCTGTTCAGGAATACATAATTCCAGATGAGGTCATCGACATATTCCATCAGAAAATGGTAATTGCCGAACAAAGTACTGTCCGGCTTGAAAGTAATGGCAGTGCCGT
This sequence comes from Bacteroidales bacterium Phil6, assembly GCA_002633315.1. Classification (GTDB taxonomy): domain Bacteria; phylum Bacteroidota; class Bacteroidia; order Bacteroidales; family F082; genus Limimorpha; species Limimorpha avicola. The sequence goes on from NWBN01000031.1 coordinate 451,680, forward strand.
TGCGTTCTTCTGTCGCAAATTCTTCTGACTCGTATGTGAGTTCTCCTTTGGAAAACTCTATTATTTTGGTAACTCCGTCGCGATAAGCCTGAGCCTTGAAATAAGACGACATGGCATTGGTGGCTTTGGCGCCTACGCCGTTAAGACCTACCGCCTTCTTGAAAACAGAAGTATTGTATTTGGCACCGGTGTTCATCTGACTCATACATACCTTGAGTTTTCCCAACGGTATGCCACGTCCGTAATCTCGCACTGTAACAGTCTCGTCTGCAATGGTTACTTCAATGACTTTGCCGTAGCCCATGACATACTCGTCAATGGCGTTGTCTATTATTTCTTTTAAGAGTATGTATATGCCGTCGTCATGAGCAGAGCCGTCGCCCATCTTGCCAATATACATGCCGGGTCTTGTCCTGATATGCTCCGCCCATTCCAAATGTAAGATACTGCTTTCATCGTATGTGTCAGACTCCTGTACAATGGGGAAATCCAATTCATCGTCATTGTAAGTGTTGTCTCCCTCAAAAATTTCTGCCATCGTGTAATTATTTTCGCAAAAATAATAAATTTCCTTTTTTATTGCGTGCCCGAACTATGTTTTTTTCTTTTAAAAATAAATGGACATTATATACAGGATGTTATAATTATATTTATAACGGATGAATTGTTTTTTAAATTAAATATAAAGAATGTTTTAAATGTTTGAATAGAAAATTTAGACTATTTGTTTTTTATTATTTCTTTGATAAATTACAGTTAAAATAATGTAATTTAATATTTTAATTTATTATAATTTAGTATAAAAGTAGTTAATTAAAATAATATTATGAATTGCTTTGGAAACTTTACTGACATTTGCATTGTTTTTAGAAAAAAATATTATGGCTGTATCAAATGTTAATGATTCTGAGTTCAACAAGGCTCTTAAAACACACGATGATGTTATTGTGAAATACTACGCCGACTGGTGTGGTGCTTGTCGTCTTTATGCTCCAATATTTAAAAGATTGTCGGAGGATAAACGTTTTAAAAAAGTTAAATTCTTGGAGGTCAATATTGACCATTGTCCGCGGGCAAAAGGTAAGGTGAAAATAGATTTCATTCCTTTTGTGGCTACCTTTAAAAATGGTGAGCTCCTCGATGCCATGCCTACTACTCAACAGACAAAAACTGTCATTATGCTTGAGGAACTTGTCAGATACGATGCTTTAATCGAGCATGATTACAGATGACGTTGCGAGGTGTCGTAATATGTGAAATGCATGACATTTGAATATTCGGCATTTTGTCATTACTGCACCTCGTTTTTTTCTTTTCTTGAACCGTTTTTTGTCAAGAATGACATAATCTCTTTTTTTATCAGTGATATATCTTCAGCCGTAGGTAAAAGCTCTCTGTTTTTTGTTGATGAAAGTTTTTTGAAAACTATCCATTGATAAATTATTGTAGCCAAACTTGTCAATGTGAATGATATTCCGGCTCCGGCTATGCCGTACAATGGTACTAATGTGCTTACCGACGGTATGGTGACCACCAAACCGACAGCGGAGGCTATAAGATTGTGTTTGGGTTTGTTGATGCCTGAGAAATAATGGCTGAAGACCATGTTGGCTGCCATAAATGCCATGCCGAGCGATGTGGTGATTATCACTATGCGTATTCCGGAAAATGCATCTGTGAATATCCATGAATATACTTCAGTCGGTATGACACATAGTATTATATTGAAAAACAATGTTGCTGCAACTGCTATTTTTAGAAATAATATAGTCAGTTGTGCAGCCTTCTTCTCATCTTTGAGATTGCTTATCTTGGAAAACTGAACGAGTGCTATGCTGTGTCCGATTAGTTTTGTGCATTCTGATACCTGTGTCCCGGAATTGTAAATGCCAACGTCGCTGATATTGGAAAATGACTTGATGAAATAAAAACTCAGTCTCTTGTTGAGCAAACTCAATAGGGATGACAATTGTATGATGGTTCCAAAATGCAACATCTCTTTCATACAGGCTTTCAATGATTCATGCCGGTCGTCGTTTATGTATTTTATGATGGTGAAAAAACCGCATATACAGCCGGTGATATATCCTGTTAATAGTGAATACACAAAAGCCCGTGCATCTCTTATGTCTAAGATGAAAATATATCCTATCATAGACAACATCTGTGTCATGAATTGTATTATGAATATGATATTCTGGGTGTTGACTCTTTCTTTGCCAATTAATATGTTGAGATTGAAGTTGTGAAAACTATACACGAAAACCAATATCAACAGAATTACTTCATAACCTTCAGGTACAAAGACATTCAAGGCGGGAGTGAAAGATAAAACGTAAAACAATATTGAATATACGGATATTACTAAAAATATCCAAAGAAATGATGTTTTCATGAGGGTGCGGAACGACTTACGTGGAGTAAAATATATCAACCCACTGCCGGCCATCAGTTCAACACCTATTAATAATAATGTGACATCGACTAACACTGTACCACCTATACCCCATGCTGTCGAACCAAGATACCTCGTGCCAATCCATAATGTGATGAATCCGCATAATGCATTTAATACCCTTGTACTGAATGTCCCGAATATCTTTTCTAACATATTACTTCCGTTGAATGATTATCAATGTTTCCTTTTTCTTCTTTTTGTGATTTTTTGAGATAGTTGGTTTTTAAAGCCTTGCCATGTAAATACGAAACGTTTGCCGTCAAAGACGCATATCTCTTCATTGCCGTTGATGGTATGTATTCCATGATTATACTCGCTTCCCATTATCGGACTGATCGTTTTTATTTCTTTTTCTGAATATTTATTAACAGACAATTCAGTTATTTCGTTTAGGATTATGGATTGTCCGTAATGCTTTGTGCAATTCTGCGACGGTCTGATGTTGATGTTGTTGTATCTGAATATCTTACCTGCCGGTCTTGCACTGTGGCAGTCTGTTTTGACAGGATTGTTTCCTGCTTCTTTGTAAGGCCCTCTGAGATTGTCAGCATGATATATCATCAGATTTGTGTGTGAATATTCTTGAGGTACAGTAAAAAGATACCATTTTTTGTTGTCATAAAATAACGTGGCATCAACTATATTTTCTCCTTCAATCAAAGTGCTGTCTTCTTCGAGTGTTAGTTTCTCTTCGTTAAATCTGTACAATGTCAGTTTTCCTGTCTGATAAGCCTCCGGCAGGCAATATATTATTCCTTCATATTCAAATATATATGGATAGGAGCGATGTTCATGGAAATCGGTTATTCGATGATATGTTTGGAATCGTTCTGACTGCAACGTCACTGCTATATCTCCTTTGCCGTTTTTATATGAATACCATTCAAAGAAAATATAAGTGTCTTTATCGGTTTTGATGACAAAGGGGTCGGCAAAGTATTCGTATTTTTGTTTTTTCTTAAACCATTGTATGTTAAGACTTTCTTTGTCTTTGCAGTCTATGAACTTTTGCGGAGACGTCATGCAGTAACCTACATTCCAGTCTTCCTGTCTCATCAGTTCATTTACATTATAAGTAATCCTTCTCCAAATAGAAAGCCAGAAGTAATACAGCATCAAATAGTTACGCGGCGGATGCAATATGGGAGCCTTGGATTTGGAGCATTCTTCCTTAAGTTCCGAGTTGTTGACGAGGTCTTTGCATGCCAACAACGGCAGGACGGATGCACCATAATATATCTGGTCTAAATGTGCCTTGTAACTGTGTGTCAGGGTGTTGAATTGCACTCTTTTTATTATGTAACCTTTGTCTAATTCATCGGTAAGACGCTGCAAAATCACGCCATTTGACGGCATTTTTTTGATGAACTCCCAAAAACCGGGAGGCCCACCACGTATTATTCTCTCGTCATCATGATGAAAAGACCAGATGCCGTAATGTGCTGTCTTTAATATATCTCCTCTTATGATGTTGAATCCGAAACGTAAAAGAAAATCCAAATGATACGAACTGATGATTTCTATGTCACCGTCGTTGAAAATTGTTGAAACTCCTTTTTTACGCGTCTTGCAGACTATACAGTCCTTACCTTTTATTATATCGCTGATGTCTGTAGCTGTTTTGCTGCTCGGATTGAAAATATATCTGTTCCATAAACGGAAAAACAGCCTTTTATATGGATATTTGCGTATCTTTTCTGTAATGGGAGTCTTCTCTTCTTGTTTATTACCGTTTTTGACTACTAAAGCAAGCTCTATATTGTTGTCAATCAATATTTTGACAACGTTGTACTGCCATTTCTCAACAATATTGCCGTTGAGCATGAGTCCAAAACGCAAATGTTTCATCAATCAATGATTTTAATGCAAAAGTAACTAATATTATCATAATTTATTTTTTTAATAGAAAAAATATTTGTCGAGGAAATTTATTTGCTTGTCTGATGGTTGGACTTAATGTTGGTGATTTGCTTTTTTTATTTTGATTATTATTGTTTTTGGTATCTTTCAATGATGAATATTTTTTTGATTTTATATATTAAGGAGTGTTTTTTGCGTTATCTTTAAATATTATTGAGAGTTGAACAAGTTTTTAAAGATTCTTTTCAGTTCGAAATTAAGATGTATATTTGCAATCTAAAATATATCCATGAAATTATCTATAGTCATAGTTAACTATAATGTAGAGCATTTTCTTGAACAATGTCTTTATTCGGTTCGAAGGGCATTGAAAGGTATTGAAGGAGAGGTCTTCGTAGTTGACAATAACTCTGTTGATGGTTCTTTAAAGATGCTTGCCGAGAAGTTTCCGGAGGTAAAAGTTATTGCGAACAAAGACAATGTGGGTTTTAGTCGTGCCAACAATCAGGCTATACGTATTTCAAAGGGTGAATATGTACTTTTACTTAACCCTGACACTGTAGTGGAGGACGATACTTTCAGCAAGACTTTGAATTTCATGGATTCTCATCATGATGCCGGTGGTCTTGGCGTTAAGATGGTGGATGGAAAAGGTCGTTTCTTGCCTGAATCGAAGAGAGGATTGCCGACACCAGAGACAGCGTTTTACAAGATATTCGGCTTGTCAAGTCTTTTCCCTCATTCCCGACGTTTTTCCAAATATCATCTTGGATATCTTGATGAGAATGAGATAAATAAGGTTGATATACTTGCAGGAGCTTTTATGTTGCTGCGCCGAGAAACTCTCGACAAATGCGGATTGCTCGATGAGACATTTTTTATGTATGGCGAAGATATAGACCTCTCGTACAGGATAACGCTTGCCGGTTACAACAACTATTATTTCCCTGAGACACGTATCATTCATTATAAAGGAGAAAGTACAAAAAAGACAAGTGTCAATTATGTAATGGTGTTTTACAAGGCAATGGAGATTTTTGCAAGGAAACATTTCGGACATAAACGTGCCAGAATGTTTTCTTTTTTTATCAATATCGCGATTTATTTCCGGGCTTTTATAGCTTTGATAATGCAGTTTTTGAACAAGGCGGTGCAGCCTATACTCGATGCTGTTTTGGGTTATGCAGGTATCGCAACCATAAGCTATGTTTGGGGTAATGTTACAGTATATGACGGGGTGGGGAGTTATCCTGCCATATTGTTTGCTGTAATTTTGCCTGTATATCTGCTGATATGGTTGTTGATGTCTTATTTTACAGGAGGATATGATAAACCGTACAAGATATTTCCTGTTGTCGGAGGCGTGTTGTCTGGCAGTCTTGTAGTATTGGTTATTTATGCCCTTATGCCTGAGAATCTCCGATTTTCGAGGGCTTTGATATTATTCGGCATGATGTGGCTGATATTGGAAATGTCTTTAACTCGTGCCATAGGATTCTTTTTTAAATTGCCTAATTACCGTTATGGAAAGAACGCAAAAAAACGTTTTCTTGTCATCGGAAGCGCAGAAGAAACCGAACGAGTAGAACGATTGTTGAAAAGTACTTCTATAAAACCTGACTTTATAGGACTTGTGACTCCTGATAACAATTCTGAAGTCCCCGACAACTATCTTGGCAATATTCGACAGGTGCCCGATATTATCACTATTTATAAGATAACAGAGATTATTTTTTGTTCCAAAGATATATCTCACGGTATGATAATAGACAAGATGGAGGAGTGGCATGAACCTCATCTCGATTATAAAATAGCTCCCGAAGATACATTATCAATTATTGGGAGCAATTCCATAAATACAAGAGGCGACTTATATACCGTTGATATTAAGACAATTAGTACCGTGTCCAATAGAAGGTACAAAAGATTGTTCGATTTTATGTCTTCTGTTATCGGAATATTGTTTTGGGTGTTTGTCGCATGGTTTGTTAAAAAACCGTTTGCCTTTTTGAAAAATTGTTTTAAGGTGTTGTTCGGCAAATATTCATGGGTTGGTTATTGTACGGTGAAAAGTACTGACAGTCAGAAACTTCCGGAGATTAAAAAAGGTATCTACAATCCTGCCTCCATTGTGAATAATGAACTCAATGACTCTGCCCTCGAAAAACTTAATGTCATTTATGCAAGAGATTATACTGTCTTAAAAGATTTTAATATATTGCTGAGAGCATTGTTGAATCGTTGATTTTTGTATCTTTGCAGCCTATTCTGTGTGTTAATATTTTAGTTATGTTGAATAGAAGAGTTTTAAGAGCCAAGGTTTTGCAAGCAGTATATGCTTATGTCGAATCAGGTGAGGAAAATGTTGAAGTAGGAGTTAAATATCTGCTTGAAAGTATTGATAAACTGTATGAATTGTTTATCTGGCAATTGTCTTTCCTCGTTGAAACAAAACGTTTTGCAGAGAGAAGAATTGATGAAAACAAACATAAACATATCCCTACACCTGAAGATTTGAATCCCAACATGCGCTATGTCAACAACAGAGTGCTTCTTGCCATAGAGGATAATAAGGAATTTCGAAAAAAAGAAACTGCCCTTAAAATCAACTGGGCTGATGATCAGGATATAGTGAGAAAATACTATAACATGATGCGCTCTGCTCCGGAATATCTCGCCTATATGGATAACGAAAAAGATTCTTTCAGTAATGACAAGGCTTTTCTTATCAGTATGGTTGAGAATTATTTCCCGGACTTTGAGGTGCTGCAGGATTATTATGGCGAGAAAAGTATCTTCTTTGTCGATGATTATCATTTCGTTACTTCAATGTTACAGAAGTTTCTCAGCGATATTAAACGTGACTTTGGAATAGATTCTCATCTGCCTGCCATTTATCGCACTGAGAGAAATGAAGTTAATGAGGATAAAGAGTTTGTAAAAGATTTGTTTCGTCAAACTATAAAAAATTCCGATGAATATGGCAGGCTTATAGGTAAAAATATATCCAATTGGGAGAAAGAACGTGTTTGTGTGATGGATATGATAATCCTGAAAATGGCTCTTGCTGAAATGCTTTGTTTTCATGAAATCCCGGTTAAGGTTTCTATTAATGAATATATAGAACTGTCAAAATATTTCAGTACCCCTAAAAGTAAGATTTTTATCAATGGTATTCTTGACCGATTGATGAATCAACTTAATGAAGAGAATAAAATTGTTAAAAAAGGACTCGGTCTTCTCGATAAATAATAATATTTTGCTATCTTTGTCGTTATAAACAAAATTATATGATGTGAAAAAATATTTACTGATATCTTTCTTGATGTTTTTAGGGTTTTGTAATGCCCGAAGCCAGGTCTCTGACGGTACATACGGATTTCTGAACACTACTCATTCAGCTCGTGTTGCTGCACTCGGCGGTACGTTGGTGCCTATTCAAGATTCAGATATCCAGTTGACCGTATTTAATCCGGCACTCATCAATACCGAGATGAATAATGCCATTGCATTGTCGTATGTGGATTATTATTCGGACATTAATTTTGCTTCAATACAATATGGCAGGACTTTTGAGAAGATAGGCTCTTTCGTTGCTACAGTGCAGTTCCAGAACTATGGACGTTTTTACTATGCCGATGAGTCTGGTTATACTGATGGTACAGTGTTTTCTCCATCGGATTATTGTTTTACTTTGGGATGGGGAAGACAGCTTAATCCTAAGCTCAGCATTGGCGCAAACCTTCGTTTCGGAGGATTGCAATATGAACAGTATTCTACTTTCGCAATTCTCGTCGATGTGGCAGCCAATTATGACCTCGGCAATGACCTGATGTTATCTGCTGCTGTCAGAAATGTTGGAGATGAGTTGTATAATAATCTTGATGGTGTAAAAAGTACTTTGCCGTTCAGAATGCAACTCGGCATGTCGAAGAAATTGGAACATCTTCCTTTTTTGTTCATGATTGTATATGATAATCTGCAAAAATGGGACCTCAGCTATGATGACCCTCTCGATTTGGAAGGTAATTATGACCCTATCACCGGTGAGATACGAGAGAAAAGCAAAGTCGCCAAGTTCGTAAATAATTTTTTTAGCCATATAGTGGTCGCCGGAGAGTTGTATATAGGTAAAAATCTTGTCATACGTGCCGGTTATAATTATGGTCTGCGCCAGACAATGAAAACGCCTACAAAAAAAGGTTTGGTGGGCTTCTCTTATGGTGTCGGACTGCGGTTATATAAGTTCAATATCAACTATTCCCGCTCCGAGATGCATATACATGGATCCCCGAATTATATATCTATTACGACAAATCTCGACCGTTTCGTGAAAAGCAAAAATAAAACAGTGGAATAATGTACTTTAAAGAATTAAAACTGACAAATTTTAAAAATTGTTCTTCAGCAGAATTGTCATTGTCAGAGAAAATCAACTGTTTTATTGGACTTAACGGTGCCGGCAAAACAAATATTCTCGACGCTGTATATTATCTCGCTTTTTGCAAGAGTTGTTTCTCTTCCTCAGATAAACTTAATATCAAACATGGAGAGACTTTTTTTGCTATTCATGGCGAATTGCAAAGAGATGACGAAATGGTGGATGTTATTTCTTGTGTCCAAAAGGAAAATTCTAAAAAGTCATTTAAGATAAATAAAAAAGAATACGAGAGACTCTCGGACCATATTGGCAAGGTGCCTCTTGTGATAATATCTCCATACGATAGTGATTTGATAAATGGCGGAGGCGAACTGAGACGTAAGTTTGTAGATGGTGTCATCTCACAGTTTGATGCCTTGTATCTCAATAACTTGCTTAATTATAACAGGACGCTTCTGCAACGTAATGTACAGTTGAAATCTTTTATCGACAATGGTTGTTTTGATAAAGACTTGTTGTCGATATGGGATGATAAATTAATGACATTCGGGCAATATATTTTTGAGAAAAGACAGCAGTTCGTCATAGACTTCATGCCGGTACTCCAAAAATATTATGATATAATATCTGATGTCAGTGAGAAGGTGGAGATGGTTTATGTCTCTGAACTGCAAAATAATACATTTTCTGAGCTTTTACAAAGAAATCAGGAAAAAGACAAAATATCAACATTTACTTCTTCCGGTATTCATAAAGATGATTTTAACTTGTTAATCAATGGATATCCGATTAAGCGTTATGGCTCGCAAGGACAACAAAAGTCTTTTGTTATAGCTGTCAAATTGGCACAATTCGATTTTAATTACAAGATTAAAGGTTTTAAACCTATCTTGTTGCTCGATGATATTTTCGACAAACTCGACAATAACAGAGTCACACAACTTGTAAAACTTGTAGGAGAAGATTATTTCGGACAGGTGTTTATTACCGATACACAGAGACAGAGAATGCAATATCTGCTCGACAATGTTAATGTGAACCATAAAATATTTGAAGTTAATAATGGAGTTGTATCATGAGAGATAATCAGGAAGTGAAAATTGGAGACCTTATCCGTCGCTTTTATAAAGACAATGATAAAGAAGATTTCATTGAAGAGATGAAAATGATAAATTCCTGGGAAAAAGTCGTCGGTAAATTTATTGCTTCACATACTCTGAGCCTGCATGTAAAAGACAAAGTGTTGTATGTACGTGTAGATGCGGATTCTTTACGGTCGGAATTGATGTTCTCTAAGTCGCTGCTGATAAAAAATCTAAATAAGATAGCTGATAAACAAATAATTACCAATATTGTTGTAAAGTAATTTATATAAAATTTGTTTTTAATAAAAAAAATTGTAATTTTGCAAACTGAATTTGGAAGAGTTTTCTTTCATTAATAAACTTAGGTACAATATATTAACTTAGTAAATATGATTAATTCACAGGACATTAAAATCGGAACATGTATTCGTATGGACGGTAAATTGTATTTTTGTGTTGATTTTCAACACATGAAACCTGGTAAAGGTAATACAATCATGCGTACCAAACTTAAAGATGTTGTTTCCGGTCGTACTTTGGAGCGTCGTTTTGACATAGGTGAAAGATTGGAGGATGTACGTGTTGAACATCGTCAATATCAATATCTTTATAAAGAAGAAGAAAACTATATCTTTATGAATCAGGAAGATTATGAACAAATTCCTGTTTTGAAAGATTTGATTACCGGTGTTGATTTTCTTAAAGAAAGTGATATAGTTGATATAGTTTTCGATGCTTCGACAGAAACAGTGCTTTATGCAGAATTGCCGGTTAAGACAGTTTTGGAGGTTACATATACCGAACCCGGCGAGAAAGGCAATACAGCAACCAATGCCATGAAGTATGCTACGGTAGAAACAGGCGCTCAGGTAAGAGTCCCATTGTTTATAAATACCGGAGACAAAATTCGTATTGATACTCGTACCGGCGAATATACAGAAAGAGTAAAAGAATAAAAGAAAATTTACCTGATGAAGATACAACCAAATACGACACTTAAATGTGTTGCTGACTTCATTGAGGCTAAAAAGATGATAGGCGATCCTAATCATATCATCAGCGGTCTTAATGAGATTCATGAAGTTGAAGAAGGTGACATTACTTTTGTCGATCATCCGAAATATTATAACAAGGCCCTTAATTCGAAAGCTACTACTATCATAATCAACAATGAAGATGTCGTATGTCCTGAAGGCAAGGCTCTTTTGATTCATGACAATCCTTTTGATGCTTTTATCAAATTGATAAAGTCGTACAGGAAATTTGAGCCTGCAACGGCTATGGTTAGTCCTAAAGCTGAGATAGGAGAGGGCACTGTTATAGAACCTGGCGCTTTCGTGGCAGAACATGTTAAGATAGGAAAAAATTGTATCATACATTCCAATGTCTCGATATATAATCATGTGATAATTGGTGATAACGTTATTATTCAAAGTGGTAGCGTTATCGGTGCTGATGCTTGCTATTTCCAGCGTCGCAAGGATAATTTCATGAAATTTGAATCTTGCGGTCGTGTCATAATAGAAGATGATGTCGAGATTGGAGCCTTGTGTGCCATAGATATCGGTGTCACAAGCGATACGGTGGTGGGTAAAGGAACCAAGACTGATAACCATGTGCAGGTTGGTCACGATGCCAAGATAGGCAAGTACTGTTTCCTCGGAGCACATAGTGCTGTGGGAGGGGTATCGGTGCTTAAAGATAATGTATCTATCTGGTCTATGGCTGCTGTCAATAAAGACCTCGTCATTGCTGAAGGTACTACCATACTCGCTTATTCTGCCGTTGATAAGGATACTGAACCCGGTGTCACTTATTTCGGTCTTCCTGCCGAAGAGGTGAAAAAGAAATGGAAAGAATTGGCTTCCCTTAGAAGTCTTCCGGATATTATATCCCAAATGAAAAAATAAAAATTATTCAGCCTCTCAGTTATTGAGAGGCTTTTTTGTTTTATATCGTTGCATTTTCAGGGTCATTTATATGTCTTGAAATTCGGATTTCCATGCTGAAAATCAAGTATAATGATTATATGTAATTTTGTATTGATAATCAATATATTGATTGTGATTTTTTAATCATTAAAGAAATAAATGATACTTTGGTGCTTAATGTTATCTTAATGTAGATATAATGTATGACGATTTTTACCGGACAACAGTTATTCTGAATAAAATGAAAAAGTCCGGGGTTTTATGCCGGACTCTTTATTAAATTTCAATGTTATAGTTATTTAAATTAGAAATCAGATATTATTTATTTGAAATATCTGTTAAACAAGCCTTCAAAGCCTTTCCCGTGGCGGGCTTCGTCTTTTGCCATTTCGTGAACAGTGTCGTGGATGGCATCCAAATTACGTTCTTTTGCTATGCGGGCGATTCTCATTTTATCTTCGCAAGCACCGCATTCTGCCACCATACGTTTTTCGAGGTTGGTTTTAGTGTCCCAAACCACGTCGCCGAGCAGTTCGGCAAATTTTGCACAATGTTCTGCTTCTTCGAAAGCATAACGTTTGAATGCTTCAGCTATCTCAGGATAACCTTCACGATCTGCCTGACGGCTCATGGCAAGGTACATGCCTACTTCTGTAGCCTCGCCCATAAAATGAGCGTTGAGGTCTTTAATCATATCGTCGCCGGTATCTTTGGCAATTCCGATGACATGTTCTGTGACAAAATTGAGTTTCGTTCCTTCCTCAAGAACTTTCCATTCTACCTTTTGTTTGCATTGAGGGCAAATCTCAGGAGTTGTTTCACCTTCGTGAACATAGCCGCATATCGGGCATACAAATTTCTTAATCATTTTATTACGTTTTTAATCAGTTGTTATTTTTTTGTTGCAAGTTGGAATCCATCGACTTTTTTCCAATCTCCTCTTGTGAAGTCCGGCATCTTGACAGGCATGCCATTGTTTTCTATTGAGGCAGCTGACAGTTCTCCGATACATGACCATTCAGCAGCATCATATACGTCCTGATCTAATGGCAGTCCGTTTTGCAGACAGTAAATAAGACGATAATCCATGATGAAGTCCATGCCGCCATGTCCGCCTACCTCTTTTGCCAACTCTTCTATCTCAGCAACGATAGGGTGTTTGTAAACTGTTAACAATGAGTCCTTTATGTGTTGGGGGACCCAGTCGTGATAGTCTAACTTCTCATGATCCGGTACCATGCCTTCAGGAAGATTTTCTCCTTTCAAAGTAAATCCTTCAATAGGATATTTATTTGCAAAACCTTCTGTTCCTGTCAATTGATAAAGTCTGTTGTATGGTCTTGGGGTATAAACGTTGTGCTCTAACAAGATGGTTTTCCCCTTGTTTGTTTTTATTAGAGTTGTTGTCATGTCGCCGTTGGCGAAAGTATCGACATTCATCATTTTTTTTGCTAATTTCTTACCATTGATAGACGGAGTGCTCATGGAGACGAGATATTCCATTCTGTCGCCGCGGTGTATGTCAAGCACCTGACAGACAGGTCCTAACCCATGCGTTGCATAAACGTCACCACTGTGTTCCTGGTTGAAAGCCAAACGCCAATTGCCTTGATAATATTCCCAGAAAGGCTCCAAGTTGTGAATATAAGCACCTTCGCCATGTATCACCTCTCCGAAAAGTCCGTGTTGTGCCATGTTTAAACATGTCATCTCAAAAAAGTCGTAGCAGCAGTTTTCCAACATCATGCAGTGTCTTTGTGTCTGTTCAGCTACATCGACAAGTTGCCAGCATTCTTCTATGGAAGTAGCAGCAGGAACTTCTACTGCCACGTGTTTGCCATGTTGCATGGCATATACTGCCATGGGAACATGGTTTTTCCAATCGGTACAAATATATACAAGATCGATGTCATCTCTTTGACATAGTTCTTTCCATCCTTCTTCTCCGCTGTATTCAGCAGCTCTTGGAAGTGATTTCTTTTCTAAAACATTTTTCTGTACATTCTCGACACGCTCCGGGAACAAGTCGCATAATGCCTTTACTTCAACACCTTTGATATAGGTCATTCTGTTTACAGCATCCGGACCTCTCATGCCTAATCCAATGAAACCGATCCTTACCGTATCTATCGGATCTACAGAGAACTGAAGTACACTCTTTTGTCCTTCGATACGTTCCGGCTCATCAAATACTATTGCATTGTCAACAATACTATAAGGTTTGCCTGTTTCTTTTGTGTTGCTGCCGCATTGCGTCAACCCAAGTGTCAAAATCGACAAAGTGATTAAATAAAATAATGCTCTTTTCATGATTATCATGGTTTTAGTCTAACTTTTTTTAAGAAAAATCATCTTGTAAAGATAAGAATTTTTTGATTATCTATAATTTTTTGTAAAAAAAAGTCTTGATACATGATAATTTGAAAAAATATTGTTAAATGATAATTATAAAAAATTCTGCAGACGTGAGTTTCTAACTATGTTTAGTTTATATTGAGTTTGATTTCATTTTCTCATGTTATGCTTTCCATTTTAAGACTCTGAATAATCACCGATTAAACAATTTCTTTATTCGGATAGAGTAAATAATGATAATTTTGACATAGTATGATGATATGCAGTTTATTCCATTATTGGAAAATGGAATATCTTTTGATTCGTCCTTTACTGCTGCTTTACTAAACTGTTCCATAATCTCGGATTCATAATTAATTGCAAATATCCTGATTCAATTATTTCCCAATATGCTATTGGAAAAATTGAGATTGTCTATTGTATGAAATCTTTGGAAAATAAGCACTGTCAATGAAACATCTGCTGTCATTGATGAAAGAATAAATAAGTCTATGACCTAATACATTTAAAAATTTGTAATGTTATTTATAATTTGTAAAAAAATGTCCATTAAAAACACATTGTCTGAATAAGATACGGAATGTACGGTAAATTAGAACCATTAGTATAATGACAGTCCTTTTCATGTTCGCGAAGCGCATGGAGTTGGATTCAATGAAATATAGTTTGTTGCAATAGATTATGCCATACATGGAATTATTTTTTTTCTTTTCAAATAAAAAATGGTTTGTATAAAATATGAATAATTTTCAATATTCAAATGGTTGTTGTCTGAAATCAATTATATTTAATCGACTATAAAATTGTAGAAATTATTGTTCGACATTTTTGATTTTTGTCATCTGTTTGTGAAAAAATTTGTAATTTTACGACAAAATTGTCATATTATGAATTTATCGGAAATAGTATCATTATTCGCTATTGATTGTCAGGTTGATAGAATCGAACCTTTGGGCAATGGATTGATAAATGATTCTTTTAAAGTATTTGTTGTGGGCAGTAATGTGCCAAAATATGTTTTGCAACGTATCAATAATTCAATCTTTACTGATGTAGATATGCTTCAGGATAACATTGATAAAGTTACAAGCCATATTTATAACAAGATGCTTGACAGAGGTGAAAAAGATATTGAACGTAAAGTCTTGCGTTTTCTTAGGACAAAAGACGGAAAACTTTATCATTTCGCTGATGGTAAATATTGGAGAATGATGTTGTTTATTCCGGATTCTTATACTTATGAGGCTGTTACACCTGAGTATTCATATTATGCTGGAAAAGCTTTCGGTGAGTTTCAGTCGTTATTGTCTGACATGGAAAAGCCTTTGGGGGAGGTATTGCCTGATTTTCATAATATAGAATTCAGACTGTCTCAGTTGCGTGATGCAGTGAGAGAAAATAGATGTGGAAGAGTGGGCGAGGTGCAGCATTTTATTGATTCTATAGAAGAAAAAGCCGAGATGATGTGTTTGTCAGAGAAATTATATCGTGAAGGGAAATTGCCCAAGAGAGTATGCCATTGTGATACAAAGGTGAATAACATGTTGTTTGATTCTGACGGTAATGTGCTGTGTGTCATTGATTTAGATACTGTTATGCCAAGTTTCGTATTCTCGGATTTCGGCGATTTCCTGCGTTCCGCAGCCAATACCGGTGCTGAAGACGACAAATGTCTCGACAATATTGATTTCAATATGGAGATATTCGAGGCTTTTGCCAAAGGCTATCTTATTGGAACCAAAGATTTTCTTACTGATATTGAAAAAGAGAATCTGCCTTACGCAGCATTGCTCTTCCCTTATATGCAGACTGTGCGTTTTCTTGCCGATTATATTAATGGTGATACGTATTACAAGATAAAGTATCCTGAACATAACCTTGTAAGAACCAAGGCACAGTGGCGACTCTTCGAAAGAGCGGAACAGAAAAAACATGAAATGAAACGTATCATATCATCGATAAAAATCTCATGAATTATTCTCAAAGATTTCAAAATGATGATCGTTGGGAGAAAAAGGCTAAGGATTGTATAGACGACGAGAAAAAAATGTCTCGCATTCTTGCAAAATGTTACTCTTTTTTGAATAAAAACGCTTTCTCCAAGGTACGTGATACTTTGTCGTTGTTGTATAATTATGTTAAAGATTCTATTACAGGAAGATATAAAACGTACAGTATTGTTAAACTGACACTTGCTGTGGCAGCTATTGTATATGTGGTATCTCCATTTGATTTCTTGAACGATTATATCCCATTGATTGGTTTTACCGATGATATAAGTGTTGTATTGTGGGCAGCCAAATCATTGAAAGATGAATTAAATTCATATTCTTGCTGGAAGAATAACCAAAGCCATAATTTTTCGTCTTGTTAATCATAATTCTTGATATCAAGAAGCCTGATTTTGTATGATTGAAATGATGAATGCTTTTTATATTATGAAAGATGAAAAATGGAATCGGTGTGATTTTGCCGATTCCATTATGATTAAATAGTTACATTAAATTAATGTTGTTGTCAATCTACAGGTATGTCTTTGTTGACATTTTTAGAACCTATTAAGGCATAATATAACATGTAAACAATACCTACGAAAATTATCCAGTAACTTGCGATGTAATTTGATGTCAAGTCGGCTATCCAACCTTGAACAGGAGGAATTATGCCACCGCCGCATACCATCACCATAAAGATACCTGAAGCTATGGCGGTATATTTGCCGAGACCTTCAACAGCAAGATTGAAAATGCCGCCCCACATTACAGAAGTACATAATCCGCACAGAATCAGGAACATCACAGGTAGTGGCACACTCTCAAGTCCGAAAGAGATGTCAGCACGGAACACCGGCATCTTGACGAGTATGTCGTTAGGCAGAAGTATTGCGAGCAAGATGAACAGTGCAGCAAGACCCAAAACAAATCCGAGCATGCCTTTGGGTGACACCTTGCCACCAATCATACCTCCGATAAGACGACCGACAAACATCAAAAACCAGTATGTGCCAACTAATGTACCGGCAACAGCTGCAGGTAGTCCTAATCCGCCTAATTCTATGGGTTCTGTCATGTAAAGGTTTGCTATACTCGGTATGGCAACTTCAACTCCGACATATACAAAAATTGCAATGATACCAAGTTTGAAATGACGGAATGACATGGGTCCGTATGCGTCTTTTTTGTTGTCGTCTTTTTCAACATAAGGTTCCGGTATAGAAACGAATGATAAGACTATGAATACTAATGCAAAGATACCCATTGCTATGAATAATGCAGGATTGCCGTCTTTTATTGTAGCTTGTGCCACATCACCCATCAGATAACCGACAAGCACAGGAACTATCGTTGCTGCAATGGAGTTGCAGGCTCCTCCGAACTGTATGAGCTGATTGCCTTTCTTGCCGCCACCACCAAGAGTATTGAGCATGGGATTGACGACAGTATTGAGCATGCACATGGAAAATCCTGCAATAAAAGCTCCTGTCAAATATATGGCAAAACTCTCTATCACACCGGATAAAAACATGACTAAAACACCTGTAAAACCTACAACTATTGCCCATAATGCGGTCTTTTTGTATCCTATTTTCTTTAGCATTATGCCGGCAGGTATACCCATGAAAGCATAAGCTATGAAGTTGGCAAAGTTGCCAAGTTGAGACATGAAGTTACTCACTTCAAACTGGTTCTTTACAATGACACCGAAAGGATTCTGAAGTCCTGTGACAAATGATATCATTGCAAAGAGACAAAACATCATTGCTATAGGCAATGCATAATTTCTACTCTTTTCCATTTTTTGTATTTTATATTATTGAAAACTTGAATTTTATAATTTGTCTGTATTCTTCGCCCTGATGCAACAATGCACTCGGGAAATTGGGCTTGTTGGGTGCATCAGGGAATCCTTGACATTCCATGGCGACACCTTCATAATCCTTGTAACTTCTACCGCACTTTCCTACAGGTGAACCGTTTAACCAGTTGCCGGTATATATCTGTATGCCTGGTTGAGTGGTGTAAACATCGACTTTACGACCGGAATCTTCACTCAACAGAGTGGCAGCGTGATTGAGTTCATTTTCCTTGTAATTGTCTAATGCCCAACAACTGTCATAGCCCTTACCGTTTATAATGGCATCGAAGTTGGCGTTGATGTCAGCGCCTATTTGTTTAAACTCAGTGAAGTCCATAGGCGTGTCTTTTACCGGTGCTATCTCTCCGGTAGGTATTAATTCATTAGTGGCGACAAGATAGTTATGGGCATTAAGTTTTAGTTTGTGTTCCAATATGTCGCCATTACCTTCTCCGTTGAGGTTGAAATAGGTATGATTGGTTAGATTTACTATTGTGGTCTCATTGGAGCGGGCAGTCAACTCTATTGTAAGTTCATTGTTGTTGTTCCAGGTGTATTTCACTTTGGCGAGCACCATTCCCGGATAACCTGCTTCTCCTTCTTGTGAGATATAGCCAAAGAGTATGCTTTTATCAAGGATCTCATCTGTCCATATCTGGTTGGCAAAACCTTCAGGACCACCATGCAGATGATGTTTGCCGTCGCCTGTATTTAAAACCAAATGATAATCTTTGTTTCCAATGTGGAAAGTACCATTGCCGATGCGGTTGGCAAACCTTCCTGGAGTCTTGCCGGCACACGGGCCATCGCCAAAATATGACATGAGATCCTCATATCCTAATGCCACATCGTCCATCTTGCCGTTTTTATCAGGTACTACGATAGATACAATGCCGGCTCCTATGTTGCACAATGAAACACTCGCTCCATTGTCATTGGTTAATGTGTACAGTATGATGTCAAGATCATTTTCCGTGGTTCCCCATATTCTTCTTTCTAATCTCATATTAAAGTACTTTTAGTTTAAAAATCACCAGAGTTTTTCAGGATAAACACCTTTGTCTATAAGTGCCTGTATGTTTTTTACAACTGCAGGTTTATCTTCCTTATATGTCACGCCGAACCATACAGCTTCACTTGACAATACTTTTAATCTGGCTTTGCCGCTGTTGATAAGAGTATTGACCATCAATGGAATATAAAACTCTGCCTTGATATTGCTTTTAGCCTGACCATCCAGGAAATCCTTGAATCCTTGTTTCAGATGTGTGAGAAAATCGGGTGTGAAGCCGAAGAAATTCATGGAAACGAGAGTCTCCATGTCTAACTCATGGCTGCCGTCTTCATCATTATATGCGGCGCCTTTCTCTGTTTTACCAATTGATGTTCTTTCTACTATGGTTTGCAAATAGTGGTTTTCATCCTGTGTACAGACACCTCGTGATACGGTGCCGAAATCTGACAGTGTGTTTTTCAACTTGTATGCCACCATGCTGTATTCTCCTGTTTTACCACAGCATGATTCCAGATACTTGGCAACCACTTCGTATGCTTCTTTGCCATAGAAGTCATCGGCATTGATCGCTGCAAAAGGCTCTTTTATGACGTCAGCTGCCATAAGGACGGCATGTCCTGTTCCCCATGGTTTGACTCTTCCCTCAGGTACCGTATATCCCTCAGGGAGACAGTCCAATCCTTGACAGACATATTCTACAGGCAACCCGAAACGTTCACTGTTATTTATCTTTTTGAATGCATCGGCAAAATCTTCCCGTATTACAAAGACAATCTTGCCGAATCCTGCTCTTTTGGCATCATAAATAGAGTAATCCAATATCGCTTCGTTGTTGGGACCTACTCCGTCCATCTGTTTTAAAGCCCCGTATCTTGAACCCATTCCGGCAGCTAATACTAATAAAGTCGGTTTCATTTCTATATGCTTTTGTAAGTTATTTTAATCTTCTTGCTCCGTCCGAGATGACTACATCATAAACCTTGGGTTCATGACCGTATTTTTTGTAAAACTTTTCTTTTGCCGTATTTATGAATTTGTCGTAAAGTTCTTTTTTTACGAGATTTATGGTGCAACCTCCAAAACCGCCTCCCATGACTCTCGACCCCGTAACTCCACATTCTTTTGCCACCTCATTTAAAAAGTCGAGTTCTTCGCAACTTACTTCATATTCTTTACTCATGCCTCTGTGCGTCTCGTACATCTTTTCGCCAACGGTCTGATAGTCTCCTCTCTCTAATGCTTCGCACACATCAAGCACTCTCTGTTTCTCTCCTATGACGTATAATGCTCTTTTATAATCTTCTTCCGACACCTCGTTTTGTACTTCTTTGAGCATATCCGTACTTGCATCGCTGAGATAGGTGACTTCATGGTGTCTTGCCTTGATATGAGTGCAAACATTTTCGCATGATTCTCTTCTTTTGTTATATGCTGATGATGCGAGTTCATGTTTTACGGCAGTATCGAGCAAAACCAATTTATAACCTGTCGGTTCAAATGGGAAATATTCAAACTCCATGTTGCTGCAATTAAGTCTCATGAGATGATTCTTTTTCCCGAATACCGATGCAAACTGGTCCATGATGCCGCATTTTACTCCACAATAATTGTGTTCGGTAGATTGTCCGATGCGGGCCAATTCGAATTTGTCTATTCCGAGATTATACATGTCGTTGAGCGCAAATGCAAAGGTACTTTCCAAAGCTGCTGAAGATGACATCCCGGCTCCAAGCGGCACATCACCAACAAAGACAGTGTCGAAGCCGTGAATCTCAAAACCTCTTTTTTGTATCTCTCTGCATACACCGAAAATATATCGTGCCCATGCTTCCTCCGGACAACATTCTTCTTTGAGATGAAATTCGGTATATTTATCGTAATCAACAGAATAAGCTCTTACCATGTCAGTTCCGTTAACCCGTATGGCTGCATATATGCCTTTGTCTATAGCTCCCGGAAAAACAAAACCTCCATTATAATCGGTATGTTCTCCAATCAGATTAATACGTCCCGGTGATGTATATACCCTGTATTCATTATTAAATAGTGATTTGAATTTGTTTTCTATTGCAGTAGTATCCATATTTATTTTAAATTAGGCGCGCTAATTTAATAAAAAAATATTAATTAACACTGATTTAAAAGACTTATTTTATTTTTACAGAAATTTTTTATCTTTGTTTCAAATATCTTAACCATAATTTTATTGTTTTTATATGTTTATGAGATACTTGATATTAATAACTGCTTACATGTTGTTATTGTTTTGTTTTTCTTGTGTCAAAGCACCAGAGCCCTTGATGCCTGTACCTTCCGATGCTCAAATTGAATGGCATAAGATGGAAACATACGGCTTTATTCATTTCGGTCTTAACACTTTTAATGATATGGAGTGGGGCTGGGGTGACACACCTCCTTCTGTATTTAATCCTTCAGACCTCGATTGTGAACAATGGGTGCTTACTATGAAAAATGCCGGTATGAAAGCTGTGATATTAACAGCAAAACATCATGACGGATTTTGCCTGTGGCAGACTCAAACTACTGACTATCATATTGGTAACTCTCTATATAAAAATGGTAATGGCGATATTGTGAAAGAATTGTCGGATGCCTGCAGACAACACGGCCTTAAGTTCGGATTGTACCTCTCTCCATGGGACAGAAATAACAGTCGATATGGTTATCCCGAATATGTGGATACATATCATAAACAAATTGAAGAACTTACATCATATTATGGATCTCTTTTTGAGTTTTGGTTTGATGGTGCCAATGGCGGTGATGGATATTATGGAGGCTCCTGTGAGACTCGTTCAATAAATCCGAAGGAATACTATGATTATGAAAAAGCACGTGATATCATTTATAAAAACAACACTTCATGTATGATTTTCGGTGGCACAGTACCAACTATACGTTGGGTCGGCAATGAACATGGAGAGGCAGGGGCTACTAATTGGTGTACTTCTTTTGTGGATAATAATGATTATATTAGTTTGTACAACGGTTGTTCAGATGGCGACGTATGGCTTCCTGCCGAGGTTGACGTTAGTGTACGTCCCGGCTGGTTTTATCATAAAAAAGAAGACCATTTGCTTAAATCTTTGGCATCGTTGTCGGACATATATTATAATAGTGTGGGGCGGAATGCAAACCTGTTGTTGAATTTTCCGGTTGCTATGAACGGCAAAATATCTTCTGCCGATTCTTTGCGGGTGGTGACATGGCATGACATTATTAATAATGAATTGAGACATAATGTATTGAAAAATGCTAAGGTCACTGCTGATAATGTGAGAGGTAAAAATTTTTCTCCTGATAATGTAATAGATGATGATTGGGATTCTTATTGGTCAGTAAAAGATGGCTATGATGGTGGCCTCTTGGTTTTTTCTTTCGATGAACCTGTGAGAATAAACAGATTGATGCTCCAGGAATATATACCTCTCGGTCAAAGGGTGGAGGAGTTTTATTTGGAAGGTCAACTTGACGGCAAATGGTTTAAAATCATGCCCTCTGACTCTATGACTACAATAGGTTACAAACGTATTTTGCGTTTTAAAACTGTAGAACTCGACAAATTGATGATTTTCTTCGAAAAATCAAAAGGTCCTTTGTGTATCAATAATATAGAGGCTTTCTGTGCTCCTGTTCTCTTGTCGCCTCCAGTAATAAAACGTGATTATAATGGTTTTGTACATTTGAATATTCCCGATGACGAAGCTGTCGTGTATTATACTATCGATGGCTCTTTGCCGGACAATTCTTCGACAAGATATGATAAGCCGTTCATATTTAATGATAAAGGTGTGATAAAGGCTGTTACTTATGATTCTGTTAATGATAAATACAGTGATGTTGCCGTGAGACATCTTGATTTGCCTGCATCTTCTTTTGTGGTGTCTTTCCCGAGTGACAGTTATGATAAGATTTTTGACGGCGACGGTCTGTCGTCTTTGAATCTGAAAATGAATGAGTCATTTATTGAGCTGACTTTCAATGATAAACAAAAGATATCCGGTTTTAGATACCTTCCGTCACAGAATAGAAATGTTACAAGAATTATTACGGATTATCTCTTTTATGTTGATGGAAAACTCGTTTCTTCCGGTTCATTTGGCAATATTGAAAACAATCCCATTGAGCAGGTCGTTGAATTTGAGCCTGTGACAGGTAAGACTGTCAGGTTCGTACCTGTCAGGAATACTGATAATGCCGGATATTGCAATGTGGCGGAGTTCTCTGTTATTGTAGAGTGAAACTAAATTATTGTATGTGAAAGTCTGTAATGATGTTTCTGATGATTTCTTTCACTTTGCCGGTGATGTCGATGTCTTCGTTATTGTATATGACATAATCTGATTTCATTATTTTCAGAGTTTCGTCTTGTTGAAGTGCCATTCTTGTTCTTACTTGATCTTCACTGCAGTTGTCGCGTTTCATCACTCTTTTGATTCTTGTTTGTTCATCGGCGCTGACAAAAATAACAGTATCGAAAAAAGAATCGTAATGTTTCTCGAACAGTATAGCCGATTCGAACAATACAAGTTTTGCATTTTGGGCATTGCACCATTCGTCAAAACGTTGATTTAATGCAGGATATAAAAGGTCTTCAATGAATTTTAAAGCATCTTTATTTTTAAAAAGAAGATATGACATTATTTTTTTGTTGAGAGAACCGTCTTCAAAATAAGTCTCTTCACCGAAATGTTCTGTTATAATATCTCTTATTTTGGGAACAAGATATAGTAATTTTGTTTCCTCATCCGAATAGAATACCGGTATTCCGTTATTTTTGAAGATATTACATACGAAACTTTTGCCACTTCCAATATTGCCGGTGATGCCTGCCCTTATCATTGATGGAGTTATTCGTTGGTTATGATATATTCTACTTTTGAAGGATAGAAACTGATGTTTTGAATATTGTTGGGATATATTGTAAGTTGTACCGGCAGTAAATCTTCTTTTTGTTTAAGAGATATTGTGTCGATTTCGGCATGAAACGACATGCTGTTGATATTGCTGTAATCTTTAAGAGCAACTACATATTTGACTTTGATTTTGTCAGGAAACAGTCTGAGGTCGCTGTTGGCAGGCAGGCTAATTGGTACTTCTGTTTCTGTCTCTGTGAAGTTTTCAACATCGATGAAAACATTGACATTGTCAATATTTGAATGCAGTCTTGGATCTAAGGATACGGGAATGCTTATTTGAATGTCTTTGTTGACGTTTTTTATGAATTTTGGTTGAGTATAGACATAATTTATACTGTCCAAAATGTCTTGTGGACCGAAAATTGTGATAGAATCAGGCGATGTTTTTGTGAGACCGTAATTGCTGAATTGTTTCTCGTATTGTACCTGTATGTCTGGGATGACTTTAACTTTTTTAGATGCTAATTCGTTCATGACAAATATAATTTCATTGTCTTCCATTGAGACTTTGTTTTTATGAATCTGCATGAAAGAACTTACGGCATCTTCGATTTGACTTTTCCCTAAAGAAAATAAATTATCACCTTTATAAAGGTATTGGCTGTTTTTCAGTGATATGTTTATTTTGCGTTTTTTTTGAGTCTTGAAATAGTAGTTCAAAAGTTTGAACCCTGTTGTTGTCATGGCAACTTCAACTTTGTAGTCATCTTTGTCAATGATATAGTCGGCCGGAACATCGGTGAAACGTACCTCAAAAGGTACAACAACAGTATATGTGGCTGATAGTTTGATTATCAGCCACAATAATGCTGACAAAAGGATGAAAAACAGTATTTCACTAATCTTGTGACCTCCGTTTGTTTTATCTTTTGCCATTTTTTTCGTAATAAAATATTAACGAGCTATGTCGCTTGGATTTGCTATTATTGAAGATTTTTCCACTTCAATTTTTGCATTTGTGTCAACAGAAAGAATAACGGTACGTTCTTTTACTTCATCAACGATGCCGTGAAGTCCGCCTATTGTTATTACCTTGTCGCCTTTTTTAAGACTTTCGCGGAATTGTTGTTGTTCTTTATTTTTCTTGTTCTGAGGACGAATGAAGAACAGCCAGAATAGCACGAAAAGTACTGCTATCAGGATAATGCCTGACCATTGGCTGGTACCGCCTGTCTGTTGTAGTAAGAATAAATTTAATGTTGTCATATTAATGTGTTTTTATTAAAAGGTATCTACTGTTTCAACCTGGGCTTTGATACGTATCACCGACTCTGAAGGGTTGGTATTGGCTTTCACTATAATGCGTTTGTTTTGAAAACCTCTGTTTCCGCTACTATCGAACGTGATGACTATTTTGTCTTCTCCGCCCGGTTCTATGGGATGTTTGGGATATTGAGTGTTAGTGCATCCGCATGTCTTTTCCACTGCTGTAATTATAAGCGGAGCATCTCCTGTGTTCTTGAATTTGAAAGCATAGCTGACTTGTTCGCCTTGTATCAATCTG
Source organism: Bacteroidales bacterium Phil6 (assembly GCA_002633315.1). GTDB lineage: Bacteria > Bacteroidota > Bacteroidia > Bacteroidales > F082 > Limimorpha > Limimorpha avicola. The sequence goes on from NWBN01000031.1 coordinate 477,064, forward strand.
CCGAAATCGTGTTCTTTGACACTGAATGTCAGAACAGGTTCTTTCTCCGTCGATTTAGGTGTGCCGGCAGTAGCCGGATTGTGGACTAAGTCTGTGCTTATCTTGCTTTGATCGTTGCCGCATGCACTTAACAATAATATCAAAATAACAGATATAACTAAATTTTTCATAACTATATAACTCTCTTTGTTGTCAAAAGTTTTATTTTATCTTCCACTTGCAAAAATACTAACAGAACCCTGATATCTCTGGTTGCTTTGTGCGCCTACACATTCTATTACATAAAAATATGTACCGTCGGGCAGATTGCCTCCGTCCCAGTCGTTTTTGTAATCATTAGACTGATATACGATACGTCCCCAACGATTGAATATAACGAGTTTAGTCCTCATATAGTATTCGTTTAATGTGGTATATGGTTCGTATTCAAGTCTCTTTTCGTTGTTAGAACCTCCACTTTCATCATATCCGATAATGAAATAGTCGTTTATGCCGTCACCGTTGGGAGTGAAAATGTTGGGTATTTTCAATTTTACAGGCAATACTTGTATGGAAGTCAAATATGCAGTGTCGCAACCTTGTGGGTTGGTGACTGTGAGACTGATCTCAAATTCGCCTTCTTGTGAATATGCTTTTCTCGGTTCCTCAACTGTCGATGTGGTGTTGTCGTCCAGAAATTCCCAGAAGAAATTTGTCACCTCTATTGAGTCTGTCATATTTTCAAAAGAAAAAGTCGCAAAAGGATTTTGTATGTAAATGGTGTCTCCGGGATCTTTGGAAATTTCAATCTTCGGATTTGGATATGCAACGGGCATGAATGTACCTGTCTGTACACAACCGTTTTCATTGGTAACCAATATTTCGTATTCTCTCCATGCCATTAATCCCATCGCGGTGTTGGGATTTGGACAATACGGTACATTTTGCCATTGATATGTGAAAGAATTGTAAATGTCACTTTTTGCCGTCGCCACCACTATTGCATTTTGTCCGTTTTCGGCATTGTTGTCACTGCATGTCAACTGCGTCTGTTCAAATTCTATTTCAAAAGGTTCATACATCCTTATGGTGATGCTGCTGTGGCAAAAATCATTTGGATTGTTCTTGTTTCTTACATCGACGGAATATTGAACGTTGTCTTCAAGTATTTCTACGAGGATAATGTTCTCGGTGTCTCCCGTGGACCATTCATATTCATAATCTGGATTGAACTCAACACTGAGTACCAATTCAGTTCCATAACATACAGGCATGGTCACATTTTCATCTAATTGTATTTCACAATTTATCTGTGAACTTGCACTTTTTGCGAAAATCATAAGTGCAAACAATACAATCAGACATGTTGCTATGTTGATTTTTGTTTTTCCTGTGCGATTCGTCATCTTTCAATATCAATATGAAATTTTTGCAAAGATACTATTTTTTATTATTAATAAATGTGTTTTGAAGAGTTTTATTGTTCTGTTTCTTATTTTTTTGAGCAACCTTTTTATATCTTCCTCAATGAGTATTTTTTTCTTGTTTGCATTAACATTGTCAATCTATCATTGTTTCTATTATATAAGTATTTTTTTAATAAAATAATGACAAAATGACATATATTTAATATAAATTATCGATATATGTGACAAAATGACATATTTTTAAATTTGGAAAAGAAATTGTTAAGAATAAAGTAAAACAAGTGAAAGGAATTTAACAAATGAATCTAAATCAATTTACAATTAAGGCTCAAGAAGCTATACAGAAAGCTCAAGAGATTGCACAACTCAATAACAACCAATCAATTGAGAATGTGCATCTGTTGAAAGGCATTATAGATTGCGATGATTATCTGATACCCAACATGTTGAAAAAGCTGGGTGTCAACATGCCGGTTTTCTCAGAGGCTGTACAGGATGCAATAAGAGCATTGCCTAAGGTTGAAGGTGGGAACATGTATCTGTCTTCAGAGGCAAACGATACTTTATTGAAATCTATCAATATTGCCAAGGAATCTGGTGATGATTATGTGTCTATAGATTATATTTTGCTTGCTATTTTCGAGTCAAGAAGTAGTGCTTCGACAATACTGAAAGATAATGGAGTAACTCAAAAAGATTTAAAAGAGGTGATAAGACAAACCCGTAATGGCAAAAAGGTGGATTCTCCGAATATGGAACAGAATTACGATTCCTTGAATCGTTATGCGCGTAATCTCAATGAGTTGGCAGAGAAAGGAATGTTGGATCCGGTGATAGGCAGAGATGAGGAGATAAGACGTGTGTTGCAGATATTGTCGCGTCGTACTAAAAACAATCCTATATTAATAGGTGAACCCGGTGTTGGCAAGACGGCAATAGCTGAAGGTCTGGCACAAAGAATAGTGAGCGGCGATGTGCCGGAAAATCTGAAATCGAAGAAGGTGTTTTCCCTTGACATGGGTGCCTTGGTGGCCGGGGCTAAATATAAGGGCGAGTTTGAGGAACGTCTGAAAGCCGTTATCAAAGAAGTCGTTGACAGTCAGGGCGAGGTGGTGCTTTTTATAGATGAGATACATACCCTTGTGGGCGCCGGAGGCGGAGAGGGAGCTATGGATGCTGCCAATATTCTGAAGCCGGCTCTTGCCCGTGGTGAGTTGCGCGCTGTGGGCGCTACTACATTGAATGAATATCAGAAGTATTTCGAGAAAGACAAGGCTCTCGAACGTCGTTTCCAGATAGTGATGGTAAATGAACCGGATGAACAGTCAGCCATATCTATTCTTAGAGGTCTGAAAGAAAAATATGAGACACATCATCAGGTGCGTATCCTCGATGAGGCAATAATAGCTGCTGTCGAACTGTCGGTGCGTTATATCAGCGACAGATTCCTTCCCGATAAGGCAATTGACCTTATTGATGAGGCTGCATCGCGATTGAGACTTCAGATTAACTCTTTGCCTGAAGAATTGGAAAATGTGGAACGCAAGATACGTCAGTTGGAGATAGAACGTGAGGCTATAAAGCGAGAAAACGATGTCAAAAAACTCGATACCATATCCAAGGCTTTGGCAGAACTTAATGATGAAAGAGCCAGGATAAGGTCTCGTTGGGAGACAGAACGCGGTTTCGTGGAAAAGATACAACAAGAGAAAAAGAACATAGAGCGTTACCGCATACAGGCTGATGCCGCTGAACGTGACGGCAACTATGGCTTGGTGGCTGAACTGAGATATGGAAAAATAAGGGAATCGGAGATGATAATAGAAAAAGCCAAAAATGAACTGAAACAGGTTCAGGGCGATGCTCCTCTTATCGATGAAGAAGTGTCTGCTGCCGATGTGGCCGAGATAGTGTCACGCTGGACAGGCATACCCGTCAATAAGATGATGCAGAGCGAAAGAGAGAAACTGCTGAATCTCGAGACGGAATTGCATAAGAGAGTCGTTGGACAGGATGATGCCATAACAGCTGTGGCAGATGCCATTCGTAGAAGTAGAGCCGGGCTTCAAGACCCGCGTCGTCCTATAGGCTCGTTCATTTTCCTCGGCTCGACAGGCGTTGGTAAAACGGAATTGGCTAAGGCTCTCGCTGAGTTCCTCTTCGATAACGAGAATAATATGATTCGTATCGATATGTCTGAATACCAGGAACGTCATGCAGTATCTCGTTTGATAGGAGCGCCTCCCGGATACGTCGGATACGAGGAAAGCGGCCAACTTACAGAGGCTGTGCGTCGTAAACCTTATTCAGTTGTATTGCTCGACGAGATAGAAAAAGCTCATCCCGATGTGTTTAATATCTTGTTGCAGGTGCTCGATGATGGACGACTTACTGATAACAAGGGTCGTCTTGTGGATTTTAAAAATACTATCATCATCATGACTTCCAATATTGGTGCCGGTATTATTCAGGAAAAACTTTCAGATATCAATAATGAACCTTCTGAAAAACTTTTCGATACCATGAAACAGGAGTTGATGAATGCTCTTAAACAATATATGCGTCCTGAATTTCTTAATCGTATTGATGACATAATTGTGTTTAGACCTTTGACAGAGAAACAGATAAAAGAGGTGGTCGTGATGCAGTTCAACGTCATTAAAAATATGCTTAAACATAATGATATTGATATAGAGATAACTCCTGATGCTGTGGATTATATCGCAAAAATAAGTTATGACCCGCTGTTCGGTGCCCGTCCTGTCAAAAGAATGATGCAAAAGGAATTGCTTAATGACTTGTCAAAGATGTTGCTCTCCGATAAAGTCAACAAGGATACTCCAATAATAGTTGATGCAAATGATAAAGGTCTTGTATTTAAAAACTGATATTCTATAATCGTTTTTTGAGGCGGTGTGTCTGTCCTTTTTATGGCACACCGCCTTTATTGTATCTGAATATGTGTGATATACATCATGTTTTTTGATAATTGTATTTTTTATGATAAAATGTGATGAATTTTTATATTTTTGCAAAAATATTGAATCATCGGATAGTGAAGTATTGTGGTTTGATTAGATGATTTCAAATTATATTGAATATCAGTATTTTATATTTTTATTAGATATTGAAAAGGTGGAATATTATTAATAAACCAAACATTGAATATTTTGGAAGACGATAGAAATCAAAGTGATACGGAACATAAAGGTGTAGTCAGATGGTATGTCATGCGCTATCTTTCTATGGGAAGAAAGCAAAATTCTGAATTAGAAGAGGAGAATAAGAGAAGAAAAAAGATGTCGATGCCGGAGTTGGAATATTTTGCTCCTAATATCATTGTCAGTAGTAAAGGAAAGACCAAGAAAACCATGCAGCAGCCGTTGGTGTTGAACTATGTCTTTGTTCATTCCGACATAAAGGATATTAAAGAATTTCGTTTGATACATACTAATTTTCAACTGCTTAAAAGGAGGGATGTTTCTTCTGAAATATCGTTAAAAGATGGAAAAAATAATGGAGCAGATAGTGATAATGTGACTAAAGACCCTTATATGTATGTTCCTGACCGTGAGATGGAGAGTTTTATCGTTGTTGCCAAGGCATATTGTAATAATGTACCTACATTGTTGTCATCTCAAACTACATTGCTGAAAGGCGACAAGGTACGTATCCTTGATGGTGATTTCTGTGGTGTGGAGGGAATATTGCAGCGTCATAATCGTAATGGTGAGATAGTGATGCTTCCTGTCGGTAATCTTATTACGGTGCCTTTGTTGACAGTGTCTCCCAAACATATTGAAGTATTGGAATTTTCTAAAAATGGCACTCATGTATATGATGTACTTGATGAATTGCAGGATAATATTCGTGATTTGATGCACAAAAAGGCCAATGATGTGTTGAAAACAGACGATATCGCTTTGGCTCGATATTATATGACGCGTTATGGAAAGGTGAAGTTGGAGTCGAAAAAACTGTATGGCAGATTTAATGCCATGATGATGATGCTCCACTATATTCTTGGCAATAAAGAAGAACTTGAATCCGCTGTCGATAATACTGTCAAAAGTCTTGTCTTTGTGACAAATATCGAGACAAAGGCTTTTATATTCTCCGCCTTGTATGTATGTACAGGCATACAGGAATATTTTGAAAAGGCCGATGCTGTAGCCATGTCGGGACAAAATGTCAACAGGAGCAGGAAATTGCAATGTGTGGCGGACGACCTGCTGTTGTATCGTAAGTTGAAATGAAATTTAGGTGTTGAAAAAACAAACAGAGACGCCTTGCGGGCGTCTCTGTCATTGTGGATTTTCATCGATTTATTCAGCAGTTGCTTCTGTCGCTTCCGTATTTTCCGAAACTTCGACATTTTCTGCTGTCTCGGCATTTTCTGCATTGGCGGCAGCGGCTTCAGCAGCTTTTTGTGCTTCTATCTCAGCTCTTTTCTTGGCTATCTCAGCAGCGCGTGCTTCTTTAACCTTACATTCAGCCTCGATTCTTGCTTTACGATCTTCTCTCATCTTTTCAGCATTGTCTTTAATCTCCTTGGCATTCTTGGCTTCTTTTTCTTTCAGCCAGTTTTGGAATTTGACTTCAGCTTGTTCCGGTGTCAAAGCACCTTTCTTGACTCCACCTAAAAGATGTCTCTTCAACAATACGCCTTTTTTCGATAATATGGAACGTACTGTGTCGGTTGGTTGTGCACCTTTGTCAAGCCATTCAATAGCTTTGTCGAATTTTAAATTGATTTCTGCCGGATCTGTTATCGGATTGTATGTACCGATTTTTTCAATGAATCTACCATCACGTGGTGAACGACTGTCTGCAATTACAATGTGATAGAAAGGACGACCTTTCTTGCCATGTCTCTGTAATCTGATTTTTGCTGGCATAAAAACTTTTTTTTAATTGATTTTTAATTATTTAATTAAGCTAAAACCTACCCGAGGTTTCGGGTGCAAATATACGACTTTTTTTATTTATACATATCTTTTGAATAAAATTTTTTGATAATCAATATGATTATTACGATTGTTTTGATGATATTTTATAATATGTTTATTATGTTATTGATGATGAATGCGATATTATGAATGTTGCTAAGATTTTTTGCTCGTTTTTCTTTTTGTTGCAGGATTCGGTATTTGTTTTGACAAATTTTTTCTTTCGAAAAATTCAGTTAAGATGAATTATAGAAATCAACAGTGATTTTCTTAAAATTGTTGAAAAAAACAGATGGAAAAAATCCTGTGGTCATAAAAATATATTTACCTTTGGAGAATAGTATGTGATTGTGTATATTCTTGACAATCATATATGTATGTTGTTTTTCAGATAAATACGGTAGTGTATTATGTTTTTGATTTTTGATACTGAGACCACGGGTCTGCCGATAGATAAAAATGCTCCTTTGACCGATTTCGACAATTGGCCGCGTATGGTTCAACTTGCTTGGCAGATTCATGATGAGAAAGGTGTTTTTGTGGAATCGCATAACCATATAATACGTCCCGATGGTTTTGAGATTCCTATAAATGCCACCATGGTACACCATATTACTACAAAACATGCCATGGAAGTTGGCGAGCCTCTTGAAAAAGTATTGGATATTTTTCTTGAATCGGCTAAGAAGGCTAAATATCTTGTCGGACATAATGTGTCTTTCGATTTGAGTGTCCTTGGCTGTGAGTTTTTGCGTGTCAAAGGTGTCAATTGTATTGAGAAATGGCTGTATGTGGACACTTGTACTGAGAAAACTGCCAATTTCTGCAAGGTGTCCAAATCACGTAACAGATACAAACTGCCTTCTTTGGCGGAGATTTATAACATATTGTTTGGTAATGATTTCGATTCTGCTCATAATGCTTCTGCTGACGTTTGTGCCACGGCTCGTGTCTTTCTTGAATTGTTACGACTTGGTGTAATTAATCATGATGAAATTGAGGAAGAGGATTCTTTTTTTACAAAGTTCAAAGAGGCTAATCCCTATGTCGTACAATCTGCAAATATTGAGGTCATATCTAACGAGAGTGAAAATTCAAATGAAGATGCTGTTGAACCGGAGAATACCGCAAATGATATAAAAACATATAAGTTTACACATCTTCATGTACATTCTCATTATTCTATTCTCGACGGATTGTCTAAAATACCGGAGCTCGTGGATAAATGTCTTAGAACAGGCATGACATCCATGGCTCTTACCGATCACGGCAACATGTTCGGCATCAAAGAGTTTGCCGATTATGTGGATAATGTTAATAATACTAACAGGAATAAGATTAAAGAGTTGGAGAAAAAACTCGAAGATGATGACCTTGATGAAGAAAAGAAAGTGGAGATTCAAAACTCTATAGACAGTTTAAGAAACAGGTTTTTTAAACCCATCTTCGGTATTGAGGCTTATTGTGCTCCGGTGAGTATAGAAAAACGTGAAAGCCGTTCTGACAGCGGATGGCATCTTATTCTGTTGGCAAAGAACAAGACCGGATACAAGAATCTTTGTAAACTCAGTTCGCTTTCCTATATAGACGGCTTGTATTACAAGCCTCGTATCGACCATTCATTGTTGGAGCAGTACAAAGAAGGTCTGATAGTATGTTCCGCGTGTCTTGGAGGCGAGGTGCCACAGAAGATAATGAACGGCGACTTTAAAGGTGCGGAAGAATCCGTGCTGTGGTTCAAGTCATTGTTCGGTGATGATTATTATCTTGAATTGCAAAGGCATAAGACTGATAAGGAGGGCGGTGACAGAGAGGTTTATGAACGACAGAAAGAAGTCAACAAAGTGCTGTTAGAACTGTCTGAAAAGCATGATGTCAAAGTCGTTGCCACAAACGACGTGCATTTTGTGGAGGAGGAACATGCCGAAGCCCACGATCGTCTTATTTGTGTCAGCACACAGAAGAAACTCGATGAGTCACGTTTGCGCTATACCAAACAGGAATGGCTCAAGTCGCCGGAAGAGATGTCGATGGTGTTTGCCGACATACCTGAGGCATTGCTGAATACTCAGGAGATTGCCGACAAGGTGGAGAGCTATTCCATCAACTCCAACCCTTATATGCCGGTGTTCGACATTCCTGAAGAGTTCGGTACGGAGGAGAGTTATAGAGAACGTTATACCGAAAAAGACCTTTTCGACGAGTTTACTCGTGATGAACATGGCAATGTGGTCATGACGGAAGACAAGGCTTTGGAAAAAATAGGCAAACTCGGAGGCTACGACAGGTTGTACAGGATAAAGTTGGAGGCTGATTATTTGGCGAAACTTGCTTGGGAGGGTGCTAAGATGCGTTATGGTGAAGAACTTTCCGATGAACTGAAAGAGCGTATTATCTTTGAATTGCACATAATGAAAACCATGGGTTTTCCGGGTTATTTCCTTATAGTTTATGATTATATTCGTGTTGCGCGTGAGGAACTCGGTGTGTCAGTAGGACCGGGAAGAGGCTCGGCGGCAGGTTCGGTGGTGGCATATTGTCTGAGAATAACCGATATAGACCCTGTCAAATATAATTTGCTGTTTGAACGTTTCCTTAATCCGGACCGTATCTCACTGCCTGATATAGATGTGGATTTCGATGATGACGGCAGAGGCAGAGTACTCGACTGGATCGTCAAAAAATACGGTAAGGAGAAAGTTGCTCATATCATCACTTTCGGTACTATGGCCTCAAAATCGGCAATAGCCGACGTTGGCAAGGTGCAGGGTGTCCCGAGAGAAAAGGTGAATCTTGTCAAAAGTTATATTCCGGAGAAGAGCTTCCCCGAGAATATTAAAGACAGCAAGGGTAAATCTCCTAAGGTGAATATCAAGAACTGTTGTTTGTATGTTCCGGAGATAAAAGCTCTCGTGGAAGGAGATGACGAGAACATTTCTTCCATGCTTAAATATGCCCAGGAGTTGGAAGATACCAACAGACAGGTCGGCATTCATGCCTGCGGCGTTATCATTGGCTCCCAGGATTTGACGAATCTGTTGCCTTTGAGTGTCATAGAAGATAAGAAAACTAAAGAAAAAGTCGTTGTCACTCAATATGATGGCCATTTTGTGGAGTCTGTCGGACTTATTAAGATGGATTTCCTCGGACTAAAGACCCTTACACAAATCAAAGGTGCTTTGGCTAATATAAAACAAACACATGGCATAGATTTGGATATTGACCATATCCCTATAGATGACAAGGAGACTTACCGGTTGTATTCTTCAGGCAATACCATAGGAACGTTCCAGTTTGAGTCTCCCGGAATGCAAAAATATCTTAAGGAACTTAAACCTACTGTTTTCGAAGACCTCGTGGCTATGAATGCCCTCTATCGTCCAGGACCAATGGACTATATCCCGGACTTCATAGCCAGAAAACAGGGAAGGGCTCCAATAGAATATCCTATAAAGGAGATGGAGACTTATCTGAAAGATACATACGGTATTACTGTCTATCAAGAGCAGGTGATGCAACTGTCGCGTCTTCTCGCAAGTTTTACAAGAGGAGAATCAGATACACTTCGTAAGGCTATGGGTAAAAAAGATATCAATAAGATGCTTCAACTTAAAGATAAGTTTATTACTCAAGGCGAGAAAAATGGACATGACAGAGAAGTGCTCGAGAAAATTTGGAAAGATTGGGAGAAGTTCGCTTCATACGCTTTTAACAAGTCTCATGCCACATGTTATTCTTGGGTGTCATATCAAACTGCCTACTTGAAAGCTCATTATCCGGCTGAGTTTATGGCTGCCGTGTTGAACAGCGGTATCAACGATGGCAAGGAGATCACCTTGATGACTGAAGAATGCAGAAGAATGAGAATAGATGTCCTCCCTCCAGATGTCAATGAGTCGGATTATAGTTTTATCGTCAATAAAGACGGCAAGATTGTGTTCGGGTTAGGCGGAATAAAAGGCGTTGGCGAAATATCTACTGTTATTAGGGAAGAAAGAGACAAAAATGGAAAATACAAGAGTTTTGCCGATTTTATGATGCGAGTGGGAGCCAAGGACCTTAACAAAAATATTTTGGAGTCTTTGATAAAGGCCGGTGCTTTGGATTGCTTCAAGGAACTGCATAGAGCTGCCTATTTTTATATTGCTCCGGGTGAGAAGGTTACTTTCCTCGAGAAATCCATCAAAATGGCAAATACAATAATTGATAGGAAAAATGCCGCGCAGATAGACTTGTTCGGCTTTCAACAGGATGATGTCAATGTAGGATTGACTTTGCCAATACCTCAATGTGAACGCTGGGCTCAGATTAAAGAACTTGAAAATGAAAAAGAAGTGATAGGATTCTTTATGAGTGCTCATCCTCTCGACACATTCAGGAGAACAATAGAACTGTTTTCCGACAATATCAGACTGGAAGAGTTGGACGATATAATCAGGAATAGGAGAGGTGCTAAAATAAAAGTCGCCGGTTTTGTCACCATGGTGGAACATAAAATATCCTTGGCAGGAAAACAATATGGAAGGTTCCGTATCGAAGATGACAGCGGCGGATATGAGTTCAGCCTCTTTAGTGAGAAATATAAGAGTTTTTGCCATTTTTTGGACATGGGCTCTTCCGTGTTGCTGACAGGCGAAGTGAGAGAGTTATATCGCAAAAAAGATAATATTTCAGATGATCGTGATAATAAAAATAATGACAATGAATTCTTTATCACTGATGTTCAACTTCTGGAATCTTTGTTGGCTAATACTAACCGAAGAGTGAAACTTGTGGTGGATGTTAATAAACTTGATTCTGAGAATTGTAAAGAATTGATAAAAATTGTTAAAGATAATAAGGGAAAACAACATTATTCTGTATTTCTTGTTGACAATGAAACTAATATGTCATGTTTGATGAATGCGCAAAAAGGTGGCGTCAATGCAGAAACCTTGTTTGATGTTTTGGATAATCTTGATTATGTCAAATATGAGTTATTAAAATAATTTGTATCTTTGCAAAAATTATAAACTAAAAAATTATTGATATGGCAATTCAAATTACTGATGCAACTTTCGAACAAGAAGTTGTAAATTGCGAACTTCCTGTAATGGTAGATTTTGGAGCGACATGGTGCGGTCCTTGCCGTATGATAGCTCCGTATATGGATCAACTTGCTGAGGAATATGCCGGAAAAGCTAAAGTGGTTAAGGCTGACGTCGATGAATGCGTCGAACTTGCTGCCAAATTCGGTATCAGAAATGTTCCTACAGTGCTTATCTTTAAGAATGGTCAGGTTGTCGAAAAACATGTTGGAGGCGCTCCTAAACAGGTGTTTGAAGACAAACTTAAAAAGTTTTTGTAGTATGGTGTTTTTATGAGGGAATGTCGGTTTAGTGCTTGACATGCCTTCCTTGTGTTGTGTTGGAACGGGGAGATACATTTGCATAAATCGAACATGCTAATCGATGTATGTCGCCGTCCGACACAATGATTTTTCTTTTATGCCAATAAATCACAATTACATAGCAGACTTCGGCAGTCTTGAGTTTCATGCAAGACAGATAGTGGAGGGTTTTATTACCGGTCTTCACAAAAGTCCTTTTCATGGCTTTTCAGTGGAATTTGCCGAACATCGTCCCTATAATGCCGGCGAACCAGTGCGTAATGTAGATTGGAAACTGTACGCCCGTACAGATAAGATGTTTGTCAAACGTTATGAGGAAGAGACTAATTTACGTTGCCGGATAGTCATTGACAAAAGTTCAAGCATGTTTTTTCCCGTTCGAGAACGTCTTGATATCGATAATCTTAACAAGTTATGGTTCTCGGTATATAGTGCTGCATCCTTGATAGAACTGATGCGCCGGCAACGTGATGCCGTAGGTCTCGACTTCTTCGATGATGATATTTCTTTTCATGCTCCGGCTAAGTTGTCGGAACCTCATGTCGCCATGCTTTATTCCAATTTGGAGAGATTGCTGCTTCCTTATGACAAAGTGTCCAAAATACCTACTGATTCTGTCAGCAGTCTCCATAAGATAGCCGAGATGTCGCATCGTCGCTCACTTGTGATTGTTTTTAGCGATATGCTTGACAACATTCAGTCGCTCGATGCCTTTTATGATGCCCTCGAACATCTGAAATACAATAAACATGAGGTGGTCCTGTTTCATGTTTTTGATGGTTCTCTTGAACAGGATTTGGAGTTCGAAAATCGTCCTTATCGTTTCGTTGACCTCGAGTCTAAAGAGGTGATTAAATTGAACCCCGTTGAGGTGAAAGAGCGTTATTCTATGATTATGAGACAACGTAAAGACGACATACTTCGGCATTGCTATCAGTACCGAATAGATTACGTCGAGGCGGATATCAATAAGTCTTTCGACCAAATACTGTCAGCCTATCTCGTTAAACGAAAAAGGTTGAATTGATGTTATCGTTACTCGATGTATTGTTGTTGCCTTACGGAGTTATGTAATTGCCATTACTATTTTTTCAATACGGTGCAATTTCTTGTCTGATATTACATTAAATCAATATTATTGTCTTCTGAAAGTCAATTAATAAATTTCAATAATATAGTTTTTTACAAAAACCTCTTCAGGAGCAAGTTTCTGAATCCAGTCCTTGTCGGCAAATTCTCCTGTGTAACCGCTTCTGTCACAACGGCCGTACCATGGTTCAATACATACAAACGGAGCGTTCTTTTTTGGTGGAGACCACAGACCCACTACCGGTGCTTCGAACCTTACGGAAAGCCAAGGGTTGTGTTTCTTGTCGTAGAGACAAACATCGTGAATCTGACTGTTTTCGATTATAAGTGCATCTTTTTCAAAAACTTGCTCTGTCAGTGGTAAAAAGCCGTCTGTCAGTGTCAAGTGATGTTTCCGTTCCGTATCAGCACCTCCGTTGTCGATAAGAATATAGCTGATATCTTGATTGTCAAAGTCGAGATATCCTTTTATCGCATCTTCCGGCATGAAGTAGGGGAGATTGAAAGCCGGATGGGCGCCTATCTGAAAAGGCATGATTTCTTGACCGGTATTGCAGACTTTCCATGATATTTCAATGGTTTTGCCATCGAGTCTGTATCCTGTTTCAAGCTCGAATGGGAATGGATATTTCTTTTGCGTCTCTTCATTGTCTTTCAGGATAAAACGCAATTCATCATCTTTTGCATAAAGCAAATCGAAGTCCATGTCGCGTGCAAATCCGTGCTGAGAGATTTGATATTCACGACCGTTGAGACGGTAACAATTCTGATGGACCGAACCAACGACAGGAAATAAAATAGGAGAATGCCTTTTCCAATATTGAGGGTCGGCTTGCCATAAATACTCTATGTCGCCTCGTCTGATGCTGCATAATTCTGCCCCGTGCAAATCGACTTTTATGCAAAGTTCGGAATTGGATAATGTGTAAACCATAATAAGTATAGTTGTTGGTGGTTTGAAAACAATTTTATGCAAAAATAGAATAATTGTCTCATCATGATATATGAAAACGAATGTTTTTTCTGTTTTTATGAATTTTTTGTAAATTATAAATTTAACACGATTTGCTATTTGTAGGAATTTTGTTAATATTGCATTTTTAATTGCAAAAACTAAAGAATCATGAAGCACAAAAATGCTTTGAAAAACGTCATGTTTCTGGCTTCTATGGCAGGTGTCGGAGCCATACAGGCGCAGGAACGTCCGAATATTATATTGTTTTTGGTAGATGACATGGGATGGCAAGATACTTCGGTTCCATTTTATAGTGATTCCACAGCCTTGAATGCCCGTTATCATACACCTAACATGGAACGTTTGGCTGCAATGGGAGTGAGATTTACCGAGGCATACGCTTGTGCCATATCGTCGCCTACACGCTGCAGTCTGATGTCGGGCATGAATGCTGCACGTCATCGTGTAACAAACTGGACATTGAACTATGACCAGAAGACGGATGCCGGAAGCGATGTTCTTCAATTGCCTGAATGGAACTACAACGGAATACAGCCGGACAGCACAGATAATCCTGATGATTTGAAAAACTCCGCTTTGATAACATCTTTTCCAAAGATACTGCAACAGCATGGTTATTATACCATACATTGCGGGAAAGCACATTTCGGAGCAAGGAATACCTCCGGCGAAGACCCCGGCAACATGGGTTTTGACGTTAATATTGGAGGTGGGGCAAATGGAGCTCCGGGCAGCTATCTCGGTACTGAGAATTTCGGTGAAGGAACGGCATTTGAGGTGCGCGGATTGGAAAAATATCATGGACAGGATATCTTTCTTACGGAAGCCTTGACATTGGAAGCTGTTGAGGCAATGAAAAAACCTATACGGGAAAATGTCCCGTTTTACTTGTATATGTCACATTATGCAGTACATTCTCCATATAACGACGATGTCCGGTTCAGCGGAAAATATCGTGGCAGATATGATGCACAACTCAATGCCGGCTTGAACGAAAATGAAGCGAGATATGCTGCTTTGGTCGAAGGTATGGATAAAAGTCTTGGCGATATTATGGATTTCCTGCAGTCGCAACCTGCAGTGGCTGCCAATACGATAATATTGTTCATGTCGGACAATGGAGGACAGGCATTGAATAATGTGCGGCAAGGCTTGGAAAACCGTGACCAGAATTATCCGGCACGCGCAGGAAAAGGGTCTGCCTTCATGGGCGGCGTAAGAGAACCCATGATGATATATTGGCCGGGTGTGACGGAAGCAGGCACTGAAATATCACAACGAGTGATGATTGAAGACTTTTTCCCTACCATCCTGGAAATGGCCGGCGTGCAGGATTATGAGACAGTACAGACTGTTGACGGCATCAGTTTCGTCGATGTGTTGCGCGATCCGGCAATTGACCGTGAAAGACCAGTGATATGGCATTTCCCTAACTTGTGGGGCGAGACTCAGAATACGGAAGAGGGTTATGGCGCATATTCTGCCATACTGAAAGGCGATTACCATTTGATTTATCATTGGGAAACACAACAAAAACGCTTGTATGACGTCAGTAATGATATAGGTGAACAAAATGATATTGCACGGGAATGTCCGGAAATAGTAAAACAACTTTCCAAAGAATTGACGGATTGTTTGAAAACGACAAATGCTCAACGGCCGTCTTATAAGGCAACAGGACTTGTCTGTCCTTATCCTGATGAAGTGGAATAATTCAGTATTTGAGACAAACACATCGTGGAAACGTTATAGTAGAGTGGAGGCTGCCTGACAATAAAAGTGTCAAACAGCCTCTCTTAATCTATAATGTTTTTTTAACTATTTCTTAAAAACTACTATTGCTTTATCCATTTACCGCTTTCTGTCTCTTTTCCTTCACTGAAAACTTTCCACAGATACATCCCTTTTGCCCATCCTTCTGTCGATATCTTCGTGACCTCTTCGGTGATATACTGTTTATATATCATTTTCCCGAGAATGTCATATATTTCTATCCTTCCTTCCGGAAATGATGTCCTGATGTTCAAGATATTCTCTCCCGGATTGGGATATACTTTCGATATTGATGTTTCTGTCATCCCTCCTTCTTCCGTTGTCAATATCTCTATGCTTCCGCATACAGCTTCCGCATTGCCTGTCGTATAT
>NWBN01000032.1:0-3962 GCA_002633315.1 Bacteroidales bacterium Phil6
CTATTGTGTAGAGGCGGTATATACGACAGGCAATGCGGAAGCTGTATGCGGAAGCATAGAGATATTGACAACGGAAGAAGGAGGGTTAGAGGGAGGAGAGATAAAAATATATCCGAATCCTGCAAAAGAATCGTTCAAGATAAGATATGAAAAAGGGGACAGCGAAGGAAAGCCGGAGATAAGGATAACAGACATGATGGGAAGAACGATAAAGAGAATAGAGATGAAAGGAGAGGGAGAAATAGTGATAGGGACGGAAGGAATGCCGAGTGGAATGTATTTTTATACGATAAGCATAGGAGGAAAGAGTCAAAGCGGGAAATTGATAATCAGCAGGTAATATATAAAAAGTGTTATAAATATTAAAAATAAAAAGAGTATGATTATGGGAAAAGAAATGAAAAGGACAGGATTGTTATTGATGATGATAACAATGATAGGAACTTTAGGTTTGCAGGCACAGATAACAAAACAGGAAGCGAAAAACATAATTGCAGAAATGGTTTCTGACAGAATTGATAGTGTAAACGTCTATATGGAACCGTATCTGCAAACAGACAGTTATTATAATTTAAGTCTTTATGATTCTATTGCTGTGACGTATAATAGTTACTGGATGTTTTTTATAGATGAAGAGCCGCAGTATTTGTGGGGACATAGATGTACTTACGTTTTTATAGATGAAAACAATGGTTCGTATATATCTGTAGAAAAACAGTTGCCTCCTTTCCAATATGGTTTATTTTTGGAGGATGTATATATTTCTTTCGACTATGATGTATCGTCAGTTCTTGATTTAACAAGTAATACTGACAGTCTGTATGTTCCGACACCAAATGCAGATGTGAATGACGGAAAATATGCCGTGCTGTTTTGTGGAGGAGATCATCATGATTTAACCCCTATGTGGAATGCATTAAGCCATTCATATTGTAGTCTGATAGAAAACGGATATATGAAGGAAAATATTTATGTGTTATCTTGCGATGGCAGTACAGGTTCAGGTTCAAATCTTAAAATGGACCTTGACAATGATTCTGTTCCTGACATTCTGCCAATAGTCTGCAATAGCAGTAATTTGGATTCAATATTCAATCATTTGTCATTGATAATTACCGAGAGTGACATATTATATGTTTTTGTTACAACTCATGGTAATAATAATACATTCCCATCATATTCTAACGATGTTAGTTTTGTACTGTGGAATGACGAATTGCTCGATGATGATTTTGCTTCCATGTTGGAAAGAATTAACTGTTCACAGATGATAATAAATTTATATAGTTGTTTTGCAGGCGGATTTGTTCAGGAACTGTTGGATATGAATAATAATTCAAGAAAAACCATTCTTACATGTATCGATGGTTTGAGACCTTATTTTAGAGATTATCTTTTATTAAAAATGGATGTATATAACTATTTTGCGTGTTCGGCGTTACGAGGTGGATATCCCGCATTAAATGAGCCATGGTATTCACCTTATAGTATTGGGAATAATCCGGACTTCTATTCATTGTTTGGAAAACCGGAGATAAATTTTGATCTGCAGGAAAACGGCGGCAATAATAATGGATTACATGAAATAAATGAAGTTATTGAGTTTGTATCTGAATATGATTTTCAATTTAATAATTGGGGCTATAAAATTTATGATTGCGGGTTCAAGGATGATTTGTTAAGTCTGAGGGGCATTACAGGAAAAGTCGTCACTACAGATACCGTTCAAGGCAATTATCATATAGAGGATGTTTTATCTGTTGAACAGAATACTGATTTATATGTGAACAATGCAAATCTTTATTTGTATGATGCAGAAATACATATAGATACTCTGTCCGGTCTTCATTTTGAGAACAATGTGTCAATAATAGCAAAAAACGATACATGCAGGCTCATTATAGATGGAGGAATGACGTTTGGCAAGAAAGTAAAATTTGTGGCAGAAGAAGGTGCAGAAATGGAAATAATTGTCAATACTGACAATTTTAGTTTCAACAATGTGACTTTTGACAATTGTAAACTTACTCTGACAAAGAGTCATATAAGTTTTTCCAATTGTGAGTTTATAGATACTCCAATCGCTTTTGAATCGTATTCTGAAAGACTCGATTCTTCTTCCATTGTAATTTCCAACTGTAATTTCAATGTTAATAATGACACGATGAATTATGCAATAAATATTCAGAATGTTCAATCTTACAATATTAATAATTGTACTATAGATGGAAATGGAGCCAATGGGACTATTCGTAACGGCATACAGGTATATTATTGTGGAAATTCGGCTTCTGCAACAATGAAAAACATAAGTAACAATACAATTGAGAATTGTAATAACGCCGGTTTGTTGGTATATGCATCTACAGGAAATATTACCATGAATAAGATAAGCAATAACAAGATGGGCGTAGAATTATTAAACAACTGCAATTTAAGCAATTTTAATGGAAATTGTGCCGCTACCAATAGTTCGGAGACACAATATATTCATGGAAACGACTTATACGAGGTATATATGTCATCAGCATGTAATCCGCAGATTTTCAGATATAATATTATAGAGGATAATGATAGTATTCCATATCTGTATTATGATGGAACAATAGGTTTTGCTTCATCAGTGCAGATTCCAGTCAGAGGACAGATAGATGTAATATACAATAATTGGGGTATTAATTTTGATGCGGACCAGCATCTTTTTTCGAATGTAACAGCGACAGAATATTTATTTTACCCGGAGTGGGAATTGGGAGATTGTTCAAATGCAACCGATAGTGCAAAAATAATAATAGCGAGAGCCGATTCTTTGGTGTCAGAGGAAAAATATGAGGAAGCGAAGACATTATATATGCAGGTAGTAAGTGATTATCCTTTCACAACAAGTGCAGAGACAGCGCTAAAGACGATGTTGCCGCTCGAGTATTATGTTGAAAATGATTATGAAGGGCTGCAACAATATTATCTTGAGGAAGAAGAGATAGTCAATGATAGTGTATTATTGCCGTTGGCGATGTCATTGGCGAACAAATGCGATGAGGAAATGGGGAATTACACAGATGCCATAAATTGGTATGAAGGAGTCATTACAAATCCGGAATCGACATACAATGACAGTATTTTTGCGACAATAGATTTGGGTAATCTGTATCTGAAGATGGAAGATAACGGAGCGAAAGGAATAAGAGGAAAGATGACAGAATACATTCCCAAAACGAGCAAGGCATATCAGGAGCAGAGGGATTATGCGTTGACGTTATTGCCGAAAGACAGAAGCACCCAACAAGAAACAAGTCTTGCCAACATGGTGAAAGAGGGAGCGGAATACAATACATTCATTTATAATTATTTTGGATATATAGAACCTATAAAGACTCTTACAACAAAATTTGAAGGATATACGACAATAGGAGAGAATGAATATATGAATGTATATCAAAAAGACACCTCTACTACAAATGAATATGAATTGATAGGATATATGAGGGAGGAAGATAACGGGAAAGTATATTTCTATGATAATGACAAGGAATATTTGCTATATGATTTCGGTATGGAAGTAGGAGATTCGATAAAGATATATTGGCAACAATGTTACGAATGTGAGACATATATAAGATTAGATTCCATAACAGAGGAAGAGATAGGAGGAGCAATGAGGAAATGTTATCATACGAGTTCGAATGAGTTTGGGTTCTGGGGAGCGCCGGTAGTATGGGTGGAAGGAATAGGTTCGCTTGACGGATTGTTTTATCCGGAGTCAATGACAGCCCCGGGAGGATATATAACGACATTATTGTGTTATAAGGAGAAAGGAGAGTTGGTATATATGAATGAAGAGTTCGATGATTGTATTATTGGCAATACATTATCGGAAGAAGAAGTGATGACAGGAACATCAATATCGAAAGTATATCCCAATCCGGGAGAAAACATCTTGAACATCAGGACGGTATTACCGG
>NWBN01000032.1:4049-160007 GCA_002633315.1 Bacteroidales bacterium Phil6
GAGAGTTTATAGTGAAGGAAAGGAAGCAGAAGGCGGTAAATGGGTAAAGCAATAGTAGTTTCAAAAAAATAGTAAAAAAGGAAACATTATATATTAACTGTGAAAAGACTGCCTGACAAGTTCAGGCGGTCTCTGTTTTTTATGTTGTAATCCCTACTGTAGAGACGTCATATCATGGCGTCCCAATTACACACTTTTTGAAACATTACCTTGTATGAATCTAAAAAAACACTTGTTCTTATGTTTTTTAAGTTAAATTTTGTTATTTTTACACCAAAATATTTTTGAATCATTCAAAAAATATAAAATTTGTCGTTATGTTATTTTTTTACAAATAAATGATATGCTATACGGTTGTCATGAAGATGTCGATGATGTTTTTGATGATAAAAAGTGATATTTACATCTAAAATATGAATACATCAAATTGATTTTTTAGTGTAATTGATAATATATATTAAGAATGAATGATATTGCATTCCCATTTTCGAGACCTTTATATGTAATGGCAAAACCTGTAGGACCACGATGTAATCTTGCATGTGATTATTGTTATTATCTTGAGAAAACGAATCTTTACAATGGACACAGCAAACAAATGATGAGTGAGACGCTTTTGGAAAGATTTATTCAGGAATATATTGCAAGTCAGACTATGCCTGTGGTGTCGTTTACATGGCATGGAGGGGAACCTCTTTTGCAGTCTCTGCGTTTTTATCAAAAAGCTGTCGAGTTGCAAAAAAAATATGCAGGAGATAGAGCGGTTGACAATTGCATTCAGACTAATGGCACATTGTTGACTGATGAGTGGTGTCGTTTTTTCAGAGATAACAACTGGCTTGTAGGCATTTCAATCGACGGGCCTCAACGTTTTCACGACGCCTATCGTCATTATGGACAGAACCTGCCTTCTTTTGTCAAAGTCATGCGCGGCATTGAGTTGTTGAACAAATATAATGTCGAATGGAATGCCATGGCAGTGGTGAATAATCTTAATGCAGATCATCCATTGGAGTTTTATCGTTTTTTTAAAAATATTGGTTGTCATTATTTGCAATTCACACCCGTTGTTGAAAGAATATTGAAACAGCCTGACGGGAGACATTTGGCATCGCCTCTTCAGGAAAATGGACGTGTGGCGGAATTTTCTGTCACCCCTCAACAGTGGGGTGATTTTCTTTGTGCTATCTTCGATGAATGGGTACGCAATGATGTCGGGCGTTATTTTGTTCAGATTTTCGATTCAACCCTTGCCAACTGGGTGGGAGAACATCCCGGTGTATGTTCTATGGCACGTACATGCGGACATGCCGGTGTCATGGAGTTTAATGGCGATGTATATGCTTGCGACCATTATGTGTTTCCGAAATTTAAACTTGGCAATATTTACAAAAATACTTTGTTGGAGATGATGTACGGTGATTTTCAGCAAAACTTTGGCGCGGACAAGTATAATTCCTTGCCGCAGCAGTGTAAGAAATGCAAATACCTGTTCGCTTGTAATGGGGAATGTCCTAAAAATCGTTTTGCAACGACCGACGATGGTGAACCTGGCTTGAATTATTTGTGCCACGGTTATTATCGTTTCTTTGAACATGTGTCTCCTTGCATGGACTATATGAAACGGGAATGGATGGCAAAACGTGCTCCTGCCAATATCATGAATGCAATCAGAAATCATGAGATGGATATTTCTTCCGGAAAGATTTATTAAAACAGGAAAAATATTGTCATGAATGTAAGTATTGGAAATTTTCACTATCTTTGTATGCAATTATGTTTGCTTTATGGAAAATTTGTTGTCCGTTTTAGAGGCAGTAAATTATGATATGCAGTTCTTTTTTTGATGTTCATTAGTGTCGGAATTTTTCAATACAAAATAAAAAACGTGGTTGCTAATACAATGGCTTAACATGGCGCTTTTTCATATAGTCGTTTATACTTGAAAATGGATTTTTCAGTTATTGGTAAAAGATATGGTGAAGTGGTTTTGTCGTAAGCAACTATTTGGCACTCGACTGATAATGAAGAGCAAATATTGGTATATATACTGACAGAAATCGGAGATGACGATAATAAACTGTTGAAGAAAAAAAGAAGAGGAATATGAAAAAGAACCAATTGCTTTTTATGTGTGGCATGACTGTGGCATCTGCCTTGTCTGCTGCTACCGGCAACGACAAAGATAAACCGAATATAATATTTATCCTGTGCGATGATTTGGGATATGGTGATTTGGCATGCTACGGACAGAAATACATACAAACACCGAACATAGATCGATTGGCGCGTGAAGGCATGTTGTTTACACAGGCTTATGCCGGCAGTCCCGTCAGTGCTCCTTCTCGTGCTGCCTTAATGACAGGTCAGCATTCAGGACATACACATGTAAGAGGTAATAAGGAATATTGGTATGACAGTCCTGTAATGTATTATGGTGATAATGAGGAATATTCTGTAGTGGGGCAGGAACCTTATGATACAGGACATATCATTCTTCCTGAAATCATGAAGATGAATGGCTATACAACAGGTATGTTCGGTAAATGGGCAGGAGGTTATGAAGGCTCAGGTTCTACACCTGATAAAAGGGGAATAGACGAATTTTATGGCTATATATGTCAGTTTCAGGCTCATTTGTATTATCCCAACTTTTTAAATCGCTTCAGTACCGCAAAAGGTGATACTGCCACTATACGTATAACTCTTGATGAAAATATACCGTATCCTATGTTTGGAGATGATTATAGAAAACGTACTCAGTATTCGGCAGATCTTATACATAGGGAGGCTTTGGCTTGGCTTGACAAACAAAGTGACAGTCAACCTTTTTATGGATTTTTTACATATACCTTGCCTCATGCTGAGTTGGTACAACCTAACGATTCTATTTTGAAATATTATAAAAACAAGTTTTTTACTGATAAAACATGGGGAGGAAGCGAAGGTTCCAGATATAATGAAGCTGTACATACACATGCAGAGTTCGCCGGAATGATTACGCGTTTGGATGCTTACGTGGGTGAGATAATGGATAAACTGAAAGAAAAAGGCTTGGATGAAAATACCATAGTTGTTTTCAGTAGTGACAACGGCCCTCATGAAGAAGGCGGTGCAGACCCCGAGTTCTTTGGAAGAGATGGAAAATTGAGGGGATTGAAACGTCAGTGCTACGAGGGCGGCATCAGAATACCTTTTATTGTCAGATGGCCTGAAAAAATAGAAGCCGGCAGTGTAAACGACCACCAGTTGGCATTTTATGACTTGATGCCTACTTTCTGTGAAATAATTGGCGACAGGAGATTCCCTAAAAGATATCTTAACAGAAAAATAAATGACGACTGTTTCGATGGCATTTCCTTTTTGCCTACTTTGTTGGGTGATGACGAGAATCAAAAAAAACATGATTTCTTGTATTGGGAATTTCATGAAACCGACCAGATAGCTGTTCGTATGGATGACTGGAAGTTGATAATAAAGACAGGTGTTCCACATCTTTATGATTTGAAAACTGATCTTCATGAAGATCATGATGTCTCGGAACAATATCCTGATATTGTAAACGAAATGATAAAAATAATCTTCAGAGAACACCGTCCGAGTGATTTGTTTGAAGTTACTTTGCCTGATGCCGATGTTGGGAAAAATGTTAAGTGAGTTTGAATGACTAAAACATGATTTTATATGTTTTTGTTACTGTCAGATAAAATATATTTTATTATCAGATAAATACTTATGATGTTTTAGATAAAAATGAAATGTTGCTTCTTTTTATAAAATAAAAAAGATTAAATTATAACAAACAATAAAAAAACTTCTGCCTTACTTTATTGATTTCAAATGGTATCTGTGATTCATGAAAGGGATATTTTACTAATATTCGATAATTTATATGATATAACATTGAAACTAAATAAATAATATTAACATAAATGTTTTGAGTGTTGATGATAAAATGTTTGAAGTAAATTCAGTATTAAAAAACGAACCAATGTCCTGTTTTTTATCATATATATTTATTTTTTTTGTTTTTATGAAAAATTATTTTTATCTTTGTAATTAAAAAAACATTTCTATGAATGGATATAGTATGAATATTGACCCGTATGAGCAGAAAAGGCTTATTTCTTTGATAAATAAATGTTCTACTTTTGATATGTTTGATTATGATAAGAGCAGCATAGATGTATATGGTTGTTCTTTTTTTGATAATTACTTATATGTTGTCGCTAAATGTTATTCCTGTATTCCGGTAGTTACCATGGGTTATTTGTGGGATGGAAATGATGACGTTATAAAGTTGGATGGTACCAGGGATTGTATCTTTGACAATCTTCATAAATTGGGGCTTAATGTCGATGCAGATAATATTGCGGATTATTTAAAGTTCGTTCTCGGTATAGTTTGTACGGAAGAAGGCTCTCTTCGTCTTGTCCAAAGTATTCATGATGTGGAGTTTTCGGATACTCCGTCGGAAGAACAGTTCGCTTTTCTCGAAAATAATATAAAACCGGTGTCAACAACACGCGACAGTGACGGTTATACTGTTGAGGCGAATGTAATATATTCCGATTCTCTTTATCTTGCCAAAATGAAAATGAAGGAAGATGGTTTTTTCGACATTGTGTCCGAGACTTTGTTATGTGATGGTTATTCTTGTTTAAAACAGATAATGTTATTGTAAAATATTAAGTTATGAAAAAAGATATTATTGATAGAATGTATGAAATATTGGGGGATGATAAGGATATGGCATGTATCCCTCCCGGTGCCGATGAGGGTTTTATCTCCGATTGCAACGATGATTTGTGCTCAATGAATTGTCCGGTTTTGCCGGATGACTATGCTGATTTTTTGCGTGTCATGGATGGCTTCGCTTTTAACGGAGTGGAATTATTCTCTTCTGTCGGCTATTTCTGTAGTGATTCGGATTATTGTTTGCCTGATGTGGTATCTTGTAATGAAAATTTTGTCGATTTTTATGACGGTGATGATGAGTTGTTGTGGATTGGTCGCGATGACTTGGATTATTATTGTTTCAACAATATTACAGGCAAATATGAGACAAGGGATCATGAATGTCTGTCGGATGTGTTCGATACTTATGATGACTTCGAACAACTGTTTGTCGAGATAGTGTTGAAACGTATAATATAAATTTGTTTTTGAAATGAGATTGTAACATGTTTTTTATATTGCCTTAATATTTAAGTCGTTTTTTTGTATCTCGACAAATAAAATTTGCTTTTTACAATTAATCTTTTATCTTTGCAGAATGTTATAAAAAATAAAAAACAACTATGTCATATATCTCGTTTAGCAAGCAACAGTTGGTAAATCTCGAGTTTACGATGAGTAAAGAGATTTTGCGTTCCAACAGGTCGGGTGCGTTTTACAACACTACCATCATAGGTTGCAACACAAGGAAATATCATGGACTGCTTGTGGTGCCGCAGCCTCAACTCGATAATAACAATCATGTGTTGCTGTCGAGTATTGATGAGACTGTTATTGACAATAAGGAAGAGTTTAATCTCGGTGTACATCAATATGTAGATGGAACAGTGTCTCCGCGAGGTCACAAATATCTTCGCAATTTTACTACTGAACCTATACCTCGTCTTACTTATCGTATTGGAACTTCGGTCCTTCATAAGGAGTATATCTTTGCCGAGAAGGAGGCACGTATTTTGATACGTTATACTCTTGAGGAAGCTGCACTGCCTGTGACATTGCGTCTTCAGCCATTTCTTGCTTTCCGTAACGTGCACATGCTGACACACGAGAATTATCTTGCCAACCGCAAATATATGACTGTTAAAAATGGTGTCACATGGAAGATGTATGACAATTATGACAGTCTTTACCTGCAGTTTTCCAAGGCTGTTGAATATACTCATGTGCCTCACTGGTATTATAATGTGTTTTATATTCGAGAGTTTGAACGTGGCTATGATGCAGTGGAAGACCTCTATGTGCCAGGTTTTTTTGAATTTACTATGAAAAAGGGAGAGTCTGTCGTGGTTTCTGCCGGCATCTGTGAGAGGAATCCTGCTTCATTCAAAAAACAATTTGAGACACAAATAAACAACAGAATACCACGTGACAGTTTTAAACATTGCCTTCAAAATTCAGCACAACAGTTTATTATCAGAGATGATAACGGTACACGTATGTTCGCCGGTTTTCCATGGTTCGGCAGTTGCAGCCGCGACACTTTCCTGTCATTGCCGGGACTGACACTTGCCAGTGGTGACGAAAAGACTTTTAAACAATTGTTGTCATATCTCATCGACAGGATGAAAGGTCCTTTCTTTCCGCATAAATATTATCAGAATGACTTGTATTATACTGCCTTGGACTCTCCTCTGTGGTTTATTTACAATATCCAGAAATATGAGAGCATGCTGAAAAAAAACAAGAGAACTTTGTGGAAGGATTATGGCAATGTGATAACAAAAATATTGAATAGTTTCATCGAAGGCACAGATTTCAATGTCAAGGTCTGTGAGAATGGGTTGCTGTATGGAGGTAATGAACGTCTCGCCCTGACATGGATGAATGTGTTTTGTGACGGGAAACCCATTACACCGCGTACGGGATTCGCTATTGAAATAAATGCATTGTGGTATAATGCATTGCGTTATGCAGTGTCGTTACTTCAAACAGTGGACCCAAATAATGAGGATATACAACGCTGGAGTGATGTTGCTGACAAGGTGCTGGCATCGTTTACTCCATGCTTTTATGATTCGGTTAACGATACTTTCTTTGACTATGTCAACGAAAATGAACGTAATGCAATGGTGAGACCCAATATGTTGATAGCTATATCGTTGCCTTATTGCCCTTTTAAAAATGAACTGAAGAAAAAGGTATTCGACATAGCGAGGTCAGAGTTGCTTACAATAAGAGGGTTACGTTCTTTGTCGCCTCGTTCACCGGAATATAAGGGCGTCACTATTGGAAATCATAGAGAAAGAGAGATTGCATATCACCAGGGTACTGTCTTTCCTTGGCTTGTGATGCCATACGCCGATGCGTCCGTCATCTTGTACGGCAAAACGGCTCTTCCGTATATTGAAGATTTGTATCATGGCTTTGAAGACGCTATCAAAGACTGTGGTATAGGCAGTATATCAGAGATTTATGACGGTAATCCACCACACGATGCACGTGGCTGCATCTCTCAGTCCACGAGTGTGGCGGCTCTGCTGTATCTTGATTATTTAATAGACCAGATGAGAAAGGATGAAATATGAAAGTCTTGATGTTTGGTTGGGAATTTCCTCCTCATATAACAGGCGGACTGGGAACAGCTTGTTACGGCATGACTAAAGGTCTTGCCAAGAATGGGGTGGAAGTGCTATTCGTTGTGCCTAAGGCTTTTGGCGACGAAGACCAGTCGTCGGTACGTCTGCTTAATGCCAGCGATGTTACTGTTAACCTTGATAATGAGACTGATAGACGTTATTGGGATAGAGTCCATTATATGGAGGTCGGATCCAATATAATACCTTATGTTGGACCGGAGGAATATGCTTCGATGGTGACGGATTATCGTGCAACAGATCATTTTAAAAGTTCTGTATTCGCCCCACGTTATGAGTTCTCCGGAAAATATGGTGCCAACCTGATGGAAGAGGTGGCGCGTTATGCTTTGATAGGCTCGTCTCTTGCTACGAAATATGATTTCGATATCATTCATGCTCACGACTGGCTGACATATTCAGCTGGCATAGCAGCAAAGGAGACTACCGGCAAACCTCTTGTGGTACACATGCACGCCACCGAGTTCGACAGATCCGGCGAGAATATCAATACTGATGTCTATGCTATAGAACGTCGCGGTATGGAGATGGCAGACCTCGTAATCACAGTGAGCAATCTGACACGTAATATTGTGATAGAGAAATACGGCATCAATCCGGATAAGGTCATTACTGTGCATAATGCCGTGGAACCTAATTCCAAAAGCCTTTCCGAATACGATAAAAGCGGCCTCAATGCCAAGATAGTGACATTTCTCGGGCGTATCACTTATCAGAAAGGACCGGAATATTTCGTGGAAGCTGCATATAAAATAATACAACAGACTTCTGATGTGCATTTCGTAATGGCAGGTACCGGCGATTTGCTTAAAAAAATGATACGCCGTGTCTCTCAGTTGAAAATAGGCTCGCGTTTCCATTTTACCGGCTTCTTGAAAGGTCAGGATGTTGACAGGATGTTCGCCATGACGGATGTCTTTGTCATGCCTTCCATATCTGAACCTTTTGGCATAGTGCCATTGGAAGCCATGCGTCTTAACGTGCCGGTCGTCATCTCTAAACAATCCGGCGTGTCTGAAGTACTTAAACATGCTCTTAAAGTGGACTTCTGGGATATCAACGGCCTGGCTGATTGCATATATGGATTGTGTAACTATAAGGCAATAAGTGAATTGTTTAAAAAAGAAGGTAAAGATGAGGTTGATACCCTGAGATGGGAAGCTGCATCGAAAAAAATTATCGAAGTTTATAATTTAGCATTGTCAAAATAAATACTATACGTCATGAATAAGTCTATTTGTTTGTGTTTTCAAGTGCATCAGCCTTACAGGCTGCGTACATATCGTTTCTTTGATATTGGAAAGAGACATTTTTATTATGATGAATATAATAATAGAACAGTCATTCAAAGAGTGTCAGAACGTTGTTATCTGCCTATGAATGAACTTGTTATGGATATGATAGCCCGTTATGGCGATAAAGTGAAGTTCGCTTTTTCATTCTCCGGTTCTGTAGTAGAACAACTTGATTTGTATGCTCCATCTACTCTCGACAGTTTCAAAAATATCTTGAAAAGTGGTAATGTAGAACTTCTTGCGGAGACATACGGTCATTCTCTTGCGTCTCTCGCGAATAAAGACGCTTTCAAAAAAGAAGTGCTTGCCCATAAACGCCTTATGCGTGATGTGTTCGGTATGACTCCCAAGACATTCCATAATACCGAACTTATATATTCCAATGACATAGGAGCCGATGTGGCAGATATGGGCTTTGACCTGATATTTACAGAAGGTGCTAAACACGTACTTGGATGGAGAAGCCCTAACTATATGTATTTCAATGCTAAAAATCCTAAACTGAAAGTCCTTCTGCGTAATGACAGACTTAGCGACGATATAGCTCTTAATTTTACTTCCTCTCCTATAACAGCTCAGGACTATGCATTGAAAATAAAAGCTTTCCCTGAAACAGAAGAGATAGTAAATATATTTGTCAACTATGAGACTTTCGGTGAATGTTATGCTGCTGAAACAGGTATCTTCGACTTTATGAGATATCTGCCGCAAGCTGTTTTTGACAACACGGACTGTAATTTTATTATGCCTCATCAGGCGGTCAAACTGATGCAGCCCATGGGGGTATTCGACGCTCCTATACCGCTTTCGTGCTGCGATGAGGAACGTGACTTGTCTCCCTGGATCGGCAACAGTATGCAGGATGATGCGTTCAATACTTTGTACGATTGCTATAATATGGTGAAACGTATTAAAAATGAAGAAATTATAAGAGATTGGCACGCTTTGCAGGACGCTGGTGTTTTTCGGAATATGTGTACTAAATTTGATGACAATACTCCTTATGATACTTATATCAATTTTATGAATATTTTGACAGATTTTAAGTTGAGACTTGAAAGCGAGATTCATAGCATGAAAGCCAAAAAAATTGTCGCACAATGACAATAACATTTAAGATATCATGACGTTGAATATATTAAATCGCGGATATATCTTACAAAAATAGTTAGATATGTCCGCATAATTTGTAAACAAAATTTTTATTATGTATAAAACACCTAAATACCTTTTTGAAATTAGTTGGGAAGTCTGTAATATGGTGGGAGGAATATACACCGTGTTATCGACAAAAATGGACGAAATGAAGAAATTGTTCGGCGATAATTATGTTAGCATTGGTCCTGACCTGGTAAAAGAATCACATGAGACTCTTTATTTTGTTGAAGATAACAGTTTATTCCCAGAATGGCGTGAACGTGCTATTTCTCGGGGACTTAAAATACGCATCGGAAGATGGAAACTGCCAAGTAAACCTTTAGCTATCTTGATAGATTTTACAACATTATATCAAAGTAAAAATGATATTCTCGGTCATCTGTGGGAACAGTATAAACTGGATTCCATACAAGGACAATGGGACTATATAGAACCTGTGCTTTTCGGCTATGCTGCCGGTCAGGTAATAGAAAGTTTTGTCGATTGGAACATTCCTAATGAAGAGGATATAGTAGCACAATTTCATGAATGGATGACGGGTGCCGGCGTCCTGTATCTTAAAGAACATGCTCCTGAGGTGGCTACGGTGTTTACTACTCATGCCACTTATCTCGGACGTGCCATCTCAGGTAACGGTCTGCCTCTCTATAATGAATTGTCGTCATATAATCCGACATCAATGGCTAACCGTTTCAATATCGTAGCTCAACAGTCCATGGAACAAAAAGCAGTGGAAAATGCCGATGTCTTTACTACTGTGAGTAACATCACCGCTATGGAATGCAAATATTTCCTTAACCGTGAGCCTGATGTGATAACGGAAAACGGTATTAGTGATGATTTGGTTCTTGACGAGACAACACGTCTGCAAAAAAGACAATTGGCACGTGAGAAGGTGTTTCATATTGCCGATGTGATTACGGGTGTTACAGTGTCTCGCGATAGTATGCTGTTGATAAACAGTGGCCGTTATGAGTTTAAAAATAAAGGTATAGATTTGTATATCAGAGCATTGAATAAACTTAACAATGATACTGAACTTGCTCGTGACATACTCGCGGTGATAGCTGTCCCGTCTAATATTGCCGGTCCTTCCAAACAACTTACAAGACGTCTTAACGGCACGGAACCGATAGAAGGTCATACTGAACATCCTTTGACTCATCATGTCTTTGATATAGAAAATGATGCCATAGTCAATGCTTTGAGAGAAAACGGCTTGAATAACAATCCTGAAGACAGAGTTAAAGTGATATTCATTCCTTCATATCTTAATGGCGATGATGGAGTGTTCAATATCAATTACAATGATTTTTTGTATGCTTTCGATTTGTCGGTTTTTCCATCATATTATGAACCATGGGGTTATACACCATTGGAGAGTATTGCCCACGGTCTTCCTACGGTCACGACAGATTTGTCCGGTTTCGGACGTTTTATGAAAGACAAAGATGTCAACAGTGAAGCTGTTACTGTTATCCATAGAGAAGAAGGTAATGGAGATTATGTGGTTTCTGCCATTGCAAAAGTAGTGGAAAATCTTTCAAAACGTTCAGAAAAACAATGGGAAACTATAACTTCGGAAGCTTTACGCCTCGCTTCTATGCTTTATTGGAAAGACCTCATTGTTAATTATCTTCATGCATACGACATGGCTTTGAATAAGTTGAAAGGCAGGGAATATATGCGTCAAAGTCGTCTTTATTCCGAAGTGCTGCGTAACTTCGACTTCAAGAAACAGGATACTCCTAATTGGAAGAAGTTTATGGTAGAGATAAATTACTCGGAAGAGATGCAGAAACTCAATGAGATGGCTCATAATTTATGGTGGTCATGGAACATAGATGCCATAGATTTGTTCCGTTCTCTCGACCCTGAGGCGTGGCAGAAATATGAACAGAATCCGTTGGCTGTGATGGAAAACTTTACCAAATATCAAATTGACAGCCTTGAACAGAATGCGGAGTTTGTATCCAGATTGAATGTTGTTTATCAACGTTTTAAAGATTATATGTCGGCAAAACCTGACAATGATGATGTTATTGCCTATTTCAGTATGGAATATGGCATTCAAAAAAGTCTGAAGATATATTCCGGAGGACTCGGAATCCTTGCAGGAGACTACCTGAAACAGGCTTCCGACTCTAATGTCAACATGGTTGGTATAGGACTGTTGTATCGTTACGGTTACTTCAATCAGAGCATGTCGGTCTCAGGCGAACAGCTGTCTGAATATGTGCCTCAGAAGTTTTCGCAGTTGCCATTGGATCCTGTTCGTGACGCTAATGGCGACTGGGTGACTGTGAGCATTGCTTTCCCCGGTCGTAGCGTTTATGCCAAAGCATGGCGCGTAAATGTGGGTAGAGTGGGGCTTTATCTCCTTGATACCGACATAGAAGAAAATTCACAGGATGACAGAATAATAACAGGCCAACTTTATGGAGGAGACAATGAGATGCGTATAAAACAGGAGATGTTCCTCGGTATCGGAGGTATCCGTCTGCTCGAGAAGTTGGGTATAAAACCCACTCTGTTCCATTGTAATGAAGGACATGCAGCATTCTGTGGTCTCGAAAGACTGAATATCATGGTCGCCAAACACAATCTCGAATTCGATGTCGCTAAGGAATTGGTACGCTCGTCAACATTGTTCACTACACATACCCCCGTGCCGGCAGGGCATGACGCCTTTGAGGAACATCTGATGAGAACTTATATGTCTTATTATCCCTCACATATCAACATTTCTTGGGACAAGTTCATGGGTCTTGGTCGTTTCAGACCAAATGATCCTAACGAGAAATTCTCCATGAGTGTATTGGCTACCAATCTTAGTGATGAAGTCAATGGCGTAAGTCGCATTCATGGCAGAGTGTCTCGAGAGATGTTCCAACAACTGTGGCCGGGTTATTATGCAGAAGAAAATCACATTGGATATGTTACTAATGGCGTGCATCTTCCTACTTGGGCTGATGCTAAATGGCAGCGTTTGTTTTCTAAAGTGATGGGAGAGGATTATCTTGATAATCAATCTGATTTTACTGTTTGGGAGAAGATGCAGTATGTGCCGGCTTCAGAGATATGGGATATACGTAAAGAGTTGAAGCATAATCTTATGGAGTTTATCAAGGTTAAACTTGCCGAAGATATGCGTAAACGTCAGGAAAGTCCGTCTCTCATTATTAAGACTATCGACAGTCTTGATGAAAATGCTCTCATTATAGGCTTCGCTCGTCGCTTTGCTACATATAAAAGAGCTCATCTTCTGTTTACCAATCTGGAACGTCTTGCAGAGATTGTCAACAATCCTGAACGTCCTGTTATTTTCGTGTTTGCCGGCAAGGCTCATCCTAATGACAAGGCAGGTCAAGACTTGATAAAGAATATAATAGAGGTGTCACGAAAGAAAGAGTTTATTGGTAAGATATTGTTTATCAGTAACTATGACATAGAGATTGGCAAGATGCTCACAAGTGGTGTGGATATTTGGCTGAATACTCCTACACGTCCGTTGGAGGCATCGGGAACGAGTGGAGAAAAAGCTGTCATGAACGGTGTCTTGAACTTCTCTGTACTCGACGGCTGGTGGGCGGAGGGCTACCGTCCCGATGCAGGTTGGGCTATCAAGGAGGAACGCACCTATCAGGACCAGAGATATCAGGATGAGTTGGATGCCGAGACAATATATAACATGTTGGAAGATGAGATAACGCCATTGTATTTTACACGTAATGCCGATGGTGTCCCTGAGACTTGGGTGCAGTATATAAAAAATAACTTTATGGAGATAGCTCCTTTCTACACCATGAAACGTATGCTCGACGATTATTTCAGTCAGTATTATGACAAACTTATCAAAAGAGCGAAATTCATGAGAGCTGACCGTTACAGTAAAGCTTTTGAGTTGACGGCATGGAGGAAAAAGATAGAATCGCATTGGGATACCATAGAAGTGTCTTCCATAAAGGTTCCGGACCCAAATATTAGGGCTTTGAATCTCGGCGATGTCTTTATCGCTGAGATTACATTGAAGATCCCGGGATTGGACAAGAATGACATAGGTATAGAACTGATGTTCGCTGAGAAAGAAAACGATGTCATAACAAAGATATTGAGAGTCGAACAGATGACCATGGTGGATTATGGCGATGACTGGGTGCGCTTTTATATCAGTCTGCCGGTATTCAAGGCTGGCGTTTATAATTATACTTTCAGAATTTATCCTACCAACAAGATGCTGGCTCACCGTCAGGACTTGCCTCTTGTCAAATGGATATGATTGAATGTAATGCAGTCGCATCCATGGATGCGACTGCATAATGTTTTTTGTTCATGGTTTGGTAATGATTTGATTTATATCGGTAAAATGTATTTGTTATATCATTGAATTTGCAAATATGTTTCTTGTTTTATTTAAATAAAAATAATCATGATAATAGGTTTCGATGCGAAAAGAGCAGCCCAAAACCGTACCGGATTGGGTAATTACAGTCGTTTTGTTATTAGGTTGCTTTCACAACAACATCCTGAGAATGAATATTATCTTTATGTACCGAAACAAGATAAAATGCCTTATATCACCGAGATTCCTACCTTGGCTAAATTAAAATTGCATTTTCCGTTGTCTTCATTATGGCGCAGATTCAGTTCCTTGTGGAGAGTGTGGGGGATAACGGGAGATATAAAAAATGATGATGTAAATATCTTTCATGGTCTTAGCAATGAACTGCCACTGAATATTACCCGGGCAAAATGTAAAACTGTTGTGACTGTGCATGACTTGATATTTTTGCATTGTCCTCAATATTATCATCTTGTTGACAGATGGATTTACAGATACAAGTTTAGAAAATCATGTCGTCAGGCAGACAAGATTATTGCTGTCAGCGAGTTTACCAAAAAAGAGATAATACGTTATTTTGACATTCAGGAATCTAAGATAGAAGTTGTTTATCAAGGTTGTGACCCTGTTTTTGGAGAACCTGTTTCAAAGACGAAACTTGAAGAAATAATGGTGAAATATAATCTGCCGTCTAAGTTTCTGTTATATGTAGGTAGTATTGAAGAACGGAAAAATCTCATGCTTGTGGCAAAGGCATTGAAGGTGATTCGGGATAATAATATGATGGAAGATTTGCCCAAGGTGGTGGTTGTAGGTAAAGGCACTTCGTATCTTGAACAGGTAAAGTCCTATATAAATGACAATGACTTGTCGGATTGTTTTTTCTTCTTTCATAATGTATCATTTCATGATTTGCCTTCATTTTACAAGTTGGCAACGGCTTTTGTCTATCCTTCGCGCATTGAAGGCTTCGGCATACCGCTTCTCGAGGCGTTGACGTCAGGGGTGCCTTCCATCGGTTGTTCCGGTTCTTGTCTTGAAGAGGCAGGAGGTCCGGGGTCTGTCTATGTAAAACCGGATGATGCCCAATCTATGGCAAAGGCTGTCTTTTCTGTATATAATGATGAGAAACTACGCGATGATATGATAGTACAAGGATTGAAATATGCCAAAGACAATTTTTCCGATAAGAAACTCTGTGACGACCTGATGAGAGTTTATGAAATGTTATAATTATTTCATTGATATTCGTTTTTTACTCTTTATAAATAATGCCTTTAAAATCAACTTTTGTAGGTTTGCAATCAAATATAGGACTTGTATTTTTTTAATTACTGTTCTGTAATAAATATATCTATTAGATGGTTTGTTTGTATTTTTATTTGAAGATAAAGCCATTTTGTTGCAAGAACAAAATGGCTTTGTTTTTAATGTCCTGACTTCGTCACTCAAAAAAACTCAATATTATAATTGGTTGATAAATAATATTTTGTAATTTTGTGTCACCCATTTTAGGGTGACACGGTGCAAAAAACATGTTTATACGTAAGAAGAAATACCGATCAGGCAATGTAGGTGTCATAATCGTTGAAAAGGTCAACGGCAAGATGAAAGAGCTTACCACTATAGGTATAGCGCGTCATCAAGAAGAGATAGATTCTCTCATAATGAAAGGACGTAAATGGATAGATGAGGAACAGGAACGCCGCCATCCACGGCTGGATCTTTTCGGTGAGGAACGTAAGAAGTGTGAGGCAGAACTTCTGAGTGCCGAACAGATGCTTTCGTGCATAACCAACATCTCCATCAATGGAGCTGACCTGATACTTGACCGCGTCTTTGACAACGTGGGATTCAACAGGATAGATAATGAGGTGTTCCGCCAACTTGTAAAAGCCCGCTTGTATTATCCTGTAAGCAAAGCTGCCACAGTGGAGTATCTGAAGAATCATTTTGACGAAGATGTCAGCCTGTCGAAGATCTATCGTTATTTGGACAAACTGAGCGATAATCAACATAAGATAGTTCAGGACATAAGCGTCCTTCACACAAAGAAGATCTTAGACGGTCATATCGGTGTGCTGTTTTATGATGTCACTACACTATATTTTGAAGCGGACTATGAGGATGAGCTTCGCAAAACCGGTTTCTCCAAGGAAGGGCGTCATCAGAACCCTCAGATTATATTGGGACTGTTGGTCAGCATTGGCGGCTATCCGCTTGCGTATTGCATCCATGAGGGCAACAAGTACGAGGGACACACGATGCTTCCTGTAGTGACGGAATTTGTCCGAAAATATGAGTTGGAAGATTTTATCGTGGTGGCTGACTCAGGGTTGATGAACAACGATAATATAGCCGACCTTGAAGCAAACGGTTACAAGTATATCATCGGTGCTAAAATCAGGAACGAGAGCAGGAAGATACAGGAATGGATACTGGAGCAGCCTAAAACAGACTGCCAAATGGTTGAATACGATAAAGGCAACGGACAGAGGTTGTTGGTCGGATATACAGAAGAGCGTGCCCGAAAGGATGCTTATAACCGTGAGAAAGGGATACGCCGTCTGGAGAAGGCATACCACAGAGGTACGCTTACCAAAGACAACATCAACAAGCGCGGATACAACAAGTTCCTGAAAATGGAAGGGGATGTAAAAGTGACCATCAATTACGAGAAACTGGAGAAAGATGCGAAATGGGATGGTCTCAAAGGATACCTTACAAATACGAATATACCAGTAAATGACGTGTATGCAGCCTACCTAAACTTTCTTTTCCAGTTAAATTGTTTCTGCGTTCACTAAATTCAAAGTGGTCTAAAGGTAAGCAGCAACGTTTTGATTAAGCGGAATACCGGGATATGTTCAATAAGTACCTTTATGCCGGATAACAAATATCAATTTATATTGCGCTGAAATCCAGTACGTTG
Source organism: Bacteroidales bacterium Phil6 (assembly GCA_002633315.1). Taxonomy (GTDB): domain Bacteria; phylum Bacteroidota; class Bacteroidia; order Bacteroidales; family F082; genus Limimorpha; species Limimorpha avicola. Next base: position 21,108 of record NWBN01000032.1, read on the forward strand.
TAGAGGCAGTGCCGGATTTCTTGCTTTTTGGTCGCGATTTTTGCCAATATTATTCATGTGCGCATACCGAAAACAGAGTGTAAAATTTCAAAATTGACAGGACATGAATTATTTTTTATTGGCAGAAACCGATTTCTTCCGCCGGATAAACGAAGCCGGGGACTGCAATATGGAAAAAGCATACACGGCTTTCGCCACCCAAGTGATTGAACTGTGTATCGGCAGCCCGGACACGAACCAGACCATCATCGCGTTGGCTTATATCGAAATCGAATTACGGCATCATCCCGTGCGTAACCTTCCCGAAGAAAAGAAGGAAATAGCCAACTATGTCAGCAAGGCTCTCTCTTTCGTAAGGAAGATGCAGAAGTTTCTTGCCGCACCCCAAGTGCCGCCACTAATCCCCATCCAAACATCCACCGACAACACAAACGAAAATACCGCCTCACCCTTGCAATGGACGGGCAACGCCATCGACCTCGTTGAACTGATTTACGGCATCAACGAGATGGCTGTATCAACAACGGCAATATGCCGCTCAAACAGCTTGCCCCACTCCTGTACAAGATATTCGGTGTGGAATCAAAGGACTGCTACCGTTTTTATATCGATATCAAACGCCGGAAGAACGAGAGCCGCACCTACTTCCTTGACAAAATGCAGGAAAAACTAAACGAGAAGATGCTCCGTGACGAAGAGATGGAGCATATGAGAAGATAGCAAGTATACATATACGAAAAGACAGGATGGAGCATTCCTGTCTTTTTAGTTTACATTTGATTACATGTTAATTAGTTCGATATGAAACCTTTCAACCTGATAATGATATATTGTAAAGTTAAAGTATTATGTCTGGTAAATAATAGAACCATTCGTGCTATCAAAATTAATAATTACTACGAACGGTGAAAGAATTGCTTTAAGATTTAATCTGTAAAAATCGCCATTTCACATTCTGATTTTTGTATAAAAATCGCCAATTAAAAAAATATGATTATCTTTGCACTATAATTTATCAAGGTATGGAAACAGTAAATAGAATACTTCAAGAGAAGATTACAGCACGAATCGCGCCCAATAAAGCAGTATTGATTTTTGGTGCTCGCCGTGTTGGTAAAACGGTAATGATGCGTAAAATTGTGGACAACTATTCAGGTAGGACGATGATGCTCAACGGCGAAGACTACGATACATTAGCACTATTGGAGAATCGCTCAATTGCAAATTACCGGCATTTATTGGATGGTATTGATTTGCTGGCTATTGATGAGGCACAGAATATACCACAAATCGGTAGTATTCTGAAGTTGATAGTTGATGAAATACCGGGAATAAGCGTCTTGGCAAGTGGTTCTTCGTCATTCGATTTACTGAATAAGACTGGTGAACCGTTGGTTGGTCGCAGTACGCAATTTTTACTTGCCCCTTTTTCGCAACGGGAAATAGCGCAAATAGAAACTCCATTTGAAACTCGTCAGAATCTCGAAGCCCGTTTAATTTACGGTTCATATCCTGAAGTAGTAATGATGGAGAACTATGAACGTAAAACAGACTACCTACGCGATATTGTCGGTGCATACCTGCTTAAAGATATCTTAGCAATTGACGGTCTAAAAAATTCGAGTAAGATGCGCGATTTGCTGCGATTGATAGCTTTTCAGTTGGGCAGCGAAGTTTCTTACGATGAGTTAGGTAAACAGCTCGGTATGAGCAAAACAACGGTTGAAAAATATCTTGACCTCTTGGAGAAAGTATTCGTTATATATCGTCTTGGGGCTTACTCGCGCAATCTTCGCAAGGAGGTGACGAAAGCCGGGAAGTGGTATTTCTATGATAATGGCATTCGAAATGCGATTATAGGGGCTTTTTCACCATTGGCTATTCGACAGGATGTCGGTGCATTGTGGGAGAACTACATCATTGGAGAGCGTCGTAAGGCGAATTTCAACGAAGGACTGCATAAGGAGTTCTATTTCTGGCGCACTTACGATAAGCAAGAAATCGACTTGATCGAAGAGAGTGCAGACAGTTTGACGGCTATGGAGTTCAAATGGGGCAATAAGATACCTAATATACCGAAAGTGTTTCAAGAAGCATATCCACATGCTGAGTTTCATGTGGTGAACAGGGATAACTATTTGGAGTTCGTATAAGAAGAAAGGATTATAGAAATATGTATTTAAGTCGATTGCATATCAGTAAGCTCAGGGTGTTCGATGATATCACTTTGTATTTCAAGAATGGTATAAACATCCTGATTGGAGAAAATAATTCGGGGAAAACCGCTATTATAGATGCTTTACGTATATGTCTCGGCTGTGGCAAACCAGACAATTATATTTACGTACAAGAAAGCGATTTACATGTCAATCCGGAAAATCCTTCAGAAATCAATACAGTCATACAATTTGACTTGATATTTGAATTTGGAGATGCCCCGATTGAAAGAGAGTGCTTTTATGATTTTATATCGCAAGATAAAGAAAATCCGGCCAAGCAAACCATAGTTCGGGATATGAAGAAAGAATCGGGAAAATATCCTCGTAACGGCGGTTTAGTAACTCAATGGCGTGGGGAAACCTGCAATACTTACCACCCTGTATCAACCGCCCGGAAGTGGAGCAAGGCGGAAGAACTGGAACGCTTGAAACAGGAATGCAAGGACTTGCAGCAGCGGATTGACGAGGCACTCAAGGAAGCCGAGCGTCCGCAGTCCGAAGTTTCCGAAGAAGAAAATACTGTCAGGGCAGCCTGACCATGATTCATTGATTTAACCTTTTACCTGTCCGGGCGTGATGATCGGGCAGGTTTTCCTATGTTCCGACTTACCGGGGCCCGGCTGGCTTTTATAGCCTGGCATCTGCCTTTTTTATCCTCCTTTTCCCTCTCTCCGCAATAAAGCAATAAAGGGTGTAAATCAAGCATTTGAAAGATTTACACCCTTTTTCCACCCAATAATATAAAGTTGGAGGATATAAAATAGGTCAAGTGACTTTATATTTTCCAATAAGCCGCTATCTCTTTTATAATGACATTAAACTAGCAAAAAAAGATCAATAGGATTATAATATGTTTAATTTTGTCTTTTATGTTCTATATAACTTGTATTCTCAAGATAGTATATTGCCTCCCCTCTATCTCCATTTTCCAAATCAGTTAATTCGATCTTAAATATTTTATAGGGTAGTGTTGTCGTTTTTTTAGGTTCACTTACTGTTATATAGTAAGCTATTCCGTATTCAGTTTCTTCATAATATTCTTTTATTTGCTGTTTCATCAAAACATCCACGCTTTCTCCATCAATCCATACTTTTATGCCTACCTTATCAATTGTTGGAGCTATGTTATCACATTTGGCCGCATCTGCAGATGACTTTTGAGCAATATTTGACAAATCCTCATTATGTTGAGCGTTTTTTATGCCTCTATTTGTAAGAAATCTTGTTAAGCTCATAGGACGGACATAGATCTGATAGGCTGGTACACCTCCGGGGATTTGAAAAGCGTGCATTCCGTATGCTTCCATTCGGTTATATTGTATATTTAAAGTTGTATCTCTGTCTGCAATAAAATTCCAACCCCAAAACTCCAGTCTCAGATCCTCACTATTTGTTCCCACTTTCATTGTATGAGGATAAGTATCCATATCTATAGCACCTATGTTGCTATATTTGCCTTTTGGTATATTTATTTGATATTTCCCTTTTTCGTCAGTTTTAGTCTCAAAGAGAACATCAAAATTTGAATTTTGGAACATAACAGAACAATTATCAATAGGATTCCCGTTATAGTCAGAAACTTTTCCTGTTATTGTTACCAGGTCTTTTTGCTTTTGTGCATTAATTGTTGAATTCAAACCGAAAAACAGAAGTAAAATACTTAATAATTTCATTGCGTTTATTATTTTAGGTTATAAGCAGTTATTTAATTCATGATTTCAATCGTTTAGACTGAAGGAAAATGGTAGTGTTTCAAAAAGTGTGTAATTGAGATTCATATTTAGACTGCAAATATATACATTTTTTTAATTTGTCAAATAATTGTCAGAGCAGATCGCAAAGACTTGCCGAAGCGGGCTGCTCTGACAATAACTTTTTATTCCTCCCATCTGAATTTCTTATCTTCCATCTTGAACAATGGTATCTTGTATTCATAACTTTTTCTCGTCATCGCCACATGTCCCAACAACAATATCGTTGATTCCGGATCAGGTAACGCCCCTCTCATTTTCGTTGTCCTTTTATAATCTCTGTTTAGTCTCTCTATCCAATTGGTCGTGTATATCATACTTCTTATTTTATAATGATAATCCAAATATGTGAAATAATAAACATTCCTCTCATTGTTCATCTTATTTCCAAAAACAGGATAATATTCTTTCCATTTCATGCAGAACTCTTTCCATCTTTCCATTCCTGCTGCTTTCGTATCATTTTTATCATCCCAGCTGAATACTTCTTCTCTTGCATATTCAAACATTCGGCTCACCTGACTCTTGCTATATCTCTCTCCATATATTTCTCCGAATAATTCTCCTACCTGCTCCGTCGTTAATCCGGCTCCATATAATCTAAATGCTATCTGCTTGGCTTCTTCTTACTGGTCTTTCAGTAATCCTAATATTACAGGATAAAAGTTTCCGTTTCGTGTTCGTGGAACTTTCAACACCAACATCCTGCCTCGTCCATACGTCTTTCGATACCTGTATCCATTACTCATGTCTTTGCTTGTGAGATTATGTCCTTCCCTTTCCGCCTTCATCAGTATCTCAAGACTTATTTTCAGTATTTCTTCTATTCCTTTTCCTTCTTTGATTATCTTTTCAATAATTTCGTATCTGTGCTCCTGTGTAAAATTCTTGTTTTGTTTTTTAAAAAAATTTAACTACTATAAAAATATTAAACTTTGAATTTTACACACTTTTTGGACAGTATCTTTTTTTAATTACTGTCCTAATAAATATATCTATTAGATGGTTTGTTTGTATTTTTATTTGAAGATAAAGCCATTTTGTTCTTGCGACAAAATGGCTTTGTTTTTAATGTCAAATAATAATGATGATTGACATCAAATAGTATTATTTTAATGTCCATCCGTTAGTCCAATCGTTATCGGAAGGTACTGCGCCCTGATAGGCGGCGTTGTCAAAAAAGTCGTCGGACAGTGTTTTGCCGTTGCCTAATGTGCCTACATAGCAATTGCTGAGAGTGATGTCGGCATTTATACTGTTAGTTCCGTCGGCAAGGAACATCGCCTCAGAATAACCGTTGTCTTCGCTTGTAATGGTGTTCTCAAGAGTGATATATTCAAGTTTGGAGATGCCGTTGATAAGGCTCGTCTCCGTTTCATTGGTTTCTGTAGTGATACACATCGGTTTGCCTTTTACGATAGTGTTATAAATCTCAGCTTCTGTCCCGGCACGAAGACGTATGCCTCTTTTCCCGTCAGCAGAATTGTTTCCTACAAGAGTGAGGTTGGACAAGACAGGGTGGGAGACAGGTGTGGCTGAGAAGTTGTCGCTGCTGTTGTCAGCTTCTATCAAGGCATCGCAGTCATAACCCAAGATGTCTTTTGTCGGCTGGTATGCTACAAGATATTGTCCTTTGCCGCACCATCCCTGAGTCCAGTCGAAAGAGTCGTCGCTGTTGCCGAAAGAGACGAGATATTTGACATTTACAGTACCGCCGAACCATTCGAAACCGTCGTCGGAACCCATGTAAGCCTGCAGATATTCCACTGTAGTGCCATTGCCGACTCCGTAAAAGGTGAATCCGTTGGCTTCTTTTTCTTCCGAGAAGTTATATCCCGCATATTCTATCCTTATATATCGCAATATTCCGGAAATGTCATCGACAATGTTTCCTCCGTATGTGGCATCACCGATTTCGGAAATAGCTGTACCACTGACATTGACAGGCGCCTTGCCGCATATATGCAAACCTCCCCATGCTCCGTATTCTTTCTTCTCCGATGTCATGATGATAGGGTTTTCTGCTGTGCCAGTAGCTTCAATTTTAGCTCCTTGCTCAACCAAAATATAATCTACAATGTTGTCGTCTATGGCTTCAATTGTGACACCTTCTTCTATGGTAAGTGTAACGCCGCTTTTTACATGATACCCGCCTGACAGCTTATAAATATTGCCGCTTTTTAATGTCTTGTTGACTGTTAATTCTCCACTGAGAGTTTTCTCTTCGGGAACTACAGGTGTCGGATCGTCTTTTTTGTTGTTGCATGAACTTAACATTGTCATACCTAAAGCGATGATTATTGTCGCTACATTGAATAATCTTTTTTTCATAAGTTTAATGATTTAAATGAGTCAATGATTTTTTATTAAATGTTTATTCCTATTCCTATTTCAAATTTTGTCTTGTATTGATAACTTTCCACTTCTTTTATCTCTCCGCTGCCTTTGATTCTTTGTGTAAATCTGATGTTGGTGTTAAACAAATCTTTTATTTTCAATTTTATGGAACAATATTTGTTTATTCTCAGGTTGCCATTGAAATCTATTGTACTTACTGCTTCCTGCATCACATTTTCAATTCCGTTTATGCCGACAGTATGTATCCTTGGTCCCTGTAGGTTGTACATAAGGCTCATTTGTAGAATCTTGTTTTCCGAGAATTGTTTGTTGTATGAAATGTCGGCATTGAGAAGGTATGGCGATGCACCTTGAAGAAATCTGCTGTAATCAGTATAGACACCGTTTTCAGGCAATATGACATTGGTATATATCAATGAGGCATTGATACCTAATGAGAGTGCGGTTAAGATACTCTTTCTCAAATCTATTTCCACACCTGCTGCAATACCGTCATCAGCATTGAGGAAAGTGTTTACAGCCGAACCGCCGGCAAGTTCCTGGACTCTTTCTATGGGATTTTCAAGCCATTTGAAATATCCGGTGATGGAAAACATGTTTTTGTTGTCGGCAGAATATATGTCGTATCGTAAGTCTATATTGTAATTGTAGCCGTTTTCGATGTTTTCATTACCCCTTATCTCATCGCTGCCAAAAGATTCTTTGTAAAGAAACGGTGCCATCTCGATAAATCCTGGACGTGTCACAGTACGTGAGAAAGAAAATCTTATGTTACTGTTGTTGAATATATTGTACTTTATGTTGAAACATGGGAAAAAGTCGTTGCTGCCAAGATTTGACATTTTCTCAACGGAAGCATCGTTCCAATATCTTACCCATTGTTCTGAATGCTCGAAACGAATGCCGGCAGATAATTGCCATTGTATGTTTATGTCGTAAACGGCTTCACCAAATGCAGCCATTACGTCAGAACCGGCAAAATAATCGAATCGAGGCTGATAGTCTTTGGTGATAATAATGTTGCCGTTTGCTATGTTCTCATGATTGAGAAAGGCATCAGTATTGTATAGTTCGTTTATGTCATGCAATGTGACATTCAAATTGTTGGTGTTATAGTAAAATCTTGTCGAAGTGTAATCACGTTTTTTGATTTTGTAACTTACACCGGCATTTGTTTTGATTTTATGTGTTCCTTTATCGTTGATTCTGAGGTCGGCTACGGCTTCATGTTCATCCAATTCTCCGAAATATCGCATAGTCTCCTGTTGGTTTAAAGAAAACAACGTGAAGATACTGTCGTAATCTCTGTACATCACCTGTCGTCTGTCAGGCTCATCGCTGCCGGTGCTGCTGAAAGCACCGCTCCAGTTTATTTCATAACGGTTGTTTAACGAATGTGTCCCACGTATTTGGTTTGTTAACAATTTGTTAACATGCAATACGCTGTTGCTTCCGATCAACCTGTTTCCTTCATCGTCTGTTCCTCTTCTGAATTTATAATTATCACTTGCGTTTCTTGCATAAAATAATGTGTAGTTGATATTGTTGTCGTCGTTTCTTGCAAAACCTGCATTAAATAATGATGCTATGTTGAGTTCCTGAGTGTAACTGTCTGATGTAAACTCATTCATCAATGCTCCTTGGGCATTATATGTGGCTTTGTAAACCTGAGGAGTGGTGTTGTATTCGTTTCCGATACTTGCAGATGCAACAATACCTAATTTACCTGACTTTATTTTGAACTCTCTTCCGGCACTTATCGACCCTCCGAATTCCGAGAGTAATGCTCCGGTATGTTTAATGTTGAATATCGTGCCAAAAGGGTCTTCTTCTTTTACATATTCTCCAAACTGTTGATATGTCATGTCTTTTATTTCTTGAGACAAGTTGTTTGTTTTCCATAATCCCATTATTTTGTCGCTTTGATAAAACTCGTTGAAGACTGTATTTATCCTTCCTCCAATATTGAAAGATAGATTTATGAACGGTTCTTCTGCAAAATCTTTGGTGTTGATGTCTATGTAGGCGCCGGAATAATCTGCAAAATTACCGGCTTCAAATACTTTTACTACAGTGATATTTTGGATGGTCGATGAATGAAAGAGGTCTAATGGAATAAGTTTGTTGTCCGGATTAGGGGATGCTATTGGCATTCCGTTTAATGCAGTAAGACTGTAACGATCGCCTAATCCTCTAACTATCAGTTGACTCGACTGTGCGATGGATATTCCCGGCAGTTTTTTTACGCCGTCGGCAACAGTAGAGATGCCTTTTCTGCTCATCTCTTTGGCTCCCATGTTTTCAATAGCAACATTGGACTCCTGTCTGCTCTTTAACAAAGTTATCTCACTCTCATTATCTCTTCTCGCAACAATTACAACTTCTGATAAGAGTTTTTCATCTTCTTCCATCTCAATGTCCATTGTGATGTCACCTGTAATATTTACGTCTTCCTTTCTTACGGTTTTATACGACACATAACGTATTATTAAGGTGTAAATCCCTGATTCCAGGTTTTTTAATTCATAATTGCCGTCCAAATCAGTGACAGTGCCGATATTACTGCCTTCTATCTGTATAGTTACACCTATTAAGGCTTCTTTACTGTTTTTATCTTTGACAGTTCCTTTTATTGATGCTGCCTTAATCGTACAGAGGTAAAGCATTAAAGCAATAAGAAAAGTTGTTTTGATGTAAATCGCTCGCATTTCATATCTTTGTTTGACAGTGCAAAAAAAGATAAACGATGTTACGTTTATGATACGGTTAATAGAAGATGATGTTAAAGAATGATTAAAAATTGTTAAGAATTTACACTTATATCATTGATAAATAATTGATTTGATGTGTTTTTATGTAAAAATCCATCAAAACCATGTAAGTATTTTTGTTCGAACTGAAAAAGATAGCATTTTTGATTAGTTTTTTCATGTCATGGCTCGAAGTTGAATATTTAATGATTAGTCTCGTTTGTTGTATTTCAGTTAGCATCATTTTAACTCTTATTCTATATTCTAAAAAAATTAAAAAATCATAAATCATATCTATAAAAAATGTAACTTTGCACCCGTTTTCGGAAGAATGGGACAAGTTCTTTTAAATGGTGATAAAATATTGAAAATCAAAATAATACTAATATGCAAAGTATTCGTAATGTTGCTATAATCGCTCATGTTGACCATGGTAAAACGACTTTGGTGGACAGGATTCTTTACCAGTCGAAGTTGTTTAGAGATAATCAAAATGTAGGAGAATTGATATTGGATAACAATGACCTGGAACGGGAGCGAGGTATCACCATATTGTCAAAGAATGTATCGGTACGATATAAAGGAATAAAAATCAATATAATAGATACTCCGGGACACTCTGATTTCGGTGGTGAAGTGGAACGTGTGCTTAATATGGCAGATGGTGTTATTTTGCTTGTAGATGCATTTGAAGGACCTATGCCACAGACTCGTTTTGTGTTGGAGAAGGCTATACAGTTAGGACTTAAACCCATAGTAGTGGTTAATAAGGTTGATAAACCCAACTGTTCTCCGGAAGAGACTCAGGAAGCGGTATTCGACCTTATGTTTAACCTCGGCGCTAATGATGACCAGTTGGATTTTCCTACAGTTTACGGCTCTTCAAAACAAGGTTGGATGTCTGACCATTGGACTCATGTTACCAATGATGTTTCTTATCTTCTCGATGTGATTCTCGAGACCATACCGGAAGCTAAGTTTGAAGAAGGAACTCCTCAGATGCTGATTACTTCTTTGGATTACAGTTCGTATGTTGGTCGTATTGCTGTTGGCAGATTGAAACGTGGTGTATTGCAGGCCGGTATGAATGTGTCGCTCGTAAAACGAGACGGGACTGTCAAAAAATCTCAAATCAAGGAATTATATACTTTTGAAGGTCTTGGTAAGGAAAGGACGAAAAAGCCTGTCAATGCTGGCGATATTGTAGCAATTATGGGACTTGACGACTTTGAGATCGGTGATACTGTATGCGATTATGAGAATCCGGAAGCTTTGCCTACCATTCAAGTGGATGAGCCGACTATGAGTATGTTATTTACTATCAATAATTCTCCTTTTTTTGGTAAAGAAGGCAAGTTCGTTACTTCCCGACATCTTCGTGACCGTCTTTACAGAGAGACAGAGAAAAATCTTGCTTTGCGCGTAGAAGAAACAGATTCACCGGATTCTTTTATGGTTTTCGGAAGAGGTATCCTGCATCTCAGTATTCTCATTGAAACGATGCGCCGTGAAGGTTATGAATTTCAAATCGGACAGCCTCGCGTCATAATCAAAGAGATTGACGGAAGAAAATGTGAACCTGTTGAGATGCTTACAGTTCAGGTGCCGGAAGATTTTGCAGGTCGTGTCATTGAATTGGTCTCCTCCCGTAAAGGTGAGATGATTAATATGCAACCCAAAGGTGACCGCATGAACCTCGATTTTGAAATTCCTTCTCGTGGTCTCATTGGTCTCAGAAGCAATATGTTGACGGCAACAGAAGGCGAAGCTGTCATGTCTCACCGTTTTAAAGATTTTGAGCCATGGAAAGGTGAGATGCAAACGCGTAACAACGGTGCTCTCATAGCCATGGAAACAGGACAGGCTGTTCCTTATGCCTTGTGGAAACTTCAGGACAGAGGAACTTTTTTTGTCATGCCTAATGAAGATGTTTATGCAGGAGAGGTAATAGGTGAGAATACTCGTTCTAATGATATTGTTCTCAATGTCAATAAAACGAAGCATCTTACCAATGTGCGTGCCTCAGGTTCGGACGAGAAAATAGTATTGACACCACCATTGCGTTTTTCATTGGAGGAATATATGGAATATATTCGTGATGATGAATATCTTGAGGTTACTCCTAAGAGCTTGCGTCTGAGAAAGATCATCCTTGATGAGATAGAACGCAAGAGGGCTAATAAACGTATTGAAGAATGATTCTATGTGATGCCGTACTTCTCATAAAGATGATTTAAGAAGTCATCGGCTTGGTTTATAAATTCCAAAGAACGTGATTTCCAGTCGGGCAGGGGATCACGTTTTTCTTTTCCTGCAATATCCATTTCGTTAAGAAATGCAGCCATATCTTTTTTCTCCAGTTGTACGAACATTGGACACATCCTGTGACATAAGCTACAAGCAGCTATATAGTCGTCATTGTTAACTGCTGTGTTAAATGTTATTAGGTTATCTGCCGTTGTATCGGTGAAAACCTGTAAAATGTTTCGTATTGACTCGTCATCACCGAAAATGGAGTATAATTCAGGGAACTCATCGGTGAAAACAGAAGGCTGTTTTTCCTCTTCAGTTACAGGACAATTTAGAATGGTGGCTATGTCATTGATAGAAAAAGGTTTCTCTAAATATCCGTCAAAGCCTTCTGCCAATGTCTTGCGATGATTGTATTCAGAACGTGCCGTCATTAAAATAACCTTCTTGTCAGGGTTAATGTTTTTGATGATATTAAGAACGTCATTGCCACTGTATGTGCCCATTTCCCTGTCTGTCAATATTACATCATATATATCAAGTTTGTCCAAATATTTGTTGAACTCCACTGATGTCAGACATATATCGGAATGATGTCCAAGTTTGTCCAACATTGCCTTGGTGACAGTGAGCAAACTATTGTCATCATCTATTATAAGTATGTTCAAATGTTTTTTGTCACATACAACAACAGTAGTTTCCTCCCTGTTGTGTGAGCCATCCGAAATCTTGACCGGTATCTGAACTTCTATATGTGTTCCGTAGTTGACTTTGGACTTAACGGATATTTTCCCATTCAGTAACTCTATCATGCCTTTCACAACATATAATCCGAAACCGGAGCCTTCGCTTAATTCGCTATTCTTTTCTATCCTGCTGAAAGGTTTGAAAATATCATCCATTCTCTCCTCAGGTATTCCAACACCTTGGTCTATAATGCTGAAAATCATTTTGTTGTCAGTATTGTAAACACCAAAGTGTATTTCTCCCTCTATTGTGTATTTGGTGGCGTTGGATAATATGTTGCATAATATTTGCTTTATTTTTAATGCATCTGAAATGACATACATATCGTCTGCTATCTTTTTATGATAGTGAAGCGACAAATTTTTGCTTTCGGTTATTGGCATAAACATGTTTTTTATGTCATCGCACATTTTTGAGATATTAAACTCGGTTCGGGATATAACTTGTTTTCCTTGGTCGAGACTTGAATAGTTGAGAAGATTGGACAATAGCTCAAGAATATGCTCAGATGAACGTTTTATGGAGATAATTCGTTGATTATTATTAAGTTCGTTGTTGTCCATTTGTAATAATTCGATATTGCCCATTATGGAAGATAATGGAGTTTTTATGTCATGTGATACTGATAATAGCAATTTATGACGGCTTTCCATTATTTCTTCTGTTTTTTTCTTTGCTTCTTCGGTTGCTTTTTGGGCTTTTGATACTTTTTCTACATCATTGAATATGAAAAATATGAATGTCAATATCAGAATCAGTGCCATCACGCCTCCGATTATGGCGTAGTTTATATTTCTATCGATAAGAGCCTCGCTTTTCTGGACTTCTTCCAAAATTGAATATAACGTCTGCCGATGAAGTATTATTAAAATGTCCGCAAGTTCTTCCGCTATTTTTTGATCTGCAGCCATTAGCTCATCATATTGTTTCTCAATATTCTGTACCATTGCAATATATTCAGACTTTCCTTTCTCCGTATATAACTTGATGTCTTGCAGTATATCTATGGTATTATCTTTTTCGATATTTTCAATGGTGTCTATCGTGGTTTTAGATACCAATACCAAGCTGTCCAATGAATTGTCAGGTGAAAAAACATCTCCTATTCTTTGAAAAAAGTTTTTTTTCTGTGGTTTGTATATAATTGTATCTTGCTCTTGTATGCTTATGTTTTTTTGAGTCTTGACTTCCGGTTGGTAGTTGTTGACTAAGTTGAAAATCTCATTGTAAGGATTGAAACTGTTATATTGGTTCGACATCTCAATAATTATCACCTTTTTCATATTAAGCAACTCAATGATGTCTGACAACAGAATCTGGTTTACAGTACTGTCGTTGTAATAATATTTGATTGAATCATTAATGCTTTTTATTTTTTCTATGCTTTGGTTGAAATCCTCGAGATGCTGTTTGTTGTCCGTTATGGTGAATAAATTTGCTGCGGATTGCGCTTCATTGACTTCGCTTATAAGTTCATTTGTAAATTCGAGTACTTTGTCGTTGCGTTGTATGTTTTCTCTCTGTGATTTGATACTGTCTTTCAGACTGTTGATATACAAAACACCGGCAACGCATGAAAAGGCACAAAAAATATATATGGCGATAGCATTCCACCTGAATCTGACTCTGTAATTCTTGTTCTTTGTACCCTTTTTATCCATACATTAAACTATTAAAACAACCCGGCTTTTCCTAATGTTATTAGCATAAGATATGCTAATGCCAATCCCACGACCCCAATGATGACACCTGTTATCTCCATGTGACGCACCTTGATAAAACCTGTACCGTAAGCAAGGGCATTGGGAGGGGTACTGATTGGCAATATCATGCCGAGTGATGATGCTAAAGTGACACCTATAAGTAAGGTCCGTATTCCGCCAAATCCAACCAAGATATCTTGCATCCCGATTCCAACAGCCACCATGACGGGCAATAACAGTGTAGCTGTTGCAGTGTGTGATATTATGTTGGAAACTATCCAGCACAACACACCGGTACCTATAATGATAAAGATGGGAGACCATGTGTCAAATGGAATTGCTTTTACGAGGTCATTTGCTAATCCTGTTTTATAAAGTGCAACTCCTAAAGCAAATCCTCCGGCAACAAGCCATAACACGCTCCAATTGATGGTTTTTAAGTCGTCTTTGGTGAATATGCCTGTCACACAGAATACCGCTATAGGTATCATTGCAACTACATTGGAGTTGATACCTGTCAATTTGTCTAATACCCATAATAATATTGTTATTACTAAAGTTATATATACTATTATGGTGTCTTTGCCTTTTTTTGCACCACCTTCTATGGTGAGGTCTATGGTTTTCTGTTTGAACGGAAATAGTTTTATCAATAATATCCAAGCAAAAAACAGCATTATAAGAGTATATGGCAACATCACGCCAACCCATTCTCCAAAGCCTATGTTCATGTTAAGACCTTCAGGGTCATTGAGATATTTCAAAGCTATGGCATTGGGCGGGGTGCCAATTGGAGTTGCAATGCCTCCTATGTTGGCTCCTATAGGTATTGCCAATGCTATGCCTATACGTCCTTTGCCGTCTTCAGGCAATTGTTTCAATACAGGTGCCATGAATGTCAGCATCATGGCAGCAGTGGCCGTGTTGCTGATAAACATTGAGAAGAGACCGGTGATTAAAAGAAATCCTAACAGTACGAATTCGGACTTCTTTCCAAATGGCTTGAAAAACAATCTCGCAAGTTGCACGTCTATACCCAGTTTCGATGCAGCTGAAGCCAAAATGAATCCTCCTAAAAACAACATTATTATAGGGTCGGAAAAACAGGCCATGATACTTGCGTATGGTATGGTCTCGCCTAAGGTCTTACCTGGAGCTACATCGTAGAACATTGATATGGAACTGTTTGAACATGTCAATAGTAATATTACCACTATTAACACCGAAGTGGTCCAAGAAGGTATGGCTTCAGTCAGCCACATGATAAATGCAAACCCGAAAATTGCTATTACTCTATGCTCTATGACACTTATATCGGGTAATCCAATTAGACTTGACGGGATGTTCCATAACACTAAAAATACAGTGACAGCAATAAGTATCTTTATAATCTTTCCGTAATCAATAGTTGTGTTTTTATTAGAAGTCATATCCATTATCCTATAATTATATATGTCTGTATTTTATCGCAAAATTAATTTATTTTGTCAAAAATAGCAAAAATAATCTTGTATTTGTATCTAATGTCGATTATTTGTGAGATTAAACATATAATTGTATGAATTTGTTAATTTGAAGTACAGTATATTTATGTTAAAAGATAAAGATGTAATGTTTAGTAAAAAAAATAAAGGATTTCTTACAAAAAAGAAATCCTTTATAAATAAAATGTATGAGAAAAATTTTTATCAATTTAAGATGTTTTTCAAACGGTTTTGTCTATTTTCCAGGCAAACGCTCTCAATCCTAGTTCCTCTGAGATACAGTCCAATTTATGAAGACTGTCCATGATGGCATCGACATTGTCGTCTTCTACAAATGTAATAAGTGCATCATTAAACGTAGGCCATGTATGTGTTCCAAGATGGGGTTCTCCCTTGTCGCTTCCACGGCCGGAGATTTCTGTCCAGCATGTATATCCTCTTGTGCCATGTTTTTCAAGCAATAAGATAATCTCATCGTAATATGCTTGGTTATATGCTACAAATATTCCTGTCATTTTATAATTGTTTTGATTGTTCTAATTGTTTTAATGCTAAACGTTTTGCTTTCCTTGCTTCCCTTTTCTTTTTTCTTGAAACGAAAATTGCATAAAGGGTAGGGATGAGGACCAATGTTATCAATGTTGACATCGAAAGTCCCCATGCCACAGTGATACCGAGTCCGTTCCACATTTCAGCACCTTCACCATCGCCTATCGCCAAAGGTATCATACCTAATACTGTTGTCAATGTGGTCATTAAAATAGGACGTAAACGCTGTCTTGAAGCAGTTACTATGGCGGTGTTGACATCCATACCTCTGTCTAAACATAAGATGGAGTAGTCTATAAGCACAATACCGTTTTTCACCACTATACCGGCTAATATCAATACACCTATCAAAGCCATTATATCCAATGCCATGGAATGAACGGTTAAACCAATCAATACGCCGGTGATGGCAAAAGGTATTGAGAACATGATGACAAATGGGTCAGTCAAAGATTCGAACTGAGCTGCCATCACAACGTAAACGAGTATTATTATAAGGAACAACAGAGTAAACAAATCGCTGAAAGAATCCTGTTGATCTTCATAACTACCTGCTATTTTTACCATGAATTCTGTAGGTATGTCTGCCTGTTTAATGAATGACTCGGCTTTTTGCACACCTTCACTAAGTGCATATCCTTTAGTAACAATACCGGTAATGGTGACGATACGTTCACGGTCTTTACGTTCAATGGTAGGCGGCGTCGCTCCTTCAATTACATTGGCTACTTCACTTACTTTTATGGCTTGTCCCTGTGAATTGTATAGTACAATATTTTCGATATCTTCTACACTTGTACGGAATTCAGGTGCATAACGCACTCTGATGTTATATTCATCACCATCTTCACGGAAATATGACATGATAGAACCATTGATGCGGTTTCTGACAAATGATGATGCTGTAGTGAGGTCTATGCCGTTGAGCATCAGTTTCTCTCTGTCAAAATCAACGTGGTATTCAGGTGTATATTCGTCACGGCTGATAAGTACCTGTGAAAATTCTTCGGTATTGTTCATCATATCAGCAAGTTCTTTTGCCAATCTGTCTGATGTATCGAAATCATAACCGTAGATTTCCAACTCGACACTTGAGCTGCCGGCAAATCCTCTTCCTTCAGAAACATCGTATTTTTTTATCTCAGGATTGTTTTTCAGGTCTTTTCTTATCCATTCCGCGATTTCCTGAGTGCTTCGTGTTCTGTCCATCTTGCTTCCGACGCTGATATTCATGGATATTATATGCGTTCCATTGTCTTGCATGGATGCAAAAGCATTATCTTCATCGGCAACGCCGTAACGATAGTTCAAAAACTCTATCTCCGGTATTGAATCCATGTATTTTCTTGATAATTCTGCTGCCAACTCATCAGTTACATTTTCGCCTGTACCGATGGGAAGTTCAATGCTGATAGACAGACGACCTTGGTCCATTGTCGGCATGAAACCTGTCTTTAGATTGGGTAATGTCAGGAACAATGTGCCGGCGAAAATGCCTATGGCCAATAATATTACTGCAAGACGATGCGTGACAGCCCAGTTGATGAGATGTCCATATCCTCTGTTAATGGCATCCAGACCTTTGTTGATGGGCCTGAATACTATGTCATGCCATGAGTGGTTGTTGGCATTTTGTTTCAACATGCGGGAACACATCATAGGTACAAGGGTCAAAGCTGCCGATGTGGATACTATCATGATGATACTTACAATCCATCCCAATTGATTGAAGAATACACCAACAGTTCCCTTTATCATAGTCAGAGGCAAGAAAACCGCCAACATTGTCAGGGTAGAAGCAATGACGGAGATAGAAACTTCTTGTGTGGCATGTACTGCAGCTTCTTTGGGTTTGACGCCTCTGTCTATATGTGTGGTGATATTCTCCAAAACCACAATGGCATCGTCCACAACCATACCAATGGCAATACTCAATGCACTCATGGATATTATATTCAGAGTATTACCGGAGGCAAACAGATATATTACAGATGCCACCAGTGAAATGGGGATTGACAATACGATGATGATAGTGGCTCTCCATCTGCCAAGGAATACAAATACCACCAACATCACAAGTATGAACGTTGTAAAGATAGTCTCTTCTAATGAGTTGATTGTGTTGATAATATTAGTCGAGGTGTCGTTAATGATATTTATCTTGATGTCGGAAGGCAAGGAACTCTCTATCTTTTTCAATTCCTTTTTGACACCTTTGATGACTTGAACAGCATTGGCGTCGGTCTGTTTTTGAATGGTAATACTAGCACCACGTTCGCCATTGGTATAAACTTTTTGCAGACGCTCCTGTTCCCCGTCTTTTACTTTGGCGACATCGCGAAGATATATCGGCCTTCCATTATAACTGCCTATCACAATATCCAACATCTCTTTTGCAGCGTCAAATTCTTTCTCAATACGTACCGAATAAGTATTGGAACCTATGTCGATTGTTCCGGCCGGGGTGTTACGGTTCTCATTGGCTATTGCCGATGAGATGGCTTCCACTGTCAAATTGTATGCTTCCAACTTGTTGGGGTCAACAAATACTTGAATCTCACGTTTGGGCGCACCGGCAACAGAAACAGTACCTACACCGTTTACACGTGCTAACGGCGTCGCAAGTTTGTCATCCAATATCTTGTCCAAACCGCTAAGACTTTCCTCTGCACTTGCAGAAAGCATCATAACAGGCATGTCTTCAATACTAAACTTGAATATTGTGGGATTTCCTACATTGTCAGGAAGGTCTGTCCTTACCATGTCCAATTTGTCTCGAACATCATTGGTGGCTTTGTCAATGTCTATACCATAGTTGAATTCAAGATATATTATTGAAACATTTTCTTTAGATGATGAAGTGATGTGTTTAAGGTCACTAACACTGTTTAACACGTTTTCCAAAGGCTTGGAAACATTGGTCTCGATATCTGCAGCACTCGCACCGGAATATGTTGTCATTACCATAATGGTGTTTTCACCCATGTCAGGTAAAAGATTTATAGCAAGTTGCCTAAGAGAAAAGATACCAAGTATCGCTATGGTGACAAATACCAAAGATACTGTCACCGGATGATTTACTGATGATCTGTATAAACTCATTGTTAAATTCTTTTACTTGTACTTTTGAAATGTTATTTAACTTCTACAGTAATGCCGTTTCTTAGTCTGGATTGCCCGGTGGTGACGACGATATCTCCATCGTTAAGTCCTTTTAAGATTTCATATTTGTCACCCAAACGACGTCCGACTTCTACATTGGTGAATGTCACAGTGTTGTCACTGTTCAATACATAAACATATTGGTCTCCTGCACCTACTTGTTTCTGCAAGGCTCTGTCCGGTATCACCACATTATGGGCATCTCCGTAATTTACAGATACTCTCGCAAACATTCCGGGACGTAAACGTTCATCCTTGTTTTCTACAATGACCTCAACAGTAAAAGTATGTGTATTAGGATCTATTGTCGGATATATGAGATTAACCTTGCCTTCAAAGACGACATCGCCATATACTTCTGATGTGATATCCACACTCATACCTTCCTTTATCTGGGTAAATTTGCTCTCAGGTATGCTTATTAACATCTTTACGGGCTTTATTTGTTGCACTACAAAAATCGGCTCTGCCATAGAATACATGTCATCTACATCGTAATTTCGTGCAGTGACTATTCCTGTTATGGGACTGTTCAATCTGGTGTTTTCCAACAGATTGTCGTAACTTTTACGTGAAACGTTGTACGACAAGGTGATAAGGTCAAAATCCGATTGTGACGAAGCTCCTATCTCAAACAATTCCTTGGTACGTCCATATTCAAGAGAGTCGTTGACGACTTGTAATCGTGCTTTCTCGAGATTTGCATCATCCATATTTGCCAAACGTTGTCCGGCTTTGACATGATCCCCGACTTCGACAAAAATATCCTTTATTCTTGCCGATGTCTGTGGCGCTATGTTGTTTACTATTTCTGCCTCAATAGTTGTGGGATATAATACCGTTTGTGCTATGTTTTCTTTATGTACCTTGACAGCAGTGACTACAGGTACTTCCTCTTCATCAGCAACAGATTGATTAGTGGTATTGGTTTGTCCGCATGATGTTATCAATAATGCCATCGATGCGATTAAAAATAAATTGAAACGTCTCATTTTAATATATGTTTAATTTTTTTTATTTATTCTTCATTTGGTATATAATCTACACCTGTCAGTTCATCTAATGATGCCTTGGCGACCATAAAGTCATAAATTGCCTGATTGAGAGTAAGTTGTGCTTGCGTTAATGCCAATTGTGCATCGTTAAGTTCCAATAATGTGGCTTTCCCGCATTCGTACATTTTTTCTGCAATGTCATAACTTTTCTGTGCCACAGCCAATGTCGACTCTGCAGCAGTATAGTTCTTGATATATGTACCCATCTGGTCGTTGTAGTTTTTCAGTGCAATATTGAGATTACGTCTTGTATCTTCAATGGTGAGGTTCAAGATATTCTTTTCCATCTTATATTGCTTGATGCTGTTGTGTTTGGAAAAACCATCGAAAATGGGAATATTGAGACTTATCCCAATTACGGAGTAGGGATTCCATTTTATGTTGAAATCGTCGCCCATTGCCATGAAATTATACGCAAAAGAACCGGATAGAGTCGGAATGTATTGATACTTAGTCATCTTGATTGTTTCATCTATCATTGACTGTTGTATATCCAACTGTTTAAGTTCACTGTTGTTTTCAATGCTGAGACTGTCATAAACGAGACTGCTCGACAACATTTCTTCCGTAAATTCGTCCAAACTGCCTATTACGTCAATCTCAGTGGCAAGGTCTATGCCCATAACGGCTTTTAATTGCCATATTGCAAGTTCTACAGCACATTCTGAACTGTAAACGTTAGGTTCAGCATTTTTGTATGTTACTTGGGATCTGAGATAATCATATTCAGATACTTCTCCGACTTTATATTTTTTTTCGGTATCTTCGAAATTTTTGGCAGCGTTGTCGTAAACCTCCTTATATACATAATATACTTCTTTAGAAAGCAAAACAGCGTAAAACGATTGTTTAACTTGCGATACCATGGAGATACGCGACGAACGAGCCTGTTCAACGGCAACTTCTACATCAAGTGCCGACAGTTTGAGACTTTTCCACAATTGTGCATTGACAAGTGGCATGGAAGCAGATAATCCTGCCGATATATTGTTCGCCTTTCCAACCTCAATATCCATGGCTTGTCCTCCAAAATCCATCGCCATAACTTGTTTTTTGATAGTCCTTTGATAATCTCCGGACAGATTGATGTTTGGATAAAGAGAGGCGTATGCGCCTTTTTTAGCATAACCTGTTTTTTCTATCGTATAATCAGCCATCTTGATGCTGTTGCTTTCGCTAAGTGCTATTTCTATGGCATCTGATAACGTTAGTTCGACTTTTTCGTTTTGAGCGTTGATATTGCTGTGTTTTAACGCTAAAAGTACAAACAGAACAATTAAAATAAATCTATTGTGTCTAAACATTTTTGTGTTGTTTGAATATTTTTAAAATTATTTCTACTAAAAGTATTTTCTGCAAAAGTATAAAAAAAACCTTGTCGTTAAATACCTATAACTCAACATTTCAACAAAATAAAAAGTTGTCTCAACTTACTTTTGCTTCACTTCAATTTTCATGTAACTTAAATTAACTTCCGGTACCTTCTTTAGATAAGAAATGGAGGTAAAAATAAAAAAAGACCATGTCATTTTGTATGGGATACTTCGCTTGTTAACTCTTTAGTATCTTACAAATTGAATGGTCTTTCAAATAAATGTATAATAGATTTGTTATTATTGATGAACCATGATGATATCTTCGGTATTATAACCTCTTTCTTTCGCGTTTTCGACCAAAGAGGCAATTATTTCCTTCGACAGTTGAGGTTTGCGTGAAAGTATCCATAAATAACGTGGCGAACTTCCTCCTACAAGTACATATTCATAATTCTCATCAATATATAATACACGATAGTCGGAATATATGTTCATGAAAAATGACACTCTCAACAGTCCGGGTGTGTTCGTGGTTTTTGCCTTTCCTTCAGCAACTTTATGTTTACCTTTTCTGTATCCGCTGTTGATAACTTTGATGCTTCCGTCATGTTGCAAAATATATTCTGCAGTTACCTTTTCCATGTTCTTTTCAAAAGGATGATCCAATCTCGCTATCTCATACCACTTTCCGAGATATTTGGCAATATCAATATATGTAGTGCTGTCATTAAATATAATCTCTTGTGTGCCAATAAAATTTGATAAAATCATAATAATTAAAGTTTTCATGTTTTTTTTAAATTAAAACATAAAATATAATCTTTTGTTCATGAATATTTCTTTTTAACAAATACTCTAAAATATTATGAATAAATGATTTTTATATAATATTTATTAACACTTCTTATGATAAAAATTATTGATTTATTAATAAAATAAAAACCATTTGTTGTAAATTTATTGATAATCAATTGTTTTAATAATATTTGTGAATAGATGAATCTTTTTTTAACGATATGACAAAAATATTGTACTTTTACCGCACAAAAGATGCTGGAATATGAAGGCAAAGATTTATGGTGTTTTTTTGCTGTTTGAGGCTTTTTTTATGTTTCTGACCTCTGTGGTGGCATTTTATTATCATTATAAGTTCGGAGAGACAGATGTCGCTGCATTTTTGGCTTCTACAATGGTGACCGGTATCTTTGGTTTCATTTTACTTTCTGCCGGCAGAGACAGACAAGACAAACAAAGAGGCAGAGTTAATCTTTCAAATCTTACGATGAAAGACTCTTTCATTATTGTGACGATGACATGGATTTTGTTTTCAATATTCGGGATGCTGCCGCTTTTAATGACTGGAACTATCACAAATATCACCGATGCCTTTTTTGAGTCTATTTCCGGTTTTACAACGACCGGTATCACCGTGATTAAAGATATTGACAACCTTTCTCATGGAATTCTGTTTTGGAGGAGTATGATACAATGGCTTGGTGGATTGGGTATCATAGTGCTTTTTCTTGCCATAATACCGGCTATCAATCGCAGTTCAAACAATGTAATGCTTTTTTCGGCAGAAATGTCAGGCATCGGTGTCAAAAAATTACATCCTAAAATGATGATGACCGCACGAAGATTATGGGGAATATATATCATGCTTACTTTGATATGTGCCTTTTTTTATTATATGGGACCAATGAATTTTTTTGATGCGGTATGTCATGCCATGTCAACAATAGCCACAGGCGGAATTAGTACTCACAATGAGAGTTTTGGCTATTGGAATTCTCCATATCTCGAATATGTCGGCAGTTTCTTTATGATAATATCCGGCGTTAACTTCTCGTTGTATTACCTTCTTATCACAGGACATTTTGGGGAAGTGGCTAAAAACGAAGAGTTACGTTGGTATCTTGGTATTTTCGTGTTATGTGTCGCTTTGTTTGTTTGTCTTTTCTATGTAGCACCGGATGTTCATACCGTATATACAGATGTGTCAGCATATCCGAAAGATTTCGAAAGTCGTTTCAGAACATCACTGTTTTATGTTTCCTCCGTTATATCTTCAACAAGTTTTCAGTCGAGTTGTCACGACTTCAACGCCTGGGGCGGACTGTTTATGATTCCCACCTTATTAATAATGTTAAGCGGGGCATGTGCAGGCTCTTCAAGTGGAGGTATCAAGATAATTCGTGTCGCAATATGTCTGAAATCTGTCAATAACGCAATAAAGAAAATGTTGCATCCTAATGCGGTTTTTACAGTGAGAATGTCAAAGGAAGTTATTATGGACGATCAACTTGCAAGAGTGCTTAACTTCTTGTTTTTCTATTTGTTTCTATGTATCGTTAGCGTAATAATACTTATATTGACAGGATGTGACTTTGATGAAAGTATTTTCAATACCATAACAGCATTGAGCAATATGGGTCCCAGCATCGGCAGATTTGCAATTGGATTCGATGAACTATCATCTGTGGCAAAATGGTTTATGTCATTTCTGATGCTCGTGGGGCGTCTTGAGATTTTTACTGTATTGATTCTCTTTACTCCTGCTTTCTGGAAAAATAAATAACAATAACGATGTTTGGGTGATTTTATTTTTGTATTTGTTGAATTGTTTGCCCTTATATGATTCCTTATTTTATCTTTGCATTGAAATACAAAGATCGCCATGTTTAAGTTAAAAAAAATCAAAATAAATGTTAGTAACATCAAAGTCAATATTATTATTGCCTGGTGCGTGGTGTTTTTGTTTTTTTTATTGCTTTTATGGGGTGAAGGACTGCTGTTTTCCATCATTCATGCTTCTTTTGTCACTGCTACACTTATTTTGATGAGTTTTATAGAATCAAAAATATTGGTAAGATATTTCTTGGAAAGAAAGAAGGTGGCAATGTTTTATTTTTTGAATTTCATTTTGGTACTTGGTACTGCATGGATTAGTGTTTTTTTCGAGTTTAATATGGTTTCTATAATGAAGAATTTCTTGCCATACGAGTTGCCTCAACCTAAAAATGCTCCTGAAAGATTTGTTGTACCATATCTTATAAGGTTGATTCTTTTTACGGCAGTTGTGGCAGTTAGTGTTATTACTAATCTTCAAATAGCCGACAGAGAAAAAAGCCGTATCATGAATGAATTGAAAAGCGAGAAATTAGATATGGAACTACGTTATCTTAAATCTCAGATAAATCCACATTTTTTATTTAACGCTTTGAATAACATATATTCTTTGGCATATACTCACGATGACAGTGCTCCGGCAAGCGTTTTAAAATTGTCTGAAATGTTACGTTATGTCATGGTGGATTGTCAGGCAGATAATATTTCTATAGAAAAAGAAGTGAAATATATTGAAAATTATATTGATTTCCAACTGCTTAGAATAGAAGGAGACGCCAATGTGAAATTTGACAAGAAAATAGAAAATTATGGCTTTAAAATGCCACCAATGATACTTCAACCTATTATTGAAAATAGTTTTAAACATAGTAGATTGGAAAATGACCCGGATGGATATGTCTGTTTTTCATTGGAACAGACCGGTTGTTATCTTACTTTTGTGGCAGAAAATTCAGTGAAATCCAATTTTATCGTACCTTCTGGTGTCCAAGTTAAAAAAGTTGACAGCAATATAGGTTTGCAAAATGTAAAACGTCGTCTTAATTTGTATTATGGAAATGATTATTCTTTTGAAATAAAAACTAATGATAATAAATATAAAGTTACTATTGTGATAGGAGGTAAATGATTATGAAAAAATATAATGTCTTAATAGTTGATGATGAATTTCTTGCAAGAAAATTACTGCAGGAATATGTTTCAAAGGTAGAGTCCCTGTATCTTGTAGATACATGTTCTGATGCAATTAAGGCAATGGAAGTTCTGCATAATGAGAAAGTAGATATCTTACTTCTTGATATTCAGATGCCGGATCTCACCGGTATGGAAATGTTGAAGTCATTGAAGAATCCGCCGGCTGTGATTCTTACTACAGCTTATTCTGAATATGCAGTCGATGCTTTCTCTCTCGGTGTCGTCGATTATCTGCTTAAACCTTTCGATTTCCCGCGTTTCTTGCAGGCTGTTACTAAGGCTATGGATTATTGTCACAATGAAGATAATCAAGTTTCTGAAATGTCGGATTATATTATGGTGAAAGCCGATTATAAACTTTACAAGGTTAATCTTGCAGACTTGTATTTTATTGAAGGTCAGCATGAATATGTGACTTTCCATACTGTTACAAGAAGAATTACGGCTTTATATTCTTTGAAAAACCTTCAGGATACCTTGCCTAAGGATATGTTTATTCGTGTCCATAAGTCATACATAGTATCTTTAAAATATATAGAGGATATAGATAAAACTACAGTAACGGTGGCTGGCAACAAAATACCGATAGGAGCAAGTTATAGAGATGAACTTATCGAACGACTTTCTTGATTATCGATGTTTTAGATTATCTATTGCTTCTTCGCCTAAACTTGTGATTGTATTGCTCGACGGTTTTTGATATACTCTAAGGTCAAACATAGGCACTACAGCATAAATGTGGTCAAATATATCGCTCTGTATGTTTTCGTATGCTTTCCATTCTTTGTTTGCACTGAAAGCATAAACTTGAATAGGTATTCCGTATTCTGTCGGTGTCAGTTGTCTTACCATAAGTGTCATGTTATGGTTGAGGTTGGGATTTGACATGAGATATTCTCTTAGATATGCTCTGAAGATACCAATATTGGTTTGCCTGCGTCCGTTAACAAGATTGCTGGTATCTATATCGTTTTCTTTATTATAGTATGTTATCTCTGCTTCCTTGTCAGAGATATAGCGTTCCACAAGTTGATATTTCTTGAAACGTTCCAACATTTCTGGAGTGCAAAATTTCACTGTATCTGCGTCAATAGTTATGGAACGTGCTATTCGTCTTCCTCCTGATTCAGACATTCCTCTCCAGTTGGTGAACGACTCCGAAATAAGTGAATATGTGGGTATCGTCGTGATGGTGTTGTCCCAATTCTGTACCTTAACAGTAGTAAGTCCTATGTCTATCACCTCTCCGTCAGCATTGTTCTTTGTCATTACTATCCAATCGCCAATACGAAGCATATCATTGATAGTCAATTGAATACTACCAACAAATCCTAAAATGGGATCCTTGAATACCAGCATGAGTACTGCAGAGAGTGTTCCCAATCCTATCAAGATGTTTGATAATTGTTTGTTTGTCAACACTGCTAAAATAAGTAACACACATATAATATATGCAATAAACTTCAGTACCTGAATCAAACCTTTTATCGGCTTGCTTTTCGACATCTCATAGCTGTTGTAAACCCCGTGTATTACATTTAATATGGAATCGATAATTCTGGTATATACGAAAACTTCATATATCCTTGTCAATATTATGACGAAATGTTGCAGTCTTGTCAGGGTGGGCATCGCATCTATGGCAGTCTCTCTGATGATATAAGTGGGTATTAAGAGACATAATCGGGTGAATACCTTGTTACTTACTACCAATCTTATAAAGATGTTATCTGTCTTTCTGTTTAGAAAGGTGACACCCTTGTTGATAATCAGTTTTCCCAAGAAAAATATAAGTATGGATAATGCTAATATGGTTAAAAAAGCGATAAGTTCAGCTATGATGGTAGCAGTCTCCGTTGAATACTTGAATTCTTCTCCGACTTTGACAAGAAATTGTATGTATTTGTTTATCATATTAAAATATTCTAGGAATTAAAACATTTAAACTTAGTTCTTTTATTTTTACTTCTATATCCTTTTCCATTTCAACGACTTCACCATCTACATTGGCTATGCCGTTTTTTTCACGTATGACGTTTATTTTTTTAACCTTATAAATATCGACATGGTTACTTTTATCTATCATTTGCGTCATCATCATGCCGGCAACAAATGGTACTTCGATGAGATATGGCTTGCGAAATACACAGACATCCAAGAATCCGTCGTTCAATGATGCTTTGGGACTGACGGCGGCATTGAATCCGAATTGGTTTGCATTGGCAAACGAGATAAACAGCGGAGTACATTCTATGGTTATATCATCGTCGAATGTCAGTTTGTAATGTTCCGGCTCAAAATAAGGATATTCTTCCGTGATGATTTTGAGGTATGTCTTCAATCCTCTGTTTGGATCTTTGGCGAAGGAGTCGGCAATGAGAGCATCGAATCCTATTCCTGCTATGCTTACGAAAGAATTTCCATTGATGGTGGCTGTGTCTATCTTGGTGACAAAACCATTGTTGATGACTTCTTTTATGGCTTTCTCAATATTTAGAGGCAGTCGCAGATGATGCGCTAATCCATTGCCTGAGCCGAAAGGTATAATGCCTAATGCTACTTCGGTGTCTATCAGACATCTGGCAATCTCATTGATGGTGCCGTCTCCTCCAACAGCAGCAACAATGTCTATGCCGTCGGAAACCGACTTTTTTGCAAGTTCTTCACCATGACCGGGATGTTCGGTGTAAGTGATATAATAATCAAATAACTCCTTATTGATTAGCTTGGAAACTTTATCGGGAAATGTTTCCTTGTTGTGACGACCGGATATTGGATTGACAATAAAATGTATCTTCTTTTTCATCTTTTGATATATAATTTATTGTTAATCATTCTGTTATTATATTGTTGCAAACGAAGTTTAAAACATTTGTCAAGTTGTTGCCACTTGATGTTGTCAGTATCATCATATATGTTATTCTCTAACAACGGGTCTTCAATAATGTTGTATATGGCTTTGATATTGTCTCCATCGGATTGCATCAGATATTGCCCATCAGAATATTGATAAATGTTGTTAAGATAGCTTATAAATGAAGGTCCTTCTATAGTATCGAATACATTCCTCCCAAAACTGAAAATGGAATCATTTAGATTCAAAAGTCCTGCTATGGAGATGTTTATGTCTGCTTGCTGCATTATCTCATTGCTTACAAATGATTTTATATGGCAAGGATTGTAAAATGCCAATGGTATTCTGTAAATGCAATGGGGGTTTATGTAATTATCATAAAGATGTTCTGGGTTGACATGATCTGCGGTAATGATGAAAACAGTACTGTCGAACCATTCTTGCTGTTTTGCAGTTTCAAAAAAGGCTCTCAATGCATCATCGGTATAGCGTACCGTTTTTTCAAAATCTGTTTCTATGGATTTGTCTGTGATGTCATAATTTTTCGGCAGTTTGAATGGATGGTGTGACGACAGTGTAAATATGGCAGAAATAAAAGGCTTGCTGAGAGTGTCTAATTGCTTGACCGTATATTGTAGGAACGGCATATCAAAAATGCCCCATGTGCCGTCAAAATCATTGTCGTTGTTGTATTCGGTTCTTCCGTAATAATAATCGAATCCGGCGGCTGCCGCTGTGGCATCAAAACTCATGGTTCCGTTGTTGCCTCCATGAAAGAATGCTGAGGAATAACCCTGACGTTTTAGCAAGAATCCTATGCCTTCTACATGATTGGCTGAATAACGGGAAGATGGATAATCTATTCCTATAAGTGATGGAATCCCGCAAAATATTGATGGCAAGGCTTCTATGGATTTTCTCCCGTTCGCCATGCCGTCGAAAACCAAACTATTGCTCAATATGCTGTCTAAAAACGGTGTGAGGTTGTTATCCATCTCTTTGTTGTAAAACCCAATAACTTCCTGTCCAAAACTTTCCAATATGATTATTACGAAATTTGGTCTTATCTCAAAATCTTCTGCAAATCTGTTGCGCATTGGATTCTCATGCTTGGGAGTGTACATGGATTCTATCTCTTCATCTGAGAAGAAAGTAATCTTTTTCAGGATGTTACCTGAATTGCCCTTTATGATGGAAAAGGGTGTGTTTATCACCAATGGCACGTTCTCGATACTTGTATGCCGTGCAGCAGCAAGGATATTGATGGGTTTCAACTGGAAACCGCCTCTAATACCAATAACCGAACAGAAAACTAATATTAAAAAACTAATGCTGTTGCTGATATACCATGTTATATTGTTTATTAAATATGGCTTTTTTAATTGTGTCTTGCGTGTCAATAAAATGATTGATAGGGTAAATATTATGAAAATAAATAACATATACCAAAAGTCAATGGCAAATTGCATAACAAGACTGCCTTGGTTTTCGCCATTATCGGTCATGAAAGTGAATAACTCCGATGTCATTCTTTTGTCTATATAACGAAAATATATTACATCGATGAGGTTTAGTCCTACGGCAATGGAATTTCCGATAATATACATTATGTCAACGACTTTTTTGTAAACTTTGTTATATTTCAGTTTTAATGGTAATCCATAAAATATTATAATGGGGATATTGAATATTACTAAGGTACTTATATCGAATCGTAATCCGATAAAAAATAGTCTTAATAATTCTATAAAAGATAAGTTGTTGAAATTTTGGTTGTTAAATATATACAGCAGCCATCGACTGATTGCCAATATCAGCAACATTATGCTTAATCTCAAAGCAAAAAGCTTAAACAGAGATACTTCTTTTTTCTTCATCACAAATTCGAAATTGATTTACAAAAATATAAAAAAGGTTTTACCAAACAATGTCATTTGGGATATTATTGTTGAAAAAAGGTAATTTGCGTTTTGATTTTAATCTGTTTTGAAATAATCGAAGCGATATTATCGTTAACTTTGCAAAAAAAAGTTTTTTATGAAATATGTATTGTTGACTTTTTTGTTGTGTGTGATGTTGGTTGTCAATGCTCAGGAAAATAATGAATTTCCACAATATCCGTCGCCTTTACGCATACCGGTGTATTTGTCGGCTACTTTCGGCGAGTTACGCAGCAATGCTTTTCATGCAGGTGTCGATATTAAAACCGGAGGAGTGGAAGGGAAGGAGGTTTTTGCTGTCGCCGATGGGTATGTCAGTCGTGTATCAGTGTCGCCATACGGTTATGGCAAGGCAATTTATGTCACACATAACGACGGTTTTATGTCTGTTTATGCTCACTTGCAGCGTTTTAATGATGAGATAGGAGAGTATGTGCGAGAAAAACAATATGAAACACAGTCATTTAGACAAAATATTATATTGAAAGAAAATGAGATTGTAATAAAAAAAGGTGATTATCTTGGTCGTAGCGGTAATAGCGGCAGTTCCGGAGGTCCTCATCTTCATTATGAGTTGCGTTATGCAAAGACAGAGGAACCTGTCAATCCACTTTTTTTTGGTCTTAAAGTGAAAGATGATATCAAACCTGTTTTGTCTTCTTTGGCTGTATATCCTTTGAATGATGCATTGGTAAATGGGAGAGATACTGTTTGCTTTTTTGATGTTATGAGAAAAAATGGGAAATTGTCATTGAAAAACGATGTTATTACAGCGCAAGGTACCATTGCATTCGGCATCTCTGCATTCGACAGGGCAAATGATACACCCAACAAGAACGGAGTTTACAGCATAGAGCTTTTTGCCGATGACGAACTGCTCTTTTCTTTTTATGCAGATACTTATTCATACGATGAAACACGTTATATAAACAGTCTTACTGATTATTCCCATTACATAAAAAATAAAGTGTATTATGTGAGAACTGAACGTGATCCGTTTAATATATTGAGAATGAGTAGTGAGAAAAATGGATCTATTTATGTCGAAGAAGGTGATATGATAAATATGCATCTTGTGGTGAAAGATTATCATGGCAATGCTTCAATACTTGATTTTGTGGTTAAAGGCGCAGAATATGAAAAAGTTAAACCCAAACCACAGCCTGATAGAAGTTATTATCGTGTTTTTGACGGTTGTAAGATGACTGTATCTCTCGATGGCTTTAATGCTGAAATACCCGAAAAATGTTTTTATCGGAATGAATACATAAAAGCCAAACAGATTGATTCCATAGGTAATATCGTTTCCGATTATGCTTATCTTATTGGTTCGGAATATATTCCTGTTCATAAATACATCAAGTTGAGACTGCGTCCGAAAAAAGAATATGTAGGAAATAAGAATCTGTATGTCGTAAAGATTGACAAAACAGGTAAATTCATTCCTTGCGGCGGTGTCATGAAAAATGAAGAGATGCAATGCTCGGTCAATAGTTTGGGAATATATGCACTGTCCGTCGATACTGTCGCTCCTACATTGCGATTAATTAACTTCGGTGAAAAATGGGACGTCTCCAAACATACATCATTGTATATGGAAATCCTTGATAAAGAATCGGGTATAAAGTCTTATAACATGTACGTAAACGACCATTGGGTGCTTGCTGACTATGATGCAAAAAAGGATTTTTTGTCCTATAAAATAGACGAATATACCAGGAAAGGTGCTAACAAAATTAAAATTGTTATCACAGACAATGTCGGAAATGAGACTGTTACCGAGTTGACGGTTCTTCGGTAGGAACATATTGATAAGCTCCTGCATCAGGAGAATTGCCTCTTGATATGCCGTCAAGATCCAATTGCAGCATTCCGGTGGAATACAAAGGATTGCCAAGTCCGATAGCCGGTGATAATGTGTCTAAATGATAGTCGTAATTTTCGTAGTCCAGAATTTTGGGGTCTTTGTTCAACAGACAATTGTTGAAGACATTGCTTTTCCATTGTGTTCTGACAAGACTGTTGTTGAAAGTATATATGCTGTCTGTTCCCGGATAAAAATCAGTATTGAATTCCTCTTCCTTGCTGCCGTACATTATGCTGTTGTTCATTTTCATCTCGAATCCGTATGCATACAGATTCCCGGTCATGGGATCTGTATAAATATTTGATAGATAGACATTGGGGGTAGTTCTTGTGGAGGCATTCCAATAGTTCAGGAAAGATCCGTGTGTAAATTCATACCAGCCTCCGCCTGTCAATGCCAAGCCGTAATTTCCACAATTCGCCACAACGATATTGGAGGCACTGATATGATAATTATGGCTGTAAATACCCATGCCGGTATGATTGGTTATGATGGTGTTGGTGATTGTCAAAGGCGCTTTGTTGTCTTTAAGAAAACGTTCAGCCTGTATGCCGATGAAACCGTTCTTTATTATGGCGTAGTTGATATAATGACCGCCGCCTTCTCTTGCCTCCATGAGCCAGATCCTGTCCCATTGTCCGGCTTTGTCCTGATAGAAAGACTCCAATCTGTCACCCTGAAATACTACAGGATTGTCAATGGTGCCGTTTACTATAAGTTGTCCTTCGCTCCAAGCCCACAACCCGCTGCCGTCATGAAAATATACTCTCGTCCCGGGTTCGATGACAAGTGTTCCGTATGAATTGATAAGTGCATGACCGTAAACGACATACGGCTTCTCAGCTGTCCAATATGCAGTTTCAAGACTGTCAGCTACAACTTTGTACTTGGGAAATCCTTGAAGTGTCCTGTCGGCAATGATATAATGGGCATCCTGTCCGTATGCCGTGAGATGTACAGTATCGATATTGCCATTTGTGTTGAAAACCAAAAAATCTTCAATGAAAAGAGGATTGTTCTGATTGACAGGGTCAATGGTTACTTTGATGAAAATATATAAACTGTCACCGGCATATATCTCCTTGTCAAAGAAACTTGTACCGGGTTCTCCGTCAACATTAATGCTGAAAAATGATGAACTGCCATTCCCAAGTTTTATGGAATTGATTTTGATGTTTTCTTTATTATTGTTATAAACCATCAATTGTCTCGTAGAAGACCCTAATGTTGTAAATACAGTGTCGAATGATATTGTATCGGTTGACAAGTTTATTCTCAAGGCACTGTTCTCACTGAATGATAATTCTTTTCTACAAGAACTTATTCCAATGGCAATTATAAACATTGCTAATAATATCCTGAAACGTACTGTCATGTATCTTATTTATAAGATTACGGGATACTTATTGTTTTATTGTATCCGTATTTTTATTTTTGAACTCTTCGAAAGGCATTGAAAGGAATGAATCTGAGCCAATAAACTCCAATATTGTGATAAATTCAGGGGCTTTCACGTAACCAGGCAATATGGTTATCAGTTTTTCTTCTTCATTCATGAAAACGTAAGATGGATACGACATCTTGCCCTGTAAAAGTGATGATGCAAGCTGGTGTGCACCTCTACGTCCTTGAGGAATGAACTTGAATGTATATCCGTTGTATTCAATAGGTTCCTGTTGTTCAGCGTTAAGTTTTACGGGATAAAAATTTTCGTTCATATATTCCACGACTTCAGAATCCGTAAATGTGGTCTGATCCATCTTGGTACACCATCCGCACCAGTCTGTATATACGTCTATGAAAATCTTTTTTGGATTTGCCTTGTTGAGTTCTATAGCCTCTTCAAATGTCAGCCAATTGATTTTCTGAGCATTGACATTAAATGGTAAAATTATACACATTAATGTTAATATTGACAATATTTTATTCATAATCAATTATATTTATAACGTATTTTTTCTATTTCCTTTTTATTGTCTTTATCTTTCAATGACTCTCTTTTGTCATAAAAATGCTTTCCTTTTGCCAAAGCTATATCCAATTTGGCAAGACCATTGTCATTGATAAACAGATCTATGGGTATTATAGTATAACCTTTCTCATTGGCTTTGGCTTTCAGTTTGCGCAGTTCTCTTTGAGTAAGAAGCAGTTTTCTGTCTCTTTTCGGGAAATGGTTATTGTATGTACCATAAGAATATTCTGCTATGTGCATGCCGATGACATATAATTCATCTTTTATAAAGGTACAATATGCATCAGTAATGTTGGCTTTTCCCGCTCTGATACTTTTAATCTCTGTTCCTGTCAACACAATACCGGCAACGAGTCTGTCTATGAGGAAATACTCGAACGAAGCTCGTTTGTTTTTTATGTGAATATTCGGTTGTGTCTTATTCTTACTCATGATAAACTGTTTAAAAGCCGTGTTTTATATTTCACGGCTTCGTTGTGTGTTTTATTTTATATCTCCTAAAATCAACGGCATGCCGTCATTGCTGTTTCCTATGATTACAATTTTTGCATTAGGTGATTCAGCAAGTTTTAATGTGGCTTCTATGCCTTTGTCACGTAATATCTTGTCGTTGATACTTGCACTTACTATATTGTTGGCTGCAGCTTTTCCTTCAGCCTCAACACGCTGGCGTTCAGCCTCTTGAGCGGCTTTATCTAACTTGAATTCGTATTCTAAAGCCTCCTGTTCCTGTTTCAACTTGCTTTCGATAGCTGATTTTATAGTAGTAGGCAAGGTAACGGAACGTATAAGAACCTGATTCAACTGAACGTATTTTTCGTCCAAAAGTTTTTTTGTCTCTACAAAGATTTCTTCCTGTATGGCGTCACGTTTGGTGGAATATATCTGTTCCGGTGTATAACGTCCTACTACACTTCTTGCTGCTGAACGCATGGATGGAACAACGACTCTAGACAGATAATCTGTTCCTATTTTGGCATGTAATACTCCAAGATCTTCCCACTGCGGCTGATACCATGTCGAAAATTCTATCTTGATTTCCAATCCATTGGATGATAACGCACTCATCTCTTCGGATATCTCCTGTTGTCTTGTCTCATAAATGTACATGGTGTTCCATGGTGCTTTGAAATGGAATCCCTCTTCGTATGTACGGCTCGTGTCAACACCACCGCCAAATAATCTGAACAACACTCCTCCGTGTCCGGCCGGTATTGTTACCGTGATGCGGCTCCAAAAGATAATTAACAATAATATAACTCCTGCAATAATAATGACAGGAGTGTATTTCTTTAACGGATTTTCCTGATTTTGCTGTTGATATTGCATATTTTTGTCTCGTTGTTGGTTAATAATTGTTTTCTCTGTTCTTTCAAAGTACAAAAATACTAATCTTTTTTCAAATATGCGTAAAAACTTTAATATTTCTAACTATTTTTGCAATCTGTAACAACATTAAAAAAATGAAAAAAATAATCATGTGTTTATCTGTTTTTGGAATGCTAACTGCTTGTTCTAATCCCAAGAAACAAGCTGATAGTTGTCAAAATCAAGATTTTAAGTATCTTGTCGATGAGTTCGCAGATATTAAAATCATGCGTTATCAAATTCCTGAATGGGACGGTTTGACGCTTCAGCAAAAAGAATACCTGTACTATTTGGGTGAGGCGGCAAAATGCGGTCGTGATATCATCGCTGACCAGAATTTTAAGTATAACCTTACAATTCGTAAGACTTTGGAGGCAATACTTGAATCTTATAACGGTAACCGCGCTTGCGAAGATTACAATAACTTCGTCGTTTATGCCAAGCGCGTATTCTTTAGCAACGGGATTCATCATCATTATGCGGAGGATAAATTCTTTCCGGAAATTTCTCAGGAATATTTTGCAGAACTTGTGAAAAATTCCGATACATCTTTACTGCCTCTTGCTAAAAATGAGACGGTAGATGATTTCCTGGCATTTATTACTCCTGTTATTTTTGATAAAGATTTGTACAAAACAAGAAGAAGCAATGAAGATGACATCATTGTAAATTCTTCTGTCAATATGTATAAGGGCTTTATTACCAAACAGGAGGTGGAAAAGTTTTATGATGAACAAAGGAATCCTGCCGATGCACAACCAATTTCCTATGGTTTGAACAGTCGGCTTGTTAAAGAAAACGGTGTATTGAAAGAGGAGGTTTACAAGGTGGACGGTCTTTACGGTCCTGCTTTGCAAAAGATAGTGTATTGGCTCGAAAAAGCTAACGCAGTGGCGGAAAATGATGCTCAAAAAAAATATACCGAGCTTTTGATTGACTATTATAAAACAGGAGATCTTAAGACATGGGACGAATATAATATCGCATGGGTGTTGGATTCTGTTTCAAGAATAGATTTTGTCAACGGTTTTATTGAGGATTATGGTGATCCGATGGGAATGAAGGCAACTTGGGAAGCTGTAGTTAACTTTAAAGATCTTGACGCTACAAAACGTTCTTCGGTTATAAGTCAGAATGCTCAATGGTTTGAGGATAATTCTCCTGTTGATGAGCGCTTTAAGAAAAAAGAATGTAAAGGGGTGAGTGCCAAAGGTATCATAGTGACGACTTTGGCCGGTGATTGTTTCCCTTCTCCTCCCATAGGAATAAATTTGCCTAATGCCGATTGGATTCGTCGTGACTATGGCTCTAAATCGGTGACAATAACCAATCTGATGGACGCTTACGACAAGGCAGCCAACGAATCTCCCAAGAGTGTGCTCTCTGAATTTGCTTATTCTCAGGAAGAAATAGATATTTGTAAAAAATATGGAGCCCATTCAGATGTGGTTCATACCGACTTGCATGAATGTCTCGGACATGGCTCCGGCCAACTGCTGCCAACTACATTGCCTAATTCTTTGAAAGAATACAGCTCTACTCTCGAAGAGGCTCGTGCCGACTTGTTCGGTCTTTATTATTGTGCCGACCCAAAACTTGTGGAACTTGGCATCATGCCTGACTCAGAATGTTATAAGGCTGAATACTACGGCTTTATACGCAATGGCTTGTTGAGTCAACTCGCCCGTATCGAACTTGGAAAGAATGTCACGGAATCTCACATGCAAGACCGTAAACTCATTTCTGAATGGTGCTACGAACACGGAAAGAAAGATAATGTCATCGAGAAAAAAGTCAAAGACGGAAAGACATATTTCGTCATTAACGATTTTGAAAAGTTACGTGGTTTATTTGGCGAACTTCTTGCCGAGATTCAACGTATCAAGTCGGAAGGCGATTATGAGGCTGGTAAAAATCTTGTGGAGACTTATGCTGTTAAAATCGATCCGGTGCTTCATAAGGAAGTGAAAGAACGTTATGATGCTCTCAACCTTAAACCTTATGGAGGCTTTATCAATCCTGACATAGTACCTGTTGTCAAAAATGATAAAGTCGTGGATTATAAAGTGGAATATCCTGATGACTTTTTGCAACAACATCTCGATTATGGCGAGAAGTATTCTTTCCTTAAAGAAAATCATCAGGCTCCTGTCCATATTGTGGTTGACATGCTTTATGACTTTATCGACGGCTCCATGGCATGCGGCAATGCTGAAAATGCCGTGGCGGAAGTGATTGAATATATCAATGCTCATCCTGATGAGAAAGTCGTTTATGTATGTGATTCTCACCCTTCAGACCATTCTTCCTTTATTAATGAAGGAGGCATTTGGCCGTCTCATTGTGTTCAAGGTACACGAGGTGCTGAAATACATAAAAGTTTTTATACAGATGTCATCAATCCATCAAACCGTCCTGACGAAAATAGGAATATTTTTAGAAAAGGACGTACCCGCAACGAAGAACAATACTCCGGTTTCGAATCAGTTGACATAAATGAAGTGTTACTTAAAGATTGTGTAGGCAAAGATTTGATAATAAGCGGTATAGCAACAGAGTATTGTGTTAAGAATACATTGTTGGAGTTCTTAAATGCCGGATCTAATATTGAATTGCTCGTTAATGGTTTGGGTTATGTTGACAAAAATGGTCATGTGGAGACTTTAAAAGAGTTGGAAAATAAAGTTACCTTTATAGAATAAGTTTTTGTAGTCTGTCTATTTTGACATTGCATATTTTAATGCCTCCAATTGTCGGGAATAACAATTGGAGGCATTTTTATTGTATTGATATGAAATTACTCCAATTGTCTGACTGAGGCTTTTGGGGTAATTTTAATTCATGTTGTCACTATCAGTCTTTGGCAAGATTTTTTAATGGTTCTCCATCGAGCCTGTAAATGGTCCATTCATCCATAGGTTTGGCTCCTAAAGACTTGTAAAACTTAATAGAAGGCTCGTTCCAGTCGAGGCATACCCATTCAAAACGCCCGCAATTCCGTTCTACTGCAATTTTTGCTAAATGTTTCAGTAGTGCCTTGCCATATCCGAGTCCTCTTTTCTCCGGAAGTATGAACAAATCTTCAAGATAGAGCCCGCTGCGTCCGACAAATGTCGAGAAATTGTGAAAAAACAGGGCGAAGCCTATAACTTCGTTATCTTCACAGGCAAATATTACTTCAGCATTTTTCTTGACAAAAACAGAGTCATAAATCAATGCCTCGTCTCCAACGACTTCATCTAACATCTTTTCGTATGTGGCGAGTTTTTTAATAAAATCCAGAACTAATCCTGCTTCAGATGGCTGCGCAAAACGTATCGAGAAATTTTTCATGACATAAAAATTAATAAATTGCTAATTCATCTATGAAAATCCATGCCGGATAACCGAATCCGGAATGTTCTTCAGGTAATTGGAAAGGTTCAATGATAATGTTGACATAACGTGTATCAACAGCATCGAAATCTATTTCTATTGGCAATATTCCCGGCTGATAACTTAATGGAAGAATATCAAAATCTTTGTTTACAATCTCTCTGAAATTGACTCCATCATCGGAAACACGTATAGTAACATTTTTGGCATTGTAAATCCAATCTCCTACATTGATGTTGCAGTTGAATTTCAACTTGCTGATAGTCATTTTACTTTCCAAGTCTATAGTGGCATCTGTTGTTTCGCCGAAAAATCCCAACCATCTGCCGCTTTTGTAGTTCATACTGCCTCTCAACCCGTCGATAAGTACATTGGGACCGTCGAAAGTATATGATTTGTGCGGCATGGTTTTCAGTGTGATAGGTTTCATTGAGGATAAACTGAAGTCGAAATTGGTATGAAAAAGGTTGCCGTTGCTGTTTTCTCTTATCAGAATGGCTTTGAAGTCACAATTTTTGTCTATGTAAACAGTATCAGTGTATTTTGTGCTGTTGACAGTAGGTGTCTTGCCGTCAAGAGTATAATAAATGTCTCCATCGCCGTATTTTGTCAAGATTACGGCAATACGTTTCTCATCAAATTGAGGTACTATCTGTGCATCGATGTCGAACACGAATGTAGAGTAGTTCCATCCATACAAGTCATATAATTTCGAGAGACGATAAAGACGTGATACATAATCATAGTAATCTTTTTGCTCCGGTAAGCACCATTGTACCTCAGAAAGTGCACTCAGACGAGGCAGTATTCTGTACAACAACAAACTGTAGTTGTTGGTATATTCCGTCCAAACATTGGCCTGGGCACCGAGGATATGTTTTGCCTCTTCGGGGGTAAGTTCTTCAGGTATTGGTTCATAATCATAAACTTTTCTTATTGGATTGTAGCCTCCTATTGACAAAGGTTCTACTTCCGGCATGAGTGTCTGATAATAATCAAAATAAAGCCTGTCGTTAGGTGTCATGATGACGTCATGGTGCATCTTGGCTGCTTCCATGCCTCCAATACTTCCTCTCCAACTCATGACTGTGGCGTTTGGAGCTATTTCTCCTTCAAGAATCTCGTCCCAACCTATTATCCTGCGACCGTGATTTTCGATAAATGATTCCATCCTTTTGGTGACATAACTCTGTAAATAATCTTCAGCGGTGTGATTGTCATCGTCTTTCAATCCCAATTCTTTGATTTTGTTTTGGCATTTTGGACATTCTTCCCATCTTGTACGAGGACATTCATCACCGCCAATATGAATAAACTCGCTTGGAAATATTTCCATCACTTCTTCAAGTACATCTTCTAAGAATATCATGGCATTTTCGTTGCCCGGACATATCACTTCTTCAGTGATGCCCCATTCTTTCCATACTTCATAAGGACCTCCTGTGCAGCCGAACTCCGGGTAGGCGGCGAGTGCCGACAAGGTGTGTCCCGGAAGGTCTATCTCAGGTATTATGTCAATGTGTCTGGATTCAGCATATTTTACAAGATCTTTCAACTCTTCTTTGGTATAAAATCCACCATGTGGGATGGTATCGAATTTATCAGTCTTGCCTATTTTGGTACCTGATCGCATGCTGCCAATCTCTGTCAATTTTGGATATTTATCTATTTCAATCCGCCATCCTTGATCATCGGTAAGATGAAAATGAAACTTGTTCAGATTGTGCAAAGCCATAATGTCTATAATTTCTTTTATGGAATCGATAGGGAAGAAGTGACGACTGACATCCACATGAAGACCTCTGTACCCGAATCGAGGATAATCGTAAATTTCTCCACAAGGCAATGCTATGTCTTGCTTCTCATAGCCGACGGGTAAGCTCTTTCTGATAGTCTGAATGGCATGAAAAGCGGCTTCTGCATCACTTGCTTCTATATTTATTGATTCATAAGTAACAGTTATTTTGTATGCTTCCTTATCCTTAAAACCATTGTAGAGTCTTATATTGATTGCATTATTTACAATATTTTCATTATCAACGACATTCAACTCAAAGCCCGTAATGTCTTCAATATAATTCATTAAAAAAGTTGCTTCATTTTTAAGTTCAGGTCTTGAACTTTGATATGAAATTATGGTTTTCCCGTTTAAAACAAATTGTCCTTCATTGTTTTTTATCTCTTTTGGTAACGGAACAACCTCATAATCGGCTTGAGGAATGGGATTCTTGCAGGCATATAATGATAAAAATATCATTGCCGATAAAATTATGGTTCTGATTTTCATGATATATAATTTTGTTTGGGCAAATTTAATTATTTTCTTGACATATTGACATTTTTTTTGTAAATTTACAACAAAAACCGTATGATACGAATTACTATGATATACAAGAAATTATATCTTATTTTAATATTCTTTCTTTTTGTTTTTGTGTCTTGTGACAGACAAATCGATGTTCCAATAGAAAAAGGAGATTATGTTTTTACAGATCAGTCTTACGGAATTCGTTATTATTTAAAGGTTGATACAATATTTGGTCCTAATCTCGATGGGAGACTTTATGAAATTGATGATGAACCTGTTATGGAAATGGTGCCTTTTGAATTGAATTTGCACAGGAGAAATATGTATGTAAAATTACCGGATAATAATAAAAATGTCAAATTGAAATATGAATATGACAAACGGAAAAATATATTCATGGGTTGGTATGTTCCAAACGGGAAGAATAAAAAAGAGCAATACCAGATATACAGATATATTGAACCAGAATTTGTCGTATATGATGACAGCAGATACAAACGTCCCTGTTTTGATGTCAATGTCAAAGAAAATGTGATATATGGTAATGTTCGAGGATATTGGGATTCTATGAATGATGAAACTGTCAATATTGGAGATGTGTTGAAACGAGGTATCTTTGATGCAATAAATAAAAAATCAATAGATTTGAAGATGGATATTTATATGCCTGATGATGATACTCTTAGAAACAGACCTCTTTTGATGCTTGTTCACGGAGGTGCTTTTTTTATTGGAGACAAGGCTTCATTGCCTATGAAAAAATGGTGTAATTATTTTGCATCATTGGGTTATGTATGCGCTTCCATAAATTACAGGATGGGATTTAAAGCTAATGCCATCTCTATAGAACGTACTGCTTATGAGGCAACACAAGATGGACATGCAGCCATGCGTTATTTGGTACATCAGGCTGATATTTACGGAATAGATACCTCTTTGCTCTTTGTAGGTGGTAGTAGCGCAGGCTCGATAATAGCTCTTAATATTGCTTTCATGCGTAACGAGAATCGTCCGAGATCTTCGTATAAGGTAATGCTTGGTCCCGATTTGGGAGACATCGAGTCTTCCGGTAATAATTTGCATGTTGACTTTAAAATCAAAGGCGTCGCCAATATGTGGGGCGGCGTAAATGACATAAATCAAATTTCTAATGCTGACGCTTCAATAATTTCTTTCCATGGCGATGCGGATTCTGTCTTGCCTATAAATCATGATTATCCTTTTAATCTGATAGGTAAAATGAACAGACTCTTCTTTAATATGATTTATGGTTCTGAGTGTATCAATGATATGGCTGAGACTATTGGATTGAGACATAAACTTAATGTGTTCCATGACCGCGGACATGCTTTGCATCTTGATTACAATAGAAAACTTAATGACGACTTCTACTTGATACAAAATGAGATACGCGATTTCTTTTATGATGACATAGTGGATAACCCGGCTGCCATTATGAATGTTTCCGATAAACGGTTTTATATTGATATGACAGATGTGGTGATGGTTGACTGGAAAGTCGATGGCGGTTTCATTGTGAAAAATGATGATGATGGCGTGATAGTGTCCTGGTTCTCCGATGATGATAAATATAAGATTAAAGCATCCGGCTATTATGCGACAGGTGCTTCTTTTTATGATTCCTTGATTGTAAAACATAATTGATAATGAAGATAATACATACTGCGGACTGGCATATTGGTCAAGTGTTTTATAACTATCACAGAGATGATGAGCATAAATATTTTTTTGAACAGCTTAAATCTTTGATAAAGATTGAGAAACCTGATGTTCTTATCGTTTCCGGTGACATTTTTCATAACCCAATGCCTTCTCTCGCAGCACAACGGCTTTATTATGAAACATTAGTGGATTTGTCACATGTAGATGACGACTTGCAGATTGTTGTCACTGCAGGCAATCATGATTCTCCTTCCCGTATTGAGATTCCCAAAGTGTTGTTCGAAGCTTTTAATGTTCATGTAGTCGGTTTTGTGGATTTTATTCCTGATGGCGATATTCCTTTCAATGCTTCAAAATTGATAGTTCCCATACATAGAGACAATAATCTTGTCGGCCTGGTCCTGGCTGTACCTTTTATTAATTCCGGCAATTATCCTCAACATGGCAACAATACCGCTTATTCTGAACGTGTTGCATCATTTTATTCAAATATATTGAATTTTTTAAGAAATCATGAGCAATATAATGACGAGCAACCTGTTGTGGCTATGGGGCATCTTCCTTTGTTTGGAGCTGATATTCAAGGACATGACAATGGCGTCATTGGTGGGCAGGAAGTCATTGATGCAACTTGTCTTAATGAGATTAAAAATGTAGATTATTGGGCGTTCGGTCATATTCATCGCCCACAATATATTAAAGGTCTGAAAAATGCTCGCTATGCAGGCTCTCCTTTCAACATGTCTTTCGATGAGAATTACAAGCATTCCGTATCCGTAGTTGATATCTCAAATAATACAACCAAAATATCAGAGCATTACCTCGAAAGTCTTGTTCCAACTATAGATTTTCCAAATAAACCTGCTACTTTCGCAGAGGCACATTCTTATCAGGAGGTAATGTCACAACTTGATGATATTTTGGATAAAAAATGTTATGTCAGACTTCATGTCGCTACAGAAATGCCTCTTAATCAATATCAGACATATGAATTGTTGAAAAGATTCGATGGACGAAATGCTATGTTTTGTCTTATCAAAACATATTTTGAAGACCTGGTTGATAATGAAAGTGATATGAAAATTCGCAGTCTGGAAGAATTTAAGGCATTGTCTCCTTTTGATATTGGTTGTGAGTATTATGAGAAGAAAAATAATACTCCTATGCCTGATGCTATGAAAAAGATTTTTAAAGAGATATGTGAAAGAGTGGAAAAATTAGAGAAATAATGAAGATAGAAAAGGTAACGATAGAAAATCTTAACTCTATAGAAAAAGCGGAGATTTGTTTTAATGAAGGTATCCTTGCTCATGAACCTTTGTTCTTGATTTGTGGTGAAACAGGTACCGGGAAAAGTACTATCTTGGATGCCATAACTCTTGCATTGTTTGATAAATCGCCTCGTTATGAAAATACAGCAAGCACCGAATATATTGAAAATGGCCAGTCGAAAGTCAACAGTACGGCTAATATCTTGAGAAAAGGAACTTCGGAATGTAAGGCGGAACTGACATTTACTGTGGCAAATCAGACTTATGTGGCGCTGTGGAGAATTAGAAAAACTCGCAACGATAAATATAGTATGAATAACAGACGTCTGCTTTCTAAAATTGATGGAGAAGTGATAGCTGATAACATAAATTCTGTTAATGATACCATCAAAAGTATTATTGGCTTGAATTATGAACAGTTTTTGCGTTCTGTCCTTTTGGCTCAGGGGCAGTTCAGCACATTTCTTAATTCTGAAAAAAATAAACAGACGGAAATATTGGAACTTCTGACAGGAACAGAAATATATTCCCATATCGCTACAGCCATTAAGGAAGAGAGAAGAAAAGCCGAGATGGAGAGAAATAATGCCAAGATAAGTCTTGATACCATCGATGCTCGAATTATCACAGAGGAAGAAGAAAACAATTTGGTGGTCAAACTGAATCAACTCGAAGTGATGCTGCAAGAATTGTCTGTTAAAATCAAAGAAAATGATTCAGCTTTGAAGTGGATGGCTGACTTCCTGAAATTGC
Organism: Bacteroidales bacterium Phil6; assembly: GCA_002633315.1. Lineage (GTDB taxonomy): Bacteria > Bacteroidota > Bacteroidia > Bacteroidales > F082 > Limimorpha > Limimorpha avicola. The sequence continues at coordinate 65,665 of NWBN01000032.1, forward strand.
AGCATGAACTGTCGGAATATAAATCTCAATATGAAAAGGCACGGAATTGTCTGAATAGTGACGAGACAATTAAGACACGCGACATTATTCGGGATTACAAGGCTACTGAATATTTCAGAGAACTTAAAAGACGCTCTGAAGAAGTGGAAAATGAAATCCTTGATTGTGAAAAGAAGATAAACATGTTAAAGTCTCGTTTCTTGAAACAGTTGTCTTCTTTTAATGCTTTTAAAATTCAAAAAAACAGTCTCTCGCTTGAATCGGAAAAATTGAAAGTTTATATAAAGGAACATGAAACTGATGAGTCTCTTTGTAATAATATCAAACTTGTAATTGCTCTGTTGAATGATGCATCTGCTGCCAAAAAAAGTATCATGGAATTGAGTAAACAAATATCTGACAATGCGAATGACAAAAATGACAAGATTGGATTGAGAGTTTCTAAGGAGGAAGAGAAACGTAAATCTTCAGATGAATACGATTTATTGAATGATAATTTGAAACAAAAGGAAACTGAACTCTTTTCTTTTAATATTGACTCTCTGAATAATGAGTATAAAAATATTAATGATACAATAAGACAGAAGAATGAAAGAATTGCCAAACTTGAAAAGATCTGCGATATACTGACTCAATATTTTACTCTTAAAAATGTAATATCTGATAAAGAGAAAGAATTACTTAATTGTGAATCTGTTTTTCCGGATGTTTGCAGCAAATTTGTTCAGGCTGAAGACAAATTTAAAAATGTCGATAATATTTTTAACAACATGCGGGTGCTGGCAGAAGATTGGATGAAAGAATACAGGGCTAAACTTAAAGATGGTGAGCCATGTCCTCTTTGCGGAAGTCTCGAACATAAGTATAAAGATGAACGCATTGTGGATTCTTTACTTGATACCATAGAAAAACAAAGAAATGATGCAAGAAATATTTATTTGGCCGCTCTTAAGGAAAAGAACGGAATGGAGGCTGAATTGAAATCTTTGCAAGATACCTTAAAAATTAATAAAAAGAATCTTTCGGAATTTGAAAAAAGACTTGATGATTTATGCGACAATAAACCTGTTTATGATATCGAAAAGATAAAAAATGTGATAAACAGTCACAGGGTAGAGGTGGATAAATATAAGCTCAAGTCTGAAAATGTTTTTAATAAATTATCTTTAGCTCGGAATTTACAGAACGATATTAATTCTCTTCGTGTTAAACTTGATGAAAAAAAACATGCAGTCAACAATATCGAAATGGAAATCCTCAACATTAATAAGAATATCGAGATTCTTTCCAACAAGACCGATGCTCTAAAAAAAGACATGGTGAATAAAGAGAGTTTGTTTGATAGCAAGATTCTGGAAGCCGGAAAATATCTGACACACGATAACTGGTTAGATGAATGGATGAGAGATGAGTCCGAATATGTTCATGTTTTGTCTGATAATGCAGATAATTGGATCAAGGTTAAAGAGAAATATGATGTTGTCAGTAATAAAATCGAAGAATATGAATCTATCAACAGACAGTGTGTCGATTATATTGAAAAGATAACTTCTTTAATGTCTGAATGGCCTGTAAATGTTGCTGATAAGGCATCGTTTGATACAGGAAATCTTGTTTCTGATTTTTCGACTTTGTATTATGAAACGAAATCATCTGTCGATTTTATTGGCGAAAAGAAAAGACAATATGAATCGAGCATTTCTTTGATTATGGATTTTATAAACAATAATACATTGAATATCAATGTTGAAAGACTTGATTTTCTGTATAATATCAGCAATATCAGTGAATATGAGAGATATTTGCGAGATAAGGAAGATGCATTCAATAGGGCTGAAAATTCTTATAAATTGAAATACAATGAATTACAAAAACATCATAAATTGATGACATTGCCCGATGATATGTCTGTTGATTTTCTTAAAAATGAAAGTGAACGTCTTCAAAAGGAGAATACCGATATTGTGGAAGAAAAGATGAGAATTAAATCGGAACTCGACAATAATGACAAAAATAAAAATGAAGTACGGAAATTCAGGGAATTGTATAAGGTTAAAGAGGATGAGTACACACTTTGGCGCAATCTTGCTGATACAATAGGCACAACTGAATCCAACAACTTCCGCCAGGTGGCACAGTTATATACTCTGAAAATCTTGCTTGAGCGTTCCAACTTTTTTTTGAAACAAATCAGCAGTCGCTATGAGTTTTCTTATTCTTTGGATACATGGGCTATTATGGTGATTGACAAGAATATGGGTGGTATTGAGCGTGTCGCGAGTTCATTGTCTGGCGGTGAAACATTTATTGTTTCTCTCGCTCTCGCTTTGGGGTTGGCTGCATTGAATGATACCTCTTTCAGCGTCAACATGTTGTTTATTGATGAGGGCTTTGGCTCTCTTGATTATGACTCTCTCGACATGGTGATGGGAGTCTTGGAAAATCTTAATCAACTGGGTCGTCAGGTTGGGATAATATCACATGTGGAAATGTTGAGGGACAGAGTGCCTGCCAAGATTCAACTTGTAAAAAAAGGAAATTCATCAAGTGAAGTGTTAATTGTTAAATCATAATATATGTTTGGTTACATATTATGCGGTGTGGCATGTTTTTTATTTGGCGTCCTTTTTACAGCCCTCTTTATGAAAAGTAAAAATGCAGCCCTATCTAAGGAACTTGAAATGACAAGATCTCTGTCGGGAAAAGAAAAGGAGAGACAAAATGAACAATTTAAAAATCAGTTGAATACACTGAAACTTGAGGTCGAGAAGATGACAGATTCCTTATTAAGACAAAGACGTGTTGAACTTTCTAAGGAAAATGAGTCTCAAATTGGTGCTATCTTGAAACCGTTGAGAGAGAGTATCGATGGCATGAACCGTACTATGATTGACAGTATCCGTAACAATTCAGAGAATAAGGCAAGTTTGGAGAAGGCTATTGAAAATCTGATGCAGAAAACCATAGATATCGGCAATGATGCCAACAGATTGGCTAAGGCATTGAAAAACGACTCTAAGACCCAGGGAAACTGGGGTGAGCTGATGCTGGATACTGTCTTGGAGAAAGCAGGACTTAAAGAAGGCTTGCATTATGAAAGACAGTGTTTAATACGCGACAGCAGGGGACATACTGTCTATAATGAAGATAATGGGAAACGAATGATGCCAGATGTAATTGTGCATTTCCCCGACAACAAGGATCTTATCATAGATTCAAAAGTCTCATTGACGGCATATACCGATTATTGCGATACTGTCGATGAAGAAAAACGACGTTATTTTTTGCAGTCTCATCTCTCAAGTTTTCGTAAACATGTTAAAGAATTATACGACAAGAATTATTCTATGTATATTAAAGCACCAAAAGAGACTATGGACTATGTAATAATGTATGTTCCCAACGAGTCGGCTTTGCGGTTGGCAATGGATAATGATGTCAATTTATGGCAGGAATCATTCGACAAAGGAGTTTTTATTACAGGAACACAAAATCTAATGGCCGTTTTGCGCGTAGTTTACATCGTTTGGGCTCAGTTTGTTCAAAACGAAAATCAGCAACAGATTTTTGAGGAAGTGAATACATTGCTTCTGCGCATTGATGAGTTTATTAAAAGATATGAAGAAATGGGGAAGAGGTTAGACTCATTGTCAAAATTATATGAAGAAACCGGGAAAAAACTGTATGGAAGAAATAACAGTGTTGCCAACGTTGCAACCCGCATCAAAAACTTGAGCGAAAATTGTTGATGTTTTTAATTCTGTTTCATTTAAAGACATAAAAAAAGACCGTAATCACGGTCTTTTGTGAACTAGGCGGGAGTCGAACCCACAACCGTCTGATCCGTAGTCAGATACTCTATCCAATTGAGCTACTAGTCCAACGTTTTCGGGTGCAAAGATACTACTTTTTTTATTAATGCAAATAAAAAAATAAAAAAAATTATTCGTATCTGTTATCTTGTAAAAAGAAACAAACCTCATCATAATAGCAGTTATAAAATGATGAGATTTGTTTTGATTTTTCTTTAACACAATGAATTGAGATTAGGAGTGTAGTTGCCTCTTATCATCTGCGAAAAGATCTGTGCTGTTTCTATTGGAAGATATCCTAAAAGATTCTGTGCAATCTTCAAAATCAAATCAACTTCAGATGCCTTTATTTCTTTATCTGCCATTACGAGAGCTATCATATACTGTAACATGCTGTCACGCGCATCCGGATTAGTCTGCATGATCTTTGTTACGGACTCTTCAAATAGTTTTCCGACATCCAGTTTCGCAATTGTTTCGAGATAGTCTTTTGGAAAAATATGGAAACATGAAAGTTCGTTTAATATAAACTCATATTCGTTTATGTGCATGCCGTTGTCTGCATTGGAAATGATAATACCTGCAGTTGCAATAAATTGCGACATGTAAACATCTAACTCGCTGCTTTTTATTTTCAAAAGAATGCTTATCAATTCATCCATTTCAGCCTGCAATTCCTTTTTGTTCATTCCGCCTTTGACAAAAAATGAACTCTTTGAAAACATGTTGAGAGCCTGAACTCTGATAGGATTTATTGGGTGAGTTGCAAAATTGATGCCTTTGTCGTTTTTGAAGTATTCTAACCTTTTGTTGTTTTCTTCAAGCAATACTTCTACATTCATCTGCATTTTTTCAAAATCAAGTCCTGACGACATCTTGAAAAATGCTGAGATGCAGACGGAAATGTCAGGCATGGCAAAGAACCCGAATCTGTCAGCTACCAATTCCGACAACTGTTGCCACAACCTGATTTTGTATTGTAATGTAACAGGCGGATAAGAACCTTCAGGATAAATAAACTCAATCAATTTTACGAGACTTGCATTTTCATTGATAAGATGCCCCATCTCATGTCCTATCACAAAACGCAACTCGTCTTCCGTCATCAGTTGAATCAGTGATGAATTTACATTGATAATGTTGGGATCTTCTCCTTGTGAAGCAATGGCAAAGGCATTGACAGAGGAATCTCCTGTGATATAGAAATCTACAGGTTTGTCAAATTTAAGTTTGTCTTTTATTTCATTGAAAATTTTGTAATATCGAGGCAGAGTTTCTTCTTCAACTTTAAAACTGTGACCTTCTAATATGCTTCTATGATAGTTGTCGAAACTCGGTATCTTGGCAAGTTCAATAATATTTTCAACAACTTCACCCTGTAAAGCATCATAAATTTGTTTGCTTAATGCCTTTTCTAAAGGCAAACCATAGTCATTTTTAGTTCTACATTTCATTTTCAAAATTTTTTGTAAAAATAATATTTTTTTGCTTATGTCTTGTTTTTGTAAATTATCTTTTAAAGTTTATTTTGTTGTGATATCTGCCGTCGTTTTGACATGTTTACATAGTCATAAATCAATCTAATATTTTGAGGTGGCAAATGATAAAAATCGATGCAAAAAATTTGTGATATTAATATTTTTTGTAAATTTGCTAAAATTTAAATATCATTAATATGAAGAAACTTTACTTATTCATGATGATGGCTTTGTTTGCCATACCCGTTTTTGCACAAACAAATTATAACTATTATTTAAGCAATGTAAAAGCAAGTGATGACTTTGAAAATGTAATCTACCAAATCGATGAATCTTTTCATGTTGGAATGATCGAGTTTTTTGAGGAGGGAGAGCCTTCCTATGACAGATACGTGTTTTATGATGACAACGGCAATCTGATAAAACTTGAGACACACCAATATATTGAAGGAGAATATGTTTTCGTTAATTATATTGAATATGGCTATAATGATTTGAATCAAAAGATAACACGTAAGAATTACAATAACTTTAGTGGTACTTTTGAGTTGGGTGGCACATATTATTATTCTTATGACGACAACGGCAATATGGTTTATTGGGAACTTGATTTCGCCGGCGGAATATTTCAGAAGTGTGAACTTACCTATAATGAAGATAATAATGTTGTTCAAGAGATCGGCTATGACCAGGATTTCTCTGGTGCTTTCCAAAATAGTTGGAAAATAGATTATGAATATGACAATCAAGGTAACAAAGTGTCATGTACTGATTCATATTGGATGGGTTCCTATTGGGCTCCTTCATCAACCGACCGCTGGACATACGACGAATACGGTAACTGCATCGTCCATGAATTGATAAATAACGGTGTCGTGGTTGAAAAAAGCGAATATAATTACGATTTTAATATCAATATTGAAAATGTCGTTTTGTATGAGAACCCGGAAAATGAATTTCCTGTATTTCCTTATATGACAAATGCTGTCGTATCTGAGAAATATTATCTTGAAAATGAGGCTCAACAACTGGTTCATGTTTGCGATTATATATATTCTTATGAAGAAATAAACACTACCTGTGTGAAGGAAAATGAACTCTCATTAATATGTTATCCCAATCCTGCATCTTCTTCATTTATGATTCAATCTGAAGATGTCGAAAATGTGGAGATTTATAATATGCTTGGTAACAAAGTGTTTTCTGGTGCTGTGAATGGATCAAGACAAATCGATGTGACGGATTTTGACAATGGAGTGTACGTTGTTAAGATGTATAACGAGGGAAAAACATCGACAGGAAAACTTGTTGTGAGAAGATAATGAATTAATCTGAATAGTTTTATTACAGGTGTATCAAAGAGAAAATTTGGTACACCTTATTTGTTATTTCCGGAAGAAATAATTTACTCTTTCTTTTGATTTAATCTTTTATATTTAATAATTTTGCAACCTTTATCGTTGACATGATTATGATTTGTATCATGTTGATAATCGGTTTGATATAGTAAAGATGAAAAAAATTAGACCATATATTCTTCCAATTGCCATTGTATTTGGCTTGTTTTTTCACAAATATTGTGCGGTTTTGAAAGTAGTGGTGCCATATTTGGTGTTTTGTATCCTGTTTTTGAATTTTTTGGCAGTAAAATTAAAAAATCTGAGGATGTGTTTCATGGATATTTGTCTGATGCTGTTTCAGATAACAGTGAGCATTGGAATGTATTTTATCTTAAAATTGCTTGGATTTGATGAAATAGTAGCTCAAAGTGTACTTGTTGGTGTCCTGTGTCCTGTGGCGGCTTCTGTAGTCGTCATTGCCGGAATGCTCGGAGCCAACAAAGAAACACTTACCACTTATGCCATTATGGGTAATCTTATGGTCGCTGTCGTGGCTCCAATATATTTTTCTTTCATTGGTGTACATCAAGATATGCCTTTTTGGACTTCTTTCTTGATTGTACTCAAAAAAATAGGTAGTGTGATTGCATTGCCTTTTTTTGTGGCTTGGATATTGGAACAGTATTTTAAAAAAGGAAGTGACAGGATTGCCAAATTCTCCGGATTATCATTTTATCTATGGGCAATGGCGTTGTGTATTACCATAGGACAAACTATAGACTTTTTGATGTTGAGTAAAAAGGATGATTTGGACATAATACTATGGATTGCGGTGTTTTCTCTGATTTTCTGTGTGATACAATTCAGTGTTGGACGAAGACTTGGCAGACATTATGGTGATGTCGTAGCTGGCGGTCAACTTTTGGGACAGAAAAATACTGCTATAGGCATTTGGATGGCAACGACTTATCTCAATCCCTTGGCATCCCTGTTCCCGGCATTGTATTCAGTATGGCAGAATGTTTTCAATAGCTGGCAACTGTGGCGTTATAAAAAATCTTAATAATGTAAAAACTCTGCCACAGCAGTATTGAATTCTTGGTAATTGCTGCTTGCGATAAAATGATTTCCTTTGATAATTTTCAATTCTGCATTCGGCAAACTGTTGAATATCAGTTTTGTGTGTTTGTCTTTTATCATGTCTCTATCTCCGGCAATAACAAGTGTTTCATGTGTTATCTGCTTTAAAGATTCCGGCTTGATATTTGGATAATTGACCATCAGACCCAACATTTCATTGTTGCGTAAGGCTTTTATATTCCTTTTTTTGAAAAGTTTGCTTATTGTATATGCTATTATTATCGGTAGTTGTATTCTGTTTTTGACACCATGAGGATATAAATTACCACCGTTGAGGATCAGTCTGTTGACTTTCTCCGGGTATTTCAGAACAAATTCCAATGCAATATTTGCACCATCGGAAAATCCGAGAATGTCGGCTTTGTCAATGCATTTCACATCCATAAAATCTCTTAAATCTTCTGCAAATTGTTTCAGTGTAAAAGGAGCGTTGCCTCGCTCTGTCATTCCGTGCCCTCTTGTGTCAATTGCCACGACTCGGCATTTCTCGGAGAAAAACTCTATCTGATGCTTGAAATAGGTGTGGTCTTCAGCGTTACCATGTAATAATATCAATGGTTGTCCTTCTCCTTTGTCTATATAAAAATGCTTTATGTCTGTCATATAATAAAAAAACAATCAAAATGATTGTTCTATCTGATGTTAATATAAAAGAGCCGGTGGAGGGATTCGAACCCCCGACCCCGAGATTACAAATCACGTGCTCTGGCCAACTGAGCTACACCGGCATTCTGTCACAGAACTTTTCCCTTTCGGATAAAGCACTGCAAAATTACATGTTTTATCGATACATTGCAAGTAAAACATTATTTTTATAATTGTCTGTTTTTATGACAAAGACACCACCTGTTCTTATTAGATGTAATGGTGTCTTTGATTAAAGAAAATATAATATCCTTTCATCATGAAATTAAGTTTAACTTCAAAGGATATTGTTTTGCCGCAATTGTTCAACCAAATGATCTATGTGATGCAGTTGTTCCGATATTTTTATGCTTTGAGGACAATGCGACTCACATTGTCTGCAGCCTATGCAATGGTCAGCCTGTCTGAATTTCTCGACACTTCTGTCATATCCTATCAAAAAGGCTCTTCTTGCCTTGTCATAGTTCTCGCTTCTTGATTTTTCAGGGATGTTGCCCTCATTGACGCATTTGTTGTAATGGACGAAAATTTCAGGGATGTTGATTCCGTACGGGCATGGCATGCAATATTGACAACTTGTGCATGGTATTATTGGGTAATTAAGGTATGTCTCCGCAATTTGTTCGAGAAGTGCTAATTCTTTTTCTGAACATGGCTCGAGTGGGGAATATGTCTTAGTGTTGTCTTGCAGATGTTCCATATAAGTCATGCCACTCAGTACCGTAAGAACGTTGGGATAACTACCGCAAAATCGGAATGCCCACGAAGCCACACTGTTGTTTGGTTTTTGCTGTTTCAGCTGTGCCACGAGAAAATCCGGAAGATTGGCAAGACGACCTCCCAAAAGCGGCTCCATGATAACGACTGGGATGTCGCGTTTAGTCAATTCTTCATATAAATATTCTGCATTAATGTTGACAGGATTGATATCATGAGCATGTTTCCAATCGACGTAATTCATCTGAATCTGTACGAAATCCCATTGATATTTATCATTGTTTCCCACCAATTCATCAAAAACTCTTACATCACCATGAAATGAAAAGCCGAGGTTTCGTATTCTTCCGGATTTCCTTTCTTCCAACAGAAAATCAAGAACACCGTTGTCAATATATCTCTTCTTGAATGTATTGTATCCGTCTGCATCCTGGCTTGAATTGCCGACAGAATGCAAAAGATAATAGTCTATATATTCTACCTGCAGATTTTTGAAAGAGTTGTGATACATATTCAATGAAGCCTCTCTGCTCCATGTCGAGGGGCTGAAATTGGATAGTTTCGTTGCAATGAAGAATTTGTCTCTTTGATACCGTTTCAGTGCTTTCCCTATTACTCCTTCCGATGTGCCTCTGCAGTAGGCCGGGGCGGTGTCGAAATAATTGATGCCATGTTCCATTGCATAGTCCACCTGCTTGTTAACCATCTCTTGGTCAACGATATTGTTATTGGCTGAATTTGGATCCGGTATAGTTGGGAATCGCATGCATCCGAAGCCTAAAATAGAGACTTTGTCCTTACTGTGTCTGTTGGTGCGGTATGTTATTTCTCCCATATTGGCATTTTCAGAAAATACTAATGGAGAACGACTGTCGTTTCTGTCTTTGCAACTATTCATCACCAATGCACCGGCAGCTCCAACTCCCAAAACTTTTAAGAAGTCTTTTCTCGATATATTGTTGTCACTCATTTTTCTTGATTTTATATTGTTCTGTGTTGTTCTATTCCTTCTACATAAATTGCACTGAAAGGTCTTGCAGGACATCTGTATTCACATGAGCCGCAACCTATACATCTCTCATCGTTTATCACGGGTATTTTTACAGATGAGGTGTTTTCAGGGTCGGAAGGCACCATTTGAATGGCTCCCGCAGGACAATGTCTTGCACAGTTGCCACATTCCACTCCATCAGTAAGCGGCACGCAGTTGCGTCCTATCCACACTGCACGTCCTATCTTGATGGACGATTTTTCAAGTTTGTCAATCTTTATGATGGCTCCTGTGGGACATACTTCGGAACATGCAGTACATTCAGGACGACAGAATCCTCGCTCGTATGACATCTCAGGTTGCATCAGTGTTATCAAATCCGCCGATGGTCTTAATACATTATTGGGACATGCAGAAACACACAATTGACATCCTATACAGCGTTGCGCGAAATTTTTGTTGCTGAGGGAACCGGCTGGTTTGATTTTGTTCTTCCTCTCAGGTATTTTCTTGTCTTCAAGCACGGCAAGTCCTCCATCGACAATTTTTTCCTGAGCCTTGATGGCTGTGCCTGTCGCCAATACTGCCATTGTCGCAAGAAAAGTCTTACGTGACTCATCAACACAAGATTCAGTTCTATCTTCCTGTTTCTTCTGATGCGAGAAACTGATAGCTCCTCGATGACATTTGTTGATACATTCCATACATGCTACACATCGTGTGTAATCTATAACATGATTTTTACTGTCAATGCAGGAAGATTTACAATTTTTTTCACATAATCCGCATTTATTGCATTTATCCGCCTCTATGTTAACTTTGAACCATGAAAATTTCGAAAGAACCCCCAAAAATGTACCTATTGGACATACAGTATTACAGTATGCACGTCCTCCTTTCCAAGACACCACCACGATAATGATGAAGGTGATGACGGCAATGATGAAGGTTGGTATGCTTTTAATCCATATTTCTTTGGTATAAAAGGCATAACTGTCAACTCGTTCCGCAAAATATGCCATAATGTTATTAATTCCTTGATATACAGGAGCAAAAATATTGGATGCTATTCTTGCATAAGCACTGTATGGTGCTATTAATACTGCAATGGAGTTTATTCCGAAAACCATAAGCAAGATAAAGATAAGCAAGATGATATATCTTACTGCTTTATTCCCCTGCTTGTATGAGAAACGATTCTTTTTAACTCTTCCGCCTATCCATGAGAATAAATCCTGAAACACTCCTAAAGGACAAATAATGGAACAATAAAACCGTCCGAGTAATAACGTAAGCAATATCAATGCTATGACAATAACAATACTCTGAGACAATATGGCAGGTAACAATTGTATTCTGGCAAGCCATCCTAAATAATTGTGCATGATACCGCTAAAGTCTAAAATCAATAGAGTGATGGCAAGAAAAAAAAGCCATGCCAATGTGACTCGAATCTTTTTTAACATAACTATATCTTTTACAAAACAGTAAATTATTCTATATCTGTTGTACATTACAATTTACAAATATAGTGATTTTTTTAGATTAATCTCCATAAAAATTACAATTTTAGAAAAAAATTATTGTCGATGGTATGTTTTGATATTGTATAATATGGATGTAATGATTATTTTTGCACTGAAACAATGGTGTCATAATGGATAAAAATGGGTTATTTACAAATAATTGCAAAACTCCTCTCGGGGACATCGTAATGGCGAGTGATGGAATGTATCTTGTAGGTTTATGGTTTGAAGGACAGAAATATTATGGGTCAACGTTGAGTGAAAGACCTGAGCGTAGAAATCTTCCTATTTTCAAAGATACCATATCCTGGCTTGATATATATTTTTCCGGCAATATTCCGAAGTTTGTCCCTCCATTAAAAACTTCAGGTACAACATTCCAAGAGATGGTCTGGAATATAATAAAAACAATCCCTTATTCATCGACGATGTCCTATGGCGAAATATCGAAAAGACTCGGTCTGACTACTTCTTTGTCGGCACGTGCTGTAGGCGCTGCTGTTGGACGTAATCCTGTTTCTTTGATTATTCCATGCCATAGAGTAGTGGGTGCCAATAATAACATCACCGGTTATGCTGGCGGAGTTGACAAAAAACGGCATTTGCTTCAAATGGAATCTTGCTGTTCGGACTTGTCTTTGGTAACCAACAACTTGTCTATTCTTGCTCCATCCATGTCCAATACCTCAATAGTATAATTCTTCCAATGTATCTTTTCTGTTTCAGTAGGAATATGCTCTAAAATATCTAATACGAGACCTCCGACGGTATTGTATTGCATGTCTTCATTGTCAATCTCAATATCAAGAATATTGAGGAAATCGTAAAATGCCAACTGTCCGTCAACGAGCAGAGTGCCGTCTGAACGTCGTATTACGTGATGATTGACATCTTCCTCGAATACTTCGGTAAACAATACTTCCATAATGTCTTTCAATGTCACTATGCCGTTGATGGTTCCATACTCATCTATGACAATGCCGTATTTTACATTTTGACTGTTAAAAGATTCAAGAACTCTATATAAACTATTGTTTTCAGGAATGAAATTACATGGTTTTATGATGCTTTTTAAAGATAAATTATTTTCAAGGTTTAATCTGAATAGATCTTTTAGATAAACTACACCAATGATATTGTCAAGAGAACCGTTGCAGATAGGGTAGATGCTGAACATTGTCTTTGCAGTATGTGTAAGTATTCTGTCCAAATCGTCATTGATGTCTATCCATTCCAAATTGTTGCGATGAGTCATTACCGACGAAGCAGAAAGATCGTCGAGATGAAAGACACGTTCCACGATATCGCGTTCCATTTCTTGTACTTCACCTCCGTTATACCCTTCATTAACAATAGCTTTTATTTCATCCTCAGTAACTTTGTTTTCATTATTCTTGATACCGAGAAGTTTTACCACTGCATTGGTACTTTTCGATAATATCCAAACTATGGGAGAAACTATCACAGACAATAGTTTGATTGGCTTTGCGACAATCTTGGCTATGCTTTCGGAACGGTTCATTCCTATTATTTTTGGAACGAGTTCTCCTAAAATAAGTGTTAGATAAGTCACTATGACAACGATTATTGTTTTGGCGATGTTGAGAGCCACCCCCGGAGAGATATTGAATCTTGTCAGATATTCGCCAAGTTTGTCGGCTATGGATTCTCCGGAAAACATACCTGTCAATATACCTATCAAGGTAATACCAATTTGTATCATTGACAGAAAATGATCCGGCTTGTCGATAAGGTTGAAAAGAGTCTTAACACTGTTGTTACCCTTCTTCAATTCTGCTTCCAATTTACTTTTTCTTACTGATACTAGGGCTATTTCTGACATGGAAAGCAGTCCGTTAAGCAGTATCAGCGCAAGGATGATAATAATTTCCATTAAAAATTGAGGTTGTTATTATTGTTAAACGTAAAAATGCTAATATTATTTTGTTGAACTTACTGTTGTCTATTATATTTTTCGAATATGTCATCAAAGATTTTAAACTCTTTCATCTTGCCATTTATCAAGCATACGCATTCTACAACTGCTTTTAAACATAACTTGTTGTCAGGCAATCTGTATATGTCTTGATAAAACACGTATTTCAAGCATTCCTTTTTCATGTATAATCTGCATGCAAATTTATCGCCTCCGCGTAATGGTGTCTTGTATGACAATGTAATGCGCGCGACAACAGGGTCTATGCCTTGCTCGTGAAGGTCTGAAAACTTAATGCCTTCCTGTTCCAAAAATTCATGTCTTGCAAACTCAGCATAATGCTGGTAATTCGCATTGTTGACAATGCCCTGCTGATCACATTCGTAATCTCTTACTTTTAATATAAGCTCGTAAATATACTTGTCTTTATTCATGATATTTTATTGTTTTACACATTCACCATTAATAAATACTTTGTTTACTTTCACGTATGGTATTTCGTCTTCGTCTATTGTCATAATGTCTTTTTCCAAAATTACAAAATCGGCATATTTACCACACTCTATGCTGCCTTTGAACTCCTCTTCGAAAGACCCTTTTGCTGCCCATAATGTCATTGATTTCAATGTCTCTTCTCTACTTAAAGCATTTTCTAAGTTAAAGCCTTTAATATCTTTATTGTTAATGTTTTTACGTGATATAGATGCATAAAAAGTGTATAGAGGATTTATTTGTTCTATCGGAAAATCTGTACCATTGATAATCCAACCATTTTGTTTAAGCAAGTCCCTGTAGATATATGCTGTCTTGATTCGGTCTCCAAGTCTTTCTTCTGCCCATGGCATGTCTGAAGTGCAATGAGTCGCCTGAATGGAAGGTATGATGTTGTATTCATTATAACGACTCAGGTCATCAGGATGTACTATCTGAGAATGTTCTATTCTCCATCTGAGGTCATTATGGCCTTTTAAATATTTGGAGTAAATATCTATGGATTTTCTCACGCCTCCATCGCCAATGGCGTGGATACATACTTGAAAACCATTGTTGTATGCCTTTTTGCATACATTGTCGTAAAAGTCATCATTAAAAACTATATATCCGTCGGTGTCAGGAGCATCTTGATAAGGTTCAAGTAGTTTGGCTCCACGCGAGCCCAATGCACCGTCTGCATATATTTTGACAGAACGCACCGTGAGACGTTCTTTGCAAACAACACCTTTATTCATGAAATAATCCATGGTTACATCGTCGGAATTTATCATCGCATTGATTTTCATTTTTATACTGCCACATTTTTGAAGACTGTCGATAAGTTCTATTGTTTCTATGTCCAATCCGGCATCAGTGACACCTGTAAGTCCAAGTTCAAAACAATCATGTTCCGCTATTTCCAATGCTTTTATTTTTTCTGATTTTGATAAAGGAGGCACGAGCATTTTAGCCATATCGGCTGCATTGTCAAGTAAAATGCCGGTGCAATTGCCATCTTTATCTTTGACAATCTGATTGTTGTCAATATTTTCATTATCAAAATCCATCATGCTGATTACGTTGTCAGATACGAGAACAGCGTGTCCGTCAATTCGAGTCAATAGTACTTTTTTATCCGGAAAAATGCTGTTTGTCATCTCGTTGTTTGGAAAAACCTTTTCTTCCCAAAGATTTTGGTCCCAGCCGCGACCCAAAAGCCATTCCGAATCGCTTTGATGCCGTTTCAGGCGCTCAATAACCTCATCAAATGAATGACAGTTGCGCAAATCGGCATAACGCACTTTGTTTTCTCCGTATCCGGCAAAATGACAATGTCCGTCAATGAATCCCGGATAAATACTTTTGCCTTCAATGTCAATGATATTATCGCTTGTATATTTTTCTAAAATATCATTGTCATTCGAGATGCAAACAAACTTGCCGTTTTTTATCGCAAAGGCTGTAGCTTTCTCGAAATTGTCGTTAACAGTGTAAATGTTGCCATTAATTAAAATAAGGTCTGCTTTTTCTTTGCATGATGTCATTATCATGATTAATGCTGTTGTTATTATTAATATTCTGAGTTTCATATCATTAGATATTCATTTGATTTAAGGTTGAAATAGTCTTTTATAATGCCGTTGTTGATCATGCTTTCCGGTGTCCCGGATACAAACGGTTTCTCAGGCGACAGAATCCAAAGTTTTTTTGTGTAACGTAACAACAATTCCAAATCATGTGAACTGAACAATATGGTTTTTCTTTTCTCTTCAGTGAGCATTCTCATGATATTGAACAATTCTATCTTGCTTGGATAGTCAAGAAATGATGTGGGTTCGTCAAGTAGTATCAGAGGAGTATCCTGAGCTATGGCTTTTGCTATCATAACCTTTTGTTTTTCACCATCGCTTAAAGTATTAAAATATCTGTTTTTCAATGTTATAATGCCAATTATTTCAAGTGATTCTTCAATGATATTTCTATCTTTTTCCTGAAGTTTTCCGAACAGGTTCGTGTATGGAAATCTGCCTGCTTTCACTACATCGTACACTTTCATAAACATTTCATCCGGACGTGAAGTCAATACTATAGACAACAAGGATGCACGTTCTTTGGGGGTGTAAGACTTGATATCTTTTCCAAACATGATAATGTCGCCATCAATAGGTTTTATTGTACCGGAAAAGGTTTTGAATAGTGTTGATTTACCGGCTCCGTTAGGACCTATAAGGGCCGTGAAATCACCTTTTTCCAAAGTGACGTTTATGGCGTTGTTAAGTACTTTCTTGCCATAACCTATCGATAAATCGCGTGTTTTTAATATTGTCTCTGTCATTGTTCTTCATGTTTTGGTGTCTTGCCGAAAATGACCCAGATCACGACGGGAGCACCTATCAGGGCTGTCACGGCATTGACAGGAAGGTTGCCTTCCAAACCCGGTAATCTCGCTATTATATTGCAAAACAGAGCAAGATCCATACCTATCAGTGCTGTTGCAGGTATCAGAATCCTATGATCGCTGCTTCTGAAAAGAAATCTTGCTATATGAGGCACGGCAAGACCAATAAAAGCAATGGGACCACAAAAAGCTGTCACTACAGCAGTGAGATATCCGGAAATGAGTATTACCATGATGTTGTTTCTTTTGATGTTGAGTCCTAAATTTTCGGCATAACTGTCACCGAGAAGCATTATATTAAGATTTTTCGACAAAATAAAAGCCATGATGATACCTGTTATCACAATGATGCTGAAAGTTAGCAGTTTTGAACTGCCTACTGCAGAGAAACTGCCGAGTCCCCATATCACGAATGCATGAATATCTTCCTTGTTGCTGAAATATTTAAGGATATCGGTAATGGAACCGGTGAGATAGGCTATCATAAGTCCTATTATTATCAATGTTGACATATTTCGCACTCTGTTGGCAAATGACATGATGACGAATAAAACGGCGATAGCACCTAAAAATGCTGATAGAGAAATGCCTATGGTTGGAAACCATATTGTCGTGGACATGGCAGAACCGGTGATAAGACCGGAGACAAGTACCACCATTGCGACGCCAAGACCCGCACCGCTGCTGATTCCCAACATAGAGGGGTCTGCAAGCGGATTGCGGAACAATGTCTGCATCAAAAGTCCTGCTATTGCAAGTGCCGCACCGGCTAATAACGCTGTGACAGATTGCGGCATGCGATAGTTGTAAACAATGGTGTAAATAGGATGCATCTTGTTTGATTGATTTATAAATATTTCCACAAGTTCATCTATGGGTATCATGACTGAACCTATGAATATGTTGAGAATGAATAGTATAATTCCCAATATTATTATTCCGGATATTTTTATGATATTGATCCTCATTTCAATAGTTTATAATATACCGGTTCGTAATCTTTTTCTATCATTTCAGGATGAAAATGATAAATAAAATCTTTTAACAATATATCAGGTTGATATTGTGAATGTTCGAAATACTCTGTCTCTTTTATATTGCAAACTATGAGTTGTTTTTTATTGAAAGCATCGAAAAGTTTGTACAACTCGTTTTCTGCCAATAATTTATCGTATGTAAAAGGTGTATTTGTAGAGTTCATGACACGCCAGAAATCGGCATGAGCGGCTTTGACAAGTACAGATTCAAAGTCGATTGGTACACTTCCGGAGGATTGGTTGTCTTTCCATACATAATTGGCTCCGGCATCATTGAATAATGTGGCGATATAACTATTTCCTCCAGGAACATACCATTGTCCTTCAAAAGGAAGGTCGGAAAAAACTTCAGGTCTGTCATTAATGTCTAAACATTTGTTTTTTAATGAGTTATAACGTTCTACAATGCCATTGAACCATTGTTCTGCAACATCTTCTTTTCCGACAATTACAGCGATTATTTTGAGCCATTCGGCACGTCCAAGAGGATCGTTTTCAAGATAATCGGCGAAAGGAAATGCTATGGCATTTGTTAAAGACAAAACATTTTCATAAGAGTTTGGATAAGGCGTATATAATATTATATCTGGTTGTAAATGAATGATTTTTTCTATATCTATGTTTATTTCCGATCCCACATCTGTTATTTTGCCGTCTGCAACCAATTGTTTTATGGTTTTATTGTTGGTATAATTGCTCTCCAATATGCCTTTGACACGAGATATTTCATTAAGTTTTAAAAATACAGACCATTGTGTGGATGAATATGTCACCGCGGATTTGACAGGAGTACGTATTACAGTTTTATTTTCAAGATTTTCCGGTAATTCTAAACTGTCAGGGTATATGTAAAAATGACCGAGAAGCGTATCTTTTAACCATGGATTTTTAATGTCAACAACATACCCTTCTTTATATTTTTCTAAATGAATAAGTTTAGAGTAATACATTAAATTATTATTGTCAACTTTCTCATTTACAGATTGTTCTGTATTATTGTTACTACATGATGATAAAAGCAGAATGAAAGATAAAAATACAAAATACAAATTTCTCATAATTCATGAAAATTTAGAAAGTAGTTTTAACATACAAGATTCGCAAATGCAATCATCATAGTGGGCATGTAAATATTCTTTCATTGAATCCGGTAAAGTATAGTGACAACACCAGCAAGTGCTATTATGTTGACAATCAAATATTTTATTGCATTTTGGACATGTTTTCAGCATGATGTTGATGAATAAATGATGTTAAAACATAAAAAGGATTTAAAACGGGAGCAAAAATACAAAAAAATGTTTATCTTTGTGGACTAAAATAATAGATATATGTTTTATATATTTCACAGACCTGAACCACGTAAATTCGAATATAAGCCGCGGTATTATGATCCTGAGAAAGAGGCTTGGGAGAAAAGAAAAGCGGCGTTGGGTGCTGACGCTCAATTATCTGACCGTGAGAAACTTAGACTTAAGATGCGTTCTTCTTGGGGAACATCTGATGAAGATGACAAGATGAAAAAACCGGGTGCTCGTTATAAAAGGATAAGGTTTTTAGTGTATTTCGTCATTATTTTTCTCCTTATGTATTTTATATTGGCAACTCCATTGGTGGAAAATTTTGTCAACATGTTTTTTAAGTTGAGTGCCAAATAGCATTATTGAAGTTAAAACTATGTCTCTTGATATAATTAAGTTATTACCGGATTCTGTTGCCAATCAGATTGCTGCGGGGGAGGTGGTACAACGTCCTGCTTCTGTCGTTAAAGAATTGATGGAGAATGCTGTTGACGCCGGTGCTACTCAGATAGACGTCATTGTCAAAGATGCAGGACGAACTATGATATGTGTTGTGGATAACGGTTGCGGCATGTCTGATACCGATGCACGCCTTTGTTTTGAACGTCATGCCACATCAAAGATAAAAGAAGCAAACGATTTGTTCGCCATTAGGACCATGGGATTCCGCGGTGAGGCTCTTGCAAGTGTTGCGGCTGTGGCACAGGTGGAGTTGATGACTCGACGCGAAGAAGATGAACTCGGCACCAAAGTGCTGATAGAAGGCTCCTTGGTTAAAGACCAGACACTTAAACCTATGTCCAAAGGTAGCTGTTTTACAGTGAAAAATCTGTTTTTTAATGTACCGGCTCGACGTAACTTTTTGAAAACAAACGAGGCAGAAATGCGCCATATTACAGAAGAGTTCTTCAGAATAACCATGATGCACCCTGATATCGTTTTTACGTTGACAAGCAATGACAAAAAAATATATCATCTTAACAAAGGCTCTCTGAAACAACGTATAGTAGGGTTGATGGGAAAAGACTATGACCAACGACTTTTGTCTGTTTCACAAGAAACAGAAAACGTCTCCATAAAAGGTTTTGTGGTGAAACCGGAATTTCTTAGAAAAACAAGAGGTGAACAGTATTTTTTTGTCAATAAACGTTTTATAAAACATTCTTATCTGCATCATGCTGTGGAAAATGCTTATAAGGAATTGATACCTCAGGATTGTTTTCCGGGATATTTCATGAATATTGAAATAGACCCTAAAGAGATAGATATCAATATACATCCTACGAAAACAGAAGTCAACTTCCAAAATGTCAAACTGATATATGCCATAATGCATTCTGCCGTGCGCAAGGCGATTGGACAATTCAATTTGTCGCCTACTATTGATTTTACCGATAATCCTAATGAGACAGGCATAGACTTTGCTTTGGTCAGCGATAAAAAAATATCACCTATACAGCCTAAGATAAATTATAATGATTTATATAATCCTTTTAAGGAAACTAAACCTGTAAATCAAAGCAAAGGCGATAACTGGAGACTTTTATATGATGATTTGAATAAAAATGAAGACTTTTCTCTTCCTTTGACGAAAGAAAGCCTCCCGACTGAAACTCCGGATAGCTTGTATATTCAGTTTCAACCTTATATAGTGACTTCGATGAAATCAGGACTCCTTGTGATAAATCAACATTTGGCTCATGAAAGAATATTGTATGAGAAATATCTTAAGGAGATGGAGACTTCAGTACGTGCATCACAACAAGAATTGTTCCCTTTGCACTTGACATTGAATAACAAAGATGCTTCATTGCTTAAAGAATTGAAACCTGAACTTGAAAAATTGGGGTTCCAAATTGATGCTGTCAATGTATCTACTTTTATTATTAACGGTACACCGGCAGATTCTAAAGATATGGATGCCATAGCATTGATTGATAAGATTTTAGAGAATTATAAAACAAATATGAATGATCTGCAGTTTGATAGAAAACTGAATCTTGCTCGTACCATGTCATCTCAGATTGCCATTAAAGAATCACAATCATTGACAATAAAGGAGATGCAGAATATAGTAGATAGTTTGTTTGCCTGCTCTGTGCCTGAGGTGGCTCCCAATGGCAAAAAGATTTATGTCATTTTGACTGCTGATGAATTAAAAACAAGATTTAATTGATATTATGAACGATAATTTCCAATTTAGACCAACAAGATTCTCAATACTGCCTAATGTTGTTAAAAATCTTTTGATAATCAACGGTGTGTTTTTTCTTGCCACTATTGCCATGGAAATGGTTTGGGGTATGGATCTTGCTGATATGCTTGGATTGCATTATATTGGTGCTTCTGACTTCAGACCTTTTCAGCTTGTTACTTACATGTTCATGCATGGCAGTTTTGCACATCTGTTTTTCAATATGTTTGCTTTATGGATGTTCGGCAATACACTTGAAAATTATTGGGGAGGCAAACGTTTCCTTCTTTTCTATTTTGTGTGTGGCATTGGAGCAGGTCTTACACAGGAATTGGTTCAGTATATACAATATATTACTACATTGCAGGGTTATGATAATGTTAACATGGGGAATACCATTATTTCCATGGACGAGTATCTCAACCTGATGACTACCGTCGGAGCCTCCGGCGCTGTCTATGGCATCCTCCTCGCTTTCGGAATGATGTTTCCCAACTCGAGAATCTATCTCTATTTCGCTATTCCGATTAAGGCAAAATGGTTTGTCTTGTTTTATGGTATATTAGAGTTGATTTCAGGTTTTACTTCTATCGACAATGTGGCTCATTTTGCTCATGTAGGCGGTATGTTGTTTGGTTTGGTTTTGATATTGTATTGGAAAAAGAAAGGAAAACTTTACGACTATGGTGAATAACCCGTTTCAATATAATGTTTTTGACAGAATAAAAGGCTTTTTCTTACAGAAATCAGCATTGTCGCGTCTTATGCTGATCAATATAGTTGTATGGATTGTCGTCATGTTTGTCAATGTATTGACATGGCTTTTCGCTAAAAACGACACCTCGTTGATGCTTGACTGGTTTGCTGTGCCGGCCAATCTCGATACCCTTGCTCACCGTCCGTGGACTGTATTTACTTACATGTTTCTCCAGGAAGGTTTTGGTCATCTGTTTTTCAACATGTTGGTACTGTATTTCGGAGGTGTCATTTTCTTGCAGTTCATGTCTCAACGGCAATTGGTCTATACTTATATTGTTGGTGGTCTTACGGGTGCTCTGTTTTTTATCCTTGCATATAATACTTTCCCGGTTTTTGAGGATGCCATATATGCCTCGGTGGCATTGGGATCATCCGCTTCAGTGCTTTCCGTTCTGGTGTCAGCCGCTACGATAAGACCGAATTATGACGTTAACTTATTGTTCTTGGGTAGAATAAAAATGAAATGGGTGGCAATTATCTTGGTGGTAGTGGATTTCCTAAGCATAAACAGAAGTAATCCCGGTGGTCATATAGCTCATCTTGGTGGTGCATTTTGGGGCTTCCTATATACTTGGCTGCTGATGAAAGGTACTGATGTTTATAATATTTTTAAATTTCATTCTCATAAATATAAAAAAAGATATAAATCCGAAACCTTTAAGTCGCCTGATTACAATAAAAGACCTAAAACCGATGAACAATATAATAAAGAAAGAGCTGAAGAACAGATGGCTATTGATGATATCCTCGACAAGATCTCAAAATATGGATACTCGAGTCTTTCTGATTCTGAGAAAGAGTTTTTGTTTAAACAAAGTAAGAAGTATTGATTATGTCGGCAAATAATACAAAGAAAAAAGAACATTCATTCTTTCAAAAATTGTTCATTACTTTTTTCGTAATAATAGGATTATTGTGTCTTATATGTCTTTTCGTATGCCTTGTCAATCCGTTTATCGATCCGACTCTTTTTGTTTATACTTCATGTCTTTCTTTGCTTTTTTGGCCTGTTTATATCGTTAATATTATAGTATTTGTTTCCTTGCTTTTTCTTAGAGCCGGAAGGTTTGTCATGATTCCGCTTCTTGCCCTAATGTTGTCTGTTCCTTGTGTCATGAAATCTTTTGGTTTCAGATTTTTTGAAGAAAAAACCGAAGGCGAGTTTAAAATAATGTCGTATAATGTTGGCAATTATATGGATATTAAAAAGGAAAAAACTAAAGAAGAGGTGAAAGATGATCTCGTGAGGATTATTAATGAACAGAACCCGGATGTCATTTGTCTGATTGAAAGCGGATATTGGAATGATAAAAATGCTCGTGAGTTTTCTCAAAAGATAAAATGCGACTATTTTTATTTTAATGAAGAATTGGTTGGCAAGATATTGTTTTCAAAATATCTTTTGGAAGATATACAACAGACTTCCTTATATAATAATGAGAATAAGGTCGGTATTATGAAACTTGTAAATGCCGGAGAGAAAGGTTCGTTTTTGATAGAAATGGTTCATCTTGTATCTTTTTCTATATCTAAGGAAGAGATTTCTTTTGTCAATGACGCAAAAAACTATGTCGATGGTTCTGATGTATATGGCAAGTCATTGTTGAAAAAGTTGATGATGGGCTTTAAAAAACGTACAGCCGATACCGATTTTATATTGAGTCATCTAAAAGATAATGAGTTGCCTTTTATCTTGTGTGGAGACTTTAATGATACACCTGTATCTTATACTTATCATATAATTCGCAGTACCGGACTTCACGATGCTTTCATTGAAAAAGGAAAAGGCATAGGGGAGACTTATTGCGGTAATCTCCCTTTTCTTAGAATTGATTACGTGTGGCACAATAATAAAATTGATAATCAATCATTTAAAATAATAAAAGAGAAAATTTCCGACCATTATCCGATAGTAATGACTTTTAATCTTATTGGTGATGTCGTAAAGTGATTGATGACATTAGTTTTTATGTGTTATGAATTTCAAACTCGTATCGGATTTTAAACCTACCGGAGATCAACCTCAGGCTATAGAACAGTTGAAAAGAGGTATTCTTGAAGGGGAACGTTATCAGACTTTGTTGGGCGTGACGGGCTCAGGCAAGACTTTTACAATAGCCGGACTTCTATCTGAATTGAACAGACCTGCTTTGGTCTTGAGTCACAACAAAACACTTGCTGCACAATTATATAGTGAGTTTAAACAGTTTTTTCCTGAGAATGCTGTAGAGTATTTTGTGTCATATTATGATTATTATCAGCCGGAAGCATTTATTCCTCAAACCAATACATATATTGAAAAAGACCTTGCCATTAATGACGAGATTGATAAATTGAGACTTAGTGCAACTTCGGCTTTGCTGTCCGGAAGACGTGATGTTATTGTGGTGTCCTCAGTGTCGTGTATTTATGGCATAGGTAACCCGGATGATTTTAGCAAAAATGTGATAAACATTGAATTGGGACAAAAAATTAATAGAGATGAGTTGTTGTTTCAACTCTCCAACTCGCTCTATAGCAGAAATGATATAGAATTTTCAAGAGGAAAATTCAGAGTGAAAGGCGATACGGTGGATATTTTCCCGGGTTATGCTGACATTGCTTACAGAGTGATATTCTGGGATGATGAGATAGATGAAATAGAATCCATTGACCCCGTCAATGGCAGAAGAATGGAATCGTTGTCAACAGTGACTTTGTTTCCTGCCAATATATTTGTGACTTCTAAAGACAAGATTAAGACTGCCGTCAATGAGATACAACTTGATATGTTCAAACAGACGGAATATTATCGTGAGATAGGTAAGATAGAAGAGGCTAAACGCTTGGAGGACAGAGTAAATCATGATATTGAGATGATTAGGGAACTTGGATATTGCAGTGGAATAGAGAATTATTCAAGATATTTTGACGGCAGAAGTCCCGGCAGTCGCCCTTTCTGTCTGATAGATTATTTCCCTGATGATTTTATTACCATAATAGATGAGAGCCATGTTACCGTTCCTCAGATTAGAGGCATGTACGGTGGCGACAGATCTCGTAAACAGGTGCTTGTCGAATATGGCTTCCGTCTCCCTTCTGCCTTGGATAACAGACCTTTGAAATTCGACGAGTTTGAGTCTTTGACAGGTCAAACAATATTTGTCAGTGCTACTCCGGCAGAATTCGAGATGCAAAAGACTGAAGGCGTATATGTCGAACAGATTATTAGACCTACAGGACTGCTCGACCCTGTCATTGAGGTGAGACCTTGCCTCAATCAGATAGATGACTTGCTAAATGAGATAAATAGGGTTATTGCGAATAATCAAAGGGTTTTGGTGACAACTCTCACAAAACGCATGGCGGAGGAATTGACACGCTATCTCAATAATTTGCAAGTGAAGACTCGCTATATACATTCCGATGTCGATACTTTGGAAAGAGTTGAGATTATTATGGGTCTTAGAAAAGGCGATTTCGATGTACTTGTGGGCGTCAATCTTTTGCGTGAAGGATTGGATATACCTGAAGTGCAACTTGTTGCCATTCTCGATGCGGATAAGGAAGGATTTTTGCGCTCAGAACGTTCTCTTACTCAAACAGCCGGTCGTGCAGCACGTAACGCAGACAGTAAGGTTATCATGTATGCTGACAAAATAACGGAATCAATGCGTAAAACAATAGATGAAACACAAAGACGCAGAGAAAAACAAACTGAGTATAATATCAAACATGGCATTATACCTAAAACTATTGTGAAACCTATTGACAATACCTGGACAGAGACATTCGGAAAACAACAATCTGCTGAATATACTAATGTTGAGTCGAAACCAAATCTTGTTGCAGAAGATATAAATATCTCATATTCTTCTCTTAATGATATTAAATCAGCTATTTCCAATGCAAAGAAAAAAATGGAAAAAGCTGTCAAAGATTTGGATTTTATGACGGCTGCCAAATATCGTGATATCATGCTCGCTTTAGAGGAACGTCTTAAAATAAAATGATGTTTTTAGCAATTTTAAAGGCATTTATCAACAAAAATGATGAATTTATCGATGAGACGTGAAGTTTTTTAAATGATTTTGTAAATAAATTAACCGTTAACTTATAATGTGCAACCGTTAACTTATTTGTTAATGAATTTGTTGTACGAATAATTTATCTTTGCAAACGAAATTGGTTGGTTGTTTTGGAATCAAACATGCGGCATGTGAGTTATTTTTGTTGTTTTTGTCTTACGTGCATTTATTTCTCAAGAGAAAAATATGTTTGACCAAAATCTAAAGAGTCGATTCCCAAAAGTCGGCTCTTTTTTTATAACATAGAATACCGGATAATGTTCGAAAAATAAAGGAATTTTTCCGAAAACTTAAAATATAATAACGATAACTTGTTGATGACGGTATTTTCGACATATAGAGATGTACTTTTGCTTCAGTTTAATTAATAATATGACGTTCCCAGCGTCGGGTCTTCACTCGCCCTTGAAAGCAAATCGTTTTTTAGTTGTTTTTTTCGGTTTTCATATCTTTCAAGGGCTTATATTTGTTTTTAATTCGTTAAATTTTCTCTAAAAAATGTAATTTCTTCCTAAAAATGTTTATAATAGTAAAAACTTTTACTATCTTTGCAAAAAACACTACTGTCATGAATCTGATAATACTTTGCGATGCCTCTAAAACGAATTTGGTGATGTCGTTTGCCACACCGGAAGTTTGGAGTTGGATTATACAAATCGGAATTATTGCGATAGGGCTTCTTTTAGGAAATGTTCTGAGACGACAAGTGCCGTTCTTAAGGAAAAGTCTTCTGCCGTCAGCTCTTCTTGGTGGAGCCCTATTATTGATATTTAAAGCAATACCGGGTATGACGGGTTTGATTAATAAACAGTCGATGGAAATTATAACTTATCATGCTTTGGGTATAGGTTTTGTCGCTTTAGCATTAAAGAATAATAAGATAGAGTCTAAATCAAGTACCATGACGGTAATAGAGACTGGAATCTTGACGGTGAACACTTATATAATTCAAGGTATAGTCGGACTTGTCATTACCATGGTGATGTTTTATTTCGGAAGTAAGATTTTCTATGCTGCCGGTTTGCTTTTGCCTATGGGATATGGTCAAGGACCCGGACAGTCGCTAAATTTTGGAATTATTTATGCAGAAAAGGCAGCCCAACAAGGTATAAATTTCTCAGGTGCTGATTTCGGATTGTCTATCGCTGCTATGGGGTTTATTGTTGGTAGTGTTATTGGTGTCATTTACATGAATGTTCTTCGTAAAAAAGGTAAATTGAAAGTCAACACTACTGAATATAAACATGTCAATACTCTTGCTGATTATGAAAGTAAAAATGAAATACCTGACAGTGAGTCTGTTGACAAACTTTCCATACAAGTCAGTTTGTCACTTTTTGTTTATATGCTCGTCTATTTGTTTATCAAATGGATACAGGGCATGAATCTCGGCGATTTCGGTACAAATACATTAAAACCTATGTTGTGGGGATTTAATTTCCTGTTGGGAACGTTGTTCGGTGTGTTAGTAAAATGGGTGATGGGTTTGTTTAAAAAAGTTAAAATTATTGAACGTGAATATGTCAATAATTATCTTCTTAACAGAATCAGCGGTTTCTGTTTCGATGTCATGATAGTATCCGGCACTGCTGCCATAAGTTTTGCGGAGTTTAAAGGCTTTGTATGGCCATTCCTGTTAGTATGTGCTTTTGGTGCAGTAGTAACATTTTATTATGTTAATATCGTTTCTAAACAGATTTATCCAAATTACAGGTATGAAGGTTTTTTCAGTATGTTCGGCATGTTGACAGGTACTGCAAGTAACGGTATGATTCTTCTTCGTGAAATAGATCCTAAATTTGAGACTCCTGCTGCAAATAATCTTGTGTTACAGAATTTTCCGGCAATAGCATTTGGTTTTCCGGTATTGTTGTTGCTCGGTTTTGCTCCGATGGGAATGAACCATGCCCTTATTACATTGATAATATTGCTGGTGTTGTTTGTCGTCTTTACATTGTTTTTGTTTAGAAAGAAATATTTTAAAAAGAAGAAAAAACAGTAATGATAAAGTCACGAAATCCAAGAATCATGAATTTGTGTCTTTATTGCTTGTTATCTCAGTCAGTTTTAAATCTTTTTTTAAAGAGAAAAATTATCTGGAAAACACGAGAATACTGATTTGAAGACATTCGGCAATGCCGTTTGAAACTTCATATCCTCGCCATTGACGGGATGTTTGAAACATAATTTGAAAGCATGCAAGGCAAGACGACCGATGCTGTTGTCTTCATTGCCGTATTTTTTGTCTCCGACGACAGGATGACCTATGTCCTGAAGATGAACCCTGATTTGATTTTTTCTTCCGGTTTCAAGACGCAGTTCGACAAGAGAATAACCGTCGGCTGCATAAAGTCTGCTGTAATGCGTTATTGCAAGTTTACCTCCGTTGTCGAATCTGCTTGAATGGGAGACGTACATATTGTCATCTTTAAGCCATGACTTGATGATGCCGTTTTCTTTTTTCATCTCACCCTGAACTACGGCAATATAACGTCTGTCATAAACTTTTTCTTTCCAGTTTTCCTCAAAATCTGTAGCAATCTTTTTATTTTTTGCAAAAAACAACAAACCTGAAGTATATTTGTCCAAACGATGTACCACATGTGCATGACAGCGTTGTTTGCTTTCTTCAAAATAATGATTCAAAATAGATTGTACGCTGATATCAGTTGATTTTAAACTGTTGGTCAGTATTCCATCCTTTTTATTTACGACAATAATATATTTGTCTTCATAAACAATATGTATCCATTTGTTCTTGAAATTATATCCTCCTTTACCTGATACTATTTTAACTTTCATTCCGACAGTTAAAGGATAGTTGTATTGTGAAATACATTTGTCATTCACATATACGAAATGCCCGGAAAGCAATTTTTTAACTTTGTTTCGGCTTATGCCTTTCATGGTTCTGATGATGAAAGACATTAACTCATCATCATTTTTAACATTAAAAACCAATTCTTTAGGTTTATTCTTGTCTGAAAGATTTTTCATATTGAAAATTTATGCAAAAATATTAAAAAAGAATGATATCCAATATCGTTAAAAATTCTAAATTTGCAAAGAGAAATTTTAAAAAATAGAAAGATGAAGAGATTAAGTGTAATGGCATTGTTCATGGTTTCCTTATTTTTTATTTCATGCGGAAACAAGAGAGTTGAAGGTTTTATTAAAGAGATAAACGGTGAAAATTATGTCGTTCAGACAGAAGATGGCAATATTCTCACTGTTAAATTGGAAGGTGCGGAAAATTTAGGCATAAATAAACCGCAATTATGTGATGGTGTAACTTTGGATATGAAAGGTTCGAAAGTAGATGCATATTGGTTGAATCCTTTGGCAAAAGGATGGGTTGTTCCGCTTTCAGGTACTGATATGTATTTTGGCATTAAGTTTTCTAACGGCAATGAAGCAAAACCGCTCGGAAAGACTTTGGCCTACGAATATTATGAAAGAGGTGACGGCTATATTACTGTTGTGAGTGTGGTGCCTGTAAATAATAAATATCAAAAGGTATTTCAAAAATGGGATATTATATCCATAACACGTGATGTTCTTAAGGTTAATATTGATGGTAAGCCACAAACATTTAAAGCTTGGGATAAAAAGACTATGAAAATTAATAATTGATATATGAAAATCGATGAATTGAAAGATGTTGCATCACAGGTGAGACGAGATATCATTCGTATGGTGCATGCATGTCAGTCGGGGCATCCCGGTGGCTCTTTGGGTGCTGCTGATATAGTGACAGCCTTGTTTTTTGACCAAATGCAGATAAACCCTGAGAAATTTGCTATGGATGGTAATGGCGAGGATGTTTTCTTTTTGTCAAATGGACATATAAGTCCTATGTTATATAGCGTATTGGCTCGTAGAGGGTATTTCCCGGTTTCGGAACTTGCCACATTTCGTCGTCTCGGGACTCGTTTGCAAGGACATCCGACAACAGCGGAAGGACTTCCCGGAATAAGAGTCGCAAGTGGTTCATTGGGACAAGGATTGTCTGTGGCATTGGGTATGGCGCAGGCTAAAAAGTTGAATGATGACAATCATCTCGTTTTCGTCCTTATGGGTGACGGAGAACAGGAAGAAGGTCAGATATGGGAGGCCGCCATGTATGCTTCGGCGAAAAATGTGGATAACATAATTGCTATTGTTGATTATAACAAAAAACAGATTGACGGCTCTACAGATGACGTGCTTTCTCTCGGTGACTTGAAGGCTAAATATGAATCTTTTGGCTGGATGGTTTGGGAACTCAATGGCAATGACATGCAGGAAGTGGTGAATACTCTTGCGCTGGCTCGTAACAACGCTTATAATGGTAAACCTCAGGTCCTGCTTGCTAAAACAGAAATGGGTATGGGTGTTGATTTTATGATGGGAACTCATAAATGGCACGGCACACCGCCTGATGACGAACAGGCTGCTAAGGCGTTGGCTCAACTTAAAGAAACACTTGGAGATTATTGAATATTGCGTACAGGTGATAAATATTTGTAAGTTGTCAAAATAAAAGATATGGAAATAAAAGTTCAAAATTATAAAGATACAAGATCCGGTTTTGGTGACGGATTGCTTGAAGTAGCCAAACATAATCCTAAAGTTGTCGGTCTTTGTGCCGATTTGACAGGCTCATTGAAAATGGGCGACTTTCAAAAAGCTTTTCCCGAGAGATTTTTTCAGGTTGGTATAGCTGAAGCCAATATGATTGGTATCGCGTCCGGTTTAAGCATTGGTGGGTATATTCCGTTTACCGGAACTTTTGCAATATTTTCTACAGCGCGTGTTTATGACCAGATACGACAGGTGGTGGCTTATTCCAACAAAAATGTCAAGATTTGTGCATCTCATGCCGGTGTAACACTTGGCGAAGACGGAGCTACACATCAGGTTCTGGAAGATATTGGCATGATGAAGATGTTGCCGAATATGACTGTCGTGGTACCTTGCGATTATAATCAGACGAAGGCGGCAACAATGGCGGTTGCTGAATATTACGGTCCGGTTTATTTAAGATTCGGACGTCCTAAAGTACCTAACTTCACCCCTGAAAATGAACCTTTTGTCATAGGAAAGGCACAGATGATTCATGAGGGTACTGATGTGTCTATTTTTACTTGTGGTCATCTCGTGTGGAAAGCATGGGAAGCTGTACTCGCATTGAAAGAAATGGGTATTAATGCGGAACTTGTCAATATACATACTGTCAAACCTTTGGATACTAATGCTATTTTGAAATCTGTAGCAAAGACATCATGTGTAGTAACTGCTGAAGAACACCAGCGTAATGGCGGTTTGGGTGACAGTATAGCTCAACTTCTTGCAATGTATGACCCGAAGCCTGTTGAAATGGTCGCTGTTGACGATGTTTTTGGACAAAGCGGTACTCCGGAAGAGTTGTTGAAATACTATCACCTCGATACTGTGGATATTATAGAAGCTGCCAAAAGAGCAGTGGCAAGAAAAAAATAACAATTAGTGCACTGCACCGCTCTAAAGCGGTGCAGTTTGGTTTTAAATATCTTAAAATGAATTATTTCGAGATAAAAACTGATGGCAAAGCCTATATTAGAACAGACAGTGGTACTGTAATAAGAGAGGTGGGCGACGGTGCCCCCGTGGCACATGCCGATTTTAATCATGATGAGAGCATGTTTTCAATTACTTATGAATCTGGAAGAGCTGAAATACGAAACTGCAAAAATATTTTGGTGAGGAAAATTGCAGATTATGGTGTTAGAAAAGTGTTCCTGAAGAAAAATTATTATATGGTTTATTATATCGACGGTTCTGAAAAGAACTTTGAATATTAAATCCTGTCAATAGTGCTCTCGATATACATGCTGTTTTATTGTTTCAATGTACTTATCTGTTTTTGAAGGTTCTTGGGTGATGCCGAGAATCCACAATGGCAATGAGACACCTGTCTCGGAATAAGGTGGTTGTATGTATTCTTTGTCTAATACGGTGAAACCGTTTTTTTCATAAAACCTGATTCTTCTTATAGATATTTCATCGAGCGGAGGTTCTGCTTCCAAAAGAATGGTGCAAGGAAGAAACTTGTCCTTGAATAAACTCAGTGTCCTTTCTCCAAGTTTTTTGTTACGCATCTCAGGGAAAATAGCAAAATGTTCTATGTAATAAAAGTCCTTGAAATTCCAGTAAATCAACAAACCGCATAAAATATCGTCGTCGTTTATTGAAGTGAAATGCATGGCATCTGACGATTCGGCGAGTTTTAAAAGATAATTTGTGTCGCGCCTTTCATTATAAGGGAAAGATTCTACATATAATGATATCAATTTGTTTGTCAATGATTTATCTTTTGTGTCTTTAAAATTTATCATGATAATACAATGTTGTTATCTATAATAAACATTTAAAATGCCTGTACTATTGTGACATTTTGAAAATATTCAATAAAAAACCATCACTTTATGTCTTGAAAAAGTAAAAGAAATGCTGATTTTAAAGATTTAAGTATAAAGTTTGAATATAAAAAACAAGTCTTGTGAGATAGGAGAGGAAGTAATACAAGTAAATACATTTTAGCAATAAAAAAATCAGCGACTTATGTAAAGCGCTGATTCTTAATTATAAACTTCGTAGCGAGGATGAGAATTGAACTCATGACCTCCGGGTTATGAATCCGACGCTCTAACCAACTGAGCTACCTCGCCTTTGCGAGTGCAAAGATAGACATTATTTTGATATGTCAAGCAAATTTTATGTTTTTTTTGAAAAAATAAAAAAAGAAAAAAGAGTTGTTTTTTGATAAATTTTGTATATTTGCATGTTTAAATAATGTGGATATGAAAAAAGTTTCGATTTTATTAAGCATGTTATTTGTTTTGAGTTTATGCTCATTCGGACAGGATGCAACAACTAATGGTCCGGAAATAACATTTAAAGAGACATTACATGATTTTGGAAAGATTACTTTCAATGGTAATGGAACATGTGAGTTTGTATTTGTAAATACAGGTAATGAGCCTTTGATACTTTCTCAACCACGATCAAGTTGCGGTTGTGCCGTCCCGGAATGGCCCAAACGCCCTATATTACCTGGAGAAAGCGATTGTGTTAGAGTTACTTATAAAAACACTAACAGACCGGGGTCTTTTAATAAGTATATTACTGTGTTTTCAAACGCCAAAGTTAACAATGAAGTGAAACTGCATATCAAGGGTACCGTATTGGAAAAGGCTAAAGATGCTGCTCCCCAAAAAGACAACAGCTCGAGCGGCAGCCCTTTTAATTCAGCTTCATCAAGAAATTAATATTGTCTTTTTTAGAAATTAGAGCCATCTTTGAAAAGATGGCTCTTTTATAAATTATTATAATATGCCAAAAATTTCAATCAAGGGTCAGAGTATGCCGGCATCTCCAATCAGAAAACTTGTTCCTTATGCTGATGCCGCTAAACAAAAAGGTGTTAAAGTTTATCATCTCAACATTGGTCAGCCTGATATCGAAACTACTTCTAAAGCATTGAATGCTATACGCAATTATGATGAAAAGGTTATCATGTATAGCCATTCCGCCGGTAATCTTTCATATCGTGAGAAATTATGCGAATATTATGCAAAGGTCAATATCAATGTAACTCCGGACGATATTATAGTCACTAATGGCGCATCGGAAGCTCTGTTGTTTGCTTTTATGACTATTATGAATCCGGATGACGAGGTTATAATTCCTGAACCTTTCTATGCAAATTATAACGGTTTTGCAATAACTTCAGGAGTGAAAGTGAAACCTATCTTTTCTTCTATAGAGACTGGTTTTGCTCTGCCTCCGATAGCAGATTTTGAAAAAGCTATCACTCCTAATACCAAAGCCATTTTGATATGTAATCCCAATAATCCTACAGGATACCTTTATTCTGAGGCTGAACTTGAAGTGTTACGTGAGTTGGCGATAAAATACGATTTGTTTCTTATTGCCGATGAGGTTTACAGAGAGTTCTGTTATGATGGATCCAAACATCATTCTACTATGCATCTTAAAGGTGTCGAAGATAATGTTATACTTATAGATTCTGTATCAAAACGTTATAGTGCATGCGGTCTTCGTGTTGGCTGTTTGGTTAGTAAAAACAAGGAAGTCATCAATACTGCCATGAAGTTTGCTCAGGCTCGATTGTCGCCACCTTCCATAGGTCAAGTGGCCGCTGAAGCTGCCATATTTACTGATGATGATTATTTCAAAGATATTGTGAAAGAATATGAAGCTCGTCGGAATGTAGTGGTCGAAGGTATCAATAAAATAGATGGTGCTTATTGCCCTTGTCCTAAAGGCGCTTTTTATATAGTGGCACATCTCCCTATTGATGATTCGGAGAAATTCTGTAAGTGGATGCTTACCGACTTCAATTATGAAGGCAAAACTGTTATGATGGCTCCGGCAAGCGGGTTCTATTCAACAAAAGGACTCGGAACATCTGAAGTGCGTATAAGTTATTGCTTGAATGTCAATGATTTGACTGATGCAATGATGGTTCTCGCTAAAGCTTTGGAGGTTTATCCGGGTAGAAAATGATTCTCATAATTTATGTTTTAAGACCTCGACATGCTTATGCTGAGGTCTTTTTTTAGTCTAAAAATCAGGATATAATAGATATTTTATCCTTATTTTCCGGTATTTTTCTATGCCGTCTTTCCAACTTATACGTATTTTCTTGATATTTTCTCCGGATTCGATTTGATTTTGCAACGACTTTGTCCCACTTAGTTTTATAAAGTAATTGTTGAAGAATACTTCTTTGTCTTTCAACTGATTATATGAGTCAAGCAGCCAATCAAGCACTATTTTGCCTTCATGGTCTTTATTGTCATGGGCATATTTATTAAGGTTTTCACCGTGACATAATTCATTTTCGTACAAAAGTACGGCACCACTGTTGTTATTTTTGGGTGTGAATGAAAAATCTCCTTTTATTTGAGGATGTCCGTAAATTTGGAAAGGCTTGTCAGTTCCTCTGCCTACACTTACTACAGTGCCTTCAAAAAGACAAAGTGAAGGATACAGATATACCGATTCCCAGTTTGGCAGGTTGGGTGAAGGTTTTACAGGTAATTTATATATGGCACGTCTGTCATAATTGCTCATGGGTATGACAGTAAGGTCGCATTTTATTCCGTCTTTCAACCATGATTCTCCATTAACCATCATGGCATATTCTCCTATGGTGAGACCATAAACAATGGGAATTTCATTCATTCCGACAAAAGAAGAGTTTTCACTTTCAAGTACAGGTCCGTCAATATAAAATCCGTTTGGATTAGGTCGGTCGAGTACAATGACAGGGATATCATTCTCAGCTGCAGCTTCCATAACGTATGTAAGTGTGGAAATGTATGTATAAAATCTCGTCCCAACATCTTGTAAGTCAAATAAAAGAATATCAATATCATTTAATTGTTCCGCTTTTGGTTTCTTATTGTTGCCGTATAATGATATTATTTCTATGCCTGTTTTATCATCAATTCCATTCGAAATATGTAATCCTTCTCCAATGTTTCCTCGAAAACCGTGTTCTGGAGAAAAAATTTTTTTTACGATTATACCTTCACTTACAAGAGTATCGATTAAATGTGTGTTGTGGTATATACTTGTTTGATTGGCTATTACACCAACATTTCTACCTTTAATTAAAGGTAAGTATGACTTTGTTTGTGATATTCCGGGACCCGATTCTTCGGCTTCAAATATTGGACGTGGACTTTGTGCCTGTAAATGAATGTGAATAAATATTAAATAAAAGAAAAATAAAAAAAATCTTGTCATGGTAAAATATTTGTATATCTTTGCAATATTAAGAAAAATATGAAAACATCGACGTTTATAGCTTCAAAAATTTTTTCTTTGTCGAAAGAAAATCTATCCTCTACAGTCATGCGTCTTGCTGTTGCAAGTGTAGCTCTTGGTGTTGCTATCATGTTGATTTCTTTATCTATACTTATTGGTTTTAAAAATCAAATTGAGGATAAAGTCATAGGTTTTGTTTCTCCTATTCATGTACAGGCATTGAATCAAAATGAGTCT
The DNA here is from genome assembly GCA_002633315.1 of Bacteroidales bacterium Phil6. Classification (GTDB taxonomy): domain Bacteria; phylum Bacteroidota; class Bacteroidia; order Bacteroidales; family F082; genus Limimorpha; species Limimorpha avicola. The sequence goes on from NWBN01000032.1 coordinate 101,536, forward strand.
TTGGAAGAGACCCCGTTTGTCTGCGATAGTGCTTTGAAAAACAGATTGGACTTTCATTTTATAGAAACTTATCAGCAAACTGCGCACAAAGCCGGTCTTTTGAAGACAGAGGATGAGATATATCCTTTGGTTATGAAAGGTGTAGATGAAAATTATAATTGGGATTACATAACTTCGTATCTTATTGATGGAGATGTGCCTCAATATTGCGATACTCTTCGTTCCAATGATGTCATGCTATCTAAAGTCATAGCTGAAAAAATGAAACTCAAAGTTGGAGATGATGTGAGGATCTGGTTTGTTGATAACGATATGAAAGCTCGTGGTCGTAAGTTTAATGTCAAAGGAATATATGAAACCGGACTCTATGAATGTGATGAGCGTTTCATATATTGTGATTTGAATCAGATAAGACGTCTTAACGGTTGGAAAGACAATCACGTCGGTAGATTGGAGATATGGCTGACAGATGAAAACAAGATTGATGAATACAATAATTTGATATATTATAGTTTACCACCTTCTTTAACATCTATGACAGCAAGAGAGACTTATCCGCAAATTTTCGACTGGCTCGACTTGCAAGATATGAATGTTGTTATTATTATAGTTTTGATGGTACTTGTTGCTGGCATTACGATAATAAGTATGTTATTGATTATCATACTTGAGAAAACATCAACGGTGGGATTGCTTAAGGCAATGGGAGCTGATAACGGTTTGATACGAAGCATATTTATGAGAAAATCTTGCCGGCTATTGCTAATTGGCATGTTGCTCGGTAATTTTGTAGGTTTAGGTTTATGCCTGTTTCAGAAATATACAGGCTTTATAAGATTGCAGGCTGAATCTTATTATCTTTCTTCCGTACCTATAGAATTGAATATATGGTATATTTTACTTCTGAATATTTCAGCTGTTTTGTTGTGGATTTTTATGCTTATGCTTCCGACAGTTTTAATAAATAATATAAGACCATCTAAATCAATAAGATTTGAATAACCTAATAATATAGTTATGAAAGATTTAACGATTAAACCATTAGAAGGCTATGGAGAATTGCCATTCGGGATGTCGCTTGACGACGTTATCAAGTATTTGGGTAAACCTGATTATCAAGAAGAATTATTGCCTCTTGATGATTACAACAGATTGATTTCTTTTGACTATGAAGTTTTATGTATGAAGATCTATCTTGAAGGTGTTACAAATACTGTGATATCAAGTTTTTCAATTTGTAATGAGGAGGCATTGTTATATGGAGAAAAAGTCTTTGAACTTGATAAAATAAGTATTAAAGAACTTATGAGAGAGAATAATATTGTTGAATGTTGCGAAGAATGTGATGAAAATGGAGACTGTCTTATATATGATGATTTAAGATTGGATTTTTATTTTGAGTCTGGTAAACTTGTTGAAATAGTGTGGGGTGTTTCGGTAGATGCCCAGGGAAATATTGAAACAATTTAAAGTGTTGCTTTAAATATATCTGTTTAATACTCATAGTAACAGTGTATTAAATCACTTATTACAACGAGGATGGAAATCCATTATCACCTTTTTGAGATGTTCGTCAGAGACATGTGTGTATATTTCTGTAGTAGTGATGTTTGAATGCCCCAACATTTGTTGTACGGCGCGAAGGTCTGCACCACCTTCTAAAAGATGTGTTGCAAAAGAATGTCTTAATGTATGGGGACTAATGTCTTTTTTGATACCTGCTTTTTCAGCAACCGATTTTATCATCAAAAATACCGATTGCCTTGTCAATGATGTTCCTCTGTTGCTGATAAATACAATATCGGAGTATTTTGGTGCTATATGTTGATGTACTCTGCATTGTTTCATGTATAACAACAAAGTGTTTATTGTTTCGTGACATATTGGTATAAGTCTTTCTTTATCACCTTTGCCATAGACTTTGACAAATCCGTCTTCGAAATAAATGTTACTTATTTTCAGTGATATGACTTCTGAGACTCTTAAACCGCAACTGTACATGACCTCGATTATGGCTTTATTTCTATGTCCGAAAACAGTGCTCAAATCTATTTCATCAATCATTTTCATTATTTCTTCAAAAGTAAGAACATCAGGAATATGCCTCGCTATTGTAGGAGTGTTGATGACAGAAGTAGGATTATTGTTACAAATCTTTTCTTGATTCAGATAACGATAGAAACTTTTTAATCCGGAAAGAATTCTGGCTTGTGACACTGAACTTAATCCAAGTCTGTAAATCTCTTCAAGAAATGATTCTATCGTATTGTGCGATATGTCGTCAAGAGATTTTGTATTGTTCGAGTTTTCAATATATTGCATGAATAAAGTTACGTCATGTTTATATGACTCTATGCTGTTTTCAGACAATGACAACTCTAAACGCAGATAATCAGTGTAATGCTTTATCAAATTTTTGTCTAGAATCATGTTCAACGGTTGAAAATGCAAAATTGCTAAAAATCTCGCAATTATCCTATTTTTGCTAAAAAAAAGTATTAATTTTGCACAATAAATAAAATTAGTTAATCATGAAGAAATTTTATCTGACTTTAAGTGCTTTTATTATGTTGTGCTGTACAATTACGGCACAAAATGTTGCTCGTGAATGTGTTTTGTTTGAAATATTTACCGGGGTCAACTGTCCATATTGTCCTGCTGCAGCCAATGGTATTGCTCAGATGTTGGAGGAAGGTCTTAGTATAGCGCCTGTTGCCGTACATACAAGTGCTTTTTCGACAGAAGCATTCTATACACAGGAAACCAATGCAAGGGCTAATTTTTATTATGTAAACAGCTATCCTACAGCCAAAGTGGACGGAGTGCTGTCACATTCCGGCGGAGGTAATGCTTCTCAATCGAATTATACTGCATATTTATCACGTTATCAACAGCGCATCTCTGTTGAAAGTCCTTTTACAATCGATTTGAGTTATGAATGGTTGGAGTCTTCTTTCTGTGAGGTTACTGCTGTTGTTAATAAGGTTGGCGATTGTTCCGCGACCAATTTAAGAGTTATGTTAGCTTTTACCGAATCGCATATTCAAAAATCATGGCAAGGAATGTCTGAAGTCAACTTTGTAGTTAGAGATTTTCTACCTGACCAGAATGGTACGGTTTTTTCCGGCGAGTCGATGACAGTGACAGAAGTATTGGATATGAGTGGGATGTTGAAAGAGAATTGTGACCTTGTGGCTTGGGTGCAAGACTTTTCTACTAAGGAAGTCTATCAAACTGTGAAACTTTCAATGAGACCGGAAACGACACCTGCTTATGATGTGGCATTTCTCTCGGTTGACGAAGTTGTGACAAATAACTGTTCCGGCGTTACTCCTGTACGTGTTTCTATGAAAAATTCCGGTACTGAGACTATCAATACTTTGCATTTCGTGGTACTTGGAGATAATGATGACGTTATTTGGGAAGATGATTTGGAATGTAATATTCCGGCTGGTGAATCACAAGCCATATCTTTGCCGGAGATTAATATTATGAATAATACAACTATTACTATATGTGTTACCGAAGTGAACGGAAATGACGATGCTTGTCCTTTTGATAACTATTCCACTAAAACCATTTCAGAAGCTCCTGAAATTGACGGTTATCTCAAAATGCAGGTCAAATCTCCAAAAGAACCGGAAGAACTATATATAGAAGTTAAAAACATGACAACAAACGAGTTGTTAACGACTTATACCTTCGAAGATGGGTCTCATGCTTATACCTATGAATTGGTATTGCCGGAAGCAGATAATTGTTATCGTATCAGCCTGATAAGTACTACCGATAACGGCATTGGTGGTGGTATGCTTCTTATTACTGATTCTAATGGTCAAAGTCTTGTGCAGGCAAATGTTGTAACCAATATATTCGAACATGAGTTGTCATTTGATTTCACTTCTAATGGCACATATACATCTGTAGAAGATAATACTTCGGAAGTAGTGTCAGTTTTTCCTAATCCTGTAAACAACCTGATGAATATAAGAGGTGTTAATGTTAAGAATGTCACTGTTTACAATAGTTTAGGACAGATGGTGTACGCTGTTTCCGGTGATTCTGACAATATTGTAATTGATGTAAAATCTTGGGCTAATGGATTGTATTATGTCAATATCACTGATGTCAACGGCAATAATACATCTCGTAAAGTCTTGATTAATAAATAATGAACAAAGTCCATTTTATAGCAGTTGGCGGTAGTGCGATGCACAATCTTGCTATCGCTTTGCACAGAAAGGGTTACGAGGTAACAGGTTCCGATGACGAGATCTTCGAACCTTCGAGGACAAGACTTAAAAATGAAGGTATTCTGCCGGAATCGTTAGGCTGGCATCCGGAAAAATTGGATGACACCTACAATGCTGTGATTTTGGGAATGCATGCAAGAGTGGATAATCCGGAATTGCTTCGTGCTCAGGAATTGGGACTTAAAATATATTCTTATCCGGAATTTCTGTATGAACAAAGCAAGGATAAGATCCGTATTGTAATTGGTGGAAGTCATGGAAAGACTACCATAACATCGATGATACTTCATGTTATGAGATATGCCGGTATTGAGACAGATTTCATGGTCGGCGCTCAACTCGAAGGCTTTGATGTTATGGTACGTCTTAGTGAATCGGCAAAATACATGGTAATTGAAGGGGATGAGTATCTGACATCTCCTGTTGACAGAGTGCCAAAATTTCATAAATATAAACCTGATATTGCAGTCATCAGCGGCATTAGTTGGGACCATGTCAATGTTTTTCCTACTTTTGAAAACTATGTAGAACAGTTTGAGATTTTTGCAAATACAATAAGATCTAATGGCTGTCTTATTTATGACAAGACAGATGCAGAGGCTGAAAAGGTGGCCTCAAAAACGCAATGTATTACTAAGGGTTATGACATTCATCCATTTAAATATATTGACAATAAGGTCTTTCTTGTGTTGCCAGACGGGAGTTTGATGTCAGTAATGGTTTTCGGTCAGCATAACATGAAGAATATTAATGCCGCCCGTTTTGTGTGTAATGAAATAGGCATATCTGATGATGTGTTTTATAATGCAATAAGTACATTTAAAGGTGCTTCGCGTCGTTTGGAACTTCTTTTTGAGGATAAAATAAAATCTAATACGGTTTATCGTGATTTTGCCCATGCACCTTCAAAGGTTTTGGCTACAGTGAAGGCTTTGAGAGAGCAATATAGAGAAAAGTATTTACTGATTGTCTTTGAATTACATACATATAGCAGCCTTAGTGTGGTGTTTGTTGACCATTATTCTCACTGCTTGGATGATTGCGACAAGGCAATAGTTTTCTATGATTATCATGCAGTTGAATTGAAGAGACTGGAAAAGATGACGGATGAAAGGATAAAAAGAGGATTTTCTCGTGATGACATTCAAATAGTTCACACTAAAGAGGAACTTCTTGAACTGTTAGCCAAAGACAAGACAAGTTTTGTTGTTGTCGGATTACTGAGTTCCGGAGATTTTAATGGATTGACTACAGATGATTTAAAAGACATTTATTCTGAGTCGTAGTTTTGTGTATATGCAGGTGAATATTGCAAGCATTTGATTTATATTCTATTTATCTAAAAAACAAGGTTGTATCAAAATAAAGTGATACAACCTTGTTTCATAATTGAGAAATATTGTTATTTGTCAATGGTTGCTATAAATTCCTCGTTAGATTTGGTTTTTGATATTCTATCTTTTAGGAATTCCATTGTTTCGATAGGTGTCATATCGGCGAAATGGTTGCGCAAAGCCCAAATTCTTTGGAGAGTAATATCATCGACGAGTAAATCGTCTCTACGTGTACCTGAAGCAACAATATCTATTGCCGGGTAAATACGTTTATTGGATAGACGGCGGTCGAGTTGGAGTTCCATATTGCCGGTACCCTTGAATTCTTCAAAAATGACTTCGTCCATTTTAGAACCTGTATCAATAAGAGCTGTAGCAAGAATAGTGAGGGAACCTCCATTTTCGATGTTACGCGCTGCGCCGAAGAAACGTTTGGGTTTTTGCAGAGCATTGGCTTCCACACCTCCGGACAACACTTTTCCTGATGCGGGTGACACAGTGTTGTAAGCACGTGCCAAACGTGTTATTGAATCCAATAATATAACGACATCATGCCCACATTCTGTCAGTCGTTTTGCTTTCTCAAGTACAATATTGGCAATTTTCACGTGTTTGTCAGCCGGTTCGTCAAAAGTAGATGAGATGACTTCTGCTTTTACGCTACGAGCCATATCAGTGACTTCTTCGGGACGTTCGTCAATAAGTAAAATTATAAGGTAAACTTCCGGATGATTAGCTGCAATAGCGTTTGCTACCTCTTTAAGCAATACTGTCTTACCTGTTTTAGGTTGTGCCACAATAAGACCACGTTGACCTTTACCTATAGGAGCGAACAAATCCATGATTCGGGTTGAAATGGTACATCCTTTGTGTCCGGTAATGTTGAATTTTTCGTCAGGGAAGAGTGGGGTGAGGTAGTCAAATGGAATACGGTCTCTTACCTCTTCAGGATTACGTCCGTTTATCTTGTCAACCTTAATAAGAGGGAAATACTTTTCTCCGTTTTTTGGAGGACGAATCACTCCGAGAATCGTATCACCGGTTTTAAGTCCAAACAGTTTTATTTGAGATTGAGAAACATAAATGTCATCGGGAGAATTTAGATAGTTATAATCTGCAGAACGAAGGAAACCGTAACCGTCTGATATTATTTCTAAAACTCCTTCTGCTTTTACGATTCCATCAAACTCAGTAATGGATTCATCCTTTTTTATGTTCTGTTGATTTTGTATAAACTGTTGTTGGTTTTGACTCTGTTGATAAGTTGTCTTCGGTTCGTAATACTCTCTTTTTTCCTCAACTGTATTATAAGATGTATTGTAGTTCTGTTTAATGTCATCAGTGACGGAAGTCTCGTCGTTATTCATAATGTTATTCTTGCGTCTGAGACCATCTTCATAACGTGCTTTGGGATATGAAACATGTACGGTTTCATTATCGGAAGATTCAATGGAAGATTTTATTATTTCCGGTCTCTTGCTGATTCTTGGTCTCTTCTCACGTTTGGGTTTTACTTCTTCATCAATTTTTTCTTTGATATCATTTTCCGGTATCTTGTCATCCACAACCAAAGTCGGAACCTCTAAATCATCATTTTCTTCAGATGTCTCTTCCATTAAATTCAAAGATATGTCATCAATGACGTGTTTTTTGGTAGTAACATTCGTCTTCTCAACTTCTTGCGAGGCTGTATTTTTTCGTTTTCTTCTTTCCGTCTTTGCCTTAACAGTCTCATCTTTCGCTTTAGTTTCTACATTTTGCTTTTGATTATCGCTGTTGAAATTACATATTTTATAAATCAACTCTTCTTTGTCTGAACTGATATCATTCATTCCAAGTTTTAATGCAATTTCCTTAAGTTCGACTAATGATTTGTCGTTCAATTCAAAAATATCATACATAAAAGATCAAATTTCTTATGAAAAATTGATGGGAATTTTATTCGACCCGTATTAAAGGGTGTTTTTAGTTGTTTTGCCAAGAAAACAAAAACCAAATCTTGTTTGTTCATTAGGCGCTGCAAATATACAAATTTTTGATAAAACGACAAAAAAAGTTAAAGAAATTCTAAAATTATGCATTTGTTTTTTTTGATTTCACTATTTTTGCAAACAAAAAAGTAAAATGATTCAGCGTATTCAAACATTGTATTTATTTTTAACAGCTCTTATCACAGTCCTGCTGTTTTTCTTTCCGATTGCATCATTTGAACATATTGATACAAATATGGAGTTGACGGTTTTAGGCGTTAATAATCAAATAGATGCAACTTATTTTAGTAAACTTTATACTTTGCCACTTCTTATCTTGACAATCATTTTGATTTTATTGCCTTTGTTTATCTCAATACGTTATAAACATAGAGAACAACAAGTGAAATTATGTCAGTTGGATATATTTCTTACTGTAGTATTCATTGGCATAGTGTTTTTGTATTACGTATCAAACATTCAGAAAACCATAAGTTGCGAGAAAGTTTCGTATGAGTTCGGTATTTTTGTTTTGCTCATCGATTTGATATTTCTTGTCATGGCAATAAGAGGAATCAAGAAAGACATTGAATTGGTAAAGTCTATTGACAGATTACGTTAACAAGGCAATAATTATTTACAAGAACATGTTTGCAGAAACGTGTCAAATTCGGCATGTCGGGTTCAGTTATTGGCGGGTGGCTTCAAACAGTTCGAGGTTAAGTATATTTTTCCTTTCAATATTGAAACGTAACATGGTCAGTGATTTATGGAACCCGTTTTTACCGGCAGCACCAGGGTTGAGATGAAGCAGGTTTAGTTTCTCATCTCGCATTACTTTCAGAATATGTGAATGTCCGCTGACAAAAATATCCGGTTTCTCTTTTATAAGCAAATCTTTGATTCCTATTTCATAGTGTTGAGGATAGCCACCTATATGTGTCATGACAACTTTCACATCTTCCACAGTAAAAATTTGAAATTTAGGATATTCTCTGCGTACATCAAAGTCGTCGATGTTGCCATAGACAGCACGCAACTTTTTAAAAGCCGATAAGTCATCAGCTATACTGATGTCTCCAATGTCTCCGGCATGCCATATCTCGTCACAGTCTTTGAAGAAGTCGAAAACTTTGGGATTGAGCCAGCCATGAGTGTCCGATAATAGTCCTATTTTTGTCATTATCAAGGGATACTGTATGATATGCCAATACTAAGTACTTCTTTAAACTGAAGGAAAGATTCGCCTTCAATAGGCTTGATATCTTCATCATAAATGAGATGCGCTGTTACATTACAACTCAACCAATTGTTGATTTTCATAATAAGAGCATTGTCCCAGTCGAAATCCGGACGACATTTGTATTTTTCCCCAAGAGCATTGAACTTTCTGCTGTGGATATAATCGCAAAATATTCCTAATTTAGAACTTAATGTCACATTTTTAAATATTTCATATTCAAATTTTGCGGTTATCTGTGCACCAAGTTCCAATCTTGCAAGTTTGCCTTTTTCGACAATGTTACCCAAAGAATCTGTTATTGCTCCTGTAACGCCAAAAGCACCTTTATCTGCCAGTTCCTGATTATTGACAATAGTCAGGCGACCTGTGACAGGAGATACAGTCAATGAAAAGATTTTACATGGTACCCACTGAGCGCCAAGTCCTAAAGACAGATATGCAGGGGCAAGAAATCCGGAAATCTTGTTGGTACTGTCTTTTGAATATTCATAACCATCGGCAAATTGTGTTTTTAAACTCAAATCCGATGTCAGAAATAATTTGTCTTTTACTATATCATATCCGTAGAGAGAGCCTAAGTTGATATAATCGTCGGTTTTTACAGGCTTTTTGTCAAAATCGTAATATGTGTAGCCTAAGGCAAAATCAAAGTTGTTTTCCCATTTTGATTTGTCTTTCAGGTAATTGACTTTGTATTTCAGTATGCCTAATCCATTGATATTGTTTTGACCTCCGGAAGTCCAATTGTTGAAATAACTTTGGGAAAGGTTAATTCCAATTTTACCGCCATGAGTCCATAATGTATCTTTTTCTACATTTTGAGCTACTGTAACCATTGCAGAAATACAGAAAAATGACAATAGGAAAAACAGTTTTTTCATGTGTCGATATTTTTGGTTTACAAAATATTTATTATATTAATAGGTGTTTCCGTCGTGGTAATTTCTTTCACCGAATTGGAATGTTATTTCCTGTTGATATTTAGTCCTAACCAATGAATCGTCAATCATTCCGGGTATCCATAATAACTCCTGAACTAAACGTACGGCTTCGTTGTCACAACCTCCTCCTACACTTTTATCGACTGTGATATTAGCAACAGTACCGTCTGTTTCTATAGTGAAACTGAGTATAACAGTACCGGAGATTTCAAGTTCCTTGGCTTGTTCAGGATAACGTAATTCAGAACGAAAATATCCGTTTAATGTGGCATTCGGATTGGAGAAATAGGGACGAGGTGCCATTGTCAACTCTTCCAATTCATATACTTTATTGTCGTTTTTAACTTTATAATCATCAAGAGGTACTTTTATTTTCGGAGACTTGGAATACATTTTGTTATATGCTTTTGCTGAAAATTCAACTGTATATTCATGTTTAGAGGGAATAGGTATGCCGTCTTTCTTTGCCGGAATCCATAAAATTTGTTTTACAAGACGTATTGCTTCAGCGCAACACTCCTCATCGAAACATTCTCTTACAGTGTAATTGGAAGCAATACCGTCTTTGTCAACATCGAAATAAACGGTCACTTTCCCATTTTTCTTGGCAGCTAATGCACTTTCCGGATAAACAAGGTGGTTTTGAATGACTTTTCGAGTAGTATTCTTACCGGCGACAGGTTCGGCAGACATGTTTTGTGCATATATGTTGAATCCCAACATTAAAACAAGTCCTGTAAAAAAGTATTTCATTGTTAATTCATTCATGTTTTAATTATTGTTCGTGGTTACGTATATTTTTATTTTGCAAATTTCGGAATATTTTTTAGATGATATGACAAAATCATAAAAAATATGCCGATTGTTTTTAATGGCGTTTCATACAACAGATTTGTTGCTGAATTAATATCCATCGAAGCCATAAAAACGTTTTAAATATGTCTTGTATAAGTTAAAAATACCGATGGACTTCCTTTAAAAATGGTTCTTTAGACATATCGTTGGGATTTGTACCGTAAACGCCTTCAGGTATGGATTCACCGGATTTTTCAAACAATTCAATCCAGAACAAAGGCATATTGCCTTCTTCATCTCTGAAATTCATAGGTTTAGTATTAAATAGATGTGTTCCGTCATCGTTAACGTAACATTCGTAAATCAATTCAGAACAATACATCTTACCGTTATCAGGTCTGAAAGACCAGTCGTATGGTTCTCCAATATGTCCTTTTGCTGATTCTATCACTTTATCCATGTCAATGTTGTTTTCCGGTCTCATAACAACTATTCCCGGATTATCGTTTATTTTTGTGGCAGCATCGAGAAATTCAGACCATTCTGTATAAACAACGCCTTTTTTTGTCGATGCTTCTATAACAAAAGCCATGTTATCGACGGTAACAAAAATGGCAACATGGTCGTATTGCAAGTCGTTTTGTTTTGCCGTAGCAGCCACTATCGCATCGCTCATGGCAGAAGATTCTGCTACACAGAATACAATATCTCCTTCTTGAGGAATGAACTCATTCCTTGAACATGATATGACAATCATGCATATAACGAGTATAAGATATGTTGTAAATTTTTTCATTTGTGATTGTTCATTACATTGCGGTAAATAAAAAAAATTATACAAAAGTAAAAAAATCCACACAATTGTACGCATAAAACATGTTTGTAATAATTTGTATCGGAACAGGATTATTTCAATTAAAAATTGAAGCAATTGTCAAGTTCTTTTTATATTTGCAGAAACATAAAATACTAACGTTGTTTAAGATAACATTATGGAAAATAATATGTTTTTCGGGATACATCCCGTACAAGAATTGTGTAGGGCAGGCAAGGAGATAGAGAAAATATTTGTACAGTCAGGGCTTAAATCTCCACAACTTGCAGAGATTATGACATACGCAAAGACACATAAAGTACCTGTGCAGCATGTGCCTGTAGAGAAATTGAATCGTCTGACACGCAAGAATCATCAGGGAATAGTAGCTTTTACATGTCAAATCTCATATCAACTTCTTGAAGAAGTGGTGAGTATGGCTTATGATGAAGGCAAAATGCCGTTCATAGTGATATTGGACAGAGTTACCGATGTACGAAATTTTGGTGCGATAGCGCGTACCTGTTATGCAGCAGGCGTCGATGCCATAGTGGTACCTTCACGTGGAGCGGCATTGATAAATGGCGATGCCATGAAAACATCAGCCGGAGCTTTGTCATTAATTAATGTATGCAGAGTGGACAATATAAAAGATGCCATAGATTACCTCAAGTCATGCGGTTTGAAAGTGCTGGCATTTTCTGAGAAAGGCAGGCAGAGCATCTGGAGATATGACATGAGCGGACCATTGGCAGTTATTATGGGATCTGAGGAAGACGGTATCAGTGAGGCATATCTGAAACGTGCCGATGAACATCTTATAATACCAATGGTAGGAGATATTGATTCATTAAATGTTTCTGTGGCAACAGGAATAGTTTGTTTTGAGGTTGTACATCAAAGAAATGCAGACATGTAATAAAAAAGCCGGTTTACATCTGTAAACCGGCTTTTTATTTATTAAAATGAAGTTTTATTTCTTACGGATAACTTCTTTAATTCTTGCTTTCTTGCCACGCAAACCTCTCAAATAGTATATACGTGCTCTTCTAACATAACCTTCTTTATTTTTCTCGATACTTTCTATCATTGGAGATGCTATAGGGAAAATTCTCTCAACGCCAATGTTGTTAGAAATCTTTCTAATTGTGAATGTAGCATGCGAACCTTCGCCGGCGCGTTGTAACACCACACCCTGAAATTTCTGCAAACGTTCCTTGTTTCCCTCAACAATTTTATAAGTTACGGTGATAGTGTCACCCGCCTTGAAATGTGGAAAATCTTTTACTTGTACCTGATCTTCAACGAATTGGATTAACGCATTTTTCATCTCTGATATAATTTATTTATCTTTAATCTTTACATGGAAAAAGTGTGCAAATATACAATTTTTTTGAATACCAACAACATTTATCACTTTTTTTTCAGAATTTCATACATTTCCGGTCTGCGTGTTTTGGTGCGCTCTATTGCCTGGTTTAGCTTCCATTCGTTGATAATCATATCATTACCTGATAAAAGCACTTCCGGAACAGTCCATCCTTTGTATTCTCGCGGACGTGTATATACAGGAGGTGATACCAATCCGTCCTGAAAAGAATCCGATAATGCAGAAGTCTCGTCTGATAATGCACCTGGAATAAGACGTACTATACTGTCAGTAACGACGGCAGCCGCAAGTTCTCCTCCGGACAAGACATAATTGCCGATGGATATTTCTCTTGTTACAAGATGTTCCCTTATACGTTCATCAATGCCTTTATAATGTCCACACAACATTATCACACTTTCATACAATGAGAGTCTGTTTGCAAGTGCCTGTGTAAAAATTTCACCGTCAGGCGACATATAAATTACATCATCATATTCACGTTCTTTTTTTAGGTACGAAATACAATTGTCAACCGGCTCTATCATCATGACCATGCCTGCTCCTGCAGAAAATGCATAATCATCGACTCTTTTATGTTTGTCGTTACTGTAATCCCTTAGATTGTGAAGTTGAATATCCACTATACCGTTTTGGATAGCTCTTTTTATTATGGATTCCGTGAAAGGACCTTCGAACATCTCGGGGAATAAAGTTATTATGTCGATTCTCATCATTAATTACATTTTGTCGCAAAGATATGCAATTTTGTCTGACAAAAACAATACCTGTCATATCTTTGCTTCTTAATATACGATGACATATTCGGTATTTATGAAATGTTTGTAATTTTTTCGTTTTTTTGTATCACCCTATTTTTTTATGTGTATATTTGCATCTGAAAAGTGTTTCTGAAATTAATAAAAAAAGAAATATGATGAAAGTTAAAAGTTTTTTTTCTGCATTGTTTTTGTGTGGATTTATGTATAGTGCTTATGCACAAATAGCGCCTGAAAAGTATTGGGTTCAATTTACAGATAAAAATAATTCACCTTATTCAATAAATAATCCGAGTGAGTTTTTAAGTGAAAGAGCCTTGGAAAGAAGAAATAAATATAATATTGACATAGATGAATTGGATATACCTGTCAATGATACATATATTCAAGGTGTTGAGCAAACAGGAGCTGTAATTCTCAATCCATCCAAATGGTTGAATGGAGTGACAATACAGACAGATGATATTAATGTGATAAATGCTATCAATGCTCTTCCTTATGTGGAAAATACAATGAAATTTATTGATGGAGAAATTAAACAAGTTGTTAAAGAAGATATAGAAAACATATTTTATGACCTTCCCGTAAATAATGAGGAGCTCGACGACTATTACGGATATGCACTGCCTCAGATTCAGCAATTGAACGGTATTAATTTACATGAAGCCAACTATAGAGGAGAAGGTATGCTTATCGGTATATGTGATGGTGGTTTCATGGGTGCTGATTCTCACGCTGTTTTTGAGGAAATTCGCAAGGAGAACCGACTCCTGGGTACTAGGAATTTCGTAAATAAGGGTACTACGGTTTACGGTGCTTCTTCTCACGGTACGTCTGTTTGGAGTCTTATCGGTGGCAATATACCGAATACATACGTGGGTACAGCTCCTAAAGCATCATTCTATTTATGCTTGACAGAAGATGCTCGTACAGAAAATCTTATTGAAGAGTATAACTTTGTTTCTGCACTTGAACTTTTGGATAGTATTGGTGTCGATGTCATCAATTCGTCATTGGGATACATACAGTTCGATATGCCTCAGTGGAGTCATTCGTACAGTGACATGGACGGAGAGACTTGTATTATTACAATAGGAGCTGAAATTGCATCTTCAAAAGGCATTATAGTGGTAAATTCCGCCGGTAATGATGGAGCAAGTTGGACCTATCCGTATATAGGCGCCCCTGCTGACGGAGAACACGTTTTTACAATAGGGGCGGTTGATGTCAATGGAGAGCTTGCATACTTTAGCTCCATAGGACCTTCTTATGACGGAAGGATAAAACCGGATGTCGTCGCTCATGGAGAAAATGTAACTGTCGCTTCTCCCGATGGTTCTTTTTATAATGGCAGTGGTACATCATACTCTACACCGGTTATGACCGGAATGTTGACATGTTTGTGGCAAATACGTCCGGATTTGGAGCCTGAGACATTGAAAGAGATCATAAGAGAATCAGCTAATAGAACTAATAATCCTGACAATTATTACGGATATGGAATTCCGGATTTTACCTTAGCTATGCAGACGTTATCTGTCGATGAAGTTAATGAAACGATTCCAATAATAAATGTTTATCCTAATCCTTCAAATGGAGTTGTAAATGTGGAATTTCTAGATGATGACATTTATGGTGTTCAAGTTTACAATCAGTTAGGAGTTTTAATCTATGCAGATGACTGCAGTGGAGACTCTGTACGTTTGCAAAACTTTCTTACTACACTTGGCAGTGGTATGTATTTTGTGAATGTGATGTCTTCATCAAATAACAACTCATTGAAAGTTATTAAGTATTAAAGATTTACAAAAATAATTAAAAAAATCGCCGCAAAGTGTTGTACGTAATGAAAAATAATGTAATTTTGCAGCGGTTTAAAGCCCAGGTGGTGAAATTGGTAGACACGCCACTTTGAGGGGGTGGTGACGATTGCGTCGTGCAAGTTCGACTCTTGTCCTGGGCACTGAAAACAAAAGCCCATGTGGTGAAATTGGTAAACACGCTACATTCAGGGTGTAGTGAGCGGACGCTCTTGGAAGTTCGAGTCTTCTCATGGGCACAGCTTTAATCCGGTTGCTTGACCGGTTTTTTGTTATCTGTGAAATCATCAATAAGATTATTTTTCAAAACTTTATGTTCAATTATGCTTTAAGCATTTCTAAAATATCGTAAAATTATTTTTTTCGATACAATTTTTTAACAACAATTTTCTTAATTCTTCGTTATATTACAAATTCACTCGGAAATAATGCTTTTCAAATAATGAAATGTAAAAGAGTATTAAGTTTTTGAAAAAAATGCAACAAAATAAAGTTAATAATTGTTAAAATCTGTCGAATATGGTCTGTTTTTACTTGTAACAATAGAAATTTTTATAATTTTGTTAAATCAAAAATAACAACGACTATGGAAAAAACAGTCATTTTATGGGCAGATGATGAGATAGAACTTCTTAAACCGCATATTTTGTTTTTGGAGAAAAAGGGATATGAAGTTGTTACTACTAACAACGGAAGCGATGCTGTCGAATTAGTTAAGGAACGTCATTTCGATATAGTTTTTCTTGATGAACAAATGCCGGGTATTTCAGGTGTTGAAACTCTTGAGGAGATAAAAAAGGAATATCCAAATCTTCCTGTAGTGATGATAACAAAAAGTGAGGAAGAACGTATTATGGAAGAGGCAATAGGCAGCAATATAGCCGATTACCTTATAAAACCTGTTAATCCCAATCAAATATTGTTGTCTCTTAAAAGAAATCTTGAGAATAGAAAACTCGTGGATGAGAAATCGACTTCGAAATATCAACAAGAATTTCGCAAAATAGGAATGAATCTTAATAATGATCTTGATTATGAGGAATGGATAGATGTTTATAAGAATTTGACACGATGGGAATTGGAATTACAAAAGTCTGCTGATGAAAGTATCAAAGAGATACTTGCCATGCAGAAACAAGAAGCAAACAATTTGTTCTCACGTTATATCGAACGAAATTATATACAATGGGTACAACCTAATACTGATAATAAACCCGTATTGTCGCATACCCTTGTTAAAAACAAAATTTTGCCTCGTTTGACTGATGACGACAATCCTTTGTTTGTTATTCTTATTGACAATTTGCGTTATGATCAGTGGAAAGCCATCCAACCTTTGATAGAAGTTGATTTTCGTGTCGAGGCAGATGATATTTATTACAGCATATTGCCTACAACGACTCAATATGCACGAAATTCCATATTTGCAGGTCTCATGCCTTTGGAAATACGTCGCCGTTATCCTAAATATTGGGTGGATGAAGAAGATGAAGGTACAAAAAATCAATTTGAAAATGAACTGTTGGGTGAACAACTGCGTCGTTATGGTAAAAATGTAAGGTATTCATATAACAAGGTCCTTAATCTCGCTGCCGGTAAGAAACTTTTCGAGCAAATGCCTAATCTGATGCAGTATAAACTTAATGTCATTGTGTATAATTTCGTTGATATGCTGTCGCATGCAAGAACTGAAATGGAAATTATCCGAGAACTTGCTTCTGATGAAGAGGCTTATCGCTCCCTGATGCTTTCTTGGTTTGAACATTCTTCTTTGTACGATATGATTCGCTTTATTGCACAAAAAAAATGTGACCTTATCATTACGACAGACCATGGCTCGGTCTGTGTTAAAAATCCTGTCAAGATACTTGGTGACAAGGCTGTTAATACCAATTTGAGATACAAATATGGCAGAAGTCTTAAATATAATGCAAAAGAAGTGTTTGAAATAAAAGATCCTGAAAAAATATATCTGCCTCGTATTAATGTAAGTACTTCATACGTATTTGCCCATTCTAACGACTTCTTTGCTTATCCTAACAACTATAACTATTATGTAAATTATTACAGAAACACTTTCCAACACGGAGGAATCTCAATGAATGAGATACTTGTTCCTGTAACATTCTTAAAGTCAAAATAAACATTATAATATGATTCCAAAAGTATTTGATATTAAAAGTGTTGATGAGTTGTCTGTCGTATCAGACTATCTTCTTGGTTTGAGAGAAAAATCTAATATCATGGCTTTTTATGGGCAAATGGGTGCAGGCAAGACCACACTGATTAAAAATATCTGTCATGCTTTGGGAGTGTCAGATGAAGTCAATAGTCCTACGTTTGCTCTTGTTAATGAATATTTTACAAAAGAAGGATCGTCTGTGTTTCATTTTGATTTTTACAGAATAAAAAAACTTGAGGAAGTGTATGATATTGGTTATGAAGATTATTTTTATGGAGGAGCATTGTGTTTGCTTGAATGGCCTGAACTTATCGCCCCGTTGATGCCTGAACATTATATCAAGGTCTCAATAGACCTTGGCTGTAATAATGATAGTCGTATTATAACTTGTGAACTGATATAATATATAATTGTTGTTTTGTAAAATATTGTTGTTATGATACATGATGAAAATGTTAAATATAGATTTGCAACGGAGACATTAATGTTGAAGAACACAAAAAATAAAAACAACGTCGTATTTGGCATCTTTAAAGAATATCGTCATGATGAAAACCGTATTCCATTAACTCCATCCGCAGTAAAAAAACTTGTTGACGACGGCAATGTAGTGCTTGTTCAGAAAGGTGCCGGGAATGCTGCTGGTTTTAATGATACATCATTTTCTGAAGCAGGGGCTTTGATAACGGATTCAAAAGAGGAAATCTTGAACTCTGATGTATTGCTTAAGATTTTCCCTCCTGAAAAAGAAGAAATTGAGATGATGAAAAATAATGCTGTCTTATTGTCATCTCTTTGTTTGCACCAAACCCAAAAATCATATTTGCAACATTTAAGCAGCAAAAGAATAACTGCTATATCGTACGAATTGATACAGGGCAAAGAAACTCATTTCCCATTGCTTTATGCTATGAGTGAAATAGTAGGGCAACTTGTAGTACTTATTGCAGCATCATATTTATGTGATTCAAAATGGGGATGCTCAACTTTGACTGGTGCTATTGCAGGATTGCCTCCAATTGATGTAGTTGTGATCGGCTCCGGTACTGTGGCTCTTAATGTGTGTCGGGTGGCTTTAGGATTGGGTTGTCGTGTTTCTGTTTTCGATACGTCAACAGACCGTCTTCGTAAACTTAGCAATACATTAAATAATAATATTTTCACTTATATGTATGACCAGGATGTGTTGGCAAAACTTTTGACTGATACAGAGATATTGGTATGTGCAAAACATACATCTGATTTTAGATCACCTTTGCTCGTTAAAGAATCTATGGTTCAACAAATGAAAGATGGCAGCGTATTGGTAGATGTCAGCATAGATCAAGGTGGCTGTTGTGAGACATCAATAATGACAACACATTCGTAAATATGGAGTAACACATTATTGTGTGCCAAATATTGCTTCTAAAGTATCGCATACAGCTTCAATGTCAATAAGTAATATACTTGTCAATGAGATGCTTTTTCTTGGAAGAAACGGAATAAACGGATTGTTGCAGTTTAATGACGAATTTGCCAAAGGTGTTTATATGTATAATGGGAAACTTACCAATCGTAAAATAGGGGATATGTTGGCTCTGCCTTATAAACCTTTAGAATTGTTCCTACCATCGTTTCATGACAGTTGATAATGTTATAGTTTTATGATTTTGACAAAAAACGATATTGATAAATTCCAAAATATTGTAAAAAAATATGATAAGGTAATTCTTCTCACTGATGATAATGCAAGACGTTGTTGTTTACCATTATTTTCAGATTTGGTAGATACGAATAATTATATTGTTGTTACTATCTCACATGGTGAAACAAATAAAAATCTGAGAACTGTATCAAAAGTTTTGAAGAAACTAATCGAAATTAATGCTTCACGTCATTCTTTGATGATAAATTTGGGAGGCGGCTTGGTAACTGATATTGGAGGCTTTATTGCATCGATATTTCTCAGAGGAGTGGATTTTGTCAATGTGCCTACGACATTGCTTGCAATGACAGATGCTGCTATTGGAGGAAAAACAGGTGTTGATTTTATGAATTATAAAAATCTTGTCGGTAGTTTTGCTGAACCTCAGGCTATATTGATTATAAATGATTTTCTTATGACATTGCCCAAACGAGAATTGTTGTCCGGTATGGTTGAGATGATTAAATACGGATTTGTCATCGATAAGAAAATGCTTGATTTGTCAGAAGATAACTATACTGACTTCATTATGCCGGCTGTATTCATGAAACAAAGTATTGTTGATTTAGACATGAGGGATGATTCTGCACGCAAAATATTGAATTTCGGTCATACTGTGGGTCATGCCATAGAATCATATCTTGTTGAGGATGAGAATTGTTTGTCACATGGCGAATGTGTGGCTCTCGGTATCTACTGTTCACTGTGGCTATCTGTAAAATTGTTAGGATTGAACAAAGAAATATTGGGACAATACCTTCAAATATATAACAGGTTTTTTAACAGATTGATTGTAAATGATATAAATATAGACAAAGTCATGTCTATAATGACTCACGACAAAAAAAACTATGATGGAAAATACAGATTCGTATTGTTGAAGGATATGCAGAATCCTGTAATAGATGTTATGGTTTCTTTTGATGAGGCAAAAAATGCTGTTGATGCTATGTTGAAATGGCAGAAGACATGTCTAAATGATAAATAACATTAAAATATAAAACATTTTGTGTCGATTAAGTTTTTCAGACCTTGAATGATAAAATTATGACAATAACTCCTATTAGAGGAAAAGCAAATGCTAATATTATATTGGATGGAAGTAAAAGCGAGAGCAACAGAGCTTTGATGATTCAATATTATGGCGCTTTGAACTCTGAAATTGAAAATTTATCTCATTCGTCAGATACAAGGTTGCTTAAAAACTTGTTGACAGTTGTTGATAAGAAACAGGATGATTTAACTGTCATTGACTGTGCCAATGCCGGTACTGTATTACGATTTATGCTTACTGCATTGACAATGAAAGAAGGTCGTTGGCTGCTGACAGGGGATGAAAGAATGTGCCATCGTCCAATAGGACCGCTCGTCGATGCATTGAGAAATATCGGAGCATCAGTAACATACAGAGATAATGACGGTTTCCCGCCTTTGATTGTAGAAGGTGCTGTTATCAATGGCGGCAATGTTACTGTTGACACTGATTGCAGCAGTCAGTTCGCCTCTTCATTGTTGCTCGCCGCTCCATTGATGCAAAACGGATTGCGTATTCATCTCATTGGAAATCTCAGTTCAATGCCATATATTGATATGACGATAAAAATGATGAATAGTTTCGGTGTCAATGCAGTTCGTGACGGTTTGAATATTACTGTACCGCATTCAAATTATTCTAATGTCAATTATGTAGTCAATCCTGATTGGAGTTCAGCTGCTTTTTGGTATGAGATAATCGCTGTTCATGGTGATGCTACCGTTATGTTGGAGAATCTTGACATGTCATCTCCTCAAGGTGATATGGCTGTAGCCGATTTTTTTCAACAACTTGGGGTAGATACCATTTTTGGAGAAAACGGTGTCTTGCTGGAACGTAACGAAATGGATGTTAAAAAGATACATTATGACTTTTTGAATACTCCTGATTTGTTTCCTCCCATTGCTGCTACTTGTGCAGCATTAAAGGTTGATGCCGTTTTTACCGGTATTGAAAATGTTACGATTAAAGAATCGGACAGATTGTCAGCTATGATGACGGAATTGAAAAAGATCGGTGCTGACTTTGAACTTTTATCCAAGGATATTTTAATAATGAACTCACCTGAAACGTTACCCGAGTTCGAGATAGATAATCCTTTGAAATTCAATACTTACCAAGACCACCGCATAGCTATGGCATTAGTCCCTCTTTGTTTTAAAATCAATGCAATACAGATAGATAACCATAACGTTGTAGAAAAATCATACCCTTTGTTTTGGGATGATTTGTCAAAGAACAAATTTATAAATATAACGGATTTGTAATCAATTGTATATTATAAATAGTCATATTTTGGAAAAATATTTTTTGTTTAATCGCATTTTGTATAAATTTGCAAAAAAAATATGTTATGACAATAGATTTGTTCGTCTCATGTATTGTTGATCAGTTTTATCCTTTGACAGCAATGAACGTGTTGAAATTATTTCATGCAGCCGACGTAACTGTGGAATATAATCATGAACAAACTTGTTGTGGAAAAATAGCATATCATTCCGGCAATTTGGAGGATTCCAAAGAATTGGGAGAGAAATTCTTGAAAGATTTTCCCAATAACAGACCCGTAGTTGGAATCGATGCTTCATGTGTTGGTTTCATAAAATCGCATTATAAAGATCTGTTCCATAATACAGCTTCTCATTTGGAGTATAAACGTTTGGTTTCCAATGTTTATGAATTCACGGACTTTCTTGTTAACAAGTTGAAATTCACAGATTTCAATGCATCATTTCCTCACAAGGTAGTATATCATGACTCATGTTCATCAGTAAGAGAATTAAATCTGAAAGATGAAGGACGTATCTTGTTGTCTCATGTCAAAGGAATACAAATAGTGGACTTGCGTTATCCGGAGATATGTTGCGGTCTCGGAAGAGGAATGTTTTCAATAAAACATCATGCCATTTCTGCAGCAATGACAGGACATAAACTTGAAGACGCAGTGAATTCCGGTGCTGAATATTTTGTCACCAATGACATGGCATGTTTGATGAATCTCGACTGTTACGCAAGAAAACAGAAAATTGACATAAAAGTTGTCCATATAGCCGATGTACTGGCTTCAGGCTGGTAATTCGAAGTTTGATAAACATTTATTTTATGCTGCTATGATGGTTTATACATTAGAGAATTTGTAGCAAAATCCTTAAAAACGATATTAAAAAAACGACATTACAAATTCAAAACTTTTATCGGAATTATTCTATAATAATGCCGAAAATATCCAATGGAAGCGATTCTTTTGTTGCTTTTTAACCGATATTGAAATAATCAAGATGTTTTTGGAGGACGTGTAAGTTTTAAAGATACCATATTTAGACAAGTGATTTTCAAATTTTTTTAAAATTTTCAAAAATATTATCATCCATAACCTTTACAAATAAGATTTTCTTATCTTTGCCACTATAAAAAATGAGATTTTGAAGATAGCGGTAAATACACGATTGATGCTCAAAAACAAACTTGAGGGAATCGGCTGGGTGGCATACGAAAATCTCAAACGTATTGTTTTGCAACACCCTGATGTTGAGTTTTATTTTCTTTTTGACAGAGAACCGGATCCTATGTTCGTTTTTGCTGAGAATGTAAAGCCTGTGGTATTGTTTCCTCAGGCAAGACATCCTTTTTTATATATCATATATTTTGAATTTTCTGTTACAAAAGCATTGCGTAAGATAAAACCGGATTTGTATCTTTCCACGGACGGCTATTTGAGTTTAAGAACCAATGTGCCTCAACTTGCTGTATTTCATGATTTGGGATTCGAACACTTCCCGGATGACTATCCTCGTCTTGCCTTATGGCATTATAAAAAGTTTTTTCCTCGTTTTGCACACAAGGCAACTCGTCTGATAACGGTGTCGGAGTTTTCAAAACAGGATATTTGCAAATGTTATGGCATTTCTCCTGACAAGATAGATGTGGTGTATAATGGAGCAAACGATGGTTTTGTTCCTGTTTCTGAAGACATTAAAAAGGAGATTAGAGACCATTATTGTAATGGTTATCAATATTTTATGTTTGTTGGTTCTCTTCATCCACGTAAAAATCTTGCAAGATTGTTCACTGCATACGATATTTTTAAAAAGAATACCGGTTCGGACGTTAAATTGTTGATTGTAGGGGAGAAACGTTGGTGGACACAGCCTATTGAAAGTGCATATAATGCCATGACACATAATAATGATGTGGTATTTTGTGGACGATTGTCAGCAGATGAGTTGCACAAAGTGACTGCAGCAGCTTTGGCTTCGGTTTATGTTTCTTATTTTGAAGGCTTCGGAATACCTATAGTAGAAGCTTTCCGTTGTGATACACCGGTGATAACTTCAAATGTGTCGTCCATGCCTGAGGTTGCCGACAATGCTGCTTTGCTTGTTGATCCTTTTAATGTGGATTCTATAGCTTCTGCCATGCAACAAGTCCTCAATCCAGATGTCAGAGCAGAACTTATACAGAAAGGCAGGGTGAGAAGAAATGATTTCTCATGGGATATGGCGGCAAAAAGATGGTGGGATTGTATGGAAAAAATAGTGAATAAGAATTGTTGAACTAAATTTTGATAAGATGAACGTTTTGGTTATTGGCTCAGGCGGCAGGGAACATGCTTTGGCATGGAAAATCGCTCAAAGCGACGAGGTGAATAATTTATATATAGCACCGGGTAATGCCGGAACGTGTTCCGTAGGAGAAAATGTTAATATAGATATTTCTGATTTTCAATCTATTAAAACTGTTGTCTTAAAGAATAACATTAACCTTGTGGTGGTCGGTCCCGAACAGCCTCTTGTTGATGGTATAGTGGATTATTTTAAACAAGATAATGAACTTAAAAATGTAAAGATAATAGGTCCGGACAAACGTGGCGCCATGTTGGAGGGCAGCAAGGCTTTCGCCAAACAGTTTATGGAAAAATATTCTATCCCTACAGCATCATGTTTTACCGTCACTGTTGATAATTTTGAAGAAGGTCTTCGATATCTTGATGCACAAAATCCTCCTTTCGTCCTAAAAGCCGATGGTCTCGCGGCAGGTAAAGGCGTGCTGATTGTTAATGACAGAGATGAGGCTTGCACTGAACTCAAAGAAATGTTATCCGGTAAATTCGGCTCAGCATCGGCAAAAGTGGTTATTGAGACGTTCTTAAAAGGCATTGAAGTATCCGTTTTCGTCCTTACCGATGGAAATGATTATGTCATTTTACCTGAAGCTAAAGATTATAAACGTATTGGCGACGGCGATAAAGGTCTTAATACAGGCGGAATGGGGGCTGTAACTCCGGTGCCTTTTGTCACTTCAACGTTTATAGAGAAAGTTGAAAACAGAATAATTAAACCTACCATTAACGGTCTTAAGGCTGAGAATATTGATTATAAAGGATTTATCTTCTTCGGCTTGATGAATGTTGGTGGAGACCCTTATGTGATAGAATATAATGTAAGGATGGGAGACCCTGAGACTGAGGGTGTTATGACTTGTATAGATTCCGACTTTGCAGTTTTGCTTGCTGCCTGTGCCGAAGGCAACATCAAAAAAGTAGAGTTCAAAAAGAGCAATGACGTTTCTGTTACTGTCATGTTGGTTTCCGGCGGGTATCCCGAAACATATCGGAAGGGTATGATTATTAAAGGTCTTGATGATATATCTCCTTCCTGTTTCATAGCTCATGCCGGCACCAAACAAAATGAAAATGGAGATATTGTGACTGCCGGCGGCCGTGTTATAGCTGTGACAGCTCATGGTAATAATATAGAAGAAGCAAGAAACAAGGCATATCGTAATGTTGAAAAAATTAAATTCGATGGCGTCAACTATCGTCATGACATAGGGATCGACCTTATGAAACTTTAATGTGTCATTATGGTTGGATTTTTTCAACATAGTTTTCTGAAACAACATCTTGCCATTTTTGCAGTGATGATTTTATTTTGGTTGCCGGCTTTTATCATGCCTCAACAAATCACTGCAACTGAAGATTTGACAATGCCGTTGTTTAATCTTGTTGCAAAATTGCTCGACTTTTCCCCATACATCATGGAGACAACAGCATTCCTCTTGTTTATGTTGTCAACATTTTTGTTTAATTCCATTCTCACTGCAAATCAATTAATTGGACGCAATAGTACACTTGGTGCATTGGTTTTCATAATTTCTATGTGCTCTTTCAACGCAACTGTATTGTCTCCGTTCATTATGGCATGTCCTATAATACTTTTGGTATTGCATATCATGTTTATGATAAATCAAACCGAAAAACCGGAGAATTATCTTCTTAATGTTGGAGTGTTGCTGTCTTTGGCATCATTTATATATACACCTTCTGCATATTTGTTGCTTTGGGCTGTGTTATCTCTTTTGTTTACAGGTTTTGATAATCTTAGATATTTATTGTTGCCTATAACCGGATTTGTTATGCCATATCTTTTGTATGCAGCTTTTTTATACATAGATGGCAATCTGATGTCATATTATTTTGCCTATTCATCTTATTTTAGCGATTTTTCATTAGGATTGCCGAAATTGACAACAATGGAATGGTGCGTATTTTTGACAAGTGTAATATTGGTATTGTTATCAATGTTGAAAATAAATGTTTTTTCTGCAGACAAACCAGTTATTGCCAGAAAAAAAATTGAAATAGGCATAATAATGCTGCTTATTGCATTGTTTTTGTTTTTCAAGAAAAACTCATCTGTAAATGAGTCTGTTTTCTTTGCTGCGGCACCGATTTATTATTCCATGGCATTGTCAAATGTCAATAAGAAAAAAATTACAACTGTTTTTATGTTAATTTTGTTAGCTGGATTGATGGTAAAACAATATATCGCATTGATTGGAATAGCATGAATTTAAAGGCATTTTATACTGATGAGATGATAGAAGCAGGCTGTGATGAAGCTGGAAGGGGATGTATAGCGGGTCCGGTAGTTGCAGCTGCTGTGATACTAAAGAAAGGCTCCGACTATCCTGAATTGGACGATTCTAAAAAGTTGTCGGAGAAAAAACGTGAGACACTCAGAGTGATGATAATAAATGAAGCTCTCTCATACGGAATTGGCATAGTGTCACCTCAGGAAATAGATGAGATAAATATACTTAATGCCTCTTTCCTTGCAATGCACCGTGCCTTGGATGCTCTTTCGGTGAGACCACAGTTGATACTTGTCGATGGCAACAGATTTATCCCATATCATGATATGAGTTTCAAAACTATTGTAGGAGGAGACTCGAAATATCAGTCTATTGCGGCTGCTTCCATTCTTGCAAAAACAACTCGTGATCATTTGATGACGGATTATCATAAAAAATATCCTCATTATAATTGGGCAAAAAATAAAGGTTATCCTACTTTGGAACATAAAAATGCAGTGGCTCAATATGGTGTCTCTCCTCTCCACAGACTTACTTTCAATATGTCTATCCAACTGAAATTATGGGACTGAAATATGCTCCTAAATTATATTTGTCATTACGGAAATTTTATTTATTGATGCTCTGCAAATAATGTCAAATCATTGTAATTTACAAAGATATTTTATGAAATATATATTGAAATAATTTAAAATTACAGTCATTGACAGGCACAGCCGGTAAAACAGCAGGCATGTTTAACATGTTTTTATGATATAAGAACTGTCTGAAAATGTTTTTTAATGATGTCTTAGCATTGTAAAGCAATGAATTATCGATAACAAATGCCAATATCCGGTAAGATACAACTAATATCTTGAAAATAAAAGGTCATGAGTTGATTTTTTTTGATTATATAGTAAATCAATGGAAAATTTAACTTATATTTGCAGAATTAATTGTAAAAACCTTTAGAAGGTTGGGAAAAATATTGGGATTTACAATGATTTATAAATTTAAAATATTGATAACTAATAAATTATACTATATATGAGCGAAGGATTGTATTCAATGGAAGCTAAGGATTTTGACAAGACCTTAGATTTGACAAAAATAAAACCTTATGGAGATACCATGAATGACGGCAAGGTTCAGTTGAGTTTTACACTGCCGGTACCATGTGGCGCTGAAGCTGTAGAGGCTGCAAAATTGATAATGAAGAAAATGGGTCTCGAAAATCCGAGTGTAGTTTATTATAAGGAACTTACTCCTGGTTTCACATTCTTTAATTGTTATGGAAGTTGTTCTCATACAGTCGATTATACTACAATTTATGTTCCTAAGGTCGAATCCAATGTCATGGATATGTATGAAACAGACAAGTATATCAAGGAAAATATTGGCCGTAAGATTGTTATAGTCGGAGCAAGTACCGGAACAGATGCTCATACAGTAGGTATAGACGCAATTATGAATATGAAAGGTTATGCCGGACATTACGGATTGGAACGTTATGAGATGATAGAGGCGTATAACCTTGGTAGTCAGGTGCCTAATGAGGAATTTATTTCCAAAGGCATAGAATTGCATGCTGACGCCTTGATAGTGTCGCAGACTGTAACACAGAAAGATATTCACATCAAGAATCTCACTAATCTTGTGGAACTTATGGAGGCAGAAGGTCTTAGAGACAAAATGATACTTATCTGCGGAGGTGCGAGAATAACACATGAATTGGCGAAAGAACTTGGCTATGATGCCGGTTTCGGCATGAATACCTATGCCGATGATGTGGCATCGTTCGTTGTGCAAGAGATGGTTAAACGAAATATGAAATAAACGTAAAAATTAAAATACAAAATAGTATGGATAAAAACGAAATGAGAGAAGTTATCGCTAAAAGAGCAGCCAAAGAGTTGCACGATGGCGACGTTGTTAACCTTGGTATAGGTATTCCAACATTGATTCCCAACTATCTTCCTGAGGGAATCACAGTGACGCTTCAATCTGAAAACGGTGCCATGGGCATGGGTGCCACACCGGAAGAAGGAAAAGAAGACAAAAACCTTATCAATGCCGGAGGCGGTTATATCACTCTCAACCCCGGAGCTTCGACATTCGATTCCGCAACATCTTTCGCCATCATTCGTGGTGGTCATGTCAATGTTTCATTGCTCGGCGCTTTGCAAGTTGATGAGAAAGGCAATCTTGCCAATTGGATCATTCCCGGTAAGATGGCTCCGGGTATGGGTGGTGCCATGGACCTCGTGGTAGGCGCCAAACGCGTTATCCTCGCAATGGAACATACTCAGAAAGGTTCACCTAAAATATTGAAAAAATGCAACTTGCCTCTTACTGCTGCTGGACAAGTCAATATGATTATCACTGAAATGGGTGTTATGGAGATTACTCCTGAAGGTATTGTGCTTACTGAAATTCACCCGGAATTTACAGTAGAACAGGTGCAGGCTGCCACTGAAGCGACACTTATTATTTCTCCGAACCTGAAGTCGATGATAGATTGATGACTATGGAATATAAGTTCTTGAAAAGCGAGTTAAAAGATAATGGTATATGTATATTGACAATATCAGCGCCAAAGTCTCTTAATGCTTTGAATTCAACAATATTGTCCGAAATTGATGATTTCGTCAGCAATATTGACTTGTCGAAAAACAGAGTGCTTATAGTAACAGGCGATGGTGAAAAAGCCTTTGTGGCAGGCGCCGATATTTCTGAGATGAGAGATATGGACGATGCTCAGGCACTTGAATTTGCAAGACGTGGAGCCAATGCTTTTAAAAAACTCGAAGATCTCAACATCCCTGTCATTGCTGCTGTCAATGGTTTTGCTTTGGGCGGCGGTTGTGAGATTGCAATGGCTTGCGACATACGTATCGCCTCTTCTAATGCTAAATTTGGACAACCGGAAGTGGGTCTCGGCATAATACCGGGATTCTCAGGCACCTATCGTCTTCCTAAATTGGTTGGACCTGCTTATGCCAAAGAATTGATATTTACAGGCAAAGTCATTGATGCTCAAGAAGCTCTACGTATAGGTCTTGTCAACGCTGTTTGTGAACAGTCTGAACTTATTGACATGGCTGTCAAAATGGCAGAGCAGATGCTTAAAAATGCTCCACTCGCCATTGCTGCTTCCAAAAGATGTATCAATGATGGCTATGACTTGTCTGCAAAAGAAGCAATGGCTCTCGAGAATGTATATTTTTCACGCTGTTTTGCTACAGAAGACCAGAAAAATGGCATGACAGCTTTTTTATCAAAACAAAAAGCAGTATTTAAAGGAAAATAAATTAAAAAAATACTATCATGAAAATCTATGTAATAGGTACAGGAACAATGGGTTCTGGTGTCGTTCAGGCTTTTGCACAGGCAAACCAACCCGTAGTGATGAAAAGCAGAACTCAGGCTTCGTTGGATAAAGCCGTCGCTAAAATATCGAAATCATTGGCAAAATTGGTTGAGAAAGGGAAAGTGACTCAGGATTATATGGATGCTACTTTGGCAAATATCTCGACAACAACAGATTATGCCACTTTTGCTGACGCTGACCTCGTTATCGAAGCTGCATCAGAAGATATGAATCTGAAAAAAGAAGTGTTCACAGAGCTTGACAAGATTTGTAAACCGGAAACCATTTTCGCTACAAATACATCGTCACTGTCGATAACAGAAATTGCTGCTTGTACTAATCGTCCTGACAGATTTATCGGTATGCATTTCTTCAATCCGGCACCCGTAATGAAACTTGTAGAGGTTATTAAGGGTCAGAAGACTTCCGATGAAGTGTGTAACAGAATTATGGAACTGTCGTCTGCCATTGGAAAGACTCCTGTCATGGTGAAAGAAGCTCCCGGTTTTGTGGTGAACCGTATCCTTATCCCTTTAGTGAATGAAGGAATAGGTATTTATGCTGATGGCATTGCAAGTGTGGAAGATATTGACAACGCCATGAAACTCGGTGCCAACCATCCTATGGGTCCTCTCGCTTTAGGAGACCTTATCGGACTTGATGTTTGTCTCGCAATAATGGAAGTGTTGTACAAAGAGTTCGGAGATGATAAATACAGACCTCATCCGCTTCTTCGTAAAATGGTAAGAGCCGGTTTGCTCGGAAGAAAAACAGGTGAGGGATTTTATAAATATTGATGAAAAAGTATTGTAAAATTTGAGATGTCATATCAGATGCTGAGATGTGCATGATAAATTCTTAATTGACACATCTCAACATCATTTTTAAATGACACTCCAAAAAATAACAGAAATGGATTTTAGCTATTCAAAGACAGAAGAATTGTTTTTGCAGATGATAAGATCGTTTGCAGAAAACGAAGTCAAGCCTTTGGCAGCCGAAGTTGACGAACAGGAACGTTTTCCGGAAGAAACCGTCAAAAAGATGGCAGAATTGGGTTTGATGGGTATTCCGGTTCCTAAACAGTATGGAGGTGCCGGTGGTACAGTACAAATGTATATCATGGCAGTAGAGGAACTTTCAAGAGTATGTGCCACTACCGGCGTTATCCTTTCAGCCCATACATCATTGTGCGTTGCTCCTATATTGGAAAACGGCACAGAAGAACAAAAAATGAGGTATTTGCCAAAACTCGCGTCCGGCGAATGGATAGGTGCTTTCGGTCTTACTGAACCTAATGCAGGTACCGATGCTGCAATGCAACAGACAACAGCTGTGGATGCTGGGGATAAATGGATACTCAACGGATCTAAGATATTTATTACCAACGCTGCTTATGCCAATGTCTTTATCGTCATGGCTATGACCGATAAATCAAAAGGTACTAAAGGCATCTCGGCTTTTATTGTGGAAAGAGGCTACAAGGGATTTTCAATAGGGAAAAAAGAGTTGAAGATGGGTATTCGTGGCTCAGCAACCTGTGAGCTGATATTTGAAAACTGCGAGGTGCCGAAAGAAAACCTGCTTGGCGAACTCGGCAAAGGCTTCAGCATAGCCATGAAGACTCTCGATGGTGGTCGTATTGGCATAGCATCGCAAGCTCTCGGTATAGCTCAGGGAGCTATGGATGAGACGGTGAAATATACCAAGGAACGTAAACAATTTGGCAAATCAATATCATCATTCCAGAATACACAGTTCCAAATGGCAGATCTTAAGACCAAAGTGGAGGCTGCTCGTTTGTTGGTACGTAGTGCAGCATGGAAGAAAGATATGAAATTGCCTTATTCTGCTGATGCGGCAATGGCAAAATTGTTCGCAGCAGAAACAGCAATGGAAGTGACAACAAAAGCGGTACAATTCCATGGCGGTTATGGATATACACGTGAATATCCGGTGGAACGTATGATGCGTGACGCCAAGATTACTGAAATATATGAAGGTACTTCTGAAGTACAAAGAATGGTTATTGCAGGTCATTTATTTAAATAGGAGGGAGGCAGCATGAATATTATAGTATGTATTAAACAGGTTCCTGATACTACAGAAATTAAAATAGATCCGGTAAAAGGCACATTGATACGTGACGGAGTGCCGAGTATCATGAATCCGGATGACAAAGGTGGCCTTGAATTAGCTCTTCGTATGAAAGACCAATATGGTGCTCATGTGACAGTAATAACCATGGGACCGGCACAAGCCGATGTGATACTTCGCGAGGCTTTCGCCATGGGCGTTGACAGAGCTATATTGCTCAGCGACCGTAAATTTGCCGGTGCCGATACTCTGGCAACATCCTATGCCTTGGCAGGCGCCATCAAAACTTTAGACTATGACCTCATTATAGCAGGGCGTCAGGCCATAGACGGCGATACGGCTCAGGTGGGTCCTGAAATGGCTGAACATCTCGGACTTCCTCAAGTGTCATACGTCATTGATGCAGAGAAAACAGCCCATGGTACCTTAATAGTGAAAAAAGAAAATGAAGATAGTACTCAAATACTCGAGGTGGAGGGTAAATGTGTCCTTACAGTACTCGCTTCTGCATTCAAGGCTCGTTATATGAATGTTGCGGGCATAGTAGAGGCTTACTCCAAAGAGGTTGAAGTATGGGGTGCCGACAAAATCGATGTCGATGAGTCTAAACTCGGTCTCAAAGGTTCGCCTACCAAGGTGTTCAAATCATTCCCTAAAGCCATGAAGGCTCCGGGAGAAATACATGAGGTTAGCGAAGAAGAAGCAGTGGAAATTATTGTTAGAAAACTTAAAGAGAAACATATCATCTAAAAGTTAAAGTCATGGATAAGAAAGATTATAAAAATGTATATGTGTTCGCGGAACAACGCGGTGGAGTGATTCAGTCCGTTGCTTATGAACTTTTAGGTAAAGCACGTGACCTCGCTGATGCTCTCGGAGAAAAGGTGGTGGTGCTTCTTCTCGGAAGCGACATTAAAAATCAAGCTCAGAATCTTATCGAGATGGGTGCCGACGAAGTAATAGTTGCCGACAGCCCGGAACTTAAAGATTATCTTACAGAACAGTATTCTCAAGTCGTTTATCAGATTATTCAAAATAACAAACCTAATATCGTTCTCTTCGGTGCAACTACAATAGGCCGAGACCTCGCTCCTCGTCTCGCTTCGAGACTTAAGACCGGTCTTACTGCTGATTGTACACGTCTCGAGATAGAGGAAAAAGAGGATACTCATGAAAAAGAATTCCGTATGACGCGTCCTGCATTTGGCGGTAATTTGATGGCTACTATTATATGTCCGGACAACCGTCCTCAGATGTCAACAGTACGTCCGGGTGTTATGCAAAAACATGTCCGCGAAATTGGAAGACAAGGTGTCGTCACAATGTTCGAACCCAACTTCGACAAGAGTAAATTCAAGGTTAAACTTTTGGAAACCAACATGAATTGTAAATGCTCCGACGATATTGCCGATGCCAAGATACTCGTTTCAGGTGGTCGTGGAGTTCATGACAGAGAGGGGTTCGACAAATTACAAAATCTTGCCGACGTACTCGGCGGTATGGTAGCTTCTTCGCGCGCCATGGTGGACGCCGGTGTAATGGACCACTGCTATCAGGTAGGACAGACGGGTAAGACGGTGCGTCCTAATTTGTATATGGCTTGCGGTATCTCAGGCGCCATTCAACATCTCGCCGGCATGGAGGAATCGGATTATATCATCGCTATCAATAAAGATAAATATGCTCCTATTTTCAGTGCAGCAGACCTCGGTATTGTTGGCGACCTCCATAAGATCGTGCCCATGCTTACAGAACGTTTGAAAAAAGAAATGGAAAAATAACATTTTGTTATTAACATAAAACTTTCTGTTATACATAAACATCTTGATGTTTTAAGAAAAAGAGTTCGGCGTTTGCCCGAACTCTTTGCTATTAAATACTCGTGTATAATTATTTTATGACTTGTATAGTTAAATCATAAAAATAACAAGTGTAATATTGACGATATGTTTATTAGAATCTTTATAAATTGTCATTAGTTGTAAGATACAATAACATATTATGAGTTCGTCAAAAAAACATCTTATTTTATTGATAGAATAAGATGATAAATTCGATAGGAATATTTTCATTAAATCATGCCTGTAAACTATAAAAAATGCCAAAAAAGTTGTATTCAATCTTTTAATGAAATGAAAATTTTTATTACTTTTGCTATTTGAAATAATGATAGGAAGTTAGAATATGGAAGAACAATTTGAAGGCGAAAGAATTGTACCTATTAACATTGAGAATCACATGAAGACATCATATATCGACTATTCTATGTCGGTAATTGTCGCTCGTGCACTTCCTGATGTGAGAGATGGTTTGAAGCCTGTACATCGTAGAATTTTATATGGCATGTTGGATATGGGAGTTTTGTCGAACAGACCATATAAAAAATCTGCAAAAGTAGTAGGAGAAGTGTTGGGAAAATATCATCCGCATGGAGACTCTTCTGTATATGATGCCATGGTACGTTTGGCACAGGACTGGAACATGCGTTATCCGCTTATCGACGGACAAGGTAATTTCGGTTCTATAGATGCCGACCCACCTGCGGCAATGCGATATACAGAGGCAAGATTGAGAAAACTCGCCGAGGAGATGCTTGTCGATTTGGACAAGGAAACTGTCGATTTTCAGAATAACTATGATGATTCCGAGACTGAACCCACAGTGTTGCCTGCATTGATACCCAATCTTTTAGTCAATGGAGCAAGTGGCATAGCTGTCGGTATGGCAACGAATATGCCTCCTCATAATCTTGCTGAAGTCATTGACGGTGTTATTGCGTATATAGATAACAGAGATATTACAATAGCAGAGTTGATGCAGTATATCAAGGCTCCGGACTTTCCAACCGGAGGGATAATATACGGTTACGAGGGTGTTCGTGATGCTTTTGAAACAGGACATGGTCGCATTGTTCTTAGAGGTGAAACAACAATAGAGGAACATAACGGACATGAGCGTATTATAGCGACATCCGTGCCTTATCAGACCAATAAAGCCGACATGATAAAGAAAACGGCAGACCTTATCAACGAGAGAAAACTCGAAGGTATTGCTGATATACGTGATGAATCCGATCGTAAAGGGCTTCGTATAGTGTATGAACTTAAACGCGATGCTGTGTCGAGCGTGGTACTGAATAAATTGTATCAAATGACAGGTTTGCAAAATGCTTATAGTGTTAATAATGTTGCTTTGGTTAATGGCCGTCCTCATACACTTAACTTGAAACAATTGATAAAGTATTATGTCGATCATCGTCATGAGGTTGTGATACGCCGTACAGAACACGATTTGAGAGAAGCGGAAAAACGCGCACATATACTTGAAGGTCTTGCCAGAGCTTTGGATATTGTTGATGAGATTATTGCTACTATCAGAGCATGTAAAGGAGGTCAGGCAGAGGCCAAACAGGCTATCATGACGGCTTTCGGATTCGATGACATTCAGGCTTCAGCTATAGTCGCTTTCCGTTTGGGGCAATTGGCAGGCCTTGAAATCAAAAAGATAATGGATGAGTTGGATGAAGTCCATAAAACCATCTCGAAACTGAAAGAAATTCTCGCAGACGAAAGCATACAGTTCGATATTATAAAAACTGAACTGCTTGCAATTAAAGAAAAATACGGCGATGATAGAAAAACAAGTATTGTCCACACTGCTGACGATTTTAAAATTGAAGACCTTATAGCAGATGACCCGGTAGTCGTTACCATATCGCATCTAAACTATATAAAACGCACCAACCTAAGCGAATACCGAAGACAGAGCAGGGGAGGAAAAGGCTCCAAAGGCTCTGATGCAAGAGAGGAGGATTTCATAGAACAAATTTTTGTGGCTACCAACCATAATTATATGCTGTTCTTTACCGAAAAAGGCAAATGCTTCTGGCTTAGAGTATTTGAGATACCAGAAGGTACCAAGACAAGCAAGGGCAGAGCTATACAGAACCTTATTCATTTGGACCCAGACGATAAGGTCAAGGCTTGCCTGAATATTCCAACATTGAAAGATGAAGAGTTTATTAACAACAACTTTATCATTCTTGCAACAAAAAAAGGTGTTATCAAAAAGACAAGTCTTGAAGCATATTCGCGTCCACGTGCCAATGGTATTATAGCTTTAACTATAAGAGATGATGATGAACTTCTCGAGGCAAGACTTACAACCGGCAAACAGGAGGTGTTGATGGCATTGCGCTCCGGTAGAGCCATACGTTTTAACGAGAGTACTGTTCGTCCTATGGGCAGAACAGCATCAGGAGTGAGAGGCGTGACTTTGGCAGACGATAATGACGAGGTGGTCGGAATGATTTGCGTTAACGATGATAATACGAGCATACTCGTAGTGTCTGAGAAAGGATTCGGTAAACGTTCCGACTTGGCAGATTATCGTGTCACCAATCGTGGAGGCAAAGGTGTCAAAACTATAAATATCACTGACAAAACCGGTACTCTTATAGCAATAAAAGATGTTAACGACGGAGATGACCTTATGATTATCAATAAATCCGGAATACTTATCAGAATAGCAGTAAGCACTTTAAGAATAGTAGGTAGAGCCACCCAGGGTGTCAAACTTATTGATTTGCGTGATAACGATTCTATTGCTGCCGTGACAAAGGTAGAAGCCGACAATATGGGAAATGATGACAATGCAACTTCGGATGATAATATTGTTGAAACATCGGATTATTTGAAAAATGATGATGCTACGGAAAACGAAATAAATGAAGAAAATTGATTTCGATTTAGTATTTGTCGATAACAATTAAAATTTTGTATATTATAATTTGAATGTAATCAGGATATAAATAAATTTGTAAATTAAATTAGATTTATTATGAAAAAATTAGTTTTAGTATTAGCTCTTGGTTTTATCGGACATTTTGCCATAGCTCAAAACATTCAAGTGCAGAATGCATTTAACCACAACAAATCAGCACAGCAGTATATCGAGCAGGCAGAAGTGCTACGTACTCAGAACCGTATTGAAAAAGCTGACAAACAGATGAATAACGCTAAGGCATACATCCAAAAAGCAAAAGATGCCATAGACGCTTCTGTACAAAATGAACAAACCATAAACGATGCCAAGGCCTGGCATTATTATGGAGTTATTTATTATAAAATTGGAATTTATCCGGAATTCTCAGACCTCGATAATGATGCGTTCCAAAAAAGTTTAGATGCATTTTCTAAAGTCCAAACTTTGAATCAAAAGTATTACGAGGATAATATTGCTGAAATAAGTCAATATATAAAGTCAATAGGTTCAGCATATTATGATAATGGTGCAAATAATTTCAATGAATCGAATTTTGTCGATGCTACAACAAACTTTAAAAAAGCATACGATGCAGCTCTTATTATAGGAGAACAAGATAACAGTGCATTGGAAAATGCAGCATTGTCATCGATGAGAGCCGGAGATTTTGAAAAGAGTTGTGAATATTATCAAACTTTGTTGGATAATGGTTATGATAAGGCCAGTATATACCAGAATCTGACTATTGCATACCGTAATCTTGGCGATAATGATAAAATGTTGGAAACAGTACTCAAAGGAAAAGAAAAATATCCTGAAGATGCCAATATTATCAATGAAATGATTAATACATATATCACTCTTAACAGAGAAGCAGAAATCATCGATGAATTGATAGCAATAGCAGAGAAATTCAATACAGAACCGGTTTATTACTTTATTTTGGGCACTATTTATGGCAATTCAGAATCCGAGTTGTTCAATATTGATGAAGCAGTCTCATATTATAATAAAGCTATTCAGATTGATCCAAATTATGAAAATGCTTATATTAATATTGGCAGTTTGTACATTGACCAGGCGGCTCAACTTTATAACAAGGCTAATGATCTTCCCATTGAGATGGTGAAGGAATATGATCAGTTGATATCAGAAGCAAAATCATACGATGAAAAAGCATTGCCATACGTAGAGAAGTCATACGAATTGCTTCCCGATGACGAGGCTATCAAACAAGCATTGAAAACTTTGTATAATCGTTTGAAGATGACAGACAAGGCAGCAGAGTTGAATAAGTAAGAATACAAAAGAATAAAGAACCCGGATTTAAAGCCCGGGTTCTTATTTGCAAATACAATTTAACATAATGTATATTATTTTACAAAATAACAAAAATACTTTTCATATCATTTTTGAAGAAAATTATCGCTTGCTTAATGTCTTTTTTCCACACAACATACGGATAATTTTCCTTTTATTTTGAAAGGTTAATTAATGTAAATTTTTCGTTTCTTATAAAAATTTTTATATCTTTGCATATCTTTGAAAACTAAAAAATATCTTATAAAGATTTGAATTTGAAACAATTAAAATCATAGAATATGCAGATTATAGGGAAATTAATTCAGCGTAACGAACCTATCACAGGTACGAGTCAACGTGGTGAATGGAAAAAAATGGAGATTATCATTGAGACAATTGAGACATATCCCAAGAAAGTTTGTATAATATGTTGGAATGAACGTGTCAATGAAGCCAATGCTTTTGAATTGGGCAAAACTCTTGCCATAGATATTTCCATTGAATCACGCGAATATAATGGCAAATACTACACCGATGTCAGAGCCATTCGTTTTGACAACAGCATTCAACCGCAGCAGAATCCTCAGGTACAAGATTACCAGCAACCTGTGAATCAAGACTACCAGCAGAATCAGATGCAGCAAACTTATCCTCAACAGCAGAATTACATGCAACAGCCTCAGCAGCAACAAATGCCCGGCATACCGGATAATTTTTATCCTCCTGTCGATAATGACGATGACTTGCCTTTCTAAGATTGTCAATAAACATTTTTAATAATTTTCTGTTTTTTAAAAGCAGCCGTAAATCAACGGTTGCTTTTATTATTATGGAAAATAAAACTGCTTATGCTTACATTGCAGCCGCCGTCTCTGCAATTATTTTCGGACTCGATTTCGTAGTGCTTAAATATCTAATGCCTCAATACATTACACCTAAAGCTCTTGTGGGATTACGCACTGTTGTTGCTGCAATAGTGTTTTTTGTAACATCCTTGTTTGTAAAAATAAGAAAAGTAGATAAAAAAGATTTGATTATCATAGCATTAACAGCTATTTTGGGACTTGCGATACGGTTTGTTATATATTTTACAGGACTGTCAAAAACATCTGCCATAGATGGCAGTATAATTATGGTTGGAGTCCCGGTAATAGTTCTGATATTATCTGTAATATTTCTACATGAGAAACTTTCAGTTGGCAAAGTGACAGGCGTCTTGTTTGGACTTGTTGGGTCTGTTATTCTTGTCAGTTACGGACACAAGTTCTCTGGTTCTTCCGGTTCTGCTGAAGGCAATATCATGGTCTTTGCTTCTGCTCTGATGCTTGCCGGCTATAATATTATCGTAAAGAAATATATAGGAAAATACGGTTCATTTACCCTTACATTTTATATCTTTATCTTCGCTTCCTTGATGATAATTCCTCTTACTGCAAAAGAAATATTTGAAACAAACTGGCAGGCGTTAAATCTAAAACATTGGTTGTTGATATGTTATGTTGTTATCATTGTAACTGTGATAGGTTATTTTCTTAATACTTTTTCGTTGCAGAATCTAAAAGTGACTACAGTAACAAGTTTCAGTTATCTTCAACCTGTCGTTGCAGTGACATTCTCCTACATTTTTCTTCATGACAAACTTAACATAATGCAACTGATTTGTGCTATTTTGATAATTTTTGGAGGTTTTCTCGTTGTGAAAAGCGGTAAAAAATGATATGCAACCTCTTCCCTGCTCTATATAACAAGCGAAGCAAATCTGGAAAGTTATTAAAAAACATCCGGATTCACTTCACTTATGATGAAATCTTTATCAAAATATTCTATTCTCTCGATATAGAGATGATTTGACCGGTATTTGAATCGAATTTTATTTTCATTTTGTTCATTACACAGGATAATATGACACCGAACTGACTTATTTTGACTTGTTTGCTTGCAAGTACTTCATTGTCCAACAATATATCTACTGTAGTGTTCCGGGGTATTCTGTACAACAATTTATTGTTGAAGTTGGAAGTCTTTATGGCTTCATCTGTTAAATAATTGACATCCTTGAAGTTATTCTCATTTTTAAACTGCATCTTCATAATTTCGCCTTTTTTTGCATTGACAGGCAGCAAACCGTCTGAAGAAGAGAATCTCGCCACGTTTACAGTTTCCTGTCCCGGTTCCGGTGTGATATAAATTGTTTCTTTAATAATTTTTCTCGAAGTTTTTCCGGTAAATAAACATTCATATTCATTTTTCAGTTCCAAAGTTTTCTGGACCATGAATTTCATGGTATTGCCGTAATTTACTTCCTGATAGCCGGTCACCAAGTCGTAATATGCCTGTTGAATACGGTTTATATTATCAACAGCGACAACAGCCTGTTCCTCTAAAGTCAACTGACTTATTCCTGAGTTTTCATCTTCATTATCAGGATTCATCAGTATTTTTATAAAAGAGACTTCCTCGTCTTTTTTGGGGAATATGTCTTTTT
Source organism: Bacteroidales bacterium Phil6 (assembly GCA_002633315.1). GTDB lineage: Bacteria > Bacteroidota > Bacteroidia > Bacteroidales > F082 > Limimorpha > Limimorpha avicola. Next base: position 141,630 of record NWBN01000032.1, read on the forward strand.
CATGAGGTCGCTTTTCTTTAGGATGCTCTTCTTTTTCTTTTAAACCAACATCTACGGGAATCATATCGTTTTTATATCCGAAAGAACTAATCACGCCATCAGGTGTAAAATTGAAATTAAGAGGAAACACCTCTCTGTTTTTATCTTCCACATATACTTGAAAACACAAGTCAGGATCTGGTTGTGCAATGGTAGAAATCTTAATATCTTTTATTGAATACGAAACTCCGTCAGTTCGGATATAGTCATAAACGCCTAACATTTGTTCCGCATATTCTGCAAGAGGACCTTTATGGTAATCGATTTGTTCCACCATAATATCTATACGCAACACGTTTCTCGGCAGATAGTAGTAGATACCATCGGTTTGTTTGGAGAATTCATTTTTTGCATGAGTCGTAATATATTGTGCATCAGCATAGAAATATGCACAAAGCATGATTAAAAGAAATAATTTTTTCATGGTATTTCATTTTGATTATTAACTATCTTTTTACTTATTGCCAATAGAGCCATGAAAGTTATCAATCCATTGACTATTAGAATTTCGAATCCGAATTTATATCCGAAAAACAATTCCTCTGAGTAAAGGTTTAACAAATAACTTATAACAGGAGACAACACTGCTATATAAGGAACAAATTTATCGTTCGGAGTCCTGTTTTTCACGAAAAGACCAAAAGAATAAAGACCAAGCAAAGGACCATACGTATAACCGGCAATATCGAAAAGTTTATCTATGAGAGAGTCATTATGAAATGGTTTGAAAAGTATTATTATGAGAAGATACAACAGAGCAAAACATACATGAATGATTTTACGACGTTTGACTATTTCATTTTCAGATAGTTTTGTATTTTTGTCAATATGTAAAAAATCAAAACAGAATGTTGTTGTCAAAGCCGTCAGTGTGCCGTCAGCACTTGAATATCCTGCGGCTATTATGCCTATCACGAAAAAAACACTTGTGATGCTGCTTAAAGAAAATGCTATGGAAGGAAATATCATGTCATTTATGACAACATTGTTTTCATTGACAGGAAGCTGAAATCCTGTTTGTTGTGCATAAAATATCAAAGAGGCGCCGAGACTGAGAAAAATAATATTGACTATGATAAAGAGAATGCTTGATGTCATTACATTTTTCTGTGCATCGCGCAATGTTTTGCATGTGAGGTTTTTCTGCATCATATCTTGGTCGAGACCTGTCATGGTGATGGTGATGAAAGCGCCACTGAGTATTTGTTTTACAAAAAATTTATTGTTTGTCCAGTCTGTCTCGAAAACTTTTGTTATGCCTTTTTCTGCAGATAATGACAACACTTCGAAGATTGACATATCTAATTTCTTAAGTAAGAAAACCACAGTGAAGACGGCAGCAAGTATAAGAAATGTAGTCTGCAGGGTGTCAGTCCAGACTACAGTTTTGATACCTCCTTTAAAAGTATAGATAAGTATTAAAGCGACAAAAATGATAGCCGGAACGAAAAACGGTATTCCAAAAGTCTTAAAGACAAACTCATACAACACAAAGACGACTAAATACATACGCAATGCAGAACCAATAAGGCGCGATATTATGAAGAAGGCTGCACCTGTTTTCTCGGAATTTTGTCCGAAACGCATTTCGAGATATGAATAAATGGAAGTCAGTTTCAGTTTATAATATAAAGGTAATAAAATCCAGGCAATGACAGCATATCCTATGACGTAACCGAAGACAATGCCCAGATATGTAAAATGTCCGGTATAAACGCCGCCAGGCACCGACATGAATGTGACTCCCGACAATGAAGCTCCTATCATTCCGTATGCCACAATAAACCATGGTGATTTACGGTTGCCCGTAAAAAAAGTGTCGTTTGTCGATTTTTTTGATGTGATATGCGCTATCAACAGAATAAGTATGGTGTAAACTATAAAAACTGTAAGTATCGTAGTTGCCATAAATATTTATAATCAACGTTTTTTGTATATTTATTTAAAGTATTACTATAATATCATGGAAAAGTCTGCAAGAGTATCGAAAACAGCATCAGGTTTTGTTTTGACTGTCTCATCTCCAACGAGGACAGTGTACATACCGGCATTTTTCCCGAATTCAATGTCAGAATCAGTATCCCCAATCATAATGGATTTTGAGAGGTTGACATTGAAGTCGCGCACAGCCATATATGCCATCTCTGGATTAGGTTTTCTATAGTTACCCAAAGTAGATTTCAACTGTGTACAGCAATAGATTCTGTCTATTCTACCCCCTGCCATGATTATTTTCTTCATCATAAAGCCATTGACATCATCAAGTTCGGCATCTGTCATAATACCCTTTCCGACACCTTGTTGATTGGAGACAATGAATATTTTGTCGAATTTCTCGGCAAAGACACGGAACGCTTCAATGACACCGTCAATAAATACAAACTCATCGATTTTTTTAACGTACCCGTCAATGATTCGTTTGTTTATCACTCCATCACGGTCAAGGAACAGAGACCATGTCCTGTCTATAGAGTTAATCCAGTTGTTTGTCATTGTTATCTTGGAAAAATTATCGATTCAATTATCTCACAAATTATATGACCTATCATGATATGAGCCTCTTGTATCCTCGGCGTACAGCTACTTGGAACATTGAGCAGGACATCACAACAGTCTTTCATTAATCCCCCACTCTCCCCTGTCATTCCTACAACTTTGACATTCAGTTGTTTAGCTGTCTCAATAGCTTTTAAGATATTTTTGGAATTACCTGAAGTACTTATGGCAAACAATACATCACCTCCGTGAGCAGTACCTTTTAGCACTCTGGCATAAATCTCATCAAAAGAATAGTCATTACCAACAGCCGTGAGATAACTGGTATTGACATGCAGAGCCTCCGCATTTAAAGGCGGTCTGTCATAGTAAAATCTGCCGCTTAATTCAGCTGCAAGATGTTGTGCATCAGCTGCACTTCCGCCATTGCCGCAAAAATGAATCTTGCCTCGATCATTTAATGACTCCACACATATCATTGCAGCTCTGTTTATTCTTTCAACAAACGATTTGTCATTAAAAATCAGTTGTTTAACATTTATAGATTCAGAAATGATTTTTTCTATGTCGTACATAATGTTTTTTTTGCAAACTTACTCAAATTTCTTTAACTGTTATTGAAGTCAATCAAAAATCAGTCAGATTGCCTTATTGAATATTAACTGTATTTTCACGATTTTATTACATGACATACAACAATAGATATGATAAATATTTACAAATCAGCATCAATAAAATCATGAGGATGTAACTTATTCAAAAAAATGTTAAAAATCTTAATATTTTCAAAAATTGTCAGTTGAGATTCATGAAAATAGTTGATATTTGCAAAACGAAATCAACAAATTAAAAAATTGAGGATAAATATTTATAAATTATTGAAGATTAAATAGATATGAGAGGACTTTACACTATTTTGTTTCTTATAGTTTCCAATGTATTCATGACATTTGCCTGGTATGGAAATCTCAAATTGACAGAAATGAAGTTGATTGACAATTGGCCATTGATACTTATTGTTGTTTGTAGTTGGGGTGTCGCTTTTTTTGAATATCTGTTTATGGTTCCGGCAAACAGATTCGGTTCAGCCATCAATGGAGGACCGTTCTCGTTGGTACAGTTAAAAGTGATACAGGAATGTGTAAGTCTTACGGTTTTCATGTTGATAAGCATATTGATATTTAAAAATGAGACCTTGAGATTGAACCATTTGGTAGGTTTTGGTTTTCTTGTTCTCGCGGTGTACTTCATTTTTAAGAAATAATTGTTGTTTATATTAAGAAAAATATTATTTTTGAAGTCTCATGTAAAAAAGTACAGATATGAAATTCTATGATATTGATTCCATCTTTACCTTTGGGAAATATGAAGGAAAGACTTTGGCAGAAGTGTTTGAAGTAGATCCCAAATACATAAAGTATTGTCAGGATAACATCGACGAGTTTTATATAGCTCCTAATGTTTTAAAGGAATTAAAAACTGTTGAAAGAGATAACAGACTGTTGTCTGCCAATCTTGACGAAATGAGTGATGACGAATTAGCTGATTTTATGGATACCATGAATGATATTGACGATTTCGATGAAGCTAAATTTGAAGACGATTTCGATTGGGACAAAGAAGAAGACATGTTGATGGATGATGATTTCGAAGACGAGTATTATGATGAAGATGACTTCGTAGATGACAGTTATAATGACTATGATGATAATTTTGACGGATATTGATTACCATAAAATGATGTTTGTGTAATATTGAATATAAAAAACATCAGTGTTTATTGACTTCTTCGTTTAAGAGAGCGACTCAAAGACAGAGCCGTTCTTTTTTAATTTGGATGTAATAAATAATTTTTTCTATATTCAATTCTCAAAAATGGAAATTTCCTTTCAGTCACAATATTTTTGATTTTCAATCTATTTTCTCTGCTATTCCGTATTGTTTTTTGTTTGGAGCCATAGATTGAATCATTTCGGCAAGAAATCCGGCAAGAAAGAACTGCACACCTATTATCATGTTTATCAATGCGAGATAAAACAATGGTCTTGATGTCATTCCAAATACCGAATTGATTATTTTTTGATATGCAAGATAAGCTCCCATGGCAAAACCTATGATAAACATAATGGTCCCTATGCCGCCGAATAGATGCATGGGACGTTTACCGAATTTAGAGATGAAAGATATTGTCAGCAGGTCGAGATACCCGCGTATGAATCTGCTCATGCCGAATTTTGATGTGCCGTATTTTCTTTTTTGATGATGAACAACCTTCTCTCCTATATGAGAATAACCGGCTGCTTTGGCGATGACGGGGATATAACGGTGCATCTCACCATAGACTTCAATACTCTTGACGACTTCGCTTCTATATGCTTTAAGTCCGCAATTGAAATCATGCAATTTTATACCGGACATTTTTCTTGTTGACCAATTGAAGAATCTGGACGGAATGTTTTTAGCTATTTTGGAGTCATAACGTACTTTTTTCCAGCCGGATACCAAGTCATAGCCTTTATCCATTATCATGTCGTACAATTCCGGTATCTCGTTCGGACTATCCTGAAGATCAGCATCCATGGTTATCACAACATCGCCATGAGACAGTTTAAAGCCCTCGTTGAGAGCTGCGGATTTGCCGTAGTTTCTTCTAAAACGAATACCTTTTACAGCGTCGTTTTTCAAAGACAATTCTTTAATGATATGCCATGAAGAATCAGTAGAGCCATCATCAACAAATATTATCTCGTAAGTAAAACCATTATCATTCATGACACGACGAATCCAGGCTTCCAATTCCGGAAGAGATTCTTCTTCATTAAGAAGAGGGATTATTACACTAATGTTCATACCGAGTTGTTTTGTTTTGCAAAGGTAGCAATTATCAGAGAATAAACAAGGTTTAAAATGACATTAACCACCAACATGGACAGAGAAGTCGCTGCAGGTGACAGTAATTGCTTTGTAAATTCATTGTTTTGCAATGTAATATCTTCATTATTGTAAGACAAGATACCCAATGAAAATTTCATGTCCAGGAAGTTGAATATGTTATATGAAAACAGCATGAATACACTCAGTATTACCGAATACAGCAAACCTATCATAAAAGTCATCAAGAAAGCCGACTTGAAAGAAAACGACTCCCAAACGAAGAGATGTTTAAACAAGGCAACAGCAATGGAAAGAAGTAATAGAGGCAATATATACAGCAAACTATGCCAATAGGAGTTTTCCATACCGAAAAAATACAACAAATAAGAATGCGTCAGTATCATGATGACACCGATACAAAGCCCTGACACTATGATAGAGAGCCAAAATTGTTTATTTGTGTATGTCGGGTTTGTAAACATAATGACGAAAAAGGGTAAGCTACTCATATCGCACCGCTCGACCATCTACCCTTGCTACCTTCCGGTCCTGGGGGATTTGACAGGAGCTGGTCGTATAAGACTTACCCGATGCAAAAATAGTAATTTTATTATTATGTCAAACTTTTTTTTGTTTTTTTTATCACTATGATAATGATGATGTTATAAAAAACAAGACGGTCGTAAAAAGACCGTCTTATCTATTTTAACATAGTTTTTGCGACGAAAAAGTCATAGATTATTGATTTTTGCAGCAACATTTGTTACAACCGAAGAATTTCCATACCAATGCAGCAATGGCAGCACCGATGAAAGGTCCAACGATGAATATCCAAAGTTGACTGAGAGCCTTGCCACCTTCAAACACTGCAGGAGCTATACTTCTTGCAGGGTTTACCGATGTGCCCGTGATGGGAATACAAACTATGTGTACCAAAACCAAAGTAAGACCAATAGCAAGTCCTGCCATGTTGCCGGCTCCTTTTTCGGAATCTGTAGAGCCGAGAACAACCAATACGAATATGAAAGTGAATACTATTTCGGCAATAAGACCGCCACTGACGCTGTTTGTAACGTTGGCGCCTGTCTCAGTGGCGTATGTCATGTCTATAGTAGATGTCAAAGCATAAAGTATTACCGAACCAATGAATGCACCTATTACCTGAAACAACATATAACACAATGCATCTTTACCGTTCATTCTTCCAGATATCCAAACACCGAGAGTGATGGCAGGATTGATATGACAACCCGATATACCGCCTATGGCATACGCCATGGCGACAACAGACAGACCGAAAGCACAAGCCACTGTCAAAACCTGGGCAGGTGTCCCGCACCCACCGATGAATACAGCACTTCCGCATCCCATAAGAACCAATACCATGGTTCCTATCATTTCAGCTAAATATTTCTTCATATCAGTAAATTTTAAATTTTAAATGTCGTTAAACTATGTTAATTGTTTTTAAATTGCTTATTATCAATATCGCCACAGACAACAATTGTCATCAAAGTGGATTATTATACTTCTTCATGGATTATAATCCGACTTGTCATGGCAAATATAACAATTTTGTTCATGTTTTTGTCAATTTTCCTAAAGGAAATGACAAAAAATTTATTAAACGTCAAAAACAAAACAAAGAAGCATGATTGGTTTTGCAATATATCAGATTCATGACAGTTTAATAAGTTAAATTAAAAACAGCATATCATTTTTCTGATAACTGAATCTTTGTAATAACAAGAATGTGTTTTGTATATTATGGTTTTGTTTATAAAATAAAATACGTACCTTTGCAGTGAGAAAAGTCGTTTAAATAAATTTTTATTCACATAGAAATCATGGAATTAAATGTTTCATATTGTTCAGACAAGTACCAATATACCATGGGAAAGTCGTTTTATGACAACGGCATGAAAGACAAACGTGCTATTTTCAATTTGTTTTACCGCAAAGCACCGGATACGAACAACTGGGCTGTTGTCAGCGGAGTCAGCGAAGCTTTGAAGATGATAGAAGGTCTTGGCAATGCCGATGAACATTTTTTCGAGAGTTTCTTGCCGGGAGAGGAGTATGCCGAGATAAGACGTTATTTCTCGACTATGAGATTCACAGGTAATGTTTATGCCATGCGTGAAGGTGAGATAGCATTTCCCAAAGAACCGATTATTACAGTAGAAGGTCCCGTTATTGAAGCACAGGTCCTTGAGACTCCGTTGTTATGTATCATGAATCATCAGATGGCTATAGCCACCAAAGCTTCGAGGGTTACACGAAGCACCAGCAAGCCTGTCAGTGAGTTCGGCAGCAGACGCGCCCATGGTCCATGGGCTGCCATTTACGGTGCCAAAGCAGCTTATATAGGCGGTTGTCTGAATACATCCAATATAGTCACCGGCATTGAATTCGGGTTCCCTTCGACAGGTACCATGGCTCATAGTTTCGTGACAGCATTCGGTTGTTCTATTCATGGAGAATATCAGGCATTTGACTGTTATATCAAATCTCACCAAAAAGAAGTGTTGATATTGTTGGTCGATACATACGACACCTTGAAATGCGGAATAAAAAATGCCATAAAAGCATTTAAAGACAATGGCATAGACGACTCCTATCCATACGGTTACGGCATACGTCTCGACAGTGGCGACTTGACATATCTTTCAATAAAATGCCGTGAGATACTCGACGATGCAGGATTAAAAAACTGTAAGATATTTGCCACCAACGCACTTGACGAATATCTGATCACTGATTTGGAAAGACAAGGTTGTAAGGTCGATTCATACGGTGTAGGCGATGCCATAGCTACAAGCAAACACAATCCATGTTTCGGTAATGTTTACAAACTTGTCCAGATTGATGACAAACCTGTATTGAAACGTTCTGAAGAATCTTCAAAATTGATAAACCCGGGATTCCAGATTACTTACCGTATCATTCAAAACAACAAGTTCAAGGCTGATGTTACTTGCCTTAGAGGCGACAAGTTGTCAAAAGACATAGAAGACGGAAAGACTATTACGTTAAGAGATGAACGTGACAGATTTAAAAGCACCACTTTCCAAGCCGGGAAATATGGTTTTTCTGTTTTACAGCAACAAGTAATGAAAGACGGTGTCGTTATACTCGACGATGTCAGCATTCAGGAAAAACGCAATTATTATCTCGAAAATCTCAGCCGTCTTGACGATACGGAGAAACGTTTGGTAAATCCTCATTTTTATAAGACGGACATATCTGATGATTTGTATGATTTGAAAGAAAATCTTATCAATAACTTAGTTAAAGAAATAGAAAATTTTGAATAATGAAAGAAGACGGTTTCAACGAATGACAAACCGCCTTCTTTTTTTTAATTGATAAATAGCGTATTACTTCAGTTTTCCTATAAGATTTATCATTTCTATCGCTGTTGTCACAGCTTCGAAGCCTTTGTTGCCGGCTTTTGAACCTGCGCGTTCGACAGCCTGTTCAATATTGTCAGTGGTAAGCACTCCGAAAATCACCGGAACGCCTGTCTGCAGAGATACTTGTGCTATGCCCTTTGTTGTCTCGTTGGCAACCATGTCGAAATGAGGTGTTGCACCTCTTATCACAGCACCGAGACAAACCACTGCATCATAACGTTTTGATTCAGCCATTTTCTTTGCCACTACCGGTATTTCAAATGCGCCCGGCACCCATGCAAGGTCAATATCGTCTTCTTTGCCGCCATGACGAACAAAGGCATCAATGGCTCCACTCAACAGTTTGTTGGTGATAATTTCGTTGAAACGGCTTGCCACAATAGCTATTTTGTGACCCTCAGCCAAAAGTTTTCCTTCTATTATATTCATAATGTTGTTATTTTGTTGTATCTTTATTTTCGTAGTTTTTATCTGACAAAGTTATGTCTTTGACATGTAATATATGTCCCATTCTTTTATATTTGGTGTACAGATAGAAAGCGTCATTATCGTTTGAGTCTATTTCTATTGGTTCTCTCCCTACTATTTCTATGTTATAAGCGCCGAGACCTGTTATTTTATTAGGATTGTTGGTCATAACAATTATTTTACGTATTCCGAGGTCAGCGAGTATTTCAGCACCGGTGCCATAATCACGCATATCGGCGGCGAAACCAAGAGCGAGGTTGGCATCTACTGTATCCATGCCTCCATCTTGCAGATGATAAGCTTTCAGTTTATTCATAAGACCTATGCCCCTACCTTCCTGACGCAGATAGAGGAGAACGCCTCTGCCCTTTGCTTCTATTCGTCTCATGGCCTCTTGCAGCTGGTCCCCGCAGTCACAACGCAAAGAGCCGAAAGCATCACCGGTGAGACATTCCGAATGTACACGGCATAATACAGGTTCATCTCCGCTTAAATCACCTTTCACCAAAGCCACATGATGTTCTTTTGTTATTTTATCTATATAGCCTATGGCTTTAAAGATGCCGTATTTAGTAGGCAGTTCTGCTTCGGCTACTTTCTCTATCAACACTTCTGTCTTTCTTCTGTATTTTATAAGTTCAGCTATAGATGTTATTTTCAGATTATTGCGTCTTGCAAATTCGAGCAACTCCGTTGTACGCATCATGGTACCGTCATCACGCATTATTTCGCAACACAATCCACATTCTTTAAGTCCGGCAAGCCGCATGAGATCGACAGTGGCTTCTGTATGTCCTCCGCGTTTCAGCACCCCTCCTTCTCTTGCCTCAAGAGGGAACATGTGCCCCGGACGTCTGAAATCTTCAGGACGGCTATCATCTTCAACGACTTTCATAGCAGTAATGGAACGTTCTAATGCCGAGATGCCTGTCGTGGTATCTATGTGGTCAATGGATACAGTAAAGGCAGTACAATGGTTATCGGTATTCTCCGTCACCATCTGATTTAGTTTCAACTTATGTGTATAATACTTGCTCATAGGCATACATATAAGACCTTTGCCGTATGATGCCATGAAGTTCACGTTTTCCAAAGTGGCAAATTCTGCAGCACAGATCAAATCGCCTTCATTCTCGCGTTCCGGGTCATCGACGACAATAACCATCTTTCCTTCGCGAAGGTCTTGCAAAGCTTCTTCAATAGTGTTAAAACCGTTATTCATAATCATTATCTTAAATCAAAATCCGTTTTCCAATAAAAAATTATATGAAATGCCCTTTTTCTTTTCTTCAGGACACACAAACCGCATGACATATTTGCCGATAATGTCATTTTCAAGATTTACGGTATCGCCAATATGTTTTGATGTCAATGTAGTGACAGACTGAGTATGTTGTATCACTGATACTGAGAAAAATTCGTTGTTCACTTCAGTAACAGTCAACGATATTCCATCTATAGCGATAGAACCTTTTTCAACGACAAGCCGCAATATTTCAGGAGATGTGGCAATGCTGAGACGTACGGCAGTGTCGTCCTTGACGATGCGTGTTATTATCCCGGTTCCGTCAATATGGCCGGACACTATATGACCTCCGAAACGACCATTGGCGGGCATGGCTCTTTCGAGATTTACCATATCATTGATTTTCAAATCTTTGAAATTGGTACGTTTCATCGTCTCCGGCATGACATCAGCAGTAAAACTGTTAGTATCGAAAGCCGTTACGGTAAGACATATACCATTGGTGGCTATACTGTCTCCAATTTTGATATCTTCAAGAATTTCAGATGCCTGTATCGTCAGTTTGATACTGTTATAATGTCGTACCACTGATTTTACCTTGCCTATTTCTTCTATTATCCCTGTAAACATATCTTTTATTTTTTTATTTTACCTTTGACGAGTATATCGTCACATATCATTTCTGTTTTAATGTCCGTAAGTTGAATGGCATTTGTCATTAAGTCCATACCGTTACCTTCCACCGGAGTTTTGGCATTGGCACCGCCTATTATCTTGGGTGCTATAAAGAACATTACCTCATCGACACAGCCGGCTTTAAGAAAAGCCTCATTGACTGTGCCACCACCTTCAAGGATAATAGAATCTATACCCATAACTCCTAATTTCATCATCATATCTCTTATATCGACATGGTTTTCAATCTCCACACATTCCATTGTTTCGATATTGAGAGTGTTAAGCATTTTCAATTTGTCCTTATCAGCAGAAGTGCCATGAGCCACAATAGTTCTGTATTCCTTTGCAGTTTTCGCTATTTTAGAATCTATAGGTATGGAGGCTTTAGTGTCTATGATGATACGTACAGGCTGGCAGACATGTCCTTGCAATCTACAGTTAAGCAAAGGATCGTCAGCTATTACAGTGTTTATGCCGACTGCCACAGCCATAAACTCGTTTCTCAGTTCATGAACAAGTTTTCTGGAGTTCTCATTTGATATCCATTTTGAATCTCCTGTGAATGTAGCAGTCTTGCCATCCAAGGTCATTGCGCATTTCATCAACACGTACGGTGTTTTTTTTGTGATATAATTAAGGAATATTCTATTCATTTCCCTTATCTCGTCCTCACACAGACCGCATGTAACATTGAGGCCATGTTCCTGAAGTATTTTCATGCCTTTACCCGACACCACTGGATTGGGGTCCGAAATGCCGACAAAAACGTTTTTAATCCCTTTTTCGATAATAATATCGGTACAAGGAGGTGTCTTACCGTAATGGCAACACGGTTCAAGTGTTACATAAAGTGAAGCATTATAAATATCGGTTTTACAATGCATTATAGCATTACGTTCTGCATGTAATCCACCATAATATTCATGGTAGCCCTCGCCTATCACCATATTGTCTTTTACTATGACACAACCCACGAGAGGATTGGGGTGAACGAATCCCGCGCCTTTACGAGCCAAAGAGACAGCTCTTTGCATGAATTTTATATCTGTTTCGTTATATGACATAAAAAAAGCCCCATAGTGTCAACAGGGCATAATACATATAATGAAAAACCACGTCTTCTCTCATCCGGACTGTCACCGTCGGTTTCGGAATTTCACCGAATCAGTTCCATAAGGAAGTCGCGGACTATCACCGCCGGAAAGGAATTTCACCTTGCCCTGAAGACATTGCAAAGATAAACATTATTTATAAGATGCAACACAAAATATTAAAAAAATTAAACGAGACGAGAAATTTTATTCAACAAGACAAAATCGAGTGTCACCATTGCTGTCAGAGCCTCAACTATTGGCAGCACACGGGGCACCACACATACGTCATGACGTCCTTTGATATTGATAACCACAGGATTTCCCTTGACATCTACGGTATTTTGCGGAAGCATAACAGAAGGTATAGGTTTGAATGCCACATTAAAACAAACTGTTTCTCCATTGGTGATACCTCCCTGTATTCCGCCGGAATGGTTACTCTCAGTATGTATCTGAGCATCACGGCAGATGAAAGAGTCGTTACATTCAGAGCCTGACATGGAAGCTGCATTAAAACCGGCACCATATTCAAAGCCTTTGGCTGCGTTGATACTCATCATGGCATGTGCCAGGACAGCATGGAACTTGTAAAAGGCAGGCTCTCCGAGTCCGACAGGAATGTTATGTATCTCACAGTGAACCACAGCACCTACGGTGTCGTTCTTATCTTTATATTCTGCTAATATGACCTTTATCTCGTCAGCAGAAAATCCACTGTCTGAAATGTGATTTCCTATACGGATTACGGAAGAAGAGATAGCAATGTCATTCATATTCAATATCTGACGAGCTATACAACCAGCTACAACGCATGGCAGCAATGTGCGGGCAGAGCCACGTCCTCCTCCCCTGTAATCACGAATATCGTATTTCTTATAATAGGTATAGTCGGCATGGGAAGGTCGAAAGACATCTTTTATATTTTCATAATCCGAAGAGTGATGATCTTCATTCTTTATGAAGAAAGCTATAGGAGCCCCCGTTGTCTTTCCTTCAAACAGTCCGGACACGAATTGGACCTCATCAGGCTCTTTACGTGCAGAAACAACAGTATCATTACCGGTCTTGCGTTTTTCAAGTTCCCGTGTTATCATTTCATTATCTATGATAAGTCCAGAAGGGCAACCATCTATTACACCACCTATCGATATCCCGTGAGACTCGCCAAACGTCGTAAGACAAAACAACTTACCTATGGTATTGACATTCATGTTTCAAATATTAATAAAAAAAAGCTGCACAATGGCAGCTTCTCCATGTTAAAATTATTTTACTGCTCGCTAAGTATTATCAATTTCTTTTCCAAAGATTTGACTTCGGCTTTAGCCTTATTGATTTTCTTCTCATATTCAGCTTTCATGATTTCAGACTGTTTGCTGTTGGAGAAAAATCCAATATTGTTTTCGAGAATACTTATCTCCTCACGTATTTTATTGATTCTGTTAGTAATATTAAGACGTTCTTTCTTTATCTTGTTACGTGCGTCGGGATCGTCTTTCAGATTCTCAACCATATTGCGGAATATGGCTGCTGAAGTCTCATCTTCAGATAATTTCATTTTTTCAAATATAGCATCTATTGCAGCGCGATATTCTGTTTGTATAGATTCTTTCATTTTTATTGGAACATAACCTATGGCATTCCATTCTTTTTGGAAAGCACGTATAGCTTCCATATTATCGTTACGTTCATTTTGGATTTCGTATGCTTTAATACGTTCTATCAATTCTTTTTTCAGTCTAAGGTTTTCATCTTCCTCACCTTTTATACCGGAGAAAAATTCGGATCTGTTTTTGAAGAAAGTATCGCATACTGTATGAAAACGATTCCAAAGTTTCTCAGAATGACGTTTCGGCACCGGGCCGATAGCTTTCCATTCTTCTTGGAGTTTCTTCATTCTTTCAGCATCTTTATTCCATTCCTTGGACTCTAAAAGTTTCTCAGCCTCAGCACATAGTTGCAACTTCTTGTTGTAGTTTTCCATCTGTTGAGACTTCATATCGCTGAAATGTTGTTTCTTATTTTTGAAGAAAGTATCCATTGATGACTTGAAGCGTTCCCAGACCTCATCATTTTGTTTCTTTTGAGCGGAACCTATTTCTTTCCATTCATTAAAGAGTTTGTTAACCTCATCGGTTTTCTTCTGGTAGGCAGAAATAGAGTTTATAGGTTCTGCGAGCAGACTTTCTATCTTCTCGCAGATAGCGACTTTTGCGTTATAGTTAGCTTGTTGCTCTTCCTGTATCTTGGAATAATGGTCACGGCGAATCTGATTGATTTTGTCGGTTGTATTTTTAAAACGTTCCCATATTTCATCTTTTTTGTCTTGAGGAACAGGACCTATCTCTTTCCATTCGTCATGATATTTCTGTAAGAGTTTAAAAGCTTTGGTAAGAGACTTTTCAGTTAGCAATTCTTCTGCTTTGGCACAAAGTTCCAATTTTGACTCAAGATTCTTTTTAAGGTCGAGGTCACGAAGTTCACGGTTGATTTTCACCTTATCATAGAACTTCTCAACGAAGAAATGATAACTGTTCCACAGATTGGAAACCTCAGTCATAGGTACTTGGCCTATTTCTTTCCATTTATCCTGCAATGCTCTAAATTCATCGTATGTCTTTTTCAACGTCTCATTTGAATTGACAAGATTTTTCAGTTCCTCAATAATGCCGAGTTTCAACTGAAGATTTTCCTGTTTTTGTTTTTCGAGGTTTTCGTTGAATTTGATTTTATTATCTCTATAAATATCGAATGCAGCCTTAAAGCGGATCTCCAATGGGTCTTCTGAATGTTCGTAATTTTCTTTTTCGCCACCATCGAGAAGGAATTGAGCGAGTTCTCTGTCGCGGTCTTCCTTATTAAGTCTTGTAAAATTAACTTTGATATTCGTGACTTTATCTTTAATTTTTGCCACGTCGGCATCCTGAACGGTAGCTTCAAGAAGTTCTACAAGTTGTAGTTTGTTGAGGTTGGAAAAATCAAAATCGGAGTTCTCCTCTTCTTCTATTTCCTCCACACCTAGAGACAAGTCAACAACTTCTTCATCCTGAGGAATCATTTCAATTTCGGATTTAATTGTCGTATCAGCTGTATTTACATTTATTTTAACAGCGTCAGGCATTGTGTTAGGCTGAATCAGCTCTACAATTTCTTTACGTTCAGTAGCGTTCATATCTTGTTATTTATATGTAACCTTTTAAGGTTTAATTATTTATCTTAGATAATACCATTGTTTTTTAGTGGAATACAAGATTATATCAATATATTCACTAACAATTACGCTGCAAAGATAAAAAATATTTCATGCAAAAAAATAATTCGCAAATAATTTTATCCTTGCAGCGTAAAAAATAATCATAATATTGCAGTCATCATGCCATTTCTAAGGCATGTGCCAGGTCAGCTATAATATCTTCCACTTCTTCAATACCAACAGACAGACGTATCAAACCGTCGGTAATGCCGGCACTTTCGCGGGCTTCTTTAGATAGCTTGGAGTGCGTCATGCTTGCCGGATGCTGAATAAGAGTTTCTATGCCTCCCAAAGAGACAGCGAGGAGAGCTAAATGTACGTTATTCATCATTCTTCTTCCGGCTTCTATTCCGCCTTTCAGACTGAATGTTATCATAGAACCGGGACCTCTCATCTGACGTTGTGCAAGTTCATATTGAGGGTGTGATTTAAGACCGGGATAAAGAACCCAGTCAACCTTCGGGTGATTCTCAAGATATTCAGCCACTTTACGAGCATTTTCCTGAGCTTTTTCTATACGTAAGGCAAGAGTCTTGAGACCGCGACGTGTGAGCCATGCCTGATGTGGATCCATGTTGAATCCCATGTTGACCATGATATTACGTAGTTTAGTATATGTTTCTTTTTCTTTGGCAATAACAATACCTCCTACAATATCGGCATGACCGTTGATGAACTTGGTCATGGAATGAAGTACTACATCTGCACCGAGTGCCAACGGTTGTTGCAGATAAGGGCTGCAGAAAGTATTATCTACACAAACAGGAATGTTGTGTTCATGAGCTATCTTGCATATTTTCTCGATATCCATAATACCCATTGTCGGATTTGCCGGGGTCTCGAGATATATTAATGCTGTGTTTGGTCGAATGGCATTTTTAACATTGTCGGCGTTAGTGGCATCTACAAAAGTGGATTCCACACCGTATTTTGGATATATGGTCTCCATCACACCGCGTGATGGTCCGTATAATGAGTTGTGTGCCACAAGGTGTTTGCCTTGTGAGAGAAAAGTAAGATATACTGTGTTTACTGCTGCCATGCCGGAACTGACAGCAACGCTGCCAATGCCTCCTTCCAATGACGCCACAGCTTCTTCCAACTCGGTTATCGAAGGATTGCCTATTCGGGTATAAATATATCCTTTTTCTTCGCCGGAGAAACATCTTGCTCCATGTTCTGCATCCTTGAAACGGAATGTTGAAGTCTGGAAAATAGGTGTCACGGCACTACCAAAGCAGTCTATTGCACCTGCATGAACGGCTTTTGAGTTAAAGCCATATTCTTTTTCGTTATCCATGATGATATTTTTTAATTCTTTTTCAACTGCAAAATTACATTATTTTTATGATTCGCAAATAAAGATTCTATCAAACTCGATGACATGAGAAATATTTCTCCGGACAATAATACGTTTAACTTTATAATAACTTCATTTTCTGTTTTATTTTATACTTTTGCAATAAAAAACAAAGTATCTCAAATCAAACATAAAATCATGAATAGGCTTTTCATATTATTGACATTAACCGTTTTATTTTTTATTGATGTCAATGCGGAACAGAAAAAATATGTAGTCAAAAGCGACACTGACGGGTTGCCGTTAAGTGTAATGGTTGTGACACCGGACAATGCAAAAGTAAAAGGCATTTTACAGATCGTTCATGGTATGGCTGAACATAAAGAAAGGTATATACCTTTTATGGAATTTATGGCAAATAACGGATATGCGTGTGTTATTCATGACCATAGAGGGCATGGTGCCTCTGTCTTGTCTTCCGACGACTTGGGCTATTTTTATGATGGAGGCTATGAGGCAATGATTGCCGATGCTATTCAAATCGGAGAATGGATGCAACAACAATATCCGGAAGTACCTTTATATCTTTTCGGACATAGTATGGGTTCAATGGTAGTACGGTCTTATACTAAGCGTTATGATAAAAATCTTGATGGTCTGATAGTATGCGGAAGTCCGAGCTACAATATTGCATCCGGTGTAGGAATACGTTTGTCTGCCAAAGCGGCACGCAAATATGGAGATCATTACCGTTCGGAAAAACTACATAAACTATCATTCGGTTCATTTAATAAAAACATTAAAGATGCTACATCGCCCAACTCATGGATTTGCACTGATATTAATATCGTAAATCAGTATGATGACAATCCTTTGTGTAATTTTGTCTTTACTACCAATGGTTTTGAGAATCTTTTCCGTCTTATGTGCGACACATACGATAAAGAGAACTGGAAAATGGAAAATCCCGAATTGCCAATTTTATTTATTGCCGGGAAGGATGATCCTTGTATTGTAAATCAACGCAAATTCTACAAAGCTGTAAGGTTTATGGAAAAAAGAGGCTATTCCAATGTCCATTCCAAATTGTATGATAATATGAGGCATGAAATTCTTAACGAAATCGAGAAAGAAAAAGTTTGGAATGATATCTTAGCAACATTGAATTATTGGAACAAATAAAATAAACATTAAAAAATCAAGGTGGTGTAAATCATGAATGACACACCACCGAATTTTATTGTAGATAATCAAAAAAATCAAACTCTCTTTCGTGGTTTGGGAGCGGGCTTTTTATCTTTCTCAGGTTTTGGTTTGTCCAAGTCTTCCGGTCTCACCTTGTCTTTTGGAGCCGGTTTGGGTTTGTCCAAATCCTCCGGTCTTACCTTGTCTTCAGGAGCCGGTTGGGGTTTGTCCAAATCTTCCGGTCTCACCTTGTCTTTAGGAGCCGGTTTGGGTTTGTCCAAGTCTTCCGGTCGAGCCTTATCTTCAGGAGCCGGTTTTGGTTTGTCCAA
>NWBN01000032.1:160069-218988 GCA_002633315.1 Bacteroidales bacterium Phil6
ACCTTGTCTTTAGGAGCCGGTTTGAGTTTGTCCAAATCTTCCGGTCGGACTTCGCCTTTTGTGTTAACCTTAGGATCAGCTTTGTTAACAACTTTTGGTTCATTCTGAGGGTCCGATTTCTTGATTTCCTTATCGTTGACTTGTGCATAAGCACAAACACAAAACGAAGAAACCACCATCATTACAATTATAAACAATGTTTTTTTCATATTAATAAAATTAAATGTTTATATAATTAATTTTTTTCAAAAAATAAAAATATAGAAATAAACATACAATTCACACCTTTTTCAATTGCAAATTTACAAAATGTTTGCAATAAAAGCAAATTCAAAATTTATATCAATAAAATTATAAAATCATTTCTGCCAATGTTTTCTAAAAATCACTATTTTTGTAACGCTTAAACAAAAAACTGTCTGATGAGAAACAACATTGAGATATATGATGTTTTGCGAAAGTTGACAAAAATATCGACCGGGGAAGAAATCACCGGCATCAATACCCTACCATTATCAGGTTCTTCTCGTCACTATTACAGAATATTTACTGATAATCAAACAATTATTGGGGTGTTTAATGACAACATCGAAGAAAACGAGGCTTTTTTTACTTTTACTGAACATTTTTACAATATCGGATTACCTGTACCAAAATTGTTGGCAGTTAATGAAGGTAGAGATATTTATCTTCAAGAAGATTTAGGAGATGACAACTTGTTCAATCATGTAAAAAAATGCCTTGACAATGGTGTTTTTGACAACGAGACCATAAATCTATATAAAGATGTTTTGTCACATCTTGTTGTTTTTCAGATAGATGGTCATAGAGGATTAGATTATTCCGTAGCTATGCCGACGCCTTGTTTCGATGTGGAATCTATTCTTGAAGACCTAAACTATTTCAAATACTGTTTTCTGAAAATACATTCTGAAATTGTCTTCAATGAAGTCAGACTCAATGCAGATTTCAAAAAACTTGCCATGTTTTTAGCGGAGGCTCCGTCAGATTTTTTCATGTATAGAGATTTTCAGTCACGTAACATCATGATAAAAGGCGGAAATCCGTTTTTTATCGATTATCAAGGTGGAAGGAAAGGACCATTGCAATATGATGTGGCATCTCTTTTGTATCAGGTTAAAGCATGTCTGCCTCAAAAGTTGAGAGATGAACTTGTAAGACATTACAAAATGGTGTTGTCCGAACGTTTGGATATGTCTTCTTTGAATTTCGACAATTATTTTCAGGCATTTGTTGTCCTGAGACTTATGCAGGTTCTTGGAGCTTACGGGTTCAGAGGCTTGTTGCAAAAGAAGGCTCACTTCATCGAGAGCATTTCGTATGCGGTAGATGAATTGACAAAACAGACGGAAGCGTTGAAGTTGCCTTTTGAGACGCCGGAGTTAGACAGTGTTTTCTCTCAATTTTACAAGCTGCATGACAAATACAAGAAAGAAGAATATAATGGTCTGACGGTGACAATCAGCAGTTTCTCATTCAGAGATGGAGGCTGTCCCGTTGATTTCAGCGGCAACGGAGGCGGATTTGTCTTCGATTGCAGAATATTGCCGAATCCGGGACGTATTGACATGTTCAAGTCCCATACCGGATTGGATAAAGACGTACAGGAATTCATAGAGAAGATACCGGAAGCTATGGATTTCTTCTCCCATGTCAAGGAAATGGTGACATTGGGTATTGACACCTACAGAACCAGAGGATTCAATAATCTTATGATTAATTTCGGTTGTACAGGAGGACAACACCGGTCGGTTTATTTTGCACAAAAAACGGCAGAATATTTAGTCGGCAAATATCCGGATGTAAAAGTCGTTCTTAGACATTTGGCACAACAGAAATATCATGTTTTTGAACCGGTGATAACATGACAATATTATGAATAATGGTGGACACAAAACGGCTTTCATTATGGCTGCCGGCATGGGAACGAGACTCAAGGAACTCACTCAATCCATGCCTAAAGCGTTGGTACCCTTAAATGGCAAACCCATGTTGCAGATTATCATAGATAATCTAATATGTCAGGGATTCGACCATTTCGTCATTAATGTACATCATTTTGCCAATCAAATAATGTCGTTCATCAGCATGATGAATTATCATGACATTGTCATCGACATTTCAGATGAGAGTAGCGAGTTGATGGATACCGGAGGTGCAATATTGAAAGCCTTGCCCTTTTTCAAATGCAGTGAAGCAGTCTTGATTCATAATGTCGATATATTAAGCGACATTGATTTCATGCCATATTATCAATCATTTGTAAAATCTGAAGATGCAGTATGGCTGTTTACGCAAAAACGTAAAAGTCGCAGAATGTTGGCTTTTGATGCAAATGACAATTTCGTTGAAAGAGTTGTCATGGAAGAACCTACGTTGAAAGAAACGGAAGACACAACAAGACATTTGTATGCTTTTTCCGGAATACATTTGATAAAACCGCAATATTTTGCAGAATTTGAGATAAAACCCTGTTATGTATTCGATTTATATACCGAAATGGCTGCAAGACACAGTATTAAATCAATGCCAGTCAATCCGTTGTTTTGGTTTGACATAGGTACCAAAGAAAAATTGAAGGAGGCTGAATCATGGCTTTTACAAAAAAGATAGTTGAATATGTCAAAAACAACTATGACCTCAGGAATGATGTCTTGAATATAATATTTCCAAATAAAAGAGCTGCGCTTTTTCTCAGAAAAGAGTTTGTCGCTGAAATACATGATACTGTTTGGCTGCCCAATATAATGTCGGTTCAAGAGGCTTTCGCTGAATGGAGCGGACTGTCGCTCGTCGATAACGACAAAATCATTTTTGATATTTTGGAGATTGAGATGATCCTCAATAATAAAAATACTTTGGACAATGGATTTTTCGGATTGGCATCACAGATGTTGAAAGATTTCAACGAGATAGATTCCTATAAAGTCGATGCAAAGAATTTGTTCGGAAATTTGCTGAATATAAAAGAAATCGATGCTTGGTCTCCTGATGAAACAAATGAAATAGAAAGCGGTTACATCAAATTTTACGAGTCTTTATATACCTATTACATAAAGTTGAGGGATAAATTATTGTCAGAAAAAAAAGGATATTATGGAATGATATCCCGGCATTTGGCAGAGTTAAGTGTTGAGGAATTGATTGATAAGGCTGTCAAAAACAAAAAGGTTTTGTTCGCCGGATTCAACTCGTTGACACGAACTGAAGAAGAAGTTATTGTGAGACTTGTGGAAACAGGCAAAGCTGCCATACTTTGGGATGTGGATTCATATTATTATAACGATGAGATGCAAGAAGCCGGCAAACTTGTTAGAGAATTTTCCAAACGACACCCCAACATTCCTGTAAATTTCGTCTCAGATAATATGACAACGGAAGAAAAATTTATCAACATAATAGAAACTTCCGGAGCTACACTTCAAGCCAATGCTCTAATGGTTCAACTCGACAAAACGAAAAATGAAAACAATACCGTTGTAGTTTTACCTGATGAAAACATGTTGATACCCGTACTGAATTCCATTCCGGATGCATACAAAAGCATACATGTTACCATGGGTTATCCTTTCAACAAAACCCCGGTGTTTAATTTCATATTACAACTGTTCAACTTTCACAGGAGATTGAGCAAAACCAGTGATAATATTTATCTATGGTCGTTATCCCATATCCTGAATTTGGAATTTGTCAAACTCGTTTTTAATAACACACAGTTAAAAAAATTATCGTCCTGGATAGAAGATTTAACGAGCAAAAATATCTTCAATGTTGAAAAATCAAGTTTAAATGACTTGAGAGACGACAAAATATGTAAATTTATCGACTTGATAACCAAAAAACACGATAACAATATAGATTTTCTTGAAAATTTGAAGGACTTACTTGGATTTTCATTGTCGCTGACAAAATCTGAAGATTATTTTTTGAGAAACCAGATTGTCACTGCCGATAAAATAACAAACAAAATGTACAATGTCCTCAAGAAATATGACGTAATCATTCAACTTGTTGACTTACAATTATTTTTCAAGCAAGTGTCGCAGGAAACCAAGTTGAATTTAAAAGGAGTTTCAGATGGCTTGCAGATTATGGGGATGTTGGAAACGAGAAATATAGATTTCGACAATGTTCATATCCTCGATGTCAATGAAGGTGTCATTCCTCAAAGCAAAAGCTACAGCAGTCTGATTCCATTCGATTTAAAGATGGCATTCAATATGCCTACATACAAAAATATTCAAGCTGTCAACGCTTACAATTTCTTCCATTTGTTTCACAATGCCAAAAATATAAACCTGTATTACAACAGTTCGACACAAGGAGTAAAACAGGGCGAAGCAAGCAGATTTTTGAAACAAATCAAAACGGAATACGCTAAAAATAAAAATGTAAAAATCGAAGAATTTGTTTTCACCACTGCCGAAGTTCCTCAAATAAATCAGGAAAACAGTATTGAGATAATTAAAAATGATGAGATACTTTCAAAAATAAGGGATAAATGTTCAAAAGAAGGTCTTACCCCCTCTTCTATCTCGATATACAGAAATTGTCCATTGCAGTTTTATTTTAAATATGTTTATATAGATGAAAAAACAGTGAATACTCTTGATGAGGTGATACAATCCAATGTCATTGGCAATATCGTGCATGACACATTGGATATATTTTATGATGCCTTAAAAGATGGAAACGGGACGATAACAATAGACTCTTTCAAGAAAAACAGAGAAAAACTTATAAATGAAAGTTTTAAAAAATCTCTTGAAAAAAACAATTTCAATCAGGGACTTCCAAATAACGGATTCAATTATCTGATAGGAAAAGTGATAAACAGAATATTAGAATCATTTTTGAATGCTGAAGAAAAATTTTTGGAAAAACATGGAAGTATCACCATATTAGGTCTTGAAGGCAAGTTGGAGTATAACTTTAAATATAATAATGAAAATATCAAGTTGTCAGGACGTTACGACCGTATGGACAAAGTGGGCGACAATATAAGAGTAATAGATTACAAGACCGGCAAAGTAGATGAATCAGACTTGAATATAGGAAAGAAAGACTTTGCGGATATTTCAGATAAAGCCATGCAACTGTTGATATACAAATATTTGTATATCAAGAATAATGTTGATGTGATGCCGAATAATGTGACAGCCGGCATCTTTGGCATGCAGAGACTCAGCAAAGGACTCTTCGAATTGAAAATAGATACCGGCATTCATCCTGATAACAGTTTTGTTAATGAATGCGAGACCGTCTTCAATGACTTGTTCACAGAATTATTCGACCGTAACAAGCCTTTCAGCAAGACAGAAGACATTTCACATTGTACTTATTGCGATTTCAAAGTTATATGCAAACGTTGATATAAGTATCTGTTTTCCTGCTTATTTTGCAAGGTCCATATATACAGGCAGATGGTCGCTGAATCCGCCGTGATATTTTGGTCCGGAATATGTCCTGTAAAGTTTTACGCCTCCATAAGTCTCATCTTTAACAAACAGATAATCAGTATGAAATATGGCTGCACTGCCTTTTATATAATGCAGTTCATTTTCATCATAAAGCAGACTGCTACTTATAATTATCTGATCGAATATCTGCCATCTGTATTGATGTTTCAATGTACCTTCGAATCCCAGATCTTCAGATTTTGTAAAAAGATTAACAAGAATATCATCTTTTGAATGACTGTTTAAAGACTTTGCTTCCAATACTTTATAGATACTGTCATCGTCAGGAGTATCGTTAAAGTCTCCCATTATGATAATTTTAGGGACAGTCCGGGGCAATGAAATCAAAGAGTCTATCCTACGGCGCAACACTCTTGCAGCCAAAGCTCTTTTGTTTATCGTCTCCATCTCACCTCCATAACGCGAAGGCCAATGATTTACAAAACAATGCAACGTATCCCCTTTTCTGTCGCTGAACACTGCATATAAAATGTCGCGCGACACTGTACGTTCAACTCCGTCATTCAAAGGTATCGCTTCACTATAAACGAGTTGTAGTTTATCCATACAATAAACCAAAGCAACATCAATGCCCCTGCTGTCTTCGGATTCATACAGTACATATCTGTAATTAAATCTTTTCAATGGAGTATCGTAAAATATCCTGTTAAGTACATATTCGTTTTCCACCTCTGCAACACCTAACAGAGCCAAAGCCTTTCCTTGGGAAAGATGTAAAAGCGTCTTGTAAATATTATTACGTTTTTTATAAAATCGTGACGGCGTCCATCTATAACTTCCGGATACTGTAAATTCGTTGTATTTCCGTGTACTGTCAACAAAAGTATCGAAAAAGTTTTCAAGATTCCAAAAAGCTACTCTCAAAGTGTCATGGCACTGTGCATGAGATTTATGGCATAATGCGACAAGTAAACAGAAACACAAAACTACTTTTGGTAACTTCGATGATTTCATATTTCATAAATTTTGGTATTCAAAAATAAAGAATATTTTTGTGTTGTCAATAATCTGAAGTATTTTTGTGCGTTATGTTAAAAATTTTTATGAATCGTCTTTGGCTCATCATAATATTGTCGTTGTCACCTTTGTTAGTTTCGGCACAGTCTGAAATAAGGATTTTCCTCGACAAAGAATACGACAGCATATTCTATCTAATGGGCTACAAAGGCAAGAAAATAACCGTAGCAGACACCGGATTTTGCCATAAAAACAAAGTCGTATTCCGCAACAAAGACATCAATCCCGGCATTTATGTTCTTACAGATTCGAAAAAACAATATCTTTTAGAGTTTCTCATCGGTAATGACAAGAAATTTACCATTGACATTAAAGACATTGAATCGTACAATTCCATAACTGTCAAAGGTTCTGAAGAGACGTCTTCCTACTTCGACCTCATGAAAGAAACACAACATGTCAATCTGTATCTCAAAGCGTTGGAAAGCGAGGTGCAATATAATCCCGGCAATGTGTTGAGAATGGATTCATTGAGGAAAACGCTCAATATGTATCAAAAATCTCTTTTACGGAAAAACGAGGATTCGTTTTTAAACACTTTTATACTTTCCATGATGCAACCTGAACTGCCGGACAGTTTGCGTTCTGCTGAAGATTCCCTACTCTATCTCAGACTCCATTATTGGGATTTTTTCCCTTTCCATGACGAAAATGTATTGAATTATCCTTTGATAGAGAATAAATTGGATTATTTTTTCGATGTCATGCTGCCGGTGAATCCTGATATTATCATCATAGAGACAGACAAGTTGATAAAAAGAGCCGAAAACAACACCAAAGTACGGGATTTCATATTATGGTATCTGTATTCCAAATATCAGACTACAAAATACATGAATCTCGATGCAGTTTATGTACATCTTGTTGAGAATTATTTCGCCGTTTCAGACATTGAAAACGTAACGGATAATATAAAAAAAATGATGATAGACAGAGCCGAAGTATTGAAAGGTCTCTTACTTGGAGTGAAAGCGCCGCAAATGTCATGTACAGGTATTGACGGAGAAACGCATGAACTTTATGATATAAAATCGCCATATACCATAGTATATTTTTATAATCCGGATTGTCCTTTATGTAAAAAGGAGAAAAGAATATTGAACGAGACAGTGACGCGGAGGAACGACATCATCATATATGCCGTCAATTTGTCGCAAGACGATGCCGGTAATGAATATTGTTTTGACAATGTGTCATGGATTTGCGTTGATGGCTGTTTGTCACAAGAAAAAGATTTGATATCTTTGTACGACATTAAGACGACACCTTTAATATATGTGTTAGATAGCGAGAAGCGAATAATTGCAAAAAAAATCAAGGCAGAACAGATTGAGTTGTTTATAAAGTGAAGATCATGAATATTTTTGGAGAAGATACCATTTGTGCCATCTCTACGGCGTCAGGAACGGCAGCCATTGCCGTGATACGGCTGTCGGGACCACGCAGCCACGAGATTGCCTTGTCTATATTTACAAGACAAGGCAAGACGTTGAACATAAACGACATAAGAGCATACGGTGTTTATTATGGCGAAATAAAAGACCCTGATGAGGACACTGCTATAGATGATGTGCTGATGACATTTTTCAAGGCTCCGCATTCATATACCGGAGAAGACAGCGTTGAGATAAGTTGTCATGGTTCACAATACATACAGCAACGCATCATGGAGCTTCTCGTACAGAGAGGAGCACGTCTTGCCCGTGGAGGAGAATATACCATGAGAGCTTTTGCCAACAAGAAGATGGATTTGGTTCAGGCTGAGGCGGTGGCAGACCTCATTGCGAGCCGTTCGAGAGAGGCTCATGACATGGCAGTGGCTCAGATGCGAGGAGGTTTCTCCCAGAAAATCAACGAACTCAGACAACAGCTGATAGATTTTACCGCATTGATAGAACTGGAGTTGGACTTTTCGGAAGAAGATGTGGAGTTTGCTGACAGAGAACGATTCAAAGTCTTGATAGAATCTTTGAAACAAGAAATCAAACAGTTGACAGACAGCTTTAAGACCGGCAATGCCATTAAAAACGGCATTCCTGTCGCCATAGTGGGTAAACCCAATGTAGGAAAAAGCACCTTGCTGAATGCACTGCTCCACGAAGACCGCGCCATAGTAAGCGATATACCGGGCACTACACGCGACAGCATAGAAGACACATACGTCATCAACGGCCATACTTTCCGTTTTATAGACACTGCCGGCCTGCGTAAAGTTGACGATGTGGTGGAAAACATTGGCATAGAACGTACATACCGCAAGATGAACGAGGCTGTCATAATATTGTATATGTGCAACATCACAGAGTTCGATATCATGGAACTTAAAGAGTTCGAACAATATATAAACAACAAGGACAAACATTTTATTTTGGTAGCCAACAAGACGGACTTGCTTGACAAAAACACATCGCTCGAGATAAATATTCCCAATATCGATGTCGTTTACATATCGGCAAAGAAAAAGGACAACATACAGCAGATAACGGACATGCTTGCATCACAGGCAGAAAAGATGTATTCAGAACAAGATGTCATTGTGAGCAATGTAAGGCATCATGAAGCGTTGACACGTACATATTCCGATCTCGAAGCTATAGAAAAAGGCATGGATGACGGCATACCGACCGACCTTATGACTACCGACATAAGGGCTGCCCTATTTCATTTAGGCAGCATAACCGGCGAGATAACAACCGACGACGTGCTGCAATCAGTGTTCAGCAGGTTTTGTATTGGCAAGTAAACATCTGATTATCAAATAGTTAAATTGATTATAATCGATTAATATGGCGCTCTTTACGGGCGCCTTTTTTGTTGCTCAAGTATCGTTGATAATCGTTGCTAAGCCTTATTACGCCATTTTTTGTACCTCCTGTGTACCTCACCACGAAAATCTGAGGATTATCGTTGGCAAGGTCGTGGAGAACTTTTACGCCATTTTACGGGATTTTACGGAGTTATACAAAAATATTGGAGAAATAAGGAGAAATAACATGAGTAGCAACATTGAAATCAGACGAATCTGTGCGTGGTGCAAGCAAGAATTCATTGCGCATAAAACAACTACAACCTGTTGTTCGCACAGATGTGCAAACCTTCTGTATAAGCAGAAGAAACGTGAGGCTTCTATTAAGGCTAACAACCAGATTGTCAAAAAAGTCATCAAGGAGAAGCCGATTGCAAAAATCAGAGACAAACCTATTCTTACTATTACAGAAGCTGCCACATACATTGGAGTAACCCGACCTACTCTTTATGGCTATCTGAAAAGAGGTGAGCTAAAAGTCACCCGACTTGGATATAAATTTTTATTGAAAAAAGAAGATATTGATAACTTATTCAATAAGTCTATAGAATTTAAGATTCCGGTCAGAGACAAACCTTCCATTAATGATTTCTATACCACCGTTGAAGTTAAGGAAAAGTATGGCGTAAAGGATTCTTGGATATTTCACATCGCTAAGGAACATAATATTCCACGAACCTTTCACCGTGGTAAAACCTATTGGAGTAAAAAGCATATTGATGATTACTTTGCAAAGAAAGCTCCCGATCCCGAAATCAAGGAATGGTACAGCACGCAGGACATGCAGGAGAAGTTCGGCATGACACTAACGGCCATCTATTCTTTCGTATCAAAGAATGCCATTCCCAAAAAGAAAGTCGGCATTATGGTGTACTACTCCAAAAAGCATGTGGACATTGCCAAAGGTCTCATAGCTCCAGAAGAGCCCAAATACTACACCATTGCCGAAGCGATGGAGCGATTCAATCTGACACGAGACCAACTCTACCATTATGTGAAATACCATAACATCCCCCGTATCAAGGTTGGTAAATATACCAAAATCCTGCGGGCAGAGCTGGACAAGTTCTTTGAACCTCCAAAGATAGAATGAGCCGAAAGTTATTTTCCGGTGATAAATACCACCATCATAACACCTTTTTAATTTGCAACAAAAACAAGTATTAATCAAAAAACAAAATATCTATGACACTTACATGCACCAACGTAACTTTGAGACAAAAGCCATTGCGTAACGATCGCATATCTCTTTATCTGGATTATTATCCGGCCATCCGCAATCCTTATACGATGAAGATGAGTCGCCGGGAATTTCTCGGCATCTACATCTATGCCAAGCCAAAGAACGAGCAGCAAAGAATGTTCAATCAGGATATGCTGAACAAGGCAGAGGCAATCCGCTGTATCCGTGTCCAGTCGCTTATCAATGAAGAATTTGGGTTCCTGGACAAGAACAAACAAAAGGTAGATTTCCTCGCCTACTTCCGGACTAAAGCACGAGAAAAATATGAGAAATGGGATTGTGTTTACAACCACTTCGAGAAATTTGTCGGTGGCAAATGCACCTTTGGTGATGTCACCGTGGAACTATGTGAGAAGTTCAGGGATTACCTGCTCAAATGCAAACAGATCAATCATCCCAATGCTTACATCTCACGCAATTCGGCAGGCTATTATTCAACTTTCCGAGCCCTATTGAAAATAGCCTATAAAGAGAAGATGCTGCGCGAGAACTTAAATGATTTTCTGGAAAAGATTGAATGGAAAGAGGTCAAGAAAGAGTATCTGACGCTTGATGAAGTCAAGAAATTTGCAGCTACGCCCTGCAAAATTCCAGTCTTGAAACAAGCATCCCTGTTTGCTTGTATGACCGGACTCCGTATCAGTGATATTCTGAAGTTGGACTGGCGTGATTTTGAAGTCGGCCCAGATCAAGGCTATTACATCCGTATCTGTACCGAGAAAACTGAAACAGAAGCTACCCTTCCCATCAGTCAGGAGGCACTGGAATTGTGTGGCGAATGGAGCACCGAAAAAGTCTTCAAAGGTTTAACCCGCTCCATGACTCACCATCCCTTGAAACAATGGATTTCCGAAGCCGGAATCAGAAAACACATAACTTTCCACTGCTTTAGGCATCATTATTTATACTACACGCTGAAAATAAGCAGTTTATAAGAATATGCTTTTTTAATAGGTAACGATTTAGAAACGAGCGAAGCTCTATATTCTGTATAGTTTTACATTAAGCCAAAAAACACTTTTTTATTTGCAAAAATAGCATTTTCTTCCTCATCAACAAAACTATTTACCTAGAAAATAGAGAATACAAAACATCCTTTTAATGATTGTGATTTTAATAACATTGAATAATAGAGTTTGCCTCAATTTGTATACCGACATATTTATTGTGCTCTCAAAAGCACATCAAGATTATATTTAGTACGTTATATGTTAAATGGTGTGTATAGGCAAAGATACTTCCTATATCAGGATTGGCTATATTCTTGCCAAATCATCATTTAAGGGCAACAATGGAAAAACAATTGTAAGTTTAGATACTTCAGACAAATCTTAGAAGTGTTTGAAGTTATTCAAAGACAAAAGAAAAGACATTTTATCATTTTCTTCCATGCCCTATCCTCTTAGAGAGCAAATCTTTGAAAGATAACAAATATTTAGAAATGCTTGCTGCGGAACATGAACTGAGTAATAGAATTCCTGTTGCGAATTTTCTTTTTTGGGTAAAAGAAGAAAAGTGTTTGAGTTGTTACATGTAGCCTGAACATTTAATACAAGAGCTTTTCTTTCGCATTATTCGCCTATATTGCTATAATCGCTATCTTTGTAGAAAATATTGTAAATTAAATTTATGAGACCTCCATTCTTCAATATTATAATTCATAAAGACGACAGTTTCCCTGATCTACATGGAATATGTGCAGGATTTGAGAGTCGTCAGTGGAGAAAAGACCAATTGGTAGATTATCTTTTTGAATATTTACCTGAATTTGCTTTAACATATTCAGAATTAGACAACCTTACAGGAGAAAATATGGTTGCTAAGATACGACAAGTAGCCGCAAGTATCTATCAATCAGAAAAATTCAAAAATAGAGGTGAGTTTGGAGAATTGTTGCTACATGCTATAATACGTGAAATGTATAATACGATTCCTGCTATCAGCAAAATCTATTATAAAGATGGGCCTAATGAAACTGTAAAAGGCTTCGATGCTGTACATGTTGTAACTACAGACAAAACATTAGAATTATGGTTAGGTGAAGTCAAATTCTACAGTAATATATACAATGCTGTTTCTGATATAATAGAAGAATTGAATGAACATATAAAAGTAAGGTATATAAGAAATGAATTTATCGCTATTACCAATAAAATAGATAATAAATGGCCGCATGCAGATAGATTAAAGACTTTACTTCATCCTAACATCTCATTAGATGATGTGTTCTCAAATACATGCATTCCAGTACTATTAACATATGATTCTAAAACACTTGCAAAATATA
This sequence comes from Bacteroidales bacterium Phil6, assembly GCA_002633315.1. Classification (GTDB taxonomy): domain Bacteria; phylum Bacteroidota; class Bacteroidia; order Bacteroidales; family F082; genus Limimorpha; species Limimorpha avicola. The sequence continues at coordinate 172,924 of NWBN01000032.1, forward strand.
ACTATAAGTGCGAAGAATATATTCGAGAAATAAGCGAAGAGTTACAGAGAATTCATAAAAACTTTTGTGAAAAGTTAGGGGATTTTCCTTTGACAATACATCTATTTTTATTCCCACTAAACACAAAAGCAGAATTAATAAACTCATTAGAATCCAAACTTAAAATTTGGCAAAGTTTATGAAAAGAGAAGAGTTACGATATATATTAAGAAGAGAATTTTCTGCTGATACAGATAAATTTCAAATTATAAAAGAAGTTGCAATTCTCATTGCTACTGAACAAACTGTTGGGCAGGAATTTGTTCTGCGATTATTAGCAAGAATTAATGACTTCCAAGGGATGGAATCAATGATTTATAGTTTGGTTCGTCAAGTAGGGCTTTTCCCTTATTTGGAAGAAGAGAATTTATCTTTAAAAGATACCATAGCCTATGAAATACATAGGCCATCAGGATTCAAAGAGAATATTGTCTTTCATCATGCACAAGCAGAAGTCTATTATACTCTTTTAAGGGGAGAAAATGTTATTCTAAGTGCTCCTACGAGTTTTGGAAAAAGCCTTATTATTGATTCCATCATTGCTTCACAAAAGCATTCAAATATCATTATTATAGTTCCAACAATTGCATTGATTGATGGAACCCGAAAACGCCTGTCTAAATTTAAAGACTCATATAAAATAATTACTCATCCAAGTCAATCTTTGTCTCATCGTAATATATTTATCTTAACTCAAGAAAGGGCAATAGAAATAGTCCCCAATATAGATGTAGACTTCTTTGTAATAGATGAGTTCTACAAGTTAAGTCCTCAAAATACTGATGAAGAAAGATGCCATGTTTTAAATCAAGTATTCTATATGTTGGTAAAGAAAAATGCTCAATTTTATCTTTTAGGACCAAATATAGAACAAGTAACAACTTCCTTATTGGATAATATCAAATTTAAATTTATAAAAACTGATTATAAGACCGTTGTTTCAGAGCGCCATAGAGTAAATCTGAAGGAAGGCGAAGACTCTATTGAACGACTGATAGAACTGAGTTCTTCTTTAGATGATCCAACTTTGATTTTTTGTCAATCTCCAGCAAGTGCAAATAAGGTAGCTAAAGCATTTTTTAATAGTAATAAGTTTGAAAAAACAGACGGAAATAAGGATTTGGTTGATTGGTTAAGAAGTAACTATCATCCTCAATGGATTCTACCTGATTGTTTGGAATATGGGGTAGGCATACATCACGGGAAAATTCCACGAGCAATAGCTCAAAAATGTATCAAATTGTTTAATGAAGGTAAAATCAGATACCTTATTTGTACGTCCACATTAATAGAAGGTGTAAATACAAAAGCTAAGAATGTAATCGTATATGATAACAAAATTGCAAAAAATAAATTTGATTATTTCACATTTAACAATATATGCGGTCGCTCTGGTAGAATGTTTTCCCATTTTATCGGACATATTTATCTTTTTCACGAACCTCCTACCGCCGAATTACCTTTAGTGGATTTTCCAATCTTCACGCAAACTGATGATGCTCCGGAGAAATTACTGATTAATGTTGATATTGAAGATTTAAATGAATCTTCTAAGCAGAAACTTAAAAAATATTTTGAACAAAATATTTTGTCGCAAGAGACATTAAAGAAAAATTCATATATCGATTTAGACAAACAATTGAAATTAGCCAATTTCATTCAGAATAAATTGAAAGATATTTCAAGGTTTATGAAATGGGAGCAATATCCAACAAACGATCAACTAAAGGTATCATGCATGTTAATTTGGGATTATTTTGTATCATCAAATAAACGAATATATGGAGTAAGTTCTGGAAAACAATTGCATTTTAGACTTAATCAATTTAGAGAAGCACGAAGTATTAAAAATTTTATTTCTACAATTATAAAAGCAGAGGGAGCTCAAACTCCAGACTCTATTAACAATGCAATAGAGCTGGCATTTGACATTCAAAGGCATTGGATAAACTACCAATTTCCTCGTTATCTGATGAGTTTAGGAGATATTGCAAATGATATTTTTAGAAAGAATAACCATCCTTTGTGTGATTACTCTTACTTTGCCAATTTGGTTGAATGTTATTTTATGTCTCCTTATGTAATACCTATGGATGAATATGGCTTACCTATACAAATATCAAATAAGATAGGAAGAATAATGGATATTTCTTCCGATATAGACATAGCATTGGAGCAGCTGCGCAATTTTACTCCTTCTCAACTAAATTTCTCAAACATAGAACGAGAGTTTATTGAAGAATTTAAGGCATACGTATAGAGTTTAACTAAAACTCAAAGTAAATATCAACTATATTCTTACTATTACATAAAAAGACACTGTCCAAAGTTTTGTGTAAATGGAAACAGGATTCAGCTGTAAGTTTATTCTTATATCTGGATGCTGTTTTCAAAAAAGAAACACTCAAAATAGATATTTCCCTTTGAGAGTTTAATGTTTGAAACAGTCTTCTCTAAAGTATAAAAAGGGCTGGCTCAAATTTGAGTCAGCCTTCATAATTTTTCTCCTTTGCTAGGATTTTGATTGTTTTATAATATTTCCTACAGCTGTATCCAAGTCTTGACTGCTGATATCTTTGCCCCACACTTGCCAAAATTGTATTGTGTTACTGTGTGGTTTTATTTTAGGTTCTTCTACTTTAATACGAGAAGGAAGTAAAGTAGCATCTCCAACGACAATGGCTTCGCCAACATCTAATAAAGCAAGGTTATCTGCTATATTACCAAGATTATCAGGTAAAAGACGTTTTATAGTATTTTGATCTTCAATGTTGGTAAGACGTAGACTTATGAAATTATTACATTGGCTCAGAACTGTTTTATTTACTTCGCATGGTCTTTGACTGATGATAACCAAACTTACACCATATTTTCGTCCTTCTTTTGCTATACGTTCAAAACTTTTTAATCCAATTGCAGAAACAGTATCTGTGTTTTCGTTTTGTTCAACGTATAGATGTGCTTCATCACAAAGCAATGCTATTGGATGTCGGTTTTCTTTTGCAGACCATTGCTGTACTGAGAAAATAATTCTCGCAATAAGACCAATAATAAGAGGGAGAATATCCGAAGGCACTTCGGAAAAGTCAATAACTTTAATGCCACCAGAACATACTTGTGAAGTTCCCATTAGTTGTTTACAGAAAGACTGAAGCCAATCCGATTTCTTTTCTTCATCTGTAAGAGAAAACATAAACCCTACGCGCTTGTCGGACATCTTATTTTCAAGACGTTGATTAAAGCGAGTTAGTTTACCGTTAAAAGGACCTGCTTTATCACCTCTTGCACCTGGCACCATTTCAGAATCGAGGTCATGTAAATGTTGTAAAACCATATTTAAGTCATATGCTACTGGACTGTCTAATGTAATTTTACTTTCATATTCCGTATCTTTAACTGTTTGTTCTTTTGCCGCCATTATTTGTTTTGACAACTGCATTGCTTGATTTGGAGCGTTAGTGTCACTGCGATCCAATAACAAAGCTTGCATTTCTTCATAATTCAATAGCCAATATGGAATCATAAGGATTCCCTTTTCAAGTTTGTTTGCAGTTTCCAAATCATTTGGTGCTGCAATTTTTAGTTGTGTTATTCCATCTCTCTTAAATGAATCATCTGAATACTCTCCATGTATATCAAACAATACAGCATTCACTGATTTGAGTTCTGCCATTTGTTCTATTAGTTTCGCAACACAGTAGGACTTGCCACTGCCAGTTGAACCGACAATAGCCGCATGACGTTGGAATAGCTTATCTCCATCGATATATGCAGTGGAATTATCATCTATGAAGTACTTTCCTAATGATAAAGGGGTGACTACATTTACTGCAATGGAGGAAATACATTCCATAAGTCTTGTTAGTTTTTCTCCTTCTATTCGAAAACAAGAGGCTTGAATATTAGGCAATGTTGTTACATTACGTTTAAACACATTTTCTTTTATTCCTTCTTTGTCGCGCAACTCTCCAACAAATACTAATTTTATTACATTTGAAGATAAATCTTCATCCTCAACTTCAATATCAACGTTGTTTTGAAGAAGTTTTTCGTCAAGACGTCGAGACATTTTTACAATCATCCCAACAATATGAGTTCCGGCTCGCGAGCTATTAATGGCAATTAATTGATTTATTTGCAATTCAGACATTTTTTTATCATCAGGGATAAATGCTATCGCAGTACCGGTATCCACACTTGCTATTTTACCGATAAGATCTTCTTCTTTATAATTGAGTATTGTTTCTGCCATAATTAATTACTTTATAATTGATATAAATTCTTCAAGTTTCCAATATTCAGTCGTTTCATCGACTATTTCAATTGTTTCTGATGAACTTTTGAATTTTGTACCTTGTGCACCATCAGAATATACTATGACATAGTTTTTAGCCTTGGCAATAACTTCACTTTTTATTTTCTCTGTCAAATCTTTTGTGACTATCAAAATTCTTTTATTCCTATCAATAGCCATTTTTAACAAGTTTGGTTGAATATGTTTATCATTAAAGCCATAACCTATACACATATAACCAGTAGCTTCTTTGAATAGCCCATCAACAGATGAGATTAAAGATCGATGAGGGTCCTCCAATGCACGTTCATACTTGTTTGTTCCTGGGGTTATTATGCATGGTTTCATCTGGGGTGGTATAGATGTGATATTAGGATAACAATCCATTTTTCCATTGTCATCAATAAACCAATCTAAAGAACCATGAATCTTGTATATATTTACACACCCCTCATAATCTTTCAATTTTGTAAATTGATTTTTGTGGTCAAAACCAATAAATTTTCCAACATGAGATTGTGAACAGCCACAATTCACATAAGCTTCTGTTTGAGATGCTGCATATTCTATGAGACAATCATAATTAGTTGTTACAATTCCTATTTCAGTATCTGCTCTATTGTATATCAAATGAGTAAGCAAATCTGCTAAAGGTAAGCGACGATGCGATTGGATTATGTTTGTAAAGACTTCACTGTCTTTTGGCTTTATCTCATTCCATACAATACTAATAATTCTATTTTCAACCTCTTCAGTGCATTTCAAACTGAGCATAGCATCTTCCAATCCGACATTTTCGTCAAGTTTGGTAATAAGTTTTTTTATGCAATTTTGAGATTCCTCTGATATAGGTGGCGTTTCTGAAAAATCTTTTTTTATTGTCTCGGCCAAATCCCACATCCCAGGAATGCCGAACCCCATTGAAGCCCCACAACCAACAACTATAACAGGATTGTTGTTTACTATATCTTGAATAGAACTAAAAATTCTATCTTTTTCTTCTATTGTCATATTTTAAATGTATTGGATTAAAATACTTATTATGTATGAATCATCTTACTTAATATAAAATATAAGTGAGACAATTATCAGCAAAGATACAAGTTATTTTTCAATTACTTCATTTTCAAGAAGAAGGATTTTATTGATGAATAAAACAAAAGCCACATCAAGATATGCTGATGCATAATTTGTGGCGGCTTGTTTATAGCTCTTTTATAAATATTACAGAATCTCTAATGACTCTTTTATTGCAGCATCAAAGATTTGACGTTTCTTTTCCGTAAAAAATGGCATACCCCAAATATTGAAGTTTGTTCCTTGAGTTGAAAATTGAATATCTGCATTAACCCTTATCTCTTTCATTGCATCTTCTTTCCATTTATCTGTTGTCCGTAAATGTTCTCCTTTAGGCTCAATGAAAATTTGAATATAATCTGCCTTTCCTACATCATTCTTCTTTCTCAAGAATAGTACATAATCCGGTTGATATGCATCACCGGATGGCAAACTATATATTTTGAAGTCTTTTTCATTTCTAAGTAAGTATATATCTTCGTATTTTTCAGCAAGTTTAGGGTATATTGACTCAATGTACCTAATGAGGTGTTTTTCCTCAGATGTTCCATAGCAATCTTCGTAAGCGTGCCAATTTACGCATGATAAATCCAAACGCAATTCTGGATTGTCTGTCTCTTTCATTGACTTTCCATATTCCTTGTCCAAAGAACCATCCAAAGTAAATTTTTGTGTTTTTTCACGAAATACACTTTTTATGGGTCTAGGACTAAACAGTCTTGTACCCTTATATCCAATTCCTCCATTAGTCAGTTGTGGCTCTATCTGTTTTAATACTTGAATTGCACAAAATAACTTGTCTTTTTGACTGAGGTTGTCAAGTTTTTCCTGTACGGCAAATATTTGAACATTTATTCCAGATAAGTAACAGTCACTTTCTATAAACTCCTTAATGGAAATCAGATTCGGATATCTAACCTTCAATTCTGAGTACCGAAACGTATTAAAACGATTTATAGCAGCTCGTATGACATGATATCCAAAATCCTTCAACTTGAGATTTCTATATGGAATGGTTGCAACTCGCCTCTCTTCATCTTCGAAAATCAAGCCTGTACTTATTCTTCCACTATTAATATGTACTTTATAATTTTTACTTAATATGTTGTCGCCAAGCGAAGTGACATCCTTATTGAGAATAAACGATTCCACTTCATTTACAAAGACGTATCCGTTTTTATACAAGGATGTATCCTTGAACGAATCTTTCAGTTTGAGATCGACGGTCTTAACCTTTTCAGCTACGATACCGGTTTGGACCATTGCTGTACGTAATTCATGTATGTATCTTGGGTTGTTAACACTGTGATAATGCAGTGTTTCTAACATACGTAATCTGTTAGTTGTATCATCATCATATTTTCGCTTTCCGCTCGGTAACTCTCCAGTTGGTTCTGTAATAGGCATATACCGTGCTCCTCGACCTATCAACTGTGCTTCCTGCATAGTAGTCTTACCTATTTTTCCACGTCCACCATCACGCGTTTCATAAAGTCGTACAATATCAAACAGGTTCAGTACGTCCCAGCCTTCGTTCAGCATATCTACTGCAAACACTACACGGAATTCATTATCTTTTGCTTCCAAAGAATTTAATTTCTGCTGTTTATCAGGTGAGATATTATTCCCGTCAATCAAAAGAAGATTTTCCTCCTTGAAATCTTCTTTGATTTCAAGGAGGAGATTTTCCAATTCAATACCTTTTTCCTTGATGTATGAAAACATATCAAATATATCCTCTTTAGCATTTGCACCAATACGCTCAATATCTTCTACTGACAAATTTTTGATGGTATTTATAAATTCGTCATAAAACCGTTTGTTTTCTGCTATTGTTTTAGATTTCAACATTATAACAGGTTTGATGTCCTGATGTATGCTAGAGAACAATTTCCTTTTATATTGGCTTAATAATACACATTGAATAGCTCTGTCTATCGGAGACATATCACTTTGAATAACAGATATTTCTTTTGAATAACCATCCTCTCTGAACTTTTTCAACGGGTAATCAAAAATCACTTTGTTTTCATACTTATCTGCGATATTGGCATCCTGGAAATCTTCCGTTGCTGTAAATTCCAATAAGACATTTGCTTCATTACTATAAAAAATCTTCATTACAGTACTCTCCCAATCTTCCGTGGACTCAACTTCAATACCAGGGAGTGTCGGGGACGAGTCTACAATGGTATTTTTACCTTTCTTGGTAGCGGTATTTGTATGATGCGCTTCATCTGATATTAAAACGACTCGATGTTCTACAAAATCATCATACGTTACGGAATTTTCTTTGGGCACATTGAGTGATGTGTGTAGTCCTTGAATTGTATTCAAACAGAGATTGATACAATTTTCATCAACAGTTTGGAAGTTGTCCACAAGTTTTATTTCAACTTGCTTCCCATTAATATTGATTGTTTGGCCGAAAAGATATTTTACCGATGCTACATTCAAAAAATTCTCTTTTGTCTTTTCAATAATATTAGTAGAATCAACAAAGAAAAGAAAATTCCTGTACCCTTGTTCATATAGAAAAAGCATAGCACCTGCCATTATCAGAGTCTTACCACTACCTGTTGCCATATGAAACAACAGGTGTGGTTTTAATTCTTTCGCATCGAATTCATTTTGCCAATAGGTGATGAAATATTGAAAACACTCCTTTTGATAAGGGCGTAATTTCATTATCGGGTTGAGCGATGTGGTGAAATATTTTGGTAATTCAGTTTCTGCAATTGTTCTTTTACCAAATTCTTCACGAAGTGTGTCTTGTAATATCTTCATGCTGTTTAGTTCGTTTGATAGAATTGATTGTTTATTATTTTATCACTCTCACTGATACCAAACTCTGCATTATCTATTTCAGAATATGGAACATACAAAAGATTTTTATCCAAACATTCTATCAGAAAACGCTTTTGATCTTCTAATGACATTTGAATAAAATCTTCAGCACTGATATCTATCTCTTGCGGATTGACTTTCCAACTTAAGAAACCTATTTCTTGTATTTTCCCCCATATAACAGCAAGATCATTAGAGTTTGATGCTTGTTCTATCTCATCAGCAAATCGTTGGTTTGCTTTAGCTAATTCACAATAGATAAAAGAACCTCCACCTTGCCAATCAACAGATTGGGAAATACCTGTAGAATCACCACTTATTACATTTTGCAATCTGGTTTTAATAAGGGATATTTGAGAATCCATTTGCTCCATTCCAATATAACGCCTTTGTAATTTATGTGCGACTGCCGATGTTGTTCCGCATCCAAGATGATAATCAAGAACAATATCTTTTGGATTTGTAAATACATCTATTAAAAAAGCAATAAGTGCTTCCGGTTTCTTACCGTTGCGAAAACTCACATTTCCTTCTCCTGAAACATTGTTATATTCTTTCTCAAAATTATAGAAATTCGCATATTGTTTTTTTGTCACATTTGAACTAGTAGGCATTCCCTGAAAATAACCTCCATTTTTCTTCCCGTCCGGTGCAGAATAAAAATAGCGATAATCAAAAATATCATCTCCCATATTAGGCACCTTAAATAATGTTTCTGAAGGAAACTCTGTCAATGGCTCTATGTATTTAACAAAGAATCGTCCACTACTATTCTTCTCACGAATAGAGCCACGAATACTCATTTTTTTTAGACCAAATTGACTTCGTGCAATTGTTCTTATTTTGTATTGCTCAGGAGTATACGTTCCGGTGAGAGTATCTCCCTGTCTTCGGGATATTTTGTCTCTATGTCGGATTTGAGGATGACCTTGTGGAAGACATCCTTGTGGATGTATATCTCTGCCGGCCTCTTCTCGAGACGGGAGGACTCGTCCGTGCCTATCTCGACATATTCAGCCCTGAGCTTGCCGTTTTCATCGAGAACCCCGTCGGGATAGATATGGAAGACCTTCTCCAGAAGGCCGGTGATGTCCAGAGGCCTGCGGGAGGGCTTGGCTTTTACAGTCACTGTCTTTGTGATTGTCTTTTACGCTTCTTCGACCTCCCTGTCAAGCTGGGCACGTTCCTCGTCGGTGAGATGTTTCTCCTCGAACAGTGACAGCCGGGCGGGATCTACAGGAAGGGCCTTCTCGCTCATCCGGCCGAAGACCTTCTTGCGGAGCCACAGAAGCTTGTTCTGGAGACCCGGATCATGCGGTTCTTTCCAGCAATGGCTGCTTCCTTATCGGCAAGTGCCGTACGGAGATTTTCCACCTCCGCAAGTGCTGCCGCCAGCTGTTCCTCTACTGTCATAACCACCTGTCTCATCCTTTGTTTTCAATACTTGAAGGTACGAAAAAAGTGTCATATATGCAAGTCCGGGGCACTTTTTCTTCGCTTATCTGCGTAGTTTCTTCAGGTTCTCGAGTCGCTGCCTGCGGCTGTCCGGCTGTTCGATTATGCCCTCGACGATCATCACCAGCTCGCTCCATTCTATCGTTCCGCTGACAACGTCCTTCTCCAGACCGGAAGGCATGCCGAAGGTCCCGGATTCAAGAAGCTTGCAGTACAGCACCAGACCGCCCGGCTCCCAGTGAAGAAGCTTTATCCTGTTCCTCGACTTGTTCATGAAGATATAGACATCACCGTTGCACGGGTCACAACCCAGCTCATTGGTCACTATTCCGCTCAGCGTGTAGTAGCTCTTCCGCATGTCGGTAGGCCGGTTGTATAGCCAGTACCTCATGCTGTCATTCAGGCTAAACATGGCTCGACGACGCCTGGATTATTGCCTGTATCATCGTCGCGTCCAGATTGCCCTGTATCCGCAATACCGTCCCTGTCTGCGTGCGCATCTCTATGCTCATCGGTATGGACTCATATCCCGACTTCCTGCCTTTGCCTGTTTTCCTGTTTGTCAGCAACGGTTCCGGAAAACTGTCATTCCCACGCACCAGCTGAAGGAACTCTCCTGATTCCCGTTCACTGGCCTGAGCCTCGGCGTATCTGCGTTTGCTTTCATAGAACCGCCACTCGGATATTCCGATTTCTTTCAGTCGGCTCTTGTATGTGACTCCATTCTCCTTGCAATATTGGATTATCTCTGCGATTTCTTCTCGTGTAAGCATCTTTTTTTGCGCGAAGATACCTCGCATGGAATATATTCGCTATACGCACTTCACCGGTTGCTTACCAATGTTCTGCCTTGATGACAGCACCAGTACTGGTTCTACAACCGTCCGGTAACATGCGCTTGGTGTTCAACGGCCTGAGCGGCATAGTCACGGACCAGATGGGGATGAGCCTCAGAGACGGAGACATGTTTGTCTTTGTCAATGCTACCCGCAACCGGATGAAGATCCTCCATCGAACAATCCGCAATGAGAAGCCCATACATCAGGAGGATGAAACTGCTTTTACTGGGACTCTGAAAAGTGAAATTTGAGATAGGAAAATGTTCGATTATTTTACCTATCAGCGGCAATTGCCGAGTTTTTCTCGGTAATTGAATCTTTGCTTAGTGTACCGGATTCATTTTACAATAACAAGGCAAAGTAATCTGAATAAGATTTGCTCTTATGCAGATTATTTCCAGATAAACAGTTCCTAATACATCCATATTTGAGCAAGTTGTATTATATTTGCAACGCAGTCCCGGTCGTTCCTCTCCCAGCTGACAGTTACTGGTGATGAATCCTGGTTTTTATTTTTGCATACATGGCACTTTTTTGTTGCTCAAGTGTCTGTTTTGTGGTCATTAGTATATCTTGAATCCAAATTCATCATTAAGTCCTGAATATAATTTATCCATCGCTGATTCTAAACCTTTCATCGTCGCATAGTTAAATATCCGGTCAAAATATGCAATATCGTTTATCACACTTAAAATGCCATCAACAGATTTTGTATAACCGGATATACTCTTGGCTCCAGTCTCTGTCTTGAAGTTTTCTAACTCTTTTTCACTTCCCAGCAATGTGCGGCTGCTGCTGGATGTGTAATTTCATTTTAATTATAGGGAAAAGGCGTCCTTGTGCATCAGATTCAGTCCGTTCATATTCACGGAAGCCCAAATGCCGGTAAAAGTTTCTGGCCATCGGATTCTGTTCGTTTACATCGACATAGATGCAGCCATAATCCCTGATGGCTATATCCATAAGTCTTTTTCCAAAACCGCAACCGAAATAATCCGGCAAAATGAAAAGCATCTCTACCTTTTTGTCTTCAATACCGATGAACCCTGCAGGTGCATTTTTATAATGCAGGACAACAAGCTCTTCCACTGATTTGAGAGCAAGACATACATCCGGAATCAAATCATGGATATCGGATTCGGTCAGGAAGTGATGGCTTGCCTTTACTGATTCTTTCCAAAGGTTGAGTAAGGACAAAATCAGCTCTTCCGTACGGACATTCTTGCATATCACTTGTGGCAGAGTCAGATATTTGCGAAAATAGAGCATATCCTTCAGTATTTTCCCGTCCTCTTCAATAGGATGATCATAGTTGACGGTAAAGAAATCCGGCACAGTATGGGAATAATGAAATCCGCATTTCCGATAGAATGATATTGTACTCATACTGTCTCCGGTTCCTACTGTCATAAGGCAGAATTTGTCCGCATAATGTTGGCTCAGAAAATCAGTCATTTCTTTGCCATAGCCTTTCCGTCGAAATTCCGGAGCTACAGCCAGACTTTTTATCTCGCATATACCGTCCCCCTCAACCGTAACTATTGCAGAACATATCGCGACACCATCTTGGGTGTACATGACAAACATATCTCCTCGTCCGATATACTTGTCAATCATGGTTTCCTGTTCATCTGCCAATAAAAGAAGTGGCAAAAAACGTTTCCTATCCGATAGTATTTTCTTTATAACTGTCTGCATTTTTGAGTGATAATTTTTACAAAGGTAATAATTTATCTGGTCAGTCGGATAGTTTTACAAGGAAAATCCGCTTTGTTGGTACCGATATAGATTTTTAGGTAATCTTCCTCCTGATCTATTGCAAACGGGAACAGAGAAAATTTGCCAAATCAGCAATATTTTATGCGATTTGGCAAATCACAACCCATTTTGAATCTACTATTTCACCTGCTCTATATCCTGCCATTCTGCAATAGAAATAATCGCCTGATATTGCTCCTTGGTCAGAACCGAATTAGCATCGTCAGAACACTCGTATTACCAGGGCAGTTCGTAGACGGCACCCTCTTCTTGATAGCCCATATAGTTGTGATATGAGTCGGGAACCAGACGCACATAATCCTCTTCGAGCAGGATTCTTAGGAACTTTTCTGCGTCATATATCAGCAGCGGTGCCCCTGCCTTGTACAAAGCTGTCGCTACTTCGATGGCCAATCCGGCATTGGCAGAATAACTGTTGGAAACAACAATTTTCCATCCCTGTTGCCGGTCGTTTGAGGCAAAGATATTCAGATGTAAAAGGCCCAGTTCTCCGTAATGGTCAGTTGCAAACCGCATAAAGTCTTCCGGACTGTCAATGTCGTACATTTCAGTCACATCAATGAACTTCTTCCGCTTGTAGTAGACCACATCACGCAGTTCATCGGGAACATCCTGCGGATCTGTATATATGCGTCCCCTGAATCCCCACTTTCGGTGTAGGCCGTGGCACTTCAATATAGCCCCCGGTACTCATCGTCGCCCATTACAGCCAGCCTCTCGAGCCGATGTTGTATCTCAACAAGCCGTTCAAGCATATCGCCACCAACGACAATCTCCCATTGGCGGCTTTCTCCCAACGCCTCCAAATGCGAGGTATTCAAGCCGACCTCCTTTACCAAATCTGTAAGGAGCTTTCTGTCTATAATCTTTCTTTCATTCATTTCTGTATGTCCATTAAATTTCAATAAACCTGGCCGGATCAAATCCGTTTACCAGGTGTTAATCCTCAAATACATATCCTATCTGGTTGCAGGCAATTCATTATTTTTCAAGTATCTGTTGTTCTCCTTGAACTCCATGTGCAGATAACTCATGTATTGTATCTTCATCTTACTGTTCTCCTTTCCTTGATTGTTCAATCTGTTTCCCTATGATTGCCTTCACCTGCGCAAATGAAACCGGTGTGAAATCGTTGTTGTCCACTCCGACATCATATTGTGTTGGAAAAAGCATACTCAGCCGAGAAGCATCCTTTCCGGTATTGTTCCTTCGGGTATGCACGTGTCCGAAAAGTTGCCAGGTGTCATCGTATGAGCCGCCATAGCAGAGGAACGGACAGTGATTCAGATAAATCTTCTGTTTATCCACCTCGATATACATCTGCATTGCAATATGCTCGAAATATTTCGTGTAATTCTGCCTCAGGTTCTTGATGTCGTGGTTGCCGGAAATAAGGTATATTTTCCCGTTCAGCCTGTTCAGTACGTTTACCCATTCGGCAGAACCGCCCAGACAGAAATCGCCCAGGTGGAATACGATATCCTCCGGACCGACCACGCGGTTCCAGTTGGAAATAATCGTTTCATTCATGTGCGACACATCCTTGAATCGCCTGTTGCAGAACCTGATGATATTGGTGTGGTTGAAGTGGGTGTCGGATGTAAAGAACACCCTGCTTCCGTCAAATTTATAATTCATAATCTTTTCATTCATGCGCATCACTGCGCGGTTAATAATACATTGCATTCAGCCTGTGGACGGAATTGACGGAGAAGAGCACATCCTGCGAACGTCACCAACAGGCATCAAACAAAAACCGTCGAAAAGTTTGGTAAGGACTCTCAGACGGTTTTCATTTATCGTTTCAGCAGGATACCAGCATCATCTTTGCTTTGTCTCAAATGATAGATATTAGTTAAATCACACTTAAAGAATCATATTTCTTTTATTCTTTAGGTACAAAACTAACATTGATTAATCTATAAATTTCTTATAAAATGATACTGTTCTCTTACCTTGAACGCACTAGATCATATCCATATCCGTCATTTTCACTCTTATCATATGCATTATCTATATACATATTGGGATTTGCTAAAAAATCATCCTCTTCCACGAAAGAAATATACGATCCTCTTAATGCATCAACTGATCGACATCGTTCGCAAGAGTATTTTGGAGGATTTTGATTAAATCTATTATTGTTGATTATATCATAAACTAAATCATCACGATATTTATATGCCTTACATCCATCTTGATGTAGAATTGAATATTTAAACCAATCATATGAACCATTAACCTTCATAATAACTCCCACAACTCCATTAGTATGTGAAGTTCTTTCTTTTCTTGTGATTCTTTTGAGACTATATTCTATTTCCCAATCAATCCAACGGCTCATCTTAATATTGGGCGAGATGATAACTATTGTTACAGATGTATCAAACATCATGTCTTTTAAATTCCTCTTTATATTCTCTGTTGAAGTATCTGTTAAATCTGGCGAATCACTTGTTTCGCCTTGATAATATTTAGCATCTTCTCCTAAGGAATCAATAATTCTATCGCGTAAATTTTGAGCTTCACTATATTTATAGGATATAAATGTCTTATGTGCCATGTTAAATTCTTTTTATTATTTCACGAAATAGTGACATGTATGCGAGATTATTCTCTAATTCAACATTATAATCATTTTTATGCTTATTAAAAAGTATTTTTGCTGCAGCTCCTGTGCTAGCTATTGGAAATGTTAAAATTTCAGGATGAATTTGCCTGAACATATCATATTCAATTTCAACCCCCTCCATTCCTCCGATGAAAAAAGCAGCCGCAAATTCATTATTGCCAATCATCTTGTTTCGCATCTCAAAGAGACTCTCTTCTAATGAATTTTTCCTTTCTGTTAACACAATTTTTGGGATATTGTCATTTTCTTTGGGGAATTGATCTACAAACCATTTGGATTGATATAGCATAACATGTTCAGAGACATTATATCCTAATATATTTAGGACCCTGCTTATTATTGGTGTAATGGCAGGATGGCCTCCCCATACCAATCGATAATCTTTTATCACAACAGTAGTTAATGCAATAATTGCATCTCTAATTGCCGTAACGTCACAGCTATCTATATATTTTTTATGTCTTTCTTCGACAGGGATGCTGGCGGAAAGAAATATGTTTTTTAATTTTCGGTTATCCATGTATCAAACTCATTTCTTTGAATTGTTTTTACTTCAAGGGCTGAATTAAGCCAGTTTAAATGGTCAATCCAATCTTTTTGCACTTTAAGAGAGTCATAAAGGAGATACACTTTTAAATCTGGAGTATCAAGTAATTCTCGAAACTCTCTTGATTTATAATAGTCATATGATGTCGGTACCCCTATTGCCGGCAAATAAAGCGCAAGAAGATTTTTATTAACATCTCTTTCAATTAAATAATATTTCTCTTGAAAGATCTGTCGCCCAACTTTTTTTGCTTCTTGGATAAATTCCCCTCGTAATGTGTCCTGCCTTGCTGCTAAATTTCTAGCTCTGCATGACTCTACTATATCTATTAAATTTTTCAGGCAATCAGGCGTAAGTTTACACTCATCAATTCTACCTATTTTTACAAAACTGCTTTCATCCAATTGAAACGGTATGCAAAGATTATCTGATTTTTCTATGGAACATTTAGGCCAAACAACTTGTACAACTCCTATTTGTTTTACATTTGAAATTTCTATCTCCTCTCTACAATAGCCACTTTCATGAAAGCTAATGGTCAAAAGCTGAATCACCACATCGCTGTCGGACATTCTATGATACAATTCATTTTGAAAATCCTCCGTAGGTGGAATAGAATACGAATCCAAGAATGGATCAAAATTATTCTTAAGTAGTTCCTCAAAAAGTTGAATAGCAACTTCAGTAGAATCACTTCTTTTATAGCTTATAAAAACTTTTCGTGTTTTTCTTAATAATCTCAATCCTTGTAGTGCTATATTTACATAATAATAACGGGATTTATTTCCAGCTAAAATACCATTAATTGGATGTAATATGGATGGTATTTCTTTGTTAAAATTGCCTTCTTTGAAATAAATAGGCAATATAGCATCACCATTATTTAAAATGGTTTCAATTTTTTCTACGTCAGAATGATATTCGTCTTCACTTCCTAAATAGAAACAAAATGAAGGATTTTTATTACTATATTTCTCATTAAAATCACATGAATATATTGTCTGAAAAATTCTATCAGACAATCCTAGCTCTCTAATTTTTTGAATGAACACACCCAAGATGTGATCAACGAGAGGATTCTTTGTATCTCCTAAAAAGATCAGTTGATAATGATACCGCTTAATTTATTTAGTATGTACCAGCTTTTTCTATGGCGTTTTCTATTAATCGTTCTATATTCTCTTTGATATCATTATATACAGAAGCACTTAAAGAATAATTAGAATCAAACACCTCAATATAGTTAGATAGCCTGTAACCTTTATTAGTAAAAATAGAATAAAAAGGATTGGCACCAGCGGTAGTTTGATTTCCATACCTATCTTTTAGTTTATGGATACGTATTCCGACGATACCCTTATTAAGTTCGTAGGCCTTCTCAATTTCATATTTCACCCATTTCCTAGATGACGTGGTTGCTCCAATCAAAACAACAAGGCATGAACGTTTATTTAATTGATCATCAATCCATTTTTGTATCTCTTTATCTGTTTTTAACCTAACTTCTTCCCAGTCATTGTCACTAAATGTAGAAGAATTATCAACTTTACCCATATTGCGTACCTCAGAAGCTCTCCAAGCATCTTTATGGTATTCAAAACTAAAAAATACTTGTCTTTTAGGCATATCTTATCTTGATTTATGTTAATTTAAAATTGTTAATTTGTATTCATAAAGTTGTTATAGGACAACTGTTTTCTCTGTTCAAAGATAATATATAAATTTGTTGAAGAAAATAACATTACTTTATCTCATAGCAATATTTACGTTCAATAAACTCTCATCAACATCAGGAATGATAACGTCAGCAAGTTTGTCGTTGACAAGAAATCCCATGTATAGCGGAATAGTAAGTATATCTCCCTCGCGTCCTACATTATATTGTCCCAGCTTGATAGCATTTTTAACATGATATACGTCCTTGTTTTTAAGAACTGTAGTCATGCTTTTTGACTTACCGGTTTTTGCCTTAACTTCAAGTATAACGCATTCGCCTTTGAATCTTACCAGAAAGTCCAATTCAAGCCCGCTGTCCTTATGGAGATAGTATAGTTTTTGACCGGATTTACATAGAAAATCCGCCATCAGATTCTCAAAGATAGCTCCCTTGTATCCAAGAAAATTACCCTTTAAAATATCCGCCTGAGTGCCGTAGTCGAGCATTGCCACAAGGAGACCTATATCAGTAGTGTACACTTTGAAACAGTCTTTGATGGAATTTCCCTCTAACGGCAGTTCCGTGGTTTGTATGTTATAGCATCTACGGACTATCCCGGCATCCTCTAGCCATTGAATACTACCAATGTATTGAGAAGACCTTCCTCCCTTTTTTACAACTGAATACTGGAATTTCTTGTTCTCTTTAGCCAATTGCTTCGGAATAGATTCAAAACATTCACGGATATTGGGTTTGTCTGCATCATCTGCATATTTGACCATATCCTCTTCGTATTCGGCAATGAGGTTTCGCTGCAACTTATATATAAGTTCGATATTTTTGGTCTCAAGGAAACAATTCACCACTTCCGGCAAACCTCCGACAATGACATATCGGTACAGCAGCTCCATAATTGCCTTATGAACCCCCTCGGGAACAACCGTCTCGTTCTCAAAGCATGATTTTACAGAATCAATAACCGCCGGACGGATACCGTTTGCCCATAGGAACTCTTCAAAATCCAACGGGTACATATCTATCACGGTTTCGTATCCGACAGGAACTGAATCTTGTTCTATATCTTCTTTCTTTTTCTTGCTTTGGCCGTAGCCTTTCACTCCCAAAAGAGAACCTGTGGCAATAACATCGAAACGCCCGTCTATATGGAATGACTTCAAGGCAGTCCTTGCTTCCTTACACTCTTGAATCTCATCAAGGATAATGCAGGTTTTACCTTCGATGAAACGACTGCCCTTAATCAAAGCAGAGAGGTTGAGAATGATAGTATCAACATCTATATTGCCGGTAAAGGCAGACTTCTTATCTGGTTCAAGAATGAAATTCATATAGACCACACTATCATAATTCTCTCTTGCGAATTTCTGGACAATATATGTCTTTCCACATTGGCGTATACCTTTTATCACCAAAGGCTTTCTGTCCTCAGACTGTTTCCAGTCGGCTAAATATGTTTCTATTTTCCTTTTAAGCATGGAGTTATCTTATTTTCCAACGGCAAAATTACACTTTTTCGAGCGAATAAACCAAAATTTGATACATTTTTTCAAACGAAAACATTCATTACAACACATTTTTTCAAACGAAACACATCACATGGCATCGCGCTTGAATGCAAAAGTTGTATAGAAAGCAACTTTATTATATTCCCACATTCATATATACGTCCAATAAATAAGAGAAGAAAAGAGATGGCTGCGTCATGATAAATGGGGCCAGACATTTTTTCTTTTGGCTGCAAAACTTATACGCGCCCCTGGTGTAAAGATCAAAAAACGCCACTACGACCAAACACGAGATACCTTAATTTGAATCCTAAAATATCCGTGAATCCATCCTCGATTTTACCGCTCATTTTGGCGAAATAAACCCCGACATGCCCTATTTTTGTGAACGGGTATTCGGGGATTGAAAAGGATGTTTTCATCCCTTTTCCATCTGTTCTGAGAAAAAAATCTATTGTCTTTTAGCGAGCAAAACAGTTCAGTTTAGAACTTTGATAGATGTACAATAAACAGGACTAAACTTGAAGCCCATAATGTGAAAAGAGGAAAAAGAAAGAAGGGACATATTGCTCCAAAACCATAAATTTCAAATTGTTGAAGAATGTACCGTATAACTATTTGGATGCTTATGATCCTAAACTTTATTTTGATACGACTTATGAATTTGATGAAATCAATTATTCAAGAGATAACGATAATTTCCCTAATGAGCCTCCACAAAAATTGAAGAGCAGCAATACTTTTCAGACCAAAAAACAAGAACATAACTTGGTCCTTTCTATAAATAGACAATATAACCTATAAAACTTTTAACCAAAAAGATATCTATTAACTTTTGAGAATTTTATATTCTCAGAGTTCGGTCCTACTATTTGCAAAGATAAAAAAATGTTTTACGAAAGAATGGATTGACCAAGCGGCTACTGCAGTGCATTACAATGACAAGAAGCTGATTGAAAAAGTCATCCGTGCGCTGTCATTGCTTGAGATGTCGATCAAAGCAGGATGCCCTCTGATTTTCAAGATACATCCTTAATGCAGACAATCGGTAAGTCTGTCCATAGACATTGATGTAATCTGTCCTCCCGGAACAAACATAGAAAGAAGATTATCCGAAAGAATCCGTCGATTTCGGTTTCATCGATCTGGAACTTGTAGGACGCAAACAGAGAAATGATACATATCCTCAAGAGCCACTCCAAGTTCTTCTATAAAATAACATACCGGAATGATACGGAACCCCATTCTTTTAGTTTGCTGCTTAATTATTACCGTAAAAACAATATTTTTTGTGCAAAAGGAAAGCGAATTTTTCTAATGACTGATTTGGAATAAAGCGGCCTGAATAATAAACCAAGCGCGGACAGGGAATCGGCCGAATCGGTTCTGCTTCCGCCATCCGAATACAATGTCACTTGGCGATTTGCACTTTGTCCTACTTTGCCGCCCCAAAAGCAGGGAAACCCAGCCCCTGCGGAAACTGGTAACGACAAGCCACAGAAACATCCGCAAAAGTTTGGCGGAATGAAATAGTTGTTGTACTTTCGCGACATTAGCCCCAAAAAAAGCCTCTCAACGATGCTCAAATCCCGGGTGAGGGGGCGTTTTATTTTTATTCCCCTATGGGCATTTAATCTGACAAGTCCTATACATACCCCATTGAGATTGCCACCCTGCTGAAAAACAGAAGTTGGGACGTTGGGGACAAAGATAAAAAAAGGTACTAAAAGAAAATAGCAAGCCACAAACTCTATGGACGCTGAGGACAAAGGAGATTTAACAGGCTCCATAGACACGGATTTCAAAAATGAAATTGTATTAGTGTTTTCTTTGCAGATTGTGCCGAAATTTTTGCCCCCAATAAAATAATTGCAAAGCATATCTGATTATCAACAAATTACAGTAGTATAACACAATTACATCGGTAAACAAATGTTGATTATAAAACAGATAATTGATTGTAATCGATTGATATGATGCTGTCTGACAAAACGAATCTAAAAATTTTGTCGGACAGTAATATTATTTTTCATTATTTTCATCTATGGATTGTCCTCCAAATTGCATATAGGAGACAGATTTATATCCCTCGGAAATTTGATATTTCTTCTATTCCTTTTCCTTCTTTGATTATCTTTTCAATAATTTCGTATCTTTGCTCCTGTGTAAAATTCATGTTTTGTTTTTTTAAAAATTTATCTACTACAAAAATATTAAACTTTGAATTTTACACACTTTTTGGGACAGTATTACTTAATCATTAAAACAAAGAGAGATATGGCAAGTATTACGTTCAATAAACTTGTAGAGCAAGAATATGCCAAGTTTCGAGCAGATGTAAAAGAGATTTTTTCCATAGCTGTCATTGAGACTTTTGGGAATCCGGATCATCAGGAAGACATTATTCCGGATAATGATATAGACCCATCCTTATATAACCCTCAATGTGAAACGCTGGCGGTATATGCCGACCGGGAAAAAGTCGGAGGTGTCGTTGTCAAGATTGACTCTCAAACGAAAGTCAATTGGTTGGAGCTGTATTATGTTTATCCAGATAAACATGGGCAGGGACTTGGACTTCAAATCTGGCAAAGTCTGGAAAAGAGATATTCCAATACTAAAGCCTGGCGTCTGATAACTCCATATTTTGAAAAACGAAACATTCATTTTTATGTAAACAAATGCGGCTTTAAAATTGTCGAATTTTTCAATAAAGCGCATCGAGATCCTTCCAGGCCATCAGGTAGAAGTGATTTTCATGATGAATATTTTATATTCGAAAAAGTTATGGAATAAATCTTTTCTTCTTTCACACTCTATAAACTGAATAGCGGTATAATATAGTTACTTAAAATATGACAGATAAAAATTATATAGTTGGAGACTTGATATATGACGCTGCTATTTATGATGGGTTAAACACATTTTTGAATGATTTGGAATTTTACAAGAAGTGGTTACCCAAAGATAAAGAAGCAAAAATTCTTGAACTTTGTTGTGGCACTGGACGTCTGACAATACCTATTGCAAAAGAAGGATATAATATAACAGGTGTTGATTATACCGCATCTATGCTTAATCGAGCAATCTCAAAAGCAAGAGAAGAACATTTGTCAATAGATTTTGTGCAAGAAGACATTAGGACATTAGATTTGGGAACGAAATTCGATTTTATTTTCATTCCTTTTAATTCCATTCATCATTTATACAAAAATGAGGATTTGTTTAAGGTTTTGAAAGTAGTTAAGAAGCATCTTCAAGAAAATGGAGTTTTTCTATTGGATTGTTTCAATCCTAATATCCGATTCATTGTTCATGGAGAAAAAAAGAAAGAAACAACGGCTGAATATACCACCGATGACGGACGGGAAGTCATGATAAAACAAACGATGAGTTACGAAAACGCAACTCAAATCAATCGTATAAAGTGGCATTATTATATAGATGGTGTATTTCATTCAATCCAAAGCCTGGATATGCGGATGTTCTTCCCACAAGAACTGGATTTCTATTTAGAGTGTTCCGGGTTTAATATCGTCCATAAGTTCGGAAGTTTTGAAGAAGATGATTTCTATAATAATTCAGAAAAACAAATATATGTTTTGTCTTTAAAAGATTAGTCTGACATAACAACTCTTAATGTCCATATTTCCGACTTTTATTACGGAGAAAAATGGATTCGCCCTGATACCTTGCAGTACAACGGTTTTCAAGACCGCCGCATTCGACCGCTCTGCCATTTCTCCGCTGCAAATTTACAAAAATTCATACGCATGCAATATTTGTTCGAAATCATTTATCTAAACTATCCCTCAATAGTCGGACTTCATCATCTCTTTTTTATTCAATATTATAAAAATTTTCATTTTTTTACTTTCATCATTATGTACAACCTGAAACAATTTCCATGATTATTCAGAATACGAATGTCATCTCACAAGTCTTTTCGGTTAATAACACACAATAAATTAATAATATCATTCAGGTCGATAAAATTGTGTAATTTTGCAGACAAATAATAAAAAATATCATGAAAATAGCAATTCCAACAAGAGACAATCATGTTGACAATCATTTCGGTCACTGTGCTTATTATACCATAATCACCACTGATGCCGACAACAACATTACAGGAGAAGAAATATTGGAGTCACCTGAAGGCTGCGGCTGTAAATCCAACATAGCCGGAACTTTAAATCAGATGGGCGTCAGCATCATGTTGGCCGGCAACATGGGACAAGGTGCTGTCAATAAACTTACAGAGAGTCATATAAAAGTAATAAGAGGCTGTTCAGGAGAAGTTAAGGATGTGGTACGCCGCTATCTTGCAGGTGAGATAACCGACAATGAACAGGTATGCGACCATCACGACTGTTCCCATCATTAAAATCGTAATGCTTCGACATAAAAAATCCACGGCAAACATCATGTCGTGGATTTTTTGTCACTTGAAAACACAGTATCATTTTCTAACTTTAAACAATCTGAACACCTCACCTATTATCATCACCGGACTTGTTCCAATAATTATACAGAGCCAGTCATGCAAAGATATGGGTTTCACGCTGAACATCTCACCTCCAAAAGTAACAATAAGATACTGACCTATTGCTATTATGAACAATGCCAACCCGAAGCCTGACAGTGTTTCTTTCTTAAACAACCCGCAAAATGCAGACCTGTTTGTATGGTATGCCTTGGCATTGAAAAGATTCCAGAACTGTAAAAACACGAATATCGAAAATGTGAGAGACAACTCATAGGTCGTCAATCCATGAGCAGATATACTGAAATTAAAGAAATGCTGCAGATAAGTATTGAAATCGAAATCCAACAGAGACAATACATTTTCATGTTTGAAATACTGAACAAAACCGAACATCACAAGGACAAAAAATATTCCCATGCCAAATATACCGTATGCTATGGGCTTAGTAATGATATGGGCATTTTTGGAGCGTGGTTTTTCTTTCATAACGTTCTCCTCCGGAGGCAATGAAGCGAGAGCAAGAGCGGCGAAAGTATCCATTATAAGATTTACCCACAACATCTGTGTCACTGTAAGAATCATCTCCGTACCGAGAAGGGCACCCAACAAAACAATAAGACATGCAGCTACATTGATTGTCATTTGGAACAAGATAAAACGTTGAATGTTAAGATACAATGAACGTCCCCACATCACGGCGCGAGCTATGCTGCGGAACGAGTTATCCAAAATCGTAATATCACTCGCCTCCTTGGCGACTGTAGTACCATCACCCATAGAGAGTCCGACCTGAGCCGCTTTCAATGCCGGAGCATCATTGGTACCGTCACCGGTAACAGCTACCACTTCTCCTTCATTCTGCTGCAGACGTACAAGACGTTCTTTATCCATAGGTCTTGCACGAGACATTATCTTAATGAGAGGAATACGTTTTTTTGCCTCTTCATCGGTGAGAGCCTCGAAGTCCTTTCCGGCAATATGATTGATATCTCTGTCATCTTCAGGTTTCCACAATCCCAATTGACGGCCAATCTCGATAGCTGTACCCGGAGTATCGCCTGTTACTATCTTGACATTAATACCGGCGTCCATACAACTCTTCACAGCCTCAGCCACATCAGGACGTATAGGGTCGGCTATAGCAACTATGCCCAACAATACAAGATTCTCAGCCACAAGATTATCGGTCATCGGATCAAACGACTGTTCTTCAGGGTTTCCGACCTTATAAGCGAAAGCCAACGTTCTCATGGCCTGACTTTGATATGCCAACAGTTTCTCTTCAACTGCAGCCCTATAGGGAGCAATATCCACAAGACCATGTTCTGTTGCCACTTTGTTACAATGCTGAAGCACTATTTCAGGAGCACCTTTAACATAAAACATGGGTTTCTTGAAAGTAGGAGATTCCACTACAGTAGCCATAAACTTATATTTTGTAGAAAATGGCACCTGCTGGTACATTTTAACGTCTTCCCTATAATCCAAATAATTGACATTCTGTTTATTAAGCCAAAGCAACAAAGCACCTTCCGTGGGATTGCCGACTACTGTAATCTTTTTTGCATTCGACATATCTAAAAATGCAGTAGTATTGAGTGCGATGCTTTCTATCAGAAGACTACTGTATTCATCCATTCCCAAAACATTATCTCGTAAGGAATATACGGTCATATCACTGACACTCATTTGGTTTTGTGTCAAAGTACCTGTTTTGTCCGTACAAATAACCGTTGTTGCACCCATTGTCTCGCAAGCGTGCATTTTTCTTACGAGGTTATTTGTTGACAGCATACGTTTCATGCTGAGAGCGAGACTCAATGTGACACTCATAGGCAGACCTTCAGGAACAGCGACGACAATGATAGTAACGGCAATCATCAAGGTATTAAGCAGATATCTTACAAATTCGAGCCAATTATCAACTCCATTAATAGCAAATCCATCTGTATCGAAGGAAAAATACATCACAAGACGCATAACGATGATGATACCTGCAATGATATAACTTGCATAACTGATAATATTGCCGAGTTTTTCCAATTGTTGGTCGAGAGGTGTTTTTATATCATTTTCTATCTGAGAACCTTTATATACCTTACCCCATTCCGTGGCATCGCCTACTCTTTCAACCTTCATGACGCCGTGCCCGTCTATTATTTTACAACCACGCATCACCCGGTTGGATGGATAAGTAGCATCCGGGTCGAACTCGCTTTCTTCAATAGTTTTACGAGCCATAGGTTCGCCGGTAAGGTCCGATTCATTAACCTGAAGGGCGAAAGCATCAAGAAGGACACCATCGGCAGGCACCTCATCACCGGTTTCTATCATCACAATATCACCAACGACAATGTCCCTACGTTCCACAAGTGTGATATTGCCATCTCTTATGACTTTAACAGTCTCTTCGTCATTAACTTTATTTAAAACATCAAATTTTTTATTGGCACTAACTTCAAAAGCAAATCCGACACAAGTAGCCAACATCACTGCAACAAAAATACCCATAGGTTCAAGAAACACACTCAAACCTTCAGCATGAGTCAGAAACTGGTACAAAGACACCAATACCGACAACAACAAAGCAATAAGCAAGATCTTTATTATCGGGTCTTTAAACTTACCCATGAACTGTTTAAAAAGGGAATCTTTTTTGGGTGGTGTTAAAACATTTATTCCGTATTTACTACGACTTTCTTCAACCTGCTCTTTAGTTAAACCTTTATATTTCATAAAAAATCAAAAAAGTGTTGTTTTTATTTAAAAAATGTTGTCAAATTAATTCCAATTTATAGGGACATCACGAAATTCCACCTCACAGTCATCAATACTAATAACCAAAGCATTAAATTTATTAACCTTGGAAGGCAATATTTTATCTCTCAAATAGAACTCGGCCTTAACAGGAATATTGGTTCTCGTATCAAACTGACGACTCGAAGCAGATACAATATTTCCTTCATTATCATAACATTTAATATTAAACACATTAATAGTCTTATTCACATCGAGATTTGTTATCATGACAGAGAACCTAACTTCCTGCTGATAAGAATTACCATCCACAGACACAAGTTCCACATCGAATTTATCGGGACAAGGATTGTTTACCTTTATCTTCTCTTTTACTTTGGGAGTTTCGACCACAATAATCTGTTGTTCAGGTTTTTCGACGACAGGTTTTTCAACTTCTTTTTTCTTTTTAACAGTCTTTTCAAAAGGTTGTTTTTTCTTTTCAGTCAATTTAAGGACCTTATCATCTATCGTCTTGTCAGACTGAGCCATTCCTTCAAAAGGGAACAACAAAACAGCAGAAAACACTGCCATAAGGAATAATATTTTTTTTGTTTTCATATCTAATATAATTTAAAAATAAAACTTTTTTCTCAAATATTTTGAACCGAATTTGAACTGCACAGTAAGAGTATTGTCATCTTGGTCGTAACAATATTTATCATCATAGTTTACAATAAATCTGTCATTTTCGCATACTACATCTTTCACAGTAGCGCAATTCGACGTCACTTTTGGCAGTTTGGATGTTTTAAGGACAGTATTTCCATATTTCAATTGGAAAACAAGTCTTCCTGACTCATTCATCATCTCAATAAAAGAAATGTCATCATATATTTTGGAATAACGATTTATTATCGATTCTAATCTTGTACGTCTAAAGTCGTCTTTTTCCATTTCTCCCAGCATGGCTCTCATTTGAGATATGGAGACATCAATATCTTCAATAGTTTGAATATCAGATATTCCATCTTCAAAGCCATCGATTTTATCATCAATGGCTTTTTCCTGTTTATTGAACTCATCGATAAGTTCTCTTCTATCGAAATCATTAAAAGGGTACATGACATACAAATCATAATACTCTTCTTTAGTTTTACGGTTATAATAACGTTCAAGATAAGTCATTGCCTTAGAAAGAGATATACCTTGCAGAGCCGGTATCTTGGAAACTTTTGTCTTAACGTATGTCGAGACCTGTTTCTCAAAATCGGATTCATTTTCCTCAAGAGTATATTTACTATTTGAGACTATTTCGCTTGATACTGTGACAGATATCGAAGAAGCTATTTCATTCAGCAAATAATTCAGTGCCTCGCTTTTGGCATCCTCGTAAGATTCAGCGCCCATAGCCTGAACGATGATATAGCCGGAAGAGCTGCCGCCTTTTATCCATTCCGGGCGTTCCTTACTGCTTTGTTCAACGAGTTTAAACCCATTCTTTGATTGTCCCATTGCTATTAATGGAAGTACAAACAAAAACATCAACAATAATCTTTTCATAATCTCAATTTTTTATCCAACTCACATCGGGATTTTCTTCCAACTGTTTTTTTGCATTATCTATTTCCTCATCAGAAACATTCCGGAACAACAGGCTACAGCTATTATAACAATCCACATTGGATTTAGGTATAGCATTATATTCCACGAGAGCCTCCTTCAACATGCCACTATTAAGGTAAACCTCTATCTTGGCAGCTATTGTCTCGCATTCGGTACGGTAATATTCGTCTATTCTTTTCTTGGCAGTTATAAAAAGATTTTTAATTTTAGGGTCACGCGCCTGTAAAGAAGACAATGCCTTATGCACTGATTTTGGCAATGTAGTACCAAACCCTTTTTTATTGATGACTTCAGTTGCAAGAACGACCTCACGAGTCATATCTGCAAAATAGAGTGCTATTTCCACTTCTGTCAAATACTGTGGTGGCACTGACTCAGTAACATTTTCGGAAACAATTGTAACTATTGGCACCAATGCGAACTTATAACTATCAGACACTGAAGCAAGTCCATTCAAAGATACAGCCTGACTCAACCTATTGTACAATACTGTAGAAACATCTCCGTCAATATCCATTTCCGGTTCAAACACTTTAACAGGCACATCGGCCAACAAATCTTTAGAATTATCCTGAGCTGTCAACGTGATAGGAATCGACATCAAAACAGCAATAATCGACACTAAAATCCTTTTCATATTATTTCTCTCCTATTATTAGCCAAACTTCACCCAGACCTCGTTCATAAATCTTAGAATCCAGAAAGAACGGATCTTTTCTAAGAAAACTTCTCAAATCGTTAACGAACTCGCGAGCGCCTATGGCAGACTGCCTTCCCTTACGTTCTTTATAAAGAGGTATGCGCACCTGTTCATAATTGATAAAATTATCTGAAGCGCGGGTTCTGACCGGAGCGTGATTCACGGTATTATCCTGCATCCAGTAATCTATTATGTCAACGAGTTCAAGGTCCTCATCTTCAAAAAAATATTCTGTTTCAAAGTTAACATCGAGATTATCCCAAACCTTAAGTTTCACGACTATTTCTCTGCCATTGACTGCCATATCTTCAAAATATGCCATCAGTTGGTCAGAAAACGAATCTATATAATTCAGCACTGCAACTTCAAGCAGTTGATTCACGGTAGCCGAGGCAGAAGGTTCGCCATCGCCGGAATTAGCGGCAATAACTTTGTTACTATAAGCATCAACAGCTCTAAGGACGTAAGTAACAAAACGTTGGGGACCTCTTGTCTTCACCATATAATCAAGGTCGAGAATGATATCCGGTTGAGCATTATTCTTCACCATATCGAGAGGAGTAGATTTAATGGAAGCACCGGATGACGAACTTGACAAAAGGCTCTCTTCTATTGATGCGTTATTCATAGATTTCAGTGTCTGTTCCAAATCTTTCAGCGGGAAGCCGCGTTCAGCGAACAACTTCGACAATTCTGCTATTACGAGTCTCAGATCCTCACTGTCAGCACTTTTAAAAATGCTATTATAGTCAGATACATATCTCACAGCACCTGTTTCATCAGTAAATTCCTGCAAATAATTATTTCTGTCACAATACGAATCAGAAGGTATAACCATCAGAATCGGTTTTTTTGCCTGTCCCATAACAAAAGATGAAATCATCATCAACAGGCCTAGTAGTAAAATTCTTTTCATAATATCGTAATTAATGTTTATTAAAACAAGAAATCAAGTTTTTTTGCGTAACCTTCCTTTATCATATACTCTTTAAGGTCGTCATAAAGAATCTGAATATCAAGAGATACCATATAACCTTTTTTTATCTTTGAAGTCTTAGGCTGTCCGCTTTTATTCACAAAGCGAAGATATTCACCGCCTCTCCCCTTATTATTTTTAAGCATCAGGAAAGAAGAAAAGAACTCTTCATTTTCCGGAGTAATACCATTTTTTATGATAGCCGGTGTTTCCTCAGTACTGCCGGAGCCTTTAATACCTTTAAAAAGGCAATATGCCACAGCATCTCTTTTGGCTATCTCGACAGCCTGTTCCATTTTTTTACCTTTAGCAGTAACAGTCAGCACTTTTGTTCCGTCCTGTCCAACACCTTTTACTACAATCTCACTATCGGAATTAAGACTGAACACTGATTTGTCCTGTGCATAAGATACTGTACAACAACAACATAACGTCACAAACAATAGTACATTAACAAATTTCATTTTTTCCATAAGATTTATATTTTTCAATAATCTTTGCAAATATAAACATTTTTCACCAACTTACAATTAAAATTTATAATTTTTAAACAAATCCATTATCTTTTTAAATATTTTTATATAAAACTTAAATTTCGTATAATCAGGATTATTTAATAATATCTTATCATAGTAAAACAATAAAAAAAGCCGACATAACGTCAGCCTTTTAAATATAAGTATCAATTAATGACATTAATATAATATAACATAATAATGTATCAAGGTATCGGATATATTGTAGAAGCATTTTGAGGTGATACTATATTACCGGAGAAAGTAACCTGATAGCCGCTATTTGTGGTAAGGACTATTCTACCGAGACCATTTTGTTGGACATAAACCGTAAACTGCACCGGTATTACACCAGTCCATGTTCTGAAACTGCCGTTTATTACATAAGGTCCGTCAGATTGAGACATATCCGGGTCATATTGGACCAGACGTGCAGGAGTATCAGGAGTATCCCACGATTGCCAATTCCATCCCGGAAAACCGGGAGCTGTCCACGGTCCTCCCCAACCGCTCGGTATTGGAGTGGGACCCGGAGGGCCGAAACTGCCGGCATTGTTAAATGCAATATTGATAGCTACATATTTACCATCTATGGCAAAATAATTCTGAAAAGACGACAATGGTGCTTCCTGTCCGAAAGGTCCTATGAAAGTGTTTGCTTCCAAAACGAAAGTGGTGTCGTTGACGAGTTTTATCATCTCGGCGCGTGACTGTGCCAACTCAGCAGCCTGCTGTGCCTGTCGTGCCGCCCTACGTTCAGCACGCTCCTGCTGACGAAGATCGTTCTGAGAATATCCTGTCATCGTGGCAATGCTGATAAAAAATAATAAAAATGCTTTTTTTATCATAATCTTTTGTTTTTTATTTAAACTCATTTTATGTCTTTTTGTTTAATGAAAACTAAAATTAATAATAAAAAAAACAAAAACTTATATAACAGTTTGATTTTAAATCCAAGTCACGACACGAAGAAATTATCTATGCAATTATATCACGCAATAAGGATGTTTTAGAAAAAATAAAAAAGAAATCATTGTGGTTCAGTAAGCTTCATTTTAGACTTATCGTTACCGACAATGATTCCTTCAAATAAAAACACAGTTGACAATCAATTATCTCAAAAATGAGGTAACATCTGAATTCGGTTCTACCTCTACAGGTTCTTCACCATATTTAAACACCATCATTTTCTTTCCGCCTTTCAGCATTATCTTATCATCGTCAACCCACAAAGCTGAAGCCTCACGCAAGCCTACAACCTTCATCGATTGATTGACAGCGAGATATTCATTCAGTCTATCCTGACGTGTTTCACCTCCATGTTTCACCATCTTGTCTATTTCAGGTTGAGGATCGAGATAATGAGGATTTATCTGAAAAGAGACAAGGTTCAAAGTCTTGAAACTCGCCGGTTGGACAATGGGCATATCATTAGTCGTACACAAGGTGGGACATGCCACATTGGAACCGGCACTCCAACCTATATATGGCGTACCTTTTTTCACCACCTCACTAACAGCCTCCATCAGACCATATTTGTGCATTTCTGCAACCAAATGGAAAGTATTGCCACCTCCCACCACAATACAGTCAGCCTCTTTCACCAAATTGATTTTATCTTCAACAGTATGGACCGAAACAAAATTTTCAAGTCCGAGCTTCTCGTCAAAAACCTTCTTTACCCTTGCCTCATATTCGTCATAACTCGCGGGGTAAGGTTTTCTATTGATAAAAACACCGGCAAAAGGAACAAAAACAATCTTGCTCTTACTGTCAAGGTTGAATTTGTCACGAAACTGTTCCAGCTGTGACATTGCCCATGCCAAATAGGTCTCTCCAAAATTGGTAGAATTACTAATCAACAATAAATTCATATTCGTTAGTTTTATTTTTGCCAAAATTAAACATTTTTTTCGAATTTTTGAATATTTTTATCTAATTTTGAAGACATATTCATCTATTTCTCAAAAATATTTCATAAGCATGAATACAAAATCATTATTTCTCAGCATTTTATCTGTCGTATCATTATTTTGTGCGGCACAAAGCAATTACACGTTACAGTCTCCCGACGGCAATATTACTGTTTGCATCAACATCGACAATGACATTACTTATAATGTCAGACACGGGAATACACAAGTCATTACCGATACACCTATATACATGGAATTGTCAGATGGCAAGATTTTGGGACACGATGTCAAAATTAAAAATGTCAAGACTCACAAAGAAGACAATATCATAAAGGCAGACTTTTACAAAAAAGCAGAAGTGAGAGATCGTTACAATGAATTGACAATAAATACAAAAGACTACTACAAAATAATATTCAGAGCGTATGACGACGGTGTTGCATACCGTTTCTCCACTGATTTCAGAAAACCTTTCAAAATAAAAAAGGAAGACGTAACATTCAATTTCAGTGATAATCACACTGTATATATGCCATTTGTCAATGCAAGAGAAAGTGACGAGGACATGATAACAAGGCAATTTTTCAATTCTTTCGAGAACGAATATACCGTTGAAAAAATCATGGAATTGGACAGCAAAAAGTTGGCTTTCATGCCTGTCATGGTATGTTTGGAAGACGGCAAAAAGGTTGTCATTACAGAAGCCGATTTAGAAAGTTATCCCGGCACATATCTACGTAAAGGAGAAGGCTGCAGTTTGACAGGAATACAAGCTCCATATCCGAAGAAAGAGCGACAAGGAGGACACAACATGTTGCAATACATAGTGGAAGAAGGAGAAGACTACATTGCCGGTGTCGAAGGAAAGCGCGACTTCCCCTGGCGTTGCATGATAATATCTACAGAAGACAAAGAACTTGCCGACAGCGACATGGTTTACAAGTTGGCTTCTCCTTCACGTCTTGAAGACGTCAGTTGGATAAAACCGGGAAAAGTGGCATGGGAATGGTGGAACGCCTGGAATATCAAGGGAGTGCCTTTCGAGGCCGGAATCAACAACGACACCTATAAAATATATATAGACTTTGCATCGGAATACGGTATTGAATATGTCATTCTCGATGAAGGTTGGGCTGTCAACAAGCAAGCCGACTTATTTCAAGTCGTCCCTGAAATAGACCTTGAAGAACTCATCCGATACGGGAAAGAACGCAATGTAGGCATTGTGTTATGGGCAGGTTATGCTGCTATCGACCGTGACATGGAAGAGGTATGCCGACATTATTCGAATATGGGTATAAAAGGTTTCAAAGTCGATTTCATGGACAGAGACGACCAAAAAGTCGTTGATTTTTATTACAGGATGGCAGAGACTGCAGCGCGATACCATCTCTTTGTAGATTTTCACGGAGCCTACAAACCGACCGGATTGAGCCGCACCTACCCCAACGTTCTCAACTACGAAGGCGTGTTCGGTCTTGAGCAGACGAAATGGGGAGAGGATATCGACATGGTGACATACGAGACCACCATACCTTATATAAGAATGGTTGCCGGTGCCATGGATTTCACACAAGGAGCCATGCGAAATGCCACGAAAAGCAATTACAGGGCAATATATAACGAGCCGATGAGTCAAGGCACTCGCTGTCGCCAACTTGCAGAATATGTCATATTCGAGTCGCCTTTCAACATGTTGTGCGACACACCGGACAATTACAGAGACAATGAAGAATGTGCAAGATTCATCGCTTCAGTGCCAACGACATGGGACGAGACAATAGTCTTGGACGGCAAAGTAGGAGAATATACCGTAATTGCACGACGTAAAGGCAATAATTGGTACATTGGAGGAATAACAGACTGGAATGTAAGGACATTAACCCTTGATTTGACATCACTAAATCTCAACAACGACAAAGGCGTCATCTTCCGCGATGGCATCAATGCCTCCCGCAATGCTACAGATTATGTCAAAGAAAACATCATTATAGAAGACAACACTGTAAGACTCGACATGGCTCCCGGAGGCGGATTCGTCATAATATTGTAAAACAAAATAATGGCTGTCAACAACATTATTAATTAAGAAGTTTTTTTCATTTTTGAATTTTAGTACCGTTTTTTTTTGCAATTTTGCAGTTTCAAAACAATGCGCAAAATGGAAGACAAAAAAGGTGCCTTACTGTTAGGCACTGAAAGTATCGGAAAATTATTGAAGAAATATGCCATGCCTGCCATTATTGCCATGACGGCATCGTCGTTGTACAATATGGTTGACAGTATTTTCATAGGACATGGTGTAGGAGCCATGGCAATTTCCGGATTGGCTATAACATTTCCTTTTATGAATCTTGCTGCTGCATTAGGTTCTTTGGTAGGTGTAGGAGCATCGACGGTCACAGCAATAGAATTAGGCAAGAAGAACTATGACAAAGGCTGCAAAGCATTAGCGAACACAGTAATTTTAAATATTTTCATAGGTATTATCTTTTCGATAATATGTCTCATCTTTCTGAAACCGATACTCTATTTTTTTGGAGCAAGTGAAGAGACACTGCCATACGCATACGATTACATGTTTGTCATTCTCCTTGGCAATATCATCACTCATTTATATTTGGGTCTCAACTCTGTATTAAGGGCATCAGGACACCCCAATGAAGCAATGATAGCCACCATTATGACAGTAGTCACCAATATTTTCCTCGACTGGTTATTTATTTATCCTTTGGGGCTTGGCATCAAAGGTGCAGCCATTGCTACTATAATGGCACAAACCATTCCTCTCGTATATCTGTTGAGAATTTTTTCCAGAAAAGATGAATTGATACGTTTCAAAAGGAAAGATTTTGTCATTGATTTTAAAATAATCAAAGACATCATATCCGTAGGAATGTCACCGTTTTTACTGAACTCAGCCTTATGCGTAATCGTCATTCTCATCAACAACAGTCTTAAAAAATACGGAGGGGACCTGTCGGTTGGTGCATACGGTATAGTAAACCGTATTTCTTTCATCTTTGTCATGATAGTTTTAGGATTGACACAAGGCATGCAACCTATTGTAAGTTATAATTTTGGTGCGAGACAATTCGACAGAGTCAATGAAGCATTGAAAAAAACGATATATCTTGCCATTATAACGCTGACGACCGGTTTTGTTATCGGAGAGACGATACCCGGAGTAGTATGCAGATTTTTTACAGATGATGAACAACTCATCGAGATCTCAGTAATAGGCATGCGTGTTGTCATGATAACATTTCCCATCATCGGATTGCAGATTGTGTCAGGCAACTTTTTCCAGAGCATTGGCAATGCGAAAAAAGCCATTTTTCTGTCCTTGTCGCGACAAGTGATATTTCTCATACCGCTTTTATTGATTTTGCCTCGCTTTTTCGGAATAAAAGGTGTTTGGTTCTGTATGCCTATATCAGACGTGGTGGCGACGATATTAGCAGCCATACTACTTAAACGTCATTTTAAAAATATTAGAGAAATCCAAAAGAAAGAGATCAGGCATTTCACCGACACCATGCCCAATAATGACAATCAATAATATTTTGACCCCCTGAAAACTCTTTCAGGATATTCAACATCTTCAAGAAACAAAGCATGAGCCGGCATGGAAGATCCTGCCGAACAACGGTTTTTGTTCTCAATGACAGCACGG
Source organism: Bacteroidales bacterium Phil6 (assembly GCA_002633315.1). Classification (GTDB taxonomy): domain Bacteria; phylum Bacteroidota; class Bacteroidia; order Bacteroidales; family F082; genus Limimorpha; species Limimorpha avicola. Next base: position 208,247 of record NWBN01000032.1, read on the forward strand.
AAACCGTCAAGGTCCATACGTTTTCTGCCAACATCGAGCAAGGTGCCAACGATAGCACGGACCATATTACGCAAAAATCTGTCAGCCTTGATGTGGAACACCATCATGTTGTCTTTTCTTAACCATTGAGCTTCCATGATGGTACAGTTGTTTGTCTTTACCTGAGTATGCAACTTGGAAAAACTTGTAAAATCACGATATTCAAACAAAATGTCCGCAGCTTTTTGCATCATATCCATATCTATGTCGCCATAGTAATAATATGCATCATCTGTATGGAAGGGGTCTTTCACAGTAGTGATATAATAATGGTATGTACGAGACAAGGCATCGAAACGGGCATGTATATCACCTGGCACCTGCCAACAGTCGTGCACTACGATATCATCCGGAAGAAACATATTTAGTTCCGATACAAAACGAACTGTATCCAACACGTCATCATAGTCGAAATGAGCATAATAATTGCGAGCATGGACGCCAGTGTCAGTTCTGCCACATCCTGTTATGCCAATTTTTGATTTCAATTTAAGTCCCACACAACGTTCCAAGACCTCCTGTACCGATGTCTCTCGCGGCTGAATCTGCCAACCATGATATTGCCTGCCGTTATACGACAAATGTAGAAAATACCGTCTCATTATATTTTTTATGTGCAAATATAAAAAATTTGTTTTTTAAGAAAATTAATTTTATCTTTGTTGCAATTAATTATGTGTATGATTTCGGACAGACAGATTTTTCAGACTTTTTTGGGATTACCGGCCATAGTTGAAGATCCCATGGAGATAGTGAAAGCAGAGGGAGTGTATATGTATGACAGAGACGGCAAAGATTATTTGGATTTAGTTTCAGGGGTTTCTGTCAGCAATGTAGGTCATTGTCATCCCAAAGTTGTGGAAGCGGTAAAGGCACAGGTGGACAAATACATGCATTTGATGGTTTATGGAGACATAGTACAAAGTCCGCAAGTCAGACTATCCAAATTGCTTGTTGACAATCTGCCGGAGACGTTAAATTCAGTATATTTTGTAAATTCAGGGTCAGAAGCCATAGAAGGAGCTTTAAAACTTGCCAAGAGAGCAACAGGAAGGACCACATTGGTACATTTCGACAACGCCTATCATGGGGGCACGGCAGGAGCATTGAGTATGATGGGAAGAGAGTATTACAGAAGTGCATTCAGACCGTTGATACCATGTACTAAAGAGTTACAATTCAACAACACAGAACAATTAGAGGAGATTAAGGAAGACACCTTTGCTGTTGTGATGGAACCTGTTCAGAGCGAGGCAGGAGTCATTATACCAAAAAAAGGTTTTCTCGAGGCAGTACGTCGCCGTTGTGACGAAGTAGGAGCTTTACTCATTTTTGATGAGATACAGATGGGCATGGGACGTACAGGAAGCATCTTTGCTTTCCGCAAGTTAGGTGTCACTCCCGACATACTCTGTCTTGCAAAAGCATTGGGAGGCGGCATGCCATTAGGCGCTTTCATTGCATCACGCGACTTGATGAACCTCTTGACATTCAACCCTGTATTAGGGCATATCACTACATTCGGCGGGCATCCTGTCTGTTGTGCTGCAGGATTGGCAGCATTACACGTCATAATAGACGATGACCTCGCCGTTAAAGCAGAAGCCAAAGGCCTTAAATTTCAAAAAGCCATAGAAGACCATAAAACGGTACGAGACATAAGGCGTATCGGATTGTTCCTCGGTATCGACATAGACGAAAATACAGATACCGGCAAGCTGCTGTCGCAATTCAGAGCCAACGGCTTGCTCGGTGACTTGTTCCTGTTCAGAGAACACGCTTTCAGAATAGCTCCGCCTTTGACAATAACAGACAATGAAATAGATATAGCAATAACGAGAGTCATTAAAACACTCGACTCCATGACCAAATAAATACTAACTAACAATAAATTACAAAGCCATGCCAATATATATGTTATCAGACGACATTTACGACTTTCCGAACGTAAATCAAGCCACACAAGACGGCATCATAGCAATTGGCGGTGATTTGTCGCCGGAACGACTTATCATAGCATACTCTTCCGGCATCTTCCCTTGGTATAACGAAGGAGAACCTATACTATGGTGGTCGCTCGATCCACGCATGGTCATGAAACCAACAGAGATGAAAATCACCAAATCGTTATGGAAAACCATAGAATCAAACAAGTTTTCCTGCTCATTCGACACCAATTTCGAGAAAGTGATACGCCTTTGTGCAGAAGTAGAACGCCCTGAGCAAGAAGGCACATGGATCAACGAAGACATGATAGCAGCCTATTGTGCTCTGCATGAATTAGGTTTTGCTCATTCAGTAGAAGCATACCAAGACAACGAACTCGCAGGTGGGCTTTATGGCATTGCCATTGGACACGTCTTCTGTGGAGAATCCATGTTCCACACAAGAACAGATGCTTCCAAGGTAGCATTTTACAATCTCATACAGTTTTTAAAAAGGCATAATTTTGAACTTATTGATGCCCAACAAGACACAAATCATCTTCGCCGTCTTGGAGCATACACCATCCCCCGTAAAGATTTTATCAAGATATTGAAACGTCTGGTAAAATATCCTTCCCTTGTGGGAAATTGGGGCGATGGCACAGCCAAACTAAAAGAAGTAATAATAGAAAAATAATATCACCGCATATTATTTTAAATGCAATATCCCTCAACAAGATGTTGCAATGAATGACACACCTTGAAATTACCGCAATCATACATGTTTTGCAATTCAAAAAGCAAAACCGGCATGTGAAAGTTTTTTTGTCAACCCAAAAACGAAAATATTCACATATATACAATAATTGTTATTTTTGCAAAAAAACGAAATATGAGCAACACATTACTCGTCGTTATAGGATTCGCCTTTATATTTGTCATGACGACAGCAGGTTCTGCGGTAGTCTATCTTTTTAAGAATGATGTTTCACAAAAGGCGCATTCTCTTTTGTTAGGTTTTGCCGGAGGCATCATGATAGCAGCATCAGTGTGGTCTTTGCTGATACCTTCAATCAGCATGTCGGAAACTGTTTACGGCAAATGGTCATGGATTCCTGCTTCAATAGGATTTATCGCAGGCGGCATTTTTCTATCTTTGCTGGACAAGGTGATACCACATTTTCACAGTGGCATAAATCAAGAAGAAGGACCACATGTCAACATAGCAAAATCCATCAAATTATTTCTGGCAGTGACCTTGCACAACATACCGGAAGGTCTTGCAGTAGGATTCGCCTTTGGTGGCGCCGCTGTCATGGGTGAGACATCGGCATTTGTTGCAGCATTAGGATTATCCATAGGTATCGGGATACAAAACTTCCCTGAAGGAGCCGCCATAGCCTTGCCTATGTTTAAAGTCACCAACAGCCGACGCAAGTCTTTTCTTTACGGCATGAGCAGCGGTGCCGTAGAACCGATATCCGCCATATTGGGATTTTTTCTATCTTCCCATATTGCCTCATTACAGCCATGGTTTCTTGCTTTTTCTGCCGGAGCCATGATATTTGTCGTCGCCGAAGACCTCATTCCCGATGCCAATCTGAAAGACAACCCACATTCAGGCACATGGGGCGTCATGGCGGGATTCGTCCTCATGATGATTCTCGATGTGGCATTAGGATGATAAACTTAACAATGACGTTTATATAATAAAAATGTCTTGTCTTAGCTTTATTTTGACAACAAAAACGATAGAATAAAACCATAAAATCGAACGACAAAACCCCGTAAAATACAGATGTCGAGTTTGCCATTCACAGACGTTTACGCATCAGGAAGTTGGTAAGCAACAGCCTGTTCGCTCTTTGTTTTTGTGCTTTCAGCACTTCATATCCTTTATGTTCAAAGAAAGGACGTGCCGTGATACTCACCTCCGACCTTATCTCTGAAACACCATATTCTGCAGCCATCTTTTCCACTTCTGAAAGCAACAATGACGCCACTCCTCTACCCTGCCGGTCTTTATGGACAAACAAAGAATGCAGATATCCGTCCTCATTCATGGAAGAAAATCCAATGATATTGCCAACTCCGTCAAGGGCAGCAATATAATGATTCGTCGCCAACAGCTCTCTCAAATGCCACTCGCTGTCACCGCATGACGCCCAGTCCTCAACTTCTTCTTGTGTGTAATGTCTGTTATTGACGTTAAGAACCGTGGAACGGAACAGTTCGCGTATCTCCGGTATGTCATTTTCCGAAAGAGTTCGTATTTTATAAATCCTGTCCCCGTCTTGTCTTATCACTTCACCTGTCCATTCCATCAACATCTTACTATATGCTTCGAATGTCTCATCATCTTCATTGCCATCCATTATCTCAGCAGTTTTCAATATCTCCAATTCCACTGATGTCAGGATTCTCTCAAGACACCTCATCGACGACACATAACTTCCACTATCCAAATAATGTTTCATACGAACTGTGAAACGGGCAGTCTTGTAAAGATTTCTGAGGATATCCCTGTCGCGGGAATGAAGAAAATTATGCAAACAAGCATGATAAAGAGCAGATGCTCCTGTCAATACAGCATGACGTACATCATGATTTGTAAACATATTCTTCAGACATTCCATAGAACCCGATATCGTCTTGGTATCAAGATAAAGCTGCAGCAAATCTGACTTCTCCCATCGTAACAGTTCTTTTTTTCCGGCAACAAAACCGCAAATAAGTTCCCGGTATTCCATAGTATCCAACATATCACGATACGACTGAATATCCTTGAATGTAAGGTCGTCAATGATTACTACTACATCAATGTCGCTGTTCGCGGTCTGTTCTTCTCTTCCGTAGCTGCCCTGTATGCCGAAAAGCACCAGTCGTTTTCCAAAAAGAGCGATAAGTTTTCCCTTAAACTCTTCGAGCCACTTTTCCATATCCGGAAGTTTTTTACCCTCAACATCATCTAACATCATACAATTCTCCAAATTAAATCACTGTCAAACAAATTTTATATATCATTTATCATTTTTTTCGAACTCATCTTTCGTAAGCAACATAAAATGTTCTGTCCTCACGTCACCCATCGGAGATGTTTTATTCTCCTCTGTATGATGAAATCTGAATCCGCATTTCTCCATGACGCGCCGAGACCTCGAATTACCGTCATAATATCCGCACCACACTCTATTTATCTTCAGTTTTTCGAAACAATGTCTAAGCAAACAGTTCACAGCTTCAGGGATGAGACCTTTACCCCAGTAAGGGACTCCTATCCAATAACCTATCTCCGCATCTCCCTCTATCATTTCCGCACTATGTATGCCATTACCGAACATAACGCCAACACTTCCGACAGGTTCACTATTCTCTTTCAACACCACTGCATACGTTTCAGGTGCGGACAAAATGTCGCGAATGACATTTCTGCTATCCTCTACCGAAAGATGCGGATGCCAACCCGCTACAGGTCCCACTGCCGGATCTTTGGCATATTTAAAAAGAATTTCAGCATCGTCATCATGCCACGGACGAAGTATCAATCTCGCTGTTTCTAAAAAAACGTTTTTTATTTCAAGTTCTTTCACCATTACATATTCCTCCTCTGTTTCTTTTACAATATAGAATCCCATTTTAAGATACATCACGACCGCATAATTGGCTTTCTGAACCGAGAGAGAGACTCTCCCATAACCTTTTTCACCAAGAAGCCCAAGTATCTTTGTCATCAAACGTGTTCCAATACCTCTGTTTCTGTATTCCTTATACAATGATATGGCAAGTGAAGGCGTCACATCGTCAATATTGCCATAATCTTTCATTATCCTTGTCCATACCGCACCGACTATTTTACCGTCACATTCCGCAACAATACACAAGTCATCTTTTTTCTTGCCGAAATCTTCAATATAGACCTTCAATTCAGGCAAGTCGAGCACGTTTTCCGGAGGAGCCGTCTCACCTTCCGGAATAAAAACAGCCTCATAAAGAAAGTCTCTCAACAAAGGAGCTTCTTCTTCATACAAATGGCGTATTATACAACCATCCTCATCATTTACCTTCATATCATTATCATCAACAAATCATTATGTTTTACAAAATTATAAAGAAAGAATCACTTTTTCATAATCTTTCACAAAATATCTGACATTCTTTTTACCTTTTTGAATTATCACATGTCCTTCAGCCTCCAATTTCTCTTTTTGGCATTCCACTCCTCCCGGATATTTCGGATTCAATTCCCCGGCAATTTTCAAGGTACGCCAATTCGGTGACAATCTGCATTTTAGGCATATCCTTGTTGTTGTTCAGCATTGCATTGAAATCTTTCATATCCTCATTTGCCATACTTCTATTTTTTATTTAGATTATCCATCATTTTCTTCATATTGTTTTCGTTTTCTTCATCAGAAATCGAAGGGTCTTTCATGAAACGCCAGCATGGCAGTTCCGGGCATCCTTTACAGTTTCTTTTTATTTTGTTCGAAACGACATTCCATCATACCACCTTCATTATCTTCATATATTTATAAAATGCAACAATGTCGAAATTATTATAATTATATTTTTTATTGTCCGAAAAAAAATAAAATTTATTTATAATATCTTGAAAATCGAAATCATACGACTGTAATTCATCTAAAAAAACAATATATGGCTTAATTTCGATAATCGATTTATATTATCCGATGGATTCCAAAAAAATTTTACACGCAAAGATGCCATAATATGCCGTCATTACAATGCGTTGAAAAAATAACATTTGTCCTTAAATAATAATCTCACATACCGATATTCCATATAACGATTTATTATCGGACGACAATGAAATTCATTAATACCGAACATCATACATCTGTTATGAGACATCAGCCATATTAAAAAAGGTGAGTCAAATCGCACAATCTGACCCACCCGATAATCTTGCCGAAAAGGCAAACAATTATGATGCCGGCAAATGCCGTGTTATCTGACTACTTCCGTAAACTCCGGTACAGCGCCCTGTTCCTTGCCTACTGTGACAAAGATAACAGCTTCTACATCGTTGCCCTCGCTATTCTTGCTCTTCGCCGTGAAACGGTAGTCTGTTCCTTCCGGAGTAGTACGTTTGCCCACCGACACCGGTGTGCCCAAAGGATATTTATATCCGCTGCAGGCTGCATTGAATATCTCTATTTCTTCTTGATTGACAGGCTGTTGAGGTGAATATTCCGGCAATTTCTCCACTTCTCCATCCAAATAGCCATATTCCTTCAAGAAACGTTGCACTTCGACAGGGGCCTTGTCGATACGTGCAGTACGCACGCCATAACCCCGGCATATCTCTGCTTCAGGAAGTGCAGTTTTCAGGTTATTCATGCTGGAAACAAGTCCACCGCTGCCAAAAGTACAGAACGGTACAATCTTCTTGCCAGCAAAATCCACTTCATCGACCAAAGTGGCTATAGGCATGGCGTATGTGCCGAACCAGATAGGATAACCGAGAAATATCACATCGTATTTTGTAAAATCCACATTCATCTCTCTGAGTTTTGGCAACAACCCTTCTTCCATCTCCTTCCTGCTACGTTCTATAGTCTCTTCATACGTCCCGCTGTATGGCTGTTCTACTTCAATTCTGAAAATATCGGCATCAAGCAATTTCGCTATCTCTTGAGCCACCTTTTGTGTAACTCCGGTCTGTGAATAATAAATCACCAAACATTTCTTTGATTTTGCGTCACCATCGGCCTCGCTTTTATTTGGCGAACCGCAACCTACCAATGCCAGAATGGCTGCAAACAATGTCATTTTTTTCATCTTCATAACTTTTTAATGTCTTAATATATTTAACAACTCATCATTTAAGCAAACGTTAAAATCATATAAAAATTATAATTTTTTCTTAAAAATGTCCGCATTACTCATTATGCTGTCACTTATTTTTTACGAAAAATCATCAGAATAAACATACAGCAGCATATTAAAGAACGTTTGCATGAGAAACAACAATTCTGATACATAAAATTCCTTCATCATTTTACATAAAAACAAACAAGTCGAATGATTACATTACTTTTTGACAAATTATTTCGTTTTTTTATTTTACTTTTGAAAATATCATTCGTCAAAAGGCAAAAGACAGTAGATGAAAGACTATAACTCAACCATAGAAAGATGTAAAAAGGGCGACAAGGATGCTTTCAGGACAATTGTCATGGATTTTCAGCAGATGATATTCCGTCTTGCAATAAAAATTATATGTGACGAGGCTGAAGCAGAGGACATTGTACAGGAGACTTTCATCAATGCCCGGCTTTCTATTAAATCTTTCAACAACAAGAGTTCTTTGAAAACATGGCTCTACCGCATAACTTGCAACAAATGCTATGACAGATTGAGACAGATGAAAAACAAGGAGACAATGACTGACTCCATAGAAAACATGGAAAACATTCAATATGACAACGACATGGAAAATGACATCTCAAACAAAGAATTATGCAGACTTATATCCTTATATACCAAAGATATGCCTCCAATGCAGAAACTCGTGTTCACCTTGAAAGACATGGAGGACCTGCCGTCAGACGAGATATGCAAAATAACGGGAATAACATCATTGCAACTGAAAAGCAACCTCTATTTTGCACGCAAATTCATACGTAATAAATTTCAAAAGGAAAAACCATTATGAACAACAGCGGATATGACAAATGGCTCAGTAAGGTAAAAATGGCAAAACCTGAGTTTAAAGATGAAAAAGCCATGACAGACACCATAATGAAATCCATAGAAAACAAAGTTCAATATTGCCATAGGAAAGAATACGGTTTTTATGTCAAACTTGTGTCCGGCATTGCTGCTTGCCTTGTGTCCCTCATGATGATAACAGAGATGAACAGACAAAACATTAAAGACGATTATGCCATAACGGGACAGTCTGAAAAAACTTCTATCAAACTGAAATGTAAAAACGACAATATATTTGAGATGTACAGATGCTTTTTAAATGAAAACAATATAGGCATTCCGGATAATATTGTAAAATTCAAAGAAAAATACAAAAAATAAAGCCATGAAAAATAAAATAATAGTATTTGCAGCAGTATCCATGCTGTTGTTTGCATCGTGCGACACCTATTATCAGGTAAACAGTGTGATAAACAAAGACGGCAGCATGTATCGCGAAACATTTGCCAATGCTGATTCCTCAAAGATAGCACAAAAACAATGGAACAAAATCTTCGTTTTTGAAACCGAAGGATGGAATATTGGCAAAACAGACTCTGTAATAAAGTACCGCAGCGACATAGAAGAAGATTATTTGTTCAACGTTGTGGCATCGCGAACTTTCGACAACATCGACGGTGTGCTGTTCAAGGTCGGCGATTCTGTACAAGGAATAAGAAACATCTTTGCTCCAGAAGAAAAGGTTAAAAGAAGGTTCTGTTGGTTTTACACCTGTTATTACTACAGTGCCATATTCAATAAAATGGACATCGAACTACCTGTCGATATAAACAAATACCTGACGCCTGAAGAACAACATTTATGGTTCGATGAAAACCGTGATATCTGCAATGGTACAAACGGCATTGAAACATATATGATGCTCTCGGAAATACAAAACAAATTCGACAAATGGATAAACCATTGTCAGTTCTCAATAAGCCTCAACATAATCAAGCATTTAGACTCGATAAAATATGGTGGAAGTTTTCAACAGTCACTTGCCGGTAAAGACGATTTGCTTTTCAATGAAACATGCAACCTGTCGGAAGACAAAAACGACTATTCCGTAAATGCGGTGTGCGAGAGTCTTGACAAATATTTCGACACAACATATTTTTCAATAATTTATTCTGAAAACATGTATTATGCAAACGTTGCAGAAAATGAAAAATCACGCATATTTGATGTCGCCACTTACCATCAAAAATATATTCTGACAATGCCGGGAAAGATATACAAATGCAATATGGAGCAATATGGCAACGATAACGTCGAATGGGATGTCGATGCTTACAGACTGATGAACAATGACATAGTAATAACAGTGAAGTCCAAAACCATTAACTATTGGGCTTTTGCCGTCACCATTATAATTTTGATTTTACCTGTCGTTTTGTTTAAACGGAAAAATACCGTACGGTAAATAAATCAATATAAAAAAACATTATTACTCGATTACTGAATATCAGCAGTCGAGTTTTTTTTCTACAAAATAAAAGAACAGGAAAAATTCTCAATAATATCATGAACAGAATTTCATTCATTTTTAGAAATTGGAGGAAAAGAAAGAAACTACAATATATCAAATAAACATTAACTGAAAATATAATCATACACTTCTTTTTAAAATACTTCAACGAAAAGCTTTATCTATCAAAATTAAATAAACAGACAATTTTTCCAACATATACTATATTCAGCAATTATATATGTAAAATCTGCTCATACTTAATCTAATATAACAGCATATTAAATTATTATCACAAATTTGTATAATCATAAAAAGAAATAATTTCATTACAAGCCCAACGTGAATCTTCATTTATATTATTCATAAAACCTAAAAAAATCTTAGCAATATTTACCATATTTTGAACTACAAAATCAATACTTCATTACATAAGTAAAAAGGATGTTCAAAGATTCAATCTATTATGAATCAATTATATATAACAGATACGAATGTCTCATTATAAAAACAGCACATTTTTTTATAAAATTTTGTGAAAATTTTTAAAAAATATATATCTTTGCGTATGAATAATTGATAACTTAAAATTA
>NWBN01000033.1 GCA_002633315.1 Bacteroidales bacterium Phil6
ACCAATGCAAGATGCAATGCCGCCGTCCCGGACGCCAACGCCACCACTTTCCTGCCATCTCCTACAAAAGCCTCAAGGTCTGCCTCAAAAGCGTCCACATTGGGACCTATGGGCACCACCCAGTTTGTATTCAACGCCTCACTAATAAATTTCTGTTCCTTGCCGGACAGATGAGCCAAACACAGATATATCCTTTCTCTTTTCATCAATTTATCTTGTTTGTATCTTTATTGATTCATAATATTATCAATAGTGTACCAAAAAATGTACATTTTTGAAATATCACCTTTCATAAAAAGAAATTCATATATACAACAAAATAAACACCTAATCTTTTTATTGTCAGTCAGCTCATGTAACAATTACACTGATATATTGACAAAACCAAGAAGTCTGAAGATTTACTCCAAGCACACTAATTAAAACTCCACCATCAATACAGAAAACATACAATGGAGTATATTACTCACTTTGAAATAATGTCATGATTTTATTTGCTATTTGTGAAAATGCAGATTCGATAGCTAATCCAGTTTCATTTGTATAATTCTTTAATGAGACAATTTTTTCTTCACGTTGATTTGTCACATGGTTCAATACTTTCCCATATGGCATATATTGGAATTCTTTCAATGCTATTATGGCTTTTTGTCTATCGGAAACATCAATAGAGTGTTGTGATATGTAATCATTAATGTTGTTTAAATCAGTAAAGTCACTAACAATTACGCATAGAATGTCTTTTTTAGTTCCATTTTGAATAATGTTCTGAACTTCATGCTCTAAAATATATGGAGAACTGAAAAAGTTGGCAGATAACATGTAAATGATTAAGTCACTTTCTTGTAATTGCCGTTTTATCTGTGGATCCCATTGCCCTATTACAATATCCTCGCAGCTCCATGTGTCCACAATGTTTGTTTGGTTAAGCATTAACAAATGTTTCTTTAATTCATCTTTATAATCAACATCTTTCCTTGAATATGAAATGAATATTTTTTTACGTTTAGGTCTCAATGTCAATTGAAATTGAATGGTATTGTTCGTATGTGAGACAACTTTTTCATCAAATTCCCTATTTAAAGAATATTTTTTTAAAATAGAAGATACATAATTATCATTCTGCTTAGTGTCCCTTACAAAAATGTTTATACAGCCTTCCTCATTATTAATTGGGAGTATTTTATATAAATCTTCTTTAACGATGTCGTATAATTTAGTTTGGGCATTAAAATATGCTCTATGACCATCAGTAGAGGAAAATGGACATAAAGTTATAACTATGCGCTCGTTAAGTTCTTTACAGCGGCGAAGAATTCTACATCCAAGTTTCAGTAATCGCTCATCGTGTCTTTGTCCTTTTGCACCAATGATATAGCCTCGTCCTCCTGCCTTTATTTCGTCAACTTTGAGGATAACGATACTTTTATCATTCATTTGTCCTTCATATTCATCCAATTCAAAACTTCCGAGTTCCGCCTTAATGATTTGGCCTATTTTTTCTCGTTGTCGTTTTTCGTCAGAATTTATATTGAAGTGCAGTAATGATCGGTATAAAACTGTTTTTCTGATTTCCCCCATTGTGGAACTAATGCAGAAAAATCTACCAACGCTTCGTTTGCATCATCTTTTAGTTGATTGAGCTGTTTAATTAGTTTATGAACAAAATCATACAGTTCGGAGTCTGTCATTCTCTGATAAGACTCTCCTAGTATATAGGATACAAACTCGTTATTTATGCTCTGAATATATTCTTTTGTATTGATATATTTCAAATTACTGTTTATGGTTGCGACATTGCTTGCGATATAATTATCCCATTGCTTCAAATTCTTTATGATACGTTTCTTTTCGGTGTTTAATCTGTCTGCGAAGTCTGGAGAAGTCCCATTATTTGTTGTGGAGTATGTTTGTCGTATGTTTTTTATTTCTTCATTTATTTTATTCAATCGAGATTTCTGGATCTGAAGATAATCTTCCCACCCTTGTTCTCTCTTTATGATTTCGAATAGCACTAAATGGATACAGATAATAATTATTTGAATGTCGATTAGCATCGAGCCCATTCTTGTATTTAGTCCATTCAATTCATTGTCTTGTGTTTTGAGCAAATCAATATCTTTTCTCCAATAATCGTTCCAATGACGAGATGCAAATCTGTTGATAGTTTCAAGTTTTTCTCCAATTTCAGAGACTAATTCCATTCCTTTCCCTGTTTTAAATTTGAGATACTTGTCTTTTCCACTGTTGATGGCAGTCCATAGAATGTTTTTTTGTGGATTGCGCAAAGAGGCCAGAAATTCTATTGTGCAGTTTTTGAACTTAACAGCTCCATCAATTTGATTGGCATAAGAATTTAGATTTTTTGCGTATATCTGTAATTCTGCCCCTATTGATGCAATATTGTCATGAAGACTCACACATGATGTCAGCATGACAAGTCCGGAAGAATCAATTAGCCTTGAATCTTTACAAAGTTTTAGTACTTCTGCAAGATTGAGAACCTTATCAACATGCTCTTGGTCCAAATCTATGTCGGTATCTTTTAAAGCACCATCAATAGTCTTATATCGGTTGAACAGTCGATTGAAACACAATTCATAGCCCTGCCTCTCGTCTTTGGCTGTAATCAATCCCATGTCCAATAAACGTTTTGTTGTCCAATATGATCTTGTCTCAGAGTCTAGGATAGGATTGTAGTTGACTTCTTCGTATGGTTTTATTTCATATATTATAGAAATTTGTCCATATAGATATGATCTGACTCCGATTAAGCATATTTTTTGATTTTCAGGAGTTGACTGATCGTATTCATTCAGGAATTTCAACCTTAGGCCGATTTTTAAAAAAATGACTAAAAGTTTCTCAAACCAGAACTTTGATATAATCTTATTGTTTTTACCAAGAAATGCCCCAAAAAATTTTGCCAATAATTTATCGTTTGCATCACCCCAAATTACTTCTTCTCCATGACGAAAACCTCTATAAATATATCCATTATTGATACTCGTAATAGGAACAATTATCCCTCTGTCAATAGCATTGTCTAAAAAAGTGGATAAAATCAAGTTCCTGTCAGTCGTATTATTTATGTTTGTTGCAATTTCATCTTTTAAACGGTCCAAAGATATTCCGTCATATAGTCTATTGATAATACTGTAGTTGTTTTTTTCAAAGAAAGCCTTTTTACCCATCTCCTTCATTAGGTGTCGGGCTGGGAGTTCCTTTTCATAGTATAAATTAAGAAAGATATTGGTTAGCTTTGCTTTTATCTCTAGAGGATTAACCAATTGGTTAGGATGAGACAGTGTCGAACCGTGACAGAAGACATTACTTTGAACAATGTCGGTACTTATGTTTATTTTTCCGTTAAATGTAAAGTTATTGACTATCTTAATTATTGATGGGGGAAAAAGCAAGTACAGACTTCTCTTGTTTACGTCATGCGAAATATCTTTGCATAATAATTTCTCTGTATAATTAATCCACCAAATAGTTAGTCTTGCTGCGAAATAGTATTGTACAAACAATAATTTTGAATTTTCTGTTGTCAGTTCATTCTCTATAGAATCAACAGATATATTTTCACAATTACAAATTACCTCTATAAATCGTTGCAATAGATCAAATTTCACAGGATTGAATATAACATACGGAACAACCTTGCAGGAATATCGTGATTGTTCAATGTTGGTATTATCGAAAAGTTCTTTTGTAAATAATCTTAATTTAACAAACAGTACTTGACTTAAATCAATCCCGAGACTGTCATTAAATTCTCGTAATAGCTCTCGCTTGAAATTCAGACTGGCACATTCGACATTGTATTCCTTTTGCAATAATGTAGCTGTGTCAACGACTTTCCAATTTTTGTCTTCTATAATCGTAGAATAATGTCGTCGAGAAATTTTGCCGATTTCATATACCGGGAAATCTATATTATATGGACGTGGAATGATGGATAATGCTTCGACAATTTGTCTGCAGAATCTTATACTTGATGCATGGTCGACACGCATGTAGGGAGGTGTAAGGTAAATGCAATTCTCGTCCTGCAAGATGTCGTTTACATACCAATAATCGTTTATGCAAAAAGCATGTACAGAAATACTTGAAACATTTATTTGTTTTAATCGTTCTATAATTTTACGAATGGAGGTTCCAGAAATAATAGTATCGTCTATTATTGCGACATTTTTGCCGGCAAGCCATTCTGTATTATAATCAAGTATTCGGTCTGAAACGACAATTCCATTTAGACGAATAAAACCAAGTTCTTCCAATGTAGTTAAAAAGCATGCAGCTTTTCTTGCTAATAATATATATACATCATATTTTTTTCGGATATTTTTTTGCAATATTCAATAATATATTTCCTGATAGGTTGATCAAATTGTTCAAGAAAAGTTTTTTGATTGTATGTAACCATAATCTTATTATAATTTCTGTAACGTATTGAAATATTAGTTTTCAGTTTTTCACTATTGTCATTTTTTACAAGCCATCCTTGGTCTCAAAGAATTATGATAGGCTTATTACACGTTATACCATACACCGGCAGGCATCCGGCAGCAGTATCTACCCTTGGACGGGCACAATCGAATTCGCTCCGTCTCTCGGTCTTCCCAGTCGTAGAGTATTCATCCAGAGATCCGCAGTGGCAAATAACAATCTCTGATGAGAGAGGGTGCCGTGGATACCTTCGTGCCTGGAAGCAGGGCATTTATCATTTGCAGAGATGTGTCGGAAGCAGAATTACGTAAATCGGAGTTAAAACGCAATTTTTCACTTATATTAGCGTTTTTTAGAAGATCGTTAATGAAGTTGTTATCTATATTCATTGGGTTGTGTCCTTCTTATAAATTCCTAAAGTCACAACAGAGCAAATACCTAGTTATAAATGCATGATTTCAAGCATGCATTTGTTTATGATGCTGATTTCGTATTTTCTTTTGCATAGTTCATAACTATCACAACCCATTTTCTTTATATTTTCTGGATGTTTAATGAAAAATTCTATTTTTTCAGCAATGGATTTTGGGTCATGGATAGGTACAAAGAATCCATTTACACCATCGATAACAGTCTCTTTGCATCCTGGGGTAAAAGTTGTAATTACAGCTCTAGCACAAGCCAATGCCTCCAAAATAACCCGTGGGGTTCCTTCTCGATAAGCAGTAGGTAGTACGAAAACAGATGTCATTGCATAATAATGAGAGACATTATCACTTTCTGGAAATAGTTCGACTATGCCATCATTTACATACGGCATTAAATCTTCAGTAGTAATGGCATCTGGGAGATTCTTTTCAAGTTTACCTAAAATCATAAAACGTGCATAAGGATACTTCTTTTTCACAATTTTTGCTGCTTTGACAAAGTCCATACCACCCTTGGCATAAACAAGACGCCCTAAAAAAAAGAAAGAAGGAATCTCTGGATAAGCAGAAGGAGTATACTTGTTCATGTTTACCCCTGAGCCGTTAACAACATAACATTTTTCTTTTTTTACTAATTTATTCTTTACAAATTCATCCAAATCATCTATATTTTGAAAAATAACCTTATGCGCTGCACCTAAACCCATTTTATATAGAATAAATGAAACTCGCTTAATTAGCTGAGCTTTTAAAGTCTTACTGGCAAAAAGATAACCAGCACCCGTTACCATTGCAGTTCTATTTTTTACCCCGGCTAACCAGCCAGCCAATGAACCATAGATAACAGGCTTTATAGTATATCCCATTATTGCATCAGCCTTTTCGTGTTTTATAATTTTACATAATTTTAGGCAATATACAATATCAGCAAATGGATTAATACCGTTTTTATTTATAGGGACCTCGACAAATTTTACACCAAGTGCTTCTATTTTGTCTTTACCTTCCTCATTGGGTCCCGTCACAACAACATCATATCCTTTAGCCTGAATATCTTTGATTAAGTCTCCACGGAAATTATAAGCCGATCTGTTTTTCGGCGATATAAGAATAAACTTCTTCATCATTTCTTCATTAAAAAGTTTTTCAAATTTGTATATA
Source organism: Bacteroidales bacterium Phil6 (assembly GCA_002633315.1). Lineage (GTDB taxonomy): Bacteria > Bacteroidota > Bacteroidia > Bacteroidales > F082 > Limimorpha > Limimorpha avicola. Next base: position 6,042 of record NWBN01000033.1, read on the forward strand.
TCACATCAAACATTCTTTTATTATTTCCATCTGAAACAAATGAATTGTGAGGACTAATCGCAACATTTGTCATTTTCCAGAGAGGAGAAGAAAGCGGGAGTGGTTCTTCCTCAAACACATCAAGAGCAGCAAATAAATCTGGCCTTTGTAAAAGAACTTCTATCAATGCCTGCTGATCAATCAGACCACCACGTGCAATATTTATTATAACTGCATTTTCCTTCATTGCCATCAAAACTTCACGGTTTATTAAGCCTATGGTAGATGGCAAAAGTGGCGCTGTTATAATTATTACATCAAACTCACCAACACATTCTTTAAAAGTTTCAGTCAAAGCCATATGGTGAAAACCAACTGTCTCATTGGTATGGACATCAAATCCTGTCGTATCTGCACCAAAAGCCTGAAATCGTTTAGCTACTTCCTGGCCTACATTGCCAGCACCAACTACTGCTACTTTGGTTCCTACTATCTCACGTAAACCTCTATGTTTCGTCCATCTACCAGCAAGTTGTTCCTGATGAAAAAACCTTCCTTGTTTATAATGCTCCAACACTCTAAATATTGCCCATTCAGCCATAGGCATACTATATACCCCTCTTGCATTAAAAAGTCCTATTCCACGAGCCTTTATCAGATTTACAGGAACACGATCAAATCCGGCACTCGTCAACTGGATAAATTTCAAACAAGTAAACTCTTTGATATCGTGGCTCAGAAATAGACCATTACATACTGTAGCTTCCACATCTGAAGCAAGCAAAGGTAAGTCTTCTTTCTCATGCTGCATAAAATATATAGTATACCCCAAAGAACGTAAATCATCCATTTGTTTCATGGAGTATTCAAAACATCCTGTTAATAATAGATTCATATTTTAATTCTTAGTATAATTTGTTGTGAAATAAACCTTAATATTGTTGCAGAAATTACTATAGTTGAAGAAAGAATAATCCAGTTGATAGGGAATGCTCCCAATTTGCATTTATCAATGATTACATACTGTACCAAGTAAATCTCTAAAGTCCTTTCGGAAATGAAAGAAATACCTTTCCAAATACAACTATTTCTTATTTTACGAAGAAAATATTCTAAATGCATGAATATATCAAATAGAACATAAAGCAATGCCCACAATATAATTTGATTAATAATTTGTAGAGGTGATATTGAAGGTAATTTTACAAATAATATTTTTGAAACAAAATAAAATCCTAACAAAAATATGCCAAATACTATTTTCCAATTTAACAGCTTGTACTTAACATTAGTATGTTCACTTCTCCATCGATAATGGAGCCCTAAAATCATAGATTGAAAAAATAGGAATTCTATCATTGGTTCGCGAACTCTATCAATGTGATAATAGCTATAATCATATACAGTCAAATAAACTAATATTTGAATTGCAAACAATCCACAAGCTAATCTACTGTAGTTCTTCACATTCATATCAATATACTTTGATACATAAAATAATGGAATGTAAAGAAGAATGATGCTTGCAATAAAATGCCAATGAGTTGGCCACACAAAAAAACTAATAATATCTTTCCAATCATTTATAATATAGGCCCCAAAAAGATATAAATTGCCGTCATCACCCATGACGGAATATACACCCTAATAAGCCGCTTCAAATACCACTTTCCAAAATTTTCTTCAATATTTGCAAGGCAAAAAGCAGAAACAGCAAAGAATAATACATCACCCAACAAACCACCATTTGCTATTAAATCTGAAGGATAAACGCCTGTATAATGCGCATTAGTAATAATCATGGCAGCTAACGCACGAACAAGCACTATAAAAAAGAAGAAATTTCTTGCCATTATCCCCTAACTATTTTATATACAGCCTCACAAACAGCATTATGATTATTATTGAAATCTTCAGGTTTTAATAAAGACATTGTACTTTCCATTTGACGAATAGCAGTAACTCCCTTTCTAAAAACATTACGTACATCCTCTACGTCTGTAATTTTATCAGTATTGCAAAACGTCCGGCTTATAATTACCATCTGACTCCCCAAACGATAATGTTCTTTTAAAATCATTCGCCCAGGTATGACTCCACCATCCAATGAGGCTAAACCTCCAAAACCAAAAGGAATATTTTTAGTTTTGATGATACTAGCCCATTTATCAACCGAACCATCCGCTAATAACTGGAACATAAACTTCATTTTTAATGACAGATGCATATCATTCAGACCTATGTGAATCATATCTATCCCTGGAATATTGATTATCTGCTCCAATATTGCAGCTGCTTCAGGAGTTTCAACCAACAGGCAAGTTTTGGTTCTTCCCTGTACAAAACCAATAAAAGTTTCCACTTCTTGAACCGTCTTAAAAAACGGCAACATAATAATATCCGCGCCAGCTTTTATAACACCATCAATTTCATCTTTACTTCCAGGATAATCTGAAAGAGCATCATGTATGGGATTCACACGAACCAAAACCTTCGCTTTATGAACTGCCGCCTTAATATTTGCTACATCATCCACTGTATGATGGTTTTGTACAGTATCCAATCCCTCTTGTCTTGAATCTTTACCAATAAATTCCATATCGACAAAAATCCAGTCTATACCTGCTTTTTCAGCAATTCTAGCTATTTCAGGAATCTTTGTTATATACATTAAATTAAGCATTTTTCTTATCCTCCTTTGAAGTTACACCAGTCTCTCCTACATTCTCATTGTTGGCATTAGTGACTACCTTAAAAATAGTCATAAAAAATATTTTCAAATCAAGGCTAAAACTCATGTGCTGAGCATACCATACGTTCAATTCTATACGTTCAGGCCAGGGTACTTCTTTCCGACCATTTACTTGAGCCCACCCTGTAACACCGGGTAAAACATCAAACATATGTTTCTGATGCTCATTATACTGCTCATAAGGCCAAGGATGGTAGGTCAAGGCAGGACGAGGACCTATGAGAGCCATATCCCCTTTGAGAATATTAACCAACTGAGGCAGTTCATCTATAGAGGTTGCACGAAGAACCTTACCAACACGTGTGATACGCTTATCACCCTTATATGAATATACACCAGTTCCTTGTCTCTCTGCCCCTACGCACATAGAACGGAACTTCCAAATTTTAAATGGCACCCCATCTTTTCCTAAACGATCTTGCTTAAAAATTATAGGGCCATGCGAGTCTAATTTGATGGCAATTGCAATAATAGTCAGTGGAATAAAAAGAATTATCAACGCAACTAAAGCGACAGTAAAATCGCAAGCCATTTTAACATTCTTATACATAAAATCACTAGTATCTAAAAAATTTTTTGATAATCCTTGGTAATTTATTTATATATAATTAAATACACAGAGAAAAGCCGCGTGTCGATTTGAATTGATTTTCCATATTTGCCACCGAAAATATAATCGGACAAGCATGAATGCGGGCAAATACATATTCAGTCAACTCGTCAGCTTTCTTCCTAAGAGAGTATTTGACGGCATTGTGAAACGACATGAAGGAGACAAGTGGGTGAAGCATTTCACTTGTTGGAATCAGCTTCTTGTCATGATGTTCGGACAACTTGCTGGCTGTAACAGCCTCAGAGAAGTCGCTGCGATCGTTGATGCCATCAAGAATAAGAACTACCATCTCGGTTTCGGTAGCGGAGACATAAAGCTGAGCAATATATTTTATGCCAATGCAAACCAGGATTACAAGATCTTTGAAAAGTTTGCCTACTTTATGATTAACCTTGCTACGAGCAAGAAAATTACAAGACCGTTTGAACTCAATGGAAAGTTCTATGCGTTTATTTCTACGACGATAGACCATTGCATGAGCATTTTCGAATGTGCTTACTTCAGAAAGACCAAGTGCGGAATCAAGGTGCATACACTGTTTGATGTAGTCACTCAGATCCCTCATACATTCACATTACAGAAGTGAGACTTCACGATGTGAAAGCGATGGATGGGATACCTTATGAGCCTAATGCGTTCTATATCTTTGACAAAGGATATTACGACCTTGCCAGATTGTACAGAATCCAATGCATAGGATCTATGTTCATCATCCAAGCGAAGGAACATCTCAAGTATGAAATCATGTCTGGAGATGATCTGTTGGATGCGGACGACAATGTTATGCTTGACCAGACCATAAGGATCAAGGGCCCACTGACCAAGAAAAAACACCCATCTGAACTGAGGAGGATAGTTTACTATACTCCTGAACTGAAGAGGACGTTCACATTCCTTACCAACGACTTTACGATCAAGACTAAGGATATTGCAATGCTCTACAAGCAGAGATGGCAGGTTGAACTGTTCTTCAGGTGGATAAAGCAGCACCTCAGAGTTCTTTCTTTTTGGGTAATCACTGAGAATGCTGTGAGGATACAGATATATATTGCAGTCATCACATACTGCCTCGTGGCCATTGTAGAGTACGACTGCCAGCTTGGAAGGACAACGTTCAAAGTCCTCCGAGTACTGAGCAGAGTCTTGACCGACAAGACTCCTATCAGAGACCTTTTCAAAGGCTCTGAAACTATCGAGGATGCGGATGATGATGAGACTGTTCAACTTAATTTTGATTTTATGTACTAATTTTTATTGGACACTAGTGACATAAAATAAATTTGTTACTTTTTTCTAAAATCAAGTATTCTCCTCATGCACCATGATAAAATTATAAACAAATCAACCCAACGATGTTTTGCCGTTGTGAAATATATGCGCCAATAAAAGGCGCTTTGAGTATAATCAAAGGTTTTAAATGATTGTATAAGGTTTTCATTATTCAAGAAAATCTTACATTCTTTATGAATGAGCATATAATTATGCAACTTTAAGGCATTTCCACTCAATGGAATTATGCTACAACAAATTCTACTATGAAATGCTTGCATGTATTCTTCATCAAAATAATTCGAGAAATTTTTAAGGATGTAAGCATACCACCAATTCCATTTCTCAACTAACCCTTTTCTGTATGGCTTCGTAACTGATTGGCCAGTATTACGTCTATAGTGATATAGTGGAACAGAAAGATAATAAGCACTTGATGCATGTAAGGTAAATTCAAAATTAAATTGAAGGCATTCCGATGGAAGCAAGTTAAGATCTATATATTTCAGATTGTTATCTCTAATTATATTTGATCTATACAATCTAGCCCAAACAGGAGTATGTCTATCTAAAAGAGAAGGATTTTTTAGGTATTCTCTTATCAAGCCTAAAGTATGTATTTTAATCTCGTTACGATAGTCTCCGTTTTTAAACTCTTTGTTTTCAGGGAACATAAGTTTTGCTTTACTTCCTAAAGTTGATTCATTATAATGAGCACAAATAACTAAATCAACCTTCTTTAAAATTGCTATCTGATACATTTTTTCACAAAAATCTTTCTCAAGCCAATCATCACTATCAACAAACATAATAAATTCACCTTTCGCTTTTACCATCCCAAAATTTCTTGAAGCAGAGACCCCTTGGTTACGATTGTGAAAAACTTTAAATTTCTCATTGTTTGCATATTCTTCACAAATACTAGAGGATAAATCCGTACTTCCATCATCAACAATAATCACTTCAATGTCTTCTAATGTTTGATTACTAATTGAATCAAGACATTCATGAAGATATGAACTAGTATTATAAACTGGTACAATTATACTTATCTTTTTCATTTGTTTCCAATCAAATTTTTGAGGTCATTATATAGTCTCTGCCTAACCTCTGTAAGCAGAAAGTATTTTTTAACATATGCATTTGTCATTCTAGCCATGCTTACAAGATCGTCATTTTTCGAAACAATTTGTGTTATAGTGCTCTGTATATTGTTTAAATCTGTTATAACGATTGCCCCTGGAATTTGTAAAGCTTCCTCAACAGATGCTATATTTTGTGGCCCAATTACAAGAAGTACTGAACCAGATTGAAGACAATCTGATATTTTTGTTGAATATGATAATCTAACACTACTTATGTCTTTTTTGGAAAAAGACTCAACATGGAGTACAAAATCAGCTTGGTGCATGATCTTTTTGATTTCATTATAAGACCTCGGTCCCATAATTTTAGAAGTATTGTAAATATTTAATGCCAAGTCAATTTCATGAGTAATCTCTGTGGTTGTATATATTTCAAGTAATATTTTAGTTTCATTGTTGTTGATCTCCTTTAATGCCGTAGCCAATCTTGATAGTGTATAAATTCTCCCATAATAAAGATTACCAGCGTATACAATCTTTAATGGATTGTTAATAGTGCTTTTTATGTTTGCAATTTCACATCCCTTGTATAGCGGGGTAATTTTGACATTAAATAAAGAGCTATAGTCCTCACACATAAGTTTCGAAGCTCCATAATGATAATCAACCAATCCGACGACTTTATTAAAGCGATGTTCAAAGATTCTGTATATAAGACCTTTGGAACTCCTAAAACGACGGTAAACATCATCAGCATAAAACGCAACACATTTTGCAATAGTATGTTTTTTAAAGTATTTAAGATTTTCATAAATAAAAGCATCTGATTTCGCAAAGAAGAAAATAATGTCAGGGTCAAACATTTTTATGAAGTTTTTATAGCTACTATTTATCCATATTCTGGAACTGAATAAGATATCAACTATAAGGTAAAATACCCCCCTTTTAAAATTAGAATATTTACTATGTCGGATAAGTTCCCTTTCTGTTTTACCAATATAACTATTAGACTTGATATCATTATTAAAGAAATGTTTACCTATCATCCATGGGCTGAAAATATGCTTTATTATGCTGATTGGTGAAATGCTAAAATACTCGTTGCAAAAGTCATTATTAGGGTAAGTATCTCTACAATAAATACAAGCTATTTTACAATCTTTCCAATTTGAAAACCAATTGGCATATGTATTTCCACTAGCATTTCTAATGTCAAGTTCTATATTGCTAATTATAAGTATATTCATTTTAAATTTATTATTTAACTTCACTAGTGTCTGGTAAAAAATCAAAAAAGTTCTTTGAAATATTGAACGTTAGGTGATTACAAAGCCATATTACGCTTTGCTGTGCTTATCATCTTTGCCTCATTCACACTATCCGCTAAATTTCCATCATGAGATTCATATATAAAATGTCATCCTATCTTAGATAGTTTAAATAGGTGCTTGACGATTGAGATTGGTGATATGGAATAATATTCCTTACAGACATTATTATTCGGTTTAGCATCTCTTGAATATAATCAATAAAAATTTGTGAACTTCCATCCCTCAAAGAAGTTTGAAAGAGTATTGCCACTAGCGATTCGATCATCCCATACAGCTTTCGTAATAACTAGGATATTCATAAGGTAATAACTTAATAGTAATATATAATTATATGAGTAGTGTTTCATTCAGTGTGTCTGTAGTGAGTCTTCAGACCTCTTAGTTTTGCAAATATATCAATTTATCTGGTTACCTCATCGGCAGGCATGCCTGCCGATGAGCATTTTTATTCGTCCGGGAACAGATTCCTGTCAAGATCGATTCTCGGGACCTACCTCAGGTAGGACTTCTTGTCCATGGCTGTCTTTCCCATAAGCAAGATGACCGATTCCTCGTTGGGCATGACCCCGCGCATCCTCGTAACCCGCCGGGAATCCTTCTGCAGCAACTCTACCCAGTTAGTGGTGTAGATCATGGACTGGATGCGGTGCTCATATTTAGGTAAGTGAAATATGCCTTGTAGGAAGCGTCCTCGCCTCGTCTCTTGATACTTCTGTAATACCTGCCCCATTTGGCACAAAACCGCTGCCACTCGTCCCAGGCTTGCTCCACGGTATAGTTTCTGTCTCCCGTACGAAAGACCTGTCTCAGATCGTCAGCCACATCCCCTTTGTCACTGTTGAGGACATCGCTCAGTATGTTGCGATTCAAGTGAGTGGTGCATCTCTGGAGACTAGTGCCGGGAAACACTTCGCTGACGACATTATCAAGTCACTTGAGACCATCCGCGCGTATAAGTCTGATTCTCGAGACACCTCTCTCGTAAAGGTCATTGAGCATTTTACCCCAGCTAAGAGCGCTTTCAATAGGCATGTTGTAGATGCCGAGAACCACCCTGGTCTTGTCTTCCTTGACGGCAAGGATGACATAGAAAACCTCCGTATCAACGCTGCGCTTGCGGTGGATCTTGATATGGACGCAGTCAATGAACATTAAAGGATAATAGCTCTCCAGCGAGCGTTCAAGCCACTCCGTGACATCACGGCGCAGATAGTCAAGCATCCTCGATATGCTCGCCTTGCTGTAGTGCTCCCCCGTAGATGTCGGCAAACACTTCTCCGACCTGTTCCAACGTCAGGCCTTTGGTGTATAACGTATCTGCCAGACGTTCGCACTCTTCCTCCTGATCTCGCAGTATGACCAGTATGCGGGGATGGAAGTTCCCGTAGCGGTCACGTGGTATACGGAATATCAGTGTCCGTCCGTGCCCATATGTCCTGCCTGGATGGGTAGCCGTTGCACTTGTTCCCTGACAGGCCCGCTTCCTGTAGATACTTCTTGCGTTCCGACACCATAAGACTCTCAAGCATTATCTCCATCAGGTACTGTAACCCTTTTTCTTTTTCCATATGCTTGCATATTAGCTCGGAAAGTTGTTCATTTGTAAAGTCCATAAAGTCTACTCTTTTTTAGTTTTTGTTTATTTTGCTTTTACAAATCTAAAAAATCTGTAGACTTTTTTATTATCCTATCTCAGACACACTTTTTGGAACAGTATCCATAATTAAAGTGTGGAAAGTTAATAATTTCTTTTTCCTTTACTTGACACACTTTAATTAATTTACAGTCTCGAAGGAGAGTTGCTGCTTATACACATCGGTACAATCTCGCAACCACCTCAGAGAGGCTGTCATGACTCCCTGCATAAGTGATACTTTAATGCAAAGAACTATTTATCGGTGACAGGTCTGATGTGAATTTGCCAAAAACGAGGGCATGTAGTTATTTGCCTATTTTCGTTTCTTGCATCTATACAATATGCATTTTTTCTGTCATCAGGAGAGGAACTCCAATAGGACGTACTTGGCAGCGTTATACTATTGCCATTTGGCCCGATTATTCGAAATCCAATGAGCCATTTTAATTCGTTGTATAGAGGTTCCCATGTACATTTTTCTTGTAATTCCCTCCATTCTCCCACAGTTGGTATTCTCCACTTCATCCCCCAGTTAGCTGATGCCGCATCATATATGATGTTTCCTGATATATCTGCCAGTTTTTTATTCCAAGCAGCACAATCTTTAATGGCATCTCTGTCACTTTCACGTGTCCTGTATATTGCCATACGATTTCCCCATTGATAAAAATCACCATAATCATCTGTTGTATCTGCTCCTAAGTTATAAGTGGCCCAATTTATACTAAGACCTAAATCAATCCACCCGTGACCGTTTAGAACACCGGATGTGCTGTCTTGCGCTGATGCAAGCATTGGGCATAGAGCAGCAAAAATTAAACACAAGAATTTTATTTTCATATTAATAGCTGTTGATTGGTTATAATCCATAGTAATTGAGTTTTGTTTGCCAGTAGTTGGAATTAATAATGTTGTATGCAACCATCATAGATGAGACACCAGCAGCATCGCAAGCATACATCTGTCCGTTGGGGTACACTACGAAATTGTCTGCAAAATATCCGGTTGCGGGACTTCCATTCGCATATCGTGGATTGGAACAACGAAAATATGTGTATCCTGTTCCTGGATTATTAAAATATGCGTCTTGGATAATCACACTTGGTGAGATTATTTTAAAAATACCTGTGTTATCAGTGTATATTACCATTAATCCAGTATAAGTAACATAGCCAACCATCCAAGAGATTTCTGTGACTACCTGAATTGATTTGCTGGTTGGAGCTGTATATGTTTTACCTTTTTGTGTGATTGATACCTTGACTTCCTTTTCATCGCATTTTATTTTAAAGTAATCGCTACGCGAACTTGAACTGTTATTTTCACTCACTCTCAAAGTTAAAGTGCTTCCTGACTTTGTGAGAGTTCCCCACGAGTCAGTGTCAACGGACACATACCAAGATCCGCTTGCGGAAATACTAAATGTCTTCGTACCACCAGATGCTGAAAAAGAGACTGACTGGGGTGAAATTGATATATACGAAGATGATGTTTTTTGAGCAATCTTAGCTTTGGAGTCGGAATATGCACCGGATAACCATTGTGGTTGTTGTGTCTCGGCCGCGTACCGGTCAGCATAGTCCATTGTTTTTTGTGATACGGAGTTAAGGAAAGAAGACCATGTTGTTCCACCACTGCGTGAGTCAAGAGCATCCCTGAATGCTAAAGAGAAATATCCTAAGCCTCCAAGTGGGCAGAAAGATTTTTGACCTTTTTTACTGCTGGATATTAGATAGTCTCCGCTGGATTCTCTAAACAAAGTTCTGATTTTCGTATTTTCACCTTCGAACACATCATATCCTGCGGTATAGTTCCCTTTTACCTGTCGAGTCTGATATACTGCATTGCAAGCTTCCGCTCCAACGAACAATAGACGATGAGGCTTTGCCCGCAAAGTATTGTAAATGGATAACAAGGATTTTGTCCTTGTATTAATGTCGTCACTTCTTAATCCTAATGTCAGAACAGGGAAATCATTCGTCCCATCATTATACCCGTGTCCTGTGTAGTAGAAGAATATTACATCGTCAGAATTTGTTGACAGGGAAGAAATCACTCCGTTAAGTTTACTTCTTGTAAAGTCACTTCCGTAACAGATATACTTCTTAATGGCCATCCCAGTATGTTTTTGAATTAAAGGGATAAAGTTGTTGATGAAATACCTATTGGCCTCTTCTGAACTTTTACCAACTTCAGAATCATTTGTATCAGAGAAATATATGAAATGGAATGTGCCTTGAGCACAAACTTGCTGACACAGAGTGATGCAAAATAACCCTGACAGGATGCATATAATTAGTTTTTTCATCGCTATTCTTCAAAAGGGTCTCCAGATTGTGTTACATTGTACTGAGGGGTTTGTTTGCCATCAGAATACCTTAAAGTATATTCTTTAGCCCTAAGCATAACGATATCCCACGTAGCAGAATTATGATTAGTCAGTTCTGTTATAGCTTTGCGCAGACTAATGCCAAACATTGCTCCATAGCGGGTATCGCTCCAAGAGTATTGTCCTTGTTTACTGGCTGACATTATAATTGTTTTTTTCCCTTTAAACCCTGTAAAAAGCTGTTTTATAGGATTTTTATTTACATCTTCAAATGAATCATAGGAAGATGTAAAGTCATAGTGGCTTGTGTATTGCTTGTTACAGCAATCCGCTATACACAAGATTAGTTTTGCATTTCCGGCAGCCTCTTTCAATAGCTTGAGAATTTCAATTTCCCTAAAATCCTGATCTTTTAGGTTCAGTGTCGGCCATATATTAGTAACATCATTGTATCCGTGACCGCTGTAATAAAACACGACCACGTCACCGCTGTTAACTGACAATTGTGATATACTCTCCTTAACTTTTTTTGCAGTAAAATTGATGTCACTGAAAGTTCTGGGTTTGTAGGTATAATCTATGGCGGAGGCCACATTCCCGAAAAAAGAGTACATATTTTTCATGTCAGCCATGCGGTCTATTTCGCGACCATTTTCTTGCTCGTTGACAAAAATCAAAGCATGTAGTGTTTGAGCGAAAGCAGAAGTAGGGAGAATGAACAAAAAAGAGATTATAATGAAAAATAATCTATTCATTTTGGTATTTCTTTATAAATTCGTCATTAGGGAAAATTTCAATAAAAATAGAAAGCCAGTCAATCCTGCTTGGTGAAATATTGAGAGTGTATTCGTTGCCTCCACAGAAGACTTTCATAAAATCACTATAAAATGAATATAGGAAATCAATGCTACTTTCTTTATTATCAATGCTTATAGCGGCATCGGGAAGGAATGTTGCATTAACTACAACATTGCTAATTTTATATGCATCAGTTGATACTAATAGTGAACGGATTTTCTTTTGTTTTGCTTTAGATAAATCGGAGGACTGCTCTATTATAGAATATCCTTGAAGTTTCTCTTTCTTTTCTTTATTTAAAGGGTCTAGTAAGTAGACTGAGGATACTTTCCCAGAACTGATTACTGATGCAACAATGGTGTCAGTAATTTCAGAGATATTAGAAATATTTACTAGTGTTTCACTATAGGTATCAGTTGTTTTTTTTACTGACAAAATTTGTTGTATTTTTTCTAACATTTTGTTTGATAAATTTCTGTCTTCTGTTATTTGGGATATCATTACTTTGTTTTTCTCCTCAAATGATATTATGTGGAATCTGCCGCTCGTGGTATCTATGTACAGATTATATTTCTTGTCACAATCTGTAAATAGAGTACTGTCGTTTGTTTTTATGAAAATTTCAACAAAAAAATGAGGATTGTACTCTGGTGACATGACTGATTTATAGCTGTCTGGCTGAACTTCAGTTAGTGTGATTTCAGAAATACTGTTTTTTAAATCTTGATAGATTTCAAATGCTTCGTTTCCTTCGCATATTGGATAATTTTCTAGTATTTCATATCGTACTTTTTTGTCAACAAGATTGTCCAATGTAATGTTTTGTGAGATTGAATAAAGTTTGACTGCAACAGTCTCTTCCATGCTGTTGTCAGAATGCTTTGACATTTTGGCGCAACATGATAACGGAAAGAACAAGAGAAACATCCATAGGGAGAATTTCCCAATTATAGAGCCGAAATAGCTTTGTATCATATAAACTATTAATTTAGGTATCGTCAGACCCCAAAAACGATAATTATTAATAAAGAAAGTGTGAGGTCGATTCGCCTGTTTTTTAAGATGTTTTGACAAAACTCGAAAGCAAACAGACTGAAACAATCCCCACACTCGTATCGTTTGCGTTGAATACACAAGCCAATACAAGTGATGGTACTGTCGTCTTCTTTGCTTTCATTTGAAACTGTCAGATTTCATAAAAAGGATATAGCGAAAACACTTTCACCAATATGTTAGTTACCCATTTTGGCGGATAACAGTGCAAATATAAGTATTATTTTGTAATGTCGAACGTGTCATCCCCTTGATCCGCAGCAGATGTAAACAGTAACGAGAAGTACATCATAATCGGTAACAACGATGCAGCATTGCAAAGGTATTGATTTATCTGACAGATGCAAACAAACAGCGGATGTTGTCCGAAGGGCTATAACCTGCTTTTTTCATTTTTGTTTTCCGTTTGGGAGTGTTCGAATATGGTTTTTCTGTTGACCATTCTATAGCTTTTGCCAAAGAGCTGTATGAGCTCGCATTTATATAGCAGACGGTCAAGGATAACGGTTGCAAGAACTTCATCTCCTATTGTCTGTGCCCATTCTGACGGAGAACGGTTGGTCGTTATTATAAACGAGGTCGTCTCATACATGGAGTTGATGAATGCAAAGAGCATATTCCCTTCCTCTATGTCAACGATTATATTCATCAAGTCATCAATAACGATTACATGATAGGAGCTAAGGTTTTTGTAGTCGGACCTGCCGACAGATGTCATGTCACGAGTCCAGAGTGTCTGGAGTATTTCATCCATGGTACGAAATGATGTACGGTATCCACGTTCTATGGCGTCTGCACATAGTCCAGCAGCAATAAAAGTCTTGTCGACACCAGACGGTCCAGCAAGCATTATGTTGAAGCCTGCTTCAACCCAGTGCAGCTCGTGTAACTGATGCAGCTGTGTCATCGACAGACCGCTGGACATCGTGAAGTCATATTGGTCCAGGTCATGGGACATGGGCAGACGGGCATTCTTGAAGCGCAATATCTTCTGATGCGCTTCACGAGATGCCACTTCAGACTGCATCAGGACTATAAGAAAGTCATCGTAACTAGGTGAAGCGATTTGTGCCCTCACAAGTGTCTCTGCCACATTCGCTCCACTCCAGGATAGCTTCAGTATCCTGGAGTGGTTTCATATTATTGAGAGTTTGTCGGTATGTTCCATGTCAGGATTCTGTGAAAAGGTTGTTGTACGTGTCTATGGATGATGTCCCGGGCTGGAAGTTCGCCATCATACGCGACCTGCCGTCGCCGCCTGTCTTTACAGATACCCGGGCGTGTCCTTCTCTGCCAGATGCAGGCCTTCGGCAATCTCCCGGAAGCTGCCCACACTGAAAAGTTTGTTCTCGCAGCAGATTGCCAGTGCCTTGTCGCATGGCTCCTGTCCATAGCTGACCATACACTCATGAAGCACTGCCAGCTGGTCGCGTAGATACCTTGGATATCTTTCCTGGAGCCTGGCTGCAAAAAGGGATGCCACATCATTGTCGCCGAACATGTTTTCAACCTTTTCCCAGTATTCGGACAATTTTACCGACATGTCTCTGAAGTGGTTGCTGTTGATGACTTTCTGGTCGCTCACAGAGGGCATCATGTGTCGGGCTATCTCGTGCCCGTCGGAATCGGTTATGACCAGACTGATGCCTTCCTCCTTGAGATATACCACGATGCCTTCGCCCTTATAGGTGCCTATCGGAAGAGTGTATATGTTGACTCTGTACCGGACGCTGTTGGTCTTCATGACCTGATGGTCCGCATCCGTTCTGGACGACAGTGCGAGCGGAATGTGCGGCAGCAGGGACCTGCATTCTATGTACCATTGCTCCTGCGGAATTTTCATCGTTGTGGAATGGACCATGCCATTTTCTGTTCTGGACAGCCAGGTCTCCGCTTCCTCCTGCAGTTTTTCAAGGATGCTGTACTGACGGTTGAGCAGGAAGATGTGTTTGACGTATTTCACGGCATTCTCGACCTTGCCTTTGCTTTCCGGATCCGCAAGACGGCAGAAGACAGGTTTGAACAGACGGCTCTTCCATAGCTCCCGAAGACTGTCGTCAGCCTATAGTCACCGATGTTCTCGTCATAAAGGAAGACCACATCCTGATCATATATGATATAGCCTGACACCATGAAAGTATCCGAAGACCTTCTCATGGGCCAGTGATGCACTTTCGCTGGTGAACGGCCTTTCATGGAACCATACATACTTGAACCGGCTCCAGCACAAAATCATTACCATAAAGTAGGGATAGTCGTTTAATTCCTTCAATATGAGTCAAGCGGCAGACTATTCCTGATTTTTCCGATTAAACTCATCGTCTTTCTATATCATCGGCTCGATTTCGGGCCAATTTTTTCATTACATCTTGAGCCACCACTCCTTACAAATTACTCAGTTTGCCAATTCTAGGCGGCTTTCGCCAGCTTTTCCGCTTCTCTTCCCGCCAACTGAACAACATTCGCCATATGGATTTCGAAAAAGATCATCAACTTCTCGGTGGACTTTATCCTCGCTGCAACTTTTCTCAAGCCGTAATGCTTTTTCTGCGTTCCGGATGAACCCTCCGTCGCGGTAGCCCTGACTCTCGCAAGCTCTTTCATTGAAAGCATTGAACGACAACTTCTCGATGAACGATATCCCGTCTATGCGGAAGTTGTTGCACTTCGCACCAAACTCTACTGTCATAACCTCCTTGCCTCTGACTATCGGGCGAATGTAAGGCTAGCTCACACTCACGATTCTGTCAGGTACGCTTTCCCTTGAATCACTGCTCACAAAGTGGTTCTTCTGCTGTCTGTATATCTTCGTCATCGTCTCCAATTGCTTCATATCCTTGTCTTAAAGCAACTTCCTGTCTTCATGAGTCCTCATCTGCTTGCGGATTTCGCCCAGCATCTTACACTCAAGACTAAGAAGACGACGGATTATCTTGCGGGTCTGCTGCCTGTTATGCTTGCGATGCTTCACATAAGCCATATTCGCCTTCGCCACATCGTTGTACTTGGTCCTCATCCTATGTCTTCAAGAGATTTGCTTATGCCGCATATCATCCTGTATGTCCTTTTCACGCACTCTCATAGCAGTTTCGCATCGGTCGGATATCTCATCTGACTCTCATAGCAGCTCGCGTCAGTATATATCGTATCAAGGTTTTTCATGTACGGCTTCCAGGCATCCGCAAGTACCTCCTACAGTTCCTGGACCTTCAGACTACTGGATAACTCCAACTGTATATCGTCTATAAGCTTGTAGTCCGTCAAAGGACTTGCAGGACTGATACGCACACCGCAGAATATCTGGTAATGGATGTTTCCGTTTAAGGCTTCCATCAGTTTCGGAGCTGACAAACCGGTATACATCTTCAGGAGCATCAGTGCCATTTCCCCTTCCGAGCTGAAGCAGGAATTCCTCCCGCGATTCACACCAAAACTCCTCGGAGTCTCTTCTACCAAGCTAAACTTCACCGACATCTCACGCAATGGAAGAAGTGACTTGATACGACTCAATTCCGACACCTTGAAGGTTTCTTCATAATGCTGATAAAAATCAAACTCAGTAAACACAATCGTCTGTTGCAATTCAGATAAATTTCGTATCTTCGCCATGAGCATTTCTAGTTCATTTCCCCCGAAAAGACCTATTCCACGAGGTTCGAGGGAATTTTATTTCCGCATGCTAAGATGCAATTTGTAACAATTTAACAATCAATTGATTAAGATTTTCTAACTATTTCGCGATTATCCCTAATTAATTTTATCGTTATTTTTAGATGTTAGTCCTAATGTATTGTCTCTAAAATAAGGTATCTATTCGGCGCCAATGGCACGTACAGCATCAGAGGACCGTACTAGCCCTACTGTAAAGTTTATCATTGTTTTTTATTTATTGTCAATATTATTTCTTCATTGCCATCAGTTCTCGAGCTACGTTAAGGTAGGCCTCTATCTGATTGCTTGAAAGGAAATTATTCTTTGCCCTTTCAATGCATTTTTTTAAATAACTAGCTTTTCCATACTCTCTGATTTTTTTAATTGCGAGAAGTATCTGTGTATCATCATTATTGTGCGTAACAAAGCCACACTCACTACCAGCAATTTCCGGATTGGCTGTTCGGTCATTTGAGATAATAGGTGTACCACATGCTAGAGCCTCAGCCGCAACTTTACCGAAAGTCTCCTGAGGTGAGCAAACAAGAAGGGTGTCTGCCAGAGAATAGTATTCAGCCAATTCATTTACATTTGCAGTTCTATCTACAGATATCAAGTTACTTAGGTCAGGAATTCTTTCATTGAGATTACCAAGCAATATTACTATAATATCAGGTGCTCCTTTTGCCAAAGTAACAAAATGACTTAATCCTTTGTGACTATCCCAACTTGCGGCAACCCCAAGAACAATAAACTCATCATTAATTCCAAGCTTCTCCTTTAAACGAGAAGTGTCTCTCGGATAGAACTTGTCAAGGTCAATCCAATTATAAACACGCTTGAATACCTTTGCATTAGAAAGGATAACGGATTTCTTTGCTTCATTTGTAATCCAATCCGATACACCTATCACACCAAGGCGAGAGATAGCATCAAACAGTTCTTTCTTCTTTCGGAACATAAAGTTGCTGGTATCAAAAAACCAACTCTTGTTATCTGCCTTTATGAGTGGACATTTCTCGCATTCCGTCTGCCATTTGTCACATCCGTTTGAAAAGTAATGTGTACAATGGCCGGTAAAAAACCAGCAATCATGCATCACAACTATCGTTGCAATATCATTATTTGCTAAGTATTTCAGAAGCATGGGCACGTTTATATAGTTTCCATGGAGATTCCTGAGAATTACTACATCAGGCTTCATTTTATCTATTTTTTTCAGCATCTTCCTCGTGGAATGACGAGAAAAGAATGCTTGTATGCCGAATACTCGCGAGCCAACCGCATGAAGTTGTCTATCAATATTTGAACTGATTTGATATATATTATTGGCCTCGTCGCTTATGTTTGGACAAAACACATAGGATTCTACACCATGCTGCATGCAATACTCATGCATTTCCATGGTTGTACGTCCTGTGCTTAAGAACTTATATACTGCGTTGATTTGAACGATTCTCATTTGTTGCCGGTTATACTTTGCTGCGAATTCGACTTATCTCCATCATAAGTTTATTAAATGCATAACTTATTATACTTCTATACATTATACAAATACAGAGATATAATGGAATCACTATTAGATATGAAATAATTTTACCAGGAAAGATAGTATGAATAAGTGCAAGAAGAAATAACATAAATACGCTAATGTACATCTTTGCAAAATGATAATTGACCTTATAATAATGGTATGACAGTATTGTGCGCAATGTCAAAAAGAATATGTATGACAATCCAACAGCAATCGAAGTACCAATTATACCGAATTTTTTGGTTAAAATAATGT
Organism: Bacteroidales bacterium Phil6; assembly: GCA_002633315.1. Taxonomy (GTDB): domain Bacteria; phylum Bacteroidota; class Bacteroidia; order Bacteroidales; family F082; genus Limimorpha; species Limimorpha avicola. The sequence goes on from NWBN01000033.1 coordinate 24,327, forward strand.
TCACAGTTACATTAAATACTAAAGACAAGATTGTAATCCATAGTTGAGCTTTTGATTTTTTCTGAAAGTTTAAACCAACAACAGTCGTTTCAGAAAGTGTATAAAGAATCGGTTGGAATATTATGAATGGTAAAATAACCACGGCCCCTCTAAAATGCTCTCCAAGAAGTAAAATTATTAAATCCTTCGACAATATAAAGGTCAATCCTATTATAACCATTACAAGGCAAATTACATCATTTGCTTTAACATACAATGCCTTATTCTCTGGATTATGCTCATAGTTTTTCATGACAGTGGGCCACCATACTGTTGTAAATGAACCTTGTAAAATTGCGAATAACGACAGAAAACTTGCTGCACTAGAATAAATGCCAAGATCTGCATCCGAACAAAATCTTCCAATAACCAGTTTGTCTGTAGCCTGGAACAAAATATAGGCACAACCCGAAATCATTAAAGGCAGTCCATATGAAAACATTTCCTTTTTGTGAAGTGTATAATTATTTTTCGACCTTTCAGAGCCAAACAAATAGCGAATAAAATACAAACATATGATTATAGTTATGCTTGTTGAAAAAACCGTGGCTATTGAAAGAAACTCAAATTCGTGCTCCGCAATACAATAAAGAGCTGCAACAGCTATAGAAACAAAAAAGATTTTGTGAAGAATTGTTGTAATAGACAATACATTGATTTTGCTCTCAAAACGTAATAGTAGATTAACTAACCGGTTAATCACATTCACCCATACGTTTGCAATGAGTAGGCACAAGATGAACCAACTCCAATTAGGTCGAATATATGTTAGAGCGAGTATAATTGGAATAATAGAAAGGAGAATAGCAATAGAAGATATCAGGAAACACCAACGCGTAAGCTTATTTTTATAAGATCTATCTTCATTCTGATAATAGTACCGGACAATTATGTAATCAGTACCTAATAACAATATCGTTGATAGAACATTACTATATATGCAGAACAATGACCAGTTTCCATATTGCTCTGGTTCCACCAATCTTGTAATCAATGGCGTTGTTATTAGACCTATCAGAAAATTGACAAATGAACTGCCTGCTATTTTTGAAAAGTCTTTTATTAGTGCCATTATATTACAAATATAAAGTCCATGTGAGGATATACATAAACAAATGAATATACTATTGTAATAATAGATTGCAATCCAATTATCTGTCTCATTATTTTATCATTATTTCTACTCAAAATGTGAGAAAAGATAACAATGGAAAGTGAGGCTACCAGATTTGATTCTCGATAAATTACTTGAAAATTGGATAGTTGCAAAAAGATTAAAATGATAACAAGCCAAAATAGTATACAAAAGCGCTTTATAGCTATTAACTGAGTCCGTTTCCTTAACGCATAAAAGCAGCAAAGCATCACACATAGTAATGAGTTAAGAAACTGCCATTTCCCGAACACTTTATATTCTTTATATCCTTCTACTTTATCTAATACAGAATCTATGAAGATTGCTTGAAATTTTGGGATACCAAAATATGCAAAATATACGACAATTAAGATAGCCCAAAGATATACAAATTTGTTAGCAGGCTTGTATAGATATAATATCAGTCGTGGTATAACGACTAATAAGATTCCATAATGGAATAATACAGAAAGCAAATAAACGACTAATGCAGTTTTGTGAAGACGATCTTCAACAAACTCCATATAGAAGAAATAAGCAATTACAGCATAGAGCATAAAAATTCTGCAGTTGCTTGCAACAAGTAAATAATTCCAGTTGAATAACAAGAACATTGTCAACAATACAATTACCGATTTATTCAATGAGTAGAATTTAGATGCTCTATATAAAAGTAGAAGACTAAAACCGTATGTGATAAAAGTACAAAAGCTAGTAAATAAATGAGGCTCTCCAACGAATGAAAATGCAAATAACAACAAACTTGTCAAGGGGTTTAAATTACATCTATTTTCTAACACCCATTCAAGTCCCATGTTTCCATATAATTCAATATTTGAAAAATGCCTATACAAATCGGCAGACTCTGTAGGTACATAAAAAAACGAAATTACACTTATAAATAATGTAATAAGTCCAAAAATCTTTAATAGATTTCGCTTACAACTAATCGCTGTTAGAAACAGAGAAAATATGTAAAAAAGAAATAGAATAGTCATTCTCTATACCCTTTAATCACGACTGGATTTCCTACTGCTATGGCATACTCAGGAATATCTTTTGCAATAACAGCACCAGCACCAATTACAGCACCCTTGCCAATATGAACTCCGGGAAGTATTATTACTCTGCGCCCTATCCACACATCATCACCAATTACAACTTTCTTAGGCGGATAATAATTTTGATTCATAATAAGAGTATCTTTCTGTCGAAAAGCATGGTTTTGAGTATAAACAATAACATCTGGCCCCATCATTACATTTTTTCCAATCTCCACCTCTCCATTTATTTCACAACGGACTCCAAGGCCGCTGTTGTCCCCAATTTTAACTGAGTAAGAAAAGGTCGCACCTTTTTCAATGTTAACATTTGTGCCTATCGATTCAACAAAATGTTTTGCGAAAAAATAGCGAATTTGTTTAGAACCTAAATTATACTTAGAGTTAGACAACGGAAGTCTTTTAGCTAGTAAACTGTACAAAAATCTATATACCTTTTTCATGTGATTGTTATATTAATAATTTACCAATTTTTGACAATCTGAACAGATATGCCAACAATATTGAACTAGGCAAAGTAATAACAATTGCAACCCATGGTAAGAAATAGCTACCACAAATCACAGGCAATGATGTATGATAATATAGGAACATCAGTACAAACTGGTGAAATATATACACACCCATGCTCAATATATTAAACTGTTTTATCCAAAACGGTACTTGAGTTATCCTCTTAGCTATATGAACTGAAATAGTATACCAAAAAGCTATTCCTATTGACGAATATATTATATTGATAAACCTGCTAAGAGCCGCGAGGAAATATCCATTTATCCTAGTTTCTGCCTGATATGATTTCAATTGAATATTTAATGGTAACAGTACAATAAGCGATGCAACAAATAATAATCCAATAGCGAATATTATTTTGCTTCTCATTTCGGATATATATCGAACGGTTGTATTTCTATATCTGCTCACAAAAATGCCCAAATAGAAAAAAAAGAAGTAGTAAGCTACTTGGCTAATGCGGAAGATGTTGGGGCATCTGGAAAATGAAGAAATAATTAAAGTACCTAATAAATACAAACAAGGTCTTTTTACATCTTTTACTATGTATGCCAGAATGAAACACTCAAGTAACATAGGTAAATACCATATGTGACCTTCTCCACATATTATATTCATATACAAACTGGAAATTGAATGTCTTGTAATTAGTAAAAATAATATAATACAATAAACTAAAAATTGCTGATGGAATAATTAGTCTCTGAAATTTAGAATTTAATAGGTCCTTAATGCTCTTTTCTTTTCTGGCAGATACAAAATAATAAACATACCCAGAGATAAAAGTAAACAATTCCTACATGCAACTATATGAAATTCTTGCTATCCAATCATACAATGCGACACTTTTAATACCAATTGGAACTTCCCAAGAAGTCACTGTGTATATGGTAAAAGCATGAACGAACAATAATTGAATAAACAATATTGGTCTCAAGTAATCAATTTCATTTAATCGCATGCTGTTTAAATTTATTGATTAGTAATTTTGTAAAATTATTATAGTTTATAATATCATGAAAATTGTTCTTCCATGTTTCCTTGGCATTTTCCCTAAGGTTGCATTTTGACTCAAATGAAAGATTTGCATAATTCTGCAAGATTCCAATTAAATCTTTTTTATGAAAATCTACTTCAAGTAAATAGCCATTGTGGTTATGTTTTACCACTTCAGGAACCCCGCCAACCTTTGTCCCAATAACAGGCATTGACATTGAGAAAGCCTCCATCATTGTCATGGGCATTCCTTCAGTAGAAGAAACATTGATTAAGAAATCAAACTCATGACTAGCTATATAATCTAATGCCTCTTCGTTTTTCATTTCACCTAGGAACTGATATTCAATGTTTGATTTTCCACCCAGCATTTGTTTTGCATATTGTAAAATTTGGTCATATAGGTATCTTGCTCCGATATGTGTCCAATGCACATTTAGACCATTAATATCGCTAAGCGAATCAATAATACGATCAATTCGTTTTATATCTCGTACATATGAGAAGCTAACAAGGCGAACATCCTTTCTGTTTGAGAATGTGTATAAAATTGAGTGTTCTGGAACTCCTAAGAAATTAATAGATGATTTTCCTGAGACATCAAAATATTTTTCACAAAAATAGGTTTTCCCTTTGTTTGAGATAAATGAAAACCAATCAACTTTTTGATTATATATATACTTATATGGTTGATACCTATCATTACTTTCTAACTCATATAAATCACCTCCATGTAATCGGCTAATCAAAAAATCACCTTGACGTTTTACTCTAGAAGCAGCAAAACAAGCATAATCATTCCAATACGAATATAAGATGACACTATGATTTATTTGCTTTCGAATAGCCTTTAAATACTTTGCAAAATGCTGAGTTCTCATTTGAACTCTAAGACACATCTTAACGTGATTAGACGAGAATTTTTTCTGTCCAATGATTGTAAATATTTCTTTAATAAAATGTTTCGAAAAAAATGCTTTTACCAATAGAATCAGTGCGTTGTATTTGGAATATGCATCATATCTATACAGTACTACATTTTTAGGTACATCAACATACTGTGTATCCTTAATATTCCTGCTAACAATTTGCACATCAAAATCTCTTACCAAAAATTTAATCTCTTCCTTTAGAAAGCTAGATTCTGCAATTCCGAAAGGGAATGATTGAGTAATCAAAATTAATGGTTGTTTGTCTTTTCCTGCCAAAGAGTTCATATATATAATTTTGCCCTTTATGTTTGACACCTATCAATTCAATTACAATGAATGTATGACTAATATTTGTATTAGCTGATGATGTTGTTTCTATTTCCTGCAAACACGTTCAAACTTTTGCAGAATGGTACTCAATGTCATCTACACTACGATTAGATATCTAGTTCGATTGCCTCCTTTGTGTTTTGTTTGTATGACGGAAACTGAAACAAAACAAGAACGATTATATCTATATATAGATAATCGCAATAATTAGTTGGCAAGTACAGTATTCAGAAATCCTTCGGCGGCAATTACAGATATGTAGAACTGTTCGAACTGAAGCGCAGTGCCCATCAGTAGGAAGAGGAACAAGAGTTAATCGAAATGATGTTCTTGTCTGATACGATGATGTATACCATGTACTTGTGGGAATCAGTTATAGAGGTCTATCGCCTTGAATACTGAAATTATTTCTACATTTGTAATTGCATACTCATTAATTATGCAATTATCTTATATTTCCGCAGCTTATAACTTTGGAACTATCAGGCAGTATCAAAGTGCATACTTAAGTGTGTTTAGTGTCAACTGCGCTGCTATTTGTCCAAATTATGTTTTAGATAATTTCTTCTTCCCCACGAAAGTGAACATTAAGTTCGTGTAGAGGTGCAAGAAGGACCCCTAAAGGAGTACCTTGGGTTATCTTGGTAAAGGCATTTACATCTTTAGGAAAGCACTTACCACCGTAACCGAACTTTCCGTCTGGACCAGGAACATGAGTGTGGGTATCGTTGATGTAACCAGAAAGAAGTATACCGGTATGTACAGTACGCCAGTCTGCTCCCATCTTCTCACAATACTCACGGCATGCATTGAAGTAAGTCACCTTATATGCACCGAATACATTGTGCATATACTTGGTAAGTTCTGCTTCAAGTGGCGTCATAACGGTGAATTTTTTACCGACAAAGATCTTTGTAAGGAGTTCTACAGATCCGGTAAAGATCATAGTTTGCTTTTTAAAATCTTCGATATGGGTACGCTCAGTAAGGAACTCAGGCATATAGTGTACGCAATGACCAGTCTCTTTAGAGAGCAACTCGCTAGAACCAGGTAAAATGGTAGTACGCACAAAAACAGGCACGTCCGGGAGGTTCGTAATAAGTTCTTTCATGAGTGTGAGATCCTGTGTACCATTATCTTCGGTTCGCACATGAATCTGCAAAAATGCAATATCGATGTTTTTCATATCATCATGATAACCCTTTGCCGGGTCACTGATGAATAGTTTACACTCTGGATTATTGTGTTCCAACCAATCCTTCAGGGCTCCACCTACGAAGCCGCATCCGATAATTCCAACGTTAATCATTGCTCTGTTATTTTAAATATTATTTCACTTACTGTCCCGTAAAAGTGGATAAATGGTTCTTTAAAATTATTGAAATATAGTTAATTACATGGTTTTTTGAAATGAAACGGACTTGATTTGCAACTTTACAGTCAAATACAAATAGCTGCTATGTTCCAAGACAAATACGTTTTCTCTCAACTAACTGCCATTCTGAACAGAATTCAGTTCACAACTATGTTCGCAAGTATAGTGGTAACCGATATGTGAAACATTTCATTTGCTGGAATCAGATGCCAGCAATGATGTTTTGGTAACTGAGTAACCGTGAGAGCCTGCGAGACTTGACAGTTGCTTTTAAGGCACATAGGGCTAAGCAATATCATCTCGGGTTAGGTCGTGAACCAATAGCCTAGACAACTCTTGCCACAGCCAACCAGAACTGTGATTACAGAATCTTCGAAGACTTTGCATTCTATATGATGAAAGAAGCCTGCGAGAAGCGGGCAACCAACATCCTTAACATTTCCGGAAAGAAATATGCGTTTGATTCAACAACGATTCCGTTATGTCTTGCAACATTCCCATGGGCAAAGTTCCGAAGTAAGAAAGGAGGAGTAAAGGCTCATGTCTTATATGACATTGAAGCACAAGTTCCTGCCTTCTATACTGTAACCACCGCGTCAAAGCATGATTCCACGGCAATGTCTTCAATCCATTATGAACCAAATGCTTATTATACATTCGGCAGGGCTTATGACTCCTTTAAAGAACTCTACAGGATACATCTTACAGACTCTTTCTTTGTTGTCAGAGCCAAGACGAACTTAAAGTATAAGACCGTCAAATGGAAGCGAAGAATGCCAAAGAAAATGACAGATGCGGAAGTGAAACTGACCGGATATCTCTCCGAGAAGAAATATCCGGAATCATTCATACTCATCCGATATTACGACGAGAAAGATGACCATACGTTCACTTTTCTGACGAATGCGAAGCAACTTTCTGCATTGGATGTCGCCAATCTTAATAAGAAAAGATAGTTGATTGTGTTGTTCTTCAAATGGGCTCAAGCAACATCTTAAGATAAAGAAGTTCCGGGGCACAACGGAGAACGCTGTTCGCATACAAATCAGTGTGGTTATTATCACATACTGTCTTGTGGCTATTGTCCAACATGACATGATATAAAGATGAAACGCTCAACCTATGAAGTATTGCAGATTCTCAGCATATCATTGACTGACAAAACCCACTTGCGTGACCTGTTCGACAAGACCAATTTCAATGATGTCAAAGATCTAAATGATCCCCAGATTCCGGGGCTATTTGACTAATTGTTTAACTCGTCCCATTTTAACGGGACACTAAAGATTCATTTATTCAAATTAACATCCACTTTACTTTTATCTTTATTGTTATACCATCTATTGAAAATACATACTTATTATACTCCACATTTACCTTGTTCTTGAGATAAACTTATATAGATGCTTAAAAAAGCCATTTTTAACAAACTTGCTGTAATGCCAGCAATAACACCACTGCAATTAACTGATACTTATGATATCTATTTACTATGATTATGAATGTATTATCCTTTACAACTGTCCAATTAGTGATAAATTGGAAACTTAACACAAGAAATAGTACAATAATTATCCCCGTAACTCTTCTCCAAGATATCAAACAGGTAATATAGAAATAATTATATGACAAAAACAAAAATGGAGCAATAGACCATAGATATATAGTATTTCGTTGCATTGCTATCATTTTCAAATCCAATCAGCATCACACATAAACAAAGTAAAATTGTGCTTTTATAGAAAGCTTTATTTTGTATTTTGGTTACGAATCTTCTCATTCAATCTTTCGCGCATTGGAATGCTCCACTGTATATCATACACTGCTAAGATTTCACACATTTCTTTATGGTATTGCGGTGTCCAAAAGTTTAAGAAGAAATCGTCATTGACAGCCATCGTAATATATACTGCAGTAAACAATTCAACATACGAACTTTTTTACTTCCCATCATATATCGTAATCTTTATAAAACTCAATAATCCTTTTCTGTGTATGTTCGTTCACAACTTCATCTTCATTGCTTTCAATATTTTTGATATCATCGTATTTGATTGTTGCCTGATATACTAGATGGTCACCACTTTTGATACATTTTTGCACCAATTCATTGACCTTAGGTTATCAATATGGTCAATCAATATTCCGCACACCTAATGCTTTCAATTTGGATTTAGGGTACACATAATCTATTCCCCAGCAATATTGGCTTTTCCAATTATTATAGTCTTCATATGACTCCAAGCACCACATGCATCTTTCCGAACATAATCACTTTCATATCATGAACGACTTTTCCATTTTTCCATACTTTTTTCAATGGTTCATCAAACATATCATAACAATCAATGGTTTTACATTTTTTAATTCATTAATATCGCTTAATTCCCGTTATCAGTCAAAAAATATTCATTTTCAAACACTTGCACAGTACCTAAGAGATTTTGTCATTTTTAACGTATTTTTTTGATATATGGCTCACTTGGGAACACATCTCGACCAAGTTCAATTACCAAGAACAAGACTGCACAGCACCTACTTATCACTAAACACATTGTATTTCTGTCGCCAGAAGTTTTTAGTGCTGCCTATCCTGTGGACTGCATCACAATTCAGTTTGGTACCGTCAACAACAAGACCCTTTCCCTCCCCGGTATCTGGGAGGCGGAAAAGACCAATCAGATTCTCAAGATCAATCCTGTACTGCCATTTACCAAAATTGAGCATTGAAGACTTCTCCACATAGATGGTTATATGATCCGGATTGTTTGAATCTCTGTCAAGACACAGCACATTGTCCGCCAGCAGACAAAGGGTGCCTGCCATTGAGGAAGACTTGTCGCAGATGACATCCAGTTCCATATCCTTCTCCCTACAGAAGTTGATCAGCGTGGGGACGAAAAGTGACTGGGACTTAATGAACGGGAAGCATACATCTATGTTGTGCAGATTGTCCATCACGATACGCATACCCCTGCCGGAATTAGGGAAGTATGCCAACCGCTCCTTGAGATTGTAGAACAGTTCCTCTGCCGAGATACATCCCATACGCAGCAGATGGACAAAGATATGGCTGTAGCAGTTCCGTATTAGCTTCTGGTGCTCTTTTCCAAGACCCTTTATAGGAAACCTGAAAAAGTTCCGTATCACACGCTCGTCCCTGTCTAAAAGGATGGAGAGAGTGTTCTTGCCAGAAAGGCATCTGTCTATAGTCCTGAGACTAGCAAGATAGCCTTTCAGTGTGTTGGGGTTGCCTATTATTGCAGTCACGGGGGATACTTGTGTCTGGAGTGGCACTCCGTTGAATGCAGGCATGATTCTGGACATAAGAAGTCTTTCTGTAAGTAACTGTGTATTGCCGCAATCCGTCATTGGATCTTCACGGCACAGATCCTCCAGAATCTCCTCTTTTAGATCTGTCTTTTCCTTAATGTATCGTTCATAGAGAGACAGACCGGTAATGTCATTTTCAATGGTCGCACCATTCTGCAGAGCAATCTCCATATACTGGGGATAATCTATCTCCAAAAGGCTGTCCAGTCTTCTATTATTGACGTAAAAATTTCTCTCATGCAACAGCTTATGTATGCTAGGATACACCTCTATTCCAGTGCTTTTGTTCTTGTACTGATGCCAGCCTAATACACTCTCCTGAAATATGCTTTTGGTAATCTGCAGCTCATTGTAGGTATATTCCTCTTGGGCCGAGAACGAACGCCGCATGTCTATCACAATGTCGGCATTCGTCTCTATATTCTTTGTCCTCTTATCAAAAACAATTATGGATATCAACGCACTTTTTCTCAGTGTCTGTTCCAGGCTGTTAATCTCCACTTTTGAAAGGTCGTCGTTTGACAAATCTGAAAACCCCTCCAAGACAATACAACTCAGGAACTTCCCTTGCAAGCCATTCAAGTAGTCTATGAAATTGCTCAACTTCTGCACATTGTTGCTCTCGAAGTAGCCGTATACTGGCTGTCTCTCCTTAGTCCCATAGTTCTCGTCCCCGAATGTGTTCACATTCACCTTAAAAAATTCACCCTTAAGCAAGGCAGGATATTGGCATCCTAACCGAAGGTCGTCTGCATAGCCGGATAAGGTGTCGTGTCTTCTGCGGCACAGCATGTTGCGGGTGTCGTCTCCAGGTCTGCTTCTGCGTAGATGCAGGGCTCCCGTGCGAGGATTGTAGGTAATGATATTATTCCTAATGAACGAGTCCAAACCTGTGATGATATTGTCAGGCAGGACAGAATCGTCTCCTGCTCCATCCTTCTGGAAGACGAACGGAAGGCTGGTGTCGAACAGGAAATCGCAGAACACCGAACTGTTGCCGTGTTCCGCTATATGCTCCCTCCACAGACCCGACATATTCTCTATAATCCTGCTCAGAACGAAATTGAGCAGCATGTTCTCCATGTTGTCCGCCCGCTTATTGAGCGAATACACTATGGGTATCCCTAGTTTATCCTTTCTGAACTCGTGGATGTTCTTCGTTAGTCCGTGCATCATCTGCACTGCAAGCATGGTCTTGTTTACTCCGCGAGGCCCACGGAGTGCGATGACAATGCCTTCCTGATTTCTGGATGCCACTATCCCAGCCTCCTCGACATTTGTGGAGTAATGATGAAGATGTAGTCCTCCGAAAAACAGTGTGTCCAGCCCTGGAATACCTGTCTTTACTTTCCTGTAGTTCCCATTATTTGTTTCACTCTGTGCCATAGTCATTAAATTTAATGCAGTATTCATTGATAATCTTACCGAAATCGTTGTACAGCGTGTGATAGCTGTCACTGCTGACGAGTACAAGTCCGTATGATGTGTAAAAAGAAGCAAGTATTCCCATAAGTGCCCTGTATGCCGTCTCGTACTTCATGTCCCTGATGTTTCTATGGGACAATGCTCCCATATAGTATATTTTGTCCGCGTTGCCATAGTGCCCTGCATAACGTAGCATGCGTTGTATCGTGATGTCATTCAGCGATAGCCCTGCCAAGATGCAGGTATAGTGACACAACAGGTGTTCCTGTGTGGCCGTCTGCCAGGAGAACACATCCTTTGTACTGTCGTAGTACTCCTCCATGCTGAGTACGATGCCCTCACTACTTTCCCTCATCACCTTGTACGGCGGCGGAACATAACCGTGTGGATGGTACACCGGGATAATGTCCTTATGGCTCTCATTGGAGTCAATATTGTTGTGTATCTCTACAAGGATTATCCGTTCTCTGTGCTTGTTGAAAGGTCGCTGTTCCAGAACCTGAAGTTCCTCCTCTGTGAAGTATTTGGACCTGTCCTTGTAAAGTATGTCCGTCGCTTCTGTCAGCAAATTGTCATAATTATATGACACTATTGCCTTTACCGGATACAGCAGTATGAACCGTGCCAACTGGTAAAGGGTGAACAATTGCGGCACTTCTCCTACTGTCGTTTTGCCTTTCTCCAATGCGTAATATCTATCGAATGTACGCCTTATAATTTCTGCGGGCTCGTCCTTGTACAGGAAGTACTGGAGTTCTGAGAGATAGTTACCCTTGAAAATGTGCTTGATGATTGATGCCATCACCATAGGACTCATCCTTGCATTGCGCTCCTCGTAGAGATTCACCCAATCAGGGTTGTCGGGATCTGCATCCTTACTATGAAGCGACAGGGTACTCATAATGGTGTCCAAAACATTAGGCGGGATATTGTTCTCACCACACATATACGCAAGTGCCTTTCTTAGCAAATAGTTGAGTGTCTTATTCCACGACAGGTCAAGAAGGCCTGGAGCATAGTGTATCCCCGCCCCCACAAACAGGACCACAGGCTTCCCTTTCATTATATCACTATGAAGACTGTCTATGTTGTACGAGCGTTGCATAATGAATCTAATATTTTCTCCACACCATCTTGTTGACCACCCCCACATAGCTCTGTATGATCTTCACGACCTTGCCGGACACGTCGTCGGTGTAGTCTGGGACGGGGATGCCGTGGTCGCCGTCAGCGGTCATCCGGACTGCAAGTTCAACCGACTGCAGAAGCCCTGTCGTGTCTATGCCGCTGAGTATGAAGCAGCCTTTGTCAAGGGCTTCGTGACGCTCCGTGCTGGTCCTGATGCATACGGCAGAAATGGGCTTGCCGATAGAGGCATAGAAACTGCTCTCCTCAGGAAGTGTGCCGCTGTCGCTGACCACGCAGAACGAGTTCATCTGTAGGCAGTTGTAGTCGTGGAAGCCGAGCGGATGCTGGACCTTTACACGAGGATCCAGTTGAAAGCCAGTGGCCTCAAGCCTGTGACGCGAGCGCGGGTGGCAGCTGTAGAGAATAGGCATATCGTACTTCTCCGCCATACGGTTAATGGCCGTGAAGAGGGACAGGAAGTTCTTCTCCGTATCGATGTTCTCTTCCCTGTGGGCTGAGAGCAGGATGTAACTGCCTTTTTCAAGCCCGAGCCTCTGGAGCACGTCCGATGCTTCTATGTCTGCAAGGTTCTCGCGCAGAACTTCCGCCATGGGGGAGCCGGTGACGTACGTGCGTTCGCGCGGCAGACCGCATTCGGCCAGGTACCTTCTTGCATGCTCGCTGTAGGCCAGGTTCACGTCAGAGATAATGTCCACTATCCTGCGGTTGGTCTCCTCCGGCAGGCATTCGTCTTTGCAGCGGTTGCCTGCCTCCATGTGGAATATGGGGATGTGCAGGCGTTTGGCCCCTATTACGCTAAGGCACGAATTGGTATCCCCAAGTACCAACACTGCATCTGGCCTTGTGGCGACCATCAGCTTGTAGCTGGCGTTGATGATGTTGCCGCAGGTGGCACCCAGGTCGTCCCCGACAGCATTCATGTACACCTCCGGGTCCTTCAGCTTCAGATCACGGAAAAATATGCCGTTGAGGGTGTAGTCGTAGTTCTGCCCAGTGTGCGCCAGAAGAACATCGAAGTATTTGCGGGTCTTGTTGATCACGGCGGCAAGACGGATGATCTCCGGTCTCGTCCCTACGATGATAAGAAGTTTGATTTTGCCGTTGTCGGCAAAGTGTATGTCCGAATAGTCTGTTTTCAGTTCCATATCCTATTGTTTTTCTACCGGGTCAAAGTATGTATCCGGATGGTCCTTGTCGAAGATCTCGTTGCAATACATCACCGTGACGAGGTTCTCAGTCTCGGACAGGTTGATGATGTTGTGGGTATAGCCGGGAAGCATGATTACGCTCTGTATCCTGTCCCCGCTGACTTCATAGTTCAAGACCTCGTCCGTGCCTTCCTTACGGAGCCGGATGAGTCCGTGTCCCGACACGACGATGAACTGCTCCCACTTTGTGTTGTGCCAGTGCTGCCCCTTGGTAATGCCGGGCTTCGAGATGTTGACGGACACCTGCCCGCAGTTGAGGAAGCGGACCAACTCAGTGAAGCTGCCCCGTTCGTCCGTGTTCATGTTCAGATCGAAGATGGCTTTCTCTTTTGGCAGATAGCTAAGATATGTACTGAACAGGCGTTTGGCAAAACTCTCGGAAGGCATTTCAGGTATCATCAAGGTTTTCTGTATGTCGGCAAAACTGTAGAGCAGGTCAACTATCTCGCCCAACTTTACATGATACGTCAGCGGTGCAGCACAGTAGCGTCCGTCGACTTTCATTACCGTTTCGACTCCGTCGAACTCGCAGCAGTGCTCTTCTCCTTTTAGTGCACATATCATCTCTTCGACCAAGTCATCTATGTATAGCAGTTCCATATCCACATTCGGATCATTGACCTGGATGGGAAGGCCGTTGGCTATGTTGTGGCAGAATGTGGCCACTGCACTGTTGTAGTTGGGTCTGCACCACTTGCCGTACAGGTTGGGAAAGCGGTAGACCAGAACTTTCGCCCCGGTCTCCCGGCTGTATTCGAAGAACAGTTCTTCGCCGGCTTTTTTGCTCTTTCCGTATTCCGATGTGCCGAAACGGCCGGCAAGTGTGGCCTGAATGCTGGAACTGAGCATCACCGGGCATCTGTTCCCGTGTTTCTTAAGGGTATCCAGCAGGGTAGAGGCGAATCCGAAATTGCCCTGCATGAACTCCTCCTGATTCTTCGGACGGTTGACTCCGGCCAGATTGAACACGAAGTCGCAGTCCCGGCACCATCTGTCCAGATCGTCCGGTGTGGAGTCGAGATCATATTCGTATACTTCAGATACGGTCAGGTCGCCGTAGCCTCTGGCCTTGCCGTCCTTTATGTTGTTGAGCTGTGCACACAGATTCTTTCCTACGAAGCCTTTTGCTCCGGTTACCAATATCTTCATCTCTTACTATTATTTATTTCTTGTCTTATCTCGAGCGGAGTTGCCCTCTGTCACTACTGTGACTCTCGGTGGAGTTCTTTTCTCTATTCTGATCTTATGTCTCTCGGTTTCGACCTCTTCTCTATCCCCAAATCTTCCCTTATGAATCTCAGCCTCATCAACTGTTCCTTCATGCCTTCGACATCCAAACGTGTCGTGTTATGTGAATGGTAATCCTCTATCCTCGATATATCCTCGTTCCCTTCGGTAAAGAATTTGTCATAGTTCAAATCCCTCGTGTCACATGGAATACGGTAGTAGTTTCCCATGTCTATCGCCTTTGACATCTCCTCTCTCGTAACAAGCGTCTCATACAGCTTCTCTCCGTGACGCGTGCCGATTACCCTGACTTCCGTCTCTCCGTACTTGGGGTCTATCTTTCCATATATCTGCTTCAATGCTTCTGCCA
>NWBN01000034.1:0-1299 GCA_002633315.1 Bacteroidales bacterium Phil6
AGTGTCTGAGTTTGGTCGATGGAATAAAGCATATGATGTGCGTGGCAGAGATATAGTAGTCGACATAGATGTCAACATTCCAGAAGTAGATGAAGTGCCAATCATGAAAGTCGGATTTGCAGATGATTTGCAGCCCTATAATACTGCGTTATATAATGACGATTCTAGATATGGAGAAATACTGACGATTGCCCAATCTTCGGCAACTTCATGGAATGGAGATGGTTCGGCTTATACCCTTCCTCTTACAACAGACCATGCCGAAAATAGTCCACTAAGCCCTAAAGAGGCTAAAGATTTTGCAGAAGAACTCGTCTCTCTATATAAGAGCCAGATCGATCATATCGAAATTCAATTTCAAGGACAAGTGACATGGTCAAGGAAATACCAACGCATCAAACAGGACTCGGAATATGTTGGTATAGATCTAGAAAAACCCGTAACGGATATGGGCTGTTACGAGATCAAGTACCACCAATTGTTCCATGGGATCCCATATATCGTTGGGGGTTATTATGCGATCAATGCGAAAGGGGATGACCATCAAAGACCGTTGGGGATTATTGAAGCATTGATTGCTTCCAAGGAGGATTATCTCTTGGATTTTTTTCCTGCACAAGAAATTGGCGTTTGTCTTGATGATGTGCCCCTTGCGCCTTTTTCGGATGTGATCACAGCATTTGAAGAATGGATAAATGCTGGATTGATCAGAGATGCGTATGAACTCCGTTTCGGGTATATGATCTATGATGACCCTAATGATTTTGCCAAGACATTTTTCCTTCTTCCGGTTTGGGAGCTGCGTGGCGTCATTATGCAGGATGCCATGCAAGAAACCCCAGACTTTAGCAACGATATACTACTTTGTAATCAAAGACTCAAAGCCATGTCTGTAGTGGTTGATGCACAAAGCGGGGAATTGCTAGATCCATTTCATAACAAGAATAGTGACCGCCAACTGGTAAAGCATATCATAACTTGGAATGAGGTGAACTAGCAGATGCGTCAAGAGATTCGTAATGCGTTTCATGGTTCGCGTTTTTGGATAGCAGTCATAACAATGCTGTTATGTTTCTTGGGATTTTTATTGCCAGAGAAGAAGCGACTTTGTATCCTGTCGGCATGCATGACGCTGGCGCTTCTCATCTGTACCACCGTCACCGCCTTGGCCGAACCAAAGTATGTCTCCATTCGGGAGATACGCGAGAGCCTCCCCGCCCGATGGACAGGCGACTACACCGTGAAAAAGGGCGATGGCAAACACATCAAAAACGGTGACACGATCTCCATCGACGCACC
>NWBN01000034.1:1366-2929 GCA_002633315.1 Bacteroidales bacterium Phil6
GTTCAAACATAACACGCCCGAAAGCGCCGAGGTGGGCTCGATCATTGAGCAAAATGTTTCGATCAATGAGAAACTATCGTGGGATGATGCGCCAAGCGTGTTGCTTGAGCAACTGCGAAAAACTATCCCATCAATGAATGATAAGACGCTTGAACCGTTTTACAGGGTCGTTCGGGGAAACGCCGAACAAGATAGAAGGTATTATACCCTCTATTATACGAGCTTTCATGGCATACCTTATCTTGTAGGAAATGTATTTCGCCTTGGCGTTGATAGCGAGCGTGGAAGTCATCAGGCGGACGATGAACCCACCGTGCCTTTCAATATCACTTATTCAAGCATCATAGATCCTGACCGATTCTCCGCAAGCATTTGCGCACCAAAGGAAATCAGTATAGAGCGAGAAGATGTTCCTCTTCTGCCTTTTGTAAAAATTCGAGAGATTTTTGAAAAACGAGTGACAGATGGTTATGTCTATTCGCTAAGCGAGATCCGTTTTGGGTATATGGTATATATTGACCCGGAAAAGAAAGGCGAAGAATACATCCTTTGCCCGGTGTGGGCGGCAAAGGGGATCACTCGCTCGGATGTGGGCCACCTATTTCGTCCCAATGTGGATCAAAATACTTTGGACTACAACGGGTACAACAGTAAGCGTATCATCGTGGTCAACGCGCAAAACGGCGAAGTATATGATTTTGATGATTGTTCTTGTTTGTTCAGCACGCATAATACTGACACAACAATCAATATAGCAAAAGCATAGCATTGAGTTTTACTTTTTTCAAGGTAGAAAGTAGCAACAAAGTATTATAAATAAAGGCTTTTTTGCATTTATCTATCCTACTGAATAAAGTTAACCTGAACAAATGAGTTTCAATTTTTTGCCACATAATTTTCTCTATATCTTGTTAATTGAAACAACAACTTTATACTATTGTATTACTGTTTATTTAATGGGTATTATCAGAAATTCCCAGATAATCCAGAATTGACTTTTAGGAATAGGATATATAAAATATAGGTTAATCCAATAAAATCAATCTGGGGTCAATCTGGTTAATCTGATGATTATACATAAAAATAATATCAAGAAAATAATCGGAAAAATAAGGAAAAAAGTTTATTTTACCTATGTACTTTCAGAAAATTATGTGGTATAATATATATAGGTCGGAAAAGACCAGTTAATTTAATATTTTGAATGCTTAGAGAAGCAAAGTTACCTTTAGACGAGGTTTAACTGGCTTCTCTTTTTTTGTTATCTAAAAATAAATGAAAGGAACAATGAAAATGAATAATAAAGTAATTAAGCATGAATTTGGGTGTAATGCTGGTAAGGTTACCGAGTACGAAGTAAAAGAACATCTTGACACAATCATGGTCGGATTTCGTGGATTTTCAAAAGAAGTGTCGATTGTGAAATGGAGCGATAAAGAACCTGTGTTTGATGTAAGAGCATGGCGAGTATCTGACAGAGACGGATTGCAATATCCTTTGCGTGGTATCACTTTCTCTAAGGAAGAGTTTATCAAGTTAAGGGAAATCTTGAACAGCATTGAT
>NWBN01000034.1:2996-6115 GCA_002633315.1 Bacteroidales bacterium Phil6
GGAGCAAAGACTGACGAAAGAAATTACTATGCTGAAAGCTACATTGTTTTAATCGAAGCAATTATCAAGGAAACAGCTTCAATAATCAAAGATATAAAGAAAGCAATGGGCGAGGTGTGAGAATGGGAAAGAAAAAACTACAAGGTGCAGACGGAATGAATTTTCAACTGCAACTTACAATAAAAGGCTTAGAAAGCATAAATCTTCCAGAGGAAAATCTTACGAATGATTCTGGAAATGACATTATGAAAATATCTTGTTGGGGTGGCAAACTATCTGCTTATGTGAATTTGCCTAACGCAATCAGACCAAATAATGTGCAGCCATTTCAATTATCTGATTGTATCAAAATTGAATTAGTTAGAAACCAAGTGATTGAGCACATGAGATTGTATTTGCAAAAGCACTTAAAAGATAAGTATTCTGATGAATTTCTTTCAATGATGAGTGTCACAAAAATGGAATGTAATCTAACAATAAAGTGCATTGGGAACTGCAAACCAAAAGATGTGATTCGATTATTTGAAAGGTCATTTGCAAAGGTTACCGTTTATAAAGAAACTGACCCAAACGGAAAAACACACAAGAAACCAGAACGAGGTATCACAACAACTAAACCTCATGAATGGGTATTAAAGGTGTATGACAAAACTTTTCAGCAAAGGCAAGCAGGCAATCTTAAGGTTGAGTCAAATCTGATTCGTGTGGAATTGGTGTACTTAGATAGAATGCTTGACCGTATGTATTCAAACAAAAAGTCATTAGAAGATATTCTTACAAGAAAGGCAATCAAAATATTGATTGACCAGTACCAAGTAACATTTGACGAGATATGTAAAAAGAATATTACACCTATGCTTAATGCTTGTGTGCAAGATGTATTTGAAACTCTTACTCAATCTGATTCTGGAAACGAAATCAGTAACACCTTAATTAAGTGCAAAGAATTGATTGTAGATATTGAGGTGTTACGCAAGGCTTTGAAAAAATGGTATGCGTTTAGGAAAATGTCGGATAGTTCAAAACGAATGGTATCATATTATCGTAGCAATGAAAAGTTTGGACTTCCTACTGATGTACTTAAAACACTCAAACTTATGCACAATTCATTAGGTTAAAACAGGGTCAAAAAGGCTATAAAAATTGTTACCCTACGCACCCAAACTTGAAAAGCTGAAAATCTCACAAATTGAGCATGAACCACTATTTATTGGGGTGTAAAAGGTATTTCATAAAGCATTTGAGCAAATTTCAAAAATCAAATCTTGTCCATAATTATATGAGACAGATACACAAATAGATAACAGAGCAATATCAATAAAGGGGGTGTTCACTAATGCAAGTAGAACGCATATCGGCAGATATTACATTGAGGCATAAACCCAAAACAGGCAAGCAAGCCTATAACATGCTGATTGAATCTCTCAAAGCAGAGATACAGGAAAAACAAGAGATTCTAACTCAACTCTCACAAGACAAAGTAAAACAGAAATTCATAGAGAACTGGAATCCTACAACAAGGAGCGTGAACATCTATGATATGTAGGAAGGAGTGATTTTCTATGCCTTACGCTAAAGGACAAAGCGGTAATCCAAAAGGTAGACCAAAGCAAACCGCAGAGCAGAAATCACAAAAGGAACAATTCAAAAGGTTGCTTAAATCTTCTACCGTCGAAGCTCTGCAAAGCATAATCCAAATTGCCAATGACAGATACAACAAGGACCGTTTCAATGCTTGTAAGTACATTATTGACAAGGCTTATGGTGCAAATACTGCTTTTCTTTTAGACGGTACAGAAGAAACAACTCCTATTGTGATTGAGGTTGTACCATACGGAAAACATAGTGAAGATGAAGAATGGGAGCAAGAATGGAACAATGCTCCTGATGATGATTTAGAGGAGGATTAAGACAATGGCTAAAATCAATACTATTGCAAACAACGGTTTAACTATCGTTGAGAATTATAACAAACTTTTTGAGCAGATCGCAAAAGCCAAAACAGTAGATGATGTTCGTATTATGGTAGCAAGTGTTAGAGATTTTATTTCTGTGTATAAGCGTGTAGATAAAAGCATGGTAAATGAAATTTATGACAAACTCCAGAATAAACTTCAAGATATGGTTGCCGAAAATGCTTTTGTATATGAGCGTATGAATAACAGGGTTGAAGAAGTCCGTAATCGTGGTTATGACTATGCAAATGAAAAGGACGATACACAGGCAGTACAGAGCAAAGCACTTCAGCTTATGTCACTTATGCCAAAAGTAATGAATAGCAATCATGCAAACCGTATTACAAAGATTTTGACAGATTCTATCAATTCTGGTGTTATCGGTAGTAAAGCTGTTTTGGAACTGCTTAAATATCCAGCCTATGCTGATATGGTATCTACTAAGATTAGAGAGCGAGCTTTTGAGGGAAGTAAATCTTCTTCTGAACAGGCTTTTGACAGATTGAAAGAAGCTGAACTCAAAGAAGCTGAACAGGGGCTTGCTTCTGTATATATGCAAGGATTCCATCTAAGAAACATTGAAAAACAGGTAAACGCATTTAAGAAGCCTTCTGCTTGGAGTTCAAATGAAGAAACAGCATAAATGGATAATCCCAGAATAACACAGGATAATCCAGATTAAACAGAAGTCATAAGATAATGTATTCCTATGGTATAGGATAAAAGTCCACCAGAAGTCATCTGGGAACCTCTGGGGATAAAACTAAATTGAGAATAAAATAAATCGGTCACTAAAGAATAGTCCAGTTGTCCAGACGGAGCAAATACAAAAAATCATGGACAACAATACAATATTTCAGATGAATTTGTATTCGTGTCCCTAATCGAAAGGGAGAATACAAAATGGCTAAGAAAAACAATGTAAATAATACGAATACTTTACCAGAGCAGGAGTTTAACTTTATTGTATCAGATGTACGCATTCCTCGTATGGTGCCGTTACAGACTCTTGCAGATGAATCTGGTATTTCATATAAAGCACTTTGGCAGATGTGCAAACAGAACAAAATCGTGCATATTAAGTCCGGTAATAAGTTTCTTGTGAATGTGGATAAATTCATTGAGTTTCTCAATACCGGCGAAACGGAGGTTGAGAGCAATGAC